>NZ_CP022522.1:1665000-2865000 GCF_002850255.1 Pseudoalteromonas sp. NC201
GTAGCGAAAGCGAGTCTTAACTGGGCGCTTAAGTTGCAGGGTATAGACCCGAAACCCGGTGATCTAGCCATGGGCAGGTTGAAGGTTGAGTAACATCAACTGGAGGACCGAACCCACTAACGTTGAAAAGTTAGGGGATGACCTGTGGCTAGGAGTGAAAGGCTAATCAAACCGGGAGATAGCTGGTTCTCCCCGAAATCTATTTAGGTAGAGCCTCGGACGAATACTTACGGGGGTAGAGCACTGTTAAGGCTAGGGGGTCATCCCGACTTACCAACCCTTTGCAAACTCCGAATACCGTAAAGTAATATCCGGGAGACACACGGCGGGTGCTAACGTCCGTCGTGGAGAGGGAAACAACCCAGACCGTCAGCTAAGGTCCCAAAGTGTATGTTAAGTGGGAAACGATGTGGGAAGGCTAAAACAGCTAGGAGGTTGGCTTAGAAGCAGCCACCCTTTAAAGAAAGCGTAATAGCTCACTAGTCGAGTCGGCCTGCGCGGAAGATGTAACGGGGCTAAACATACCACCGAAGCTACGGCTGCGTACGTAAGTATGCGGGGTAGGGGAGCGTTCTGTAAGTGGCTGAAGGTGTGCCGGGAGGCATGCTGGACATATCAGAAGTGCGAATGCTGACATGAGTAACGACAAGAGGAGTGAAAAACTCCTCCGCCGGAAGACCAAGGGTTCCTATCCCATGTTAATCAGGGTAGGGTGAGTCGACCCCTAAGGCGAGGCTGAAGAGCGTAGTCGATGGGAAACGGGTTAATATTCCCGTACTCGGTATGAATGCGATGGGGGGACGGAGCAGGCTAGGCAAGCATGGCGTTGGTTGTCCATGTGAAAGGCTGTAGGCTGGTGACTTAGGAAAATCCGGGTTGCCAAGGCTGAGAGTCGAGACGAGCCACTAAGGTGGTGAAGTTGTTGATGCCCTACTTCCAGGAAAAGCCTCTAAGCTTCAGTTCATACTGAATCGTACCCTAAACCGACACAGGTGGTCAGGTAGAGAATACTAAGGCGCTTGAGAGAACTCGGGTGAAGGAACTAGGCAAAATTGTACCGTAACTTCGGGAGAAGGTACGCTCTTGTTTGTGAAGGACTTGCTCTGTAAGCAAACGAGAGCCGCAGTGACCAGGTGGCTGGGACTGTTTATTAAAAACACAGCACTGTGCAAAATCGTAAGATGACGTATACGGTGTGACACCTGCCCGGTGCCGGAAGGTTAATTGATGGGGTTAGCTTAGGCGAAGCTCTTGATCGAAGCCCCGGTAAACGGCGGCCGTAACTATAACGGTCCTAAGGTAGCGAAATTCCTTGTCGGGTAAGTTCCGACCTGCACGAATGGTGTAACCATGGCCACGCTGTCTCCACCCGAGACTCAGTGAAATTGAAATCGCAGTGAAGATGCTGTGTACCCGCGGCTAGACGGAAAGACCCCGTGAACCTTTACTACAGCTTGGCACTGAACATTGACCCTACATGTGTAGGATAGGTGGGAGGCTTTGAAGCAGGAACGCTAGTTTCTGTGGAGCCGACCTTGAAATACCACCCTTGTAGTGTTGATGTTCTAACTTAGGCCCCTGAATCGGGGTTGAGGACAGTGCCTGGTGGGTAGTTTGACTGGGGCGGTCTCCTCCCAAAGAGTAACGGAGGAGCACGAAGGTTTGCTAAGTACGGTCGGACATCGTACGGTTAGTGTAATGGTAGAAGCAAGCTTAACTGCGAGACAGACACGTCGAGCAGGTACGAAAGTAGGTCATAGTGATCCGGTGGTTCTGAATGGAAGGGCCATCGCTCAACGGATAAAAGGTACTCCGGGGATAACAGGCTGATACCGCCCAAGAGTTCATATCGACGGCGGTGTTTGGCACCTCGATGTCGGCTCATCACATCCTGGGGCTGAAGTCGGTCCCAAGGGTATGGCTGTTCGCCATTTAAAGTGGTACGCGAGCTGGGTTTAGAACGTCGTGAGACAGTTCGGTCCCTATCTGCCGTGGGCGTTTGAGAATTGAGAGGGGCTGCTCCTAGTACGAGAGGACCGGAGTGGACGAACCACTGGTGTTCGGGTTGTGATGCCAATTGCATTGCCCGGTAGCTACGTTCGGAACTGATAACCGCTGAAAGCATCTAAGCGGGAAGCAGGCCTCGAGATGAGTTCTCACTTTGACTTAGAGTCAACTGAAGGGCCGTTGAAGACTACAACGTTGATAGGCGAGATGTGGAAGTGCTGTGAGGCATTAAGCTAACTCGTACTAATTACCCGAGAGGCTTAACCATACAACGCCAAAGTGGTTTATAAGCGACAGAAGTTAATAGACTAAAGTAGACAAAGAATTTAATAGCTTTTTCCAGATTTAAGAATTAAACAAGGTGACCAACCTAAGCGGTATCGCGAAATTGGTTCACCTTGCGAAAATGGAATGCTCGTGCGAGGCACGATGTCATTAGACATTTGCACCCAGTTTTCCTGGTGACTATAGCGTTTTGGACCCACCTGACCCCATGCCGAACTCAGAAGTGAAACAAAACAGCGTCGATGATAGTGTGGATTACCCATGTGAAAGTAGAACATCGCCAGGGCCAAATAGAGAAACCCGTTGCAGTAATGCAGCGGGTTTTTTGCTGTTTGGGGTATAGAAATTTGAGATATAAAGCCTCGCAAGCCAATCAACACATCGCGAGGTGAACTCGCTCCTACCGCAGTATCAGCACAGTGCAACATGGGGGGAGGCGGTTTACCCGCCGATGGCTTGAAATGAAGTTCCGGCAAAAAACATGTACATTAAAACCAGTTTCAACACTCGCTCCCAGCAGATACACAGCGTTAACTCTCATTGAAGTTTTGTATTCTTTCTTTAATTTGAGTGCTAGAAATTCCTTGGGTATAAGGGATATAAACAACCTGAATATTTTGTGGTGCTAAAGCGGCTTCCAATGCCTGCCAGCGGGGCGTGTGTTGCCATTCATCACCGCAGATCACAAGGTTTACTCTTTGTTGTGCGATCCAGTGCGCTGCTCGCTCAGTATCAGCCATTGGTGCACCGACTAAAACCGCTTTATCTACGCATGCTAATGACTTAATAATACTTAAGCGCTCGTCTTGATCCATTATTGGCGGTCGTCCCTTACTTTTTAACGCAAAAGCATCCGGTGCGACCCCAACAACTAAGTAGTCTCCGTGTGATTTCGCTAACGACAAATACGTTAGGTGACCAGGGTGAAGCAGATCAAAAAAACCAAGCGCTAAAACACGGCACGGTTGTTGTGATTTCATCTGCTTTTGTACGAACTGCATAAGATTTTTTAAAAGACCGTCATGAGGTTTGAACGTTAATAGCACCTTAATCATGGCATGCATTTTTTTGAAGTTGCCTTTTTTCCACTCAGTGTAGAGGTGAGAGTAGGCATAACAGTAATATAAGTAGGAATCTTGCATAATATTCGGGGCGCAAACGATGGTATCAAAATTTGCGTCAGGTATTTTCCAATCCAGCCCATATAATGCTTGTAAGATTTGCTCTGGATACTGGGGATAACAAATTTCTCCAGCAGGTGAGCTGATGCTCACAACTTGAATAGCAGAGAAACGCGTCACTCTATTCCAAGTAAAAGGTACGTCTTGCATCCATAAACCTGATATTGTGTCTCCAGTGCTTTGCTCTGTGGCATAACCGCAAAGGTCAAGCACTAAGCCTGATTGGTGGCGAAAACATCGAGGGTTTATAAGTCCATAGGATTGCGCTTCTTCCTGCCAGCCAAGATGCTGTAAATGTTCGATTACGCTTTCCATGTGAGACCAGTCGATACCAATATCAACATCTTTATCATTTTCTAAGAGTTGACCTTCACGCTCTAACCCAAGCAAAGTACCAGCCGTAGGAAAAGCATAAAATCCCGCCTTTTTTAAGGATGACAATGTTTGTAGTAATAGGTGTAATGCGTTTTCAGGAGCTAGTTTAGTTGAGCTCGCGCTTTCATGTATTGGTACTTCGGATGATTGAACTGCTGCAATGTTTGTCAGTGCGTCATGCTGCAAGCGCCACCCTAGCGCTTGATAGAAGGTTTGAGCTGCGAGTGGTAGTTGTCTGTTTTGTTGATAACTGCGAGCGAGAATATAATAGCTATCTGGTACATCTGGGTGTTTATGCAGCAGTGCTTCAAGCTGTTCAATCCATTCACTCCCGGCTTGTCTACGCTGTGCCAATTGTGCGAGATATAAAATAACCTGCTGAGTAGGCTGTTGTTGATATAGTTGCTGAAATGCTTGCTCTGCTGCTTGGTCTTGGCCCGAAATAAAATACTCGATAGCCTGTGTCATCTTTTTATTAAGCTGTGACTGTGTAATTACTGTGTCTTTCTGCATCGATTAAATACCTTGTTGTGCTGCTTTTAGTTTTTGTAGTCACAGAGTCCATGTTTTGATAACCCACTTTAATGGATTTGATGTGTTTAATGTGAAGTCGCTAGCAATTTTATACTGCTGCACGCTCAGGCATTTTGCCAACCAGCGGAAGCTTCACTATGATTACTTTAAATCAGGAAATCGGAGAGCGAAAGTGCTACCAATTTTAATTATAGTTTCTTCTCTGACAGTACTCGCCCCTGATGAATTGTTTAAGACATTGCAGGTTATTCAAGATTTAAACATCTCTAACCCAACACAAGCAACTCGAGTATATGAAGCAGCGTTACCCAAACTTCCAGAACAGCCCTCTAAAGGTCTCTATGAGTTACATCGCGCCGGTTTAGAAGCTGCAATTAAAACAAACGATACGGTCAGAATTCGTGAAATAGTAGCGCTATTTTCCGACAATACTGAGTGGCTTGCGTATTTGCAGTCCGAAAAGGGGCAAATTGCAAATTACCTCGCGATTTATTATCGCCGGATCGGTAAGCCTGCGCTTGCGCAAAAAAACTATGAATGTGCACTTAAGTACTCAACTCACGAGCAAAGGCCACTTATCGTTAATAATCTTGCCGTTTTATATCGAACAACAGGGCAGTTAGAAGAAGCAATCAATATTTTAGCGCCGACATTGTCTGAGGTGAAGGATGAACAACTGGAAGCGGCACTTAACAATAACTTAGCTAATGTTTATTTTGATATGAGTAAGTATCAGCATGCTGCAAGACTATATAGGCAAGCTTTCCTCTATCATCAAAAAGCAGAGCAAGCATACGAAGCGAGTTATACAGGGTTAAATTTATTAAATGTTTACCTGCTTGCCAATCAGTGGAAAAACTATAGGCGCTATATAAATACAGTGAAAACTCAGCTAAGTGCGGTAGAGGATAAAGAATTATCTATTGTGTTTACTTGGCAGGAGCTAATTTTTCAAAAAAGTAGAAATGGTATACAGCCAAAAGCAGATCAAGTAGAGTTTCTTATTTCGACTTTACCCATATTGCTCCAAAGTGATTACGGCAGCAATATGGAGAAATATGTTTATACATTACAGCTCCCAGAGTTGATTGCATCTTATAATGCGCTGTTATCTGAGCAGCAAAAAGTGGCCGCCAGTGTATCGACGAATTCGTCGCTATTGGAAGTTGCGCTATCTTGGTGTGAGCACTAATCCATCACAAAAAACTATTACCACAACACTGCTCTTTATACTTTGAATGGTAGATGTATCAGTTGGGAGCTGATAAATAATGGGTACCTTTGACTCAACCATCACAGAGTAAAATCAAAGGTCAAAAGCGAGTTCAGAGTTAGAAAGTCCACGCTAGGTGTAGCTGGGGAACAGATTCATTGGTATCTGTGCCAAGTTTGTTACGCCAATATTGCCATTCAACACCTAACATTAACTGGTTGTCAGGCATACCTATCGCGTTGCCTAGATCCCATTGTAGAATTGGCTGCGCGAGCAACCAGCCTTTTACGTCATTACCCAACTCGTTCTCTCGCTTGCCAATATATTCTACGTGACCTGTGAGATAGAACTTTTGCTCGCCAATTGTAAAGGGGTAACCCCATGCGAGATCTATCATCCAACTATCACTTTCTTTAGGCGCACCGCCATGACTAATACCTTGGCTATCGTCTTGATAAAGTGTGAATGTAGAAGAGAAAAAATTGAACCCGTCAAAATTCCAATTTACTTTGACACCAGGCAAGTATTTCATCACCTTAGCGTCTCCGGCTGCATTGAAACCCATGGTTAAGCTAACGTCAGCTATGGCGTCGAAAGAAGACTTAAAGCCAGCAACCTTTGACATCGACAAGCTTGAATACCACTCTCCATAAAAGTCACCATCTTGGTAACCATCACGAAGGTTATCTTTGCTGTAATCGATAAAGAAGAAATTATCGCCGTAGCGATATCCAGACGCATGTTGTAATGAGTAAACCGTTGCCGTTGCTTCGCTTCTGGTAAACGGGTTTTTGAAATCACCGTGGTTTATATGTAGTTGTGTTGTACTCCAATCAGCAGCATAACCAAATGTGCTAAAAGCGAGTGAGGAGGAAATGATGAGCGTGTTGATTTTCATTTATTAATTCGGATAGCGTTAAAAATGAAAGTATAACAAAAGCGCCCAAAGTTGGGCGCGTAAACCGAATAAATTATGCTTTATTTCTTCTCAGGCAGATAACGGTAATGGCGGTGAAAGCCAAAATGAAACAGTAATAAGAAGAGCTAGATACGTCCCAAGGGCTGATTTTAAACGTGGCCCCGAGTAACAGTGCTTGTGCACCATAGGGTAAAGAGCCTTGCATAACACAAGCAAAAATATCTAATAAGCTTGCCGAACGCTTAGCTGAGATCTTTCCATCTTCAGCCAGTTTTTTAGCAACAGGGCCTGCAACTATGATACTTACCGTGTTATTTGCGATACACAAGTTACTTGTTAGCACGAGTGCAGCAATGCCGAGTTGATCAGCAACTTGACGGTGCCATTTCGCGATAATGCTGGTAATTTTTTGGATCTGTTTGGCTAAAAAATCTAGGCCGCCATTGATACGAATAAATTCAGATAAACCACCAATGAACATCGACAGCAAGAAAATCTCCTGCATATCACTAAAGCCTTTATAGATATCGTTTAAGAACGCAGCGCCTTGATAGTCACCGGCAAAACCCATACAGCCAGCAAAAACGATACCACTAAAGAGCACAACAAAAACATTGATACCAATCACCGCCAAGACCAAAATAAATGCGTATGGTAAAACTAATAACCAATCAAACGGCTTGGTTTCTACAATCTGCGGCTCTGGTGTTAAAAACACCAAGAGTAAAACAGTCAGCAGTGCAGCTGGTAGGGCTATTTTTAGATTCTCTCTAAATTTATCTTTCATTTCACAGCCTTGCGTTCGCGTTGCTGCAATTGTGGTATCAGAAATAATGGATAAGTTATCGCCAAACATTGCGCCCGAAACGATGGTACCAGCCATAAGTGCTGGATCAATTCCGGTTTTCATCGCGACGGCAACAGCAATAGGTCCAATTGCACCAATTGTGCCCATGGAGGTTCCCATTGCGGTAGAGACGACAGCAGAAATAAGGAACAAGCCGGGTAATAAAAATGCCGGAGGAATAAGTGATAAACCGGCGTTAACCACAGCGTCAACACCGCCAGTGGCACTTGCAACCGCAGAAAAAGCACCTGCTAATAAATAGATGAGGCACATGGTGATAATATTGCTGTGTCCTGCGCCTTGAATAAAAGTTTCGACGCTGCGGTTGATGGTATCTTTATTAAGTAAAAAAGCGAGAACGATGGCTGGTAAAATCGCAACAGGAGCCTTTAATTGATAAAACGCATAGTCAACGCCTTGCGATTGCAAATACAATCCTGCGCCAAGAAAAATTCCTACAAAGGTCAACAGCGGCAATAATGATAGTTTTGCCTTTGTTTGATTGTAATTTGGTTGCATAGCACTCCCCAACAATAAAGCACAGCCAATAGCCAGCTGTAAAACCGCACAACACACCTAATACCAATGTATTAATTCTCCAACCAATTTGAAGGGTGAGTTAGCATATTAGCGTCGTTAAAAATTTCTCATTTAGAACAACTAAATAGCAAAATTTTTGCCTAGCTACTAAAGCTATTTCTCCGCTTCAAAATAGCCCATTTACTTAATGCAATTGGTATAAGATGAAAATCTCTCAACTTCAATAGGTGAGCGAGCGCGGCAGTTTATATGTTTAGACGTCTAAAGTCTAATGTTTTATTATTTTCAACTTAACTGACTATGACACACAGATACGGTAAACTCTACTCCCGCAAAAACACATTTCTATTATCCGGTTAGCCATCGTTGCTGCCTTGTGGATAATCAACATCGCAAATAAAAAGGGTAACGTATGACAAGAATAGGTATTTACGGTGCGAATGGCAGAATGGGGTTAGCATTGATTGAAGCCTGTTATTTGTCGCAACAAGTAGAGCTGGCCAACGCTTTTGTACGAGATAATTCACAATATCTTGATAAAGCAGTTAATCAATTGCAGCCTCAAGCAGACGCAAATATCTGTTTTAGCTCCGAGCAAAGTAAGCTTGAAAATGTTGACGTATTAATAGACTTCACTTTGCCAGAGGGCATGAAGCAGCATTTATCAGCTGCAATTGCCGCTAAAAAACCGATGGTGATCGGTACGACTGGACTGACAGCAAGTGAAATGGCGCTGTTGGTGGAGGCCGCAAAAGATATCCCAATTGTGTTTTCTCGCAACTATAGCGTTGGCATTAACCTGCTACTAAACTTAGTACAAACAGCCGCACAAAAGCTGGCTGACGACATGGATATTGAAATTTTCGAAGCGCACCATCGCAACAAAATCGACGCGCCCTCAGGTACTGCGCTCGCTATCGGAGAGGCGATTGCAGAAGCAAAAGGCTGGCAACATGATGAGGTTGCGGTTTACGACAGAAGTCAGAGCCATGAAGCGAAATCTCAACAAGAAATCGGTTATTCGGTCCTTAGAGCGGGAGATATAGTAGGTGAACATACAGCTTACTTCTCGACAATGGGGGAAAGGCTTGAATTAACACATAAAGCAGCGTCGAGATTGACCTTTGCATCAGGTGCTGTAAGGGCTGCGCAGTGGCTAAAAGATAAACCAGCAGGCCTTTATGATATGCAAGATGTGCTAGATTTAAAGAAGTAAGTATAACATTTTGAGGCTTTAAAGCAAAAAAAGAGTTTAATGGCTTATTTTTATAATTTTTGTGATTTGTATTAGACGAAAAGGCATTCATGCTGTAGACTATAACGAATTTGCCAAAATTTTAATAACTGCGTGTTACCAAGCGCTTTGTAGACGGGATGTTGAGCGTTTTGCTTTCGCCCGTTTTTTACTATTAGGAGGTTAACTTGACTAAATCCGCTCTGTTAGTCCTTGAAGACGGCACGGTGTTTCGCGGTACTGCTATCGGTGCTGACGGTATGTCAGTCGGTGAGGTGGTATTCAATACGTCAATGACGGGGTATCAAGAGATCTTAACGGATCCTTCATACGCGGAACAAATCGTTACGCTTACTTACCCACATATCGGCAACACCGGTACTAACAGCGAAGATGAGGAAGCGGACAAGATCTGGGCAAAAGGCCTAGTGATCCGTGACTTACCACTGCTTGCGAGTAATTTCCGTAACGAACAATCATTGAGTGATTACTTGAAAGAACGCAATATCTTAGGGATCGCAGATATTGATACTCGTAAACTAACTCGAATTTTACGTGATAAAGGCGCCCAAAATGGCTGTATTATCGCAGGTGAGGAAGTAGACGAGCAAAAAGCGCTAGAAGCGGCGCAAGCATTCCCTGGCTTGAAAGGGATGGATTTAGCAAAAGTAGTAACAACAGAATCTCAGTTTGAATGGCGTGAATCAAGCTGGACTCTAGGCGAGGGCTTTAAAACGCTTTCTGCTGAAGAAGAAAAATTCCATGTTGTTGCGTACGATTTTGGTGTGAAAAAGAACATTCTTAGAATGTTAGTTGATAGAGGCTGTAAGTTAACCGTTGTTCCAGCAGAAACCTCCGCTGCT
Organism: Pseudoalteromonas sp. NC201; assembly: GCF_002850255.1. Lineage (NCBI taxonomy): Bacteria > Pseudomonadati > Pseudomonadota > Gammaproteobacteria > Alteromonadales > Pseudoalteromonadaceae > Pseudoalteromonas > Pseudoalteromonas sp. NC201. Next base: position 1,674,999 of record NZ_CP022522.1, read on the forward strand.
GACGTACTTGCATTAAACCCTGATGGTATCTTCCTATCAAATGGCCCTGGCGACCCTGAGCCATGTACTTATGCCATTGAAGCAATCAAAGCATTTTTAGAAACAGATACACCTATTTTTGGTATTTGTTTAGGCCATCAGTTATTAGCACTCGCTTCTGGTGCGAAAACAGTAAAAATGAAGTTTGGTCACCATGGTGGTAACCACCCGGTTAAAGACTTAGATCGTGATGTCGTGATGATCACTGCACAAAACCACGGTTTTGCTGCTGATGAAGCAACGCTTCCTGATACGCTACGTGCAACGCACAAGTCACTGTTCGATGGCACACTGCAAGGTATTCACCGTACTGATAAGCCAGCGTTTAGCTTCCAAGGTCACCCTGAAGCAAGTCCTGGTCCACATGATGCGGCACCGCTATTCGACCATTTCATTGAATTAATGCAATCTCGCAACGCTTAATTAGACCGGAGTAATAATGCCAAAACGTACCGACATAAAAAGCATTCTGATTTTGGGCGCAGGCCCAATCGTTATCGGCCAAGCATGTGAATTCGATTACTCTGGTGCTCAGGCCTGTAAAGCGCTTAGAGAAGAAGGCTATAGAGTTATTCTTGTAAACTCTAACCCAGCGACTATCATGACTGATCCTGAAATGGCGGATGCAACTTACATCGAGCCTATTCACTGGGAAGTGGTAGAAAAGATCATCGAAAAAGAAAAGCCTGATGCGGTGCTGCCTACTATGGGTGGCCAAACAGCTCTTAACTGTGCGCTAGACCTAGATAAGCACGGTGTGCTTGCTAAACATGGCGTTGAGCTAATTGGTGCGACTGCAGATGCAATCGATAAAGCGGAAAACCGCGAGCGTTTTGACGCGGCGATGAAAAATATTGGCTTAGAATGTCCTCGTGCTGAAATTGCACACTCAATGGATGAAGCGCACGATATCTTAACTCGTATCGGGTTCCCATGTATTATTCGTCCTTCATTCACGATGGGCGGCACCGGTGGTGGTGTTGCGTATAACATGGAAGAGTTTGACGAGATTTGTACTCGTGGTCTTGACCTATCACCAACAAATGAGCTGCTTATCGATGAAAGCCTATTAGGCTGGAAAGAATATGAGATGGAAGTGGTTCGTGATAAAAACGACAACTGTATCATCGTATGTTCAATCGAAAACTTCGATCCAATGGGCGTACACACTGGTGACTCAATCACAGTTGCACCAGCACAAACGCTAACTGATAAAGAATATCAAATCATGCGTAACGCCTCGATGGCGGTACTTCGTGAAATTGGTGTTGAAACTGGTGGTTCAAACGTTCAGTTTGGTGTCAATCCTGTTGATGGCCGTATGGTTATCATCGAGATGAACCCGCGTGTATCGCGTTCTTCTGCACTTGCGTCAAAAGCAACGGGATTCCCGATCGCTAAAATCGCAGCCAAGCTTGCCGTAGGTTATACGCTTGATGAGCTTCAAAACGACATCACAGGTGGTGCAACTCCAGCATCATTTGAGCCGTCAATCGACTACGTAGTGACTAAGATCCCTCGTTTTAACTTCGAAAAATTCGCAGGTTCAAACGACCGTCTAACTACGCAAATGAAGTCGGTTGGTGAGGTAATGGCAATTGGTCGTAACCAACAAGAATCATTACAAAAAGCACTACGAGGCCTAGAAGTGGGTGCAACGGGTCTGAACCCAATCGTTGCACTAGACGCGCCAAACGCAAAAGAAACGATCATCCGTGAATTACGCGAGCCAGGTGCTGAGCGTATTTGGTACATTGCTGATGCGATGCGTCACGGTATGTCTGTTGAAGAGGTATTTGAACTCACTAAAGTTGACCCTTGGTACCTAGTGCAAATCGAAGACATCTTAAAAGATGAAGCGACAATCGCTGAAGTGGGCATGGCAGGTCTAAACAAAGACTTCCTGCGCCGCTTGAAGCGTAAAGGTTTCTCAGATGCTCGCATTGCCGAAATCGCAGGCGTATCAGAAAAAGAAATTCGCAAGAAGCGTCACCAGCTTGAAATTCTGCCTGTTTACAAGCGCGTAGACACATGTGCTGCAGAGTTTAGCTCAGACACCGCTTACATGTACTCAACGTATGATGAAGAATGTGAAGCGAATCCTTCTGACAAAGACAAAATCATGGTTATCGGTGGCGGTCCTAACCGTATCGGTCAAGGTATCGAATTCGATTACTGCTGTGTACACGCAGCCCTTGCTATGCGTGAAGATGGCTATGAAACTATCATGGTTAACTGTAACCCAGAGACGGTTTCAACAGACTACGATACGTCTGATCGCTTATTCTTCGAGCCAATTACACTGGAAGACGTGCTAGAAATTGTCCGTGTTGAAAAGCCAAAAGGCGTGATCGTTCAGTATGGTGGTCAAACTCCACTTAAACTGGCACGAGATCTTGAAGCGAATGGTGTGCCAGTGATTGGTACTTCTCCTGATGCTATCGACCGCGCAGAAGACCGTGAGCGCTTCCAACAGCTTGTAGAGCGTCTAAACCTACTACAACCAGAAAACGCAACGGTAACCTCACTAGAAGAAGCGGTTGCTAAATCACAAGAAATTGGCTTCCCACTGGTTGTTCGTCCATCATACGTACTTGGTGGTCGTGCAATGGAAATCGTGTACGATGAAGACGACTTACGTCGCTACATGACAGAAGCGGTGTCTGTTTCTAATGAAGCCCCAGTACTACTTGACCGTTTCTTAGATGATGCAATTGAAGTAGACGTAGATGCTATCTGTGACGGTGAGAACGTTATCATCGGCGGTATTATGGAACACATCGAGCAGGCGGGTGTTCACTCGGGTGACTCGGCTTGTTCATTACCAGCACACACGCTGCCGCAAGATATTCAAGACGTGATGCGTAAGCAAGTCCGTGACATGGCGCTGGAGCTAGGTGTTGTTGGCCTGATGAATACCCAGTTCGCAGTGAAAGATGGTCAAGTTTACCTGATTGAAGTTAACCCGCGCGCTGCTCGTACAGTACCATTTGTTTCAAAAGCAACAGGCGTTGCACTTGCAAAGGTTGCTGCACGTTGTATGGTTGGCCAGTCTCTTGAAAGCCAAGGTGTAACGAAGGAAGTTATCCCTCCATATTACAGTGTAAAAGAAGTGGTATTGCCATTCGCTAAGTTCCCAGGTGTTGACCCAATGCGTGGTCCAGAGATGCGCTCGACGGGTGAAGTGATGGGGGTTGGTGAAAACTTCGCCGAAGCATTCGCAAAAGCCCAATTAGGTGCATCAAACACTTTACCACGTGGCGGTCGCGCGCTACTATCTGTGCGTAATGGTGATAAGGCACGCGTAGTTGGACTAGCTAAGACAATGAAAGCAATTGGTTTTGAGTTAGATGCAACGAATGGTACGGCGAAAGCGCTTGAAGAAGCGGGTATTGAAGTACGTCGCGTAAACAAAGTATTCGAAGGCCGTCCTCATATTCTTGACCGTATCAAGAATGGTGAGTACAGCTATATCGTTAATACTACCGAAGGTCGCCAAGCTATTGAGGACTCGAAGGTGTTACGTCGTGGTGCACTTCAGCATAAGACTAACTACACCACTACGCTAAATGCAGCGTTTGCAAACTGTACAGCAAATGAAGCTGACGACAGAAGTTCTGTAAACTCTGTTCAAGAACTACACCAGCGTTTGAACTAAAAAGAACAAAGCCAGAGCGTCAGCTCTGGCAATGAGTGAGATACTTATGCAATCAATTCCGATGACAGTACGAGGCGAAGAATTGCTTCGTGATGAACTGAATCATTTAAAAAAAGTTGTTCGCCCGAAAATCGTTGCAGATATTGCAGAAGCGCGTGAACACGGTGACTTAAAAGAAAACGCTGAATACCATGCTGCACGTGAGCAGCAAGGTTTTTGTGAAGGCCGAATTCAAGAAATTGAAGCTAAACTGTCAACAGCGCAAATCATCGACGTGACCAAAATGCAGAACAACGGCAAGGTTATTTTTGGTAGTACTGTGACTATTGTGAATGTAGATACAGACAAAGAAGTAACTTATCGTATCGTTGGTGACGACGAGGCCGATCTTAAGAACAACTTGATTTCTGTTAATTCACCGATTGCGCGTGGATTAATCGGTAAAGAACTAGATGATACAGTGAATATTCAAACGCCGAACGGCGCTGTTGAATATGAAATCATTGAAGTTGAATACAAGTAATCCTTTCTTTTAAAGCCCGCATCCGCGGGCTTTTTACTATAACAGTCTTAACTGCTTTTTATTTTTACTTTTTCTGCTGTAATGCAGTGTAATTGCCATTTTTCTAAATTCTTATAGCTTTGTTTGATGCCTGTATATTTTTTGGTACAAACAATTTGAGGAGAAAAGGATGTCATTTGAAGTCGATCAATTCAAAACAGAAGGGTTTGAATTGTTTATATCGAGTTGGAAATCTAAGTTGGCAGGCGCTGGCGCGCGGGACCTCTCCCTGAATCAACATTGTTTTTGGCGTATCATGCGTAGTCGCTGTGCGATTGACCTTAGTAAGCAGAGTGAGCTTTTGCAAGGTGTGAGCTTAGCAAGGTACGATACCTATCTTATTCTTACTGCTTTGTTGTATACCAATAGCTTATATGCAAGTTCTGATTTAATCATTGGCTATAATCTACCAGATCACTTCTTTACCAATAATAGTTCTGAAGCTCGACAAAACCTCTCTCGTGAGTTACTTGATTCGCTCAAGCTCACTCAGCCCTTGTTCTTAGTTGATGAATATTTTGAAAATTTTGAGTTCAATACGATTGCTTATGACAAGCTCAATGAGGCTAATCCCGTTTGGCACGATATAAGCAGCGAATTAGGCACTTTACCCAGCTTAGTAAATACCACCCGCTCAGAGCACCAGCTTTCCTTAAACCTATTACACTTTGTACCGAAGCTTTTCTCTGGTAAGCAGCTTGCCGAGCAAATAAATTATTTAACCTGAGCTTCGAATAATTAATGCCTTTCTAGCAGCTAGTTTTAGCGCTAACTGCGTTGAATTCACTGCCAATAGCCAGCTATTGGTGCGTAAATTCGCCTGGTTATCCCTAAAACTCTCTGGCTAGATTAGGAAATAATTTGATGTAGTTAAAAAACAATGAGTTGGCTCATTCCTTATCCAAACCTCAGGTTATTTAGCTGAGATAGCGTAGGGGTCATACACATCTGACATAGTTTGAAACGAATTTGATTTAGACTTTTAGTGCGAGCTTGTTACACTCGGATTGTTCCCAAAACCAATCAGGCACCGGTTCATAAATGATATTTGCGTATGAGCCGGTATCTTTATCAGGAGAATAACCATGAGTTTATTAAAAAGCGCATTGTTTAAGACGTTGAAAAATAAGTCTACTCAGCAAGTCGCTTCAGTGGTATTGGATAAGGCCATGAAGCAGGGAAAAGAATACCTAGATTCAAGAAACACCAGCTGTGGTAACGATACAGATGAGTTGCTGTTAGGGTTACAGCATTTATTAGCACAAAAACCAAATGACGGTGTTTATTCAATCACGCTATCCACTTATCGAGTGAGAGTAAAAATCACTTCTGGCGCTATTTCCCATATTGATAAGATCTAATTTATTCCACTCACTATAAATTTTTATTCCTTCTTTTCGTCAATTGGTTGGACTTTTAATCATAAAGATCAACCAATTGGGTGTATGTATAAGCTACGACCTTCCCTTTGCATATCCGTTTTTAAGATTATGATGGCTTTTCCGTCGAGCCACTATTCCATAAAGTTATATAAAATATATTGTATACATTGTAATTTTAGTGTTAAAAACCTATAACCCAATCGGGTTTGGATACACAACAGGAAAGGTAAATGATGAAAATTACAAAACTCACTTTGGCGTTATCAGCGCTTACAGCGATAAATTCAGCCAACGCACATCAAGAATCACAGCGACTCTTTAAGCCGCTCGATGCATCGGTTCAAGTGGAAACGAACATTTCCCATGGCCATGAGCACAAAGATTTGCATGATAGAGCACCCGTTGCACACTCACCAACAAGAAGCATGCCGCTGTTATCTTCTAAACACACGCCATTATTGCAAGCGCTGGCAGTGGGCCAAAGTGAAGCGATTGCTGCATGTGATTTAAATAGCTTAGCAAGTGCGAGCAGTAGCCAAATTGTTACTGAAATAAAGCAACAGGGTACGAGCTGTATCAATGCTTTGTTCTCCGCTGACAGCAGCATCCAAACACAAGTATTCACTTCAGATAAAATGTACGCTGCGGCGCAAAATGCCAAGTCGCTTTCGCAAAGCTATTCAGGCAACGGCAGTGCCGACCTCGAGGCGCTTTATTTATTTATTCGCGCTGGCTTTTATGTTGAGTTTTACAATGATCAGGTGACTTTCGCTACTTGGGTTAAGCCTGCGGTGAAAGATGCATTGGATGCTTTTGTTAGTAATAGCCATTTCTACGACGACAATGATGCTCATGGTAAAGTACTCGGTGAGGCTATTACTACAATGGATTCATCGGAACTACAAGGGCACTATCTGCCAGTTGTAAAAGCATGGCTATCTAAATGGAATGAAAGCTACGCTCAAAAGTGGAATATGCGCAGTGCGGTAAACGGCATTTTCACTATCTTATATCGTGGTCAGTGGAATGATAACTTTGTCGCTTTGATTAAAAACGATCAACAATTGGTGAGTTTACTAGGGAGTTTCACCGCACAAACTTGGATGGTAAATTCAGACTCTGAATATCTAATCATCAATGCTGCTAGCGAATTGGCTCGACTTAAATTATACAGTGGTGCAGCTATTCAAGAGTCAGTCGACACGCAATTAACCGCTTTATTCTCGCGTTATAACAGTTATGGTTTTGGCGATGGTGTCTGGTTAGCTGCGGCTGATGTCGCGACCTATTATGCTGATTGTGGCCAGTTTGGTATTTGTAATTTTGATAAAGAACTTGAGAGCAAAGTACTTTCTCAACAACATAGTTGTAGCGATACAATAAAGATTAGAGCACAAGCGCTCACCGCTCAGCAATTGACTTCAGCGTGTCAAACCATGGAAGCGGAAGAAGGACGATTCCACATCATGCTGGAAACTGGTCGCTTACCGGTTGCCGATGATAACAATGATTTTCTACAAGTGAATATCTTTAATAGCAGTGCAGACTATAAAAAATATGCCAAAGCCATTTTTAAAATCAGCACCGACAACGGTGGTATGTATTTAGAGGGTAATCCTAGCGATGTGAATAACGTTGCTAATTTTGTTGCATACGAGGCCAGTTATGCAAAGCCGGATCATTACATCTGGAACTTAGAGCATGAATACGTACATTATCTTGATGGGCGTTTTGATCTTTATGGTGACTTTAATGCTCCGACTAAGCCTATCGTCTGGTGGAGTGAAGGGGTGGCTGAGTACATTGCAAACCTCAATGATAATCAAGCCGCAATAGATACAATCAAAGATGGCTCAGTATATACGCTAGCCGAAATATTCAGCACGACGTATGACGGTTTTGATCAAGATAGAATTTACCGTTGGGGTTATTTAGGGGTGAGATTCCTGTATGAAAAACACTTTGATGAAGTGCTCGCAATGCGACAGGAAACGCGACAAGCAAATTGGAATGCGTACCAAGCCCGTATGGACCGCCTCGCATCACAGTATCAATCAGAGTTTGTTCAATGGTGCAACGAGCTTGCCGCTGGTGGTCAGAATAACGCACCAACTTCAGTGATTAATGGCCCATACTCTGGTGACGTTAATCAAGCGATACTATTTTCAAGCCAAGGTAGTATCGACCCTGATGGTGATGCACTCACTTACCTGTGGCGTTTTGGTGATGGCAGTCAAAGTAATGAAGCCAATCCTACGCACAGTTATGTGCAAGCAGGCGAGTATCAAATTAGCTTAACGGTGAGCGATTCTAGCGGTTTGAATCACACTAGTAATACAGTGGCTACTGTAAACGCAACGACTTCAAACAAACTACAGTCTGGCGTACCTGTCACGGTTGCGGGCGAGCAAGATGAACAAGTTGCATTTTCAATCGATGTCGCTGCTGGCACTGATAAATTAGTCATCAGCACGTCTGGAGGTACAGGTGATGCCGATCTTTACGTTAAGTTAGGCTCGACGCCAACGTTCAGCGAGTATGATTGCAGACCATATCAATCCGGTAACGAAGAGGTATGTGAAATCACTACACCTACCGCTGGCACCTATTACATTATGCTACATGGTTATAATCGCTTTGAAAGTGTGCAGTTGTTAGGGGAAATCGTAACAAATTCAACAATAGAGGACGTATGTCAGTCGCAGGGTAGTGTCTCTAATGGTAGATTAGCAGCGGATGAAACAATTTGCCTTGGAAGCCAAGAGCCGATGTGGTTTAGCCTTGAGAATGTAAGTGGTCAACAATCGGTGGTGATCAAAACAGCCCATGGTAGTGGTGATCTTGGGCTTGAATACAGCAATGCAGGATGGCCAAACGGCACTAATGTGGACGCAAGCTCGTTCAATCAAGGTAACCAAGAGTGCATTGAGATAAGTGCGCAATCTGAATATTGGGGATACTTGAAAGTGTCAGGCGCACCAACGGGGGCAGCGCTGAAGGTGTCTTATAATAAAGATGGTTGTCAGTAATTGCCTAATACTAAGGCAGAAATAATGGAAAGTAATTAAACGGGTGATACAGATCACAGTTATTACTTGTTCATAATTTGTTTTTGTTATATTTTTGTAAAATAAGGGGCCTTTGGTCCCTTTGCTCATTTAAAAACATGCAAAAGGAATTAACTGATGTGCCGAGAAGGAGCTAGGCTGTAGTTTTAGACTGTATTAAAAGTTTAGGTTAGACACGAGGCACTCAGTGTTAAAAAAGTACTTTATTGCCATTTCCACTTGGTTAATGGTAGCCTTTTCAGTGACAGCCGCTGAAACCCAAATTCTTTACGTATATCATCATAAGCCGCCCTATATTATTGATCTAGAAGCGCAAAAAGGTCTTTATTTTGATTTAGCCAAACTGATTAATGCCGTGCAAAAAGAGCTGCAGGTAGAAGTACGTTTTGTACCACGTAAACGCTTAGATAAGCAGCTCGAACAGCAAACGCTCAAAGGTTTTATTTTAGGGGTAAACCCAGCTTGGTTTGATGACCGCAAAAAACAAAAGTATTTGTGGAGCGGCCCGTTAATGTATGACACGGACGAATTCGTCTCGCATGTAGAGCAACCGTTTGAATATTATCACCCAAGCTCATTGTACGGTAATCAAGTTGGCGCTATTGCTGGGTACTACTACCGCCACTTAGATCAAGGAGTAGAGCAAGCCAATATCCAGCGAGTGAACGTAAATTCCGAAGAAGCTCTATTGGAGATGATCCTCAAAAGGCGGGTGAGTATTGCGATCGTCAGTCGCTCTACGACAGAATATCTTGTTGCTAAAAATGGTTGGAAGCGAGTGTTTCACTTTTCTCAAAATCCTCATGAAACTTATTTTAGAGCAATATTGGCGCCTAAAAATTCAGCATCGGATTTTGAGGCGCTACAACAGGTGTTAGATTCCAAGCCTTTCAAAAAGCAACTGGTGAAATTGCTTAAAAGCTACCATCTTGCTTATTGAAGTAAGGGGGAAGGAGCGGTAGTTATTCTGATTTCAGGTTAGATACATCGCTCCGGTGCTTTAGCGATTACCAGCAATTATTACCAACTACCCGTGTTTTCCATTGACTGCCAAGGCTCGGCTGGAGGCAATGCATCACCTTGTTGGAGTAATTCGATCGAAATGCCATCTGGAGATTTAACAAATGCCATGTGACCACAGCGCGGTGGTCGGTTGATCACCACACCGGCATCTTGCAGCTTTTGGCAAAGTGCATAAATGTTTTCTACGGCAAAGGCCAAGTGGCCAAAATTACGACCACCAGTGTATTCTTCCGGATCCCAGTTATAGGTAAGTTCGATAGTAGGAGAAAAGCTTTGCTGCGCCTGCTCAACTTGATCAGGGGCGGCGAGATAAATTAAACTAAAACGGCCTTGTTCACTGTCATAACGTTTCACTTCAACGAGACCCAAGAGGTCGCAATAAAACTTCATGGATTCATCAAGATCGCGTACACGTACCATAGTATGTAAGTATTTCATTATGTATTCCGTTTAGACTCTAGTCAGCAAATTTTAAAGTGTTACACATCAGATTGAAAGGTCAACAGACCTCAGGCATCCTGATGAGCGGATAAAAAAGTAATTGATTTCTGGTAATTTTTAGCACTGCTAGTTAAGCTTTTGTGAGATTGAGAATTAACGATTCAAAAGGGCGCTCAACGATGGCAGAACTTCCTGAAGTAATAGATAGCATGACAGATATCGTTTCGTGCTTAAACACCAGCGAATCTTTGGAGCACTTCTTGTTGAATGTGCACTGTATTGTGCAAAAAATTACTTACGCGGACAATTTCTATGTGGTTTTGCAAAGACAAGATGGCGAGTTTGAGTTTCCCTATTTCCATGATGTCAAAGACAGTATTTCGCTCGAGGAATTAAATAGCCTAACTAGCACAGAAATAGACAAAACGCTTACTAGTTATGCGCTGCGCTCTGACAGTGTAAAGAACTATTCTGAGCATGCTTTGATGGCACTGACCGAGAAAGGGGTTATTGAAATGTTAGGCAGTTTCCCCAAGCAATGGCTGTGCTTTCCGCTAATCAATCGCGACAAGCATTTAGGCGCGTTTGTGATCCAATCCTACCGTCGTAGCGATGAATATTCAGAAGCCATGGTGGATTTGTTGTATACCGTCAGTCATGTTATTGCCTCTGCGATGGATGCATTTGCAAACCAGCAAGCACTCATTGAAGCGAATACAGCGCTTAAAACACATGAGCTTGAATTGGAAGCAATGGTAGAAAAACGCACCCATGAACTTAGTGCGAGTTTAGAAGAATTAAGAACAGAGGTCGAAAAGCGCAAATCACTTCAAGAAAAGCTAGAGTTTGATGCCTACCACGATAACCTTACGCAATTGGCGAATCGAAAATACCTATTTAACGAGCTAAATAAAATGTCTGCTCGCTCGATGCGACAGCCAGTAAATGTGTATTTAGGGTATCTTGACTTAGATAACTTCAAGCCGATTAATGATAATCACGGCCATCATAGTGGTGACGAGGTTTTGGTACATGTAGCAAGACGTCTACAAGAAGCATTACGAGAGTATGACTTTGTTTGTCGTATTGGTGGAGATGAGTTTGTCTTTGTGATTAATGAAAAAATTGCCAGAGACTTGCTTGAAAGCTTAGCAAATCGCCTTTTGAGCGTGATAAATGAAGATATCTTGCTTACCAATGGTGAGTTGGTAAATGTCGGATGCAGCATCGGTATGGCGGTTTCTGAGGGCGTGGAATTCAGTGCGGAATCGTTATTAAAAGTTGCTGATCAAGCGCTTTATGAGTCGAAAGGAAAGGGTAAGAATCAGGTCTCATTTAGCTTCAAATAACACTGAATATAAGATTAATATTTTGTTATTTATCATGTTTTTATAAAATTTCATGATATTGTTCGTTGTCCTTTGCTTTAAGCAGATGATTGATTTAGGATCAGGCTTTATAGTCAGAAAAACATGGACATTATGATCATCAGGCTGATCCTTATTGCACTGTTTTGTTTTGCTATGACGGCAAAAGCAGTAGAAGTTCAAAATTTATATGAAGCCTCGCTGAGTGTTAGCGACAAATCTCGCGCAACGCGAGCGCAAGCGAGCCAACAGGCATTATTAAAAGTGTTGCAAAAGCTCACAGGTAAAGCCGATGATTTTTCTCACCCTTCTATCCAAGCGAGCCTTAAGCGCATCTCAGATTACATGCTGAGATATGAATATTATGATCGACAAGGCGTAACCAAAATAAAGGTGGAGTTTGAGCCTGGTAAGGTCGAAGATCTAGTCAGAGAAGCTGGCTTACCGCTTTGGGGCAACCGCCGTCCTATGGTCGCGATTTGGATGGTGATCGAAGATAACTTCCGCCGAGAGTTTGTTACGCAAGAAAGCTACCCTCAACTCGAACGCTTGATTTATGACACTGCGGACGAGTGGGGCGTGCCGGTCGTTGTTCCTCTGATGGATCTTGAAGATCGCAGTAATGTGAGTATCGCAGAGGTGTGGGGAAACTTTTCTAACGAAGTAGAAGATGCGTCATTGCGTTATGAGGCGGAGCGCGTTATCACCGCCCGTTTGTTTCAGCCGCCCCATACAAATTCTTGGCAGCTAGACTGGCGCTACACTGACGCTGAATATTTTGAGCCTGAGCAATATGTCGGTGACAAACAGCAAGTTATTATTGATATGGTGAATCAGCTATCTAGCACTTTAGCTCAGAAATATGTTATTGACCCTAATCTCACTTTTGAAGCCCATCGAACTGAAATTGTGGTTGAGCAATTACAGTCATTTAGGGATGTAGAAATGGCGAAGCGTCGTTTGCTATCTATGAGTACTGTAGTGGATGTCGATGTGATCTACCGTGCGAAAACAGCAGTGAAGTTTGCGATTGAACATACCTCAAGCGTATCAGACTTGCGTAAAACGATCGCATTGGAGCAAAGCTTTAAGGCGTACGAAGACCCAAGAGCCTATTATCAAATCGCAGACGAAAACAACCTTAAATACAATTGGGTGGATAAATAGGATGGAATCGCCACGTCAAATGGCGTTGCCAGTGACGCTGCCTGATGACGAAACCTTTGCCTCTTATTTTGGCGGTGAAGCGTCATTGGAAGTAAGCCACTTAAAAAATGGCCTTGCCCGTCGTTTAATCGGTTTTCAGTACACTTACTTGTGTGGGTTGGCAGATTCTGGCAAGTCGCACTTGCTTTATGCCACGTGCATTGAAGCGCAAGAACTTGGACTCTCGACTATTTTATTGTCAATGCGAGAAGTGTTGGATTTTGGCCCGTTAGTGTTAGATGGGCTCGATGCACTGGATGTAGTTTGTATAGACGATGTGCATTTGGTTGCAGGAGATGAAGCGTGGGAAAAAGCCTTATTTAACTTTTTCAATCGTTTTAATGAAAAAGGCAAATGCCTAGTGGTCACTGCCGATCTGTTACCCAACATGTTGAATTTGTCACTACCAGACTTAGAATCGCGCCTAACCTGGGGGACGACTTTTCAGATCCGCTCGATGAGTGACGATGATAAAGCCGAAGCTCTAGTAAAAAGAGCGCATATGCGAGGCCTTGAGCTCTCTGATGAATGTGCACGATTTTTGCTCACGAGATTGAGTCGTGATATGCGCGCTTTACTTGATGTATTGGATAAACTCGATCACGCATCCATGGCTGCGCAAAGAAAGTTAACAATTCCTTTTATAAAAGCCACTTTAAAGCTGTAACAGGGCTAGAATATCGCCTTGCAATTCAGTTATCATAAGAGATTAAATAACAGCAAATTACCTCAGCAAAGATCAGGTAGACAATGAATTTAGAAAATATTTTAGCGCAAGCGCTTGAAGCCGTTGAGCAGGCAAGCGAAATTGCGCACCTTGAGGAAGTTAGAGTTAACTACCTTGGTAAAAAAGGTGAGATCACAGGTCTTCTTAAAACGCTAGGCAAACTAGCACCAGAAGAGCGTAAAGACGCAGGTCAGGTGATTAACCAAGCGAAGACCCAAGTACAAGATGCGATTACGGTAAAACGTGAAGCGTTAGCCAATGCAGCACTTGAGCAGAAGCTAGCAGCTGAGACGATTGATGTGACGTTGCCGGGTCGTACAATGCCAGCCGGTGGCCTTCACCCAGTTACTCGCACCATTGAGCGTATTGAGCAGTTTTTTGGTGAGCTAGGATTTGCTGTTAAATCTGGCCCAGAGGTTGAAGATGACTTTCATAACTTTGACGCGCTAAATATTCCAGAGCACCACCCAGCGCGTGCCGATCATGATACTTTCTATTTCAATCCTAAATTGGTACTACGTACACAAACCAGTGGCGTTCAGATCCGTACTATGGAAGCTGAGCAGCCGCCTTTGCGAATTATCTCGCCAGGTCGTGTATACCGTAACGATTACGATCAAACACATACGCCAATGTTCCACCAAGTTGAAGGCTTGATGGTCGACACTAACGTGAGCTTTACAGAACTTAAAGGAATTTTGCACGATTTCCTACGCAACTTCTTTGAAGAAGATATGGAAATTCGCTTCCGTCCTTCATACTTCCCGTTTACAGAACCTTCAGCTGAGGTGGACGTAAAAGGTAAAAATGGTAAATGGCTTGAAGTACTAGGCTGCGGCATGGTGCACCCGAACGTACTGCGCTCGGTAGGCATTGACCCTGAAAAATACACTGGTTTCGCCTTTGGTATGGGGGTTGAGCGTTTGACGATGTTACGTTATGGCGTAACTGACTTAAGAGCTTTCTTCGAAAACGACTTAAAATTCCTAAACCAATTCAGATAAGAGCGACAAAAGTATGAAATTCAGTGAAAAGTGGTTACGCGAGTGGGTCAATCCAGCAATTGATACTGATGCGCTATCTGAGCAATTATCAATGGCGGGTTTAGAAGTTGATGGTGTAGACCCAGTTGCCGGTGACTTCCAAGGTGTGGTTATCGGTGAAGTGGTTGAATGTGGTCAACACCCAGATGCTGACAAACTTAGAGTAACAAAAGTAAATGTAGGCGAAGACGAACTACTAGATATTGTCTGTGGTGCCGCTAACTGCCGTGCCGGTTTAAAAGTGGCGGTTGCTAAAGTGGGCGCAACGCTTCCAGGCGATTTCAAAATTAAGAAAGCTAAACTTCGCGGTCAACCGTCTCATGGTATGCTGTGTGCGTTTGAAGAGCTTGGCATGGCGGAAAGTTCAGACGGTATTTTAGAACTCCCTATGGATGCGCCAATCGGTCAAGATATTCGTGAATACTTCGGCTTGAACGATGTAACTATTGATGTCGATTTAACGGCTAACCGTAGCGATTGTTTAGGGATCAAAGGTCTTGCTCGTGAAGTTGGGGTACTAAACAGCATCGACGTAACAGAAGTTGATATCACGCCAGTTACGCCAACGATTGATGATAAAATCTCTATTGAATTGGTAAACAGTGAAGCATGTCCACGCTACTTAGGTCGTGTGATCAAGGGTGTTAATGTTAAAGCAGAAACCCCGTTTTGGATGGTAGAGAAACTACGCCGCTGCGGTGTACGCTCAATTGACCCAGTAGTTGATGTTACGAACTACGTATTACTTGAGCTAGGTCACCCTATGCACGCGTTCGATTTAAGCCAAATCGAAGGTGGAATTAAAGTACGTAATGCCTTTGAGAATGAAGAGCTAGTATTGTTAGACGGCAACACGGCGAAGCTTAATCCATCAACACTTCTGATTGCTGATGATAATAAAGCACTTGCGATGGCAGGTATCTTCGGTGGTGAACAGTCAGGTGTTAGTGACGAGACAAAAGACATCTTGTTAGAAAGCGCGTTCTTTGCACCGCTTGCGATTGCAGGTCAGGCACGTAGCTACGGTTTGCATACCGATGCATCGCACCGTTATGAGCGTGGTGTAGACCCGGTACTGCAGCGTGATGCGATGGAAAGAGCAACAGGCTTGCTACTTGAAATCGTTGGCGGTGAAGCCGGACCGATTGTTGAAGCTGTGTCAGAAGCGGATTTACCAAAAGAGCGTCAAGTGACTTTACGCCGTGAGCGTTTAGACCGCGTGATCGGTTATCATATCGAAGATGCTAAAGTATCAGACATCTTGGCGCGTCTGGGCTTAGCAGTAACATTTGCAGGCGGCCAGTGGCAAGCTCAAGTACCAAGCTATCGCTTCGACATTAGTATCGAAGAAGACTTAATTGAAGAAGTTGCGCGCGTATTCGGTTACAACAATATTCCAAATGTGGCACCAACTGCTGCGTTAAAGATGACAGATCATCAAGAAGCACGTTTGCCTGTAGCGCGCTTTAGAGATGAGTTAGTAAGCCGTGGTTATCAAGAAGCCATCACATATAGCTTCGTTGATCCAAAAGCACAACAGCAGCTACACCCAGAAGCAGATGCATTAATTCTTCCGCACCCAATTTCGGTTGAAATGTCTGCAATGCGTGTAAGCCTGATGACAGGCTTGATCAATGCGGTTTCTTATAATCAAAATCGTCAACAATCGCGTATTCGCTTATTCGAAACGGGCCTTAAGTTCATCAAAGACGACAACGCGGAAAACGGCGTACGTCAAACCGCTGTGATCGGTGGTATCGCGTATGGTAATACGCATAACGAACATTGGTCAGTGCCTTCACGTAAAGTGGATTTCTTTGATGTGAAAGGCGATGTAGAAGCATTACTAGCGCTTTGTAACGATAAAGCACGCTTTAGCTTTAAAGCGGAAGTGAGCGATGGTTTGCACCCTGGTCAATCTGCTGCAATTTATGCAGACGGTAAAAAGGTTGGTTTCATCGGTGCAGTACACCCTCAGTTATTAAAGCCGTTAGAGCTTAAAGATACGCCATATGTATTTGAAATCGACATGGCTGCTTTAGAAAATCGCCTGCTTCCAGAAGCGGTTAGTATCTCGAAATTCCCATCAAATAGAAGAGATATTGCTATTTTAGTTGCAGATGACGTAAAAATAGGCGATATTTTAGAGTGCATTGAGAAAGTTGGCGGAAATCAATTAGTTGACCTAAACTTATTCGATGTGTACAAAGGGCAAGGGGTTGAACCTGATCATAAGAGTTTAGCCATTGCTCTAACATTACAAGCGGTTGATAGAACGCTCGAAGAGAAAGACATCAACGCGGTTGTAGAAAACGTGGTGGCCGAACTGGCCAAACAATTCAATGCATCGTTGAGGGACTAGATATGGCGCTTACTAAAGCCGACATAGCTGAACACCTATTTGAAAAACTGGGGATCAATAAGAAAGATGCCAAAGACTTAGTTGAAGCGTTTTTTGAAGAAATCCGCTCAGCGCTAGAAAACGGCGAGCAAGTAAAGCTCTCTGGGTTTGGTAACTTTGACCTTCGCGACAAGAAGGAACGCCCAGGTAGGAACCCAAAAACTGGGGAAGATATTCCTATCTCTGCGCGACGCGTGGTAACTTTTAGGCCTGGCCAAAAGTTAAAAACTCGTGTTGAGGTCGGCACAAGCAAAAACTTGTAATATAAGAAAGCCTTGGTGGTGATACCAAGGCTTTTTTTATATTGAAATAGTTTTGTCACATATTCAAGCTACACTCTGCGCCTGTTTGCGTTCCGTGGAGTGAGGAGCTTATGCGAGGAGCACACTCCTTAAGCAAGTTGTTTAAGAATATCTTTATTGCTTGGTTGTCTTGCACCTTTGTATTTTCAATTGTGGCCGCCTTCACTTATGTGCATCAGAAAGAGACCGCTAAATCCAATCTTGTCACCGTAGCGAGTCGAATCGTATCTGACATCAACAAAGAGTTTGTCGTTGTAGACGATACCTTAAAACATGCTATCCATCTTTCTCCAAATTGCGACCCTGAGGGTCTACACTACATGCGTAGATTGGTTTTTGAAAACCCAGGCATGAGCGAGATAGGGATCGTAGATAGTAAAGGGAAATTGGTCTGCAATTCTTTTGGGCAACTCACTCCACCTGTGAATACCAGCGCCCCAATAAAAAAGCCCGGGCTTAGATACTATGGCCCAATCATTACCGACTATTTAGAACTTCCTGCTTTTGTTTTAGCGCGCACGAGAGACGATGGTTATGAGGTAAATGTGTTGATGCCGGATCATTGGCTAAAGAGTATGCTTGATATCTCAGCTCATCATAATACCGATTTTGCTGCTTTGGTCGACAATAGCACGGGTGTGCCGGTTTTTTTAAATGGTAAATACGCTTTGCCAATCCGCCAAAAACTATTTCCAGTGGCTAATAGCCGCGCAGTAGAGGGGCTCTTTGATGATGCAAAGGTAAAGTTTGCGTATGTTGCAGCTATTCCAAGTTTGCCGCAGATGAGCTTAATTATTGCAAAAAATGATGAGCAACTAGTGAGTCTAGGGTGGTTGTGGCTAGTACTTTGGAGTGTGTTGTATTGTGCCTCTTGGGTTGGCCTCACGTTGTTATTAATCAGTTATGACAAGCGCCAGCTAAGCAGTAAAACACAAATATTAAGAGCATTGGCAAATGATGAGTTATTTAATGTGTATCAACCTCTCGTTAATGCACAGATACCATCGATAGTGGGCGTGGAAGTACTCATTCGTTGGCGTCACCCACTTGAAGGAGTGCTCGGCCCCGCTTACTTTGTGCCTGAAGCTGAGCGTGATGGTACTATTTTAGATATCTCGATAGCACAAGTCGAAAACGCTGTGCGTGATTTGACGGACATCTTAGTCGCTCAGCCAGACTTTAAGGTGTCTTTTAACGTTAATGGTTTACTTTTGGGCTCTAAACGCTATATCGATGCCTTACTTGCTGCAAAAAACCAAATATCTTCATTAACTATTGAATTAACTGAACGTGATGTGCTGACGCAGGCTCAAACGAAAACGGTACTAACCGAGCTCAAACGTGCTGGAATAGAAATCGCGATTGATGATTTTGGTACGGGGTATAGTGGTTTACAGTACTTGCAAAGTTTTCCGATCGACCTGTTGAAAATAGATCAGAGCTTTGTAGCATCAATTGGCCTAGATACTTTGCAATCCCCGGTTTTATCGGCAGTGATTGATATGGCGGAAAAGCTGGATAAGAAACTGATTGCTGAAGGGGTAGAGACTCAAGCTCAAGCTAGTTATCTCAAAAGTAGAGGGGTGAATATTCATCAAGGTTGGCTTTATTTCAAAGCACTAGAGCTGCCGCAACTACAGCGTGAGATAGATAAAGTGTTAGATAACAAAAGAGCGGCTTAACCGCTCTTATTTAACCAAAGCTCAGAAAAAGACCTAACTATTATAAAACCTCAGCGAAGTAGCAACCAAATGCATCAAGTATTAGTGCATTTGCGCTCGCCGTGCCGCTTAGGTGCTTCAGGTCGCACTGCGTTAATGCAACTTCAGGAAGTCTCACGCTTTGTTGAGTAGCTGCTAAGTTGAATGCGCACAGCAATGTTTGGGTTTGGGTTCTACGGTAAAAAGCTAATACTGGCTCTGGTGTGTCAATAAACTCAATGTCACCTGTTTTTAGTGCAGGTTGCGCATTTCGCCACTGTAAAAATGCTTGATAGTAGCTGAGCGTTGAATTGCTATCTACTGCTTGTTTGTCTACAGCTCGTAGGGCATGCGCTTCAGAAACTGGTAACCAAGGCTTAGACTCTGAGAAGCCAGCATTAGTTTTTGCCTGTGTCCACGGGATCGGCGTTCTACAGCCATCACGGCCTTTAAAGTTTGGCCAAAAGGTAATGCCATATGGGTCCTGCAGCTCTTCGAAGGCAACGGCGGCTTCGCCAAGCCCTAGTTCTTCGCCTTGGTACATACAGACGCTACCACGCAATGAACCGAGAAGGGCTGTGAGCATTTTGACCTGTGCATCGTTTACCTTGCCATCTATACTCCAGCGACTTGCTACCCGTTCTACATCGTGATTTGCAAACGCCCAACATGGCCAACCTTCGGTCATGACTGACTCTAGGCGAGAAACCGTTTCTCTGATGTACTTTGCACTATAGTCGTTAGTAAGGAGCTCAAAGCTATAACCCATATGAAGTTTATTACCATCGGCTGTGTACTCTGCCATTGTTTGCAAAGAGTCTTCTGAACTGATCTCACCTAAGCTAACGGTACCTGGATATCTATTTAATAAGGCACGGATCTCTTCCATAAACGCTAAGTTTTCTGGTTGCGTATTATTATAATAATGGTATTGGAAAGCGTAAGGGTTGTCTTCGCTAAAGCCACGACCTTGACGAAGTTCAATGGGTTTAGCTGGATTATCCCTAAGCTGCTTATCGTGAAAACAGAAGTTGATGGCATCTAGTCTAAAGCCATCAACGCCTTTTTTAAGCCAAAATTCGACGTTATCTAGTACGGCTTTACGTACTTCAGGGTGATGAAAGTTGAGATCCGGCTGCTCAGTTAGAAAGTTGTGCAGGTAATATTGGCAACGTCTAGGCTCCCACTGCCAGGCAACACCACCAAAAATGGATAGCCAATTGTTTGGTGGACTGCCGTCTGGATTGGCATCGGCCCATACATACCAATCTGCTTTATCATTTGTGTTGTCTTTACGACTTTCGACAAACCACGGATGTTGATTTGAGGTATGACTAAGTACCTGATCAATAATGATCTTAATATCACGTTTATGTGCTTCACTAATAAGCGTATCAAAATCGTCGAGTGTACCAAACATAGGATCGATATCGCGATAGTCGCTAATATCATAGCCAAAGTCTTTCATTGGCGATTTAAAAAATGGTGAAATCCATACTGCATCAACACCAAGCGATTTAATGTAGTCTAGTCGCTGAATAATACCCTGTAAGTCGCCAATACCGTCTGCATTACTGTCTTGAAAGCTACGCGGATATATTTGATAGATAACCGCGCCTTTCCACCATTCATTATTTGCCATGCACTTTCTCCAGGCTATGTGCGTGTTTATTCTGTGGCAGTGCTGAGTATCAAGTAAATACTATGCTGGGCACTTTCACCACTAATTTTGCCAAAGAATACGTCATGCTCGGTGGGGTGTAAAAAACCTGCATACGTATGCAGGTTTTGTGAGGTTAATTTATGATAACTCATTCACATAATTTTATTTTATAAAATAAATTTACCAATATTGACCTTTAAAAGGGAATAACCAGACAAATAAAGCTTTGTAAGAGTGAATTTTTGGTAAGACCAATTTAACTTAAGTATAGCTATAGATTACATGTTGAGGATATTTTGGTGTTCAGTCGACAATAATAGCCCGTGAAAGTTAAGATTTAGTGAAATTAAAGCTGGTAAATAAATGTGGTCGGCCTTTTGACCTTACCCAATAAAACTATTTATATATCATTGAGTTGAGTTTTATTCCTGTAAAAAACCTGTAAATTTCGTTGAAATGCACTAGCTTTGAATACGTATGCATAAAGTTGTTTACAAATTTAATCAGCCGCTAGTATTTGACTGACAACAACTGTGCTCGTTTGTTTTTTCATCAGTTTGCACGCCAGATGAACAAATCGCACAATATAATATGGTTAATTGGGATAAAACATTATGTCTAAGTTCAAACCGAGTATGCTAACGCTTGCGCTGATTGCTGCAGGTGTGAGCCATGCTGCTCCTGTTGAAGATAACACTGCTAATAATGAAGAAAAAAACGTTGAGGTGATCGAAGTTCGAGGTATCTCGCGCAGTATCATCGCCTCAATCGATAAAAAAAGATTTAGCGACACCATTGCAGAAGTAGTTGATGCTGGAGACTTAGCTTCCTTACCTGACGTGTCAATCGCTGACTCGTTGAGCCGTCTACCTGGGATCACCGCGGTAAGAGCAAGTGGGCAATCTTCGCAACTTAATATTCGCGGGATGAACGGCGACTTTATTCAAACCACATTAAACGGACGTGAGCAGGCGAGTACCAGTGGATATACTGCAGGTAGTCGCTGGATTTCATTCGACCAATATCCGTCAGAATTAATTAATCAAGCCGCAGTGTATAAATCACCAAAAGCGTCGCTGATTGAAGGCGGTGTTGCGGCTACGGTTGAACTTAAAACGGCAAACCCTCTCGATGCTGAAAAAGAACATAATTTTAATTCTTCGGTAAGATATTCCTACAATGATGCTGCATCAGATGTGGGCGCGGATTCAACAGGCGAACGTATTAGTTTTTCATACCGAGGTAAATTCCTAAATGAGACACTTGGTTTTGCTATTGGTGGGGCGTATCTAAACCAACCAAATAACGCAATTGATATCTCAGCGCATGCTCCTACACGCTCTCAAGATTTTGATGGTGATGGTACAGAAGAGCGTTCGGTCAATGGCTTTCAATATCGTTCAGCCAAAGGCAGCGATGAAAGACTTGGCCTGTTAAGCACTTTGGTGTATCAGCCAACAGACGCATTCAAAGTCCAATTTGATTATTTCCATTCTAAGTTTGAATCGGAAGATAAAAAGAGCGGCTTAAATATTGAAGGATTCTCAAAAGATATTAACTCGTTGTATTCGGTTGATAATGCAGTTGTTAAAGACGGTTTTCTAGTTGCTGGGGATGTGACTATTACTGATCCCAATGGCCCATGGGTTGAGATGCGCTCTGAAGACCAATCAACGGATTCAACCACCGACAGCTTTGGCTTAAACTTGCAATACACGACAGATTCGTGGGAATTAAAGTTCGACTGGGCTCATAGTGAAGGGGAAAAAACGCGTAGAGATATGATTGCTTCAATGCATGCATATGAATACGGTACTTCTACACTGGAAGATGGAACGTTAGTTAACACTTGGCAAGAATTAAGAAATCAAACCTTTTCTTTCGAACAAAGAGAGAAAGACTCACCACTGTTAACACTTGGCAATGGGTATACCGACCTATCTAATATGCGACTGGGTGATTGGGAACAATTTCCTCACAAGTACACAGACGAGTTAGATAGCGTTAAGGTTGATTTTAAGTATTTTATTGAGAACAGCTTTATTTCTTCGATTGAAGTTGGTGCGCGTTGGTCTGACCGTGAATTTACGGATCAACGCTCGACATTTAGATGGGGCGCACGCGAAGGCCAAAATGGTTACCAGTTACCGGATGGCACCATCGTCACGAACAAAGGCTGTGAATTTAATGATCAGAACCACCCGTGTATTCCTCACGATTTGACGGGATATGTTTCGGTTAGAGATACTCGAGGTTTCCAATACTTGGAACTAGACCTTGAAGGTATCGCTAACGAAGTATTTGGTCCGGGCAATTATGAGGCACAGCAAACTTGGGGTCACAATTGGACGCTCATTGAAAGTGGCGCTGTTCGAGAAGAAGTATTAGCCGGTTATATTATGGCAAATATAGATACCGAAATTGCCGACATACCAGTGACGGGTAATTTTGGCGTTCGAGTAGTAAAAACTGATACGAAATCAATAGGCATTCAACAGATCCAAGGCGATGAAGTTGGTGACTCAATCATCGATGATAATGGCGTTGAAAGAACCGATTATCGCCATGTTAATTACGGCCCTGAGTATACGGACACATTGCCTTCACTAAACCTCAATTTCAGAGTGAGTGACACGGACCAAATTAGGTTTGCAGCTGCAGAAGTTATTGGCCGTCCACCTGTCTACCAGCTTAGAGGTGGTGCAGGGTCTTGGGCTGACACCGCAAATGATGGTACTAGTCCTCGTTATAATGTGTGGTCAAAAGGTAACCCAAATTTAGACCCGTTTAGAGCGACTCAAATTGATTTATCTTATGAGCGTTACTTTGAAGATGGTGGTGCTTTTGTTGCCGCGATATTCTGGAAAGATATTGAATCTTTGATTGAAAGTATTACTTATCAAGAAGGTGAGGTTGACTGGGCTGATATTGGCCTAGAGGTACCAGATGGGTTTGTTGCAGGTCAATACCAAACGACTCAGAACAATGATCAAGGTGGATACATAAGAGGTATTGAGCTGGCTTATACCACGATGTTTGATAATTTACCGGGTGTCTTTTCGGGCTTAGGTTTTAACGCTAACTATTCATATACCGAGAGCGAAACAACGGTAGATGGCGGTGGTAACTTCCCTGATCAGCAACTGCCACTCCCTGGTCTATCAAAAAATGTATGGAGTGCTACGGTATTTTGGAACATAGATTCGTTCACAACGCACCTGAATATCCGTTACCGTGATGAGTATGTATATGAAGGGGCTTCACCAGGAGGCTCTTCTCTAGCTTGGGCTGATGAATATACTGTTGTTGATTGGCAGGCATCGTACAACTTTGAGAATGGTTTGGAAGCCGTCTTACAGGTTAATAACCTAACTGATGAGCCAAATACTACTAATTATGGTACTGCACTTGCCACTGGTGAGTACAAAGAGTTTGGTCGCCAGTATTATTTAGGGTTCAACTATAGCTTCTAATTATTAGCAAGCATTCATGGCCACCAAAGTAACACCTGCTTTGGTGGCTTTTTTATAGTCGCTCACTGTGTAATGAGTGGTTATCATCAATTATCTAAATTGATATGTTTGTTTCACTTTCAATACGTGGTTTTTAATAGGTTTAAGGTGCGAAGGCGATGAAAAATCAGAAAATAGTGATTTTAGGTGGTGGAACTGCAGGTTGGATGGCCGCGAATATGATGGCAAAAAGCTGGGCAGATAAAGCGATAGAAATCACTGTGGTTGAATCTTCTAGCATCGGGACTATTGGTGTTGGTGAAGGGTCTACTCCGCAGTTCAAAGGATTTATGGACTATTTAGGTATCTCGGAAGCCGAGTGGATGCCGGCTTGTAATGCGACCTATAAAAATGGCATTCGGTTTATAGATTGGTCGACAAAACCTGGGTTTTCTAGCTATTTTCACCCATTTCCTGCACAACCTGACGACTACAGTGCACCGGCTTTTTTTCATAACAGCTTTGTTCGGCGTAAGGCGATTGACGTAGAGGGCCACCCAGACCACTTTTTTTTAGCAACTCACTTGGCTGATTTAAATAAATCCCCAATTGCTGCAGAAAGCTTCCCATTCGAAATTAATTATGGTTATCACTTTGACTCAGCTTTGCTTGGCCAGTTGTTGGCTCGCAAAGCGGCTGAGTTTAATGTAAAACACATTGATGCCACAATTACTGACGTTCGAAAACACGTTGATGGTGATATTGCGGCACTGATAACGTCTGATGGTACGGAAATCGCTGGTGATATTTTTATTGACTGCTCGGGCTTCAAAAGTTTACTGCTACAACACACTTTAGGCGTGGGGTTCGAGTCATTCGAGTCCAATTTATTTAACGACGCTGCGGTCGTTATACCTACCAAGCAACTTGACACTATCCGCTCCGAAACACAATCTGTTGCGCGTCAATTTGGGTGGTCTTGGCACATTCCATTAACGAATCGTATCGGTAACGGTTATGTTTATAGTCAGCGTTACTGTAATGCGGATCAAGCCGAAACCGAGCTAAGGGCGGCTTTGGGTTTGTTGGACTCAGAAGTAGAAGCTCGACATATAAAAATGAAAGTCGGGCAAGTTAAAGCACACTGGAGTAAAAACTGCATAGCGATTGGTTTATCTCAGGGCTTCATAGAGCCATTAGAAGCAACCGCTTTGCATATAGTCCAAGAAACCGTTCAAAGTTTCATTGAATGCTACCAAGATGCGGATTTTACCGATGGTAACAGAGATAAACACAACCGCGCTTTGAGCGAACGGTATCAGGCTATTCGAGACTATATCGTCGCTCATTATCGTGTGAATAGTCGTACTGACACCAACTACTGGCTTGATAATGCCAACAATAACCACTTATCGCGGTCACTCTATCAAATTTTACAGACTTGGGTTTCTGGTAACAACTTATCGGATGAATTAGTTCGCCAAAACGTTGACCAATATTACCCTTCAGTCAGCTGGCATTGTTTATTGGCAGGTTATGGTATCTACCCAGAACAAGCTCAGCTTAAGTCAGGCAATGCCCTAGCAAACCAACATAGCATCGAAAAAGTGAATGACTTCATCAGACGATGTGGATTGAATTTTAAAGATCACCGAATGGAGCTAGAAAGCTTTGCGGCAAATGTTCACAAGTAACTTGGTATTAATCGTTATAAATAAAATCTAATTAAGGGTCTCTCTGAATACATATGTGATGGGTTCAGTACGTTCGTTTACGCAAGTAGACTCTTTTAAAACAGCATTATGACAACACTATGAAAAATAAATCTCTACTATTGGCTGTGTCAGCGCTTTTGGGTGGTGCAGTGAGTTTAAGCGGCTGTGGCCCCAAGCCAGTTGATAAAAAAACCGAACAAATGACATTGCAATCGGAAGTGGCGCCAGTGAGCAAACCTGTTGTTTATCAAGTATTCACAAGGCTCTTTGGCAACACCAAAGCGGTGAACAAACCTTGGGGAACAATAGAGGAAAACGGCGTAGGCAAGTTTTCTGATTTTACTCCTACCGCATTACAACAAATTAAGGCTATGGGTGTGACCCATGTTTGGTATACCGGCGTGCTCCATCACGCAGTAGTGACGGATTATAGTAAGTATGGGATCAGCCAAGATGATCCTGATGTTGTAAAAGGCAGAGCGGGTTCACCTTATGCAATAAAAGATTACTATAACGTTAACCCTGATCTTGCGAACGATCCTTCTGCGCGACTGGCTGAATTTGAAGCCTTAATTGAACGTACACATGACGCCGGCTTGAAAGTGATCATCGATATTGTGCCAAACCATGTCGCTCGTAACTATGAGTCACTCGGTGCGCCTAAAGGAACTGTCGATTTTGGCGCGAATGACGACACGCAAGTTGCATATGCTAGGGACAATAACTTTTATTACGTGGTTGGTGAGGAATTTACAGTACCAACGAGTGAAGGCTATCAGGTGTTAGGTGGTGGATCTCATCCATTGGCGGATGGCAAATTTGCAGAAAATCCAGCAAAGTGGACCGGTAACGGTGCTCGTGCGGCAAAGCCTGATATTAATGATTGGTATGAAACCGTCAAAGTGAATTACGGGGTGAAGCCTGACGGTAGCTACGATTTCGAACGCCTGCCTGACGATTATGCTCAGCAGGATTACCGTGCACATTTTGAATTTTGGCAACACAAGCAATTGCCAGATAGTTGGTACAAATTTCAAGCCATTACGCACTTTTGGTTAGAAAAGGGCGTAGACGGTTTCCGTTACGATATGGCGGAAATGGTGCCAGTAGAGTTTTGGAGCTTCCTAAACTCTTCGATTAAAACAAAAAATCCTGAAGCTTTCTTGCTTGCAGAAGTCTATAACCCCACTTTATATCGCCCGTATATCAAGCAAGGGAAGATGGATTACCTCTACGACAAAGTGGGTTTCTACGACACGTTAAAGGTGTTAATGCAAGGCAAAGGTAGTGCCCAAGCCGTATTGGATAGTCATCTATCGGTAGCCGATATTGCCCCACATATGTTGCACTTTTTAGAAAACCATGATGAGCAGCGTATCGCAAGCCCTGAATTTGTAGGCGATCCGCTAAAAGGTAAACCCGCTATGGTGGTTAGTCACCTGATAAGCACAGCGCCATCGATGATCTATTTTGGACAAACATTAGGGGAGGATGGCTCTGAGCAGGCGGGGTTCGGCAGCCCAAGCAGAACCAGTATCTTTGACTATATTGGTGTACCCGAACATCAGAAATGGATGAATGACGGGAAGTTTGATGGCGCGCTTCTTTCAAATGAGCAGAAGGCGCTTCGTAATTACTACGTCAAATTACTCAATCTTGCAAAACAGCCGGCGATTGCGGCTGGTGAATACCAGCAAGTCACCCTGAGTGCTGAGATGCCAAGCAATGCTGAAACAGTTATGGCATTTGGCCGTAAATTAGGTCAACAAAAGTTGTTGGTCGTGAGCAACTTTAATGCGGAACAAGAACAAATAGTCACCGTAAATCTGCCTAAAGACTGGCATGGTGCTTATAACGATATTTTAGAGTCACACCCGACTTTACAATTACAACCAACGACTGATGGCGAGCACGTCAACGCAACGATTGCGCTAGCGCCGCTTGCCAGCGCGGTTTATCAAGTAGAGAAGTAAGCTATGCAACAAGAACAACAAAAACCACAACTCAGTTTTTGGCAGATATGGAATATGTGCTTTGGGTTTCTTGGGATCCAATTTGGTTTTGCACTGCAAAACGGCAATGTGAGTCGTATTTTTCAAACCCTCGGTGCCAAGGTCGATGACATCCCTATATTGTGGGTTGCAGCGCCCTTAACGGGTTTAATCGTGCAGCCAATTATCGGCTACTGGAGTGATAGAACATGGGGAAAACTTGGGCGTAGAAGACCATTTTTCTTGTGGGGGGCTATTCTCACCACGCTATCGCTTTTCATTATGCCCAATTCTCCAACGCTTTGGATTGCGGCGGGTATGCTGTGGATCATGGATGCGTCGATCAACGTCACGATGGAGCCGTTTAGAGCATTAGTAGGTGATAATCTGAATGAAAAGCAACGTGCTACAGGTTATGCGATGCAGAGCTTTTTCATTGGTGTCGGTGCCGTGGTCGCGTCTGCGCTGCCTTGGATGATGACTAATTGGTTTGAGGTGAGTAACACAGCTCCTGCAGGACAAATCCCTGACTCGGTAAAATACGCATTTTACTGGGGGGGAGCTATCTTGTTCATCTCCGTATTGTGGACGATTCTAAAAACGAAAGAATATAGCCCTGAGCAACTCGCAGCCTTTGAACAAGCGCAAACGAATACGCAGAGCGCAACTCAATCAGACTTACCTGTGAACTTTTTAAAAGGCAGTGCGGTGAGCGGTTTCATTGGCGTTATTGTACTGCTTGCCGTTGCACTTCTTGGCCTTGAAAAAGAGCTTTATTTGCTTAGCGGGCTGCTCATCGCTTTTGCAATTGTATTTGTCATTGCGCATGTGATGCAGCAAAAGCAGCGCGTAAGTAATGGTTTTTATCATGTTATTTTTGACTTATTTACGATGCCAAAGACCATGCAGCAGCTTGCTGTGGTGCAGTTTTTTAGCTGGTTTTCGCTATTTGCCATGTGGATCTACACCACCTCAGCGGTGACGAGCCATCACTATGGTACGTCAGATGTAACGAGCAAGCTTTATAACGACGGTGCTGATTGGGTCGGGGTGTTATTTGCAGCCTACAATGGTTTTGCTGCTATTGCTGCGATGGTGATCCCATTCATGGTTAAGCGCATCGGTCTCAAAGGGGCACATGCAGCTAACTTGTTTTTTGGCGCAGTGTCTTTAATTAGCTTCAAATTTATCGGTGACCCCACATTACTTTGGTTGCCAATGGTGGGCATTGGCTTTGCTTGGGCATCTATTTTGTCATTACCTTACGCGATGTTAAGTAACGCTTTGCCAAGCAACAAAATGGGTGTATTTATGGGGATCTTTAACTTTTTTATCGTGATCCCACAATTACTCGCCGCCAGTATTCTAGGTCTAATTCTGCGTCATGGTTTTGATAACCAACCGATATTCGCACTCGTCATCGGAGGCGTGTCATTTTTACTCGCTGCATTAGCTGTTTCAAGAGTCACGATAAAGGCTCAATAAGGAGAACGAGATGATTAAACTATCAACAATCGCACTTGCCTTGGTAAGTGCTGGCCTCATGGGTTGCGGATCACAGCAATCTGGCAATGAAACCCTGACGGCACCAGGTGCACCTGGCGTTAAACCTTATTGGTCATACTCTGGAAAAACGGGGATTGGTACGTCGTACGAAGCGTACCAAGACGGCAAGTACAGCGATTCTACGGCTACTAAAGCAGTTTCAAAGGTATGGTTTTCTGTTGCAAAAGGGATGATCACAGAGACCATGTTTGGACTTATTCACCAAGCGCAGATCAAAGACATGCAATTTATCATCGTGGGTGACGGCTTTGCAGTGAAAGAATCTGATACTGACGCTCTAGATGTCACGATTGACTACCTTTATAAAGATGCCAGTGGGCGCCCGTTATCGCTGGCTTACAAAATATTAAGCAAGGATAAGCAAGGCCGTTTTACTCTTGAAAAGCATATTTTTACCGACCCTGATGGACAAACCTTGTTTGTTCGAGCAAAAGTAGATACTGAATTCAAAAATGTACAGGCTGTTGTGAACGTTAATCCATACGTGAATAACAATGGCTTAAACGATTTTGCAAAAGTGACAGAGCAAGGTTTGTTAGCATGGGAAGGTAAGAACTATCTCTCATTGCAGAGCAAAACCGGCTTTGTTGAAGCATCTGTCGGTTTTACTGGCACCAGCGATAATTTAGCGGCACTTGAGACTACAGGACATATAGCTCTGGCTTATGCATCTACAGGCAAAGAGAGTGGCAACGTTAACTGGTTGGCAAACTTAGGACAAGTAAAGGGCAGCAGCACCTTTGACCTTACCTTGAGTTTTGGTCATTCTCAGCAGCAAAGCTTTGCTGAGGGGGCAGCCACATTAGCCAAAGGTTACGATAAAGTACTGGCTGATTATAATGGTCAAGGCACTGCGATGGGCTGGCAAGATTATCTCGAAAGTTTAGCGCCACTAGAGTCCATGACGGCAAATACCGCAGACAACGGCAAGTTACTTTACACCAGTGCGCTTGTGCTTAAGGCGCAAGAAGATAAAACCCATGCCGGTGCACTGATAGCATCGTTGTCGAATCCGTGGGGTGACACAGTACCAGCAGAACAAGGCCATACCGGTTATAAAGCAGTATGGGTGCGTGATTTTTATCAAGTAGCGATGGCATTTTTGGCGATGGGAGATACACAAACAGCACTCACTGCTTTTGAGTATCTAGAAAAAGTGCAAGTTACGGATAAAACACCGGGTAACCATGGTGATACCGGCTGGTTCTTACAAAAAACGCATGTAGATGGCGAGCTTGAGTGGGTTGGAGTACAGCTTGACCAAACAGCAATGCCGATTATGCTGGCATGGAAACTGTGGCAAGCGGGTGTGCTAAGCGATGATAGACTGGTTTATTGGTACAATAAGATGTTAAAGCCCGCGGCTAACTTTTTAGTTGAAGGAGGGCTGGCTAAAATATTGTGGAATGACACGCAAATCATACCGCCTGCGACGCAACAAGAGCGTTGGGAAGAGCAAAATGGCTATTCACCATCGACTACCGCGGCAATCATTGCAGGCCTTGTGACGGCGAGCGACATTGCTAAATTGGCCGGTGATAAAGCGGGACAAGAGAAATTCCTTGCGACGGCGCAGCAGTACAATCGTGATGTTGAGTCATTCATGTTCACAACCAAAGGTAATCTGCAAAGCAAACACAGTGACGGTCAATATTTTTTCCGTATTGGACAAGACGAAAACCCTAATTCCAGTACGACCTTAAATGCCAATAATGGCCGCAGCGGAATGGATAAGAAGCAAATCATCGACGGTGGCTTTTTAGAACTTGTGCGTTACGGGGTTAGAGGGGCTGATGCCCCAAGCATCGTGGCTACCATGCCTGAATATGATGATGAGTCGATAGCTGAAAACTTAAGAGTAAAATATAGCTTTAAATTTGATGGCGATGTTAATAGTTATCCGGGGTATCGCCGTTACGGTAACGACGGTTATGGTGAAGACGAGAAGCGCGGTATTAATTATGCCGAAAATGGTCAGAATACCGATGGCCAACGCGGTCGAGTGTGGCCTTTCTTTACCGGAGAGCGTGGTCACTATGATATTGCGCTGGCGCTGCTCGATGGTGAGTTAAGTGCGGATGAACAGAGCAAAATACAAAATACCTACGTGAAGGGGATGGAGCACTTTGCTAATGAAGGCATGATGTTACCTGAGCAAGTATGGGATGGTGTGGGTAAAAATACCTTTGGCTATCAACTTGGCGAAGGAACCAACTCAGCGACGCCTTTGGCTTGGACACATGCTGAATACGTAAAGTTAGTGCGCTCTCTTAATGAAAAACAAGTGTGGGATCACTACCCAATCGTAGAAAGTAAACTGAAATAACAAACAGTAAGTAAACCCATAAAAATGCCGAAGATGAGTTCGGCATTTTTATCGCTATTGCTAGCGTGAAGACTGCCTAACAATCAATTTCGGTGGCAAGAGAGTAGAGGCTACCGCTTCACCTCGGATAAGCGTAAGTAAGTTATCGACCAGCATTTGTCCTGCCAATGTGGTGTTTTGCTGCACAGTAGTTAAAGAGGGAGAAACATAACCCGCAGCGGCAATGTTATCAAAGCCAACGACATGTACATCATGAGGCACGCGAACGCCTGCTTCTTGAAGCGCCTTAATCGCGCCAATAGCAATAAGATCGCTAGCAGCGAAAAGCGCGTTAAATTTAACATTGTTGGCGATTAAGGAGCGAGTTGCATGATACCCAGAGTCTTCTGTGGAAATCGCATTTGCCATCTTACGGTCGCTCACCTCAATACCTTTTGCTTTAAGGGTGTCTCTAAAGCCTTTAAAACGTGCAAAAAACTCTGGGCTGTGATCCGAAGCATCGCCAATAAATGCACAATCTGTTCTGACCATGTCGATTAAATGCTTTGCAGCTAATACACCACCACCGTAATTATCGCAGCTCACCGTTAAGTCTGGACGGTTATCAACCGTTGCCCCCCAACAAACAAACTTTGTGTGGTTGTCGAGTAGAGTTTGTAACTTTGACTGGTAATCGATGTAATCACCATAGCCTAGTAAAATTAACCCGTCAGCACGGTGACTATCCTCGTAATCGGCATGCCAATCACTGCTCGTCGATTGGAACGATACTAAAAGGTCATAGCCTTCTTTTGCACACGCTCGGGTAATACTGCCAAGCATACTCAAAAAGAAAGGATTAATTTGCGACTCGTCTTCTGTGGGATCTTCAAATAGCAGCAAAGCCAATGTACTGCTTTGCTGCGTGCGCAGATTACTCGCGTTTTTATCGACCTTATAGTTAAGCTTTTTAGCAATCTCATGAACGCGACGACGAGTTTCTTCGTTAACCAAAGGGCTATTTCTTAGGGCACGCGACACCGTAGATTGCGAAACGCCAGCATAATGGGCGATATCAAATGAAGTTGCTTTACCTTTCATGTTCTTCTCAACGCTTAAGACAGTGACATTGTCAGCCATTCAATTTTTTTTTCAACCAATTTCACCGAATTTGCAAATTTTTATTGATACAGTCTGACACCGGTGTCATAATGTCGATGTTTTATCATTTTGTTGTCAAAACGTATTTGGCTGCCCTATGCCAAGGGCAGCATTTTTTACCAAATTAACAGAATAACAGGTAAGAACAAAAGCCAAGGCGTGCAAATTTTGGCGAGTTGAGACAATAAATTGCAGGACGTGTGCTGGCAGCCCTGATGTTAGCCCAAGCATAATCGCAGTGATAAAGAGATAATAATATGAGCCAGACAACAAGCCATTCATCCGTGCCGTTTGAGCCGATTGTCGTTGCCGACATCGGGGGAACAAACGCCAGATTTGCAATCGTGTCAGATTTTGATACACGAACTAACCATTTTGTAATTACGCATCAAGCCACTTTTCCTAGTGCTGAATTCCAGTCTTTTGAATCCGCTATCCAAAAATATTTAACTGAGCTACCTGTAGCGCAGCCAAGCCGAGCCTGTCTCGCGGTTGCCGGTCCTATCAAATCTCAGCAAGTTCATTTAACTAATTTAGGTTGGCATTTTAATTCCGAAGACATCAAAGCCCAGTTCGATTTTACCGAACTTGCCGTGATCAACGACTTTGCCGCTTTTGCCTATGCGGCGCCCTACTTAGCACTAGAGAAAAACCTAGTGATTAAGCAAGGCCAGCCTGAGCTAGGTGCAAATATCGGTGTAATGGGTCCTGGCACTGGATTTGGTGCGGCTTGTCTTGCTAGAGATATTAATGGCAGCGCGGTGATGAGCTGTGAAGCGGGACATATCTCACTTGCACCGGTTACCGCCTTAGATAAAGAGCTGTTAACGGTACTGCGCGCGAGTATTCAACATGTCTCAGTCGAGACGGTGTTTTCGGGCCCAGGTATTGCGAGACTCTACAAAGCCATGGCAGAAGTGCGTGGTGAGCGAGCTAAAGATCTTAATGCGGCGCAGATCAGTGCACTTGCGAAAGAGTGCAAAGTGTGCGATGCGACATTGAGTCATTTCTGTGACTGGATGGGGAGTGTGGCCGGCGATTTAGCGCTGACTTTTGGTGCCTTAGGTGGTGTTTATATAGGTGGTGGGATCTTGCCGCGGATGAAAGCGCGATTACAAGCAAGTAGCTTTGTTGAACGCTTTACCGAAAAAGGCATGATGTCACAGTACACGAGCCAAATTCCAGTTACTTTGGTGGTACAAGATAATATCCCACTGATTGGCGCAGCAGCATGTATTCATGAGCGACGCCGGGCTTAAGGGAAAATCGATGAAAAAAGTAACTATTAATAGCGTCGCCGAATATGCCGGAGTGTCTAAAAAGACAGTATCTCGGGTATTAAATAACGAGCCAAATGTTAGTCCAGCAACGCGGGAAAAAGTCCTGAAGGTCTTTGAAGAGCTGAATTATAAGCCTAATCCTATTGCACGCGGTTTGGCACAAAATCGTAGCTTTATCATCGGTTGTTTATACGACAACCCATCAAAAAGCTATATCACGCGAGTGCAAAGTGGTGCGCTGGAAGCGTGTCAGAAGCATAGTTACAATTTATTGATACACCCTTGTGAGCTGCGCGGCCAAGACCTTATCGACAATGTTGATCAGCTGCTTACCACATCGAGGCTTGATGGTATTGTGCTTACTCCGCCGTTTTCAGACTCCAACGAGCTTATTGCTTTTTTAAAGCAGCGTAATATTCCCTATGCACGCGTTGCTTCAGCCATTGAAGGCGATGATTCGATTTCAATTCGCAGTAACGACGAGCAGGGCGCTTTTGAGTTAACTGAGCATCTGATCAATTTAGGTCATATCGAAATTGCCTTTATTAAAGGTCACCCTGATCACAGTGCCACGGAAAATCGTTTCTCTGGTTACCAAAAAGCACTAGCGAAGCATGGTATTGAATATCGAGAGCGGTTAGTTGCAGAAGGTAACTTTAGTTATCACTCAGGTGCAGACAGTGCAAAAGCCATATTGGACTTAGAGCCAAGGCCAACGGCTGTATTTGCATCAAACGA
Source organism: Pseudoalteromonas sp. NC201 (assembly GCF_002850255.1). Classification (NCBI taxonomy): domain Bacteria; kingdom Pseudomonadati; phylum Pseudomonadota; class Gammaproteobacteria; order Alteromonadales; family Pseudoalteromonadaceae; genus Pseudoalteromonas; species Pseudoalteromonas sp. NC201. The sequence goes on from NZ_CP022522.1 coordinate 1,709,789, forward strand.
CTATATGGCTGCGGCCGTGTTAAAACTTGCTACGCAGCGAGAAATCAAAGTGCCCGAGCAGTTATCTATTGCTGGGTTTGATAACGCACCTATCGCAAGGCATATTTGGCCGGGTCTGACGACGATAGCACAACCTGTGGAAGAAATGACTCGGATAGCGGTAGAAGAGCTGATTAAGCATATATCTCAGCCGCAAGAAGCACCGTTTCAGCAAGTTTTAGAAGCTAAACTCATCACTCGAGAGTCGACGAAAGCGCGCTCGAATTCATAACTTTTTCAATTTTTATACTTGCCCCAAAGCCCAACGCTTAGCCGTTGGGCTTTTTATTTTCGCAGCTACTAGGGAAAATGTTGCGGACTAAATAAATGCGCAGATTTATGTCACGATAATCAGGCTCGCTGACCCATAGATTAAAGGTCATGTTGCCAAGTTAAGGCTCATTGATAACTTCGCTATCAAATAATGATTTCGCTCAATCATTAATATTATTCTTTTTGTCATAATAATTACTAATAAAATCAGCTAGGTAATGATTTTAAGACTACAGATATCGGCAAAGTTTTAAGTGGTTATAATTTGGTCATTTTAAAAAGTTAGACTAAATTTATAAGAAGGGTTGACACCGGTGTCAGCTTTATGCGTAAATATAGTGACACCGGTGTCAGGTTGGGGTGAGAGACAACCTGATAGCGTACCTTTGAACGGGTAAATCAAAGCAGCTCTGTACAAGGATTACCACGAATGCTGGTAATCGTGCAGAGCCTTTTTCCTCTAACACTAGAGAGTCAGTAATATGTTGCATCCACGAATTCAGGAAGTCACCGAACGCGTCATTGAGCGAAGCAAAGCAACACGTCAAGCCTATTTAGCTCGAATCCAACAAGCAAAAAAACAAACGCGCGTACGAGCAGGACTGGGCTGTGGAAACCTAGCACACGTAATGGCTGCTTGCTCAAGCAGTGATAAGACTCGTCTAAAAGAAGACGAGCAACCGAATCTAGCAATTATCAATTCGTACAATGACATGTTGTCTGCGCACGAACCTTATAAAGAATATCCAGATTTAATTAAAGCAGTGGCAAACAAGTTTGACGCGACTGCACAAGTAGCGGGTGGTGTACCTGCTATGTGTGACGGGGTTACCCAAGGTCGCGATGGCATGGAACTGTCTTTGTTCTCTCGTGACGTAATTGCCATGTCAACAGCGGTGGCGTTATCACACGATGTCTTCGATGGGGTTTTCTGTCTTGGTGTATGTGACAAAATCGTCCCAGGACTATTAATCGGTGCTTTGTCTTTTGGTCATTTGCCCATTTTCTTTTTACCAGCAGGCCCAATGCAATCTGGGATCCCGAACAAAGAAAAGGCGCGCATTCGTCAAAAGTTTGCACAGGGCTTAGTCAGCCGCGAAGAGTTACTTGAAGCTGAGAGTGCTTCATATCACAGTGCAGGTACTTGTACTTTCTACGGTACGGCAAACTCGAATCAGATGCTAATGGAGATCATGGGTCTTCATTTACCTGGTAGCTCGTTTATCAATCCATACACAGAATTAAGAGATGGCTTAACGGCGAGTGCGGTTGAGACCATGCTAACTCAGCTACTTGACGGTAAAAGCGGCAATGCACTTGCGGATATCGTGAGTGAAAAAACCGTGATTAATGGCTTGGTCGGGCTGTTGTCTACTGGTGGCTCTACCAACCATGCCATTCACTTAGTCGCAATGGCAAAAGCGGCTGGTGTTCAAATCACTTGGAAAGACATGGCGGATTTGTCTGAAGTAGTGCCTTTGTTAACACGTATCTATCCAAATGGTCATGCCGACGTAAATCACTTCCAAGCGGCTGGTGGCATGGGTTTCTTAATGCGTGAATTAAGAGATGGCGGCTTCTTACACAATGACGTAAAGACGATTGTGGGTGAAGGACTTGATGCTTACACGATGGAGCCACTACTGGATATCAACAGCAATGTGATTATCAGCGACAATCAAGGCCCTGCCAAAGTGAAGTGGGTACCAGTACCTGAGAATTCACTGGATGAAGAAGTACTTCGCCCAGTAGCAAATCCATTTAACAAGCAAGGCGGCTTGCAACTACTTAATGGTAATTTGGGTAAAGCGGTGATTAAAGTGTCTGCGGTACAAGAGCAGCACCAAACGGTGACTGCACCGGCGAAAGTATTCAGCTCTCAAAGCGAATTACAAGAAGCCTTTAGTGCTGGCAAGCTTAACCAAGACTTTATTGCCGTGATCAAAGAGCAAGGCCCTAAAGCGAAAGGTATGCCTGAGTTACATAAACTGACACCTGTCATGGCTACATTACAAGACCAAGGTTTTAAAGTGGCGATTGTGACAGATGGTCGTATGTCTGGTGCTTCGGGTAAAGTACCTGCGGCGATCCACCTTGCGCCGGAAGCGGTTGAAGGTGGTGCAATTGCAAAAGTACACGAAGGTGATTTGATCACCTTAAATGCACCAAAAGGCGAATTAGTGCTACATGTTTCTGATGAAGAAATGGCACAGCGCGAATTACAGCTCTCACCGCAATCTCAAACATTTGGTACGGGTCGAGAGCTATTCTCAGGATTTAGACACGTAGTGAGCAGTGCAGATCAAGGTGCATGCTCATTTGGCATCGAAGAATAATAACAGTGGGAATGAGGGTGAGCATGAGTATTAAAGAGATATTGTCAGCAGCACCAGTGGTTCCGGTTATCGTTATTGATAACCTAGAAGACGCGGTGCCGCTTGCTACGGCATTGTTTAATGGTGGCTTAAAAGCACTTGAAGTGACACTTCGTACACCGGTGGCAGCGCAAGCGGTAAAAGACATTAAAGCGGCTTTACCAGACGCCTATGTTGGTACTGGTACGGTAGTGGATAAGGCAACCTTTAATGCCTCTGTAGAAGCCGGCGCTGACTTCATGGTAAGTCCTGGTGTTAATGACGAATTATTAGAATTGGCTAAGTCGTCAAGTATTCCATTTCTTCCAGGTGCTGCAACGCCAAGCGAAGTGATGAAGCTTGCAAGTCACGGTTTTGAATTCTTAAAGTTTTTCCCAGCAGAAGCAGCAGGTGGTGCACCAATGCTTAAATCCATTGGCGGACCAATTCCACAAGTAAAATTCTGTCCAACGGGTGGTATTTCGTTGGCAACTGCACCTAAGTATCTTGCACTCGACAATGTGGTATGTGTGGGCGGTACTTGGATGCTTGATAAAGCACTTATCGCAAACAAAGACTGGCAAGCCATTGAAGCGCTTGCGAAACAAGCAAGTGAAGTAAAATAGATTAGGGGACAGTTATCATGATTAATATCGCAATTAATGGCTATGGACGTATCGGTCGTAACGTACTTCGTGCACTGTACGAGTCAGGTCAGAATAAAGACATCAAAGTCGTTGCCATCAACGACCTTGCGCCTGCAAACGTAAACGCGCATTTGACTCAATTTGACTCTGTACATGGTCGCTTTCAAGAGCAGGTTGTTCTTAACGACAACACACTCGTTATCGGTGGTGACGAAATCACGCTAACGCAAGAGCGTGACCCTGCAAATCTTCCTTGGCAAGCGCTAAACGTTGATATCGTACTTGAATGTACTGGGTTGTTCACTTCTCGTGAAGCTGCGGCTAAACACATTGAAGCTGGTGCGAAAAAAGTGATTGTATCTGCGCCGGGCACAGATATGGATGCAACGGTTGTTCATGGCGTTAACAGCGAAGTACTAAATGCTGAATCAACCATTATCTCTAACGCATCTTGTACCACAAACTGTCTTGCGCCTATTGCAAAAGTATTGAATGATACTATTGGTATTGAGCAAGGTAGCATGACAACCATTCATGCCTACACCAACGATCAGAATCTATCAGACGTTTACCACCCGGATTTATATCGTGCGCGTAGTGCTACTCAGTCAATGATCCCGACGAAAACGGGCGCGGCAAAGGCGGTTGGCTTAGTGCTTCCTGAACTTGCTGGCAAACTAGACGGTATGGCGGTTCGTGTGCCAACCATCAACGTATCACTGGTTGATTTAACGTTTGTTGCTAAGCGTGACACTTCAAAAGAAGAAGTGAATGCAGCAATCAAAGCGGCTGCTGAGGGCGCGATGAGTGCAATCCTTGAGTACAATGAATTACCTTTGGTTTCTATCGATTTCAACCACAACCCAGCTTCTTCAGTGTTTGACTCTACACAAACCAAAGTAGATGGAAAGCTGGTAAAAGTGATGGCTTGGTATGATAACGAATGGGGCTTCTCTTGCCGCATGCTAGACCAAGTTAAAGCACTAGGTGCATTTTTATAATCAGGATTAATTTCTGACCAAAAGCTCTGCAGATCGCGGAGCTTTTTTGTTTTTGACGGAAAAATTGCCATTCTTCCTTATCAATTAGTATAAGTTCCTTGAGGATCGGCACCGTATATGGAAAAATTCACCACACAAACACCAATAACTCCAAACGAGGATTCAATTATGCGCATCATCTTGCTAGGCGCGCCGGGTGCAGGTAAAGGTACTCAAGCTCAATTTCTAATGGACAAATATGGGATCCCTCAGATCTCGACAGGCGACATGTTACGTGCTGCTATCAAAGAAGGGACTCCGTTGGGTCTTGAAGCGAAAAAAGTCATGGATGCAGGTCAACTAGTATCTGATGAAATCATTATCGGTTTGGTAAAAGAGCGCATCGCAAAAGAAGATTGTGCAAATGGCTTCTTGCTTGATGGCTTCCCACGTACAATTCCACAAGCAGATGCAATGAAAGAAAATGGCATCAAAGTTGACCATGTTATCGAATTTGACGTGGCAGATGAGATCATCGTTGAGCGTATGAGCGGTCGTCGTGTACACCCAGGTTCTGGTCGTGTTTACCACATCGTTTACAACCCGCCTAAAGTAGAAGGCAAAGATGACGTAACGGGTGAAGACCTAATCATTCGTGATGACGACACTGAAGAGACAGTACGTAAACGTCTAGCGATTTACCATGAGCAAACTAAACCTCTAGTAGACTACTACAGTGCGGAAGCGGATGCTGGTAACACGCAATATCACAAACTAGATGGTACACAAGCTGTTGATGCGGTAAGCAAGCAGTTAGGTGAACTATTGGGTTAATGCCCATTAGCTGTACATACGAAAAAAGGAGCTTATTTAGCTCCTTTTTTAGCGGGATTTATAGCGAACTTTTGACTTAAGTATGAGCAAGGGGTTACTACACATTTACTTTATATAGTAAACAAATCATATTGCCGGACTTATAGAAGAATGTGAATTAAGTGTAACTAAATTGTGCTTGTTGTTGTTTTTTTTGTGTTATTGTAGAGGTGTACAAATGTCTAACTAAAGGAGCTGACAATGCACTTAAAACTCAACAAAAAGAAAATTAAAACGTTATCTAAAGATAAACAGGCAATTCCACATGCTCAAACCCCCGCTATTGCTGGTGGGTTATCAAATGGGCCTGAGTGCTTCACATATAGCCATGGCGGGTGTTGCGGTACAGTTGCCCCTACAAATATTGACTGTAGTGCTGCTTGTCAACATTAGCAGTGTTACTAGGCTTGGATTAACAGTCCAAGCCTTCATTAAGCATGATTTATTTAACAAAATATTACGCTTTCGCGATAAATATAGCACGGAGCGGAGCGGGGTAGCCTTCAATGGTTTTGCTGGTGTCATTTGGATCTAAGAAATCAGCAAGCGACTCTGTTTCCATCCAAGGAGTTTGGCGCTGTTCGTCTAACGACGTGACGTCTTTGTTTACTACCTTGATATCTTTGAAGCCCACGCGCTCAAGCCATAATGTTAATGCGTCGCAGCTTGGAATAAACCAGACATTGCGCATCTTGGCGTAGCGATCGGTCGGCACCAATACTGTATTTACATCGCCCTCAATGACAAGTGTTTCTAGCACTAATTCGCCATCTTTTCTTAGCTGAGACTTTAGCTGCGCTAAAAAGTCGATTGGTGAACGACGGTGATATAGCACGCCCATTGAAAACACAGTATCAAATGCTTTTAACTCAGGCAGTTGCTCTACACCTAGTGGTAGTAAATGCACGTTTGGATCGGGGTTAAAGTGTTTAATCGTTTGGAATTGGCATAAAAATAGATCGGAGGGGTCAATGCCAACAACAAGCTCTGCGCCTTCACCGCGCATACGCCACAAGTGATAACCAGAGCCACAGCCGATATCCAATACATTACGGCCGTGAAGGTCGCTGATATGGGGGAGCAGTCGGTCCCATTTCCAGTCGCTGCGCCACTCAGTATCAATATGGACGCCATGTAAATGAAATGGTCCCTTACGCCATGGCATCATGCGTTTTAGTAAATGCGTTAACTGCTTTTGATGACCTTCATTGACGTCTTCGCCAGTACCTATCTCAACCTTGGTTTTTATATCAACATGGGTGGTTGAGATCTCTGGTAGATTTTTAATGACTTTTTCCCATTTCGGCCAGTCGCCATGTTGGGCTTCTTTTTGCCAATGGCTAAGCTGCGCAGGCAACGTTTCTAGCCAATGGCTCAAAGGGGTTTTCGCAATGGTTGCATAAAAGTCGGTAAACCAATGATTCATAATTGCCTCTATTTTATTGCTACCATTGAGCAGAAGTTAAAGCACTGATACCACACTTGAGTTTGATTAAAGCCAATAGCTTCTAATCTTGTCATGTGGGTACTTAACAAGTCCGTGCGCATCACGTTTTCAATCGCGTTGCGTTTTTGGCTGATCTCTAATTCTGAGTAGCCATTGTGGCGTTTAAAGTCGTGGTGAAGGTCGATAAGTAAGTTGTCTTTAGTATCGTTTTCACCGCGGATTTTTTCACTTAATAGCAGTACACCACCAGGTTTCAAACCCTGATATATTTTTTCTAGAACCGCTTTGCGGTTTTCTGGTGGAATAAACTGTAGGGTGAAGTTCATCGCAACGACAGATGCATTGCTAATCTCTATTTCATTGATATCACCTAAAGTGACCGAGACTGGGACGTCGGATTTAAAGCCTTTTAGATGCAGTTGGCAGCGCTCTACCATAGGCTGTGAATTGTCCACGGCAATGATATGACAGTTTTCTTTATCTATATTTCTACGCATGCTTAGCGTGACCGCGCCTAAAGAGCAGCCTAAGTCATATAAGTTTGAGTTACTTTGCGCGTAAGTACCCGCAAGTTTGCCCATTGTGCTTACTATTGTCGCGTAGCCCGGCACTGAGCGCTGGATCATATCTGGAAACACTTCGACGACATTGGCGTCGAAAGTGAAATCTTTTACTGCTTGCTCAGTGGCATAAATACTGTCTTTGCCCGTCACATTTAATCTCTCTTTGAAAATAATCTCGCTATTTTAGCATTTTATGCTGGATAGTCAGTGATAAATTCAGTAGCTTGGCTACTATTAATAATAAGAAGTAACTATGAGACCAAAAATGGCGAAAAGCAAAGTGATTAGCACAGAAGACATCCTCTCAACGCTATGCCACTCAGTAACAGAAGTTCTGTCGTCGGCAAGCGGCAACCAAATTAACTATTCCGCGATGGTACAAAAGATAACTCGTACCTGTATGAGGCCTGACATCGGCTGTTTCGTATTGTTTGATGGCGGCTTTACCGGTTTAGTCGTAACTAATTTTACCGCGCAAGCCGCGATGGAGGTGTATACCGACTACATGCGTAACATGGGCATGCCTGAAGAAGAAATTGCGCATAGTCATTTATCTGATGACGTTGCCAATGTATTGGGTGAGTTGATGAATCAGATTGTTGGTGATTTCACCAACAAAGTACGTGAGCAGCTACATACCTCTATCACGCAAAACCAGCCTAAGATGATGGCTATCAACAAACAGGTGCAGATCTCGGTAGACACAACGATGGATCGCCCGCAGGCGAGACGCGTTACCTTTACCACGCAAGGCCAGAATATTTTCTATCTTGAATTGGCAATGGATAAAACTGAATTCATTAAGCTACATGACTTTGATATTGCAGAGTCGGTAGACCCAGATGACATTATTGCAAGTCAGGCTGAGAAGAAAAAGCCAGCGAAGCCGCAGGAAGAAGATGTTGTAGATGACGACTTTATGGATCAGTTAGGACTGTAAAACCGTATTTAGAGCACCTAACAGAAAGGCCACATCTGTGGCCTTTCTGTTAGGTAAAAATCTTCATTTCGTCCTCGGATAAAATATATAGTAATGGCACTAATGCAGCGCGCCTTTTCCTGCATTAAGCTCCGGTGCTTCTTCTACATGCTTTATGGATGTTAGCATCATAAAGGCTTCATTGAACTCAAAGCGGGCGATGGCGGTTTTTAATTTCTGTAGTTCTGGTTCAGTCAAATAGCTACTTACTGAAATTGAGTCTACTAGCTCTGTGGCTTGAGTATCATAATCTCTTAATGCACATGCGAGCTGGATGAGTTCCTCTAATTGACTATTGCCACCTTTTTCTTCGTTGTTTTTCGTTACACTTTTTACCTGATGAGACGCTTCTTTTTTACGACGCTTTTGGCATTGTTCCAGTGCATATTTAACGTATTTAATCAGCTCGTCAATTTCGCTTGCATTAGGTGGGCGGACATTGAGAGAAGCCTCAATGTGCTTAAATTCCTCGGTCAGCCTAACAATCGAAAGGTTAGCACTAGCACCTTTTAATGCATGTAACATGCTATGTGCCAGTTCAAAATTTTCAATGGCTAAAGCCTGTTTTAAATTGATCAGCTCTTCAATCTGCTGGGACAGGAACTTTTCTAAGATATCGAAGTAAACCTTTTGGTTGCCAGCTGCTCGAGCAATACCCTCGGCAATATCAATACCTTCAAACTCAATGATCTCATCAATTTCCTCTATCTCTGCAACGACTTTTGGTGGGTTAACTTCTGGCGTTGTTAAAAGGCCATCGGCTTCGGTGCATACGTATTTCAAAATACTTTTAACGAGTTGTTCAACGTCGATGGGTTTGGTTACGTGGTCATTCATACCAGCATCGATGCAAGTCTGTATGTCTTCTTCCATGGCATTGGCGGTCATCGCTAGAATAGGGAGTGTATTTTTATCGAACTCTATGCGAAGGTTTTGCGTCGCGGTAATGCCGTCCATCACTGGCATTTGCATATCCATTAAAACAATATCTATGTGTTTGCTATGAACTTGATCAATGGCTTCTTGTCCATTGTCTGCGACCGCTACTTGCGCTCCGAAGCTAGATAAGATCTCCGCTGCTATCTCCTGATTGACTGGCTGATCCTCCGCGACCAAAATTGATATGCCATTTAGTGCTTGTTTACTAATCGTTTGTTCTTTTTTGGTGATAGTGGTTCTTACTTCCGGTGAATCAAACACGGCATTTTGAATAACGTCCACAAGGTTTGACGGGTTAATCGGCTTTAAAAGTACACCATCAACTAAACTGGCTTGGCTGTCGTTCAGGTTTAGCTCCCGACCATAAGCGGTGACTAAAATAAACTTACTTTGCGACACATCGACCTGCGATTGCAGCTTAGTGATCAGCTCAATGCCATCTAATTTTGGCATGTGCCAATCGACGAAAATAAGATCGGGTAACTCTTGTGTCAGGACGAATTGATTTAACGCTTTATGAGGGTCTAAATAAGAACAAACCTGCATACCAAAGTTTGTTAGCATACCGCTTAACACGTCCAATGCGTGTTGGTTATCGTCAATAATTGTTGCTGATAGTTCTGATAAGTGGGTAGAGGCCATTTTCGCCTGACTCAGCTCGTCACTGACTTCCATTTCTAATGTGAAATAAAATTCCGAACCGACGTTTTCCTCGCTCTCAACATATATTTCTCCCCCCATAAGCTTGACCAATTGTTGCGAAATCGTGAGGCCAAGCCCTGTACCGCCATATTTTCGGGTGATCGAATTGTCTGCTTGCGAGAAAGATTGAAATAGGTTTTTTTGCTGGCGTTTATTCATGCCAATACCAGAGTCTTTTACGCTAAACTTAATTTTTGCTAACCCTTTTTCGACATTGACAAGGGCGACACGAATAACAACCTCACCGTTTTCTGTGAATTTAACTGCGTTACCCGCTAAATTGATGAGTACTTGGCTTATTCTAAATTGATCGCCAATCACGCAGTAGGGCACTTGTGAGTCGATATCAAAGACTAACTCTAGTTGTTTTTCTTGGGCTTTTACACTGACGATGGTGGCGACATTGTCGAGTAGTTTTTCTGTTGAAAAGGCCTGATATTCTAACTCGATTTTGCCAGCTTCGATTTTTGAAAAATCGAGTATATCGTTGATCAATCTCAGTAATTGCTTTGCGGCTGTATCTATTTTTGATACGTAGTCGTGCTGTTTTGCATTCAATTCTGTCGCGAGCGCGAGATGAGACATACCAATAATCGCGTTCATTGGGGTTCTAATTTCATGGCTCATGTTGGCGAGGAATTCGCTTTTCGCTTTTGCCGAGTTTTGGGCCAAGTTTTTTGCTTCTATGAGTTCACGTTGTAGTTGGTTCCTCTCCGAAACGTCAAGGTACATGCCAACAATACCAGCTACATCGCCATTTTCATTAAAAAATGGCGCTTCGTATACAATCAGTTCCCGCGGCTGTTCTTGGCCATCAAGCAATAATACTTCATAGGTTTGCTCCTGGGTTGTGGTGGTAATTTCGTGAGCTTTGGATTCAAATAGACTGGCTATTCCTAGATCAAAAACCTCGTCTAACTTGGCGCCAATCACATCTACTTCAAATTGATCTAACAGTGTTAAAAAGGACTTGTTTACGCCCATAAATACACCGTCAGTCGAACGATAATACGTGGGGTTTGGGATAGCATTGATAATATGGTGAGTAAGTTCGAGTTGTTCGCTTAAGGCCGATTCTGCCTTTTGCTGCTTTTCGATATTTTCATTGATGGCAAGCGCGAGGCTTAAGTCCTTACACAAATACTCGAGCGCTTCAAATTGGCTGTCTATCAACACCTGAGCACTACCGACTAGCAGCACATAGACAACATGATTACCGATGGCTAGTGGAAAGCAATAACGGCCTTGTAACTTCACTTCAACTTCTTGTTCTTTGAGCCACAACGGTTCTTGTTGTACTTGTGGTTCATTATTTGCTGCGCAATGCGCTAGAGTGGAGGCAATAATTGAATGGCTTGGCGTCACCCCATGGCTTTTCACTAACGACAAGGCGTCGTCTTCTAAATTGGCATAGAGGCAAACACTCGGTGCATTGAACTCATTGGCAATAAACTCTAGTGCATGGCGCACGATAGGTTCGGAGCCGGTGATGGATTTTAGTTCGCGATTATAGTTTTCGATAATTGCGGCTGACGCCAACTTTTGGCTTTGAGAGGTGGTGGCAACATGGATCGCTTGCGTGAGCCGTTTTACATCGACGTCACTGTTTGTAGGCACCACAGAAAGAGGGGCGCCATTTAACGCTTGTGCACGCAGCGTATTGACTATGCGATAGAGCGGGGAGAAATGTTTGGTGCGCATAAACCAAACATAAAAGCTTAAAAATAGTGTTAATACCGCGAAGGCAAGGCCGGTAATCAACAGTATTAGGAGTTGTTGATTTGTGCTTGTTTCAAGTTCAGCGTTTGCAATGAGAGGCAATTGTGAGATGGTGTTTTGATAACTTTGAGGCAAATCGGCCTGCTCAACCGTATCTGCTAAAAATTGAGACTTTAGTCTTGCTTGGGTTTCATAGATTTGTTGTAACGGAAGTGGTAATGGATGACTTGGTGCAGATTTGATTTCACCTAGCCATTGGACGTTTTTATCTTTGCTATACATCTCTAGTGATAGGTGGTTGTGGTAAGCGGTATTAACGTCGGTCGCGAGAGTGCTGTGAGTAGTTGTTGAGTAGTAGATAAGCGTTGCGCTTCCTAGGGCAGCCATCAAGGCGAAAAGTGCGATCCAACTTAGTAATGCTTTTGAGGACATAAGTTATTATTTACGCGTGAATTTATATATAAACATAGTCGCGATATACAATATCTCAAGCTATGCTGTAAAAAGTGTCTATCTTAAGGACTTGAGTAACGTTACATGTCAGACATTTTAATTGTTGACGATATGCCGGAAAACCTCCAAGTATTGCAGCTCATACTAAGAAAGGAAGGGTATAAAGTATTGGCAGCACGGGGTGGGGATATTGCCTTAGGTATTGTTAAAAAGCACCAGCCTGAGTTAATTATTACCGATATAAAAATGCCAAATATGTCGGGGATTGAACTATGTAAAGTGCTTAAGTCCGACAATTCGGCGGCGGCCATTCCGGTTATTTTTGTGAGTGCTTATGAAGACAGCGAGAGCTTGGTACAAGCATTCGAAGTCGGTGGTGTTGATTACATCACCAAACCTTATAAACCCGCTGAAATCATAGCCAGAGTAAACACCCAATTTAAGTTAATTGAAGCGCAAAAGTTAGCGGTAAAACAGCAGCTATCTAAGGCTATAAACCAAATGGTGATGGGGATTGCACACGAAATTAATACCCCGCTTGGTACCAGTATTACGTCCAACACCTTTTTAGAAGGCGTCATGCAGGAGCTACAAAGTGCACTCACCGTAGGTACGCTTACGCAGGATGAGCTGGTAACGGGGTTTGAGCAGATCAAAGACAGTAGTGCGCTGTGCAGCCGTAATCTAGAAAAAGTGGCTAAGTTTGTCAGCTTATTAAAATCGGTCTCTCAGTCTGAGCGAGATAGCAGCTGTGCTGACGTTAAATTACAAGAAATAGAAACAAGACTGAAAAAAGATTTTTCAAAGCAAGACGTACAAATTCAGTTTGTTGGTAACACAACAACTGAAGTTTACGTGGATGGTCAAGCACTGGTTGAGGTATTGAGCAACTTAGTTGAAAACTCTATTGCGCATGCCTGGATTGACCATGATCACCTTGCCACCATCACTTTTACGCGCTCAGGTAACAATTTACATGTTAATTATACTGACAATGGAATAGGGCTTAGAGGAATTAGTACACAAGAGTTATTAAAACCATTTGTGACGACAAAAAGAGGTAATGCAGGCCATGTTGGGTTAAGCGCAAATTTAACTGCCAACTTGGTTTCAGGGGCACTCAATGGAGAGTTTAGCGTGAAAAATACACCGCAAGGATTGGAGTGGGATATCCAAATACCGATAGATACCCCCGATAATGCTTGATCTGCATCAAAAGTCTCAGGCCCTATACATAAAAGCGGACATAAGTCCTTATATCATTTGTCCTAATTCAATAAGCTCGCTCGCTGTTAAAACGTAATCTTTAAAAAGTACTCTGCTGACCATGTAATTAGCTACACTTTTTGAAGAATTATCGACAACACGATCGTATAAGGGCTTTTTAGCCTTTGCTGTTGCTGTTTTGAGTGAGGCTTGTTAAATACAAGTTTACTGCTTAAAAACAACCCCCTAGGTTAACAGACCCGATAACATACGCCTTACCTTCTACTAGGTACGCAGTGTTGAGATGACACGGGAAGTGCGTTATTTACCCCGATGTGCAATTGAGTAAATAACCATGAATTACTAATAATTTTGGTGGAACCATTATGCAACAGTTACCTACCGTAGACTATCAATCGCCAAATGCTGCGAAAGAATTTGTAGAATCTTTAAGAAACACGGGTTTCGGTGTACTAAAAAATCACCCAATCCCACAAGAGTTGGTTGAATCAATCTACAAACATTGGCAAGAATTTTTTAATTCAGAAGAAAAACACGAATTCCTTTTCAATAAAGAAACCCAAGATGGTTACTTCCCACCAGAAGTCTCTGAAGTTGCGAAAGGTTTTACAGTAAAAGACATTAAAGAGTACTTTCACGTTTATCCAAAAGGTCGCGTACCGGCTCAATTAGAAGCAGAGATTCGTGAATATTACCGTTTAGCGAGCGAGTTTGCTCAAGAGTTGCTAAGCTGGGTACAAGCGGAAGCGCCTGCAGACGTGAGAGCGAGATTCTCTATTGATCTCAAAGATATGATCAAAGAATCAGAGCAGACATTACTGCGTATTCTTCATTACCCACCAATGACAGGCGATGAAGAACCAGGTGCAATTCGCGCCGCAGCGCATGGTGATATCAATCTACTTACTGTATTGCCTGCGGCAAATGAGCCTGGCCTACAAGTGCAAAGACAAGATGGCAGCTGGTTAGACGTACCATGCGACTTTGGTTCGTTGATTATTAACATTGGTGACATGCTGCAAGAGGCGTCGGGTGATTACTTCCCATCGACAATTCACCGTGTGATTAACCCAACAGGCAAAGCGTCGACGAAATCTCGTATTTCATTGCCGCTATTCTTACATCCAAGACCGGATGTTGTGTTGTCAGAGCGTTACACTGCAGATAGCTATTTGCAAGAGCGTTTAAGAGAACTTGGGGTTAAGTAATCTGCGAATAACCTGAACGACAAGGTTAAATCGATAAAGCGACTTGATGTAATATTGAGTCGCTTTTTTATTATGTGTCTAACAATCCCTAATCTCTGTTAGTCCTTGTAATTTGACGATTATTGCAATTTTTCACTGACAATCCTCACAATCTGTGCAATATTAGTTTTTTTCAAAATGAAGAAATTTCTTGAAAAATTTAATGACAACGCTGTCATTTGTTGTGTAACATCAATTCAACATGAATGAAAAACCGTGTCCAACGAAAACAATAACGCGGTCTAATCCAGAACAAAGTAGGGGTCTTTACATGATGGCTAAACAGGTTAACCAAGACCAACTATACATCGGCGTCGATGGTGGTGGAACAAAATGCCGCGCTACAATTTATTCTCTTCAACATGGCGTTTTGGGTACGGGTCTAGGCGGTCCTGCGAATCCCCTACATGGTCTAGAGCGCACGCTTGAATCTATCATGGTGTCGACACAAATGGCGTTACAAGACGCAGGTCTTCGTGTTGAACAAGTACATGAGCTAAATGCAGGTCTTGGCCTTGCAGGTGTTAACTTACCCGCGCTCTATGACAAAATCATGCAATGGGAGCATCCCTTTAAACAAATGTTCCTTACCACAGACTTACACACCGCGTGTATTGGTGCTCATGAAGGTAGCGATGGTGCCGTGATTATTACGGGCACCGGCTCCTGTGGTTTTGCGTTAGTTGATGGTAAAACAGTGAACTATGGTGGTCATGGCTTTGCTCAAGGCGATATGGGCAGTGGCGCATGGATGGGATTAGAGGCGGTCAAAGCTGCGTTACTCGATCTTGATGGCCTTGGCGAAAAAACATCATTGAGCCAAGTATTACTAGAGCACTTCAGTGCGAAAGGGGCGATGGGTATTGCTGAACAAATGGCTGGGCAGCCGTCTAGTGGTTATGCAAAGCTGGCTCGTTATGTATTAGAACAAGCCAAGCTAAATGATGAAATTGCTCTTACTATCGTAAAGTCTGGTGCGGAATATATTAGTCGTTTAGCAAAGCGTTTACTTGAACTAAACCCGCCTAGACTCTCTATGATCGGCGGATTATCAGAGCCACTACAACCATGGCTCGACCCAGAAGTTGCAAAGCAAGTCCAATTACCGAAACAACCTCCTGAAATGGGGGCAATTTACTTTGCAATTCAAAGTGCAGGTCAAGAATTAAAAAAGGCGAACTAATGACGACTCAATGTTATTTTGCTCCAGAATTTTTTGATGGTGAAAGTGTTAGAAAAGACGTTTACTTCGAAATAAACAACGGCCAAATTGGTTATATCAATGAGTCGCAAGCGACCAATGTATCTAAGCTATCAGGGTTAGTTGCACCAGGCTTTATTGACGTACAAGTTAATGGTGGTGGCGGTGCATTTTTTAACGCCGAGCAATCGACGGCATGCTTGGCGACTATGGTTAAAGCACATGGTCAATTTGGTTCTACGGGATTAATGCCAACCCTTATCACTGACAAAATTGAAGTGATGCAACAAGCGGCAGATGCAACAGCAGAAGCGATTGTTACTAAACAGCCCGGAGTGCTTGGGATCCATTTTGAAGGTCCACACTTATCTCATCCTAAAAAGGGTACGCATAGCGAAAAGTTCATTAGACCAATTTCAGAGCAAGAGTTTGCGGTTTACGCGCGTCAAGATTTAGGCATCAAAATGGTGACTTTAGCACCTGAAACTCTGCCACTTAGCGATATCGAACTCTTGATTTCACTGGGTGTGAAAGTGTGTATCGGTCATTCAAACGCGGACTATGACACTGCTAACGCTGCACTCAGTGTTGGCGTGGATGGCTTTACGCACCTATTTAATGCAATGTCTGCGTTTACTTCTCGTGAGCCGGGCGTTGTCGGCGCCGCGCTTTGGAATGACAATAGCTGGTGTGGTTTGATTGTTGATGGCCATCACGTTCATCCATTGTCGGCACAGCTTGCGATTCGTACTAAGCAGCGCGGCAAAGTGATGCTAGTGACGGATGCCATGCCTCCGGTTGGGACAGATGATACGGAGTTTGACTTTTTTGATGGCAGAAAAGTTATTCGTACTGGTGATCGGTTAAATTCAACAACCGGTGAGCTTGCTGGTAGTGTATTGGATATGGCAAGTGCGGTGCGAAATACCGTCAATACGCTTAACGTGAGCCTAGCGGAGAGTTTGCGCATGGCCTCTCTTTACCCTGCACAATATCTTGGCCTGTCTCAAAAGGGGCATCTAAGATCGGGCGCTGATGCTGATTTCGTGGTGCTCGATAGCGATTTGATTGTGAAGCAAACCTATATTGGTGGTCAGTTGCTGTAACTGATTTGCAATTGAATAGTGGACGGAAACGGCCGCTTAAGTTTCCCTGATAAAACCCCGCAGCAGTACCGCGGGGCTTTGTTTTTTTAAGCTTAGCCGGTATTTGGTTAAGCATGGGTGGATCGACAACTCAGGAAGTTAATGTCGTGTGCGTAATGATAGAGTCATGATTGCAACGCGCATCAAAACTAACCTTGAGGCAAATGGATTTGCTTGATTGAGCGATCCATAGTTAATGTTTTCACGCGGATAAATAACAATGACAACGAATAATAAGCCAAAGCGACTTGCGTCTTTAGATGCCTTACGCGGCATGGATATGTTCTGGATCTTAGGTGGCCAGTCTATTTTTGCGGCACTGTTTGTATTGACCGGATGGCAAGGGTGGAAGGCGTTTGAAGCGCACACGCTACACAGCCCTTGGCATGGCTTCACTTTTTATGATCTTATCTTTCCACTGTTTATCTTTTTATCGGGTGTGGCGATGGGCTTGTCGCCTAAACGTATCGACCATCTGACCTTTAATGAACGTAAACCGTTTTATCTCAAAGCACTGAAGCGCCTTTTGTTACTGTGTGCTTTTGGCGTGTTATACAACCATGGTTGGGGAACTGGGATCCCAATGGATCCTGACGGTGTTCGCTACGCCAGTGTATTAGGTCGCATTGCGTTTGCTTGGTTCTTTTGTGCTTTGCTGGTTTGGCATACGAGTTTGCGAACCTTGGCCTATGTGGGTGTAGGCATATTGATATTTTATTGGGTATTGCTTTGCTTTATCCCGGTTCCTGGTGGGCAAGCGGGGGACTTAAGTGCAAATGGTGTTGGTAGTTGGAATGCGTTCATTGACACGTATTTACTGCCAGGGATCAGTTATCAAAATCGTCCGGTTGACCCAGAAGGTGTGCTGTCAAGCTTACCTGCCATTGTAAATGCTATCGCAGGTGTATTTGCTGGTCGTGCGATTGCCAATGCACAAACGCAGGGAGAGTGGAAAACCGTTGGTATTTTGGCAGGCTCTGGTGTACTTGTTTTAGCACTAGGTTGGCTTTGGGACATGCAATTTCCAGTTAATAAAGAACTGTGGACAAGCTCATTTGTGCTAGTAACCGTTGGCTGGAGTGCAATTCTACTTGCGGTATTTTACGCGATAGTAGATGTACTCAGCTTTCAACGTTGGGCGTATCCATTTGTTATTATTGGGGCTAACTCCATTATTATTTATTTAGCGTCAAGCTTAGTGAGTTGGACATTTATTAGTAAAAGCGTATTTGGTGGCGTGATTGCCGCCGTGCCAACTGCGTGGCAACCATTAATTGCTGTTTTTGCGCTACTGGCGGTACAGCTTTTAGTGCTGCATTGGATGTATAAACGCCGTATTTTTGTAAGTGTATAATATTCACTAGCCTCCTTTCAAAAAGCCCACCGTTGTGGGCTTTTTAACACCTTTCGATTGCATAGAGTAAAAAATATCCATATTTTTTTTCACTTTTGCTTTACAAGCGAATTATTTCTGATAATAATGACAGCGTTGTCATAATGGTAATAACCTAATGTTGTGTATCTCAATTAGGTTCGATCTGACCTTGCTTTGATTGCACGCGAGGCAAGGCTCAGATCCCATTTTATTCTAATCATCTCAACATTTGGTTAATCGTATGCAAGTAGTCATTTTAAAAGACGCTGCCGAAGTGGCAGCATATGGTGCAGACATTTTTACAACGCAATTAAAGCGTAAAGCTAACTCTGTGTTGGGATTAGCGACGGGTTCAACACCGGTTGCTTTGTATCAAGAATTAATTAAGCGTAACCAAGCAAACGAAATCAGTTTTGCTGAGGTTACCAGCTTTAACCTAGATGAATATTTAGGCTTAGATGGCTCGCACCCACAAAGTTATCGTTACTTTATGCAGCAGCAGCTATTTGACCATATCAACATTGATAGAAGTAACACACACGTACCGCCGGGTGATGCAAAAAATCCAATTACGGCGTGCGGCGAATATGAAGCGCGTATTAAATCTGCTGGTGGTATTGATGTACAACTGTTAGGTATTGGCAGAAATGGCCATATTGGCTTTAACGAGCCATCTTCTGGCTTAACGTCTCGCACTCGGGTTAAAACCCTAACGAAAGCGACGATTGATGATAATGCTCGTTTTTTTAAAGCTGATGAGTACCAACCTCATTTGTCAATCACAATGGGTATTGGCACGATTTTAGATGCTAAAAAAGTCGTGTTATTAGCGACGGGTGAAAACAAAGCTGATGCCGTTGTTGCTATGGTGGAAGGCCCGTTAACTGCAGCGTGTCCGGCTTCGGCACTACAAATGCATCGTGATGCTGTAATCGTCATCGATGAAGCTGCGGCATCTAAGCTAAAAGATATTGAATTCTATAAGCATATTGAAAACGAAAATCAAAAGCTGTTGGACTATCTTGCCTCTCTGTAGTGTGAAATCACACTGTAGTTTTCAAAAGCCCATTTATGGGCTTTTTTTTTGCCTGTACCTTTGTGCTATGGTAGTTTTAAGGTCTCGCCGAGGTGGATAAAATGTTCCAGAACACGAAGGAATAGGGGCTTGCTGTATTACACTCAAATGACGTTAGACAGAGCGTCTAACGAAAGAAAAGATCAAAACTGGTTATTATCTCAAATGGGTGACAATAGTCGCTGGTTATTAATTCAAGACGACGCTAATTTAGTGCGTATCGGAGATAATGAATTACACTATCTTTCTCGCACAGAAGTCGCTGATTTAGCACTTCAAGACGCGATATTCTTAGGTCGTGACGAAGCGCACAGCTATTTTGCGCTTGACGTCTCTAAACAACGAGACAAGCTTTCTTTTATTGACTCCGAGTCAGAATTCATCGATATGCGCCAAGTGGGTCGTAACTTACCAAAGCAACAAGGCTCAATTGGTGTGCTTGCACGAGGCTTATGCTACTGGCATAAAACCCATTGTTTTTGCGGACGTTGTGGGCAACCCAATAAAATGGTTGAAGCAGGTCATGCAAGACGTTGTGTTAACCCTGAATGCCGCCACATGACGTTTCCACGTACAGATCCAGCCGTTATCATGCTTGTCACTCATGTTTTCCCTGATGGCGTTGAACGCTGCTTGTTGGGCCGTCAGGCTGTTTGGCCAGAAGGTGTATTTTCGACACTGGCTGGGTTTGTTGATCCCGGCGAGTCGTTAGAGCAAGCCGTGATAAGGGAAGTGATGGAAGAGGCGGGTGTTGAAGCATACGACGCCACTTATATTGCCTCACAGCCTTGGCCGTTTCCGTCTTCACTTATGCTTGGGTTTATCGCGAAGGCGAAAACCACAGAGATTTTTGTCGAGCAAGATGAGCTTGAGCAAGCTAAATGGTTTTCACGGGCGGAGCTTAATACATTTTCAGAGTGGGGCGATACAAAGCCCGGCTATAAACTCACCAGAGAAGACTCGATCTCCAGATATTTAGTTGAATACTGGCGTGCACAATCAGAAGAGTAATTATGAAAAAGCATACTAAAATCGTTGCTGCTGGAAGAAAAGCAGAATATACCAAAGGGGTAGTAAACCCAGTTGTTCAGCGCGCCTCTACCGTAGTTTTTGAGAGCGTTGCCGAAATGCAAGAAGCGATAAAAGGACGTGGACATCGCACTTTGTTTTACGGCCGCCGTGGCACCAATACCCATTTCGCCTTGCAAGATGCCATTACAGAGCTTGAAAATGGTGCGGGTTGCGCCTTATATCCGTCTGGTGCTGCTGCTATCGCACAGTCACTACTGTCATTTTTAAAAGCTGGCGATCACTTGCTGATGGTGGATACTGCCTATGAACCAACCAGAGATTTGTGCGATAAGCTGTTAAAAGGCTATGGTATCGAAACCACTTATTATGACCCTATGGTTGGCGCTGGAATTGACGCGTTAATTCAAGACAATACCAAAGTGTTGTTCTTAGAGTCTCCAGGTTCAATCACCATGGAAGTACAAGATGTACCAGCGATGGTTGAAGTTGCAAAGCGCCGTGGCGTTATCACTATGCTTGATAATACGTGGGGCAATGGCTGGCAATTTCGTCCGCTCGATCATGGTGTTGATATCAGCATTCAAGCCGCAACCAAGTATATTGTTGGGCATTCGGATGTCATGATGGGGGTTGCTGTTGCAAACGAGCGCTATTGGCCTGAGCTTAGAGAGCACTCGTATTTGCTTGGTCAATGTACCTCTGCAGATGATGCTTATTTAGCACTACGTGGGTTACGTACTATGCCTGCGAGGTTAAGACAACACGAGCAGTCGGCAATGACGGTGGCGAAATGGCTCGAAGCGCATCCGCTCGTGGATCACGTTAGACATCCCGCTTTTGATACTTGCCCTGGTCATGAATTCTTCAAGCGAGACTTTGATGGTAGTAATGGTTTATTTTCAATCGTAATGAAAGAAGGTAGCCAAAAGGCGATTAACCGCTTCTTAGATGCTTTATCCCATTTTAAAATGGGTTTCTCATGGGGCGGCTATGAAAGTTTAGTTACAGCCAATAAAACCATGGAGCATTTGCGATCAACTACAGGTTGGACACTTGGCCCCGTGATCCGCCTTCACATCGGTCTTGAAGATGTAGAAGACTTGATAGAAGATTTAGAACACGCACTTAAGGTCTACGAACAAAACCTCGCGAAATCTTAAAACTTCGGCTCAACTTATCAGTATTGGGTGCTTCACTTTTAACGAGGCACCTCGGATTTATTGAGCCATAATCGCTGTTGGATCAAGACTGAAAACTGTAGAAAGCAATACCAGTTTGGCGCAGTTTAAGCGTAAAGCACAGGGAACCTTTAGAGGGAGGTAATGTCCAAGAGCTACGTCATGAAAGTATTGAAAACTAAATTCAAGGAAAGGTGATGAAATTAAACAGACTGATTATGTTACCGGTAATCTCACTAAGCGCTTGTGTGGTAATGCCTGTGCAAGATACTGCTCACACCAACAAGTGCGAGATTTCATCGGATAGAAAAACCCTAAAGATAGTCGATGTTGCAGATGAAACCAATACGTATTATTCCGTGAGTGGAATTATATTAACGCCGATACTCGTTCCTACTACTGCTATTATTTCGGGAACTTATGTGCTGGCAAATAATGCCTATCGTCTTGGGGAAGAGACGATAAAATGCGAAAACAAATCTTAAAACTAACTACAAACTTATTTAATTGTTGCGTCGTGTTTTGTATTTGAACATAGCGCAACGCCTCAAAACCACTTGTGCGAGCACCTTGGGTTGCTGCGTTTTTATTAAGTATCTAGCCTTCAGATATCTCCTTTTTTACAACTGTTTTCTAATACATTGAAAAAATATAGATATTTTAATGCTTTTAAGTTGTTTGCGTTTCCTTTTTCCCTTCAGAGCGAACGTCCATATATGTCACTTATTTTCCTCTCAAATAGGCTAACGCGTTAAGTGCAATTTTTTGTGTGTTGATAGCCACATTTCGTTGGTCGGCAAGGAAGACTAAAAATTGTGTAACCTCTTCCGTTCCGATTGTCTCAGGGTGACGCTTGTGGTGAAAGTTAATGAATGCCTTAATCCAATATAGGTAGGTTTTTTCTGTACTAATGCTGTAACCACGCATACGCATTTCTTCCTGAAGACCTTTCAGAAATGGGCTTTTTAGACTCATGATAACTGCTTACCTTATGTGGCTGTGTACATATACAGTGTTATCTGAAGTTCTCGGATATCAAGGAAAATAATGAAAAAAATTTTGCGCGTTTACGTATGAATAAATTAAAAATGTTATTTTTATCAATAGGTTATTTGTTTTTGATTTGAAATAATAGGTTTGGGAAACGCGCATGCGCATTTTTCCAGATGGTATATTTAGCAGAATGCTGATAAGTTCTTTGCATACTGATAGTTAACTGCGCGCGTTTTCACTGGTCTAACGAGGTAAACGCGCATGCGCATGAATAAAATGTTAGGCGCAAACACAACTTAGGCATCATATGACTGATCAACTTCAAAGAATGATGAAAAAGCTCGAAGGCGATGGGCCTATTGAGAAACACATATTGCTTCTTAAGCTAACCGAAGCTTTAGAAAACGCACCAGAGTTTGGAGATCAGGCAGTAATGGACACGTCATCTCCTCAGCGCCAGTGGCTGTCGAAAGTTGGCGCGTTACTGTCTCGCCTTGGAATCGACAAAAAAGTTAAATTCCAATCTTCATTCAATACTCTTGTTCAATATTGGAAGCACGCAATTGTTCAGATTCAGGGTCAAGTTCTAGATGCAATCGAGGAAATAAAGCTTGAGCTCGAACTTGAAGACAGAAGTGATATAGGTAGTGCCTACGCACCTGGTGATGTTTACCGGTTCTTTGCAGACCTAAAGGACGTAGTGAACTCAGCAGAATCTGAGGTAATGATTGTAGATCCATACTTTAATGGTGAAGCGTTTGATGCCTATCTTTCTTCTGCCAATCCAGAGCTGGGCATTAAAATTCTAGCTGACCGGTACTCTAAAGATATTAGTGCCTATGCTGAAAAGCATAAAGCGCAGTATGGTACTGACATCGAGCTAAGGCGTAGCAAAGAACTGCACGATAGAATTATATTCATAGATCATGATGTGGCGTGGATTATGGGCGGTTCCATAAAAGATGCTGGCAAAAAGGCTACGTATTTAATCCCGCTGCAAACACCTATAGCATTGGCAAAAAAAGAGATTTACCAAGAGATTTGGAGTAAATCCAAAGAAGTAGAATGCAGCGCCTAACAAGTAGCTGCACCGGAAAAATTACTCGCTGTGCTCGCATTTTTCCGGTGAGCTAGGCGTTAGGGCAATTAGAGTTTTGCGAAAGGAGTAAGAATGGCAAATATAGGAACGGTTGATTTTTATATTGGTGTACCAAGTTTACCTCGTGAGGACTTTGAAAATTATTCAACACAGCTATTCGATGAATGGGAAGCTTATGTTGAAAAAAACCTTGATTTAAAAGACTACTCCCTCGTTCTAGAGGTTGAAGAGGGGTCGATCAAAGCTAAAGGTAAAATACTCGCAACAGCAAGTGTTTTGTATTTTGGTATTGCCCAATATGGTTCGTTCATTTCAGGTTTACAGACAATACATAACCAAGTTAAAGCCGTTGGTGATTACTTGGGAGAAAGAGCCAGTTTTCCATTCGATCTCACAAGAGTTAAGCCCAAATTACGAAAAAGAGGTGAGTCTCTTGCTCGTATAGAAAGTCTATTTGTCAAAGTTCAACGTGGCGAATTAACTGTAGAAATGGCGATGAAAGAGACTGAAGCTATCTTTGGCGAAGAACTAAAAGAAGTTCCTGAGTTTTACAGCGAATTGAAGAAATCCTTAGAGCAGACTTTCATAATTCCTGAACAAATGGAGTTGAAGCTAATTGATGAAAACGGAGAAGAATTGGCAACTCCTAGTAAGCCACCGAAACAGCCACGTACACCTCAGCCTCGAACACCTCCGCCAGCTGTAGATCAATTCAGAGTAGAGGTTTGGCGTGAAACGAAAAATGGTAAGAGGAACGTCAAAGTTACGAGTTTATAAAAATTGCCCTAACAAAGCATTTAAGAGTGATTCCCAACGCATGGCATTTTTCATTCCATTTTTGAGTGCGATGTTTACGGTGGTATGTTTAAGTTTCGTGGTTGCGTTGCTCATACCCAAATGCGGCGTTAACCCATAGAAATTTTTATGCGAAATTCGCCTAATACAGCCGACGACCTAAAACATTTCTGTCCAAATACTAGTCGGATGAGCGTAAGCGTCGCCTGAACCACACCTAGCTACTGAATACGCTCAGCCTATAAAGTACAACTCTGACCTCAATTCGGAGCTGACCATGCCTAAACACAAAACCGCAGAGCAATGGCTGCAACTTATCGAACAACAGGAACTCAGTGGTTTGTCTGTCACTGACTTCTGCACGCAGCACAACCTTAGTACCAAGTCTTTTTATAATCGCCGAAGTAAACTTCGCACTAAAAAACCACCTGAGTCATCTTTTATTGCCGCTAAGCCTGCTGCATCTGAGTCCGTTTCTCTGCCTGAGTTGTTACAGCTCAAGCATGGTCAGAATACGGTGTTGTTGCCATCAAACACAGATGCTCTGTGGTTGGCTGCACTGCTCAGGGCGCTGTCTTGATCTGCTGGCACAATGAGTCTGTTTACTTGCACCGCCAGCCAGTAGACTTTCGTAAATCCATCAATGGCCTCTCGGCGATTGTTGAGCAAGAAATGGCAGCACACGCGATGAGCGGTCAGGTGTTTGCGTTTTGCAATAAAAACAAGGACAAGCTGAAGGTGTTATATTGGGATAAAACCGGCTTTGCCTTGTGGTACAAGCGCCTTGAAAAAGACAAGTTTAAATGGCCCGACAAAGAAGACGATGACGTCATTACACTCAGCGCCGAACAATGGCAGTGGTTATTGTCTGGCTTATCGGTCATTGCCCACAAGCCGCTCAGCTATGGTTATAACGTATGATCATAACAGGGGTTTTTAGATCACGAATTAATCTAAGCTATTAATTTAAAAACAGTTACTCTGTTGATACAGTAGACTGYATGAAAGAAATGAATAAACTGCCTGATGATCCTCAGCAGTTGAAGCAGATCATTGCTCAGCTTCAGGCGCGTAATAACTACCTCGAAGAACAATTCAGACTGGCCCAGCAAAAACGCTTCGGGGCCAGCAGTGAGTCGCACCCTGCACAAGCTGACTTGTTCAATGAAGCCGAAACGCTGGTTGAAGAAGCACCTGAGCAAGACGTGGAAACCATCGAATATCAGCGCAAAAAGCCGACACGTCAGCCACTGCCAAAAGATCTGCCCCGCGAACGTGTTGTGCATGACATCGACAACAAACAATGTGACTGCTGTGGCGGTGAGCTGCACAAAATGGGCGAGGATGTGAGCGAAAAGCTGGAGTTTATCCCGGCCCAGGTCAAAGTCATCGAACATGTCAGACCAAAATACAGCTGCCGGCACTGTGAAAAAACACAAACCCGGGTTGAGATAAAACAAGCCCCAGTCCCACCGAGCCCGGTCCCGAAAGGTATTGCCACGGCCAGTTTGCTGAGCCAGATCATCACCAGTAAATATCAGTATGGCTTACCGCTGTATCGGCAGGAAAGCCTGTTCAAACAATATGGTATCGCACTGAGCAGGCAAACCATGGCGGATTGGGTGATCCGCTGCGCCAGTTTATTCAAGCCGCTCTATGACAGGCTGCACGAAGTGTTGCTACAGCAACCGGTACTGCACGGCGATGAAACCACGGTTAAGGTGGTGAAAGAAGACAAACAGACCGGTTACATGTGGCTGTATTGCAGCGGCACGGACTCGCCTGTGGCAGAGGAAAGCATCCCCAATATTGCCCTGTTCGACTATCAGAATAGTCGTGCGGGTCGCTGTCCTGTGGCATTTTTACAGGGCTACAACGGCTATCTGCAAGTTGACGGCTATGCAGGCTATGAGCAAACGCAGGCGACACTGGTTGGTTGCTGGGCGCACGCAAGACGCAAGTTCAAAGAAACCGCAGATGCGCAGGCCAAGGGTAAAACTGGTAAAGCGAACTGGGCGCTCAACCATATTCAAAAGTTATATCGAGTTGAGACTGCAAACAAAACAGCAAGCGCAGAGGAGCGGCAGGCTGCACGGGTACAACAAAGCGCACCGCTGCTGGCCCAGTTTAAAACCTGGTTAGATAAATCAGCACAAACGGTGGTACCAAAATCGAAGCTGGGCGAGGCCGTCCACTATACGCTAAGGCAGTGGCCGAAACTCATTCGCTACCTCGATGACGGACATCTAAAGATAGACAACAACCGGGCAGAGCGCGCTATCAAACCGTTCGTCATAGGGCGAAAGAACTGGCTGTTTAGCTTCACCACAAGTGGCGCTGAGAGTAGCGCAATCCTCTACAGCGTGATCGAAACAGCCAGAGCAAACGGCCACACCCCATTCGATTATGTGATGCATTGCTTAAACGAATTAGCCCAGCCACAGTACGATATCGACAGTTTACTGCCCTGGCATGTTAGCCTCTAGGTGTAGTTAGCCGTACGCTTACGTTTAATCGAGGGATGGATAACGAGAATTCCAATGTCGACATCTACTGGATGGATGCAAAGATAATTAATGAGTTAAAAACTAAAAATCTAAGTAAGGAAGCATTATGAGTCGACGTTATATTTTGTCTCTATTATTTATGCTAAGTGGCGTTCGCAAAAGTCATGATACTAAAGCAGTTGCAACAAGTAGCTAGTTTGGCAATCCTATCAACGCAAGTAAACTAACGGGAACTCCTAGCTTACTTGCGTTGTTAATACTTACGCGAAATTAGATACAATTAGTTCCTTTATACCATTGTCCAACTTGCTTAAATCTTCCCATTCACCATAGATATCTTCTAACATATGAACCTCATCGACTAGCTCACCATTTTTATACTTGCTGACTACAGGATGTAAAAAACCATGTTGAGAAAACTTGAGTTGCTCATCTTTATCACTTGGTATGCGGTAGCTAAATTCCAATCTAAAACCTGAAAATTGCTTAAACTGTTCCTCATTTTCGTAAACAAGTTTTGGGACGCTTTCAAAAAATTCAAAGCCACCATTTGGTTTCTTTGAATACAAATCATAAGCGTTCCCAAACAAAAACCAAATTGTGGTTGCTGATTTTATACGCTCGCTGATCTCATTGTATAATTCCGAAGAAGAATCAAGTTGCTTTCTACTTTGCTGGGCTACAAGATTCAATTTCTTGATAATTATTTCAGATAATGACTCCGCGTTATGCCTAATTCCGTGTATAAAAGGAGTTGAGGAATCTTTGTAGTCATTGCATTGCATATTCGCTCCGCAAAAAAACAGATTCGGAATATTACTACTTTCCCATTTATGATTAAGCTTAGGAAACATGTTTTTTAAGCACAACTCAGGAAAAGTACTTGGTGCGTAGTGATCGAAGTTACACTTAAACCCTGTACAGTTTATGACGTAATCATAAGTGTTTTTTTCTGATTCTCCATCCTCTGAAAAAATCATATCTACCAAATACTGCCCAGAATCTAACTGTTCAATTGATGCAATTTTTCCGTTTAAGATCGCGTTTTGCTGTTTCAAGAAAAAAGTATCTAGAAACGCCTGATTCACTGAGCGTAAATGCCCGGGGTAGTGGCTGACCCAAGCAAAATTGAAATCATCTGGGCTTATTAAATGGGTGTTTGATGAGACTTCTAATAAGCTATCAGCTGTTTCAAATGCCGAGTTACCTTTCCCTAATATGAGTACTTTCTTATTTGTGAATTGAGCTACGTCGTTATTCATTTCTGTATAGGCTATAGAGTGCTCAATGCCTTTTATATTAGGAATGTTGAGTTCGCCGATCCCTGTGGCATCAACTAAGATCTCACTTACATATTCTTTACCGTTACCATCGACGACTGTAAATTGGTGGTCGTCTTTTGTAACCTTTGCAACGTGGGTTTCGTAATGAATAGGTAACTCGTATTTTGTCGCGAATTCACCAAGGTATTTCACAAGGTTGTCCGCACTCGGATAGTAAGATTTATCAAAGTCTTTAAAAGAAAACTTATCGTCGCCATTTAGTAGTGAATTCCAGTCCCATCTAAGGTTCTTCTCTTTATTATCAAAGCCCGTGTTTACCTTATTTATCGATATCAATTTACGATGGACTGGATAAGTTTCAAAGAAGCTTCCTGCAACTTTTGCACGTTCCAAAACAATATGGGACACATTTACTTTGTTAAGATAATAGCTTAATTGTAAGCCCGCAGGTCCAGCACCAATGATGATGACTTTATAATTTAACTCCATTCTCAACACTCCTTTTGTAAGGTTTCGGGGTTTTTGCTTATTTTTCTAAAGTGTTCATTCTTTATTATATTTTGTGGCGTATCAGTAGCCACGATCTGCCCGCTATCAACTACGATAACCTGATCTGAAAGGTAGATGCTATTTAGGTTATGTGTGATTATTAGTACAGTTTTATTTTTTGCTATTTCTTTTAAGTGACTATGAAGACCGGATTCAGTGGCGAGATCGAGAGAGTTTGTAGCTTCATCTAAAATGAGTATATCACTGTCTGAATATAGCGCTCTTGCTATCGCTAGTCTCTGTTTTTCTCCACCAGATAAATTTGCGGCATTCAAGGTGACTTCGCTATTAAAGGTGAAGCCATTGCTTTGCATGACGACATCGAAGTTTGAGAGCTGAGACACTCGCTTGAGCTTTAACTCGTCGACATTATCAAAACTGAGTTGTAGAGTGATATTTTGCCAAAGTGGTCCACTGAAAAAGAAAGGATCTTGTTCGACCATCGTGACCTTTTGGTGAGTCGATTGTGAGTTTTTTTGATTCTGATGAATGAGAATTTCACCTAGATAGCTTTGATATAAACCCGCAATTAGCTTAATTAAAGTGCTTTTCCCGGAGCCTGATCGGCCGATAATAGAGTAAACTTCATGCTCTTTAAATTTATGCGTTATAGCACATAATGATTCAGAATCTGCCTTTTGATATTTAAACGACAGGTCGGTTAATTCAATTTTATTGTGTGTTGACGTATCTTTGGTGGCGGAAGCTAGCCGTTCAGCGGGATCTTGATTTAGTAAACTATCTAAGCTGCTGACTGCGTTTCGAGCCTTCGTTGTAACGGAGTTTATGTCACTTATTGAGGCGAAAGAGTACGACATCAGTAATAATACCATAATGAACGCGACTAATTCTCCCGACGCCATTGAACCTTCTATGACATTCAACCCGCCTACCCACAAAACAAAGATTACGCTAGAGAAACTGCCAAAAATGATTAATCCAGATACAATAGATTCTAAAGAATGAAGTCTTTTAGTTGCATTGTAGACTTGACTCGCTCCCGATTCTATTTGTTCTCCCAGTAAAGTTTCCATTCTATGGATTTTTATTGATTGTATACCTGATAATGATTCAATGATTGTCGAGTTTAGATTAGCAACGGTTTCCCGTTTATGGGTGTTGGCCTCTGAAACTCGCTGGCTTACTTTAAAAATGATAAGAATAACCAGCGGAACGGTGACTATTGAAAGCAAAGTCATATACAAACTGGTGGCTAATAAATAAATTAGGCCACACAATAAAGTGCCGGAAGCTTGAAAGAAAATGCTTAAAATAAAGTGGACGTAGGTGTTTATAGCTTTAACATCATAGTCGATATTAGAATAAAGCTTGGAAGGGGAAGTAACGTCAAATAACTCTTGTTGCTTATATAGCATTCTCCCCATTGCAAAGCTAAGTAGTTTATTGCTTAGCATTTCCTTTATATCAAATACGAGTTTTTGCCTCAAGCCATTCGAAAGCACGAATGTAATTAATAAAAGCAAGATAAATGAGACAAAATAGTTTAAACGTTCTCTCGTGACTGACTCTTGAAACAGTAGCTCAACAGTATAGGCAATGCCAAATGAACTGATGACGACTAAAACATTAAGTACAGCCACAATGAATAGCGTAAAGTGCTGTTTCGCACATAGAGTTTTAAGTTTTTGAAAAACAATACCTTCTGGGATAAATATCATTCTTTATATTGACTCTTCGATAACTCTAAGTAATTTACCAGTTCCACAACATTTATCATTATAGTCTTCGACATGGCGAGCATTTATCACTCTGTCATGCGGACAACCACCATTACAAATTGAGAACCATTCACACTCTCGCATACGATCCGTCGCGTCAATTTCTTCTTTTACAGATGCTTGATTATGATTTGACTTTTCGAGCAGGGTGGCTAGATCTGAATTTAGAAGTGAGCCGTAAATACTGCCAATATCCCCAACATACTTATCACAAGGTGAAACATCACCGTTTGGTTCGACAGTGATTATTTCTTGAGAGCAATTTCCTGCCCAATAACAAGCGGAAAGTTGCTTAGTTTTATCCGATAAAACATCGATAAAATTTTCAAACATTCTGATTCTAACTTTGTCTTTGTAGTGCCCGTACCAAACACGATAAACGCAGCTTAAAAATTCAATGTATTCTTTGTAGCTAATGTAGGCATTACCGATATCATCACCAGGCTTTGCTCGGTTATCTGGGACGATGTTCAGAAATTCTATGTCATTTAATTCAATTGAGTGTAAATAGCTTAAAAGTCGTTCAGGATCTAAGTTGTAAACATCTTTGTCGACGACTATTAAAGCACCGTAGGCTATACCATGATGCTTAAGCCGTCGAATTCCTTCAGCAACCTTAATGCTGGTTGGTCTTCCTCGGACGTCAAGTCTCCGAGTATCATTGATTTCTGGTACACCATCAAAGCTAATTCCCACGGACATGCCAATGCCTTTTAAGAAAGTGAGCCACTCATCCGATATATTAACTGCGTTTGATTGCATAGTATTGGTGATGAAGTGATCTGGGCGTCTAAATTGTTCTTGTAACCAAATCAACTTTTTGAAGAACAATGGTCTAAGAAGTGTTACTTCACCACCGTGCCAAACAAACTCCACTCGAGATACATTTGGGATTGCTAATATTCGTTTAACAATTGAAACGAGGTTTTCGAATTTTATAGATTGATTCGGTCCTTCTGCCCACGAATGGCAATATGTACAGCGTAAGTTGCATAGACGTGTAGCCTTGAGTACAACTACAACTTTACTTGCTTTTAGTGGCTTTGCTTTGAAATCGCTTGCTTTTTCTTCTCTGAAAAGAGCTAATTCTTCATCGTCTAAAATATCATAGTCTTTGATCTCACCAATAAGTTGAGATGCTAAGCGAGAGTACTGATAATCACTCACTTCTATGTCTACGGTTTCTTTACTGTTTTCTGCAGCATCAATAACTTTAATAGAAATATCACCGAGCATAATTTATTTTCCTTAATTAACTAATTCACCATCAACCATACTTACTCGCCTACCTGCAACACTTGCTGCAGCAGCGCTGTGCGTTACCATTATGATTGTAGAAGCGCTTGTGTCATTTACTTCCAGCAGTATATCTAAGACCCGCTGGCCAGTTTTTTCATCCAGATTTCCCGTCGGTTCATCCGCAAGAATAATACTTGGTTTGCACGCCATTGTTCGGGCAATCGCAACCCGCTGTTGTTGACCGCCAGATAATTGACTAGGGTAATGATCTTTCCTCGCAATTAATTCCATACGCTCTAATTCTTGCTCTGCCAGTCCTAGTCTATCTTTGTGTGGCACACCCCTAAATTTGAGTGGCAACATAATATTATCCAACACTGATAGATCAGGGATTAAATTGAAAGACTGGAACACATACCCCAAATGTTCTCTTCTGTACTTTAATTTCTTTTTTTGAGATATCGCTGAAACATCAAAACCATTTAAATGTAAACTACCGGAGTCAATATTCGAGAATAATCCAATTGCGTTGAGTAATGTTGATTTTCCTGAACCTGACTTTCCTGTAATGGCAATAAATTCACCTTTATCAACTTGTAGAGATACTTTATTTAAGGCAGTAGTTTTAATTTTATTTGTATAGAAGTGCTTACACACGCACTCAAGTTGAATGACGCTATTCAATGTATAATTCCTCCTTATATTTTTTGTTCCAATCTAAAATTACGACGCTTTTACCTAACACCATAGGAGCATCAATCACTACTCGATCCCCAATCCTTTCCTTAATAAGGATAGGAGTCCTAATAGCCTTACTCTGTTTATCCGAGTGAAGATATACGAATGTGGTATCACCTTTTTGAAACGTTGCTTCGGCTGGAAGTGTAGGTAGGATATTCTTATCGCTATTGGCAAGTTCTATTTCGACAGATTGGCCGACTTTAATGTTACCTTGCCATTCATCGGTATTTGGCATCTCAAGGTTCATTTTGAACTTTCCCTGCTTAATTAATGGGAATATTTTTAATATCTTTAAGTTAATATTTTTATTGTCTATCTTGGCTGTAGCTCTTGTTTCTTTATTGATTCGCTCTAGATAAAATTCATTTAACTCTACTTCAATTAAGTATTCACCCACCATATCTAGGGAAGCAAATTCTTCTTTAGGCAATATCTGTTGTCCTGACTCGACATCAAAGCCAACAAGGTTGCCTGTGATAGGGGCCCTAATAAGAAGTTGCTGCTCGCTCTCCTGAAGCTTGAGTAGCAAACTATTTAGTATTTCCACCGTTTCACCAATCTGCTTTAGCTGATGTGTAATTTGATTATGTTGTGATTGGTAGTAATTAGTCAGAACACCTTGTTTCTCTTTCCATCGAGTCAGGTTACTTTTTACGTCTTCTACATCTGATTTTTGAGAAAGATTCTTTTCTAATAACCTGAGTTTTTGATCTAGTTCTCTTTCAAGTACATCTACGTTATAAAGGGCATCTTCTAATGACAGCTTTGAAGAGGTAAGCTCACGCCTCAAATTTAATCTCATATTTTCCAAATTACTAATCTGTTCTGATATTTGAGCCATTTTTTCTGTCAACTTTAATGTGTAGTCATAGTTTTCTAGCTCTAAAATAACATCTCCCTTTTCTACAAGTGTATGTTGCCGATTGATAAAGCTTTTTACTCTGCCGCCAATGTCAGAGGACAGCTTGATAGATTTCATCGGACGTATCGTACCTATAGATGTAATTGCTGAATGAGAGTTTGTTACGGCAATAATTTTTGCTTTTTCATATGGTATACTTGATATCGACTTGTTGCTGTGGAATAAAAGAAAGAAAAAGATGAATGTCATTAATAAGAAGAACGCTACTATCTTTTTACGCTTACCTTTAGGGTTTTCTATTATAGTGTCCATTTAAATCTTTACTGCCTCTCTAGATACTTTTTGCTAACAACAAAAAAGCTAAGAATTATCACGCTGATGAAGATGGCTGCGATGGCCATAGAAGAAAATATATAGCTCGTAAAACCAAAGGAGAAGTTATCAGATATCAAAAGGTTGTCTTTAAGAATATAATAACCAATGCAAGTTCCAACTAAAGAAGAAAAAGTATATAAATAAATATTGTTTTTTAGGGTGTAAGAAAAGATATCTTTCAATCCAGCTCCTAGTTGCTTCATTATATCTAGAGTGTAACTATTACGCTCTACATCAACTAAGCTGTTGGCAATTGTATTGAGGGAAATCAAAACTATGTTCAGAGCGACAACCCAAAGTAAATAATTGGCGATTTTTGATAAGTCTGAATACTCTGACTCAAGTGCTGCATAGCTTGAGCTAAAATCTAATTTATTATTTATGCTTATACGATCGACAATTCGGTTAGAAGTGTTAAGTAATACCGATGTTGCTTTCTCTTCATTAAGGACAATCATAATAGGATCATGAAATGGTTTTACCTTACTTAAAAAAAAGTCACTAACTACTTTAACTATTTCAATTTCTTCTACGCCATTCCCTAAGTCAGCATAAAATTTATGCATTGATAACTTTTCGATAGGAATATTGTCATATAAATTTGCGAATGCTTGAGTTACTACAACCCTTGTCTTTCCATTTATATGGCTGTCATAATTTGAGTGAATGATACTGTCTAAGTCTAGCGGATTTAGACCAAATACTTTTATAAATTCTTCACCTGCATAAAAGTAGTTAATTGGTGTGATATTCTGATCTATTTTTTGTTGTGCTGTGGAAACCGTGACAAAGTGTGATGATTTATCAAATGGGTGCCAGCTAGCTACAGCAGAAACTTCTCCATATTCGGCATTGATTTTATTTCTCAGTGTAATAGGACTTACATCATTAACACCATCTAGCTTTATAAAGTGGCTTTTTGCGATATCGTAGCCGTAGTCGGCCTTTTTTTCGGTAAACAGTTCATAAGTTAAGCTAACTGCGATAAAAATTACAATAGAAGTGATTAACATCTGAAGAAACACAGTGACTTTTGTAAGCCACATCGTTTTTAGTCCTGTCGATTTGGTGATGGACTCATTGCTTTGATAGGACAGAACTCTCTTAATAACAAACACATTAGATAGAGTGTATAGGGATGTAATTGTTATTATTATCAAGGATAATGTAAATAACTTTTCCTCTGTGTTGACCGTAGATAAAATATCAAACTCACCGGAAAGAGGTGGAAGGATAAGGTAAAGTAATATAGCTGATGTGATATTGGCTATGATAAGAGAATTTTTGTTTTCTAGTAGAGAAATAAAGATAATCTGTATTTCGCTACCGCCAATGCTTGTTAATGTTTTTATACGATCTAATTGAGAGACTTTTATTGAGATTATCGAGCTTAAAAATCCAACGGTTCCAAGAATGAAAGAAAATATGCAGATTCCAAAGATTAGATATAAGCTTGATTTTGAAAATGTAATTCCAAGCGCGTCAGGGTGATTCCTATCATAATGAAGATCTGAAACTGCTCTTTTTGAAAGGTTAATAAATGAACTTGGGGTGAAAGGTGCCCCAGGGATCTGCGGTGCGTTACTACTAACGATTTTTTCTAGATCTAGGTCATTTCTGTTTACCAGTTCGACAAATAGATGAAGATGAGTGTCATACCAATCAGTATAACTTTCTTTTATTTTTCCATTATATAAATGATCGAAGTTAACAATCACATCTGGTTGGATTGATAAGGTGTCATCTATTTTTATTACTTTCTCTATTCTATATAAACCAGTATTGTTTATTTTTATTGTTTTTCCAATTATTT
Organism: Pseudoalteromonas sp. NC201; assembly: GCF_002850255.1. Taxonomy (NCBI): domain Bacteria; kingdom Pseudomonadati; phylum Pseudomonadota; class Gammaproteobacteria; order Alteromonadales; family Pseudoalteromonadaceae; genus Pseudoalteromonas; species Pseudoalteromonas sp. NC201. Next base: position 1,745,232 of record NZ_CP022522.1, read on the forward strand.
TACTATTATCTTCCGCTATCTTTTCAGCGAGCGTGGACGAGATGAAAGCTCCACTTATACCCAGCTCTTCAGAGCCTAGATTTAGCATGAGTTGTGCAGTTTTATCTAATGCATAGACTTCAGTGCCTTTTAATTCTATATCATTATATAATATAGTTATATTCTCACGATAAACTTTGCCTACCCTTTTTACAGCTTGATCTTTTTCTAATACAGGTATAAGTGCAGCAGGCGCTTTAGAGCTTACCACGGTTTCACCGGATGGTAGGTTAAATTGGGTTTCAATTTTATATATGTCGCTGGAAAGTCCTGAATTTATAGAGCTGTCTGCTAGAAAAAAAATAAACATCAATCCAAGTAAGACAGCGCCCAGTGATAAAGATAAAACCCCAGTGACAGCGGAAAGTGCTTTTCCATCGCTCAATAGTTTAGACATCTTAACTACCTAAACTCTGCAAATTTTTGAGCGTGTCGAATAGTCTTTGTTCTATTTCAAACTTTGAATCAGTGATAGCATCTAAAAAGCTTGATGATGAAAAGCCTCTAGATGCTTGTTGTAGATAATAATATGCATTATCTGAAGGCTCATAAGCATACGCCTTTCGCCAGAAATTCTTCAAACCATACCAAGTGTAACAGGCTTGAATATAGGTATTTGGATCTAACATTCTACCTGTCCAAGGCGATTTGATGATACGAGAGTGAAATTTTGTTGGTAGACACGGCTCATACAATTCAGCTAGGTCAAATAGATTATGTGTCATCTCATGAACGATAGCATCGGCAATTGTTTCAACACTCACCTCACTAAGATTAGGATTAATCAAGACAATTAAGCCATTGCTAATATTAGTTGAAGCACAGTTAAAGCGATTTTTTGTCTTATCAAACCGGATTGCTATTGAGCAAATGCTCTCTTTTAAAATTGTGTAGCACGGATCTGAAACCGCTTTTATGTAATCTAGCGCATTGTAAATTTTTGGAGTCGAGCATTGAATAAGCTCTGGAGTAATGCCCGTATCGTCCCAAGGAATATCTTTTTGGACACCTCTTGCTAGGTCACTAAAGTAGTCTAGAAGAATGTTTGAGTCGGGATGAACATTTTGATTTTTAAACAGTTTATCTGAGGATGCTTGATAACCAAGATTACCGCGTAAGTTCCAAGTGACTGAGGTTTCATCAATGAAATCACTTTGGATAATATAGTCAGGGTTAAATTCCAAGAAAGAAAGTTCTGTAATTAGTAATCTCTCTATCGTTGATTGATATTTTTCATCACCACGGCGTGCGATCAATGTATTCCAAAATCTTGGTAATTTTAAAAGCTGGTACAGATCATTAGTTGACAGTCTTTCAGAGAGCTTATCAAACAATTCTGAGAGCGGTTTGTTTGATAATACCTCTTTCTCAATGATATCTATCATTAATGTTAATTTACATCGCGTAAATATCTCAACAAAGGAGTCGTTCTCAAACTTCAGACAACTGGGTAATTCGCTCGTTAAAATATTCATAACATTCGTCCTAAATAAAGCTGTTAACACTGCACATCTTTAACAGCTAATCAACCAAAAGGTGGTTACTTCTCGAACGACTTAGACCAGTTCCAAGCGGTAATTGGTGGAGCAATCGCAATGCTATCAACACGAGATTGGTCAACGTTTGCAATATTTAGTGTTTGATCTGAAAAGCTAGCTTTTAACGCATCTAGTTTTTCTGCAACAGAAATTTTTTCTTTTGGTGCTTCAACGATCATTTTTAATTCCTTCTTAAAAGTTAAATTATACCTTGAGGACACATCCTCGAAATATTTGTACATTAAATGATAATGCAGTGTCAAATTTTTTATTTTAACTTGTTAGAGTGTGACGTTGGTTTGCACTTATTTTCTTCAACTTAATTTTTTGTAAGTCATTGGATTGTAATTGTTTATTGGTTTTTTATTTGATGAGCCTAGCTTGGGGCATGGCGAAGCTTACGCTGAGAATGAAGTTGTGTTGAATTTATGTTAATTTTATGGGTTTGTTGGTGGGCTGTTTGGCTATTTTTAGAGTTTGCATTATGGTGATAGATTTTTGGAAGATGTAGATGTAGATGTAGATGTAGATGTAGATGTAGATGTAGATGTAGATGTAGATGTAGATGTAGATGTAGAAGTGGAGTAATACATACTCCACTTATAAAACTTAATGCTGTGCTTTGGGAGGGAAGTTAGCCAATAGTTCTGAGATGGTTTTGTTTATTGACTCTGTTCTTTGATCCGGTGATTGATTGCTACGTAAGCGACCTTCTTTTGCTCCACGCCAAACTAGCTGGTTAGACGCTTTGTCTATCATATCGAGTACTAGCGTGCCCACTTCATATTCACGTGTTGTGGTCTGTGTTTGCCAGCCAATACCCCAGTAATTCCAACGCGCGCCATACGTGGTGTGAAGTGAGTCAGATTCAATTTTTGTATCAACTGATGCGTGATAGTTAACCAGTAAGTCAGCCGATTGCGGATCGGTGAGGGTGAAACCTTGTTTGCTCATTTCGTTTTGAATTGCACTGCGGATCCGCTTTTCCATTAAGTCATTGACTTGGTATTCACGACCATTATTTTTTAGGTCCGCTTCAGGTGACCAAGCATAGGTTTTGTAGTTAGTGAATTGTACAGACTTATCATAATCCCAATCAGGGGTTTTGGCGCAGGCCGCTAATATCAGCACCAAAGTGGCGATAACAATATTCTTAAACATGTGTCTTTACTCCTTAGTCGGATGTTTGCTCTACCTTAACGTGTTAAGGCGTTAAATGGTAGAGACAAGCACCCTTTAATAATTGTATCTAAGACATTAACTTGGGATTAATGTTCCACTTCTATCCAGTCTTTTTCATCCACCCAGTTTTGGCTACCTTGTGCAACACTGCGGATTGGCACCAAGTAGTCACAGCTGATCTGTGGTTTCACCGATGCAAAAATTGGCACAAACCCAAAGCTTAGTGCGGTTTCGATAATGGCCTTTTGGTTTTGTGGGTCGATATCTGCGGCTTCATCGATATAAATTGGGATACGATACATCGCTTGTTCTTGATCAGATACCAGATAGCGAATAAATAGCATGCCACATAAAAGCTTGATGGTGATCCGTGTACCGTTTGAGCCGGCCGAGTCAATTTTATCGAAGTGTTCAATGTCACCCGCGCGGTTGACCACTTCAAAGCGAATGTCAAAGAGGTCGGTTAACGTCAATCCCGCTTTATCACTTGCAAGTTTGATGATGTGATCTTTCGCCTCATTAACAGACTTTTCTGAACTAGGCTGCTCGCTCAGTAAGTCTAAGCTTTCGCCTTTTTCGTATAAATCTGAAGTGCTGATAATGGTGTCTATGCTATCGATAAGCATTTTACGAGGGATCACATTAATCTTAAACGCTTGCAAGTTAGAGATCCGATGTTGGCTTATGCCTTTGTTAAAGCTGTTCATCTCTCGGCGCAAGCGGTCTAAGTCTTGACGCAGTCCTTTAATGGTTGCGGCCACTTCAGTGAGTGCCACTCGTGCTTGTTTATCGACGGCATCTCGTTCGTTATCGAGATTGTGATAGGCACTGATGAGTTTTTGATACTTAATGGTAACGTCTGACTCGTTTTCAAACTTAGTGATCCCAGCATTGTAGATATGCAAGTAGGTATTACGCACATTAACGTCTAAGTTTCTAAGCTCATTACAATCTTTATTAAATTGGTGGATCACTTCAGACAGGTTATCAAAATCTAGGTTAATTTCTATTTCATACGGTGCCAGCTTACCCGAATATAGGTCTAGTGTGTGGTCGATACGTTCTGACTTCACTTGCTTTAGGCGGTCGGCTTGGCGCACCAACAAGTCTTGCTTGCTTTTAATGATAGAGCGGCGGTCTGAAATCGAACCAGCATTACGTTGAATATCATGTAAATATTCATCAACTTGCTCTCGTTCCATCTCTAGCTGCTCTTTTAGTGCTTGTTGAGCATCGACCGATTGCAACATGGTTTGATATTGCTCAAAGCGTTTCATGGCCGCTTCGGTAGCCATTAGTTCATCATATAGAGCATCACGTTCTTTTTGTTTTTCAGCGACGTTTGCGGCGACTTCACGCTGCTGCTTTAAGTCGTTAAGCGACTGTTGTAGTGACTCCAGCTGTGCTTGCAGTTGGGCTTTGTTCTCACCGCTTTGCATTTGTACTGGACTCAGTTTTTTCAACTTAACGGTAGCACCAGGTACTTTAAGCTCACCACCTTGAACTGACTTAGATAGGGACTCCAAAAATGCGCCAAAGGCATCTTCGTCGGTGATATCAATTTCACCTTGAGAGGTGGTTGAAAACGATAACAAATCCGGATTCAAGATCCGTGAGATCTCTTCCACTTCTTTTAAAGAAAGATCTTCACGCATACGAGTAAACAGGTTGAACTCAAGGTTCTTGAGTTGCAGTTTTAAACTCTTAATCTGCTTTTGTGTTTCGTTGATGCGGAAATCAAGGGTATGGAGACTTTGCCCCTGTGCACTATTAATAGAGAAGGAAAGCTGCTCATATTCCTTTTTCAACAGAGTTAAATTGGTTTTAAGCGTTGCATGATTCGTTAGTTCAAATTCACGTTTTAACGCGTGGAAATCAGTAAACCATTGTTCTATTTGGGTTTGTTTACGCTCGATATCTCGAGACTGTTGGACGTACAGCTGCTGCTTAGACTCAAATTCGCGCTTTTCAGCTTCTATGTCTTCTAGCTGTGTTGCCAGCTCTGCAATTTGCTCGTTGTGATAGTTATCATATTCAACCAAAGCTAAATCGAGTTTCGGTGCGTAAGCCGCCAGTTTACCTTTTAATACCGCCTCATTTTCAAGCATTTTCTCAAGGGCTGAAATTGGCTCTTGCATTGACTCCAGCGCATTTAGTTCACGACGCGCACGGTTAACCTTATCAAAAGCGCGACGCCAGACTTCATAAAAATCGACTTTCGAGTTCGACATATGGCGTTCGAACACCTTGAGCATAAAGCGCTTTACGTCTTGTGCACCGAGTTTGTGCAGATTCAAAATACGACGGAATATTTCTTTATATACAGGCGCATCTTGGACATTATTCAGTGGGATCATCTTCAGGTTGATATCGCCATCAAATGGTGTGGCGCCACCTGTGAGCAGGGCATTAAGTTCTTGTGCTTTTAGCTCTACAGGCTTAAGTTGTTTTTCCTGTAAGTGATTAAATAGCTTGGTGTACTTGATGATACTTTTACCCTGGGTGTAATCATCAAGATTCAGTTTGCCTTGATAGCAAAAAAACTGATGCGCGTAACCGGCGATTTTACCCAGTCCCGCAACGCCAATGACCACATCGCCGTGGGGGAGGTTGGCTTCAAGCAAAATATAGGATTGATCAGAAGAGAAGTAGAACTTACGCGTTTCTTCTAAATCGTGGCCATCCCATTCAGTCAGTCTTAAATCGTTGATAAGTGGAAACTGTAGCGCATTGATCACCGAGCTTTTACCGGTGTTATTCGGGGCGCAGATAGACGCACTTTTATCCAGAGGAATGACACACTTAGCGTATCCGGCGGTATTTAATAATGCGAGTTTACTTAGGCCGTACAACTGCTCGCTCATAGCTCGTCCTCAATATCATATTGTTCTTCGTTTACTTCCATTAGCGCGTCAATGTAGCGATAAATCGGTGCAAGTAGCATAAAGCCTTGCTCAACCTCACGGGCTAGACCCAATCTCACCATACGTAAAAACACGTCTTTTCTGAGATCTGAGCCCGAAAAAATCTCCAACTGGTCAAAAAGATGCTTATTGAGCTGTACTATGGTTTGCATTAGCTCTAAATCGCAGCTTTCATCAAATAGTACGCGAAGCGGATCTTTACCTTGGTTGGCATAGTGCTCAATCAAAATATAAATGGTTAGGGCAATCGCACGGGAAATTTTCCCCATATTTGGCGTGCTTTCATCGCTTGCCAAATAATAAAAACCACGGGCATCGTGCTGTAAATCATGGCCTAAGGCTGAAAATAGCGCTTGATAGCTATCAATTTGCTGATCTAACTCTTGCCAAAGGGTAGTGTCTTGCTCACTGATATGATACCCGCTCACCAGCTTTTTATTAATGGCTTGGAGTTCATTGAGCATGTCTAAGTTAATTGTCGTCATAATGCTAATCTTGTTTTGCTTTGGCACTAAATGGATATAAAGAGAAGGTATGCGATGCGATAGTGATCTTACTCTTTTGTTGCTCTTGGCTAAGTGCCAAGTCAGATTCGTTGATCAGTTTTTGATAAAGGAACAGCATTTCGTCTGCTTCAAGATCAGGGTAGCTATCGCTTAAAAAGCCCAATAGTGCCTGGCGCTTTTTACCGGTTTGTTGAAATCTCGTTTTTACCGAGTTGTAATCTGGAATGTTAGGGCTTTGATAAGCTGGCACATCGTCGTGATCGGGCAGCTGATATTCTTCATGCTCAAATTCAACTAGACTTGCCATATATGCGACCATGTGACGCTTTTGCCCAAGGTTAAAACGTTGAATGTCTGACACAAATTCTGGTTGAACTGGTGAGAGTAAACGGTCAACACCGCGCTTTCTAATTTGTCCAAGGACTTTAGAGGCTTGCCGCGTAATGAGTGTATTGCGGCGTAGCTCTTCACGTAACGGCATGAGGAGATCGGCACTGCGGCTTAAACTTTCTCTACCAATGAGGTGCATATCTAAAATGCGTGTTCTGAGCTGCTCCAGCATGCGTTTGTCTGCAGCACCACGGCCTAATTGTTCAATCTCGTCAATTTGCTCACTGACCTGAAGCTCTATCTGATCGAAGCAGCGTTGGAAAGGGCCATGAATATCGACCATTTCCAACATAGGTTCGATATATTCGTCAAACGCTTCTAATACGGCTTTATATCTCATGCCAAGAGACAGCGTTGAGGTGTCAGACTTTGCTTGTTCAACCAAGTTCATGATAGCGCTTTCGTTATGCTCGAACAGCTTAACAATTTTACGAACGCGTTCGTCCATAATGCGGCTAAAGCGGCGTAGCTCAGAGTAGTCAGCCTCTTCACCGGCTTGTGCGATGCGATTACCTAATCTTTCTAAGTCTTTTACCAGCACCGTGATCTCTTCCGCTAAACCGAGGCTTTCTTCTTGTAAGAGAAAGCTGGCGAAGTCAGCGATTGCACGGTTGATTTCTAACTGTGAAGATTTAGCTAAAGGAATAATAATTTCTTGTTGGAGTAATCGATTGGTTTCTTTATATATCCGTTCACTCGACCAGCTAGGATTTTTCTGCTTTAGGATGTTTTGTACATCTTTTAAACTAAAATCAGCGAGCTTAAATCGTTTAAAAAGTAGCTCAAGTACATTCCAGTGCTCATTTATCGTATTTAATAATTTTTTTGCTGGGATCATAACTTTCCAGTGTGTAGTAGAGAAGTTTCATCACTACTTCATCAATTTGTCACAAAATGTTTATTGTACGTGGCATGGGGTCTGTGATGGTGCTAGAATCCGCCCCGAAATCAAACCCACCCCTTGTTACAATTAATTACAGGTTGTTTGCGCATTATGGTCACGCCCATTATTCTAACCCTGATCGCCATCGCTTTTATACTCATCGTTATAGAAGATATTATTCACGTAAACAAGGCCAAAACAACGCTTTTTTTTGGTACTTTATGTTGGATTATCGCCTTTATCTCTCCAATTCATGGTCAAAGCCCAGAAATTGTACAAATTGAGCTAGACCATAACATTTTGGAAATCGCGACGCTTTGGCTGTTTTTAATGGCTGCCATGACGTTTGTCGCCTACTTGAACTCAAAAGGGTTTATCCAAAATATTGTTCACCGGATCATGCCAACCCATATTAGCGAACGCAAGCTAATGTTTTTGGTCGGTGCTTTTGCATTCATATTTTCATCCATCTCGGATAATATTACTGCGACGCTTATTTCATTAGCTGTGGTCATGTCTTTGAAACTTGACCCGAAAAAGTTAATAAAATATGCGACGTTAATTATCTTCAGTGTTAACTCCGGTGGGGTATCATTGATCACCGGTGATGTAACCACCTTGATGATATTTTTGGCCGATAAAGTCACGATCCCAGACCTTTTATTGCTGATCATGCCGTCGATGTTGAGTGTATTTGTGTTAGCAGCCATGCTTTCTATTGGTATGAATGAAAAAATTACCTTTGAAAAGGTAGAATTACGCAGAATTGAAAAGACCGATATCACCATTGCGCTCATCTTCTTATCAACCATTTTTGCTACGTTATTCTTAAGCGTGCAATACCATGTACCGCCGATGCTAACTTTCTTATTTGGCTTGTCTTTGATGTTCTTAATGGCGCAATTCTTGATGCGCAAGAAAGACGTTAATAAGAAAATCATCGACTATATCCGTGAAATTGAATACGACACCTTGTTGTTCTTTGTGGGTGTGCTCTTATTAGTTGGCGCGTTGAAAGAGGTCGGTGTACTGTCTAAGTTTACCGATTTATATCTGCATCTTGCACCGGAATACGCAAACTACTTGGTCGGTTTAATGAGTGCGGCGGTAGATAACGTGCCTTTGACGGCTGCGCTATTAAAAGCAGATATTACGATGACTCCAGCGCAATGGCTAACCTTTACTTATGCGACTGGGGTTGGTGGCTCTATGCTTATCATTGGTTCTGCAGCGGGGATCATTGCAATGAGTAAGGTTAAAGCGTTAACCTTCTCAAGCTATCTTAAAATGAGTATCTACCTGCTTATCGCATATACCATTGGATATAGTGGCGCGTATTTCGCGGGTCAGCTTATTTAAGACCAATGGATTTAATTTTTTAGCGCTTTGGGATAAGTTTTTCATAAATAACTTGACACCTAGACGGCTAAAAGATAATTTTCTCACATCGCCCGCATTTATTGCGGGCTTTTATTTTGCTTTTATTCAGATTAACAAAGGCAAAATAAACAGAAGAGGCGCGATGCTTAGGTAGTTAGTGTGAGGTGACGAGACCAATGACCACTAGTGAGGGAAGTATTCGCCGAGGAGAAAAGTTGCTCGTCGCAACGATTCTTCGGTTTACGAGGCTGAATCCTCGGAACTGTCACCGTATTGGTGGAGAGCTTCTGGCAAAGGTCATTTCAAGCGTTCGTCTTTTTAGAAATCCCATGCCGAGTTCTCCTTATAAAATTTGACTGTGCCAACAGTCGAGAGGAGAGAAAATGAATTCGCAGTATGTTGTAGCCAAATTTGGCGGTACCAGTGTCGCTGACTTTGAGGCTATGTCTCGTTGTGCTCATATTGTTCGTGACAACCCAAATGTTCGAGTGGTCGTTGTGAGTGCGTGTGCTGGCGTAACCAATCACCTTGTAACGCTAACCCAACAAAAGGAAGATGAGGCCGGGCGCAAAGCGGTTGTTGCAGCGGTTGAAAACATACAGCAAGCGATTATCGACCAAGTGTCTTTGGATGCTGATCTTGCTGAGGGTTACAAGCAAACTTTCAGTGAATTTGAAAGCCTTGCGAGTTTACCTGCACTTAGCAGACAGCAATGCGATGAAATGTTGAGCTTTGGCGAACGTTTTTCTTCTTATTTGTTTACCCAAATACTACGTAATAACCAGGTTCAGGCGTCGCGCTTTGATGTGCGTAAAGTGCTTAAAACAGATAATCAATTTGGTAAAGCGAATCCGAATATTGCAGCTACGCGTGAAGCTGCGCAAACCAATTTGGTCGCGCTACTTGGCGACACAGTGCAGGTGACGCAAGGGTTTATTGGTAGTGACCAATACGGCCAGACGACTACGCTTGGTCGTGGCGGTTCTGACTATAGTGCTGCATTGTTAGCAGAGGCAATTGACGCGTCAAGTGTGCATATTTGGACCGATGTCGTTGGTATTTTCAGTACCGATCCGCGTTTGTGTGTAAAGGCTAGACCTATTCCTCGTTTGAGTTTTGATGAAGCGGCAGAAATGGCGACATTTGGTGCTAAGGTGTTACATCCCGCAACGATATTGCCAGCGAGTCGTAAAGGTATTTCAGTATTTGTTGGTTCAAGCCGTGATCCGCAAGCGGGTGGCACTTGGATTGAAAAAGAGAAAACGGCGCAAGCAGGCATTCGCGCAGTGACACAACGCAAAAACCAAATACTATTGACGTTAAAGAGCCCTGAAATGCTTCTTGCTAGCGGCTTTTTGGCTCGTATCTTCACCATTTTAAGCAATTACAATATATCAGTTGACTTGGTAACGACTTCGGAAATTAGTGTTGCGCTTACGCTGGATAATGCGCCGAATGCTTCTCGACCAGAGCTAGAACAAGCTTGTTTGGATGAACTTAGCGAGTTTTGTCATGTGACCGTTGAAAATAATCTCACTTTGGTGGCCATGATAGGTTCTGAGATCCAGTTGAAGAAGTGCCAACTTAACCTGATGGATGTGTTGTCAGAGTTTAATATTCGATTGATATGCCATGGTGCGAGCAAGCACAATCTGTGCTTTTTAGTTGAGCAGCAGGAGTCAGATCAGGTTGTGCAATCAATTCATGCTAAATTACTAGAGGTTGCGTAAGTGAATTTATTGTTTTTTAGGAACTAATAAAAAAGTTGCATTATTGAATAATGGATGGCACTTTGTTTATAACGGTTAGGGTCTGCTGACCATCAAGTTTGTTTTTCCCTAGGAGTGCCATCATGAATTATAAAGACGTCTACGAATTCTGGTTTGTTGAATGCACTGAATCAGACTGGTGGAAGAAGTCTGCGGACTTTGATCGCATAATAAAAAATCGCTTCGGTATTTTGCACCAAATGGCGCACCAAGGTGAGCTTTCGAGCTGGAGAGCAACACCACTTGGTGCACTGTGCGAAATCATTATCTTAGATCAGTTTTCACGCAATATATTCAGAGACACTCCAGAGGCGTTTGCCAGTGACCCTTTGGCGTTAAGTCTCACCCAACACGCCATCGAAAAGGGCTACCACCGCCAGCTCAACGATACTGAATTGATGTTTTTATATCTACCTATGATGCATAGCGAAAGTCGCATCATCCATCGTGCCGCAGATCATTATTTTCGCGACCTGCCCAATTATGATTTTGAAGTCGCGCATAAAAAAATTATCGATAGATTTGGCCGTTATCCCCATCGAAATGAAATACTCAATCGCGATTCAACAGAAGAAGAAATGGACTTTCTAGAGACGCCCAACTCGAGTTTCTGAGGCACGGCTCGAACCTCTCGCATTTTTAGCGGAAGTACGTATAATCGGCCGTCTACAAAAATAATGATTGATTACAGACATGGCTCATACGCGCGATGGATTTCAAAGCCGACTTGGCTTTGTGTTAGCAGCAGCTGGTGCGGCTGTTGGACTTGGTAATATTTGGGGATTTCCCACACAAGCCGCAAACCACGGTGGCGGTGCATTTTTACTGGTTTATTTTGCGGTAATTTTCTTACTCGCATTACCTGCACTTTACACAGAATTGTACTTAGGCCATCAGGCACAAGCAAACCCAGTTAAAGCACTTAAGACAGCCTGGCGTGAAGGTAATCCGAAAATAGGAGCCGCGGCGGGGTATATCGGCCTTGCTGGTGCTATTGTGATGCTCAGCTTTTACTCCATCGTGGCTGGGTGGATGCTGTCCCATGCACTTGATCCTCTTGCGCAAATGGCTGAACTAGATGCTGCACATCAGTTTCTTAGCGGTGATTCGATGCTGAGAAACTTTATCTTTACGCCACTAATGTTAATTTTGACTGCGAGCATTATTCTTAAAGGCGTAAAATCAGGCATAGAAGCTTGGTCACGCAGACTTATGCCGTTGTTACTGGTATTACTGCTTTGCCTTATTGGCTATATGGCGACATTAGACGGTGCAGCAGAAGGGTTTAGAACGTATTTAGTTCCGGACTTTTCAAAAATTAGCGATCCTGACTTGATCATTGCGGCGATGGGGCAGGCATTCTTTTCGTTGTCGTTGGGTGTGGGCTGCATGATGATTTATGGCTCGTACTTAAAACCGAATGAAAATCTACCTAAGCTGACGTTTAGTGTTGCAATGCTAGACACCAGTGTCGCATTTTTGGCCGGTTTACTTATTATCCCTGCAATATTCGTTGCGCAGCAAAATGGTGTTCAAGTATTTCAAGACGGCAAATTAATCGGTGAAGGCCGGTTGATTTTTGCCATTTTACCCGAGCTATTTGCCAATATGGGTGAAATGGGATTATTAGTTAGCCTGACTTTCTTTGTGCTTATGTCTATTGCGTCGGTAACGTCTACCATTTCTTCAACAGAAATTCCGGTATCTTTCTTGGTTGAAAACCATGGCTTTCAACGTAAACAAGCGACTGGGTTGGTTACGTTAGTTATCTTATTAGCATCGAGCACGATTATTCTAAACTTTGATTGGTTGTTCGAATTGGTGATCAGTCTATTCACGCAATATCAGCTACCATTGATGGGGTTGTTCTACTTTATTACTGTTGGCTGGGTTTGGAAGCGTGGTAATCAGCTTCACTTAGAGTCTCGTGGTGCACATTACTGGTTTGCTCAGTATGTTAGATTTGTTTGCCCAATCTTAATGACCGCGGTATTTATTAACGTAGCACTGGCAAAGTAGTGATCATTTATTCTCAAAAACGGGAAGCATTGGCTTCCCGTTTTGATTTTTATAACTAAGCTCAAAAATCTCGTGGGGAAACAAACTCCCCAGCTTGAATGCTTTCGTAAGTTCTTTGCGCCAATGAATCTAAGTTGGCTAAATCTTTGCCCATTGAAGCCAGTTGGTTTGTTACTGGAATAATATCAATATCTTCAACCCCAGAAAGCTGGGCCACTCGGGCAAAAGTATATGCGTGCTTATACTTTTCGTGTTTGTAGAAAATACTGACTAAAGATGAATAGACTTCTGGGTTAGGGGTATGACCTCTTTTATTCAGCTCTAATACGCGGTAGAGAATATCAACGGTTTTATCGTCATCTACTTTGGCATAAAACTCTGCGAGGAAAAGCTGAATTTCGGGATCGTTTTGGACCCTAGGGTCGTCTTGCATATTCAGTAGCTTGTTCATTGCTGTGCGATCACTGTTACGAGACCAATGATAATAGAGCAGGCCTGGGTGGTTACTGCCTTTTGTTTCATTGTAAATACGCGTCATTTCTTTTAGTGCGGTGAGATGACCTTCCACTCGTGAAGTGGTCTTTTCTTTTAACTTGATGTGCTCAATTTTGGCGGCGCGAGAAACACATTGGTTGTAGCTTTCTAAATTTTGCAACAAGTCATATTTGTTTTCGTCCGTTGGAGACTTGTATTCGTGGTAGCGCGCGTAAATTAGCGACGCACGTTCGTCTTTACAGTGACTGTCTTTATTTAAGTCTTCACAAAAACCAGGCGTTTCGCTACACACTTGGTTCAAGGTTAGGGTGTCGTCGCAACCAGCAAGTAGTAACGCTGCAAAGATTAGCGACTTTTTAAACGCCATAGTTTGACCTCAATGATTTTTTATAATTATAGGGGGTTACGCCCGAATAAACAGGGTAGAGCTAATAGTTTACTAGTTTAACGCAATGAATTGTTCGGTAACAGTGGAGAATCACGGCAGTTTAAATTAGAATAGCCGTGCCCATTCGGGCTATCCGTTCAAAGAAAATTGTTTATTAGGCAGAAAAAATGACCTTATCTCACGAGCAAGAATATCAAAACAGCTGGCAAGAGCGTCAAGATTATGCAGAAAGCATGCAACCCCTAATCGGTCGTCTATACCGTAACAAAGGCGTTGAAATCTCTGTATACGGTCGTCCTCTTGTGAGCGCAAGCACCATTGATGTTATCAAAGCACACAAAACAGTAGCACGCTTTGAAGAGCGTAAACTACGTCTTCGTGAAAGCTTTCCATTCTTAGAAGTGATCAGCAAAATGGAATTAGCACCAGGTCGTGTTGACCTTGGTAAGCTAGCTTATGCCTACATTTATAAAAATGCAGGTGAAGGCCGCTCAATCGAAGAGTTTTTAAATGCAGAACTTGCAGAATTACTAAACCAAGGTGCACGTCCAGAACCTCGTGACGTCGTTCTTTATGGTTTTGGTCGCATTGGCCGTTTATTAGCACGCCTACTTATCGAACGTGGCGGCTCTCACGCTGATTTACGCCTTCGTGCAATTGTTGTTCGCGGTGGCCGCGATGGTGATCTCGAGAAACGTGCAAGCTTATTGCGCCGTGACTCAATTCATGGTCCTTTCAATGGTTCAATCACAGTAGACCATGAAAAAGGTGCGATTAAAGCAAATGGTAACTACATTCAGATTATCTACGCAAACTCACCTGAAGAAGTGGATTACACAAAATACGGTATTGAAAACGCGCTTATCGTAGATAACACAGGTGTGTGGAAAGACGAAGATGGCTTAGGTAAGCACCTTAAGTCAATTGGTGCGTCTAAAGTGTTACTTACAGCGCCAGCTAAAGGTGACATCAAAAACATCGTTTATGGTGTTAACAACTCAGACATTCAGTCTGAAGACAAGATTGTGTCTGCAGCAAGCTGTACAACTAACGCAATCACACCGGTATTAAAAGCACTTAACGACAAGTTTGGTATTAAGAATGGTCACGTTGAAACGGTTCACTCTTACACCAATGACCAAAACTTGATCGACAACTACCACAAAGCTGAGCGTCGTGGTCGTAGTGCAGCATTGAACATGGTTATTACTTCAACTGGTGCTGCGAAAGCGGTTGCTAAAGCACTTCCAGAGCTTGCTGGTAAACTAACTGGTAACGCAATTCGTGTACCAACACCAAACGTATCAATGGCAATTCTTAACCTAAACCTAGGTAAAGAAACAACTGCTGAAGAGCTAAATGAATTCCTTCGTGAGTCCTCACTTTACTCTGAACTACGTGACCAGATTGACTACACTGCATCAACAGAAATCGTGTCTACTGACCTTGTGGGTAGCCGTTATGCAGGTGTGGTTGACTCAAAAGCAACCATCGTTGATGGCGACCGCGTAGTACTTTACGTATGGTACGATAACGAGTTTGGTTACAGCTGTCAGGTTGTACGTGTAATGCAAGACATGGCGGAAGTAAAATTCCCGAGCCTACCTCGCTAACACGAAATTTACGATAAAAAGCCAGCACCAGCTGGCTTTTTTAGTTTTTGAAACAAATTGGTTGTGGTAGGCTTGCAAAGATAGGTCAGCTACAATTAGCTAACAAAAAGTTACACCTTAACTTTGTGCAAAGGCAGGCACAGTATTACCTCTTTTTGAGGCTTAATATTGTTCTAGACTGAAGCAAAGTTGAGTATGGTAACAGTGTATTTACACAACAGTTTTTAACTTATTTAGGGAAACCTATGCGCATTACGAGTAATTTCGATAGTGGTAATATCAAGGTGGTAAAAGCAGAATCACCTGCGGATATTCAACTAGAAATCAATAAAGACAATGAGTCTGACTTTTTTCAATGGTTTCACTTTAGACTTGAGTCTACGCCTTTTTTAGAGCACAAAATTCATATCAACCAACTACTAAACTCAGCGTACCCTGAAGGTTGGGATGACTATCATGCGGTTGCATCTTACGATCGTCAAACTTGGTTCCGTGTGCCAACCCGTTATGAGAATGGCACATTAACTATCGATTTTGAGCCTGAATGTGCTCATACCTACTTTGCTTATTTTGCTCCTTATAGTTATGAGCGCCATTTAGACCTAGTCTACTGGGCTCAAGCCCATGATGCGTGCGTTGTAGAGACGCTAGGTCAAACGCTTGATGGCCGTGATATGAGCTTACTCACTATTGGTGAGCCGTCAGATGAGAAGAAAAAGATTTGGATCACGGCGCGCCAGCACCCAGGTGAAACGATGGCAGAATGGTTTGTTGAAGGTCTACTTCACAAATTATTGGATGACGAAGATCCACATTCCGCTGCACTGTTATCGAAAGCGGTATTTTATGTCGTGCCAAATATGAATCCGGACGGCAGCGTTCGTGGTCATCTGCGTACAAATGCAAAAGGCGTTAACCTTAACCGTGAATGGCAAACGCCAACACTTGAGAACTCACCTGAAGTTTATTATGTATTAAATAAAATGCATGAAACTGGGCTGGATATGTACCTCGATATTCATGGTGACGAAGCATTACCGTATAACTTCGTTGCGGGCAGTGAAGGTATTCCGAGCTATGATGAGCGTCTACAACGTTTGGAAGAATCTTTCAAGGCGGCACTGTTGACTATTACACCTGAGTTCCAAGATGAATTTGGTTACGATAAAGATGCACCGGGTGAAGCAAACCTTACCGTTGCTTCGTGTGCTGTTGGTGAAGCGTTCAAAGCGTTGGCTTATACCGTTGAAATGCCGTTTAAGGATAATGCAAATCTGCCGGATCCATACTTCGGTTGGTCAGACCGACGCTCATATCAGTTTGGTCAAGACACCTTAGCTGCAATCTTAAATGTGGTTGACGACTTAAGATAAGCTTAAAGACGGGTAATCACCATATTGATTACCCGTTTATTTTTGTGCGTTTAAAAGAACAACAAAATAATATTTAAAAATAATAAAGTAGAACACCTCAACAGGGTGTAATAACAACAATAAAGGGGAATATTCGTGGATGCGTTAGGCAGCTTATTAGATAGCTTGGATGGAATGTTAGGTGGTTCACCTTGGTTCCCGTATGTACTGTTAGGGGTAGGTTTGTTTTTTACAATCTACTTGAAATTTCCACAGATCCGATATTTCAAACATGCTTGTAAAGTCGTTACCGGAAAATACGATAAAAAGGGCCTAGAAGGGGATACCACACACTTCCAAGCACTCGCAACGGCACTTTCTGGCACAGTTGGTACTGGGAATATTGGTGGGGTGGCACTGGCAATTTCAATCGGCGGGCCTGCAGCATTATTTTGGATGTGGATGACGGCCTTTTTCGGTATGACAACCAAATTTGTGGAAGTCACGCTATCGCATAAATACCGTGTACAAACAGATGATGGCACCATGGCCGGTGGTCCAATGTACTATATGGATCGCCGCCTAAACATGAAATGGTTAGCGGTATTATTTGCAATTGCGACTGTGATTAGCTCATTTGGTACAGGTAGCTTGCCGCAGATCAACAACATTGCTCAAGGCATGGAAGCGACCTTTGGTTTTGCACCGATGGCAACAGGCGCTGTGCTTTCAGTTTTACTTGCGCTTGTTATACTTGGTGGTATCAAGCGCATTGCTGCTATCACTTCTCGCGTTGTGCCATTAATGGCTGCGATTTATATTCTTGGCTCTTTTGCCGTTATTTTCTACAACATTGAGAATATCGTTCCTTCTTTCCTTTCTGTATTTACAGATGCTTTCACGGGATCTGCGGCAGCGGGTGGTTTCTTAGGGGCTTCTTTTGCGTATGCATTTAACCGTGGGGTTAACCGAGGTCTATTTTCTAATGAAGCGGGTCAAGGTTCAGCACCAATCGCGCACGCTTCGGCAAAAGCCGATGAGCCAGTATCTGAAGGTATGGTTTCCATTCTGGAACCGTTTATTGACACAATCATTATCTGTACCTTGACGGGATTGGTTATTTTGTCATCGGGGGTGTGGACTGAAAAGTTCGAAACTCATTTTGAGCGCTCGTCTATGGTTATCTTAGACGGTAAATATGACGAATCGAATCAACAAGACCGAGATGCATTGTACGCCTACTTGAATGGTAAAAAAGAGCATACTGTCAAACCTTTCAATGGTGAGATTGAAGTCGTACAGGGTAAGGCGGTAACAGAAAACTTTACCGTGATCCACTCGCGCTCTATTGGTGAGCAAGTACGTTTTGGTATTACAGAGCGTCACAAGTACACAGGTACCGTCGAAGTGAAAGACGGCTTGCCAACAGACAATAGCATCAGCGTGATTGGTTACTCTTTAGTGCATTCGGCAGAGCTGACAACCAAAGCATTTACCCGAGGTTATTTGGGCGAAAATGGTAAATACATCGTTTCGATTGGCTTGTTGTTATTCGCGTTTTCTACGGCAATTGCATGGTCATACTATGGCGACCGCGCGATGATTTATCTTCTGGGTAGCCGCTCGGTCATGCCATATCGCGTATTCTATGTTGCAGGTTTCTTCTGGGCGTCGTTTGCTGATACGACACTAGTGTGGAAGTTGGCTGCAGTGGCCATTGTAGTGATGACCTTACCTAACTTATTTGGTATTTTACTACTCAGAAAAGAAATGAAATCTTCAGTTAAAGAATACTGGGAAGATTTCAACAAAGAACACAAACAGTGAGCGAATTTTAATTAAAATTATCTTGTCATTTAAGGACAAGAGTTCGCAAAGGTAGTAGAATAGGGCGCCTCACAGGTGCCCTTTTTTGTATTATGGAGAAGTAACACGATGGCAATAGCACAGTGCCCAAGCTGCGGTAAATCTATTTCCTCCAAACATAAGTCCTGCCCGCATTGTGAAACCAATTTAGCAGACTTTTCTCAAGAAGACAGAGAGAGAGCGGCCTCTAGAAACCGTGTAAAACGTCAGCAATCAGTAATGAATTACTCGTTTATTGCACTGATCTTAGTGCTAGGCGGATTCTTATATATCTATTGGCAGCAGCCTGAACCTAACTCGTTTGAAATGATCGCAAGCAAAAGCGCTATAGGCATAGGTGCGGTTTGGTACTTAATTAATCGAGTCATCCTCGTTATTTTGAAAAAGAAAAAGTAGTAATGAATGTAGATAGCTTAGTTCAAAATATTACCCCTGAAGTATTCGAGCGTTTGCAATACGGCGCGTCAACTGGAAAGTGGCCTGATGGTACGTCGCTAAGTGATGCGCAAAAAGAGCAAACCGTGCAGTTGGTCATGCTATATCAAGCAAAAGTAGCCAAGTCCAATGAGCAGTTCACCATCAACGAAAAAGGTGAAATGGTGCAAAAATCCAAACGCGAATTACAACAAGAATTCAAAGCCGACAACGAAATAGCTAGGTTCAGTGAAAATGATCTTTAAACACCTTTTTACACCGAAATGGAAACACCCTAAGGTTGACGTTCGCTCACAAGCAGTGGACAAGTTAGACTTAAGCAAAGACGCAACTTTACTACATACGCTAGCACTTGAGGACGAGTCTGCACAGATCAGAAAAAAGGTACTTACTAAGGTAAATGACCTTGGTCTTTGGTGGAAAGTTTATAAGCAAGATAGCGAGCTAAAAGAGCTTGCTGAGCAGAAAATTTCGAGTGCGGTTATTAATCAAGACACCGCACTGCAGAGCAACATTCGTGAAGAATACATTGAACGCTACGCGCCAGCTAAAACACTTGAGAAAGTTGCGTTAATTGAAACCGATTTAACGAACAAAGTTAAACTGCTTAAGCGCCTTGCGAATGCCACGTTAATCGAAAAATCCTTCAAAGAAGGTGATGAAGCACTTCAGATCGCTATGTTGGAACTGATTGCACAGCATTCACTTGAAAAGAGTGTCCTAAAAGCAGCCAAAGGTGAAGCGCTGACTTCTCTTACTGGATCACTGGAGCAGCAGCGATTAGCAAAAGAAATGCCTGCTCAAGTTGCTGAGCAAACGCGGGTTGTACTTGCCAAGTTAAACGCGCTAAGAGATAAGCAAAACTATGAAACTGTGAACGCGCAAGCACAACAGTTATTTGCACAGTGGCAAAGCATTGAGCTTAAGTGGTTAGATGCTGAAACGGTAACTGCACTAGATGCAAAGTATCAACAAGTAGCAGATAAATTAAACCGTCATCTCAATGAGTTACAAGTTAAACATCAAGCGCAGCAAGCTGAGTTAATGCAAAAGCAAAATCAAGCCCTAGAGGTTGCTGAATTAACTGCTGAACTTGAAGCCATTGAAAAATCGGTCGAAATTGCATGTAAAACACTTGACTTAGCCTCGCACGATGCACTGGTTAAGCGTAGTGAAGTATTAAAAGGCAAAGTGTCTGCACCTCAATATGTCACTGTTGAAGCGCTTGGCGAGTTTACCCGAAAACTGCAAAATATTGAGCGTGATCTTGCCGATTTGCCCGCACTTATTGCTGCAAGTGAAACCTTCAATAATGCCTTAGCAGAGTTGAAAGCAGTTGAAGTACCAACTTCATTAGAATCGCTTGATACCCAAGTGCAAGCACAAAAAGACCGCTATGTTGCAGCGCGTAAAGCACTAGATTCACTGCCTAAGGTATTGCATAAATCAGCAAAAGCTGAGCTATCAGATGTAAGCCAAGTGTTTATGACAGCTATCGAGCCGCTGAAAAATGAGCAAGAAAAAGCACTCAAAATCGCGAAGAAGAAAGCACGCGATGTGCAACGATTAATTGATCAGGGCCGATTTAACGTGGCATTTGGCGTTTTTAATGGCTTTATCGAGCAGTTTGAGTTGCTAACACCAAGCTACAAAAAGCAGCTCGAAAACCAGCATGAAAGCTTGTCTCAAGCACTAAAAGACCTTAAAGATTGGCAAAAGTATGCTGCTACACCTAAACGTGAAGAATTGCTTGCGGAGCTTGATAACAAACTCGCTGAGGAGGCGGTTGACCCAGTTAAACGTGCTGAGGAAGTAAAATTACTTAGAGTACGTTGGAACGAGCTTGGTCATGTTGAAACGGAACAGGAAAAGGCACAAGCCGCTCAATTTGATGAAAAAATTGAATTATTGTTTGTACCGTGTCGCACTTACTTTGCGGAGCAAGAAGTACAGCGTGAGCAGGCAAAAATAGCGCGTGAAGCGGTGATTGAAGAAGTGAAAGCACTGCTTGGTACTTTGGATAACGAAGGTATTGATTGGCGAGAAGTTGAAGCACAATTTAATCGCCTAGCCAAAGCATGGAAAAATGCTGGCAATGTGGATGCCAAAGTCTATCAAAAGCTGAATTCGATTTACCGTGAGCACCATCAAGCGGTTTACGAGAAACTTAAAGCCTTCCATCAAGCCAATGCCGTTGAAAAGACAAAGCTAGTTGAAACTGCACAGCAGCAGCTAGAGGCTGAAGATTTGGCAGCAGCTTGTGACTTACTGAAATCATTGCAAAAACAGTGGCAGCAAATTGGTTTTGCTGGTGCCAAACAAGAGCATACTCTGTGGAAAGCATTTCGTGCCCATAATGATGCCGTGTTTGAGAAGCGCAGCGCACAATATGCAGAGCAAAAAGCACAGGAGAAGTCGCAGGAAGCCGAGCAGCGTCAGTTGTTAGCAGAGTTCGACAACAAGGTCATAGAAGCGGTAACTCAAAATGAACTGGTTGCTATTCGTAACGAACTCAATATGTTTATTGTAGTGTCAGGACTAAAGCAAGAAAAGAATCGTTTATTGTCACAAGTGAAGTCGAAATTAGATGATCTGTTTTCATCTCAGCGTCGCGAAAAGTTCAATGAATTGGTGGAAGCGGTAGACACTGACGGTGATATTCCAAGTTCGTGGCAAGGTAGCAATAAAACCTCGCTAAACGCTGCCCAATTGCTGCTAAGGCTTGAAATTTTAACGAATCAGTCATCACCAGAAGCGTTGCAAAGCGAGAGAATGTCTGAGCAAGTCGCGATGCTGGATGCAAAACTGCAAGGTGAAGAAAGCAGCCTTGAGACTTACCTTATCAGTTATCTAGCTGAGGCTGAAAAAGCCGATATAGTGACGTCAAAAGGCAGGTTACTTGCTGTTTTGAACGCATAGTCATTATATACTTTGAGCCTACTCAGAACACTCTGGGTAGGCTTCTCCGATGTAAACTTTATCCGCCTCTAACACCTCCTGAGCTCGGTTTGAATGCTAAGGTTAAGTGAAATCTGCTTAGTGGCTCTAGGTAGTTACACCACTTTGTCTTAATACTTTGCTCTAGTAACCAATAATAAGAAGAAAAAATAATGACCAACAAACTTTACCAATATCCACTTGCACTTGCGTTTACCTTCAACTTGGTTGCATGCTCGGTAGGTAATCTTAACGCTACTCATGGTGAAGACTTAAGCCATTTTGCTGGAAATATTAATGTGGCAAGTGGTCAAAGAGCCGGGAACTTATCCTTACAAAATGGCAATATTACGCTAGCTGAAGGGGCCAAAGTTAAATCTGCAGAAGTGACTAACGGTAATGTTCAGCTTGATAAGCATAGTGAAGCGCAGTCGGTTAATATTGATAATGGTAATATTATGCTGATGGAAAAAGCGCACGTATATGGGAGCATTCAAGTTACCAATGGTAATATTGAGATTGGTGAGTCGGTTCTAATTGAAGGAAGCGTCATCAACGCGAGCGGAGATATTACAATTGCCAGCGGCGCTACTATTTTAGGTGATGTGATCTATCGTCATGCAGGATATCTTGCTTCTAAGCTTGAGAAAGACATACCAACGCTTACAATTAGTGATGGTGCAAAGATTGTTGGCACTATCCAGCTTTATCGTCCTATTCATATTGAACCTAAACATCTACAAAGTCAGATCACTTACCACTATAAACAGTAAGCTGCATGAGAGTAAGGTGAGCGTAATACGCTCACTTGTGCTCTTACTTAGCGCTAAGTATTTGCGCTAGTTTGTGTACATCATCAATAGCACGTTGTTTTGAGTGCTTATGCCTGTCATCTCCAAACTCTTGATACTCAGATGCGATTTCATAAAACGCCTCAGCACCTAAATATGGAGCCAACTGCTCGATATGGCTACTTAGATGATTCAAATGATATTGTGACTCACCTTTTTTAAATGCAAATTCTCCCCAAGATGCCAGTAATACGAGAGTTTTACCCGATAAAATTGGCTCAAGTGGTTTATCACCTCGTGCTAAATCAAAGCTGAAGGTTTTATTTACTCGGATCGCCAGATCAAACCAAGCCTTTAGCACGGCAGGCATGCCGTAGTTATACATAGGACTTGCGATTACGATAATATCGGCATTGGTCACTTCTTTGATAATTTCGTCAGACTCAGCGAGTACTAAGCGTTGCTCTTCGCTCAACACGCCTTTTGCAAATGCAGCCGCTATAAATGCTTCATCGATGAATGCAGGTTGTTTCACGGAGAGGTCGCGATGGGTGATTTCCACTTCATGTGTGAAGCAGCTAAATTTTGTCAAAAATTGCTCACCTAACATCCGGCTAATTGACTGATGTTGCGAACTCGTCTCACTATACTTTCTTACGCTACTACTTATATATAGAATGTTTTTCATGGCTTTTCTCCAGTTGTGTTCTGTGCTTTATTGTGTGCTTACGTGAGCAATGTGACAACTGAGAAGAGTTCACAAATAGATGAGATAAACTAACTTATAGGTTTGCTATGTTCACACATTTACCGTCTTTGAATAACATAAAAACCTTTGCGGTTGCTGCGCACTACTTGAGCTTTAAAGATGCGGCGCGGGTACTTAATGTTACGCCTACGGCAGTGTCACATCAGATAAAATCACTGGAATCACAGTTAAGGGTTCAGCTTTTTGAGCGAAAAACGCGAGCAGTGCAATTAACATTACAAGGACAGACACTGGCAAAGGTGTGTATTGATTCACTTAATATGCTCGATAATGCGTTTATTGAGTTTACTGAGCAAAAGAACGATTTGCTTATTTCATGTTGTAATTCATTTGCTGCACTTTGGCTTGCTCCGAATATGGCTGCCATTAATCATGCTTTCCCAAACCAAACCGTCACAATATGCGCGAGCGATCAACTCATTGATTTAAATAAAGAGAAGCATATTGATATCGCCCTGCGTTATGGCAAAGCGGATCCGAATTCTAATGAAACTCATCTTATTACCGAGAAAATTGGGCTTTATGCTAGCCCAAATTATCGGGTGCCAGACCAAGGTAAACCTGTACTATTTCTCACCCATTGGCAAGACGAAACGGGGCTTGAAAATATTCCTTGGCGAGCGCACATTGACGAAAGCCATTATGACTTGCGTTATTTTGAGCAAGAACACTTTGTCTTGCAGGCGGCTGTGGCCGGGCAAGGGCTGGCACTATTGAGCGATGTATTAGCAGAGTCAGCAGTAATACAGGGGTGGTTAAGTAAAAGCCCAACAATGGAGGAATTTTCAGGCTATGGCTATTGGCTCAGGCAAACGACTTATCGCAAGAGTTCGGCGATTGTTCACCAGTTTACCATTTGGCTGGCAAGCGCGTTACAAAATATCAAGGCCAACAAAGATAAGGACACAAGATAAAGGACAGGCACTTTTATCAATGAGCAGATAAGCCGTTTTTTAATATTGATCTATACTTTTGTGGAACTTAAGTCCTTATTCGAAAAGTGTTTATTGCTAGGTGGTGATGTGATGATAAAAATCCTGCTGATGAGTCTCATTTTATTTCCCGCTTTATGTTTGAGTGGTGATTATACCTTCGCCTTTGTGCCGCAGCAGTCTGCAAATAAGTTAGCCAAAAATTGGCAGCCTATTCTCGATTATCTCAGTGATAAGACCGGAGATAACTACACGTTTAAAACCGCTAAAGATATACCAACCTTTGAAGCCCGGGTGTTGAAGCAAGAGTATGATGTAGCATACATGAATCCCTATCACTTTGTTGTATTTAATGAGCAGGCGGGTTATCAAGCTATCGCCAAGCAAAGAGATAAAATGATCAAAGGGATCATCGTGGTTAAAAAGGGGGCTGGTATCGCTGACTTGTCGCAGTTGCGAGGAGAGACGCTTGCTTTTCCGGCTCCTGCTGCATTCGCTGCAAGCATTTTGCCCCGTGGTGAACTTGTGAAACAAGGTATTGAATTTACACCAAGGTATGTCTCTTCCCATGATTCTGTTTATCTCAACGTGTCGAGAGGATTTGTCAAAGCGGGCGGTGGTGTTATGCGTACTTTCAACAACGCCGATCCCAAAATTAAATCACAACTCGACATTCTCTGGACGACAAAAGGTTATACGCCACATGCATTTGCCGTAAAAAAAACAATGCCAGAAGATGCAAGGCAAAGATTAGTAGAGGCGTTGACCTCTCTTGAACTGAGTGAAGAGGGAATTAGGCTACTCGAAGCGGTGAATTTCAAAGGCATTATGGCGGCGTCGAACGAGGACTGGCAAGACGTAAAAGCATTAGAATTAGAAACCTTAGTTGGCAATTAGTACGCGGACTATTAAGAAGCCCCACAACTGAATGAAAAGGCTATCGTTAAGACTCAAAACCATGATTGGCACCGCTATTATTGAAGCGGTGTTGTTGAGTGCGCTCATATTTGTAGTGATTGATTTTATGATGGAGTCTGCAAATGACGCCATGAATAAACGCGCAACGACGACCGCAAGCCTGTTTGCGAGTGCGACCAAAGATGCGGTGCTGTCATACGATTTGGCCACACTGGATGCTTTTACCAATGAGTTATTAAGTAACCCAGATATCCTTTACGTTAAAGTCATCGATGGTGAAAACCAAACTCTTTCTTTTGCAGGTAACGAGCGCTTAAAAGAACGTACATTTGAAGGTGATACGTTAGTTGAAACAGTTACCGACGGTATTTTTGATATTCATGCTGATATTGTTGAGGGTGGGACACTGTTTGGCGCCATTCAAATAGGCATAGATATTGGCACCATAAATCGAGCTATGTCAGAGGTAAAACGCTGGACGGTTTCCATCGCGCTGTTTGAAATGGCGTTAGTTGCTATTTTCTCTTATTTTCTCGGTATATATCTCACAACCAATCTGTATATACTGAAGAATCAAGCTAAATTTATCGCTCGGAATGTCAAAAACGGCGTGTTTGATTTCAAATGGAAACCAATACAGAGTAAAGATGAGTTACAAGAGCTATCTTTGGCGTTTGATGAGCTATCACAAACCTTAGCCGAAGAGCATGAGCGTCGAGAGCGATATAAGCATGACTTGATTGAGCTAAATAAACATCTAGAAGAATTAGTGGCGCAAAGAACTGAAAAACTGAATCAGAAAAATCAGCAGCTTGAGGCTACCAATAGAGAGCTTGAAGCCGCACAGCAACAGCTTGTTCACTCAGAAAAAATGGCATCGGTGGGTCAATTAGCCGCCGGGGTTGCCCATGAAATAAATAATCCGCTCGGTTTTGTCATGAGTAATCTCGATGTGATGCGTCACTATCATGGCGATTATGCCGAACTTGCAAAGCGTGCGATTCAGCTTGGACTTGAACCCAGTACACTCGTAGCGTTTAATCAGTTTATTCAAGACAAAGACTTTGCTTTTATTAATAGCGATTGTACTGAGCTTATTGACGAGTCGATGACTGGGCTACAAAGAGTGTCTGCAATTGTGAACGACCTCAAACAGTTTTCAAGGGCAGATACTATTCAATTGCAACCTTGTGATATTAACGCCTGTATTAAGACAACGTTAAATCTGGTGGAGAGTAAGCTCAAATATCATGCTAATGTGATCACACAACTGAATGAAGTCCCTCAAGTGCTCGGTAATCAAGGTAAACTAATTCAAGTATTAACGAATTTACTGATCAATGCGGCTCAGGCATTGAAAAGCGAAGGAGAGATCCGCGTCTCAACAAGTCTAGAACAACAGCGTGTACTGATCCGAATTCAAGATGACGGGGTGGGGATCCCCGAAGAAATAAAAGATAAAATATTTGACCCATTTTTTACGACTAAGCCCATTGGCAACGGGACAGGCTTAGGCCTTTCAATAAGTTATGACATTATTAAAGAGCATGGTGGCGAGCTTGTAGTAGAAAGTGAGGTTGGGATTGGAAGCTGTTTTACTATCACCTTGCCTGTTTCTCCTTGAACTCGAAAAGCAGTTTGATCTTGCCCTTGTTATTCAACACTCAAGTATAAATTATCCGCAGTTCAGATCCGCATTCTAGTAATGAATATCAGTTGGTGTGAGCCTGAGACAAAGGATTTCTAAATAAAGGGTGATGGATTACCTTCACCCACTTAGGCTTTATATCTCAGAAGTATTGCAATTTTCATAAATGGTAATTATTATCATTCGCAGTTTTTGCAAGGACTTGCGTGTTGACTTATAAATGATGTATTCACAAGAAATATTACAGTCACTCTCCTCAAATGAATGTGCACTAAAACGTTTTCTGACTAGCAAGCTTGGTTGCTCAGATACAGCGTCAGACATTCTACAAATCATTGCTGAAAAGCTGTTAAAGATGAAAACAAATCGAAATGTAGAAAATCCAACTGCCTATCTGTATCGCTCAGCCCACAATGAAGTCATTAACTACTTCCGTACTGAACAGGTCAGAGCCCAGTATGAAAAAGCGTACATGACGACATGTATTGATAGTCAAATAGCCGATATTTCAAAGTGCCATATCAGCTCGTGTGAGCTTCGTTGCATAAACTTGGCACTGGACGAGCTGCCATTGTTAACCCGGCAGATATTTTTTATGTACACCATCAAGGGTGTTAAACAACGAGATATTGCCACACAGTTAGCAATTAGCCTGTCAAATGTAGAAAAGCGTCTCACCGTAGCAATAAACTTTTGTAAAGAGGTACTGTCTCGGTAAGTACGGGTGGCACTTTCGCTGCTCGCACATAAAAAGTATGACGAACACCTTTCAGTTACTACTTATCTTAATGCTCGCCGTTACGCTAAAGCGGATTTTTATAAGATTTTTACGGGTTTGCTAATTCGTAGACGTCTTAACGATGAATTATATAAATGGGTACATGAAAATAGAGGATGACCATGAAAAGCCATACTTTTAGAATAAATAAGTTTCAGCATGCGATAAATATATGTAGACGGAGCTTATTTATTTCTAGCGCAGGACTCATATTGGCAACTGCGAACGTTTATGCTAGCGATACTACGTACCAACTAAATATAGAACCCCAAACGCTTTCTACAGCGATAACCGAACTGTCAGCTGCAACGCAGCAGCACATTACTGCATATGGTGTCGCGTTAGCAGAGCAAAAAACGATACAAGTGAAGGGAAACTATACGACGGAAAAAGCACTTGAAATTCTTTTGAAAGGAAGCGGGCTTGTTGCAACTAAAGTTGACGAAAATCGTTTCTCAATCCATGAAGTAGGCGCAGCTCTCACGCGTGATAATGAAATTGAACGTATTGCGGTGACGGGCAGTTATGTGGTCAATGAGCCAATAGACACGGCAACAGGTTTGGGTCTGACATTGCAAGAAACTCCGCAAACCGTGAATATTATTACTCGGCAAAGTATTGAAGATCAGGCGTTAACGTCACTAACCGATGTGATTAATAATGCGTCTGGCATTTCGGCCAAAGCTTACGATAGCTCAAGGAATGCGTTTTCGTCTCGAGGCTTCAATGTTGACAACTACCAAATTGATGGGGTGCCAGTACAGTGGAATGGCGCGCAGAGTGCTGGTGAGTCGCTTACCGACACCGCACTCTATGAACGTATTGAAATCGTGCGGGGGGCTACTGGGTTGTTGACCGGCGCAGGAGATCCGTCGGCATCGATTAACTTGGTTCGTAAACACGCAAATGCGAGTGAACTTAGTGGCAAGGTAATTGCGCGCTTAGGGCGCTGGAACAATTATTATGCGAGTGTTGATCTGGGCACCGGGCTAAACGAAAGCGGATCTGTTAGAGGTCGAACGGTTATGGTGCTCCAAGAAGGCGACTCTTTTGTCGACTATGAAAAAAAGAGTAAACAGGTTTTTTATGCCACCGTTGATGCAGATTTGTCGAATGCAACCTTACTGCGATTAGGGTATAGCATTCAAGACAATGAACCCAAAGGCTCTCAATGGGGCGGGCTGCCAATATTCAACTCTGATCTCAGCCGTACAGACTTTGATCGTTCAGCTTCAGTGGCCGCAAAATGGAGTAGTTGGGCCAGTACACATAAAACATTTTTTGCAAACCTACATCACAGCTTTAGTAATGGATGGGAGTTGGTTGCCCATGCGAATAAAAATGTCAGCACTGCAGACATGTATTTACTTTGGGTATCCGGACTTCCTCATCCTGTGACGGGGGCTGGGATGACTGCTTCTGGATCGCGCCTAGAAAATGAAAGAGAGCAGATTGACTTTGGTGTCAGATTACAAGGCATGTACTCTTTATTTGACCACGAACATGAATTTGTAGTTGGGGCTGCAAAGAGCGATCAGGACTTTGTGTATTACGGCTATGAAGGTGGGGGGAGCAAAACTGCCAAACCAGTCACAAACTTTTTTGAGTGGAACGGGGAATTTGACCAGCCAGATTGGGGTCAAAAATACATCAGCCAGGATTACACCACTGAGCAAACAGGTTACTTTGCTGCGACACGAATACATTTGAGCGATAAATTTAAGGCAATTGTTGGTGCACGGTTAGCGAGCTGGAATAGGCAGGGTGTATCCTATGGAACAGACCAAGACTATGGCGATGATGACGTATTTATTCCCTATGCGGGGCTACTGTATAGCTTAAATGACAGTCATACGATTTATACAAGTTATACGGAAATCTTTAAGCCGCAGAATGCGGTTGACGCTGATGACAATTACTTAGACCCCCTCACTGGGATCAATTATGAAATTGGTTTGAAAAGCACTTATTTCAATGATGCGTTACATACCAATATAACTTACTTTCAAACACAGCAGGAAAACTTAGCGGTTGTTGACCCTGATTTTGTTCCACGTCCTGATAAGTTAGCTGCATACAAGGAAGCAGATGGTGTTGAAAGCGACGGTTACGAGCTCGAAGTAGTCGGTCAGATCATGGACGGCTGGAAGATTAATGCCAATTATACTGCATTCGAAGCAACCGCTGAGGATAGTAGTGGCACATCAAATACGGTTAATACGCGATTTCCTCGAAAAATATTTAGATTATTCAATACCTTTGAATATAACCAATTTACATTGGGTGCAGGTATTTCTTGGGAGGGTGAAAACTACACTGACATAAAATCACCATTAGGCAATGTACGAGTTGAACAGCCAGCCTATTCACTTATCAATTTAATGGCTAGATACCAACACAACGAGGCGCTATCAGTACAACTAAATATTGATAATGCCTTTGATAAAGAATATTACAGTCAGATCGGCTTCTACTCGCAGCTAGCATATGGTGAGCCAAGAAATATTAGTTTGAGTCTTCACTACAAACTATAAATTTGAACTCCATATTCGATGGAAAAAAGGTATAGAGCTAGAAATAGCGCTATACCTTATCACTAGTAAACACGCGAATACGATGTCTATCAGGGTCTAATACGACAAAACTAGCGCCATATCCCTCGGCTTGCGGGACTTGAGCAAACTCAATATCTAGTAATTTCCATGTATCGTATAAAGCCAAAAGCGCTTCTTGGCTTGGTTGCATAATAGAGATTTCAGAACCGCCCCCGGTAATGCAACTTGGTGGTGTAAGGGCTGTGTTTTGTTTAAGTGCAATGGAGACGTTGTGTGCACATTTCATAGAAACAAAAGTTGGAGAAAGCTGCGCTGCCTCACATTGGAATAGCTGTCTATAAAACGCTTCGCTCAGCTTGATATCGCTTACATATAACACCAAAGAATCAATGGTGATCATCATGGAATTCCATCATCTTTTAAAAATTGCAGCTAAGATATGCTCTCGGTGTGTCAGTTACTGTCAGTAGTTTTACGTTGAGTTAGAACCTTGGGTGAGCATTTAATCGAGACAGCTAGTCCCATATCACTTTAACTTCATGTTATTAACGCTTAAAGTAATCTCGCACACTGTCTATCGGTGTGTAGAGCAACGTGAAACTGGTATTTTTAACAAAAAGGAAAGGTTGTATGGTTACTTGCTACTTAAAATATGTTGTTGATCCGGCAAAAATTGCTGACTTTGAGGAATATGCCAAAATGTGGATCCCACTCGTCAATCGTTTTGGTGGGCAGCATAATGGCTACTTTTTACCATCGGAAGGTGCAAGTAATATTGCCTTGGCATTATTCACCTTTCCCAGTTTGGCAGCCTATGAAACGTATCGTAATGAGTCGTTTCAAGATGCTCAGTGTCAGGCTGCAATTAAATTTGCAGAAGATACCGGTTGCATAATTAGCTATGAACGCAGCTTCTTTAGACCTGTATTTGAATAGAGGTAAGTAAATGGAGCTGAACATCTCGTGCAACTAGATATTTCTGCCAATCTCAAACTACAAAACCTTGCTTTGACGCATGCAAAACCATTGTTTGATTGCGTACAAAGCAGCCGTGCAAGTTTACAAAATGTGCTGCCGTGGGTTGCGAAACTACATACCGAGGCTGACGCAGAGCGATACATCGACACACGTATAAACAACCAAGTCGGCGGACTTTGGTCTGCTATTGAATTTAATTGCGAGTTTTGTGGTGTGTTTGGGATCAAATATATGGATGCGCAAACGCAAACTGCTGAAATTGGCTATTGGCTTGGCGAAAAGGCAAGAGGTTACGGCTTAATCGGTCTAGTGCTTGAACAGGTTATTGCCAGGCTTCGAGAGGTAAGTGATATTAAAACTGTGGAGTTTCAATGTTTACAGTCAAATATTGCGAGCCAGCGGATCATTGAAAAAATAGGCGGCCAGTTTGTTGAGTCCTGTGTCAATGATCTGGGCGTAGCAGGTGACGAGCCATTATATATTTATCGACTCACACTTTAGTTTCGCCTTTTTAAAGGAACGAGCGCATAATTGCTATGCGCTCAACTGATTAGTTTACCTCACACTTAGCAGGCACAGCTCGGCTTCGTAGGGTAGTGACGATAATTTGCGGTAATAGCGGCATTACAATCATGCCAACCATCAAACTATACTGAAGCGGGGTGAACGTCTCGCCCAGTAGCACCAGCCCCGTCAAAATACCCGCAATCGGATTTGCAATACCACCAAAGGTAAAGTCCACAACAGACATACGTTGTAGTAACCACACGTACAAACTATAACCCAGTGCGGTGTTCAGGAGCACAACCCATAATATGCCGCTGAGATTGGTCATCGAGAAATTGTTAAAAGCTGCAATATACTTAGCTGGTGCGATCACACCGTGAACGCTTGATGCGAGGGTGAGAATAACGCCGCCAATAATGAGTTGCCAAGTTAACACTGTCCACCAATGCATGCGATCACCAAGGGACTTAGTGATTGAGCTGCCGATCACGATACAGGTTATTGCCGCAAGTATTGCCGCTAAACCAAGAGGGTTTAAACTCAGTGAACTCGGATCAAATAGCAACCAGGCCAACACAATAAGCGCCGCACCGCATAACGCTTGCACCAATCCTGGGCGTTGCTTATTGACCAACCAATGGTAAAGCATGGCGAATACCGGCACAGACACCATGCCCACGCTCGATATGGCAGATGGTAGCGTTAACGACATCACGAAAATCATGCTAAAAAAGGCCGCGATATTAATCGCCCCAAGGCCGCATAGTATTTTCCAGTCTGCTTTTTTTGGCAAACTTGGCTTAACTGCCAGCAAAATAAGCCCAGCCGGAAGCGCTCTAATAGCGCCAAGTAAAAGAGGCGGCCAGTCGGCGAGGGTATATTGTGTTACCGCGTACGTGGTGCCCCATAAAAATGCAGGGATCATCGCGAGGAGTATATTCACATTAACTATCTTTATGTTGAGATACTTTGCGGTAAGGTATTACTAAAAACACTTTTTGTAAAGTATCTTTATGTTAAGATATTTCTTTACAAAGTTTGTTGTCGGGGCAAATATTGATGGATGCGATTGATAGAGTACAAGAGCAGTGGGCTCGCGAAAAACCACAGTTAGAAACAACGCCCATGGCGATAATGGGTCGCTTAGTGCGCATAGCTAAACATATGGAAGCCGAAGTTGAAAAGCTGCACAAGCAATACGGCTTAAATTTGGGCGAATTTGATGTGTTAGCTACCTTGCGCCGCAGCGGCAAACCATTTCGCTTAACCCCATCAGAGCTATTTAAAACCATGCTACTCACCTCTGGCGCGATGACCAACCGTTTAGATAAGCTAGCGGCAAAAGGCCTTATCAAGCGTGAGCATTGTACAGAAGACCGCCGCAGTGTAACGGTGGAATTAACAGCCGAAGGCCTCGCCCTGATTGAAAAACTGATTGAGCCGCATATCGCCATTCAAGCCCAATTGGTTAAGGGGATGAGTAGAGAGCAGCAAACCTTGTTAAATAGTGTGTTAAAAGAGTGGTTAACGCAATTTGAGTGAGGATGTAAACAGTCTTATAGGCGGTTCACCTGCCGAGAAGTGATGCCTTTCGGATGTGGGGGAAAGTGGTGTTGCCTGCGTCTTCAGGTTTTACGTAAGCCATTGGACTGTTCGCTAGCAGCACATAATCATCATGGTGTAGTAGGTTCGAATAACCGAAGCGCTATTCGACCCACTAAACCTTTGTACTCATCACGTACTCTGGATACCCTGTATGTTCATCTTTTTGTTCAGCGATAACACTAAAACCTTGAGATAGGTAAAACTGATAGCTTGCTTGATTTTCTTTGTATACACAAAGCATCAATATCGGTCTTTGATTTTTTGCATGAGTAAGCAATTGTTTGCCTATGCCGTTTCCCTGCCGCTTTGGTTTCACAAATAGGGCGGCTAAGCTGTTTTGGTGTAAAGCGTAAAACCCGACAACGTCGGAGTTCAGTTCGTAGACGTAAACCTCTGAAGCAGGGAGATAAATATTACGCATATTTTCTAAATTAGCTTGCCAAAACTCGGCTGAGATAAAGCCGTGTGCTTGAATGGATGCGCTCAACCAAATTTCAAGTATGGTATCTATGTCATCTTCAGTGTATTTTCTTATCATGATTGCAGCGCCCGTAATTTTTCGAGCACTTCATTAAGTACAGCTATTCCCATTGTTTTTTCCACGAGGGAATTCATATCCCCTTGAAGAAATTCATTCCAAGATACGGTTTTAGCGCCTGAATTGTGTGCATATCTACCATACGCAGATAACACAGTCCCATCATCCTGAATGGAGACGAGATAAAGGTTTTGATCCGGCGTATCAAGCCTACGCTCGAATAGTGTTTTAGGTTGTTTATATTCCATGACTGCTTATCAAATAAAAAAAGTGGCGATATGAATTCAGGTCTCAAGTCTGTGTTGAAGGTGCTTAAAACGTACAGTGATTACCTTTTCATTCCTTGTGATGTGCAAATTATCACTGGGCCATACTTGGTACAAGTGCTTTGTTGGCGAGATGGCATGCTTAATCTTTAAAAAACCAAAATAAATTACAAGACCGACCTAAATACGTTAACTTGAAATTGTCTTTTTTGATTGGTATCAAAGCGCATCCACGCGTTCCTCGTTCATTTTTTTGAAACGACGCGATCGAGCGAACCAAGAAAACGTCGCCCTAGCATCACACTTAATCCTCAAATCCTAACCCGATATAGTGTAACCGTCTTGTAAGGCACGTCCCTGTGCCAGACAAGACTTGGCCGACATCCTGTCGGCACATTACATATCGGCTTATGCTTTTCGGGTGTGATGAAGGGGAATAAGTCGCCTGTTAGCTGTTCACAAAGCCATTAGCAACATAGTTGTTTGCAAGCACCACAAGAATCTATCAGCACCTTTGTATCTCCCTCATCACACCCGAAAGTAAATTGCCAATGAGTCATTTCAGCGCATGGATGCGTGAAAAGCGGTGACAGGGCCAAGGATGGCCCTTACACAGCGGTGACGTTCATATTGGCGATTTACTTGAGGAGTCAGTGTGATGTTGGGAGTGCCCTTTCTTTTGCGCAACGATTCTTTGGGCATCAAAGAAAAGTATGTCGTAGCCCATGGATGGGCGTCGAAACCTGTCAGGATGACGGGCTGACTTTACGATAAATTTCGAGCTACCAGCCGTTAGCAAAATAAATCTCCATGTTTAATATCAAAGCGTATCCATGCGCTTTTCGTTCATTCTTTTGAAACGACGCGATCGAGCGAACCAAGAAAACGTCGCCCTAGCATCACACTTAATCCTCAAACCCTAAGCCGATATAATGCAACCGTCTTGTAAGGCACGTCCCTGTACCAGACAAGACTTGGCCGACACCCTGTCGGCACATTGCATATCGGCTTACGCTTTTCGGGTGTGATGGAGGGGGGGGGATGTCGCTTGAGGTGTTTGCGTGATGTAGGGAGTGGCTTTTCTTTTGCGCTATCTTCTTATCTTATTTAATCTACCAGCTAAAGCTTATCAACAAGTTATGACAGAACCACAGCACCTTGCCAAATTAGAAAAATGTGGGTTTAATAATGTATATAAATACTTTGTTCAGGCAGGGATTGAGTCGCGTTGTACCGCTTTAGATAATAAACGGACAAACACAAAAGTCACCCATATCAAGGTCAATCCACACTGCTGGATAGGGAGTGCAGGAGCTATCCAATTCAATTTGCGATTATGCATGCTGCGCTTGCGTGAATACTAAGGTGTTAAGCATAAAGGAAATCAAGTTGTCATATAAAAACCACTTTAAAAGAATAAGAGAATCAGAATACTTTATTCGTCGCAAGATAGAACAAACATTAAAAGCCATTCAATTTGATGAAGAAATCAAGGAAATAGCTGGTAATCATGACACATATTTTGATATGTGGCAGGCAACATATGGCGATAAATTCTACGACATGACAACAATAGTTCGTCTTGGAACAACGATTGAAATGTGTTTAAAGGATTATTATCAAAGCCGAAAAGGGTTTTCATCTAGAAAGGAATTAAAAGATCATATAAACAGCAAGCAAAATATATTTCAACAAGTTTTTCCTTGGCATAACCAAGGAATATTAACGAAGATAGAGAGTGAATTTCAAGTAGAACTATTTCAAATACCTCAGCTTAAAATTATGCAAGAAACGATGTTATTTAGGCATTTATACGCACATAACAGCGGGTTGCTCGATAAGAAGTTTGTAGATGATTATAAACGTTTATCCAATATTGATTTATCAAGCAGCAGTTCAGAATATAGAGACTATGAAATAGAGGACTATTTTTATTTTGAACCACTAAAAAAGGTCTCTCATTTCATTGATGGTACTGAGAAGTTCTTCGATAAATTGTATGCACTTTGATGTGCTCTCTACGCGCACGGCAAGCTTGGTTTGGCTTGTTGTATTCACAAGTAATGATATGTGTTTTTAGCTGAATAGCGTTTCCGTATAGTTATTTTGAAGATTAATATGGCTCTGGCTTTTAGCTAACCCGCTAAAGGCGGAGGTTAATACTTTGTGAGTCATTATACCTAAGCAACAAACTTATAGTTAGAAAGTTAGGAAAAAATTATGGAAAATTACTCAATCAGAGAAATTCTGGATTCAGTTTACAGAGGGCAGATTAGAATTCCCGCTTTTCAAAGAGGGTTTGTTTGGGATCCTGATCGGGTCGCGTTTCTTATTGATAGTATTTATAAAGGATATCCGTTCGGTTCCTTATTGTTTTGGCGCACGAACGAACCGTTGAGAACAGAGAGAAAACTAGGTCCGTTTGAACTGCCGGAACCCCAAGAAGATTTCCCTATTGATTATGTACTGGATGGGCAACAGAGGGTTACTTCTATATTTGGGGTGTTTCAAACAGAACTTTATCATCAACAGGATGATAACTGGAAAGATATATATTTTGATTTTTCCCTGCCAGATGATGTTCAGGAAAGTCAATTTTTGGCATTAAATGAAGATGAAGTTGATCAAGAAAAGCACTTTCCACTAAATAGCTTCTTTGACACTGCTGAATACCGTCGTCTAACAAGAAATATGAACGATTCGCTCGCAGAAAAAATTGATAGAGTGCAGGCAACATTCAAAGAAGCTAAAATCCCCGTTCAGTCATTTAGAACTGATGAAAAAGATAAGGTTGCAATTATATTTGAGCGGATAAATAGGCAAGGTATCCCTTTGGACACTCTTCAACTACTCTCTGCATGGACATGGAGTGAGGATTTTCAATTACAGGGCCAGTTTGAAGATTTAATTGAAGAGCTTGAGGGATATGGTTTTTCCGAATTGTCTAATGATATAAGCTTGCTGCTTAGATGTACGGCAGCTGTTCTTACAAATTCCTGCAAACCAGAAAGTTTAGTATTATTGAATGGAGCGGATGTTAGGGCTAGATTTAGTGAAGTCGTAAATGGAATCAAAGGTGCGTTGGATTTTCTTAAAACAGAACTCAATGTGCATTCGATAGATCTCTTACCATATAAGTATATTTTAGTTCCCCTTTCTGTATTCTTTTCAATTGATGGAAATAGAGAGTTTAATTACTCCAACGCCCAGAGAGAGAAACTAGTATTGTGGTTCTGGAGGTGTTCATTCATTAAGAGATATAGTCATGGTACCATGCGGAATCTGGGTGTTGATATAGACGAAATAAAAAAATTAAAGGAAGGCATTGAAAATACTTTATCTAATCTAAATCCTCAGATTTCATCAGATACATTTAAGCACGAAAAATTTGTCATGAACTCCGTTATGACAAAAACCTTTATTCTAATGTTATCAAAAAATACCCCAATTAATTTTATCAATGGATCGCCAATTGATCTAGAAGCAAAGCTTAGAGATTGCAACAGAAAGGAATTCCACCACCTTATGCCAAAAGCTTTTCTTAGAGATAGTGCTCAAGACATATATAGTGAAAATTGTTTAGCAAATTTTTGCTTTATATCACGTGCTGATAATCGTGAATTAGGGGGTGATAAGCCCAGTGTTTATCGAGTCAAAATGACAGGTAATATTAACCAAATTATACAATCTCATTACTGTCCAAATGCTTTATTTGACGATAACTATCAGCAATTTATTAGCAATAGGTCCGAGATACTAGCTCAAGTAGCTGCAGATTTGTGTGGAATGACTTAATAAGCCAAAGCGCAGGGTGCTATGCATCGTTACTCGATGTGTTATTGTTGTTCAGCTTTGAAATTACACCCATAATCACTAACACAAACCCCAAACAAAAAAGCCACCTGGTTAAGGTGGCTTAGTCCAAACCCGCATCCGATTATTTATGCTTTACAGCCCACAGATGCAGTAGTTCGTGTGCGATGGTGGCGGCGGCGATTGCGGTGAGCTCGCTTTGGTCGTAGGAAGGGGAGACTTCTACTACGTCCATGCCTATCATGTTTAGTCCTTGCAGTGCGCGTAAAATCTTCAGCACTTTATCGCTGGTTAGGCCGCCGCATACCGGGGTGCCGGTGCCTGGTGCGAATGCTGGGTCTAGACAGTCGATATCAAAGGTTAAGTACACGGGCAAGTCGCCGACGCGTGCTTTGATTTGTGCTGCTATTTCTTCGGCGCTTAAGTCATTTGCTGCCATAGCGTCAATCACGCCAAACTCATGACCTTGCTCTGTGTACTCGGTTCTAATGCCAATTTGCATTGAATGCTCTGGGCTTATTAAGCCTTCAATCGGAGCATGATAGAACATAGTACCGTGGTCATAGCGTGAACCTTGGCTGTATGTGTCTGTGTGCGCATCAAAATGTACGAGCGCCATTTTACCGTGAATTTGCTGGTGAGCACGCAGCAGTGGCAGGGTCACAAAGTGATCGCCGCCTAGGCTTAATAGCGTTTTGCCTTGCTGCAAAATTTGCAGAGCTGCTAGCTCGAGTTGCGCAGTAAAATACTCAGGATCGCCAACTGGGTAAGTGAAATCGCCAGCGTCCTGAAGTTTAATTTTGTCCCACAATGCAAATGACCAAGGGTATTTTTTACTTTCCCAAGCTAAGTGCACGGATGCGCGACGGATTGCATCTGGACCCAAGCGCGCGCCTGGACGTCCAGAGGTTGCCAAGTCAAATGGCAAGCCAAGTACCACAACGTCTGCATCAATATCTGTGATATTGCGTACCATTGGCTGACGTAAAAACGTCATGCCGTTGGAGTACAGAGAATGATCGGTGTGATCGAATAAGTGGCTCATGGGTTAAAAATCTTCCAAATAAGTATAGCCGTCAAGGCCGGTTTCAAGCTCTGCTAGGCAGGTAGCTCGTTCTTCAAGCGGTAGTTTGCTTTCAACTAGGTTGGCAAAGTTACGCTTAAATTGTTCAACATCAAGGTGTACATAACGCATCATATCGGCAACGGTGTCGCCCGCATCAACATTACCAAGCGCCAATTCGCCTTGGTCATCTAATGTGGCTACAACGGTGTGGGTGTCGCCAAATAGGTTATGCATGTCACCTAAAATCTCTTGGTATGCACCCACCAAGAAAAATCCCAATAAATAGGGTTTATCTTTGCAAAACTCTGGTACTGGTAGCGTGGCTTCAATACCTTGGCCATCAACATAATGCTCCACCGTACCGTCAGAATCACAGGTAATATCCAGCAATACCGCGCGGCGCTTTGGTGCCTCTGTTAACCCGCTGAGTGGCAGTACAGGGAATACCTGTTCAATACCCCAAGCGTCTGGCAAAGATTGAAATAGCGAGAAATTCACAAAGAATTTATCCGCGAGCTTAGCACTGAGCTCGTCAATAATTGGGCGATGGAAACGGTTTTTGTTGTCCATACGCTTGTTCAGCTCATAACATACACGTAGGTTTACTTGCTCCGCCCAAGCTCTTTGCTCAAGGCTTAATAGGCCCATCGCAAATTGGCTGTGTACTTCTGCCAAGTCGCCCTGCGTATCATGAAAAATTTCAATCAACGCGCGGTCGTCGCTCTGCTCGTTGAGCGCCTGCCAAGACGTCCACATATTGTGTAGCAGTCTTGGGGCGTCACTTACCGGTGCAGTTATCTCTTCTACTTGATAGCTTTCGGTGCCAATCACATCGGTGATTAATACCGCGTGATGCGCCGTTAGCGCACGACCCGATTCAGAGATGATCTTTGGCATTGGCTGATTGTATTGCTTACAGGTATCGCCTACGGTGTAAACGATGTTGTTTGCATATTCAGCTAAGCTGTAGTTCATCGAGTTAGACGACTGGCTACGCGTTCCATCGTAATCCACTGCAAGTCCGCCACCTACGTCTAAATTCAACAGGTTTGCACCTAAACGGCGTAATTCGCAGTAGAATCTAGCGGCTTCACCCACACCAACGCGCACGTCACGAATATTGGCCATTTGCGAGCCTAAGTGAAAGTGCACCAGTTGCAGCGCGTCTAGCATGTCAGCTTGCTGTAATTGGTTAACAACCGTAAGGACTTGCGATGCAGACAGACCAAATTTGGACTTTTCACCGCCGCTTGCTTGCCATTTACCTTTACCTTGTGATGCCAAACGTACGCGTAAGCCTAAACGTGGTTTAACGTTGAGTGCTTTGGCTTCTGCCATCACGATGTCGAGCTCAGAACGCTTTTCTAAAACGATATAAACCTGATGGCCTAATTTTTCACCGATAAGCGCAAGACGGACGTATTCTCTGTCTTTGTAGCCATTACACACGATCACTGCGCTGGTTTTCTCACTGAGCGCCAATACGGTAAGTAACTCAGCTTTACTGCCAGCTTCTAAGCCAAGCTGTTTTTTATCGCTGGCCGTTTGGCTTGCGATAAGCCCCTCAATGACTTCTTTTTGTTGGTTTACTTTAATTGGGTAAACCAATAAATAATCTTCTGGGTAGCTGTAATCAGTAATCGCCTGATTAAACGCACCAACAATATTATGTACGCGCTGTTCAAGGATTTGTGGAAAACGCACTAGCGCAGGTAGGGTATAACCCTCAGATTTAATTTGTTGTGCAATGTTTGTCAGAGTTACGGCGTGCTGTGGCTGCTGTTGGTTCGGCATCGCAGTAACCTCTCCCTGATCATTAATACCAAAGAAGCCTTGGCTCCAGTGGCGCACGTTGTAGCATTCACGTGCTTGCTCAGAAGAGGTAAATTTGGTCATTCAAGTTCCTTAACGTAAGTTAGAGTTCAGTCTGCAGTGCGTCATCAATGGCGGCTACTCACTGAGTGAAAGGTCTCATTAATTTTCGCGCATTAGACACAAATAGAAAGTCTCAGTCTAATGAGTTATTTTGCTCGTCAAGAGTGACAAATCTTTCCCTTAGTTTAGTTGCGCTATAACGGGAATTAAGTGAGTGTAAACAAGGAGTAGTAAATTCTACTCTCGGGTTTTTTAAGCTAACATTCCATCAAAACGCAAGGTTTGCATCGATGACAATCAATATTATTTATGTCGCTTTGCTCTGCGTGCCTTTGCTTATTTTAGACCTTAAGCTTAGTCGTCGAGAAGGTGATATCTTGTTCATGGGCTATGTAGCTTATTTCATTTATACGTTGAGTTAATAAAGTTTCAGAAGTTTCTGAAACTTTATTGCGTTTATCGAGTAAACTAATTAGTATGTTATTGGGAAAACTTAAAAATGAGAAAGGACAATGAAAACAATAACATCAGCAGTACTCGGACTCGTCGCTTATAGTTCAGTGGCCAGCGCCAACCAATCAGTTCATGAACACGATTATCAATATGTGGAAATAAACGGCAACAAACTTGCCTATGCTTGCAAAGGAGAGGGCGAGACTACCGCACTTTTACTAGCTGGTATGGGCCTTGATGCTCATGAAACCTATAAAAACACCATTCATAACATAAAGCCAAAAGGCTATCGCTTATGTTTTTATGACAGAGCAGGCACCGGAAAAAGCACTTTTGCAAAGCCTCGAGTACGGACTATGTTGGAGCTTACACAAGAGCTTGAGGCATTCACTCAAGCCACCAAAATGGATAATTTAGTACTTGTACCTCACTCTTTTGGTGGCTTTGTTGCAAGAGCCTATGCCAACCGAAACCCTGAAAAAGTGAAAGGGATGGTACTTATTGATATCGCTCATGAGTCTTGGTATCACGATATGAAAAGTAAGATGTCTAAAGAAGCATGGAAGATAATGGAATGGATCATCAACTGGGAGCGAGATACTCATTCATTAGAAGATTTTGAAGAAGCTTCTGCCCATACAGAGATGTACAAAATCAACCAGAAAATGCCAGTTACTATACTGTCACGTGGGATCCCTTATGTGACTATCCGCTCTACTGGTATGAGTTATGCCGATGTTGATGTTTATACTCAAACTTCAAAAGACTCCCAAATA
This sequence comes from Pseudoalteromonas sp. NC201, assembly GCF_002850255.1. Taxonomy (NCBI): domain Bacteria; kingdom Pseudomonadati; phylum Pseudomonadota; class Gammaproteobacteria; order Alteromonadales; family Pseudoalteromonadaceae; genus Pseudoalteromonas; species Pseudoalteromonas sp. NC201. Next base: position 1,787,216 of record NZ_CP022522.1, read on the forward strand.
AAGCTGCAAGAAATTGGCGATAATGTTACGCCCATTACCATGAAATATGCATCTCACCTGTTTGATGAAACAGATCCATTTATTGCCATCAAATATATTGAAGAAATGGTGAAAAAGGTACAATAATATTTTTTACGCAAAGGGTTAGCGGTTATACTGCTGCTAACCCAACTAATAATAATAAAGCAATGTTCTCTCATCACATAATCAGTTCAAAAATCACGACTTTCTTAGTAGCTGCAGCCGGCTTTGCAGGGGTGGTATTGTCAGTACTGGGTGTATTTAACCATCCGGAATTGACGTTAATCCTCGACTTTACAGCAAGCTTTTTATGCTTGATGGTCGCGTATAAGTTATATCAAAAGCAACTCAGGGCCTTAAGTTGGGCAGCGGTGCTCGGCGCGCTTATGTCCGTTGGCGTAGTCGTCGATGATACGCTAATCCAATTTTCATCAGGGCTGCTATTAACGGTTCAGTTGAACCTAGAAACCATAGCCGTAAACATCAACTTGCTTGGCTTGATTATCATCGCGACTGCGCTCACGGCAAAAATAAAGCTAACTAATTCAAAGGAATAATCAATGGAGCTACTTACCTATCTGCAGACGCATTTTATTACCAAAGAGACTTTGCTACGCGAGTCGCAGTTATCCCATCTTGAATTGGCTATGTTAATTGAAAAGCGTTTGATGCCAAAAGCCGCCTATAAGTTAGCATTAAAGCTTGAATGTGATTCTTTCTTTGGTGAGCACAGTGATGAAAGCTGCCTAGAATTTTATCCGCAAGGCGCTTTAGTGTGGCTTGGTGCTGTATCACAAGTAACGGATGAAGCACAAGCCTTTACACTCTTTAGTAAACGTTATAAAAACCAACTGCATAGATTAAAAGCGCAAGGCTTTAATCCGAGAGGTGCAAAGCTGGATCAAGACATCGACGCGCACTTAGAAAGTGAGTGGCAACACTTCCTTGACGGTATTTACGGACTTTGTACTAAAACGGGTTTACCTGAAGATATTGCAAATAAAGAAGCCGCCATCGTTATCATCAATGAGTATTTGGCAAGAGATGAACACTTGAGTTCAGATGAACTAACCAACCTTCACCAAGTGGTCGATTTATTGGATGAGGCCAGCGCATTATTTGCGCCTCATGAGCGTGAACGTAGCTCACGCAAGCGCTTAATCGACGACGTGAGAGCAAAATTTCCAAAGCCTTTAACACCATAATTAACTGTTTTTCGCTTTTTAAATCATGTGAATTGACTTCACATCCATTTCACACCTGTCCGCATAAAGTGTCTGTAATAAAACAACACAAGGGTCAACAGGCCCGAGGACAGGATGATGAACAAATCACTATTAACCTTATCTCTCGTTGCTGCGTTGTCAGCAAATTCAATCAATGCGGTTGCGCAAGATAAAAATACACCTCATGTGCTCATGGTGCTCAGTAGTTATGGCGAAATGGGTGCTGATGGCACCTTAAGCAAACCTGGATTTGAATTTGACGAGCTCAGTAAAGCGTATGCCGTGTTCAAACAAAATGGCGTAAAAGTCACGTTAGCCTCGCCGAAGGGCGGTGAACCGTTGGCAGATAAGTTCGATAAGAACAAATCCTATAATCAAGCATACAGTAATGATACGACTGCGATGGCGCAGCTTAAAAACACTAAAAGACTGAGTGAGTTAGAGCCCGCGCAATACGATGCTGTGTTTGTGGTTGGGGGTAAAGGCCCAATGTTTGACTTGCATGACTCCATGCCGTTACAGGCAATTATTCGCGAGATCTACGTTAACAACGGCGTAATTGGTGCAGTTTGCCATGGTCCTGCGGCATTGGTAGGTGTAAAGCTTGAAAATGGCGAGTACTTAATCGCTGGTAAGCGAGTAAATGGCTTTACTAACGAAGAAGAAGCAGCGTTTGGTAAAAAATGGACCGAACAGTTTCCATTCCTACTTGAAGATAAACTCATTGAACGTGGTGCATCGTTTGTGCAAGACGGGTTAATGTTGAATCAGGTAAGCATTGACGGCCATTTGATCACAGGGCAAAACCCTTTTTCTACGGTAGATACTGCTAAAGCGATGGTTGCGGCACTAGGTCTGACGGTAAACGAGTTACCGCGATTCAAAGACGATGAAAGTATTTTGTTGGTAGAAGAGTTCTTTTCAGATAGCAGCAAAGCGAAGGCGCGTTACTTAGCGGATAAGTCATCGTTTGATCCTATGTTGCTCGGGATCTCTGGTTTATATCAAGCGCAGCATGCGCAAACTGCTCATCAACTTGCCGTGGCCGTTGAGTTGATGCAATTAACCCTTGCAGATATCGATCACCCCATGCTGTACGAAGCACTAATAAATGCACAGCTCAAACTAAATGATATGTCTGGTGCAAAGTCCACATTAGAAGCAGCGCTTAAAAAGCATGGTACGGCAGAGAATCTGATTGCACTAAAAGAGAAAGTTTATGGTTAAGCAAAACTGGAGAAAAACAATGTTAGTAGTTACTGGAATTATTGCAGGCGTTGCCGCTGTTTGGTATGCAGTGTTTGGATTAAAGCCATACAGCGTTACGCCGGAGGAATTAACGCAAATATATAGCTATGAGCAAAAGGCGGTGGAGGTAAATCTTTCGCCATTAAAAACCAATCACTTTGCGCTTGAGTACACGACGTTTGATGGCGATAAAGTCAATGGTCATATTCTCTACCCAAGTAATTACGACGCGACTAAACCAATGCCCGTTATGGTGGGTGTCCACGGTATGGGCCGAAGTGATGTACGCTGGATACAAGAGAGCTTTAAGGGGCGTGATACGTTTGAGCAAACGGATGAGCTTACCAAAATGGCACTAGCAAATGGGTATGCAGTGGTTGCTATTGATTCGAGGAATCATGGTAAGCGTAAAAATCTTGAGCATAATATTATTGAAGTTATGCATGATTTAGATTGGTGGGGCAAGCGCGAGCCGTACGAAAAGTTAATTATTGATTCGGTAAAAGATCACAGGGTACTGCTTGATTGGATTACAACCCAACCGCAATTTGATCAAGACCAAATCAGTGTTGCGGGATATAGCATGGGAGGTCAAATCAGTTTAATTCTAGCGGCGCTGGATAAACGAGTAGATAATGTATTATCAATTGTGCCGCCTTACCTGACTAACGCTGTGGCACGAGTGGCGATTAAAAACTTTGCGACGGCAGTTGATTCTCCCAAGGTGTGGTTGGTCTCGGCGGATGACGATGAATACGCCAGCGAGCGTGAGAATGAAGCATTATTTGAAGCCATTGCGAGTGTTAAAAAACATCATGTAGTCATTGAAGGTGGGCATCTCTTGCCTGAAGGCTACTACAAAAAACTACAAGGTTGGTATTAATGAAAACAAGCTCACAACTCAATATCTTAGTGATTGAGGACAACCCCGCGATTGCAAGTAATATAGCCGATTACTTTGATATGCAGGGGCATAGTTTGGACTTTGCCTATACGGGAGAGCAGGGTTGTGAGCTTGCATTAACGCAATATTTTGACTGTATTATTTTAGATATTATGCTGCCAGATATTGAAGGGCTTGAGGTCTGTCAGCGATTAAGGCTTCAAGCCGACAGACATATTCCCATCATCATGTTAACTGCTCGAGATACTTTGGACGATAAATTAGCAGGATTTGCGCAGGGTGCGGATGATTACCTCACCAAACCTTTTTCGCTAGAGGAGCTAGCAGCTCGAGTCAGCGCATTAACTTGCCGATTAAATCCCACACCTGCTGCAAGAACACTTAGCGTGGGGAACGCAGATAAACAGGTTACGCTCAATTACCAAAATCAAACGGTAACGCGGGGTGAGACTGCACTCGTGTTACCACCAATATTGTTCAATATTCTTAAAATTTTGATGGAAAGTTATCCTCGAGCGGTATCAAAGAGTGAGCTTGTTGATCGTATTTGGGGCGAGGAGGGCACTGACTCGGATTCTTTACGGTCACATATCTACCAATTACGTAAAGCGGTAGATAAGCCATTTCCAACTGCCATTATTAAAACCATTCACAGCGTTGGCTTAGTGCTGGATTTATAGCTGAAATTGCAACTGAGAAAAATGAAAACAAAACAACTAAGAAACCGCATCATCACCTACTTTGTCTCTATTGTAGTACTGCTCAGTGTATTATTTTCACTGATCACTTTGCTTTTTAGCTACATCATAGAAGACAGCTTTTTTTATCAAATTTTAGAAGATGAAAGAAAGCAGATAGCGCTTCAAATCGTCAATAACGAGACACCAGAACCGCATTTTGACTTCGTCACATTTCATCCTACAACCGACACTTTACCCGCGGTGGTAAGAACGCTACTCGCTGAGGAACCAAACCGCAAAGAGTTTAGTGCTGAGGAGGGTAAACATTATCATATCGCCTTTCTAAACAAGCATGACCGTGGACAAGACATATTGCTTGCTGAAGTAAGCGGCCATCTTGTGGTGCGCGAACTGCGAGGCTTGATGCTTGGTTTTTCACTGACCTTATTGGTGATTGGATTAGTAATAGCGCTATTGCTAGCGCTCGGTACGGTAAAGCTGGCAAAAAAATTACTTAAACCTTTGGATGAGCTTATGGTAATTGTAGAGGCAAGTCCCGTTGAAAACCTCCCGACCAATTTTGCATCTCAGTTTTCGCAAAATGAAATTGGTAAATTTGCACAAACGCTAGAATCAGCCCTTGCTCGTATTCGAGCATTCGTTGAGCGTGAACGCCAATTTACCAGAGATATTTCCCATGAATTGAGAACACCTGTCACCATTTCCCAAGGGGCGGTTAGTTTACTCAACCACACCGAGTTAAACAGTAAACAGCAAGAGCTGGTGGCAAGGATAGTGGAGTCTGACCAGCAGATGCAGCTAACACTAGAGGCGCTACTTGCCCTTGCCCGGGAAAAAGCCGATACACCGGAGCAGACTAATTTACAATCCGTGATTGAAGCTTGCATTATTAATAACCAAGTGCTGTTTGAGCATAAAGTCCTAAGTATTGACTTACCCGGCAATGTATTTGTTCCTATGGCCACGCAGGAGCTAAGATTGGTAGTGCAAAACCTGTTACAGAACGCTGTACATCATAGCCAAGGTGAGCAAATCCATATTCGTTATCGAGATAATACACTAACGATTGCAGATAATGGGCAAGGGTTACCACAGACCTTTACGGCAAATGAACAAGCCTTTGAGTCTGGCATGCGGGGTCCTAATAGTTTAGGTACTGGCATTGGCTTATCGCTAGTAAAGCGTCTTTGTGAGAAGTTTTCTGTAAAGGTGATGATTGAAAGTGGCGAAACGGGTGTATCGGTTCACTTAAAGTTTGCTTAGGGTTGTTGTTGACCTGACCCAACAGAGAATGAAAAGGCACGGCGACTTCCGTTATCGTGCCTTGAGAGAATTTAATTGAACTTAAGAAAACTCGGCGATAACCAATACTCTCTTGTGTTTAGCACTATAAAAAACAATCCCTTCACCACCACCCTCAAAATAAGTGGAGAAGCAGAAAGTACCAAGGTAAGTAAAATCTACACCGTGCTCTTCATCAAAAAAGCCAATTTCACGAGTGGAGTAGTGGCTGTAATTCTCGCCACTTTGCTCTTCCATAGCGTCAAAATAGCGCGTTTCGTCATCACCTTCTTCATCCCACAAATAGGCGTCCCAATTGCAACCGAGTATGGGTTGGCCACCGAATTCAAAGAGCGGATCGCTTTCTTCGTTTTCGTCAAGAGAGTAGTTAAGTCGTTGATGTTTGGCGTAGAAGCTGGCTGCTTGCTGATGGTATTCGCTATAGTCTTCAAAATCCTCCTTCTCTTCACTTAGGTTGTCAACGTTGTGAGCGTCAACCTGCCACCCATTGTCTGTCAGTGAGTAGGAGATATAAGGAAGGTCGCCATCAAAAATCTCCATAGAAATCGGTAATGCGATAAGCACATTATCATCGCTGTTTACGTCTAACTTTGAATAGGCAAGTAGTCCTATTGGTAATAGCTGAGTGTCATTAAACGCAACATCTTGGCTGCTTGGGAATGGTTTGTAAAAATCAGTCGCTTGTAACACTTTTGTCGCAGAGCATGTGACTGCCGAATCTTTAATGTAGAGGGCCATAAAATAACTCCTTTTTATGGTTTATTTTTTGGTAATTAATACGTTAGGCTTATATTTGGTGCACACCATATAGCGATGTGTGTGGAAAATCAATCAGTGATAATAATTGTTCGGGCGGCAGCGTGCCTGTCCTTTATATTTTCTCCAAATTTGTAGCTTATCATGCTTATGATAGGGCCATTGCAGTGCTGGATTGTCCGCTATAATACAAACTACATCAGGTGAGAAAAGTAGATACGCCATGGAAAATAGAACATTTAAAATAAAAGTAATGGATTTAACTGAATTAGAAATTGCAGCAAAGTGGGCTCTGCAAGAAGGGTGGAACCCTGGGCTTAGCGACGCACGGTGCTACTATCAGGCCGATCCGAATGGCTTTTTAATTGGCTATCTAGGCGATGAACCTATCGCTTCGATTTCGGTGGTTAAGTACGATGATTCATTTGGTTTTTTAGGCTTTTATATTGTTAAACCAGAATATCGAGGTCAGGGTTATGGGATGCAGATTTGGCAGGCTGGACTTCAATATTTAGCTGGTTGTAACGTCGCACTGGATGGAGTGGTGGCGCAGCAAGAGAATTACAAAAAATCGGGTTTTAAGCTCGCCTATCGTAATATTCGCTATGAAGGAGTGGGTGGCGGCGAAACGCCTGATTGCACAAACTTAGTGGCACTTGAAAGATTACCGATAGAAGAGGTCATTGCTTACGACAGTGTGTTTTTCCCAGCCAAAAGAGTAGCCTTTGTTGACGCTTGGATTAACCAGCCAAACTGCCACGCTTTAGGCATTAAACAGGATGACACACTTGTAGCCATAGGTGTGATCCGTCCTTGTCACGTCGGCTATAAAATAGGCCCTCTTTACGCTGATAACGTAGAACTTGCAGAAACACTCTTCTTAGCGCTTAGGTCCAAGGTATCAGCAACTGAGGCCATTTATTTGGATGTGCCAGAAGTAAATGCAGCTGCTGTTGCGCTTGCACAAAAGTACAAGATGTCACTTTCTTTTGAAACCGCAAGAATGTACACCGCTGAACGCCCAGATTTGCCATTAACGCGAGTGTTCGGGGTAACTTCGTTTGAAATAGGTTAGTTTGATTCAATCGAAGCGGTATTGCTGATAGGTTGAAGTCAATAGCTCAACAAACTCCCGTACCTTTGCGGGAGTATATTGCTTCGACAAGTACAGTGCGTGAATAGGATAACTTTCATCGTGTAGTTCAGGTAGTAGCTGTACACAACTGCCCATAGCTAATTCATCTTTAAATGCCCATAGCGGCCCGTAATGCACACCAAGGCCAGCGTTTACCCAATTTTTTAGCACTGCAACACTGTTGGCGATGAGTTTACCACTTACCGCAACGGCTTCACGGTGCAGGCCTTTACCGAGAATGAGCTGATTATCAAGTTTAGGTTTATTGTAAAAGATAAAGTCCAGTTTGCTTAAATCGCTAAAGCGTTGTGGTTGCCCCATGCGTTCAATATACGATTTAGAGGCCACCAAGACCCGTGGTACATGACCTAGTTGTCGGCAGATCAAGGAGGAGTCATCCAGTTTGCCAATCCTAATTGCAATATCGATTTGTTTAGCCTTGAGATCTTCGAAATGACTGCCGAGCAGTAACTCGATATTGAGATCTGGATAGGTGGTTATCATGGTTTGTACCACAGGAGCAATGAAGCGCTCGGCGAAGTCGTGTGGAGCTGCAACCCTCAATGTCCCAGAAGGCAGTGCTGAGGTGCCTGAAATCGACTCTTCTAATTCCCTTTTTTCATCAAGTAATTGTTTTACACCTTTATAGTACTCAAGCCCAACCTCAGTTGCAGCTGTTTGTTTAGTGGAGCGCTGTAAAAGTTTTACTCCTAATCGACTTTCTAAATTTGCGAGCTTTCGGCTTACCGAGGAGGGATCGGTACCTATCACTTCAGCCGCAGATTTGAGGCTGCCAGATTCAACGGTAAGAACAAATAAATCTTCTTCAGTAATCGATTTCATAGCGGATGTAAAAAATGCAATTAGTAAATGACTAAAATCACTATACCTGTATCCCTTTCACCTAGCTACACTAAAAGTCGATTGAATATTTCAAGTAGGAGAAATAGGTATGTCTAAGCAATTAACAGGTAAGGTTGCGTTTATCACTGGGTCAGCCAAAAATATGGGGAAGGATTTTGCTATTGCGCTGGCAAAGCAAGGCGCTAATCTTGTTATTCACTATCATAGTGCCCATTCTAAACTACAAGCATTTGAAACCCAGAAGGAAGTTGAAGCGCTGGGTGTTAGGACGACGCTAGTACACGGAGATGTCAGCAATAAAGCGCAAGTAATGAATATATTTGAGCATATTATTAGTGAGTTTGGCGGCGTAGATATCGTTATCAATAATGCCGGCACTATCAGCAAAAAACCGTTTGTTGAATATAGCGAGGAAGATTTTGACAGGCTATTTGGGATCAACTGTAAAGGGGCATTTTTTGTGATGCAAGAAGCCGCTAAACATATTCGTGATAATGGTCGGATCATTAATATGGGCACTTCGCTGCTGGCAGCATTTACTGGAAATTATGCACTCTATGCTGGCTCAAAAGCACCACTTGAGCATTTCACTCGTGCGCTGGCAAAGGAAATCGGACATCGAGGAGTGACCGTCAATACTATTGCACCAGGTCCAATTGACACTGACTTTTTCCGTGGCGAAGAAAACGAGCAAACCATTAATTATTTGCAGTCTGCAAGTGTAATGAACCGACTAGGGCAAGTAGACGATATTACCCCTGCGGTGCTTTATCTTGCGTCGGAGCAATCACGCTGGACGACTGGGCAAACTTTGTTTGTTAACGGAGGTTTTGTCACTCGTTAAGTATGCTATGAGGGCACAAGTTGGTTAGGCGGTTTGTGCCAACGTTTTGTTCGCCAACAAGATGGTAAAAGTGGTGCCATTTCCGGCTTTGGAATTGACTTTTAAGTCACCTTCTAAATGTTTTTTGACGAGATTATAGGTGACGGAAAGTCCAAGCCCGGCATGACCATGTTGGCGAGCTGTGGTGTAAAAGGGCTCGAAGATCCGGTTTAGGACCTCATTACTCATACCGATGCCTTCGTCTTTGACTCGAATAAATATTTTATTGTCAGTGATCTCTAAACGAACAGCGGCAAACGGCTGGGTGTCGCTATCATTACTAAAACCATGCACTCGGGCATTCTCTAGCAGCTGCAACAAGATTTGCTGTAGCGCCTTAACGTTGATTTTGACCAGTTGTTCCAGTTTTCCTGTTGCGCTAAATTCAACGCGCATCTTTAACTGGAAACGTGCCGTTTGTTCGCAATAATCGCGAATAACTGCTTCTAGGTCGACAAGTTGCTCGACGTCAGTTTCTTGCTCTGCGGAGATATTCTTGAACTCTTGTACTAGCTTTGCCGTTTTGCCGAGATTTCGCTCTGCGATAGACAACCCAGAATCCAATGCTGCCATAATTTCTAAAAACTCAGCGTGCGACAAACGCTGAGTTTTCATGCCGGTTTCCATCACATCCACTTGCTCTTGGCAGGACGACACCGCGGTAATTGAGACGCCAAGTGGGGTATTTACCTCGTGAGCCAATCCTGAAACTAAGCTACCTAGGCTCGATAATTTTTCCGCCTCTACCAGTTGCTGGTGGATCACATGGATGTGGCTAAGGAGCTGGTTGATGGCAAGGCTAACATCAGTCAATTCATTGTGATTATCAATGTCGATACGTTTTTCGAGACTCGAGCTCTCAATAATGTGGTTGATTTGCGAGCGAATATGATTGATTGGATGTTGAATAGAGCGATATAAAGCGAAGCCAACGGCGATTAAGCTCACCAATACAATCACAGAAAAAATAATGAGCAACAACTTTAGTTGGCTAAATTGTTGCTCGGTTTGCTCCACAATACTGAGTGCGACGTCATTTTGTACCTCGGTGAGAGCTTGTAGTGACGAAGTTAACGGATCGAACTTTTCATAGAGTGCAGTAACAAACTGATTTTGTGGAATCGCTAAAAATGTCCCTTGATTTATCGCGCTTTGGAGCGTGGCAATATGCGTAAATACGGCCTGCAGTTGGAACTCAATGAGTTCAACTTTGACTTGCTCCGCCGTCACCAAATATGTGTTTAGATAGCTTTGCCAGGCGTCGTTCATGACCCGAGTAGCATCTGCTATTTGCACCAGCACCTCGTCTTTGGAGACCAGCCCTGCACGATACTTATGAAGTATGTCGACAATCTGAATCGCACCATGATCTGATACTTTTTTTATTTGAATAAGCGGCACAACACGATCGGCGTATAGAGATTCTACTTCTGACTCAAGGTGAGCGTAACGGTTAAAAGCATATCCAAGCAGTAAGGCAAGCGCAATGATGGGAAACACAATTAGCAGCCATAATTTATGGCGAATATTAATTAGCTCTAGCACTACAGATAACTCATTTTTTATATATCAACTTGAAGTATAAGTGCTGTTGATAATGTCGCCATTTTTCGTGGTGAAAATTAAAAAAGCACAATATGCGACTTGTGTCGCACTTTTTTGTTTGTTAATGTGTGACATGTGTCGCAGTTGTGAGAAAAACAATGAAACCAAACTCAACCGAACTAATCGTTTTAAAGATCCTTTGGCGTGAACAGCCAAGAACGGGTAAAGAAATTCACACAGAAATAGGATCAAAGCTCAGCTGGAGCTATTCATCAACTCGAAAAACCCTAGAGAGAATGTGTGAAAAGGGTTATCTCGCCGAGCAAATGCAAGGCAATAAAAAAATATACTCAGCTGTCCTTGCTAAGGTACCGACTCTCGCACTTTATGCCCAAGAGTTTGCAAAGCAAATTATGGAGTTGGATGAGCCTCTGCCAATCGCTATGTTTTCAGATAGTAAGTTAATTGCAGCGGATGAATTAGATGAATTAGAAGCCATGTTAGATGAGTTAGCTAAGACGCAAGGTGATAAAGAGTAAGGTATGGAACTAATATTACTTTCGGTCTTGCTGTGGGTGGCGCTTAGTGGCTTAACGTACGCGCTTGGAGTGAAATTTTCCGCTCGGTATGTACAGAATAAAGGACTTTGGTGGGGCGTGCTGGCAGTGACTTTTGTGCCTTGGATCCCACTTGAACACATGGAGCAACACAACGCCATTCCAGCCGTATTGTTTAATGCCAATTTACAACAATTTGCAGAGCCGCTGCTGGCAATGACGAAGCGCACTCAAGTTGCGTCTGACTGGCTAAACCTGACGCTTATGGCTGTATTTCTGGTCTATTGCGTTGGGCTAATCGCTCATCTTTTGGTACTTGGGCGACAGTATTGGCGAGTAAAACGCCTCTGTAGCACCGCCTCAAAAATAAAGCTCGGTGCACGGAGTTGCTATCAATTGCCAATTACTTGCTCTCCTTTTGTGTTCGGACTGTGGCAACCTAAAGTGTATTTGCCGGTGGAATTTGACACGCTACCAGAGGCAGAACAGCAAGCACTTATTCTGCATGAGTTAACCCACATAGATAAAGGCGATCACATTGCCGTCGTAATTTGGCGAATACTCGCGACGCTTGCTTGGTTTAACCCGTTCATTGCAAAAATGGAACTGGGCTTTATTCGAGCGATGGAATATTGCTGTGATGAGGTGACGATAGCGAAGCACAGTCTTGAACCTTTGGCTTATAGCAAAGCATTAATGAACTCTTTAAAACGGGCTGCTGCTCCGCCGAAAACGATGAATATGACAGCAAATTTTGCATCTAACTCTTTGACTTTAGATGATTATAAAAAGCGTTTTAGCGTTATTCTTAAATCTAAAAAGAAGCCAAGTAACCTTGTGTTGATAGGGTTTTTTGTGTTGCTTAGTTCAGGTTTAGCCTATGGCAATATTCAATGGACAATGGGAACGGCGATGGTCAGTAAAACATGGACATACCCAGTCGTCACACCTGAAATAACATCAAGGTTTGGGCATATATCGAACTTTCGTCACAATAAAGCACATCAAGGACTGGATTTAGCTGGCGGCGTTGGTGAACCTGCGATGGCGGTTGCCAGCGGTACGGTCACGATTGCCGATGATAAAACCTTGCCTGAGAATTACGGTAAAGTGGTGTTGATCCATCATGACAATGGTTATCAAAGTCTTTACGCACATCTTGATAGCATTGATGTTGAGGTGGGTGAGCAAGTATCGCAAGGAGAAGTGATCGGTACCATAGGTGAAACCGGTCGAGTCACTGGTCCACATCTACATCTAGAAGCTCTACATAACAACACGCGCATTGATCCGCTGACCTTATTGGAAAATTAACATGATTAAAAAGCTTTCTATTGCCATTGTAATGATGGCAACTTTTGGCTGCTCGAAACAGCCCGAGCAGACTCATTCTGTCAATAAAGCGCAAGAGAATACGCTTGTGTCGGTACAAGCAGAACAAGGTCAAGTTGTTGTACTCAATAGATCCGCTGAAGACTCAGTCACGGCCCAAATCCAAATCACAGAGGAGCTAAAGCCAGTTCAAGATATTCGTTTACTTGAACTTAAATCGGGTGAGAGTTTAGCTAATCTTTTAAGTGAGTTTGCATTCAGTGACCGCGATAGTTGGCTGGTGGAACAAGCCGTGAGTACGTGGACATCACTGACTAAGCTCAAGGCTGGACAGTTAATAGAAGCAGAGCTTGTAGACGGACAAGTACAGCTGATCCGCTTTGAATATGCATTTGCACAGGTTATTGAGATTAAAAGAGCGGATGAACAGTGGCATGCATCGCTAAGTGAGCTTGAAACCGTCACGCAAACAAAGCGTTTATCGACAAGCATAGATTCTAGTTTTTTTGTGGACGCCAGCAAAATCGGGGTGCCCAATGATATTATCAATCAAAGTATTGTGGCCTTATCTCACCTTGTTGATTTTCAAAGAGAAGTATATGCCGGCGATCAAATTTATTTTGTATTTCAAGAACAGCAGCTTGTGGTTGCCGAAGAGTTACTCAAGCAAATCTCCAAACCTTTAGCATTACAACATGTTGCGCTACTTTCAGGAAAAGAAAAATACCGCTTATACCGGTTTACTGATAATGGCGGAACGACCGCTTTTTACCACTCAGATGGTACCCTCGCGCAAAGCTTTCTAATGAAAACTCCGCTTAACGGTGCTCGATTATCGTCAAACTTCGGTAAACGTCATCACCCAGTATTGGGCTATACCCGAATGCACAAAGGGATAGATTTTGGTGCGCCTGTTGGTACGCCTATTATGGCAGCAGGCTCGGGAAAAGTACTCAAAGCTGGGTGGGGCGGCAGCTTTGGTAATCGCGTAGTGTTAGATCACGGTAAAGGCTATCAAACACTTTATGCTCACTTAAATGGCTTTGCGAACGGTCTCAAGGCAGGGACGCGAGTAAAGCAAGGAGACGTGATTGGCTACCTTGGTAATACCGGCCTGTCGCAGGCGCGTCACTTACATTATGAAGTGCATAAAGACGGAAAAGCCATCAATCCACTCACCCTAAAACAACCAAAAAACACTAAGCTAAGTGACACGCAATTTGATGAATTTAGCGCGCAGGTTGCACAAATTACCACACTGCTCGATAGCGAAAACACAAAGCTAGCTCACCATGATGGACAGTCGGGCCGCATAGGTAATGCCGATGACTAGTCCTGAAAGAAATCGCATTAACAGCCTCGACTTTATTCGCGGGATAGCAATCCTATGTATTTTACTTATCAACATCGAAAGCTTTGCCTATCCCAATCCATGGGGCAGTTACCAATATGGCTTTATGACGGATATAGACAGTGAGGTAAGGTACTGGGTTTATGTATTTGCTCAGGGCAAGTTTTACGGACTGCTGGCGATGTTATTTGGCGCTGGCCTTACGATTATTCTTCAAAAACAGCCATTTGAATTTGCTATTAAATTAAGTGCGGCAAGGCTAGTGGCTTTATTTATACTCGGTCTTGTTCATGCTTATTATATTTGGAGTGGCGACATTCTCTATCACTATGCTGTGATAGGAATGATTGCCACCACCATCATATTACTTGGCACCCGGACCATCAAAGCCAGCATAGTAATTTGTTTGGCGTTTATGTTAGTTGCAGGTTTTGGCAGAGCAGAGCGCACCATCGCCCAATACGATGGTTACCAAGCAGCACTCAATGTGGACGAAGCGTCTCGCACACGAGACCAGCAAAAGGCGATTAATCGGTGGCAGAATAAAACCGAACCACGGACACCCACTCATCGTACTTTGGAAGAAACGCCAAGCTTAACTGAGTATTGGCAGGAAAACTTTGACAGTCCGCAAGTCCACAAAGGTAAGCTGTTTTATTCAAGTATTTTTTGGTCCACGCTAATGATGATGCTGATAGGCTCGCAGCTGTTTCAATGGGGATTGTTCTCAAAGACTAAACTTAGCCCATTTGCGGTAGTGGCACTGCTTTGCTTGATTGCGGTGTCATGTTATGCCACTCAAGCTCGCTATTTTCATTGGCTACAAAGTTCACATATCCCAGTGTTATCTTACGCTAAACAAATGATCATTGTACTTAACCGGGAGCTGCAAGCGATTGTTTACTTGGTTTTGTTATCTTTACTATATAACCGTTGGTTGCATCGGTTCAAACCCCTTGAGGCGATAAATCAAGTGGGTCGATTTGCGCTGAGTAATTACATTGGACAGTCACTGTTATTGGTGGTGATATTTTATGGCTTTGGATTACATAATACGCTAAGTCGCAGTGAGCTCTTGTTCTTATGGCTTGTGATTATGGCAGTGCAGCTGCTGTTAAATGTGATTTACGGGCGATTCTTTAAGGTGGGACCCGTTGAACGTGTATGGCGCAAACTAACGATTACGTTACATGCATAATCGACTCGAATTTTTTACAAAGTCGAACTTCATACCTAAGCTAATTTTGACCTAATATTGAAGTCGATACGTTAGCTTGAGGTAAAGTATGGAAATAGAAATAACACAAGGATGGGACATTGAGTATGCACAAGCGGCTGCTGAGCTTTATGTTGACGCGTTTGGTAGCAAATTCAAAGCTGCAGTGCCGGATCGCAATAAGCTGATCACTATTATCGCGAAGAGCTTCATCTCAGAATACTCTTTTGCTGCCTTTGCAGACGGCAAGTTAGTGGGGGTTGCGGGCTTTCAATATGGCAAAGGCGGTTTTACATCGAATATGGGCTTTACTGGACTCATTGATGAATTAGGCTTGCTAGGCGGGGTTAAAGCCGCAGCGGTGTTTACCCTATTTGAGCGAAAGCCTGCGCCCAATGAAGTAGTGATGGACGGCATCGCTGTTGCAAAATCGGTCAGAGGACAAGGTGTTGGCACTGCGCTTCTAGTGGCACTGCAGCGCTACACCAAACAAAGCGGGTTTCACGCTTTACGACTTGATGTAATTGATTCTAACCCCCAAGCAAAAAAGCTTTATATGAGAATGGGCTTTGTTACCTCCCATCACGAAGATTTTTCTTATCTCAATTGGTTAATCGGTTTTAGCGGGGCAACAACGATGTTGTGGCGTCCATAAGACAGGTTTCCTTTGTTGCTAAAAATAAACGTGAAAGATAAGCAGGCCTTAACCATTTGCTTTTGCTGTGAAGTAACAAGTAAAATGCCGAACTTTACGCATAACCAGACACTGACATGACAGCAATAAACCCTGTATCGACCCTCCTTAATCATCTGCAAACCCAAGCAGTACCAAACGAGCTTAGGCGTCTATTTCATGGACGTGGTCGTTGCTATGAAGGGCTTGAACAAATCACAGTAGATTGGTTACAAGGTCAGCTCTTAGTCTCTTTATTCAAGGAGCACGACGTTGACCTTATTGCGTCGTTAAAGCAGGCACTATTATCACTTGTGGAGACCGAAGCGTTTAACGGAAAACTCTCTGCTATTTTGCTGCAACATCGTTATTTGCCTGACTCAGATCTCGAGGTTTTGTATGGTGAATTAACTGCTATGCCTATCGTTGAAGAAAATGGACTTAAATATGGCCTAAAGCTTGGCGTAAAGCAGAACATGGGACTGTTTTTAGATATGCGTTTGGGTCGTGAGTTTGTTAAAGCTCAGTCTGCGGGGGCTCGGGTACTTAATCTGTTTTCTTATACTTGTGGGTTTTCTGTTGCGGCAATTGCGGGCGGAGCTGCCCATGTTGTGAATCTAGATATGGCAAAAGCGGCGCTCAAGCAAGGCCGAGTCAACCACCAACTCAATGAACACGACTTCAGCAAGGTGTCTTTTTTAGGCCATGATTTGTTTAAATCTTGGGGGAAAGTACGTAAATATGGGCCGTACGACCTAATCGTAATTGATCCGCCAAGCTTTCAAAAAGGCAGCTTTGCACTGACCAAAGACTATCAACGTATTTTAAGAAAGCTTCCTGAGTTACTTACGCCAAATGCCCAAGTGTTGGCGTGTGTGAATTCTCCCGATGTTTCAAGTCAATTCCTCATTGATGAAATGACCAGAGAGGCACCAGCGCTTACGTTTGTTGAACGTTTGCAAAACCCACCTGAATTTAAAGACATTGATGAGCAAAGCAGCCTCAAGTGTTTACGGTTTAAAGCAAGTTAATCTATTTTTTAGCACTTTGACTGGATGTAAAAGTGTGGACTAATACAGATAACCATTTAGCATTGAAAAGCGACCATTCAGCAACATTCAGAGTGCTTTTCGACGCCAAATGCGTACCATGAACGTATTCAGTCACTATTTGTATTGATTATGGTCAATCTCACATTGCAGCGAAATGAACAATTCGCAATTTTAGCCATCGTTGCCGCAATAAGTTTTGCTATCAGTCTTACCGATTGGGTGCAGCGGGGCATGTTGTTGTCAGCAAATATCGCGCTTTCTTCTATTTTGGCGGTTGTGTTCCTCTACTGGTTACCTATGGTGATAAGTTACGTACTCATCATCCGTTTCAAGATAGGCAATTGGCCGCTGCAATATATCGGCTTTTACGGACTGATGGTAATGGGCTGTTTATGTTGGGGTGTACTCAGAAGTGGAATGTTAAATACCCATGCATTTTCACTGTTTGAGGCGCTAACCATCGCACTGCCTTGGTCTAGCGGTATTTTTGTGGTGATTAAGTTCTACCTTTCCCAAAAGTTGTTAAAACAAGAAAAACAGCTTCGCCAACTAGCTGAAATTAAGTTATTACACAGTCAGTTAAACCCGCACTTTATGTTCAATAGCCTCAACACAATTGCAGCCTTTGTACCAAACCAACCAGAAGCAGCACGGTCTTTGGTTCATAATCTCGCTGCGGTATTAAGATATTCATTAACGCATTCTGTGACAAGCGGAAAAATACCGAGCAAAGTATCCGTTGCCGATGAGCTAATTGCACTAAATCAATGGTGCGAGATAGAGCAAGGCCGGTTTGGGGATGCGCTTATCATCGACTTTGATATCGACGATGCATTATTGAGCGAAGTAATACCGCCAATGATTTTACAGCCACTTTTGGAAAATGCAGTAAAACATGGCAACAGTAGGCCGCTTCACATTGATGTATTAATCAAAAAGTTAGCGAACCAGTTAGTGTTTAAAATCAGTGACAACGGGGTGGGCTTTAAGGAGCAGGACATATTGAGTTCGTCAGATGCGGGACTCGGTCTTTCGATCACGCGCTCACGGTTAAAGTTAGAAGAAAATGCTGAACTTAGGCTTGGTAACGACATGCACACAGGTGGTGCTGTTGTCAGCTTTTCACTAACACGAGGAGCAAAGGAATGTTGAACATTGCCATTGTGGAAGATGAGCAACCAGCCATTGATAAATTAACTGAACAACTTAGCCAGATCACCAAGCACAACTTGGTACTGACTTGTAACACGCCATTAGTATTTCTTGATACATATCGAGAACTTGCGATAGATATTGTCTTTGTCGATATTAACTTGCCAGAATGCAATGGTGTTACTTTGGTCGAGAAACTTCAAGGAACGGGGTTTGCAGGTGCGATAATTTTTACCACGGCCTACAGTGAGTTTGCGGTTGAGGCCTTTACGCTCGGCGCGGTTGATTATTTGCTCAAACCGTATAGTACTGAACGCTTAGCGTTGGCGCTATCAAGAGTCAATCGTGTTATCGCGACAGGATTCGCCGCTACTTTAACGAGTAAGGTGGCGGGGAAAACCTCACTAATTGATGTCAGCAGTATCGAACTTATCAAGCTAGAATACGGTCAAGCCATTGCGTTTAGTAATGGACAGCAATATCCCATTGATGGCTCCCTTGAGGAGATCCAACAGCAATTGCCAACACATTTCTTAAGAGTTCACCGTAATGCCATTGTAAACCAAAGCGCGATAACGGCGTTTGAACGCTGGGTTACAGGGGGTTACCTTGTCAAGTTGCGAGATAGCAATTTACAAGTTGTGACCAGCCGGGGCGGTGCAAAACTACTCAAACAACAACTGAGCAACATAGGGCTCAGCTAACTCAAAAAAGGTAATAAAATGATGAAAACTATAATGCCATTTTCTTTGGTAGGGCTTCTTGCGGCCTGCTCAAACACGACTATACCAGATGTTAAACGTCAGTTTATCGATGATGGTCAGACTCATCCATTGGTTGTGGTGTTAGGTGGCAGCGAAGGGGGGAATACACTCGCTAATCCTCAGTGGAAACCATTTTTAGATGGATTTAATGATATTGGTGTCTCAGTAGCTGCACTTGGTTATTATGGCACTGAAAATACATCGAGCAGTGCAGCTGAATTATCTTTGGATGATATAGCCAAACGGATAAAAGCATTGAGTGCAGACCCAAAGATAAATCCAAATTGCGTAGCGGTGTATGGTTTTTCTAAAGGAGCGGAGCTTGCGTTATTACTCGGTGCGCACTTTGATGAGATAAACCATGTAGTGTCCGTTATGCCTAGTCACGTAAGCTGGAATGCTGTTAAGACTTTGTCTTCTCGCTCGAGTTGGACGCTTAGCGGCAATGCTCTGGATTACATTGATGCACCCCTGTTGTCATGGAAAATGCAAAAGGGGAACGTAACGGGAGAGTTTACACCTGCCTTTGAGGCTGCATTGGCAGAGGCAACGCCTGAAGCAATTGCAGCCGCTCGCATCCCGGTTGAAAACACCAATGGGCCAGTGCTACTGGTCTCTGCCAAACACGATGAAATTTGGCCATCGTACAAAATGGCCGGATATATTGAAGCTGGTTTACGCGAAGCTAGTTTTTCTCATCCATTTAAACATATCGCACTTAACTCGGGTCACTATAGCTTTAACAAAAAAGTGCAAACCGAGGTAAATCAATTTTTAAGCGAAACCTTGGTAGCACGTTGCGCGAATAAGTAGCAATGAATTCACCTTGCTTTTATATTCTTGGTCGTTGAAAAATTTACCGAGCTGTAGGTAACGTTGTGTCTGCAGCTTTTAGTCGCTTTGTGTATTTTGCCGGTGTGATCTGAAAGATAGTTTTAAATTCGCGAATAAGATGAGATTGATCAGCGTAGCCGCAATCTAGCGCGAGTTGAGCGATGTTAATGTCAGGTGTTTCTCTCAGTTTTTGTTTAGCCAATCGAACTCTATAAATGCGAGCTAAATGTTTAGGGGTAATCCCACAATGTATTTTAACTTGTCTCTCTAATTGCCGTTTTCCGATCGGAGTTTGAGCATATGCTTGCTCTAAAGGAGTCATTGAAACAATATGCTCAAGGAGTGTTTGGGTATGTAGGATAGAATTGTGTCGAGGAATTGGCATATTCAATATTGGTTCTAGGAGTTGAAGTAATGCTGTCAGGTTGGCACTACTTTTTTGTAGCGTGTTCAACAAGGGCAATATATTTTTGGGATTTGCTATAGGATGTTGCAGCGTTTTCAGAAATGCCAGTCCCGCGGGTTTAAAGCGGATCCCGAAAAAACATGCCTGTTCAGAATAGCTGACTTTGCTAGACTGAATGGCAATTGGTTGTAGATAAAAGGAGGCTGTGAGCTGATTGTCGTTGAAACTAACGAGCCCACAAAGAGGGAAGATAAATCCAGTTGCCCCGTCGCTTGGAAGCCAAGTTTCTCCGCGCTTGTGTGATTGTGCAAACCAGATAGCTTGCACATAGTTAGCGATTTCACCTGTTGGGTTTATTAATTCAAGCGTTAGATCTGTGCTCATTGAACTCTACATTCGGCTTAAACATTTTCACGATCCGATTCCAGCTGTTGATGGCATTAATAGCGATAGTTAACGTAGTCAATTCTTTATCATCAAATTCTACATTGAGTGTTTGATAAAAAGCGTCGTCAATCATTTGTGCGTTTGTCAGCTTTTCACAAAGCGCTAATGCCAGTTTTTCTTTATTGGTGTATAACGGCATGTCTTGCCATGCACTTAATCCAATAATTCGATTAGTGGTTTCACCATACTCTAGTGCCTGTTTAGTGTGCATTGCAATACAAAAAGCGCATTGATTGATTTGTGATGCTCTAAGTTTAACGAGCTCCCAGATTGTGACTCCAAAAGTTGTATGTACCTGCTGTTTTAATAATTCCTCTTGTCCCAATAAGTGCTGAATAAGCTCAGGTGCCTGATTGAAGTAGTCTGCTCTTTTCATTTCTGAATCCTCATGTTTAGTGATACGTATAGTGTAATGAGGTGTAAGCGGTAAAAATTGAAAAAAAACGTCTTTGTAATAAAATTTTAAGGAAGGAACACACAACTCTAATTTAAAGGATGGTTGTCAAATAATGTGCGATGTAAACCTTGCTCTAGCGCTTTATCATTTATCCACACTCAAAAAAATCTGGCTTCAGGCCAACGGCACTTTTACAAATAAACAGCAGCAGGTAGAGCCAGTTAGTTTCGAATTATATAAAGCGACTTTTGACATACTGGGCTTAAGTTTATCTCAAGCACATCAGTTACAGTTTCAATATGCTCATGATTACGATAGCTTTATTGATGCAATTGTAACAATTGCTCAGCCAAGTAGTGAAAAAATAGCACTGCTAAAACATGTCACCTGTCATATGCCTTGCCCCGGCAGTTATCAAGAAAAAATAGCAGCTGTTCAAAATATGCCGGATGTACTCACTGAGGACGACCTGAAATGCTGGCAGGACAACGGCTATGTCATCGTTAAGAATGCAGTGAGTGCTGAAGGCTGTGCTAATGCGAGAAACGCCATCCAAGACTATTTGGAGATTGAATTAGCAGAACCAAAGACTTGGTATAAGGTTAACCAAGAAAAAATGAGTCGCAGTATGGTGCATTTGGTACAACATAAAGCACTGGAAGACAATCGGAATTCAATAAGAATTCATAAGGCCTTTAGCCAGTTATGGCAAAGCGAACAACTGATAGTTTCAGCCGATCAGTGTGGGTTCAACCCGCCTGAAACTGCACAATCTAGCTTTCAAGGTCCTGATCTACATTGGGATTTAGATTTCTCTAAGCAACTCACGTTTGGCACGCAAGGAATTTTGTATCTATCAGACACTGAAGAAAAACAAGGTGCAACAACGGTTGTACCAGGATTTCATACAAAGCTAGAGTCATGGCTTGCAACGGCTCCATGGGATCCATGTGTTCCAAACACAGAATACTTACATCAACTGGGTTCCAAAGCAATTGCAGCCAATGCAGGAGATATGGTGATTTGGCATCAATTTTTACCCCATGGTGGCAGCGCGAACACAGCAAACGCACCTCGTATAGTGCAATACATCAATATGCATCCATTTCCAGAAATGTAGAAGGTGAAAAAATCTCTATTTGGTTAAATTTTGTCTTAACTTGGCGGCGAGCAAACAGTAGTATGATTGTTAAGTTTGGGAGAATGTAGCAACTCACCACAAGGAAAAGCCGTCGATGCAATTAGCACAACTCAATATAGCCACCGCTAAATACCAAATGGATGCGCCAGAAATCCAATACTTTGTAGAAAGTTTAGACCGCATTAATTCACTCGCAGAGCAAAGCCCTGGCTTTATTTGGCGCTTAAAAGATGAAACCGGTAATGCAACAGAGATTAAGGCGTTTGATGATCCAAATATTATCGTGAATATGTCTGTATGGCAGTCGGAGCAAGCGCTCAAAGATTTTATGTTTAAAACCGCGCATAAGGAATTTTTGGCGCGTAAAAAAGAATGGTTTCACCGCGCTGAACAGGAAACCTACGTGTTATGGTGGGTTGAAGAGGGCCATATCCCGACGCTAGATGAGGCTAAAGAAAGGCTCGATTACCTGCGTCGTTTTGGAGATTCGGCTTATGCCTTTACGTTTAGAAATAGTTTCACCGAACTAGATCTAAGGGAGAGGGAAGCTTGTGAAGAAGATTAATCTTGTGCACCGATGAAATGATAATCAACCCTAAGGGGGGAGAGCCGCGTGGAGTGGTGAATAGCGATGATGTTGGTGGTACACTTATCGCAGATCATGATGTATGGATTTAACCAAAAATGCGCGCGGCACTAAGAAGCAAGATAATAGAAGTATGTGATAAAAAAATCGCACAAAAAGGAGATAACGTTGGCGTATCATTTTACGCTTTTTTTGCCAATAAAAACACGGACCCTGCATTACTTATGGAAGCGGCAACTTGGTGGATACAAACTCACGAACTAGACCACTTCGAAAAGGCGTTAAAGATAAAAGCAATGGTTGAAAGTGGAAAATAGGTCTTAAAGGATATTGTCATGGGCCATCAATCGAGATGACCCAACTGGCAGTTACAGCGTGTAAAACGAGACAAAAAATACTGCAACAGATGCAAGTGCAAACATAGTGTACTCGGTGATAGTTTGTTTGCGTTTCTCATCATCAGTTTTAGGGGCTGTCGCTATCATTAGCAGGCTAGTGACAAACATTGCTAATGAATATAAACATAAGATTGATAAAGTAGCATCTGTAAACATATAAGCCTCGACTTGGTTCTACTCATTTTAACTACGTGCATCATGGTCACAGAGATCAACCTCTATACACGTTTATTTAAGTTGTATTCGCTTCTAATTACAGTAAATTATACTGTGTTTTTAGGTGTTTCTGAAAGGAGTAAAAGATGCAAGTCGAATATTTTGTGGTTGACGCATTTACGCGTAAACGTTTTGGTGGTAACAACGCTGCAATCGTTGAGGTTGAAAACTGGCTTAGCGACGCCTTAATGCAGCAGATAGCCATCGAAAATAACCTTTCCGAAACCGCCTTTTTGAAGCCAGTTGATAACAATCATTATGAGATCCGGTGGTTTTCTCCAATTACTGAAATTGACTTTTGTGGTCATGCCACGCTTGGTGCTGCGTATGTACTTTTTAATCACAAGGGAAAGTCAGGTGAAATAAAATTTCAAACTCAAGAAGTCGGAACACTCACTGTTAAGCAAGTGGCTGATGGTCGCATTGTGATGGAATTTCCGAACTTAGCCCCTGAGTTAACTGAAGCCCCCGACGCACTGCTGGAAGGGCTGAACGTAACACCGACGCGGGTACTTAAAAATCGCCAAGCGTACTTTGTGATTGTTGAGACTGAGCAACAAGTACGCAGCTGTGAGTACGACAGCGATAAATTGAAAACCCTTGCGCCTTTTGATGTTGTGGTAACAGCAAAAGGCAATGACGTTGATTTTGTGTCGCGTTACTTTTGGCCTGCAAATGGGGGCGATGAAGATCCGGTTACCGGTTCAATTCATGCCGGGTTAGCGCCATATTGGGCAAAGGCGCTAAACAAACAGAAACTTCATGCACATCAGGCTTCAAAACGTGGCGGTGAGCTATTTTGTGAAGTGACGGATACGAATGTCATCGTATCTGGGTTTGGTGTACTTTACGCAAAAGGAATATTCGAAATTGAGGACGAATAAGATTCACTTCATACAGGCAAAAGAAAGTGACTTTGACTACCTAGTGGCGCTGCGTAAAGCGACCATGGTGCCGCACTTAGAAAATGCCGGACTGTTTTTGACTGACGCTGAACATAAAGCCAGAGTATTATACGAATACCCAAGCTCACATTTGATTTATATAAATGAAAAGTGTGTTGGCTTGGCTAAGTTTAAGCAACGTGAACATGACTATTACCTCTTTCAGCTGCAAATAGAGCCCCAGCAACAAGGAAAGGGGCTCGGTGCACAAGTCATTAAAAGCTTGATAGAAAACCACTCAACATTGCCTTGGGTATTGACGGTGCTTAAAGCGAATCCCGCGAAGCGTTTATACGAAAAGTTGGGATTTGTGCAGTTTGCTGACGATGAATATGAGTTTCATTTTAGGCGTGAACCTAATCCCCAAATTTAGTATTCTCTAGCCAATTTAAATTTAAAAGAGTTGTTATGGCAAAACAAATATGGGTAGATGCCGATGCCTGTCCCGTGGTGATAAAAGAAATGCTGTTTCGCGCTGCAGTGCGTACTTCTACCACGGTTACATTGGTTGCAAATCAATATCTAAAAACGCCTCCGTCTCCTTTTATTCAAAAGCTTCAGGTTCCAAAGGGATTTGATATTGCGGATAATGAAATCGTGAAGCGCGTTAATGAAGGTGATTTGGTTATTACCGGCGATATTCCACTCGCAGACGAAGTCATTGAGAAAAAGTGCACCGCACTTAATACGCGCGGTGAATTGCTGACAAAAGAAAACATAAAATCTCGCTTAAATATTCGTGACTTTATGGACACGATGCGTGCCAGCGGCGTACAAACTCAAGGGCCACCACCTTTGTCTCAAGCTGATAAGCAAAATTTCGCCAATCAATTGGATACTTGGATCACCAGAAACACAAAGGGGTAGGTATGGCTTACAAGGCGAGTTGTTTGTGTAAAGCGGTTCAAGTTGAGATCCGTGGACCAATCAGCGATATCATTCACTGTCATTGCTCCTTGTGTCGTAAGTCTACAGGCACAGCTTATGCGACCAATGGCTTTGTGCTGTGGAGTGATTTTGTGATTCTATGTGGCGAAGAGGCACTAAACATCTTCGAGTTTAAACCTGGAAGAAAGCGCCATTTTTGCAAACATTGTGCAAGTCCAATTTTTAGTTCGAACGAAAGCGATCCAAAGCGGGTGAGGTTAAGACTTGGCATTTTGGACTCGGATATCAAAGAGCGGCCAATATCACATAATTTTATCTCTTCAAAAGCCAATTGGGACGACTTAGACGCGCCGCTTCCTCGCTACGATGCATTTGAGCCTAGCCGCGATCTATCAACAACATCGGGAGGTAATTTGTGACGGGTATTAGTGATTTATCTCAATTATTAAAAGACATTTCCCCGACGCTTGATGAAACACCTTTTGTATTTTGTACAGTGCAAAAAAGCCTTGCTGAGTGCGTAATTTTCAATCCAATTGCGACCTTTATGGAGCGCGAGGGGTTAACGCTGGTAGTCACCAAGCAAATGGCAGATGAACATGGATTGGATTACAGCTGTGTGATGAATAAAATTACTTTGCAAGTGCATTCGAGCCTAGAAGCCGTAGGGTTAACTGCTGCATTTTCCAATGCGTTAAAAGGTGCTGATATTAGCGCGAATGTAATTGCGGGCTTCTATCATGATCATATTTTTGTGCCCGTAAATGATGCTAAGCGGGCGGTACTCGCGATACAAACGTTGGCAAAATGACATTGATAAATCTCGAAGGTTATTAGGTAGCATGAAAGTTTACTTTAAAAGAATGGCCTCCAAAGGTGTGTGTCCTCCGAGAAAACCGCTTAAGAAAATCCTTTGGTCATGGGTTGGCGCAATGGTGGGGATCTTGTTGATTACGGTGATTTCTAACCTCGCTTTACCATATGGTGTTGGCAGCGCATTGCTCATTGGCTCTTTTGGTGCAACTGCTGTTTTACTCTATGGCGCTCCTATGGCAGAGTTCTCTCAACCGAGGAACTTACTGGGCGGGCATTTCTTTTCAGCTTTACTCGGCGTCAGTATCTTTATTTTGCTTGGAGAAGAGAGTCTGTTTGCAGCACCGCTTGCGGTATCGCTCTCAATTGTTGTGATGCACTTTACTCGAACCTTGCATCCACCCGGTGGAGCGACCGCGCTAATCGCCATTATTGGTGGTGAGTCTGTTCATAACTTGGGATATATGTATGCATTTTATCCCGTGTTGATGGGGGCTCTGCTGATGTTATTGGTCGCGCTGTCTGTGAACAATATGTCGCGCAACCCCAAGCGGCATTACCCAGTTTATTGGTTCTAACTATTTTATATAAAAATTTAAAAGGACAGGCATGTCAAAAATTGAATTCGTCCCTTACCAATTAGTCCCAGCTAGCTTTAATCCATGGCGTGAAATATTTGTTGAAGTGGCAGAAGAAGTGATGATGGCATTAGCACACCCTGAACTTGAATTTCTACACTTTGGTTCAAGCTCTTTTAAGGTTGCCGGCAAAGGGATCATCGATATCTCTGTGTTATACAAACCCGGGCAATTAACGCAAGCAGTTGAACATCTTAAAAATGTAGGCTTTAAAGATCAGCACAGCGATAATCCATTTCCTGATACTCGTCCTAGAAAAGACATCGCGGTGATGTATCAAGGTGAGTTGTTTCAAGTGCATGCTCATGCTATTGAAAAAGGGAGTGAAGAACATATCAAGCAAGAAAAGTTTAAAGCTTATATGCTCAGTAATCCTGACGCGCGTGCGGAGTATGAAACTCAGAAGCAATTAGTAATAGCGCAAGGTATAGCCTCCCAAGATGAGTATGGAAAAGCTAAAGCGCCATTTGTAAAGCGCACTTTAAAGGACATCCACTTTAATTAACTAAAGTTTGAATAACTAATATTTTGCTTGAAGTTAGTGATAAAATTAACTGCTGGTATCCAATCCCAATCGCTCATGGTGATCGCATAAATTATTCATAGTGGAGCACGGTTTGATGTTGCTCCTAAAACTTGCTAACTAGGCAAGGGGGAAAAGTAAAGATTTGCGTTAAGACAGGAACCTCGCTCACTCTCCGAACAAGCATAAGGAGGTTAGCGTTTACTGTATTTAAGTATCAAAGAGTAGGTGATAACTGGTAGCATGTAACTAAAAGCATGCAACTAAGGACAGGCATGAACAGATGCAAATGTTTACAAATTTGCGACATGGTCTAAGCTTTAATTTCTTCGATTAGCATTGATACGTTCAAGGAGAGAACAATGGGCTTAGCTAGGAAGTATCAAATCAACTTGTCAAATACGCGTTACTATCATTGTGTGTCACGTTGCGTCCGCCGTGCTTTTTTGTGTGGTGAAGATATGTTGACAGGAAAGTCTTATGAGCATCGGAGGGGCTGGGTTGAAACGCGTTTGCTCTCTCTAGCCAAAATATTTTGCTTGGATGTTTGTGCTTACGCGGTAATGCCTAATCACACCCATGTGGTGTTGTATATCGATGATAAAAAAGCACAAAGGCTCAATGATAAAGCTATTTTACTACGCTGGAGCAAGCTTTATAAGGTATCTTCACACGCTCAGCAATTTTTACAAGGTGAATGCTTAAACGAAGGGCAAAAAAGTGAATTAAGCAAAGAAATCAATGAATATAGAAGTCGCTTAGCGAGTATTAGCTGGTTTATGAGAGGGCTCAATGAGCACATCGCTCGACGTGCTAATCAAGAGGATGAATGTACCGGACACTTTTGGGAAGGGAGATTTAAATCTCAGGCCTTGCTTGATGCTTCAGCCTTGTTAGCATGCATGGCTTACGTAGACTTAAACCCCATTCGTGCAAAATTGGCTAGTAACCTAGAAGATTCAGAACACACCAGTATAAAACTTAGGTGTGAGTTTGCAAAAAGATGCAAACAGCCGAATTATCTAGCGCGGTTTTTAGGAAATACCAAAAGACATGTACACAAAGGAATTCCTTTTGAATTACGGTCATACCTAGACTTAGTTGATTCAACAGGGAGGTGTATTCGTGCTGGTAAACCCGGGTTTATCGAACCGCGTCAAAAATCTATTTTGGAACAATTAGGTCTAGAAGCACGTAATTGGCTGAAACTTACTACCCAGCTTGAGCAAACTTTTCACGGTGCGATTGGTAGAGCAGATTCGATTGAGTCTTATTGTGAGCATCGCAATTTACGGCGACGAAGTAATATTTCGCAAAGCCAGCGACTTTTTATGTAATATGAACTTACGTAGACGGCCAATTTAATCCGGTTGTAAGTGTCTAACTGCTCGCTCAGGTTGAGGGAGCAGTTAGTCGTGCACGTTGTATGATACACTCAATCTTATTTGCACAAAGCCATCGGTCCTACTTTATTTGGCTTTTCAGACTTCCAATTAATTGTTTCTACAAATTGATTATTTTAACCAGCCTAATCGGTTCACCATCAACGTCAAACTCACCCGTGATCTCAAGTAATCCATTTTTTAATCCTTGTAACTTATCTATTTTAATTACTTGTGTTTGATAAGGTAAGAAAGTAACAGGCTGCTGCCAAAGTGACCCTTCATTTTTAAATGATTGATATGGGGTAAAATCGACGTGTAATGTGCCACTCGATGCACCTGAATAGGGACCGATTAGCGTAATGGTTATATTGTCACGAATAGTTACTTCCATTTTTACCCCATCAAAAGGTTTCTCCGGCGTTAGAAGAGATTTTTGTCTTGTTAATCCATTCCAATTAATTACCAAGGTCTGAGAGACTTGTTTTGGCAATAGAACACGGTGTTCACCTGAAGCTAGAATTTTTTTGTAGTTACCGTAAGTTAGCGCAACTGCATGCTTACTGGGGTTGTTGATGTAGAGATAGTGCATTCCGTCAGAAAAATAGTTCTGGATGTTGATACCACTTAGCGTAAAGAGTGCATCGTCGCCAAGTGTTGATTGCCAATTTTGCATCAAATGGTTGAGGGTTTTATTCTCAGTTTCAGTGACTGTCCTTGATTTCTGCTTGTTAAATATTTCGCGAAGTGGGGTCATACAATCACTTAGCTGAGCGCTATATTCCACACAGGTTTTAAAGGCTCTGCGCAGTAGCGATGCACCTTTAAAGTGCCAGGGATTAGTGGTTTGTTCATTCGTGATCAAGTAATCATGCGCGGCAAAGTAGGGCGCTATTCTATGATTATTATTTCGGCCAAGAAGACTTATTTTTTGCAAGCTAAGCGCTGAAATGTCGATTTGGCTCAATTGTAACCTAGCCAGTTGCTCATGGTGTAGTGTTTTCATTTTAATAACTAGCGCATCGTTCTGCTTTGAAAGCGTGAGCGCAAGTTGATGATATTGCATGATATCCATGCGTAATTGCGGCAGCAGTGCGATAGACTTTGCGGGAAATAATGCTTGATTGCTTGAGACCGTTAACTTTACACCTTCTTGAAGGGTAAATTGCAGCAAGTTATCTTTACTAAAGTCAACTTCTTCAACTTTAGTGCGTCCAAGACGCGCATCTAAGCTTTGACTTGTTAAGTCAGCGATTAACGCAAAGCCAATTTCTCCACGTTTAATTTGCTCTGGCTCGAAGTCGATTAGTGCTGCAACACTATTCTCATCAAGTGAGTTGATTAGAGGTGTTTTATCTGATGCGGGAAAATCCATCACGACATGTGTAGAAGAAAAGTTTGGATGAATGTCAAGACGATTAAGTGCTTTGCTTTCGGTATTTCTGAGCCAATATGCAGCACCGTTTTGCTCCCAAGGCCCATCGACAATATAAAAACTTGGCGTGGCAGAGCGCACAAACGCCGCAAACTGCTGTTCAAGCAGGGGCCAATTGGGGAAGGTCTGTTTTAAGAGTGCATTGGCAGTTGGCAAGGTGTCTTCAGAGTGAGGATTTGCGTCCATTAATTTGCCGATAAAGCGTTTAAAATATTGATATCGCTCAGGGTCGCTCAATAAAAAATGTACGATAAAAAAGTTGAGCCCGCGTTTGAGTGATGGATCATCATTGATTGCTTCAAAAGATGGCTGTCCACTTTGGTGATATTGCTGTAAACCTAAGTGCAGATAGTTCATTGGAGCGCGGTCGAAAACCATCACAGTTAGCTGCTTTTTATTTGGATCATATACGTGGCTTGCAATGGCATCTGCCATCCCCTCGGTGATCCAATTGGGTGCCCAAGTTGAGTGACCGTTCAGAGCCATATGAAACGCATGCATGGTTTCATGGATCACGATGTAGCGCTGGTGATGCTGGCGATGACTCGGAAAGTTGTACCCTGCGCGGTTATAAAACATGGTTTCGCCACCAGCCGTTTTATGTACGCCTCGCAAAAAACCGTCGTCCAGCATGGCTTCTTTTGTACGTTGGCGTGAACTGCCATAAACGACAGCAATTCTCTTTTTATCAATCGCTGCGGGCGCCATACCAAACAATTCAACATAGTGAGGGTAAGACATTTCTAGTAATTCTAAATAGAGTTTTACTTTGTCCTCAGGAAAGTCACTTTTTAGCGCAAAATGTTTACTCACCCACCAGTCATATCCCCGCGAATTAGCTATTTTTCCATCGCTATAAGTCAGCGGAATTTGTTTACCAACATGTTGGATATCAATGTGTTTCAGCGTGCTGACTCGACCATTAACGCTTATTTCAGAGCGCATATCAGCGGGGCTTGGAATAGCGGCAATATCGCTTCGCGTAGTTTTACATCCGCTGAGTAAGGCAAGTATTGCAATTAGAGGAGTAAACCCTAGCCGCGGCTTTTGCATAGAGGGTATTCGCCAATAAAAGGTATGGAATAGATAAAATAAAGACATGATACTTTTCTCTCGTTATTATTTGTGTATATTGTATGCAATATAAAATAACAAAGATAACAGGTATTGTCATTATGCAAAATCAGCAGCAGTGGTGTGAACCAGATCTCAATGAGGCAAATCGGTCAACGTCGCCGTCTGGGTTTGGTCGAACTTTTTACATTGCAAATATCATGGAAATATTTGAACGACTCGCTTGGTATGGATTTTTCGCCGTGTCATCAATTTATATGACAACACCAAAGTCGCAAGGCGGTATTGGCTTTACTGATATAGAGCGTGGCGCCGTACAGGGGATTATTCCCTTCTTTTTATATCTTTTGCCTGTTATAACTGGTGCGTTAGGAGATCGTGTCGGGTATAAAAAGATGTTCTTTTTTGCATTTTTGGTCATGACGCCAAGCTATTATTTATTGGGACAGGCACAGAGTTTTTGGCCGTTTTTTGCTGCGCTGAGCTTTGTTGCCCTAGGTGCCGCTTGCTTTAAACCTGTGGTCGTTGGCACCGTAAGCCACAGTACAAACGATGGTAATCGTGGTCTTGGATTTGGGATCTTTTATACCATGGTGAATATTGGTGGATTTTTAGGTCCATTGGTTGCGGGATATATGCGCGCCATTAGTTGGGATGCAGTATTTATGATGTCGGCGATTTGGATTGCCATAAACTTTATTCCCTTGATGTTATTTTACAAAGACCCCCAAACATTACCTAAAACCAAGCAATCTCTTACTCAAGTATTAAAAACTGCACAGTCGGTGCTGGGTAATACACGTTTAGCACTTACGCTGTTTGTCGCACTGGCGCTATTGATGTCAGCAGGCGTTGGGTTTTCTAACTACAGTCAAGCGTTTACTTGGATTGCAATATGGTTAGTAGCTAACTGGGTGTGGGACAGAGTGCTTATAAATCGAGCGCCGACTAAAGCATGGTGGCAACAACCGATGAAGGTGAGTAACCTGCCGTTTGCGTTATATTTGCTGATCCTTGCAGGCTTTTGGACTGTATATAATCAGCTTTTTTATACTTTACCTGTGTATATCCGTGATTATGCAGATACCCGAGATATATTGGCGTGGTTTGGCGATTCTGGCGTCGCGTTTTTAGCACATGTTGATATTGATAAGTTAACTGCTGCCATTTTTACGCTGTTCAACGAGCTTAAGGAAAGCGGCGCGGTATCCATTGAAACCATTAGGCTTGAATGGGTTCACCTCAAAGTGAATGTCCCGCATGAGCAAATACAGTTGATACTACAAACGCTAAATGCGCTTCACGATAATGGACAGGCACTTTCACAGCTCCAAGCGCAAGCCCTTGCTGAACAACTCGTACAATATCGTCAAATTAATCCTGAGTATCTCATTAATTTAGACTTTGCAGCGATTGTGGTCGCACAAATTTTGGTGAGCTTTCTCTGTCAGCGATTTAGACCATTTTATGTGTTAGTCACGGGCTTACTGGTGATGACGGTTGCGTTTATCGCATTACTTAGCGATAGCGGCTGGTTAAGTGGTCAGCTCATTGTCACTGTCATATTGCTTATCGCGCTTGGTGAAATGCTTGCCTCTCCTAAAAGCCAAGAATATGTCGCGAGTATCGCGCCTCAATCTCAAGCTGCGTTGTATATGGGGTACTACTTTGTTTCTATGGCGTTGGGCTTCTTATTTGCTGGATTTTTATCTGGTTGGAGCTATAAAGTGTTGGTGCAAGAAATGGCGGCACCAGAGTTAATGTGGGGGCTATTTGCCGCTATCGCATTTATAACCGCCATTGCATTATTCTGGTTTAACACAGTGATAATAGACAGAAAAACATAGCACTATTGAAATGGGAACAGTTATTGGTCGCGATCAGTTTGTTTGCAAGCCATATTCTTTCTACACTCAAGCAAAAAATGAGGAAGTAACATGAATAAAAAAATATGGATGAGCACGGCACTCTTTGTTTCAAGTAGCGTGTACGCGCAAACGTATGTTTTAAATGCTGACTCTGCGATTGATGTGGTGTCAGGCAAGCTTATCTCACCTGCAACTGTGGTCGTTGAAGACAATAAAATTATCTCAGTCGGAAAATCAAATCGTAAAGCCTATCCAAAAGGCGCAGAGGTGATAGACCTAAGTGGCCACACATTATTACCCGGTCTATTTGATATGCATGTCCACTTAACTTCAGACGCACATGTTCATGGCTACAAAAGACTGCAACGCACTGCACCGCGTGCGGCAATTACTGGCGTTAGAAACGCCAAGCGCACACTAGATGCGGGCTTTACGTCTGTTCGCAACCTCGGTGCTGCTGGCTATGCTGACATCGCGCTGCGCGATGCCATTATTGATGGTGACGTATCAGGCCCACGTGTAAACGCAGCAGGCCCTTCACTTGGGATCACTGGCGGCCATTGTGACAACAACCTCCTAACCCATGAGCATAAAGTATTTTCAGAAGGGGTGGCTGATGGACCTTGGGCAGTAAGGCAAAAGGTACGTGAAAATATTAAATATGGCGCTAACTTAATCAAGTTCTGTGCAACGGGTGGCGTACTATCTAAAGGCACTAAAGTGGGTGCTCAGCAATATTCCCAAGAGGAAATGACAGCGATTGTGACCGAAGCACACTTACGCGGTTTAACGGTTGCTGCCCACGCGCACGGCACTGACGGTATCAAGTCTGCAATTAAAGCAGGTGTGAACTCAGTAGAGCATGTAAGTTTTGTGGATGATGAAGCCATTCAGCTAGCCAAAGACAAAGGCACGTACTTCTCTATGGATATCTACAATACGGAATTTATTCTTGGCGAGGGAGAAAAGGCAGGTATTTTGCCCGAAAGCTTGGATAAAGAACGTAAGGTGGGTGCTACTCAGCGTGCTAGTTTTACAAAAGCGGTAAAAGCAGGCGTGAATATGGTGTTTGGCTCTGACGCTGGTGTTTATCCTCACGGTGACAATGGTAAGCAGTTTAGCCGTATGGTGAAATTTGGTATGACTGAACTACAAGCTTTACAGGCTGCCACTATTAACTCGGCGACGTTACTGAAACAAAATACACAATTAGGCTCGCTTGAGGTGGGGAAACTTGCTGATATTATTGCGGTTAAAGGCAACCCACTAAAAGACATTAGTGTAATGGAAAACGTCACCTTTGTGATGAAAGACGGCCAAATAGAAAAGCAATAATCTAGCGACTAGCGCAGAGCTTGTTCTAAGTTCTGCGCAGACGCTATGAAACTATTGGAACTCTTTTTTAGCCTTCTCGCTTGCTAGGCTGCCTAAGAGGTTATAAGGAGGCTTTCCTGCACTGCCCATAGTTTTACCTTACTTTGTATGTTATTTACATTGACTCGGGGAATAGGGTATTTCTTACTATCTGTAAATTTTTATAACAACCATTGATGCTGCGGTATCCACATTCATTAGGGTATTCACTCCCTGCGTCAAAGCCGCTTGAGCAGTGACATTGTTATTTTGTTGCACATTGATAGCGTTATATGCAGCGTTTGACAATGCTTGGCTCACGGCAAGCATGAGCTTACTCGTTGCTAATGCTGGTGAGTCTCCAAGCACTTTAGCGTTTGTTTGAGACACTGAATCGGTAACTTGACTATTCACTGCAGTTGGAAATGCCATGTATATCTCCTTTAAATAGCTAATACAAAAAGACACATAACCCGTGAAGTGCAGAGATACTATTCTCGGCTCAGAGTATGCTTACATTCAGTCTAGTCTCTATATTAGAAAGTGCATTCAACCTTGAAGGTTAGTACAACAATTACCTAGAACTGAATGTAAAATTGAGCGGCAGAGGGATGGTCATCTTCGCCGTTATGCGAGCCGCATTTGTTGGCTCTGAGCGTCCTTGGACTTGGGAAAACTGTTGAATAATTTTGACGTTATCCGCTGACAAATGAGCTAAAAAGGCGCACAATAGTAGGCGTTGCCAGACAAGGTATTTCATGATGGATTTGAAATACCTAAGTGCTTTTCCAAGACCTTAGAGTACTTAAGTATTATACTTTTAAGGGCAACATGATGAATACGCAACTTCCTAAAATCGTGATAGTCGGTGGTGGTGCTGGTGGCTTAGAGCTGGCAACACAATTAGGGCATAAACTCGGAAAAAAACGCCAAGCGGAAATCTTATTAATTGATAAAAATCGCAGTCATATTTGGAAACCGTTGCTTCATGAAGTCGCGACAGGGTCTATAGACGCTGACTTAGATGGAGTGGTTTATTCTGCTCATGCAGCAAAGCATTATTATCAGTTTCAGCTCGGCAGTTTTAGCCACGTAGACTCAATCAATAACACCATCACGCTGAGCGAGCTAAAAGACGAACTCGGTCATCGTATCCTCCCAGAGCGACAGGTCAGCTATGACTATTTAGTGCTTGCCATTGGTAGTATTAGCAATGATTTTAATACGCCGGGGGTCAAGGAGCATTGCTTCTTTCTCGATTCAAATCAGCAAGCTGAGCGATTTCAGCATGCACTCCTCGATAACTTTACACGCTTACACCAAGACGATGATCCAAAGCACTCGTTAACTATCGGTATTGTTGGTGGTGGCGCTACTGGCGTTGAGCTGTCTGCCGAGCTGTATCATGTATCAGACATGTTGAAAATGTACGGGCTGAATAAAATGACTGCCAAACGCCTTCGTATTGATTTAATAGAAGCAGGTCCTCGAATATTACCTGCATTACCTGAGCGTATTGCCAATTCAGCTAAACGGGAGCTTGTGAAGCTCGGTGTCACGGTGCGAGAAGGCACTCAGGTAAAGCAGGCAACTGAAGACAGTTTTATTACTAAAGAAGATGAACAGTTAAAGGCAGACATCAAGGTGTGGGCTGCGGGGGTAAAAGCTCCTGACTTTATTAAAGAGATTGGGCTGTTCGAGCTTACTCGTAATAATCAAATTAAGGTAAATCAATACTTACAAAGCAGTGTAGATGAGCATATTTATGTCATCGGTGATTGCTGTGCATTTACCCAAGCGGATGGTACTCAAGTGCCGCCGCGTGCTCAGTCCGCCCATCAAATGGCGCAATGTGTAGAGAAAAATCTAATCGCCACACTAAAAAATCAACCTTTACAAGAGTTTACCTATAGTGATCACGGCTCTTTAGTGAATTTATCTCGTTATAGCACCGTTGGTAGTTTAATGGGGAACCTAACCAGCAATAGCTTTTTTATTGAAGGCAAGATAGCGCGATTCATGTACATCTCATTGTATAGAATGCATCAGCGCGCAATCCATGGTATCGCAAAAACCTTTGCACTATGGATAAGCGAAAAGGTGCTAAGAGTGGTACGGCCAAAAATGAAACTGCACTAAGTTAACCTGAACTTCAGATAATTAATGTCTTTCTAGCAGCTAGTTTTAGCGCTAGCTGCGTTGAATTCACGTCCAATAACCAGCTATTGGTGCGTAAATGCGCCTTGCCTAAAGGATGTAGGTACCAGCGTGATGGCAGGGCACGAGAGCAGAGTTATCCTCAAAACTCTCTGGCTAAGTGAAGCAATTTTTAGCATTTCAAAAGCCGATGAAATTCGGCCTTTTTGCTTTGTTGACTTCGCTATTTGAATATCAACTATTAAGTGACTGCCCATGATAACGGCATATGAAATTCGGCTTTTTGCTTTGTTGGCTTCGCTGTTTGAATATCAACTGTTAAGTGACTGTCCACGAAAAGGCCAGATAACCAATGAAAGTTTGATGTAGATTAGTGATTAATCATTTCCTCTTTTTTGATTAACGAAAGCTGTCGTGAAGCTTGCACATTTGTCCTAGTATATTAATCAAGTGATTAATGGAGTTGAAACATGACAAATAAGCTAACGGAAGCCGCTGTTACCCCGAGAGAAAAGCTCATCACCGCTGGTAAGTGTTTGTTTATTAACCGCGGATATAATCGAGTCACGACTAGAGCAATTGCGGACCTTGCTGAGGTAAACATTGCTTTGATTAAGTACTACTTCGGCGATAAAGCGGGACTGTTTGAAGCGGTATTTCGCGAGGTTGCAGCACCTCTACTGAGCTTGCTTGAAGGGATTAAAAAATCACAGTTACGTGAACTCTCACCGCTTATTTTAACTCAGTTTATAGAGCGCTACTTTCAGGTGATGAGCCAATACCCAACGCTACCTAAGATCATTTTTATGGCACTACATGATACGCACTCTAAAGAGCATGAAATCATAAAAAAGATTTTCTTTGAGCATGTAGAGAACGGTGTCAGTACTTTAAATTCGACCTTTCAAACGCTTTCGCCTGCAGAGCCCATTCGAGCTGAATGGTTACTTTTAACCTGCCTTGGCTTGTCGGCATTTCCTTTTTTGGTTCCACCAGTGATGCAGCCGCTACTTGGTATCGAAAACTCGGATACTGAGCAGTGGCGCTCGCTTGGCAAACATCAGCAAGCTATTTTTAACGTGTTTCTATCCCAGCATATTGAACGGAAAACATTATGAAAACACCGTTTTACATCATCAGTTTTGTGTTATTGACGCTTTTGGTTGGTTGTTCTAAACCCGAGCGTAAAATCTTCGGCATTATCGAACGACCGCAGGTGCAGATCAGCAGCCCAACCGGAGAGTTATTAGTTGAGTTGCTGGTCGAGCGCGGCGATAAAGTGGTAAAAGGACAGCCACTGGCGAAAATCGATGACGTGGTGCAGCAACAACAGGTTAATGCTATTGAACAGCAAATCGCGCGCTTGCAAGCGCAATATAGATTGTTACTCTCTGGCACCCGAGTTGAACAAGTCAAACAAGCCAAAGCAAGGGTCCATGCAGCACAGGCCGCTTGGGAAGAAGCTCAGCGGCAACTTGTTCGACAGAGGCAGTTAATCAAAGACAAGTTGACCTCTCAAGATAGGGTCGATGCCGCCTCTGCCAATGTCGAGTCGACACTTGGTATCTTGCAAGAGGCCCAAGCGCGTTTGAAAGAGCTTGAAAATGGCACGAGAGAGGAGACAATCGAACAAGCAAAAATCGCAATTACAGAAGCACAAACACAGCTAATTATTGCCAACAAGCAGCTCGCTGATCTTACCCTTAAAGCACCAACTTCCGGCATTGTCGAGGATTTACCTTGGCTTGTTGGTGAGCGTCCCATTAAAGGTGCACCGATTATTCTGCTGGCTGCTGACGACAAAACATTCTCTCGACTTTATCTGCCGCAAACCCAGCTTGCTAAAGTTTCTTTGGGAAGTGTGCTAAATGTGCATTTCGATGGCAGTGATAAAAGTCTACAAGGCACCGTCAGCTACATTAGCCAAAGCGCGAGCTTCACGCCTTATTTTGCACTTTCACAAGAAGAAAGAGCACGTTTAATGTATGTGGTGGAAGTGGTGCTCACTGATAAAGTGACTGTCCCGTCAGGCACGCCGGTTTGGGTGGAGCTGTAAGAATGACCAAGGAAATCGTGATCCAAAGTGAAGGTTTGGGTAAGCAGTTTAACGACTATTGGGCGGTTTCAGACCTAGACCTTACCGTAAAACAGGGCGAAATTTATGGCTTTCTAGGGCCAAATGGCTGCGGAAAATCAACTACAATCCGAATGTTGACTGGACTGTTAACACCAACCACAGGTCATATCAGTATTATGGGAAAGGATGTGCAGGCACATGGTGAAAGCTTGCGTAATCGATTAGGCTACATGACGCAAAAATTCTCCCTATACGAGTCGCTAAGTGTGCTGGAGAATCTCGAGTTTGTGGCGAAAATTTATGGTTTATCACGCAATGATGTTAAGCGTAGAGTGGCTGAGCTGCTACAGGAATACCAATTAGAAGATAAAAAATCGGTGCAGTCCGGTGCATTGAGTGGTGGACAAAAACAACGCCTCGCGCTTGCCGCCGCTGTTATTCATAAACCAGAGTTGCTCTTTTTAGATGAGCCGACGTCAGCGGTTGACCCGGAAAATCGTCGTGCATTTTGGGAGCAGTTATTTAGTTTAAGTGCGCAGGGCACGACCATTTTAGTGTCTACCCATTATATGGACGAGGCAGAGCGTTGTCACCGCCTTGCTATCTTAGAGCAAGGTGTAAAGCGTGCGGATGATAGTCCCATCGCGCTGATGGAACAGTTAAAGGTTTCGGTGTGCGAAGTTGTGGGTGACGACGTTGCGGCATTAAAAACACGTTTAGCTTCATTACCGAGTGTGATTTCCGTCTCCCAAATAGGTGCTCGCCTAAGGGTGTTGATAAACAAAAAAGAATCACAACCTCTGGCATTATTGCGAGCTGAATCTGGAGGTGGTTACGAAGTGGATTTCACTCGCGCTAACCTCGAGGATGTGTTTGTAACGAGCACAGGGAGGGGCTATGCTGAGCTTGCGTAGGTTAAATGCCATCGTCAGTAAAGAGTTTATGCAGCTGGCACGCGACCGTATTACCTTTGCGATGATTGTGATGTTGCCATTGGCGCAGCTGTTGCTATTTGGTTATGCAATTAATACTGATGTAAGACATGTTTCCGCAGGTATTGTTGATTTTAGTCAGACTTATCAATCCAGACAGTTGATCCAAACCGCAGCCAACACTCAAGTTGTTGACTTTATCGGCTATTATGATTCAATTGCGGCGGCTGAGCAGGCCATTACCAGAGGAAAGGTGAATACGGTGTTGGTTATTCCTGCTGATTTTGTGCGTCGGCAGCTCAATCGTGATTATCAACTAAGTGGCTATAAAGTGGGTAATAGTACAGCGCAACATAGCGTTGCACAGTGGTTGATTGATGGTTCCGATCCGTTATTGAGTGGTGCCGTGGCGGGACTCAGCAAGTTGCCAACTAGCATCAAAAGGTTACCTATGCCTGCACTGCCAGACCCAGCTTTTGCGCTGCAAAATTACTTTAACCCAGAGAAACGTTCGTCGGTTAATATTATTCCCGGTTTGATTGCTATTATATTAACGATGACGATGATCCTATTTACCTCATCAGCGCTGGTTAGAGAGCGTGAGCAGGGTAATATGGAATTTCTTATCACCACACCGGTTCGGCCAACCGAACTAATGTTAGGTAAAATTCTACCTTACATTCTTGTTGGCTTTATTCAAATGGCGATAATACTATTTTTAGGACATTGGCTATTTGATGTACCGCTCAATTTTGATATGCCAAGTTTACTTATCGTGACGTTGTTGTTTATCACCGCGAGCCTTACCTTAGGACTGTTGATCTCCACCAAAGCCAAGAACCAATTACAAGCAATGCAAATGACGGTTTTTGTGTTACTGCCTGCGATATTGCTATCAGGATTTATGTTCCCATTTGCCGCGATGCCAAGAGCGGCGCAATACCTTGCAGAGATCTTACCTGCCACACATTACGTACGGTCGATCCGAGCTGTGGTACTTCGAGGCGCGCATTTCAGCGATTTGTATTTTGATTTACTCTGTTTAGTCGCCTTTAGTGTGATTGGCTTTATGATTGCGACGATGCGCTTTAAAAAGCGATTAGATTAGTTGTGTAAATATTGAATAGCAAAGGATGGGTATTAGTCTTTATTATGTTTACGCTTTTTAGTGAACAAGCAAATGATACCTTCGGCGCGTTGGGCAATTTAATTCTGGTGTTATGGCTTGCGATACTCAACATTTTGGTGCATTTGGTGTGGATTAAAGCTGGTGATTTGTTGGCGCGAGTGTCGAATGACCCAAATTATAATAAATGGTTGAATCGGTTTTACGGCGGCTGTTTGTATCTGGTCGCGGTTTGGTTAATTTTCGATAATGAAATTTGGCGCGAAGGTTTGATCTGAGCAAAAATAAAGGCTTCTAAATTGAAGCCTTTATTTGTATACAAGTAATAGGGTGATTACATCACTCGCATGCCAGGCTGTGAACCTTCGTCTGGATTTAAGATGTAAATTTCTTTACCACCAGGGCCTGCAGCCAACACCATGCCTTCTGACATACCAAAACGCATCTTACGAGGTTTTAGGTTTGCAACCATTACTGTTAACTTGCCGATAAGATCTTCAGGTGAATAAGCAGACTTAATGCCAGCAAACACCTGGCGCGTTTCACCACCTAAATCAAGCGTAAGTTTAAGCAGTTTGTCTGCACCTTCAACATGCTCTGCGTTAGCAATTTTTGCGACACGCAGATCAACTTTGGCAAAATCATCGAATTCGATTTCCGCAGCGATTGGCTCTTTGGCAAGCGGGCTATTCGGATCTGCTGCTACAGATTGACCACCCACTTTCTTTTCAAGACTTTCTTTCGAAGACTCGATCATCGCATTCACTTTATCAAGTTCAACACGCTGCATTAGTGCCTTAAACTTATTGATTTCATGATTAACAAGGGCGTTGTCAACGCTTTCCCAACTTAGCTCAGTGTTTAAGAAAGCTTCTACATTTTTCGCCATACCTGGAAGGATAGGTTTTAAATAAGTCAGTAGTACGCGGAATAGGTTAAGACCCATAGAGCACACTTGATGTGCACGCTCAAGTGTCTCTTCATTCTTTGCAAGCACCCAAGGCGCTTCGGCATCAATAAACTGGTTTGCTTTGTCAGCAAGGGTCATGATTTCACGCACTGCGCGGCTGTATTCGCGGTTTTCAAAATGTGTCGCGATTGAATCCTTTGCAGCAACAAAGCTAGTTAGTAGCGCTTCGTCCATAATAGAGCCGCTTAGCTTGCCGTCAAATTTCTTAGTAATAAAGCCTGCGCAGCGACTCGCGATGTTTACCACTTTGCCCACTAAGTCTGAGTTTACGCGTGCCGCGAAATCTTCTAAGTTGAGGTCTAAATCCGTAACGCCGCTGTTTAGTTTAGCCGCGTAGTAATAACGTAAATATTCTGGATCTAAGTGTTCAAGGTAGGTACGAGCCTTTACAAAAGTGCCTTTTGACTTAGACATCTTAGCGCCATTTACGGTGACAAAACCGTGAGCGAATACGTTATTTGGTTTACGGAAATTAGCGCCATCAAGCATTGCAGGCCAAAATAGGCTGTGGAAGTAGATGATGTCTTTACCGATAAAGTGATAAAGCTCGGCGTCAGAGCCTTCACCCCAAAACTCGTCAAAGTTTAGGCCTTGTTTCTCGCAAAGGTTTTTGAAGCTTGCCATGTAACCGATTGGTGCATCCAACCAAACATAGAAATATTTGCCAGGCGCGCCTGGGATTTCAAAACCAAAATAGGGGGCGTCACGGCTGATATCCCACTGCTGCAAGCCGTCTGCAAACCATTCGTCTAGCTTGTTCGCCATTTCAGATTGCAGACTACCTGAGCGTAGCCATGTTTTTAGCATGTCTTCGAATGCTGGTAAGTCAAAGAAGTAATGCTCTGAATCTTTCAAGATAGGTGTCGCACCAGACATCACCGATTTTGGCTCAATCAACTCTGTTGGGCTGTAGGTTGCACCGCAGGCATCACAGCTATCGCCATTTTGATCTTCAGACTTACAAGTCGGGCAAGTACCAGTAACAAAACGATCTGGTAGGAAAATGCCTTTCTCTGGGTCAAATAACTGTGAAATCGTGCGCTTTTTGATATAGCCTTTTTCGTCTAAACGAGTGTAGATAAGCTCGCTTAGTTCACGGTTTTCGTCACTATGTGTGCTGTGATAGTTATCAAACTCGATATTGAAGTCTGCAAAGTCACGCTGACGCTCAATACTTACCTGCTTAACCATTTCTTCAGGTGTGATACCTTGCTTCTGTGCATTTAGCATGATTGGCGTGCCGTGCGCATCGTCTGCACATACATAATAGGCTTCATGGCCTTGTAACTTTTGGAAGCGAGCCCAAATATCGGTTT
The DNA here is from genome assembly GCF_002850255.1 of Pseudoalteromonas sp. NC201. Lineage (NCBI taxonomy): Bacteria > Pseudomonadati > Pseudomonadota > Gammaproteobacteria > Alteromonadales > Pseudoalteromonadaceae > Pseudoalteromonas > Pseudoalteromonas sp. NC201. Next base: position 1,829,819 of record NZ_CP022522.1, read on the forward strand.
GAATATATTCCAGCAAGTGGCCTAAGTGAGTGGGGCCATTTGCGTATGGTAATGCACTGGTAATGAGAATTTTTCTCTTCGTCATAACGATTCCATGAATTTAGCGCGATCTTTCTAATTGATGGTGTTGAATTGGTTGATTATTCACCGAGTTAACACTTGAATGGACAAGTGTGCTTAGTGACTCACCTTCGTTCAGACCATGAACCGCGAATTGACTGGTTTTAATGAGTTGAATGTTACATAATTCCGTGGCTATTTTCATCACCCAGAGGAGTTTAATTTGTATGTTTGGACTGGAAAAATGGTTTGCCAAGGGGAAAAACACCAAACAGGCAATCATTGAGCTTTTAAATGGCTATCGTAGTGCGGCATTACCAGTAGGTATTGATGCCAATTGGGTCATCAAAACGCAAGAGTCAAAAACGCAAATCCAAGTACATATTAATTTCCCGTTTGCTATTCAATGTGATCAAGAAATTGCCAGTTATCTGCAGCAACACTTAGGTAAGCCCGTTGAGGTGACATCGAAAGTCGTCGTAGTCGGCAGACCAAAATTTAAAGCCATTAAACATATTATTCTTGTTGCCTCGGGTAAGGGCGGGGTTGGTAAGTCTACCACTGCGATTAATTTGGCGTATGCGCTACGTGCTCAAGGTGCGAAAGTTGGTGTGCTAGATGCTGATATTTATGGCCCTTCGCTACCTAGTTTACTGGCTCTTGAGGATGAAAAACCTCAGGCGAAAGATGATAAAACCTTACTACCAATTGAAAAGTCGGGTATTAAAGCCATGTCTATCGGCTTTTTGGTCCCAGCAGAGGACGCCACTGTTTGGCGAGGACCAATGGCTTCTCAAGCGCTTACTCAATTGTTAAATGAAACGGATTGGGGTGAGCTGGATTATCTGATTGTTGATATGCCGCCAGGCACAGGAGATATCCAACTTACCATGACGCAAAAAGTGCCAGCCAGTGGTGCGGTGATTGTCACTACACCGCAGACCTTAGCGCTTGCAGATGCACAGAAGGGCATCGCGATGTTTGAAAAAGTGCAGCTCCCTATTTTAGGTTTGGTCGAAAATATGAGTTACTTCAATTGTGAGCAATGTGGTAGTCGCAACCATATTTTTGGTCACTCTGGTGGCACCACGCTGGCGAGTCGCTATGGTGTGCCTCTGCTCGCGGAAGTACCGCTTAACGAACAGATCAGAACAGCAACAGAGCAGGGCGAAGATATCATTGCCACAGTCCGTGAGCCTAATTCAGAAAGTAAGACTGACAATCATGGTATAGCAGATCACTATGTTGATTGTGCCCAACTGGTTGCCAGTATGTTATATTACCAATCAGACTCAACATCGGGTGTTGAGATTGTGATGACGGAAGACTAAGAATGAGATTATCGGATACCCATATTCGAGAAGCGATTGAACAACAACGCATAATCATCGAACCTACACCTAAGCCAGATATGATTTCAGGCGTTACCGTGGATTTAAGACTGGGTAACAAGTTTAGAGTGTTTCAGGACCATGCCGCGCCTTACGTTGATCTCAGTGGTCCTAAAGATCAGATCAATGCCGCGATGGAATCCATCATGAGTGACGAAATTGTGTTAGAAGATGGCCAAGCGTTTTTCTTGCACCCTGGTGAGCTGGCGCTGGCAATGACGTATGAAAAAGTAACCCTACCTGCCGACCTTGTTGGTTGGTTAGATGGCCGCTCGTCGCTGGCAAGGCTAGGTTTAATGGTTCATGTTACTGCGCATCGTATTGATCCCGGTTGGTCTGGAAACATCGTATTAGAATTCTATAACTCAGGTAAGTTGCCTTTGGCACTTAGGCCAAACATGAAAATAGGTGCGATGAGCTTTGAAACGATGACAAGTGCTGCGCAATTCCCTTATAACGAGCGTAAAGACGCCAAATATAAGGATCAAAATAGTGCGGTTGCTTCGCGTATTAGTGACGACAGTTAATTGAATAGGTAGGCGAGAGGATTTGTGTGTAAATAGTTGGCCTATTACAAACAAATCTGACGCTTAGCTTGGGAATAACAGCGGCTGGAGAACAAGTTGTTGTTCCAATCTTATAATTAAATATTTAACCCCCTATAACGGCATGCCATCTTTACATTTTTGATCCCCCATCAAATAACCATAACGATTTAAATTCAATAATATTTTTGCATTTGCTTTGATCCAAACCATACTTATTGTAATGCGTTTTTTATGTTGTCGGCGAAAGCGTCATGCGAATGACTGCAGTAGACAAAGTGAAATAGGTATTAGTGCGCGAATGGCGTTGCCTACTGATTTGCAAAGAGAAGCTCATAGCCAATGTTTTCAGGTTGGTGTTTTTCTTGAACGTTAACGCTTGGTTCTTTGCATAACGTGATAAATCACCGTCAAAGTGACTCAAGGAGAATGGGTATGTGGCTTAGCGCTGCTAGGTATGCCACACTGATGTTTACGATAATTGTGTGTTGCATCTTTGCGATGTTGGCTACTGCTGAAACGCAGCTGGCCGCAGAAACTATAGAAGCAAGACCTTTAATTTCAGTAGGCTATGGTGACTTTTCCGAGGCCCAGTTTAATGTATCGCAAGAAACGGTAATTATTCCAAAGGGCGTTGCGGTTTGGCTTCGAATCACAAACCTCGTTCGCGATGATCTGTCAGACCAAGTGCTAACAGTCGCACGTCCATCCATGGGCAGTGTTGAGTTTTTTACCACGGACCCTATTGGAAAATTAACTCAAATCCCCGCAAGTAATAATCATACATCGTTATCCCACTTTTCCCCCCATTTGGTAATTGATGCAAATAGCCATATTGAGCCGATCGTTGTTAAAGTTCAATCACCCTATGTTTCCTTGTCTAGAGTGAGTATTGAACCTTATGAAGTTTATATAGAAGATACCAATGCTCATCTATTTTTAACAGGGTTGTTTCTAGGGGTGATGTTTTTATTGAGTATTTTCATGCTCAGTACCGGTATTATTTCGAAACGCGCAAGCCTGCTTTCGGTTGGTGGCTATTTGCTGTCATTAGCCTGCCTTTACGTCACCCATAAAGGACTCGCTGATATCTTTTTCAGCTACCAAAATAGCATTCATTTTTTACATTACAGTGGCAGCTTTGTGTGTTTTGCACTCGGCTTCAGCCTTTTGTTTTTTCATCATTTCCTTACTAAAAATAGGCTTGATAGAAAGATAAAGCTAACCATCAAGACGACCGCATATATCTACTTACTAAGCGGTGTCATTGTGGCGTTTGCGAAAGTGGATTTACCGTTTGCACTTCAGTCAATTATGGTTATTGGTGCAATTGTATTAAGTACGATGATTTTGGTAAGTCAAGATAAAGACAGCCGTAAAGAAGTCTATTTTTGCTGCGCAATTTGGTCTCCTATGGTGGCGGTATTAATTGGTTTTGCTGGGAGTCAATTAATACAACCAAGTGAGCAAATATCAATCGTAAACCATGTGTTGATCAGCCTACATTTAATGCTCTTACTACTGTTTGTGGTTTGGCATGATGCGGAAAAGCGGCGTATGTATATTCATTATGCTGAGTTTGATAAAGAGACTGCACTTCCCAATAAATTCGCCCTGTTTGGTTCGCTCGCTAAGCTTGAGGAGCAAAATAAAGCGCATACATTGTTGCTTTTTAAACCACTGATCCTGCCATCAATAAGACTGAGTTTTGGCTTAACCTTTGCAAATCAGCACATCAATAAGTTATTCAAAGAGGTCTCTGAGCAAATCAATACTTATGGTAGCGCTGCCGTTGCAAATAAAGGAAACACACCTATTTACCGTCTAGAAGACCAAGTGTTTGCCATCGTGCTTGATGGTAAAATAGAGGTCAGTCAAGTTGAGCAATATGTATGTATTTTATCAGCTGTATTCGAAGAAGGGGTTGGCTATAAAGACACGCAGATTGTCGATAGTTTAGAGGTTGGGGTTGCGAATTATCCAATGCATGCAAAATCCACTGAGAAGCTTATCCAGCGCGCGCTGCAGGCTCTTAATACTAAGTCACACAATGGTCAACGTTGGCATCTATTTGATGTTGAAAGCTCTATTTCGACTGAGCGACAATTAAAGCTCACCTCGTTTCTTAAAAGTGCGATAGAACATGAACAGTTCAGTTTATTCTTTCAGCCGCAGGTAGACCTCAGGACTGGCAGGGTATTTGGCTCGGAAGTGCTACTGCGCTGGCTTCACCCTGAACTTGGTTACATACCACCTGACGAATTTATTCCGATTGCGGAGTCTTCAGGGCAAATTTATGAGATCACCGAATGGGTGATTGAGCATGCGCTTCATTATCAAGCTGAGATAACCAAGTTATTGCCTGAGCACGTTATTTCAATCAACGTATCTGGTCGTGACTTGAGTAGAAGAGAGTTGTCGGTACAGCTTATTACGCTTATCAATGAATTATCACTCGCACCTTCTCAAATAATGATAGAGATCACGGAATCTGTAACGATAGGAAAAGAAGCAGAGCTTAAAGGGGTGTTAGATGATTATCGTTCAATCGGCGTAAAGGTGGCGATAGACGATTTTGGTACTGGATATTCCTCACTTGCATATTTGAGTAAACTTGGATTTGATGAACTTAAAATTGATAAAAGTTTTGTGATGGATATTGAGACATCTAAGAGCAACCAAACAATTTGTAAAGCGACGTGTGATATGGCGCACAGTTTAGGATCAAGGGTGGTGGCAGAAGGGGTTGAGGATATCAATAGCTACATTCGTTTGCAGGCCTATGGCTGCGACTTTGCGCAGGGCTATTTTATTTCACGTCCGTTGCCGTTCACGGAGTTTAAGAGTTGGCTTGGTAAAGTCACCTATGCTGGTGATATAAAATCTTTCCTAGTTCGCTGAAGTAGTGAAAAATGGGCTCAGCGCATCGTTTTCTATGTTCATGCTTTGGGTAAATCCCCAGTTTTTCTTGTTCTGAACCTTTAATTCCCGCGGCCAAAAATGAATTTGATATATCGCTGTGATAGGCAATAATGGCCTCGAACATCCGAGCTGTTAGCTCCTCGGGCAGGGCGTAATATATTTGTTTGTTTGCGCTATCAGCAATCTTGGCGGTATGAAAATACCGATTTGGTTGTTGATGTTGTTCATCTAAAAAGGTATGCGCAAAAAACGTTGCTAAAGCATTGTTCAGAGGGTGTAATACGGTTTCAGTAGAAAGTAACCAAGCTGACGATGCAAAAGGCTTTTTTGGCTGTGTTATTAAATGCTGGCAAATATAGTGATCAAATGCATGCCACCATTCGTGGGCAAGTGCGCCACCGCCGGCATTTTTTGCTAACGCGAGTGTTCTCGTATTTGCCGCGTAATGCGCTTGAATACCTTGTTGCCCGCCTGTACCAAAAGCAAAATTAAGTGTTCCCCGAAGGCCAATGACTTCTGGTGGTACCTGTAATATTTGGGCTAGATCTGCGAGGGCATCATAAATGAAATTGGCGGATAAACGGGTTTCTTCGGGCGTAACCCAATGACCAATGGTCATGGTTTTAAAGCCAAAGGTCTGTTTAATTTCACTGAAATCAACTTGATCGCCGAATCGATAATCGGGTCCTCGGCGAGTGTATCCGCGCTGTAGTCTCGAGCTTGGCATTTTCTTCCTTTAATATCGAGCTTTAACATCATCAGGCATTCGTTTCATCTGCTCTTTCACCATACCAGCTTGAAGTTTATAGAGATCCGAAGTTTCGCATTGATCTACAATTTCGAGAAATTGAGCGGCCGCTTCAAGAGTTGATAAACTGTATTCATGTTTAGATTTACGAATAGTATATTCACTTGCATTGACCGAATCGAACTGAAAACTGGGCAACTGGCTTAGCCACGGGTTGAGCTTATAAAGCTTAGTGGCTTTCTTCCAAGTACCATCCAATAAGATGATGGCATCAAGCTTTTGAGCGTGATTATGTTCTGTAGTTAAGGTCTTAGCGTGGCTGTTTGGGTAGAGTAGTGCAACATGGTTTCCGTTGCAGAAGTTAATCAACTCTTCAAAGTCAGTGGTATTTTCTCCAACATACAGCGCAAAACTGTCTAACTGCAAGGCGAGGAGCTTTGCGGTATTCTTGGCGACTTTTACTTCGCTTGGGTGCTGCATGATAATAACTTGAGTCGCATTTGGTATCACGTTACCAATATAGGAGCATACGCAAGTTTTTGTGGGAAACTGACAGACTGGACAGGTATTACGTTTCATGTTTGATGAGGTGTTTCTTAATATAAGTCATATTTTATCATATCTTGCCCGCATTTACTTTGCACAAGAAACCAGATTTGGCTAGCATAAGTAATAGAATATTAAATTTAAGGAAAATTATGAGCATCGTAATAGATGAAGGTGCCCTAGAAAACATGCAAATGTTGCTGGGCGAGCAATTCGAAGATACGGTTCATTTTTGTTGTTCTGAATTCGAGCGGTTAGAATCGGAGTTGATGCTGAATTTGAATCAGGATCAAGAAGCTGCCATTCGTCATGCTCACAGTTTGAAATCTAACGCTGCTCAGTTTGGGGCCGCTAGTTTGAGCGATTTAGCAAAGATGATAGAGCATGCCCTTATTCAAGGGGAGCAGGATATTGTTGATGATTCTATTGAGAAGCTGGCAGCACAAGTTGCAGGTTCAAAAGCGAAACTGCAGCAGTGGGTGAGTACACAGTCTTAAATCCAGCATAAGCCAAAGAGCGGAAATGAGGTCGTTTATACGGCCTTTTTTATTTTCTGAAACCTAATATTGCGCTTATTTATTCCACCCTAATCACTTCATTTTATAAGTTGCTTTTTTGAAGCATAAAAAGTTATCACAAGCATAGAATTTAGACGGCATTGTGATATATGCTTGAGCAAAATGAGGGGGTTATAGATGCTACAAATAACAAAAAGTAATAAGCTCAATGGTGTGAGTTACGATATTCGTGGTCCAGTATTGGATCAAGCAAGAAAAATGGAAGACGAAGGCATGAAAGTCCTCAAATTAAATATTGGTAATCCGGCGGCATTTGGCTTTGATATGCCAGAAGATATGCACCGAGATATCATAAAAAACTTATATTCTGCACAGGGCTATTGCGACTCAAAAGGATTGTATTCTGCCCGAGTTGCCGTGTATCAATATTATCAGCAAAAAAGCTTTCCCAATATTAGTGTCGATAACATCTTCATTGGCAATGGCGTCAGTGAATTGATCCAAATGACCGCACAAGCCTTACTCAATGACGGTGACGAAGTGTTGATCCCCGCACCGGATTATCCGTTATGGACTGCCGCAGTTAAATTATCAGGCGGTAACCCAGTGCATTATCTTTGTGATGAAGAGCAAGACTGGTTTCCAGATATCGAAGATATCAAGCGTAAAATCACGAGTCGTACAAAGGCATTGGTGCTGATCAACCCAAATAATCCGACCGGTGCTGTATATGACAAAGCATTGCTTGAGGCATTAATTGACGTTGCCAGAGAACACAAGCTATTAATACTGAGTGATGAGATCTACGAAAAGATTTTATATGATGATGCGGAGCATTTTTCACTTGCGAGTCTTTGTGATGATATCCCAGTTATCACTTTCAACGGCTTAGCAAAAACCTATCGTGCGGCCGGGATCCGCATGGGCTGGATGGTGATCAGTGGTAAGCATTCAGTGATGCGGGACTTGATCACAGGCTTAGAAATGCTCGCGTCTATGCGATTATGCGCCAATGTTCCTGCACAGTTTGCCATTCAACAAGCGCTCGGAGGCATACAGTCCATCGACCAACTCATTGAACCGGGTGGGCGTTTGTATGAGCAGCGTGATATTGCGTTTAAAGGCTTAAACGATATCGAAGGGATAAGCTGTGTAAAGCCAAAGGGCGCGCTTTATGCGTTTCCAAAAGTCGACGTGAAGCGGTTTAATATTAAGAATGATGAGCGCATGGTGCTGGACTTGCTCAAAGAAGAAAAAATTCTACTTGTCCACGGACGTGCTTTTAACTGGCCCAGTGCGGATCATTTTAGATTAGTGTTTTTACCACATAAAGATGATTTACAGCCTGCAATGGATAGAGTAAAGCGCTTTTTTGCGCATTACAGTCAGTAATACCTTGTAAAAAAGCTCGGAAATCTCCGAGCTTTTTTGTGGGCTAGTAATTTGTTACTTAGGGAGTATTAGAATTTAGCTCCGGTGTCGTTTGTTGGCTATCAGCCGAGCTTTTACCTTTAAACCATTTGCGGCCAACGCGTTTAACATCTTCAAGTGCCACATATTGACAAGGGATAAGTACTAGGGTGATCACCGTGGCAAACAACACACCAAATGCAAGCGAAACCGCCATTGGAATAACAATTTTAGCTTGTAGGCTCGTTTCCATAATGATTGGTACAAGTCCGATAAAGGTGGTCAACGAAGTGAGCAAGATTGCTCTAAAGCGTTTACATCCGGCCTCGACGGCTGCGGCTTTTAAATCGATACCTTCTTCGCGTGCTTTATTGACAAAATCAACCATAACCAAAGAGTCGTTCACCACAACCCCAGCTACGGCAATAATACCAAAGAAAGACAAGCTACTCATTGTCATTCCCAATACCATATGACCGAATACCGCGCCGACCACACCAAATGGGATCACAGACATGATGATGACAGGCTGAGAATAAGAACGTAGTGGAATTGCCAGTAGTGCGAAAATAATCATTAATGATAGGGCAAAGTCACGAATTTGCTCAGCAACACTCTCCATTTCTTCTTGTACGCGACCTGCCACTGCACTTTGAACGCTAGGATAATTCTTTAATAGACTAGGAAGATATTCGTCACGAACTTGCTTTGCTATCTCAAAAGGTTGTGCGATTTCTGTATCAACTGATGCCCAAACATTAATAGTGCGTTTGGCGTTTTCTCGGCGAATTCGGTTAACACCGTCTACCAATTTCACGTCAGCCACTTCTACCAACGGCACTTCTGCACCTTGAGGCGTTAAGATACGCACGTCCTGAATGTCACTAATGGCATCACGGTGTTCTTTAGGATAACGGATCATTACTTTGATCTCTTCACCATCACGTAAAATACGCTGTGCTTCAAGGCCGTAATAACTGAAGTTCACTTGGGATGCAACATCCGCCAACGTGAGTCCAAGGCTGTACGCTAATGGTTTAAGCTCAAGCTGCACTTCATCGGTTGCTGATTGCATAGAGTCATTGATATCACCAACACCTTCAATAGTTGCTAGCTTGTCTTTTAGTTTCTGTGCGACTTCACGAAGCTCTTCTTTGTGTTTACCTTCTAACCTAAAGCTAATGTCTCCGTCATCACGGCCACCATTCATAATGCTATCTTGAATGTTTAGCGATTTAACACCAGGCAGTGCAGGCATTGTATCACGCCAGCGGGCGCTGAGTGCAAAGGTATCGATTGGGCGTGCATCTGGTTCAACCAAGATCACCATAATATTTGCGCTTGTGCGGCCGTTCATATTCACCATGTAATCACGGATCATTTTCTTGCCATACTCAGCCTCAATTTCTTTGTCGACATTCAGTACCATTTGCTCAATTTTTTGAATTGACTCAAGCGTCGCGTTTTCTGACGAAGATAAGTTCATATCAATCGAGATACGTGGAAAATCATGTGGGATTTTTGGGTTAGCAACAAACTTCACTAAGCCACCAGCAAACATCCCGGCGCTAACAATTAAAATGGTTAAAAAGCCAACAATAACGGTATAGCGGTAGTGAATACAGCGGACAATGAATGGGCGGTACGTGTTTTCAATGAAAGATTGAAGGCCGCTATCCATTTTTTCTCTGAGGCGGTGGAACGGATTTTTAGGGTTGCTTGGTTTTTCTTTCATCGCTGCTAAATGCGCAGGTAAAACCAGCTTAGATTCAACCAAAGAGAATAGTAAGCAAAGAATTATTACGCCACCAATTGCTTTAGAAAATGCTGCAGTTGGGCCAGTTGCTAATGTTTGCGGCAAGAAAGCAGCAACAGTAGTAAGCACACCAAAAGTGGCTGGGATAGCAACACGTTTTACACCACGGACGACATTATCGAGGCTATGACCATGTTTTTCTATTTCAGCATGGGCGGATTCACCGACGACTATCGCGTCATCAACGACAATCCCCAACACCAAAATAAAGGCAAAGAGTGAGGCTAAGTTAATCGTTACGTCTAAATAACCCATTGGCATCATTAGAAATGCACCTAAGAAACTAACTGGCAACCCCATCATGACCCAAAATGCTAAACGCACACGTAAAAATAGAGCAAGCATTAGCATAACTAATACGCCACCTAACGCCATATTTTCTAGCATCATGTTAAGGCGGCCATTGAGGTAATAGGTCAAGTCAATAAAAGGCTCAAGTTCTACGCCTTGTGGTAATGAGCCTTTCTTTGCCTCAAGATAGTTCTTAATGATATCTGCAACTTTGGTGATGTCTTGGTCTTTTGACGCGCTAACTTCATACACTAGTGAGTTCTTACCATTGTATTTAGAGTATTGAAGTCCTTCTTCAAAGCCATCGTTAATGGTGGCGACGTCGCCTAAGCTAACCTGTGCGCCGTCTGGTAGTGTTAGTAAGGGGAGTTTTCTAAACTCGTCACCGCGATAGGCTTGGTTTTCAACTCGCATTGAAATATAGCCATTCTCGGAGCGAATTTGGCCAGCAGACATGTTCGCTGAGAAGCTCTTTACTGCATCCGAAATTGCTCTAAAACTTAGGCCGTATTCGCGCATTTTATCAGGGCTTATCTCAATAGAGATTTCGTAGTTCAGGCCACCATCAAAGCGTACAAGGTTAACGCCAGGTAACGACAGCATTTCTTCATGAATGCGATTACCAAGCTCTTTAAGATCATGGGGACTCAAGTCGCCATTGAGTGACAACCACATCACTTCTTGGGTTGCTTTGTCGTGACGTACAATAGGGCGTTCCATTCCTGATGGGAAAGTTGAGACGGAGTCTACTTGCATCTTGACTTCGTCGAGTACTTCTTTAGTGTTGTACTGCTCGTCTACTTCTATCCAAGTTTGCGAGTAACCGCGATTAGAGTAGGTGATCAAGCGTTTGATCCCTTCGAGACCTTCCATGGATTCCTCGATCTTAATCGTGATCCCTTCCTCGACCTCTTGAGGTGCCGCGCCCGGATACACAGCTTGAACACTTATCCAGTTACTATCGTATTGTGGAAACATTTGCTTGCGGATCGAAAACGCGGTAAGCAAGCCGCCCACAATAATAAATATCATCAATAAGTTTGCTGCGACTGGGTTACGTGCAAACCAAGCAATTAAGCCTTTTTCTGTACTTTGACTATGCATAAACCTTACTCCTCTTTGAGCGCCAATTGGGTGTTTGCGCTTTGCGAAGGAGTATCGTCTGTACGTAGTTGCATCCCTTCAGACGGATAGTCCAGCGCTGAAGTAATGATCTGTTGGCCTGACTCAACGCCGTTATCAACGACGACCATGCCATTGTACTCTCTAATAATATTGACCTTTTTGTAACTCAGCTTGTTATCGTCATCCAATGTTGCAACGCGACCTTCTTTCACTAAGTGATGAGGAAGCATAGTGGCATTTTGCACTAACAAACCTTGAATATCAGCGTTGATATAAGCGCCAAAACGTAGTGGTTTTACGTTGTTGTGATAAGGCTGTTCGACTTGAGCAACAAGGTAGGTCATGCGACTTTTGTTATCGATAACGCCTTCACTGCGGACTATTTCACCTTTCCAACTCATCGGTTGACCAGCGACTTCTGCTGTGATCACGACATCGGTGCCAACACCTTGTTGCGGTAGGTATTTCAATTCATTATCGGCAACAGGGAGGCGTACTTCCGCAACAGATGTCGCATTGAGTTTACCAAAGCCATTACCGGGATTGACTACACTACCAAGGCTTACGGTGCGAGATTCTATAATCGCATCGTAAGGCGCTTTGATATAAGTACGCTCTAAATTTCGGTTCGCTCTTTTCACCGCTGCCTGCGCAGCTTTAAAGCTTGCTAACTTTTCAGCGAGCTGAGGTTTTCTTAAATAAAGTTCGGAAGGTATTTTTTCGTTAGCGTTTGCTTTAATCCTTTGCCATTCTGCTTTTGCTACTTGCACCTGAGCTTGCTCTATTTCTAGCGCTGAGCTGGCTTGTGCTAAAGCCGCTTCGGCTTCAATCAGCGACGCTTCATAGTCATTCGGGTCGATGCGAGCAAGCACGTCGCCTTCTTTGACAAAGCCACCTTTGACAAACTTGTCAGACAATGAAATGACTTGACCGCTGACCTGAGCAACAAGCTCAGTACTGTATTTTGGCATCACGATACCGTATGACGATACGTTCAGCCTAATTTGGTCAATATGAATAGGTTGAACCTGTACGAGAGGATGTACTATTTCTTCCTTCTTCTCTTCTGGAGGTTGTTTCATTGCAGACATGGCAACAGCCGCTGCAATTCCCACCGCAAGAACGGCAATTGGTAGAATTATTTGTTTTTTACTAGCCACGTTAAAATCCTTCCTGTTGAATGATTCTTGATGACCCAGATTAACGGCTCTAGATCATCGATAAGCTTAAGAATACGCGAATAGTTATGTCGAGGTGTTTAAATCCAGACTGAATATGTAACAAAGCTTTGCGTACCTAAATTTATCGTTACATTCTTAAAAGCGATTGATGCTTTTACGTGTAGTCGATTTTTCGATAAAATGCACCACTTATTGTCAAAATTGCGAGAAACAGAATGGATTGTAGGCTTGGTTGTGGCGCTTGTTGTATAGCACCAAGTATTTCAACACCCATTCCCGGTATGCCAAATGGTAAACCTGCGGGGGAGCGGTGTATTCAACTAGATGAAAATAATCTGTGTAAACTGTTTAACCAGCCAGAGCGCCCACAAGTGTGTTTGCAATTTAAGGCCATGGAAGATGTGTGCGGTGACAGTAATGAAGCAGCGATGCAGATCATCACAGAACTCGAAATGTTGACCTAACTAGCCTCTGGTTAACTGATAAAAAAACGCCCAGAAACTTACCTGCTAAGTTCTGGGCCTAGGGAAAGGCTCAAGATTGAGCCGTGCGCTAACTAAAAACACCTTCTAAGACTGTAGGGAGAAGTAGAAAGTACTGTTAAGTTTAGTTAACCTTTCATTCTTTTTACAAATAAATGAATCATTTATTAAGTTTATATAAAACAAAGAGTTGTTCTTTATATTCATAATCGGTCTTAAAAATATCAAAAGGGTATATTCAGGTTATACCCAAGTTATCAACAGGCCGTCTTTAATTAAATCCCGAGGCAAACTGTTTTTAACTTTGTTTTTTTGCCATTTCCCTAACCCGATGGCACTGCCACATAGCGTGAGGATCACCTCTCCCGTTAGTTTTGTCACCTCATCTAGGCGTATATCCTTGCCATTAAAGTAATCTTTAGCTTGCTCTTTTGTTAGCCCTAAAGTGTTTTTAGACGCTAAGTGGCCGAAAGTAGTGGCAAACTCATGCTCTAGTCTTACCCCATTTTTATGGGTAGTACCGATTAAAATCCCTATGCGAGAATATTTGATCTTATCTTGGATTGCTTCAAAGTTGTCAGGAAATAGCCATACCTCTTTATCGCGCTGCATCAACTTACCGTCAAGTTGGGCAATGCCAAACTGTTTGTTTAGTACAGATAACAATTGTTGAGTGGTTTTCTTGTCCAGCGCTTCAAAAGGGAAAGCGCCTTTTTTCCGCTTTGGATTTTTAACGGCAACAGAGTGTAACTTCTTAAATCGAGCAATGAAAAACCCTTCGCTATCATATAGCTGAGGCCACACATGCAAGTATCCTTCGGACGTTGTTGCTTTTTCAGCACCCTCAAATAAAGTTGATAGGTTTTCGACTGCTACTGCTTGAGGGTAATTATCAATGAGGTGTTGGCATACTTGCTGATTTTCCAATGGTGTTAATGTGCAAGTTGAATACACTAAGGTACCACCTGGCTTTAAGGCTTGAAATGCACTGTCTATCAGTTGCTTCTGCACTTGTGCTATTTCAACATTAGACTCAATGGACCAGTTTTTAAGGGCATTTGGATCCTTTCTAACAGTGCCTTCTCCAGAGCATGGTGCATCAAGCAAGATGTTATCAAAACATTCATGCATATAATCGCCAAAGATACAGCCGTCAAAATGAGATAACGCAACATTTCGTATGCCCATACGTTTCATATTTGCCGCAAGCGCTTTGAGTCGAGATGAAGATAGCTCATTAGCGATTAGTACGCCGCGTCCATCCATGTAAGCTGCGAGTTGCGAAGTTTTCGAACCCGGTGCTGACGCCATATCCAAATTAATATCATCACTGCAGATAGTCGACTTCAATGCTGTTGGCGGCAACATAGAACTTGCTTCTTGGACATAGATGCAGCCACCTAAATGGATATCTGTGTTGCCTATAGCAAGATTAGCTTCTTCTTGTTCACTTCTTGATATCCAAAACCCTTCCTCACACCAAGGGATCGGTTCTGCCTGCCAATCACTTTTTTCGCAGTAGGCTAAGAATTCCGTGATAGACATTTTTAGGGTGTTGACTCTGACTGCTCGGCGTAAAGGAGACTGGCACTTATCTATAAAGTCTTCGATGCTAAGGTGATCTGGTAAGTAGGTTTTTATGTCGTCTAGAAACGCGCTGGGAATATAAGTTGATTTGTCCACGCAGTTACTCAATTTGAAAGCTTTATCACATTTTACACTTTCATGAGTGAAAAATGCATATTTGTTGTGACGATGCTGATTATTCAACCTGAACTCGGGATAACAACTTGTTCTCTAGCAGTTGTTATTCCTTACTACTGCGTTAAATTTGCTTGCAATAGGCCAGCTATTGACGCACAAATTTGCCTTGTATTAAGAAATAACTTCTGGCTAGAGTGATATTACACTTTTGAACTTGGATATTTTAGTGGATTAACTCACTTCTTATCCCGGGTTCAGGTTATTAAGCAAAACTCATGGCTGACAGTAAAAGACTATAGTTATATAATGCTCGCGAAATGTCGCGAGGATTGCTATGTCTATTATCAAACACTTTTTGGCGGACCCTAAATTATTATTGAATGCGGTTGGAGAGGGGATCTATGGTTTTGACCTTTCTGGTAACGCTGTTTTTGTAAACCCGGCCGCAGAGCGTATGACTGGGTGGCAAAGTGATGAGCTTTTGGGGAAAAAAATACATCAGTACCATCATCATAGTCATGCAGATGGGAGTGATTATCCTGCTGATGAATGTAACATCTACAAAACGATGTTTGATGGTAAAACACGACAGGTAACCAATGAAGTGTTCTGGCGTAAAGATGGGAGCTGTTTTCCTGTAGAATATACCTCAACCCCAATCTTTAAAGATCAGCAAATTATCGGTGCAGTCGCGATATTTCGCGATGTGTCGCAACAGCACAAAACTGAAAATGCACTAAGAGAGGCGCTGAATAAAGTTCAAGTACTGACTGAGCAACTTAAAGATGAAAATGCCTATCTGCTAGAGACATTAAATGAAAATTGGCAAGACTCGGGTTTGGTGGGTAGTAGCGCAATATTTCAGGCTATGTTGGCGCAGCTAGAACTGGTTAGTCAGACTGACAGTACGGTATTGGTTTTAGGAGAAAACGGCACCGGTAAAGAGCTTGTTGCTAGAAATCTGCATCGTCTTAGTGAGCGCTCATCGCAACCTTTCGTTAAAGTAAATTGCGCTGCTTTTTCACCAACCTTGATTGAATCTGAATTGTTTGGACATGAAAAAGGAGCATTTACTGGAGCGAATGAAAGACGTAAAGGACGTTTTGAGTTGGCGGATAAAGGGACCATATTTTTAGATGAAATTGGTGAGTTACCGCTAGAAGCGCAAAGCAAGTTATTACGTGTATTACAAGAGCGAGAGTTTGAGCGTGTAGGGGGAAGTAAGTCGATTCAAGTAGATATACGTATAGTCGCAG
Organism: Pseudoalteromonas sp. NC201; assembly: GCF_002850255.1. NCBI lineage: Bacteria > Pseudomonadati > Pseudomonadota > Gammaproteobacteria > Alteromonadales > Pseudoalteromonadaceae > Pseudoalteromonas > Pseudoalteromonas sp. NC201. The sequence continues at coordinate 1,845,814 of NZ_CP022522.1, forward strand.
CGACCAACAGAGATTTATGGCAAATGGTCGAGGGTGGGGAGTTTAGAATGGATTTATATTATCGTTTAAACGTTTTTCCTATTCGAGTGCCTGCACTAAGGGAGCGTATAGAGGATATACCCGTATTGGCCAACAATCTCATCGTGCAGCTCAACAAAAAGCTGGGCAAGCAACTACGCGGGATCTCTAAAAAGGCTATTCATGCGTTACAGCGTTATGATTGGCCTGGCAATATTCGAGAACTCCAAAACGTGTTGGAGCGCGAAGCGATATTATCTAAAGGTCGTTTAATTGATTTATCTCAAGCACTTAACGTTACTGAGCAGCATAAATCTGAAAACGGTGAACTGACTTTAGCGCAGGCGGAAGCTGAGCACATATTAAGAGTGCTAGAAATAAGTAACTGGAAGATCGCTGGCAGCAACGGGGCGGCTGATAAGTTAGGACTACCCGAAAGTACGCTAAGGTCGAAAATGAAAAAACTAAAAATTGCTAAGCTTTCGTGATATTTCGCGCCTATTCGTGATATTTCGCGATGTTGAAAATATAATAAAAATAAATACGATAAAAATCAAAGTGTTATAAACTTTCAGATTGGTCTGAAAGTTGCAATATCAAACTCGTGTATTACCAATGTAGCAAATAACATGAAGTTTGATATCAAAGAAGAAGACATGATCATTAAGCCCTATAAACAAGAAGGGCCTATTTACGTCAGAGAGCAAAAAGGTTTTTTCCAAAAAATAAGAAGAAACCTTGGCTGGTTTTTAATGTTAACTTTCGTTCTCATTCCTTGGATCCCGTACAATGAGCAGCAGGCCATCTTGCTTGATTTTGGTAAGCAGCAATTTAGGATATTTGGTGCCACCTTTCTCCCTCAAGACTTTATGATTCTAGCCTGGATTTTCATGGTGGGTGCCTTTGCTTTATTCTTTGTCACGACTTGGCTGGGTCGCGTGTGGTGTGGTTATACTTGCCCACAAACAATTTGGATGCTGATGTTCACTTGGGTTGAGCACCGAGTGGAGGGGACTCGCAACCAAAGAATAAAGTTGGACAAATCAAACTGGGATAGCAAAAAAGTCGCGAAGAAAACGGCCAAACACGCTATTTGGTTGATAATTTCGGTGTTTACTGCCACTTCATTTATGGCCTATTTTATACCTGCAAAAGAGCTGTATCTAGACATGTTTACGCTTGAGTGGACTGGCCTTACTTCCTTCTGGGTATTTTTGTTCGCACTTTGTACCTATGGAAACGCGGGCTTTCTACGAGAGAAAATGTGTACTGTGGCATGTCCATATTCTCGTTTCCAATCGGTGATGTTTGACAAAGATACGTTAGTCGTCACTTATGATAGCGAACGTGGTGAAAATAGGGGTCGTCGTAAACGCAAAGAAGACCCAAAACAGCTGGGGCTCGGCGACTGTGTAGACTGTAATTTATGTGTTGAAGTGTGCCCCGCTGGTATTGATATTCGTAATGGCTTGCAATACGAATGCATTAACTGTGGTTTATGTATTGATGCGTGCAACGAAACGATGAATAAATTCGGCTATCAGCCAGATTTGATTAAGTATCAAAGTGAGCATCAGCAAGCGGGTAAAAAATCCAATCCGTTTAGGTTAAAAATAGTAGGCTATGGTGCTATTACCGTATTGATAGTAGTCACTATGGTGATTTGGGCATTCAATCGAACACCAATAGAAGCTTCTGTCATTCGCGACCGTAATGCGCTTTATCGTGTTAATTATGAGGGGTTGGTCGAGAACCCATACACCTTAAGTGTAATAAACAAAACACAGCACGATTTAACTTACACCGTGAGCTTAAAGGGACTGCCAGATGCGAAACTTACAGCTCCAATCACAACGCATATCGCTGGCGGCGACATGGCGTTAATCCCAGTAACAGTGACCGCTGATGGCTATGAGCTTAAAGGTAAGCGCACTCCAATCCAATTCACTATAGAGTCGCAACAAGATGCCAATATTAGCATAACGAAGGACAGCTACTTCTATAAAAATTAGTTTACACTCCCCCCGACTCAAGGCGCTTGTATTATGAAGCGCCTTTTTTTGTGTGCATATATGCACAATCTGACGCTAAATTTATGGCTTTCTCTCTGAACTTTTAGCGTATAAGCTTACTCTTATTGAGAATGAGTTTTATTAGCTGAATATTATGTTTAAAAATACATCACAACACTATGGTTTGTTAGCCATCATCTTTCACTGGGTTAGCGCGCTTGCGGTATTTGGCATGTTTGGTCTCGGGTTGTACATGGTTGAACTCAGTTATTACGATCCTTTCTACCGTGATGGCTTACATATTCACAAAAGCATAGGAATACTGCTAGCAGCTTTGATAGTACTTAGACTGATTTGGAAGGTTACCAACCCTAGCGTGAAACCCGAAAGCGAAGCCACTCCCATGGACAAATTGCAAAACACAATAGCACATGTCGTTCACGTCGTTTTGTATTTAGGTTTGTTTGGGCTGTTTGTCACAGGTTACTTAATTTCTACCTCAGATGGTAGAGCAATAGAGGTGTTCAACTGGTTTTCTGTTCCAGGTATTGGGGAGCTGTTTGATGAACAAAGTGATATTGCAGGCACTGTGCATTTATATATTGCTTGGGGGCTCATTGGATTAGTGGCGCTGCACATTGTGGGAGCGCTAAAACACCACTTTATTAATAAAGATTGTACCTTAGTTCGAATGCTCAAGGTACCAAACGCTACAAAAGTTGAGGATTAAAACATGAAAAAAACAATCATTGCATTAAGCATGGCAGCTATGACCTTATCGGCCGGAGTAAATGCCGCGGATTATGTAATTGATACTAAAGGTGCACATGCCTTTGTAAACTTTAAAATTAAACATTTAGGATACAGCTGGTTGCATGGTCGATTTAATAGCTTCGAAGGCGACTTCAGCTATGATGCAAAAAACCCAAATGCGTCAAAAATCAATGTAGTGATCGATACTGCTTCTGTTGATTCGAACCATGCAGAGCGTGATAAGCATTTGCGCGGTAATGATTTTTTAAACGTAAAAGCAAACCCTAAGGCGACTTTTAAGAGTAACTCGATTACTTTTAGCGATGATACAAATGCGAAGGTGAAAGGAAGCTTCACACTCAATGGGGTAACAAAGCATATCGAGTTTGATATTAAAAAAGTGGGTGAAGGTAAAGATCCATGGGGCGGCTACCGAGTTGGCTTTGAAGGTGAAACTCAGTTAAAACTTGCTGATTATGACATCGACTATGATCTAGGCCCAGCATCAACACACGTTACCATCGGTTTGCACTTAGAAGGTATTCGTAAATAATCTCTACTAGCACCACGTGTTTCTACATACGTGGTGCTGCGCTTTATATTCTAAGAGGAGCCCACTTTTCAAGCGCAATATCAGTTTTAGAAAGTTAGTTTTTAAAAATACTAGCTAGCTGTGGCTGAAACTGCTCTGGTAACCAACGAGACATAGCCAGTCTAAACTGTTCGTTTTTATGGGCTTGTTTTAACGCTTCGCTAATTGCAGCTATTTGTTCCTTACCAATCGCATTGTTATTACAGCCTGCATATCCAGCAGTTATCTGCGAGGCGATACTCAATCTGACTTGTGTCAATTCATCTTGCTTATCAACATGCAATTTGTGGTAGTGGTGTTCGCTTGGGTATCCAAGTATCACGTCGACTCTTTTTTTGAGCAGCATGATAGTCAAACTCTCTAATGTATCTCTTCCTGGTCTTACAAGCACTTGCTTGGAAGGCAAACCCGCCAATAACGCATCAATTTCATGGCCAAACGATCGATTTGCCGCGACACCTACAGTTAGTCCATGCTCAGTTACGAGTTTTTCCAAATCAATTGCGCTGTTGGTAATGCCAAGTGACTGTGCAACATCTTTCCTTAGTGCGGCAGAGGTTGATAATCCGATAGTGGAATACTCTTCACTAAAAGCGATATGTCTTTGCCGCTCGACTGTTTTATAGAGGGAGATCATACAATATTGGTTGTTGAAATTAGAGAGCTCATGTATGGCCCTAGATGCGGGGAATACTTTATAATTAAAAGTGTAATCGGGCATCTGTTGTTGAATGAGTTTTATCAATAACTCGTCTCGTCCTTGCCCTTCCAAATCGTCAGCAAGGATATAATAAGGCGCGAAATCTATCGCAATCCAAGTTATTTGTTTTGCAAATACAAAACTGGATTGAAAGGCAATGAAGAGGAGTAAGATGATTTTGATCAAATTGGGTCACTCTTGCTGAACTTACAATAAGCTTAGCATTGTTTGCGATGTTGATGATTAAATTAATGTTTATTTAATTTGTATTTAATGTTTACAGAGGTTGGCGGTATGCTAGCTTTAAAAGAAGTTTTAGTTTTGGGTAAAAGCATGCTAGCAAAGCTCAGTTAAGCGATTGAATATAGAGTTTGATTGCAGTGCGTTAATCCAAATATAAGTAGATAAGGCCACATGGCAAGGAAAGTCATAAAAGCCAATAACGATAAATTATTAATAAGGAAAACCTATGGCTATATTAATCGTTACCGATATTTTCGGTCATACGGATCATATTGATCGTTTTGCTAAATCGCTTGGAAGTGACGTGCAGGTGCTTTCACCATTTATAGAAGAACCAAATAGTGTCTCAGAGTCGGATTGTTATGAGCTGTTTTTGGCTCAGTGTGGTCATCGTTTATATGCTGATAAAATATCAGCAGCGATTTCTGAATACAAACCAAAACTTATTATTGGCTTTAGTGCAGGCGGGGCTGCTGCGTGGGTTGCATTGTCTGAACAAGGTGCATCTCACTCTGTCGAGCAACTTATTGCATTTTATCCCAGCCAAATACGTAACCATCTAAATATTAAGCCCAGCTGCGATGTGTCTATCTTCTTTGCTCAAGTTGAATCTCATTTTGACGTTGAGCCCGTCATTGAGCAGTTAAAAGATAAAAAAGGGTTGAATTGTATCCGAACGCGGTATTTACACGGTTTTATGAACAAGCTTTCGGGTAACTATGACGAGTACGCATACTCGCATTATCAGTATTTTTGCCAGCGAGAAGCGCGTAACTATTTTGAGGTTGTGCAACAAGAAGCGGAGTTTTCATAACAACATACGCAAAAGCGGCTTGAGCGAACTACACTAAACACTAACTTATCATACTTTAAGGAGTGAAAGATGTATCCCGAGTTGCCTGATTATCAACATTTTTATAGTAATCCGATCGCCAAACCTCCATGCAGAATGCTAAATGCACAAATGTATGGCTTTTTTGTCAAAGGAAAAAAATCAACAATCCAAACCTATGTTGATAAAACGCTTAATTCGGTTTCTAGTAGTGAATTTGTATTCAGGGCCCTAACCGATTGGTGCTTATTGACATTTACAGATATTGAAAATATCGCGTCAAAAGTGCCGCCATTTAGTAACTATGGATATATGCAAGAAACCGATGTCATCATCTGGTTGCCAATTCTGCAAGTCAATCTCGAAACGTTAAAGGCAGAACATCTATATTGGTATCCAGCATTTATCTCGGTCAACAACATTAACGCACTGATAAATGGTCTAGAAATATGGGGCTACAACAAATATTTATGTCGCTACGAAATGCCTGATAACTTTGGTGACCCACTGAGCTTTTCCCTCTCTCTGGAGACCTTTAAGGAATTTGATCCCAACGTCAAAATGGCATGGCATGAATTGTTATCCATTGAACCTGAGGATGACGGGGAGTCGTGGTTAAAAGAAGTGTTGGAAGTGGGTGAAGAAATTGCTGAGCTTTTCAAAGATTCAGTGTCTGATTTAAACGTCGATAGCCAATTTCTTAAGCAGTTCTTATCGGGTTTTACCCACCCGCAAATGGATCAAATATTATTTAAGCAGTTCCCAGATGGCCATGCCGAGAAGTCTGTATATTCGGCGGTAGTACATTCCCCTTCAGAGGTGAAGAAAATCCACAAAATTGGTTTTATCAAAGATGATTTAAGCTTGAATCTACAACGAATGGATGCGTTTCCACTCGATAAAATGTTTGGCATTCCATTAGGCAAAAGCGAGGTCAAACTACCTTACTTTGTGAAAATGGACTTCGATCAGGCAGGAGTGGAAGAAATTGTTTCCAGTGCTCAGAGTATGGCTAATCTCCATCGTTAGTGTATTTGTGGCATAAAAAACACGATTTTTTACTAAAGCGATATTTGCATGTTTAGTTGTCTTCCTATGTGGCTTTAGATGTTGCTCGTCAACAGGTTAGAAAAAGGAAGGTTTATGAGTAAACAAAAAGTAGCAATACTTGGCGGCGGTGTTTCGGCAATGACTGCTGCGGTATACATGACTGAACAAGACGATTGGCAAGAGCGCTATGATATTACCGTTTATCAGCAAGGTTGGCGCTTGGGAGGCAAAGGGGCGAGTGGTCGTAATGCTGAATACGGCGAACGTATTGAGGAGCACGGTCTTCACGTTTGGTTTGGTGCCTATGTCAATTCTTTTAGGGCAATAGAGACCGTTTATAATAAGCTTGAGCGCTCAAGTGATATCCCCATTCACACTTGGCAACAAGCACTAAAACCGCATAGTTTGGTGGTGTTGCAAGAATATATCGACCAGCAATGGCAAACTTGGTCAGTAGATTTCCCTGAGATCCCAGGTAATCCAGCAAATGGCACTCTCGATTTACATTTTTGGCAGATTTTAAAATTACTTGCGGCTTGGCTACACAAGTGGGTTGATGATTTGGAATGCGAAGTTGAGAAAACCCACAAATCCACACAACTCAAAACTAAAAAAGAAAGAGACAAAACGCTGCTTGCTCACTTAGGACAGGAAGTTAAAAGCTTTTTTGATAGTGTAGAAGAAAAGGCTAGAGCTCTATTTGATGACGCAGAAAATCAAGCCCAAGAGGTCGTATCCACACCAAAGCTGTTAATAACGCAACTTAGTAATTTTCTAACGGTACGTGAAGCTGATCATCGTTTAGAAAATAAGAAAGATCACTTAGTTGTTTGGTATATGGTTCGAAAAATTAGGCGCTGGTTGCAGTCTGAAGTAAATGACTTAATTGATGACAACCCTGTCATTAGACGTCTATATATATGCATAGATTTAGGTGTTGCGATGACCATTGGCATGCTCCGAGACAAAGTCTATTCACGAGGGTTTGGTTATCTTGATCAATACGATTTTAAACAGTGGCTCAAGCGCAATGGCGCAAATGAATTGCTGTCTGTGGAGTCTGCACCAGTCCGCGGCTTTTATGATCTCGTTTTTGGCTATGAGAACGGTGATTTTAAAAAGCCGAATGTTGAAGCGGGAGTTGCGGCTTTGGCCATGCTTCGGATTATGCTGTGTTATCGCGGTGGTGTGATGTGGAAAATGCAAGCGGGAATGGGAGATATTATTTTCTCTCCTATTTATGAGCTGCTCAAACATCGAGGCGTTCAGTTTGCGTTTTTTCATCAGGTTGAATCGTTACACTGTACACAGGATGATGATGGTCATTATGTTGATAGCATTCAATTAATTCAACAGGTTAAACTAAAAGAGACGCAAAGTTACGAGCCTCTGGAATTAGTCAAAGACTTGCCATGTTGGCCAAGCTCGCCTCTGTGGCAACAAATTGACCCGCAGCAAGTGGCACTACTTAAAGAACATGAGATTAACCTAGAGTCTTACTGGTCTAATTGGGAGGCGGTTTACCAACAAGCATTTGGACAGAGGTTACCGAGAAAAACACTAAATAAAGGTACTGATTTCGACTTAGTGATTTTTGGGATCTCAGTGGCAAGTCTTGAGCCACTTTGTCAGCAATTATTGGCTAAAGATAACGGCTTAAAGTTGCAAGCTGAAAAGGTCAAAACTGTTGCGACTCAAGCATTACAGTTGTGGCTTACTAAAACTGACAGTGAACTGGGTTTTCACGATCCTTCTGGTAGTAATGAGCCACCAATATTAAGCGCATTTTCTCAACCTTTTGACACTTGGGCCGCGATGTCTAATTTAATTGAGGTTGAAGATTGGCCAAATACACAGCCAAATAACATTGCCTACTTTTGTAGTGCTTTTACCTGCGCAGATTATCCACCTCCGAGCGATCATGAGTTTCCTGAGCGCATGAAAGCTCAGGTAAAAGAAAACGCATTGCAAAAACTTAGATTACAGATGCAGCCACTGTGGCCAGAGGCTTATCATGGTAACGACTTCGACTGGAACGTATTGTTTGATGTTGATAATAACGAAGGTGAAGTTAGGTTCAACACTCAGTATTGGAGGGTGAATGTCGACCCCAGTGAGCGTTATGTCTTAAGTGTTGTTGATAGCAGTCAATTTCGACTGCCTACGGACGGCTGCATATTCAATAACCTCTACATTACTGGAGATTGGATTAAAACCGGTGTCAATGCAGGTTGTGTTGAAGCTGCTGTGATGGCTGGCATGCAAACGAGTAGAGCCATCACCGGATATCCTCAAAACATTAGTGGAGAATCAGGGTTTGAGCCGTTTAAATAACCGAGTTATTACACTTTAGGCGCTAAACGAACGATTGACTTTTGAACCATTAGTTGTACAACTGTATTAGCTTAACCTATATTCTACGCCCTGCAATTTGCAGGGCTCAAATTCCACCTTGGTATAATTTGTATGTATTATGAACGATAACTTGAACCTTAAAAAGGTAATCGGGTTCATTTGTTTGGGGGTCTTTTTAATTCAGCTATACTGATAGTGCAATTGCATGATATAGCTCGGGATTCAAACTATGCCACATCCAAATGTGCTGTTAAATACGATAACACTAACATTACTCTTAGCAGTCTCGATGGAAGCATCAGCACAAGTCGAAGAAGAAATCGAAGTCATTGAGGTATACGCCCAAAAAAGAAAGCAATCTATCAATGATGTTGCTATCGCTGTTAAACCCATATCCGGACAAGTCATCACTGACGCCGCGCTGAAAGATACGACCGAACTAGGTAGTTTAGTTGCGAATGTAAAAATCAGTCAAAATGCAGCTGAGGGTACGCCCCCAGCGGTCAGCATTCGAGGTGTCGGACTTGTCGATTATAACACGGCTAACACTTCTCCGGTTGGGGTGTATTTAGATGGTATATCTGTTGGGTCTGCGAATAATCAAATCATTAACTTGTTTGATGTTGAACAAGTTGAAGTGTTGAAAGGTCCACAAGGTACACTTTTTGGTAGAAATACCACTGGGGGGGCAATTTTAGTGCGCACGGCGCGCCCAACAGATGGTGATTTTGCTTCTGTCAGTGTAGGGGTCGGTTCTGACTCTTTATCAAGAGCTCGTGCGACGCTCAATTATAGCCTAGATCAAAATAGCGCGGTGCGACTTGCAGCTAGCCACAATAACTATGAGTACACAACGTATAACTTACAGCCTGACGCTCCTGAGGCGTATATGGAACAAAATGATGTTCGACTAAGTTATTTTGGCGAGTTTGATAAGTTCAGTGTTTTTGTGAAATTAGATTATGGTCATTGGAATGGACTGGTTCAGCCGGTCGGGAATATCGGATTATTCTCAAACCCTTTGGATGGTTCATTATGTTCTCCAGCCCAAGCGGGCACTAGCAACTGCGTTGATGCGCTTGGCTTTAATATTGGCAGTGACGATTTTTGGGCTGTACGGGTCAATAATTATCAAAAACATCACAGTATAAGCAAAGGCGTTACAACAGAGGTCGCGTATGCACTGGATGACCGGTCTCAACTTATTTATCTTGGGGCTTTCAATCGCTTAGATAGGATACATGGATTTAATTGTGATGGAAGTCCATTTTCATTGTGTGAAGGCGAGTTAGGACTTAAAAATGAAAAGCTGGTGAATGAGCTTAGGTTTGAGCAAAGTATGGAGACCGGCTTTCTAACGGTAGGTTTATTTCAACTAGAAGAGCGTATTTATCAAGATAATTTTAATGACTTATTACGTGATTTTAGGGGAACCCCTAATGGTGCAAGTGCGGCGACCTTTTTCTATGATAATGATATTAAAGTAAAATCAATGGCCTTATTTGGTCAATATGAATATGAAGTTAGTGAGCATACAGATGTACTCGTAGGAGTAAGATATAGCGATGAAGATGTGAAGTATGACTCTTTTTCCTATTTAAACGTGCCTTTTGGAGGTAATCTCGCTGGCATTTTAGTTCCTGCCTACGACATTGAGGGAAAAGAGTCCGATAGTAATTTGTCTGGAAAATTGTCGGTTATCCATAAAGTTAAATCGGATAAAAGTGTTTATTATAGTTTATCTAATGGTGTAAAAAGCGGCGGCTATAACGGTGGCTTCCTTATTTCGAAGGATGCCGCGATACAGGCAAGTTATGGCCCTGAAGAACTAATCGCTCATGAAGTAGGCGCTAAGCTGTTATTTAATGACCTTAAACTTCGTACAAACTTGGCTGCTTTTTACTATGATTATAAAGATCAACAGGTATTTATGAATCAGGCTTCAGAAGTACCTGGAGCGCCGCCTTATCAGTTACTTGAAAACGTAGGTAAGTCCAAAATCTATGGTGCTGAGATAGAAAATACTTGGTATCTATCGGAGCAAACTCAGATAGGCTTAGATGTAGGGTATATACCTGAAGCTAACTTTGAGGAGTTTATCGATCCAGTTGGCGTTGTATTGACCGACAATCGTTTACCGTTTACATCCGAATGGAATATCTCTGGGCAAATAAATTATGCATTTAATTGGGATGAAGTTAGTATAAAAAGTAGAATAGCATTTGATTATCAAAGCGAATATTACTTTGACCAAAACGAATCTCCGTATGCTAAGCAACCCAGTTATATGCTTTGGAATGCTAATCTACAGCTGGAGTATAGAGACTGGCAGTTAGGTATTTGGGGTAAAAATCTTCTAGATAAAGAGTATAGCCACCTTAAATTTGACCTGAGTAGTTTTTTGGGAATGTTAGAAGACTTTAAAGGTGAGGGAAGAAGAGTAGGCATGGATGTAACATATCGATTTTGATTTTGCTTAATCACTATACGTATAAGTCACCTGACTTGGGGGTTGAAAACTTGCAGATACAATACCGAATCACAGGTAACTTTACTGAGGTAACAGGCTAGAATGCGTTTACTCCTGATCATTTTCAGCATAATTCTGGTTTCTAGTTTTGCCTATGCAGATCAGGCTGTGTTGAAATTGACGCAGCCTTGGCAATATCAAAATTTACACCATGTTGGAAAGGCTTATGAGGCAAATTCTAGTACAAGATTTCCTCAAAACTGGGCTGAATTGAGTGCGTGGGAATCTATTCATGAACCACTAAAAAACAGAGCGCTGTTTTCTGGTCGTTATTTCTTGGTTACTAAAGTCAGAAATGAAACACCCTTGAATGAATTTGTGCTTTATCCATACAATACGGTATTAAGCAAAGTTGAGTCGAGGATATATACACCGGAAACAGTCTTGCGAGTTTTCTCTGGGGGTAAGGTCGAAAATGAATTTGCATTTCATTATGGCAATCAAGTCACGTTAGAGCCTAGTCAAGATTATTATATCGTTACTCTCTTCGAGAGTGATTTCTTTTACACCCCGGTAAAGTTGACCATTGAGCCTCTCAGAGACTTTCAGCAGGAAGTGGTCTATGAAAATCTTATTATGACGCTTTGTTTTGGTGTCGGCATTGTTTTGGGGCTGTATAACTTATTAATCTACATCGGCTCTAAAGATATCACTCATTTTTATTACGCATTATTCACTTGTGTGTGGGTATTTGCGTGGAGCCATTTTTTTCATATTCCCGACGAGTTATTTGGGTTTTACTCTGCAAACTTACATTGGTTAGGTTTTGCGCTTGCGCCATTAACTAACGCGTTATTTTATATCCATCTTCTAAAACTCAAGGACGTTCATCCAAACTATGTGTCGATTTCTATTTGGCTTGGTGTGATAGCTGCGCTTGGACTACCGTTTTGTATTCTTTTCCCTGGCTTTGGTTTTATTTGGGCGACTTTAGTAACGGGGTTAGCGCTTTGCTTCGGACTATTTGTAGGTATTACGCGTTGGACTGAAGGATTTAAGCCCGCTCGCTATTTTGTAATGGCATATATTGCAATGGCGATCCCCAATATGGTGGGTAATTTAACGAACTTAAGTTTGCTGCCTGAATCGTCGAGTAACTTATATCTTTACGGTCTAATAGGTACTGCGCTTGATGCATTACTGCTGGCCTTCGCAGTTGCGGACAAGTTTAGAATTACCAGTGAAGAAAATATAGAACTCAATAAAAACCTTGAAGCAAAGGTGTTAAAGCGGACCTATGAGTTAGAGCAGGTGGCCTCAGAACTTAGAGATGCTAGTGAGGCAAAAAGTCGATTTTTGGCAAACATGAGTCATGAAATAAGAACACCAATGACGTCAATTATTGGCTATGCCGATGGCATTATGCTCGGAGATATTAAGCCACATGAGCGTAATCACGCTATCTCCGTTATTTTGCAAAACTCGCGTCATGTACTTGGGCTAATTAATGATATTCTGGATATGTCTAAAATTGAGGCCAATAAACTAGAAGTTGAGTTGGTGGAGTCAAACCTTTTTCAAGCGATTGCGCATGTCGATTCATTATTGGGTAAGCAAATTAGAGATAAAGGACTGGAGTTTGCGCTGAATTATCATTTTCCGCTGCCTGATTTTGTGGTTATTGATCCCACTCGTTTGCGACAGATATTACTAAATCTCACATCTAACGCAATGAAGTTCACGACGGTTGGTAAAATCTCGATTGATGTGGCGTGTCAAAACGAGCGTCTCATGATTACAGTGCGAGATACCGGGATAGGAATGACAGCGGACGAGCAAAAAGAATTATTTAGCGCGTTTTATCAAGCTGACTCTTCCACATCAAGGAAATATGGTGGGACAGGGCTTGGACTAAATATCTCCAAAAGCTTAGCGAGAAAGTTAGATGGTGATATTTCGGTAGAAAGTGAGGTAGGCTCAGGTACTGCCTTTACTCTTACTGTTGGCCTATATACCACCGAGAAAACAAAGTGGGTGCAAAGTCTCGCTCAAATTGGTGATGTTCGTGAACAAGGCACAATACCTGATGAAATAAATCAAGAGCTTAAAGGTGAGGTGTTATTAGCTGAAGATAACACAGACAATAGTAAGCTTATTAAGCGTATTTTAGAGCGTATGGGTTTATCTGTGACGGCGGTTGAAAATGGTCAGCTAGCGGTACAGGCGGTACTAGATGGTGATTTCGATTTGATATTAATGGATATCCAAATGCCTGTAATGGATGGTGAGCAGGCGTTTAGCTTTATTCAGGCAACAGGGTGTAGCACGCCTGTGATTGCATTAACTGCCAACACCATGCAGCATGAAATTGAGCGTTACTTAAAACTTGGATTTAGTGATCATCTTGCAAAACCTATTGATAGAGTCGTGTTCAGTCAAAAGGTAGCCTATTATTTGGATATCCAAGTCGACGAGGAAGTTGATCTTCCTGAAGCCGAATTTTATCAGTTAAAACAACAGTATATTTCTGGGCTGCATGAGCAAATCATTCAGATAAAGAATCAAGCTAAGTATCAGGACTACGATGCGTTAGCAAGAACAGTTCATGCGATTAAAGGTACTGCTGCGATGTTTGATTGTATTGATATTCATAAAATTGCAAACGAGTTGGATGTTAAGCTGAAGAATAAACAACTAGAGTGTGTTGAAGTGCAGCTAACTGAGTTACTTGGTGCGATGACAACCGCTATTGAGTCAGAAAAGCAGCAAACCAAACAAGCTTAGGATTCTACGCCTTGTTAATATTTATAGCGGATAGGCATGATAATGAAAGGATTTTATACAACACCTTATCTTAATGGCTGCAGACTGTAGATTTGAGCCTTACTTAGGTCAGGGAAGTCCTTCCGCTGTTTATAGTTGGCATATAGATTGGAAAATATGGTGGTTTTGGATAGTTTATCTAGACTCGCAATAAATAAACGTCCACTGTTACGGTCTCCCGATATTACACTGCCTTTACAACACTGCTGAAATGAGGAGATAAGCGCTCTGATTGTGTTCTTATTGCCCGTATCCAGCAGTGCAATTTCTGCTTCTATAAAGAATGCAACCCCACTCCAATAGACTCTTTGTTGTGCGTTTAATGACCACATTTGTTCGCTCACTGTTTTAAGTGCTCCTTTATTCATTCGCGTATTTTTTGCGCCTCGGCTGAGCCCTGAGATTAATCTTGTACGAAACTCTGCAACATTAAAAATATCGTTCTCTAGCATAATGACATTTTGTAAATAGGTAGCAAGCCCCTCTGCAAGCCAGAAATCTGAGTGGTCAAGCAACGGGTGATAAAGGTGAGCAATTTCATGGTACAAGGTCCAATCTTTAATCAACACTCGGCTTGAGGTAAATCGTTTGATTTGGAGTAGAACAGCGTCGGGTTTGCCACGTTGAACCGTGGCCCATGGCACAGGCTCAGATGCGAATAAGCTCGGTTCAATGATAAATGGAAGTGTATATTGTTGTAATATTCCCAAGGAACGCTCTGTTGCTTTAACACCGTGTTTTAGCCAAGTTTCCACATGTTGTCTATCACTGCCACTGATCCAGCTCTTATATTCGATTTCAATTTCGGTTGCCTGAGTGGATGCAATTAAGCCAAACAACAGTATAAACATTAATAATTTCATTATTTTCTCTACAATGGTTACTTTGTAAATAGACCTGAGAACGCATTATTTCATTCTTGATGTTGAGATTATCTCAACTGACCTGGTTGGGTGATTGTGTAAAACTGAATAAAACAACGTTAAAGGGAAATAAGATGAAAGTCACCGCACTTAGTTTATTGTTATTGAGTCCAATTGCTTTGGCAAACCCACTTTTAGGTACTTGGGAATTTGTTGAGGGAAAATATGCCACCACAGATGGCATTGTATCAGCGCAAGCGCCTAGCTTGACGTCGATAAAGTTAATTACTGAGGCTCACCACAGCTACATTACGCAAAGTGAAGGAAAGTTTAAATACGCTGGTGGAGGGAGTTACAAAATAGAGGGAGATAGATTTATCGAAACCTATGAATATGGAAATGTTACTTCCTTACTTGGTCGAACGATGTCATTCAGCTACAAGATTGATGGTAATTTATGGCATCATGAACTGTATGAAGATGGTAAGTTCGTCGAGAAGGAAGTATGGAAAAAAATTCAGTGATCCCAAAGAAGATGCGTTATATCAGTCACGCATCTTCTCAACTTCAAATCCAGTACACTGAAACACCAACATTGAGTGCAAAGCAAGTGCTAATCAAAGTGCATGCGTTTGGGGTTAATAGAGCAGACATTTTGCAAAAGCAAGGGAAATACCCTGCGCCTGAAGGCGATAGTGAGATATTGGGTCTGGAAGTGTCTGGAACGATAGTTCAAGTGGCGTCTCCTGAGTTTGAATATTTACTTGGTGATCAAGTGTTCTGTTTAACCTCTGGAGGCGGCTATGCTGAGTACGTGGTTGCACAAAGTGAATTACTCATGCCGTTAACCAAAGGCTTGTCATTGAGCTATGCGGCAGGCTTAGCTGAAGTATATCTTACGGCCTATGATGCGATTGTGCGAACTGGGCAGCTAAATTCTAATGGGATTTTACTGTGCCATGGCGGGGCTTCGGGTGTTGGCAGTGCTGCCATACGGATTGCAAAAAGGCTGGGTGCAACGGTCATTACGACCCAAAGTAGCAAGGAAAAGGCCAAGTACGCAAAGGCTCTGGGGGCGGATTACGCTATTAATTATTTAGACTGTGATTTTGCTGAAGAAATGAAAAAGCTTGGTTTGAAAGCAAATGTCATTCTTGATCCAGTCGGTGGTGAATACCTCAGAGCGAACCTAAGAGTTGCAGCAATGGATTGTCACTGTGTGATGCTCGCTATGCTAGGCGGAAGATATACAGAACTAGACTTTGCCAAGTTACTCGCGAAAAGGTTTAACTTGCACGGAAGTACGTTGAGAAACCGCTCATTGGACTATAAAACGGAATTAGTGAAAGATTTTCTGAATGAGTTTGGCTCGGACCTGCCGGATCAGACAATGAAGATACCAATATATAAGGAGTTATATTGGGATGAAATTGAGCAAGCCCACGATATTCTCGAACACAACCAGAACCTCGGGAAGGTGATAGTTAGAGTTAGTTGACTGTTTATTTATACAGTTGTTATGCTATCACTCTTAGTGATTAGAGGAGTGATTATTTTGACGTTCAAAATTGAAGAGAAAGTACCTTGCCCAGAGGAATATTGTGATTTGCGAATAGCCGCTGGATTATCTGCAAAATCTCTAGAAGCAGCCACAAGGGGACTACCTAACTCATTATATGGGGTTGCAATTCGACATAACGAACAACTTGTGGCAATGGGCCGGGTGGTTGGAGACGGAGGTTGCAATTTTGAAATTGTCGATGTTGCCGTCAATCCGCTTTATCAAGGGCAGGGATTAGGGCGTACAGTAATGGAATATATTGATGGTTACTTAGCATCAAATGTTTTGCCGGGCTCATATGTTTCAATGATTGCAGACGAGCCAGCCTTTTACGAGAAACTGGGTTATCGCTTAGTAGCTCCAGCGAGTCAAGGAATGACAAAGAAGTTCACAGTAGGCTCCATTAAAAGCTCTAAAGTTTGAATTCTCAACTTTTTTCTTGGTAGATTAAGAAATAGCGATAGATATAGATAACTTTTGAAGGGTTGCAACTGAGTGGATCCGAATTATCGACCCTTGGGGTGGGTTATAGAGAGTAGGTAGTGCTTTTCTTTATTTGAATTAGATCTAAGGTTGGTACAATCGAATGGATTCTTATTAGATAAGACTGAATATTTAGGAGTGGTACAACTGAGTGGATCCGAACTACCGAGCTTTGGCACGGGTTATAGAGAGTAGGTAGTACTTTTTCTTTATTTGAATTAGATCTAAGGTTGGTACAATCGAATGGATTCTTATTAGATAAGACTGAATATTTAGGAGTGGTACAACTGAGTGGATCCGAATTATCGACCCTTGGCACGGGTTATAGAGAGTAGGTAGTGCTTTTCTTTATTTGAATTAGATCTAAGACTGGTACAATCGAATGGATTCTTATTAGATAAGACTGAATATTTAGGAGTGGTACAACCGAGTGGATTCGAACCACCGACCCCTACCATGTCAAGGTAGTGCTCTAACCAACTGAGCTACGGTTGTATTATAAGATTTGGTACGACCGAGTGGATTCGAACCACCGACCCCTACCATGTCAAGGTAGTGCTCTAACCAACTGAGCTACGGTCGTACAATAACATTCGTTTATTAATTGTTTTCAGGTCTGTGCCTGTCAACGCGTTGTAATATATAGTGACTCAGCTAACGGATCAAGCGGCTTTCAGTAATTTTTTGATTGTTTGCCTTTTTTTTGTTCATACTGGAGGGATTTCACACAGCTCGTAAAATTTTTTCCACCATTTTACATGTGCTTTCGCAGAATCTTTAAGGTTATCCAAGTGTTGTTGAAGCGTGAGCGGATCGGCAAGGTTATTATTTTGATACAATAGGTGAATAGGCTGCCAGGCAGCGATCAACTCTTCCGTAGAAAGAGATAGCATTGCCTGATACGGCTGAAGAATGGATAAATAATACTTGTTAAAGATATTGTTTATGATCTGTGCCTGGTTTTTATTTCCGCCGCTTTTGCAAATGCCATCTTTTAGCCTAAGTTGTTGTAATTGGCGTGTAGTCGCATTATTCAGCTGAGTCTGTTTACGGACGCTTGTAACCAAAGATGAGACAAATCGCTGAGAAAGCACTTTTAAAGCGGGTGTGAGCGTGTCTGGGCTGAGATTTTCTGGCGTATCCATGTTTATTACCAGCTCTGCGAGCTCGTTAACGGCCTCTAGCATGTTGCTGTGGGCTGCTGGCAACTCTAGTGGTACTTCTTCAGCGATTAACAAACTCAAACTTGCCAACTCTCTTTCAAATGTCATCATATGAAGAAAGTGGCGTGGAAGCTGTTGTTTCTTATCCTGTACTGCTTGAGTTAATGTTTGTTTCAGCTCGTCGCTCGTGTTTGGATGCTGAATGCAGTGAGGAGCTTGCTGAATAAATAAGATGGTGTATTTCAAGCGTTCACTTGGGTAACTTACTTTCCCTAATTGATTATTGTGCGCAGCGATGAGATTTGTGACTTTGCAGTGTCCAGCGGTCGCGATGTCTAACATAGAGATAGTTAGCTCACTTGTCGGCAATGGCACTTTTTCGACCTCCGGATTGTAAAGTGGCGCTGGGAGTACCACCTCTATGTCAGTTGCGCTCGCCAAACGTTGTTGATATTCAACGGCAATATCGGTCGGCTGCTTGCTGCAACCGGCCAAAGTAAAAAGTAATAGCGTACTAGCTATTCGCTTGACTAATCTCAAATTTCACCCGTTTGTTTACGCATGTCACCAATAATACTGCCGCCGTACTCAAGCCAATAATAATACCAATCCAGAAGCCTTGAGGACCCATTGCAGGCGTTATTAAATCGGTCTTTGCTAATACATAGCCTAATGAAAAGCCAATTAGCCAATATGATACAAAGGTAACCCAAGATATTGGCTTAGTATATTTTAGCCCCCTTAACACACCATTTGCCGAGACTTGTAATGCATCGGGCAACTGATACAAACAAGCCAGCACCATAATGCTGGTTGCAAGAGCGGCTACTTCAGTATTGTTGGTATAGAGCCAAACAATCTGATCTCTTCCTATATACGTAATGAGTGCGACAAATAGAGCAATTAAGGTGGCCAAAAGAAACGCGGTATTCACCGAAAGCTTAAGTTGGTCTAAGGCTCCTTGTCCAGTTAGGTTACCGATCCGGATGGCAATAGCCATCGACAAACTTAATGGCATCATAAACAGCATTGTAGTGACGCTGGCTGCAATTTGGTGACCGGATACGGAAATAGGACCTAGATCTGCAATAAATAATGGAATGCACGCAAATAGCGTGACCTCAAAGAAGGTAGCCAGTGCAATTGGGAAACCAAGTGCTGCAACATATTTCATCATAGTTAAACTCGGTTTGGTAAAACCGCTAATGAGGGCCTTTCCATCTATGTGTTTACTGTTCAAGCTATACACCCACTGTGCAATTGCCATTGACCAAAGCACGATGGATGTAGCGAGGCCACAGCCCGCACTACCAAGCGCTGGCGCGCCAAATTTACCATAGATGAAAATATAGTTAGCAACGACATTGATACAAAGACCAACAATACTGATGTAAAAAGCAGGCTTTGTTTGGCCAACCCCTTCGGTGACATTGCGGTATACCGTAAAGATCAAAAAGCCCAAGAGACCCCATTTCACAAAATCAATATAGCCTTGAGCGAGGGCCTGAACATTCTCACTTGCCCCAATATTTGAAAAAACAATAGAAGTAAAGTTCGCTAAAACCAAACCGACGGTAAAAAGCGCTAAAGCGAGATACAAGCTTTGCTGGAAAAATCGTTTGATCCCTGCGGGGTCATTAGCACCATGGCAATGCGCAACAATACTCGTAAGTGCAAGTAAGATCCCTTGTAAACTAAAAATCAAAGGGTTCCAAACACCCGTAGCAATAGAAAGAGCAGCTAAGTCTTCAGCACTGACTTGACCTGCCATCATCGTATCAACGACGGTCATTAAGACTAAAGTAACTTGAGCGAGAAAAACGGGGATCGCAAGTTGAAGCAAGCGCCTGGCTTCCCAAGTTGAAAAATTCATGGTGAGATACTACTTAAGGCGTAAAAACGTTAGTTTATTTTAGTGCTTTGTTTTTAGCAAAATTTTGCGGCTAGCAGTCGCAACTATTTTTATCTAGTCGGATATTCAATACAAATTAAGTACATCTCTTAGTGCGATTTCGCTACAATCTCAAGGATAAATTAAGAGGGTAGATATGTTTACAGGAATTGTTCAAACAAAAGCGACGGTGGTGTCGGCGAAGCAGGTCGATAATATTTTAAAATTAGTTATTTCTGTTGGTGCTGAATACCTCGATAAGCTGACCTTGGGTGCGAGCATAGCAATTAACGGATGCTGCCTAACAGTGGTGCACTTCGAACAGCCAGAAAATGACGTGGTAGGGCAAGTTTGCTTTGATGTGATTGATGAAACATTGAGACTCACTAATCTAGGTGAAGTACAAAGAGGGTCACAGGTAAACTTTGAGCGCTCGATGACATTTGGTACAGAACTCGGCGGTCATATAATTTCAGGGCACATTCAAACAAGCGCGAATATCAGTGAAATACATCGCAACGAAGGCAACTGTAGGATGCATGTAGCATTGTCAGAAACGTGGCATAAGTATGTTATGTACAAAGGCTTTATTGCGGTAAATGGTGCGAGTTTGACTGTGGGGGAGCTTGATCACACCGGCTTTTGGTTACACCTAATACCTGAAACGCTGGCGCTTACCAATTTGGGTACGATGCGTGTGGGAGATACTGTGAATATAGAGGTTGACCAACAAACCTATACGATTATTAATACCGTTGAAAACTACATGAAGAAGCAAACTCTATTGAAGCACAACTAGTACCTTGCCCGAGTAACGCCCTTTACCTCTATTTGCAGGTACCAAAAGCATTAGCTAAGGTTGTGTCAACTTGATAAGCAGCTCGCAAATGAGCTGCCCGTAATCTATATACTTCTACTTTGATTAAAACACTTGTTCGTCGTCGCTATCAACCCTAAGTTCAAGCTTATTGTGCAGTTGGTCTAAGTGCATATTTAGGTGTATTGGATTGCAACAAGCAGCACAGTCTTCGAAGTAGTCCTGATCGCCTTCACTTGTATCAAGATTGACAAAAATATGATGTCCACAATGCGGACATTCAATACGTTGTTGATATAGGTTTTTCATTGGCCCTCCACCTGAATTGGCCAAACTAAATACCTTTTAACTATAGCGCATTGTGACGAAAATATGGCAGTTATTTGAGCAGGGCTTGCACTTGTTCTGCCGCATCCCGTATGTACTTGCCAGCAAACAAGTTTGCTTGCACCAGAAGAGGATATAAGCGATAAATGTCTAAACGTTCAGGTGAATTTTCTGCGAGTGGATAGATAGACTCGTAACCACGATAGAAGTCATCTGGTAGTGGAGCGAATAACGAAGCCATCGCAATATCAACTTCTCTATCACCATAATAGCAAGCAGGGGAAAATAGCACGGGTTTTTGATGGCTAAAGCCAATGTTACCATGCCAAAAATTACCGTGAACTAGAGACGGTTGAACTTGGTGTGGAAGAAGTGGCTTAAGCTGCTCCACAAATGTGTCGATATCAGTGAGGATAATCCCTTTTTCAGCGAGCAGTTGTAGTTGCCAACCAATTCTTTCCTCAGCAAAAAAAACTTCCCATTTTTTGTGCCATTGATTTGGTTGCGGCAGCTCATGAATGTAATTGTCTTCTTCTAGGCCGTACATTTCCTGTTCATGACGTTGGTGCATTTTAGCAAGGCTTTGACCGCACTCAAGCCAGTTTTCATTGCGATGATCTAGTTCTAACCATTCCAGTACAATAAAACAAAATTCAACACTCGTACCCAGTGTTATTGTATCGGCCACGAGGAAATCAGAGTCGCGAATAAGCTTTTCACGATTAGATGCTTCACACTCAAATCGCTCTAAAGCTTGAATAGGAGCTACTTTGACCAAAAATTGATGGGTATCGTCTGCAATCTTATAAAGTTTTTTAGACCCATAACTTTTTAAGGTTTGCTTCGAAGAAAACTCAAATGCGTCATGGAGAGATTCAGAGATTTGTTGGTTGACTTTGTTCCACATAAGTTAGATCCAACATATTCACTTACTCTAAAATATGGTTGAAATTCTCAAGATCACAAATACTTGAGGCCTTTTTCTAAAAAAAATAAAATATCATGTCTGTCATTTTATCCAAGGGAAGTACATTGAATAAAAATATCATCACCAATCTACTGGCGATACTGCTAACCGGTACTGGCTTCGCACTGGAAAACGATGTGTTGTTTTCGGTTGGATTGTTTGCACTATCTGGTGCAATGACGAATTGGTTAGCGGTACATATGTTATTTGAGAAAGTGCCTTTCCTCTACGGTTCAGGGGTTATCACGCTTAAATTCGAGTCGTTTAAAACGTCGATTCGAGAGCTCATCTTGAGCGAGTTCTTTAGTAAAGAAAAACTAGAAAAGTTTCTCGGCAAGGAGCACCCAAAGTTTGACTTGGCACCTATCGCTAATAAAGTCGATTTAAATCCTGCGTTCGACCGTTTGTTAAGTGTGATTGAGGCGTCTCAATTTGGCGCGATGTTACAGATGTTTGGTGGGACTGAAGCTGTACAACCGTTGCGAGAACCATTTATAGAGAAAATGCGATTAGCAATAGTTGAGCTTGGTGAACAGCCAGAGTTTGATGCTGCAATTGGTGAGTCACTCAGTAATGGCCTACTTGGCGATGATTTACATCAAACCATTGAAAAAGCGGTAGATGAGCGACTTAATGAGCTAACGCCGCAAATGGTAAAGGAAATTGTACAAACCATGATTAAGACTCACTTAGGTTGGTTAGTTGTGTGGGGTGGGGTTTTCGGTGGTCTATTTGGGTTGTTGGCTGCAATCGTATAGTAGAAAAAGGCGTAGTCAGGGATTGCTACGCCTTGCTTTTTTGTTTACAAACATGTCGACATGCCTACTTTGAACCTGAGACAAAAATAGTCTTTTGGTCTATTTGAGCGATGTCTTTGATGCTGGTCCGTGTACTGCTGTCTACACCGAGGAAATCAGCGGCTTTGTTGAATCCATAGGTGGCTGCAAATTTACCTATTGGCATATCATTACAGTGTAGTTTTTCCTCGACAACTCGTTTTTTGAGGTGGTTATCTTTAATGGTGTGGAACAGGTGGATTCTATTGTCTTTGACAACCGACATACAAACTTTGGTGGCTCTGCTATCATCCGCAGCAACAAAATCTGCTGCAGAAGTTGTTCCTACTACTAAAAGCGAGGTTGCACATACTAAATTTAACAGTTTCATGATTAGCTCCTTGGCTATCTCTAGGACACGTTATTAGTATTGCGAAAGTTTTCATGTAATGCTGTAAACCAAGTAATTCTGAATGTAATAGAGTATGTCAAATGTGTACAAGAATTCTAACTGCATGTAAAATATTGGATTATTTTATTTCTGAAGATACAGATAGTTGAAACTTTTTTTGCTATAAAATACTATTATCGATAATTTAACACCTCATTCTTACATTTACCTCTTATCTGCTACTTGTGTGTCAAAACGTGTCAATATAGATGCTAATTTACATTTTGTAATGGCAGCTAAGCCTTTTCAAATTACTCACTGATGACAACATGCGTTATAATATCCGGACGTTCGTCGTAATTACTTGTGACTGAAGCTCATAATTGCGTAAAGTGCGATGGCATGAGTTAAAGTCACAAAAAACAATAGAGATGACAAAAAATGTATAAATTTGCTCCCTCCATAGTCGTAGCTGGCATTGCCGCAGCTTTGATGGGCTGTCAGGATAATGGCCCACAAAAAGAAAAAGTTACCATAGAGAAAAACCCATACCCAAGTACTTACAAGCCTGTACCTTCTCAATCAACCCTAATCACTAATGCAACCGTTCTGACCGGAACCGGTGAAAAGATAGAACAAGGTGATGTATTTATTGTTGACGGTAAAATCAAGCAAGTTGGTAAAGACCTATCTGTCACGGCAGATATTACCATTGATGCTGAAGGTAAATGGGTAACACCTGGCATCATCGATGTACACTCTCATTTAGGGGCTTACCCCAGCCCAAGCGTAGAATCGCACAGTGATGGTAATGAAATGATTAATCCTAATACTTCACAAGTATGGGTTGAGCATTCTGTATGGCCGCAAGATCCTGGCTTTAACCGAGCTAGAGAAGGGGGGATCACCACGCTACAAATCTTACCTGGCTCTGCAAACCTATTTGGTGGTCGTGGTGTTACCTTAAAGAATGTGCCAGCACCAACAATGCAAGCAATGAAATTCCCAGATGCGCCATATGGATTAAAGATGGCATGTGGTGAGAATCCAAAGCGTGTATATGGCTCCAAAGGTGTTGCCCCTTATACTCGCATGGGTAACATGGCAGGATACCGTGAAGCTTGGATTGAAGCTGGTGAATATAAGCGCGCTTGGGAACAGTACGAAGCCGAATATGCTGCTGGCTTGAATCCGGATGCACCAAAACGTGATATCAAGTTCGATACGCTTCGTGGTGTGCTAGATGGTGAAATCTTGATCCATAACCATTGTTACAAAGCGGAAGAAATGGCAATGATGATTGACTTGTCTAAAGAGTTTGGTTATCACGCAGGAACCTTCCACCACGGTATTGAAGCATACAAGATTGCTGATTTGTTAGGTGAAAACGGTAACTGTGCAGCGCTGTGGCCAGATTGGTGGGGCTTTAAGATGGAAGCCTATGATATGGTTCAGGAAAACGTTGCAATTGTTGATGCAGTGAAAAACTCATGTGCAATTGTTCACTCGGATTCAGATACCACAATTCAACGCTTGAATCATGAAGCCGCAAAAGTGATGAACACGGCTAACCAGTCTGGCTTTAACATCAACGAACAGCATGCAATTAAATGGATCACCTCGAACGCTGCTAAATCGTTAGGCATTCAGGATAAAACAGGATCGCTTGAGCAAGGCAAACAAGCCGATGTAGTAATTTGGAACACCAACCCGTTTAGCGTGTACTCTCGTGCAGAGCAGGTCTTTGTGGATGGTGGTAAAGTCTATGATCGTCACGATGAAAAATATCAAGCGGTTAGTGATTTTATGTTAGGTCAAAAGTAAGGAGTTGATGAGATGAAAACCATGAAACTAACCATGATCACTAGCGCATTGCTAGCTCACTCTGTTGCTTTTGCCAATGTTACTGCAATTACTAATGCAACGATCCACACCGCGACAGATGCTGGCGTTCTTGAAGGCGCGACCTTAGTTATCGAGAACAGTAAAATAAAAGCGATTAATCCAGACAACGTGACTGCTGATGTAACGATTGACGCCAGCGGTAAGGTTGTCACGCCAGGCTTTATCGGCTCAATGAACCAACTTGGTTTAGTTGAAGTTGGTGCTGTTGCTGCTTCTCGTGATGCTGGTGATGACGATGCCGGCGCAGACTTTGACGCAAGCACCGCATTTAATCCACGTAGTAGCTTAATTGCCTATGCAAGGAAAGGCGGTGTAACGCAAAACTTTGTCGCGCCTTGGGGTGGTAAAAGTGAGTTTGCAGGGCTCGGTTTTGTTGTTGACTTATCTGGTGAATTTAACAGTGTGACCGACAAGCAAACAGCGTTAATTATTCATCTGGGTGCCAAAAGCAAAGGGTCTCGTGCAAAAGCGTTAGATAACGTTGTTAAAAAGTTTGAAGCACAGCAAGAAAAGCTTGCTAAGAAAGACAAAAAAGACGAGGGAAAACCGAGTTCAGAAGAACAGGTGTTAACTCAAGTGCTTGCGGGTGATATGCCTGTGATTGCGACGCTTTCAAGAGCGTCGGATATTCTTGAAGCGATTAAGCTAAAAGAAAAGTTTGGTTTAGATCTGATTATTCAGGGGGCAGATGATGCGGTAGTGGTCGCTGAGCAATTAGCTGAGGCGAAAGTACCAGTTATTTTGAGTGCGGTATCAAACCTACCAGCTAGCTTTGACTCAATGCATGCAAGTCTAGATAACGCAGGTAAGCTTGAGAAAGCAGGTGTCAATGTCATCCTGTCAATTGGTGGTGATGGTAGTCATAACGTCTACCAGCTACGTTTTGATGCAGGTATTGCTGTAGCAAATGGCATGAGTCATGAAGGCGCACTTAAGGCGGTTACCGCTAACCCTGCGAAAGCACTGGGCATTGATGGCGGTGTGATTGAAGCAGGTAAACGTGCAGACATCGTAATGTGGAGTGCGGATCCTTTCGAATTCAGCACCACAATCGATAAAATCTGGATCAATGGTGAGGAAGTGTCTACTGAGTCACGCCACGATAAACTAAGAGACAGATATACGACAGATTCTGATATGCCAAGAGCGTATACGAAGTAATGTTTTTATACAGGGCCTCATTTGAGGCCTTTTTTAATTCGGTTGTCCCGTCCTAAATACATTTGGCGGGTTTTGGCAACCCCGCTATTTTTGTCGCTTGTTTGGCTGGACCTTTTGGAAATAACTTATACAAATAGATGCTATTGCCTTTATCCTCGCCTAGTGCTTTAGCCATTGCCTTTACCAGCATACGGATCGCGGGGCTGGTATTGTATTCGAGATAAAAATTTCTCACAAACTCAATGACTTCCCAATGTGCATCTGAAAGCTCAATATTTTCTTCTGCGGCTAGAAGTGGTGCTAAATCTTTAGTCCATTGAGTATGGTCTAGCAAATAGCCTTGTTTATCTGTCTCGATAGTTTGGTTGTTAAATTCTAGCATGATGATTACCAAGTAATTGAATTGTTCATAGTCATGGTCAGCTCAACCCAATCTTTGTCAGAAATAAGCTTTACTCCGGCTTCTGGGACAATACCTCTGGCACTGGCGCAAGTTTGCAGCATCACCACATTTGCATCTCCAGCTGAGATACGCGTTTGCCCAAAGCAGCCATCATTACATAATAAAATTGTGTCTTGATGGGATACAAACTGCAGCTGATCGCATGCTTCTATACTAGAAATAATATGTAGCGTACTCATAGTGTCACCACAAAGTCATGTTGTTTGATTAACGCAAGGATTTCATGTTGATTTTTGATTTCAGTAGCAACAGCAAGGGAGTGTACCGATACGTTAAACTCCTCCATCGCTGACTGACAGACATAAACCCGCTCGACATCATAAATTTCCAGAGTTTTTAATTGTTTAAACATGTCTTTTAAACCCAGTATTGGCGCATTGAGGGTTTTCTGGAGTGATAGCACAGCAGAACCGGTAAAAAGCCAGCTTACTTGTTGATCAATCGCTGCATAGATTAGTGCGACATCCAGCGCTTCTTTCAGGCTATTTTGGTCAAATGGACTGGTTTGAGAAATGATTAACACGTTTTTACTCATTTAAACTGCATCCACTTATCAGACTTACTCGAGATCATGGCAAACTCCGCAAGGCCAGCAACGGTGAAAGGGCTAACGTCTTCGATGCTAACGCCGCGTTTTTCCGCAGCTGTGACACACAGCAACAGGGGGATCCCTTTATCTTTGATGCGTTGCCAAAGTGCGTTGACTTGCAATTCGTCGGAAGCGTGTACGATATTTTGACTGGCGTGATAAACACCATCTTGGTATAAAAAGATACACGCGATTTGATGGTCACTTTTAATAGCGGCATCGACATACCGTTCTAGTAAAGTTAACTTTGACTGTGCAGCTACGCCAAAGTGAACTGATATGGCTATTTGACTCAAATTTTACTCATAAAAAAAGCCCCGTAATGGGGCTTATTTTATCAGAAATTCTGAGTTAGTCATCCGACGCGCCTAAAAGGGCAAGGATACTGGTAAATAAGTTATAAATACTTAAATACAAGCTCACAGTTGCAAGCACGTAGTTTGTCTCGCCGCCGTTGATAATTCGGCTTGTATCATAAAGGATAAAGCCAGACATTAATAACACGACTGCCGCGTTAATTGCCATAAACGCGATGCTAGATCCAATGAACAAGTTTACTAGGCTTGAGATAATAACCACGATTAAACCAACCGTTAAAAAGCCACCCATAAATGAGAAGTCTTTTTTCGTAGTTAGTGCATAAGCTGATAAACCGAAGAAAATTAACGCTGTTGTGCCAAGTGCTTGTGCTATCAACATGCCACCATTTGGTAGTGCAGCATAGTGATTAAGCATAGGCCCAAGGCCGAAGCCTAAAATACCAGTAAATAAGAATACAAGACCGATAGCAGAAGATGAGTTTGCTTTTTTACCGATAACAAAAAGCAAACCAAATGCAACTAATGAACAAACAATACCGGTAAATGCTGGTAATGCCATTGTCATTGAAATTGCGGCTGTTACTGCACTAAACGCTAATGTCATTGCCAACAGGAAGTAAGTGTTTTTCAACACTTTGTTTGTTTCCATTGTCGACATGACAGGTTTTGCAGTGTTGTATGAATGATTGAATGCCATGATTCAAGCTCCTTAATAAAACATGCTGATCCCAAAAATAACTAAGATAAGAGTATCAATTGTTATATGTTGGGGCAATGATTTCTGGATCAATATCTGTCGTTAATTGGGTCTCTACAGTAATATTTACTCAATACGTAAGACTTTGAATATTTTCAAAAGTTCGCTGAAATATCTAAAATACGCATAATTTTGACTGGTTCTTAGACGATTGAGCCAAATTTTACGCAAATGATCAAATAATTGAAAAAAAAGCTTCACAAGCGCATAGGGATTCTCTATTATTCGCCCCGCTGCGGAGAGATGGCTGAGTGGTTGAAAGCACCGGTCTTGAAAACCGGCATACGTTAATAGCGTATCTAGGGTTCAAATCCCTATCTCTCCGCCACTTATTTTAGATTCGTGCTATTAAGCGTGGATCATAGGTTTTGGAGAGATGGCTGAGTGGTTGAAAGCACCGGTCTTGAAAACCGGCATACGTTAATAGCGTATCTAGGGTTCAAATCCCTATCTCTCCGCCACATTTAAAGCCCTCATATTTGAGGGCTTTTTTGTTTCTGATAACAGAAATCTCCGGTCACCAATATACTCTCGATAAAAATACCTATTAGACCAAAGTCGGCTAGTGCAGAGGCACTGCTTGCACAATACTCAGTAGTGTTGAATGAATAATTAGTGTAGAGAGTGTTGAATATGAAACAAGTTGGCAAAGGAGTAGGGTTCTCTTTATTATCACCGTTAATCGTGGGTGGTGTGCTTGGGATTTACTACAGCTTTACACTCGGTCGCAGTGAGATGTTCTTTAACTTACTACTCAGTGCAATTTCTAACGCATACATCGTTGGTCTTGCTATGTGCCTATTCGTTGTTCCCGGATATATCCTTATGTTTAGGTACAACAAGGTGCAATATGGTGGTCTGTTAACACTGGGCTTACTTGGTGGTGCGGTATTTAGCTATCTTTTCGCTGCACAATCGGGTGTCGGTTTTATTGTTAACGCCTTAATGTCAATGCTCGCAGCGGGGCTATTCTTGTTTGGTTTGCGGGCAGGTCATCGTAAAACTGAGTGATAATTAACCGAGCAGTCTCAGTTTTACAGATAATTAATACTTTTTCAGTCGAAAAGGTTTTAATTATTTCTCCGAAAGAGTACCTTTAGCTTTTGTCGTTCAATTCGTGAATTTGATGGTAATGCAAAAGCAAGACTTTTATCAGACTTTAGTTAAACAGGCTCAAGGGCTAATCAGTGGTGAACACAATGTGATTGCCAATATGGCAAACTTGAGTGCGCTTTTATTTACAACTCTTGAAGATATCAACTGGGCAGGCTTTTATCTTATGGATAGCGCTGAAGAGTTGGTTCTTGGGCCATTCCAAGGCAACCCAGCCTGCATCCGAATTCCTGTTGGTAAAGGGGTATGTGGCACAGCAGCTGCAACTTGTGAAACGCAATTGGTTGAGGATGTTCATGCGTTTGCAGGCCATATTGCTTGCGACGCAGCATCAAATTCAGAAATCGTGATCCCTGTTTTTAAAGATAATAAAGTGATTGCCGTGCTAGACATTGACAGTCCTAGTCTGGCAAGATTTGACGAGCAGGATAAGATCGGATTAGAAGCGTTAGTTAAAGTGTTTGAGGAAACGCTTTAATGAAAGATATGCTTCAGGTACAAGATTATTTGTTTTCTTACGCCGATGTTGGTGATTGGGAAGGCGAAGAAGAAGTTGTTGCAGAACGCTTAAATGAACTTATTCATCACGCATGGGATTTACTTCCCGAAGATTTAGACTGTGACACAATAGATAGGCTCATAGAAGGTATTTGGGAACATCTTCGCGGTGATTTAGCGCTTCTTGAAGCAGAGATAGAAGAGCTAATTGACTGGGTTACACACTATATAAACTCGTCGCTCGATGAGCAGATGTAATTAATAGGTTTAAAAATGGAAACCACAAACAAGCTAAAAGACACAAATGAAGTATTAGACTTCTTATTTTCAGAATTTCCTAACTGCTTCAAGCAAAAGGAAGGGATTAAGCCATTAAAGGTTGGTATTTTCAAAGATATCGCTGAGCGTATTGAGGGTTCTGACAAAGTCAGTAAAACCCAAGTACGTCAAGCGCTTCGTAAATACACTTCAAACTGGCGTTATCTCGAAGCAGTCACTAAGAACGAGTTTCGTGTAGACCTAGACGGCAATCAGGCTGAAAAGGTTGAACAAGAGCACGTTGAACACGCAGAAAAAGCATTGGCCGAGAGCCGTGCCAAAATGGCTAAGCGTAAAAAGCCGCAGCGTCCAAACAATCGCGATGGCGAAACAAAATCTTACAAAAAGAAACCTCACTCAAGGGATCGTCAAGACCAAAAACGCCCTAAAATGAGTAATAAACCTGCTGAAGTTAAACCTAAGCGCAGTGGTAAAGTTGAACCTTTACCGGCTGAACAGGTCAAGGTTAATAACAAAGTTAAAGTTAAACTTGGTCAAGCGCTTGTTAACGCTACTATCACTGAAGTCAAAAATGATGAAGTGCACGTAGAGCTTGTAACAGGAATGCAAGTTAAAACTAAAGCAGATAGCCTATATATTCAGTAAGGAGTTGTATATGAGTAAAAAGTTACCACTCATTTCCCTAGTCGCCGCGTTCGTATCGAGTGTTACTTTAGCCTCAACAAGCACAGTCACTATTAAGGACTTGCCAGTTCTTAAACCTGAAGCGCAACACACCACGGCTAGTAAACGAGTGACTAACCTATTTACTCGGCAACACTACAAACGCTTCAGCTTTGATGACAGCTTATCGGATAAAATTTTCGATCGTTACGTAGAAGCCATCGACTTTAACAAGTCTTTGCTTTTGCAGTCGGATATCGATAGTTTTCAACAGTATCGTAAGCAATTTGATGATGCATTGATCTCAGGAAAACTGGGTTTTGCTTATGATATGTTTAACCTAAGCATGAAGCGTCGCTTTGAGCGCTATGATTTTGCCATTGGCTTACTCGACAAAGAAATGAACTTTGACAAAAAAGATGAGTTCATTTTTGATAGAGAAGAGCAAAATTACGCAACCGCGACAAGCGAGCTTGACGAATATTGGCGCCAGCGCGTTAAATCTGATGCGCTGCGCTTAAAATTGACTGGGAAAAATTGGGAAGAGATCAAAGAAGTCCTTACCAAGCGCTACAAGAATGCGCAAAAACGTCTAGTCCAAACGAATAGTGAAGATGCATTCCAAGTAATCATGAATGCGTTTGCACGCAGCATTGAAGCGCACACATCTTATCTTTCGCCACGCCGTGCCGAACAGTTCAAAATGGATATGGACTTAGAGCTGGAAGGTATTGGTGCGGTATTAAGTTACGATGAAGATTATACTGTGATCCGTAGTTTAGTCCCCGGAGGCCCTGCGGACAAAACCGAAAAGCTTAAGCCGGACGACAAAATCATCGGTGTAGCACAAGATAATAAAGAATTTGTAGATGTTATCGGCTGGCGTTTAGATGATGTGGTCGATCTCATCAAAGGCCCTAAGGGGACCAAGGTTAGACTTCAATACCTTAAAGGTACTGATAGTCACGGTACGCCAAAAGTCGTTGAAATTGTTCGTGACAAAGTAAAATTAGAAGACCGCGCAGTTAAGTCTTCAGTCTTTGAAGCCAAGTATTCTGAGCTACAAAGCAAAATAGGCGTGATAGAAATCCCAAGTTTCTACAATAATCTTTCTCAAGATGTAAAAACTGAAATCGCTAAACTTAAAGAAGCCAAAGTAGATGGGGTTATCATTGACCTTCGTCAAAATGGTGGTGGGTCGCTTTACGAAGCGACCCAGCTATCCGGTTTATTCTTTGACCAAGGTCCAGTTGTTCAGATCCATACCGCTTACAATCGTGTCGAAAGTCAACAAGATAGGGATGGCATTACCTTCTACGATGGGCCTTTGACTGTTTTAGTTGATCGCTACAGTGCATCGGCATCCGAGATTTTTGCTGCTGCGATGCAAGACTATGGCCGAGCAGTAGTGATTGGTGAGCAAACCTTTGGTAAAGGCACCGTGCAACAACATCGTGGCCTCGGTAAAAATTACGATTTATTCGAAAATCCTTTGGGAAGTGTAACCTACACGATTGCGAAGTTTTATCGTATCGACGGTGGCAGTACACAGCATAAAGGCGTGATCCCTGATATCTTGCTACCATCGGCAATCAATCCAGAAGAGTGGGGAGAGAGCCAAGAGGATAATGCGTTGCCTTGGGATAGTATCGTTCGTGCAAAATATGCGAGCCTCGATAATTTGTCGCCAACTATCCAATACTTGAGTAAGCGCCATGATGAGCGAGTAAAAGCAGAGCCAGAATTCGAATATATTTATAAAGATATTGAAGAATACAAAGCGCGCAAGGACGATAAGGCGATTTCATTAGTTGAAGCTGAGCGTATCAAAGAGCGTGAAGACCGCGATGATCTGGTATTAAAACGCACGAATGAAAGGCTGAAACGTCTCGGTTTAGAGCCAGTTAAAGATTTGGACGATGCACCAGAGGTTATTTCAGAATTAGACCCTTACCTTGAAGAGGCTGCGCTTATCACGCAGGACCTAATTTCATACGGGCGGGTAGCCAAAAACGAAGTTAAAAAATAAATAAAAGGCGCTTCAAGCGCCTTTTATTATGCCTTTTACACTTACTTTTACTTAACTAATTTTGTTATCATCTGCCAGATTTTCTAAGCTGATACTCTTTTGAGGCTTTTTGAGAATGGTGCGTGGCTCGACCACTGGCAACCTAGCTACTCAAAACGGCTCAAAACGGTATACTGCAAATAAAATAATTATAAGCATGGGTCGTCGTGCGTAGGAGTATTCCTTTTGAAACAACAAAAACAGCCGTCATTTATTGACGCCCTTATTCCGATCACATTGTTGGTCGCTTTGCTCGGTGCTGCGGTGTACCTCTATGGTGACAGCTCATCATCAGGTCCAAATCAAATAGCCCTACTTTTTGCAACATTCACTGCGGCGCTTGTCGGTCTAAAAAACGGTTTTACGTGGAAGACGCTTGAAGAAGCGATGATAAAAGGGATAACTATCTCTCTTGGTGCTATTATCATTTTATTGATGGTAGGTGCCTTAATCGGTACTTGGTTGCTGTCTGGAACAGTCCCAACACTGATATATTACGGACTACAAATTATCAATCCAAGTTGGTTTTATGCCGCGAGTTGTTTGATTTGTGGAATTGTGGCGATGAGTATAGGCAGCTCATGGACGACGGCCGCAACCATAGGTGTAGCGCTACTAGGTGTGGCGACGGGGCTTGGCTTAGATCAGGTCGTAACCGCGGGTGCAGTCATTTCAGGTGCTTATTTTGGCGATAAGTTAAGCCCATTATCTGAAACCACAAACTTAGCGCCTGCAGTTGCCGGTAGTGATTTATTTGACCATATTCAGCATATGCTTTGGACCACAGTACCTAGCTTTGTAATCGCACTTATTATATTTATTGTCATGGGCTTTAATGCTGAAGCGTCAAGTGAAGCGGGGCGAATAGATGAAATTGTGTCGATACTACAAACTAACTTCAACATTAACCTGCTAATGCTAGTTCCTTTGCTGGTGCTGCTTGGGCTTGCTATCAAGAAGATGCCAGCTTTTCCGGCGATTTCAATCGGCGCGGTGATGGGGGCGATATGGGCAGTGCTGTTCCAAGGAGACCTTATTGCAAGTCAAATTGGTGCTAGCCAAGGTGAGTTAGTGGGCTATGTGAAATTGGTGTGGGCAACTTTCTTTGACGGTTTTGCGTTGCAAACAGGCGATGCAAAAATGGACGATTTGCTAAGTGGCGGTGGCATGTCATCAATGCTAACGACAACTTGGCTGGTGATGACGGCATTGATGTTTGGCGCCATTATGGAAAAAACTGGCTTACTTGATGTCTTCGTACGCAGCATTCTTAAAATTGCAAAAAGCACAGGCTCACTAATTGCCTCGACTATTGCAACTTGTATTGGTACAAATCTAGTTGCCGCGGATCAGTACATCGCGATTGTTGTTCCTGGTCGTATGTTCAAAGAAGAATACAAAAAGCGCGGTTTGAAGAGTGTAAACCTCTCACGTACGCTGGAAGATGGTGGCACAATCACCAGTCCACTGATCCCTTGGAACACCTGCGGCGCATATATGCAGAGTGTACTACTGATCAATCCGTTTGATTATGCCATGTACGCATTTTTTAACTTGATCAATCCTGTGCTGGCGGTCATCTACGCGTATCTTGGTATCAAGATCCTTAAGATTACGCCACCAACAGTAAACGCGGAAGAACCAAATGAGAAAGCAGGGCAAGCGTAAAATAGCGCATTTGCAATCTTGATCAGGCCTTTTCCAACAGGTCAAGTAGAAATTAAACGCCTATCCTTAGAATTGGCGATATCAAATTTGTTTTATCACTCGCCCCTTTTTGGGGCGTTTTTGTAAGGACTATATATGACTCAAAAACCACAAGCCAAATTTCTTAAAGATTACCTTGCACCAAGCCATACCGTTGATACGCTTTGCTTGACCTTTGAGTTAAGCCCAAGAAATACCTTAGTGACTGCTGTAAGTCAGTTTGTCGCTGTGAGCGATGCGACACAATTAATTTTGGATGGTGTCGACTTAGAGTTAGTATTTTGTCAGGTAAATGGTGAAGAGTGGCAAAGCCTTGAAAAATCTGACTCAGAATTGATTCTTTCTAACTTGCCAAAGGCCTTTGAACTTAAAATTGTCACTAAAATTTCGCCGCAAACAAACACCTCACTTGAAGGCTTATACCTCTCTGATGGCGCTTATTGTACGCAATGTGAAGCGGAAGGTTTTAGAAAAATCACCTACTTTATGGATAGACCTGATGTACTGACGACTTATACGGTGACGATCATCGGTGAGTCAAAGTATCGTTACTTATTATCAAATGGCAATAAAGTTGAAGAAGGAAGCTTAAGTGACGGCAGACATTTTGCAAAATGGCACGATCCGCACAAAAAACCAAGCTACTTGTTTGCCTTGGTTGCTGGCGATTTTGATGTATTAGAAGACAATTACAGCACTAAGTCGGGTAGAGAGGTGAAGTTGGCGTTATTTGTCGATAAAGGCAATTTACATAAAGCTCCCCATGCTATGACGTCACTAAAAAAGGCCATGGAGTGGGATGAGTCAAGGTTTGATTTGGAATACGATCTCGATATATACATGATTGTCGCGGTTGATTTTTTCAATATGGGGGCAATGGAAAATAAAGGTCTGAATGTTTTTAACAGTGCCTGTGTGTTGGCAAGCCAAGAGACTGCGACAGACCGAGACTTTCACACCATTGAATCGATAGTTGGACATGAATACTTCCATAACTGGACTGGGAACCGGGTTACTTGCCGTGATTGGTTTCAGCTTAGTTTAAAAGAAGGCTTAACCGTATTTAGAGATCAGGAGTTTAGCAGCGATCTAGGTTCTCGAGGCCTAAACCGTATTGACGCGGTAATGGCGATGCGTACGCATCAGTTTGCAGAAGACGCGGGGCCAATGGCACATCCGATAAGGCCACAGCAAGTTATTGAAATGAATAACTTCTATACCGTAACTGTTTATAACAAAGGTGCTGAAGTGATCCGTATGATGCACACCTTATTGGGGGAAGCAAACTTCCAAAAAGGGATGAAGCTCTACTTTGAGCGTCATGACGGACAAGCTGTGACGTGCGATGATTTCGTTAATGCAATGATGGATGCTTCTGGTGTTGATTTAACGCAATTTAAACTATGGTACGAGCAATTCGGCACGCCAAGAGTAA
Source organism: Pseudoalteromonas sp. NC201 (assembly GCF_002850255.1). Lineage (NCBI taxonomy): Bacteria > Pseudomonadati > Pseudomonadota > Gammaproteobacteria > Alteromonadales > Pseudoalteromonadaceae > Pseudoalteromonas > Pseudoalteromonas sp. NC201. Next base: position 1,881,859 of record NZ_CP022522.1, read on the forward strand.
AAGTGGCTACCGAGTATGACAAACAGGCACAAACATATGCGATTACGGTGAGCCAAAGCCATGCTGATTGCGACCCCGTAAAAGCGCCACTGCATATTCCTTTTAAGCTAGAGCTTTTGGATGAGCAAGGTGAAAGCATTCCGTTGCTAACAAAGCACGGAGAAATACAACGAGCGTTAGATATTACTGAATTTGAACAGCGGTTTGAGTTTGAGCAAGTTGTAAGTAAACCAGTTCCTGTATTACTAGAAGATTTCTCAGCACCTGTGCTTATGGAGTACAGCTATACTATTGATGAGTTACTACACATATTGCGTTTTGCACGTAGTGATTACGCTCGTTGGGAAGCAGTGCAGCAAATCTTTATGATTGAAGTTAAACGAGCGGTTACGTCAGACGACTTCGCACTGGATTCAAAAGTTCTCGGTGCATTGTCCTCATTGGTGGAAGCGTTAGATGGAGACCTTGCGCTACTGGCTGAGTTATTGACTTTACCAACGTTTGATACGTTAGCCAGTCAATTTGAAATTATCCCAGTAGACAAACTCGTTTCAATTTCTGATGCATTTGAAATGCAAATTGCGCAATCACTGCAATCGGTGTTTGAACACGCTTATTTATCTTTGCAAGACTCAGGCTCATTAGAAGCAAAGGATGTCGCGATCAGAGCCTTTAAAAATAAAGCGCTTTATTACTTAGCGAAAACAGATTCCGATAGTGTTGACTGCGCGCTAGATAATCAATTTTCTTCAAGCAATATGACCACTAAGTTGGCATCATTAAAAGCAGCCGTCGCCGCGCAGCACACAAAGATGGAAAGCTTGTTCAGTCAATTTGATAGTCAATGGCGTCACGATAGTCTAGTCATGGACAAATGGTTTGCATTAAGTGCAAGCTTATCCAACGACGAGGTGATATCGAATATAAATACGCTTTATGCGCATCCTTGTTTTGACAAAGGCAATCCTAACCGTGTTCGCGCATTGATAGGAAGCTTCGCAAGAACTAACCCTGCGCAATTCCATCGTACAGATGGTAAGGGCTATGCGTTATTGGGAGACCTATTAGTGGAGCTAAACAGTATCAATCCACAAAATGCGTCTCGTATGATCACGCCGTTCATGTCATGGAAGCGTTATGATGAAACGCGGCAACAGCTGATGCGGGCACAGTTGAGTCGTTTGGCTAACTTAGAAGGCTTAAGCGACGACTTATATGAGAAGGTAGAGAAGGCGCTAGCGCAGTAGATGAAAGAGTACTTCTTTTACATGGATTTGAGTTATGACAAGTGCCTCGGTTACTACTACGGGCACTATACTTCAGTGCAAGTGATTGAAGATGGGGGCAAGAGTATTCGCTTCCCCGCAGAGCGTATTCGCCCCTTTATTTCATCAATTGGGATCAGGGGGAGATTCCGTCTCATCTTGGATGATAGCAATAAGTTTCTATCGTTAGAAAAAGTCACTTAATCGAAGTAGAACTGCAAAACATATTTTATTTTTGTTAAATGAGTTTGTTATAAGCTTGAAATACGTGTTATAAATTATCTGGTAGGACGTCTTACCAAGAGTAAAATACGCCCCTAGAGGCGAAAAAGCGTTGATTTAGTGGAGCAGTATTTGTATTTTCGCGGTTTCGCTTCTATCGTTTAGACAACAAAAAACAATAACTCTAAGAGCTTAAGCTCTAGACATGACCCGCCAAAAGGGGGAGAAATAATGATAAAAAGATCGCTCTTTGTGAAAAACAAAATCATGCTCGGTCTTAGTGCGGCAGTAATGGGAGCTGCCGCCACGTCAGTACACGCGGCCAGTTTTGAGGTTGGTGATTTCGAAATTACCTTCGACTCGACTTTTTCTTATGGTCAAAGCATTCGCGTTGAAGATCGTAACTTTGATTTCATCGGTAAAAGTAATCATCCACAGTTTAACTGGGATGGTTATAAAGCAACCACTGGCAATACCATCTATTCTTCGTCACAGATCTGGTCACAACAGGGTGCCTATTCAAATAATGGTGATGCTGGTAACCTAAATTTTGACTCTGGAGATACTTTCTCTCAGTTGTTAAAAGGTACCCATGATTTAGCAATTACCAAAGATAACTATGGTTTGTTCACTCGTTTCATGTATTTCTACGACTTTGCGATGGAAGATGGGGATTTTGCGTATAGCAACCCTGTTTCAGGCAAAAAAGTTGACCCGTGTGAAGACGACGATACCAGAAAACAAGTCTGTTCGGATTTACGCTTGCTAGATGCATTTGTTTGGGCGGATTTTGACCTCAATGATGGCAAAAACCCGCTCTCCGTGCGTTTAGGTCAGCAAGTCGTTAACTGGGGTGAAAGTACGCTTATTTCCCACGGCATTAACGTCAACCCAGTGGATATTGACCGTTTGAAAGCGCCTGGCTCTGAAGTAAAAGAAGCCTTTATCCCTGTAGGTATGCTTTGGGCGTCGATTGGTTTGTCTGAAAACGTTAACCTTGAAGGCTTTTATCAGTATCAATGGCATGAAACCAGATTGCCAGCAACAGGTAGTTACTTCTCAACCAATGATTTTGCATCTGAAAACGGTTATATGCAAAACGTTCAGCTTGGTTTTACCTCAAACCCTGATATTGATCTGTATCACCTAACGGATGCATTAAACAGCTTATATGCTGATGCAACGGCCGCATTGGTTGCTCAAGGTGTAGTACCAACAGCACAAGCAGTTGGCAGCGCTGCAGCGTCCATGTATATGGCTTATCCGACTAAAGTGGCGCTTAAAGGAAAAGGGAATAACGGTAAGAGCGAACCTGATGATGGTGGTCAGTACGGTTTACGCTTAGGTATTTTCTCTCCAGAGCTAAACGACACTGAATTTGGTTTGTATTACATTAATTACCACAGCCGTAGACCTCTGATTTCTGGTAAAGCTTCTAACTTTACAGAGCAAGCGATCATGGCTGATTTAGCTTACATCGCACAAAATCAAATTACCGCAGACAATGTCACTAACTTAAATGCCTTTACTCAAGCGCAAATTACCTACCCAGAAGACATCAAACTGTATGGTTTGAGTTTTAATACCGCGATCGGTGAAACCGCATTTGCTGGTGAAGTGGCATATAGACAAGATGAGCCACTACAGATAGATGACGTTGAACTACTTTACGCAGGTATGGTTGAGCAGTTAGCCGCTGCGGGTCTGCGTGATGATTTGGCTGGTTTATCTCAGCTTAGTCAAGGGGACGATATCGCTTTTGTGGGTCCTGGTGAAGTGGCGCAAGGTTATATCTTGCGAGACACTATTCAAGCACAGTTTACAGCAACACATTTGTTCGGCCCATCGCTCGGTGCAGATAGTTGGGCTGTGGTTGGTGAAGTAGGCGCAGTTACTATTAAAGACATGCCAGAGTACGATGAGCTTCGTTTGAATGTTTCAGGTACTGGCCGAAGTGGCACGATTGAGGGGCTTTCTGGCCGAGATTACAATCTTATCCACCAAGCGGTTTCAAATGGTCCAGAAACCAACCCATTCCCATCGGCTTCTGCATGGGGCTATCGCCTTATTGCAAAGGGTGAGTATAACAACCTATTCAGTGGTGTGAATTTTTCTCCACGCGTAGTGTTCTCACATGATGTTAACGGTATCACCCCGGATCCTATGTTCTTATTCATTGAGGATCGTAAATCGCTAGGCATTAATCTTAACTTTAACTACCTAAATTCGTGGTCATTTGATTTTGGCTATAACACGTTTTGGGGTGGTGGTAAGACGAATACCTTTGCGGACCGTGATTTCATCTCATTCAACATTAAGTATTCAATTTAAGGGCTTTCGATATGTTTAGAAAACCTACATTTATCGCAGCAACAATAATTACAATGCTGTCTGCCAGCAGCGCTATGGCTAAGATGAGCGCTGACGAAGTTGCACGTTTAGGTAAAGATTTGACGCCTATCGGTGCAGAGAAAGCGGGTAATGCCGATGGCAGTATTCCGGCTTGGAATGGTGGGATCACAGCGCCTCCAGCTGGTTATGAAGTGGGCATGCACCATCCAGATCCATTTGCTGATGACAAAGTATTGTTTACAATTGATAAATCAAATTTAGATAAATACAAGTCATTATTAAGCCCTGGCCAAATTGCGTTATTTGAAACGTATCCAGAAACGTTCAAAATGAACATTTACCCAACTAGACGCAGCGCGTCTTATCCGCAGTTTGTGTATGATGCAACAAAGAAATACGCATCTACAGCAGAGCTGATCGAAGGTGGTAACGGCATTAAAAATACCGCTATCGGTATTCCATTTCCGGTGCCAAAAGATGGCTTAGAAGCTATCTGGAACCACCTATTGCGTTTCCGTGGCTTGTCGATTGCACGTTTCGGCGGTCAAGCGATGCCAACGGAGTCAGGTGCTTACAACATTATCGGTTTCGATGAGCAACTATTGGTTAAGTACTCTGCAACAGACGCAACCCCTGAAGCGTTGCAAGAGTCAAATATCCTGTTTAAGTTTAAGCAGCAAGTGACAGAACCTGCACGTCTCGCTGGAACTGCATTGCTTGTACATGAAACCATGGACCAAATTTTGACACCTCGTCAGGCTTGGACCTATAACGCAGGCCAGCGTCGTGTAAGACGTGCGCCAAACGTTGCATATGATGCACCAGGAACTGCGTCAGATAGCTTACGTACAACAGATGACTTTGATATGTTTAACGGCTCTCCAAACCGTTATGATTGGAAACTTGTTGGCAAAAAAGAGATGTATATCCCTTACAACAGTTACAAACTACATAGCGACAAGTTGAAGTATGATGATATCTTGATGGCCGGTCATATCAACCCTGAGCATGTACGATATGAAAAGCACCGCGTATGGGTAGTCGAAGCTAACCTGAAAGAAGGTACTCGCCATATTTACAAAAAGCGTGTGTTCTATATTGATGAAGATAGCTGGCAAATCCACGTAACGGATATCTATGATAACCGTGATCAGATGTATCGCGTCGCGATGGCACATGGTCTTAATTACTACGAAGTGCCGACGCATTGGAGTACGTTGGATGTCTATCATGATCTAAACTCTCGTCGCTACCTTGCGATTGGGTTAGATAACGAAGAAGACATGTATGACTTCAGTCAGTCTTTCAACGATAACGAGTTTACTCAGGGTGCGCTGCGCCGTGAGGGTCGCCGTTAATCAAATATTATCAGGCTGAAGCAACCTCGCTTCAGCCTTCTTCCTCCTTTCCTCTCACAACTCGAGTGTTTTCTCATGATGAAGAAGTTAGTAGCAGCCTCGATTTTAACTATGGCGCATGTAGCAGTAGCCGAAAGTAGTGATCAGATTTCAGCACAATCAGCCCTGATGGTCGCTCACCCAGAACAAACGCTTTTCACGGATATTACAGATAACGGTGATGCGTTAATTGCGGTAGGTAAACACGGCACAATAATTATTAAACAAGAAGGGCAAAACTGGACGCAGGCAGAGGTGCCAATTCAATCACTGTTGACCTCTGTGACATTCAAAGGCAAAGATATTGGTTGGGCTTGTGGCCACGACGCTAGCATAATCAAAACCACAGACGGTGGTAAAACATGGGCGCTAAAACAATATCTACCAACATTGGAAAAGCCTTGTCTTGATATTGAGTTTATTGACCAACAACACGGCTTTGCTGTGGGCGCTTATGGCATGTTTTTTGAAACCACTGATGGTGGTGAGTCTTGGACAAAACGTTTTATCAGTGAATTTGTTCACCCCGATGATGTCGACTACTTAGCCGATTTAAAAGAGCAAGACCCCGCGGCATACGAACAAGAAACGGCGTTTATTCTTCCCCATTTTAATCGCCTGTTGATCGCCGAAGGCATGATGTACCTTGCCGGTGAAATGGGACTTGTGGCACAAAGTGATGACTTAGGAAAAACATGGCAAAAATTTGAGCCTTTTTATCGCGGTTCATTTTTTGCTGTTGATCAAACCTCAGATAAGCAACTTATTGTTGCGGGCCTTAGGGGTAACGCATTTATTGGCAATGCACAGCAAGTAGTTCAACTTGATACTCAAAAAACGGCGACAATAAATAGTATTGCCCACAAAGATAATGTGACCTATATGTTTGCTAACAGCGGCGTAATATTCACGTTGAAAGCAGGTAAGCTAACCTCAAAACAACTAAAAACCGGCCACTCTATTTTAGCAGGTGTGGTTAAAAAGAATCAGCTAATTCTAGCTACGGAGCAGGGGATTGCTGAGGTAGAGGTGAACAACTAATGCAAGCGTTTTTAAATCAATTGGTATACGCCATCTTTAGGCATCGTATTACCGTCGTGTCTTTTTTCGTACTGACGACGATATTTTTGAGCTTCAAAGCCACGCAAATTCAGCTCGATGCGTCATTTAACAAAAATATTCCACTAAATCATGAATACATGAAAGTTTACTTGAAGCACGAAAAACAGTTTGGTGGTGCAAATAGTATTCTTATTTCTGTTTGTGATAAAGATGGTGACATCTTTAATGAGCCATTTTTCACTCAGCTAAAAGCGGTGCATGATCAGCTCTATTTTATCCCAGGTGTTAATCGTCCACTGGTGAATTCAATCTTTGCACCCAGTGCGAGATTCGTTGAGGTGGTAGAAGACGGCTTTGCCGGTGGACCTATTATTCCGGCTAATTTTCAACCTACTGAACAAGGCCTAGCGGTTGTAAAGCAGAACATTGAAAAAGCAAAAGTTGTGGGTCGTATGGTTGCGAGCGATTATTCTTGTGCCATGGTAACCGCTCAGCTAATGGAAACCGATCCGCAAACTCAAGAAAAGCTTGATACCTTAGCCTTTGCGCAAAAATTAGAGTCTGAGATCCGAGCGCCTCTTAGCACTGACAAAGTGAGCATACATATTATTGGCTTTGCGAAAATGGCCGGTGACATTGCTGATGGTGCGAAAGGTGTAGTGCTTTTCTTTGCGTTAGCAATTGCTTTTACTTTTATTATGGTCTGGATGTTCTGTAAGAGCTTTAAGCTTACGCTGCTTCCGATTGTTTGTTCATTTATTGCTGTGATTTGGCAGATGGGCTTACTCAGTACTTTGGGTTTTGGTGTTGACCCTATGTCTATTTTGGTGCCTTTCTTAGTCTTCGCTATTGGCGTGAGTCACGGTGTGCAAATGATCAACGCGATAGGTAAAAAAGTAGCGGAAGGGGTAAGCTGCAAAGTGGCTGCTGAAGCGAGCTTTAAAGCATTACTTATCCCTGGTGGCATTGCTCTACTTTCGGACACCGTTGGCTTCTTAACCTTACTGGCAATCGACATCGGCATTATTCGTGAACTTGCTATTACTGCCAGTTTAGGGGTTGCAGTTATTATCTTTACCAACTTGGTACTGCTTCCTGTAATGGCATCGTTCTTTGAGTCTGCAAATATTAAGCGACTTGGTGATGGTAAAAACGCCAGCCATGGTATGTTTGAGGCAATGCGAGAGGCCTTGGTGAAAACCACAGACAAAAAAGTGGCCAGAGTGATTTTGTTTATCAGTGCAGTACTATTCGCATTTGGCTACTGGCAATCTGAAAAAATGCGTATTGGTGATTTACATGCTGGTGCACCGGCGCTACATGAAGATGCCAGATACAACCAAGACACTTTCCTTATCTCAGACCGTTATGCAATTTCTTCTGATATCTTAAAGGTCATTGTCGAAGCGACACCTGCGGCTTGTACCGAGCACGATACAATGGAGCGTATTAGTCGTTTCCAATGGCGAGTAGAAAACTTACCGAGTGTACAATCGGCTGTTTCTTTAAGCTCCGTTGCACAAGCGGTTAATGCTGGGTACAACGAAGGTAACTTAAAGTGGCAGACGTTACCAAGAAATACCGCTTCTCTAGTTCAAGCTACCTCTCGAGTGGAGACAAGCTCAGGGCTACTTAACGGTGATTGTTCGGTGATGCCTATTATCATCTTTATGGCAGATCATAAGGCTGAATCTATCGACCATGTGATTGCGAAGATAAAAGCGTTCTCAGAAGAAGAGGGAACTGATGACGTTGCCTTTAAATTAGCATCAGGTCCAATCGGCGTGATGGCGGCAACAAATGAATCCGTTTCCGAGGCGCAGGTCCCTATGATGATCTATGTGTACGGCGCGGTGATCCTGTTGTGCCTAGCGAGCTTTAGGAGCGTGCGAGCGACTATCGCAGTGGTACTACCTTTATATGTGGTATCAACGTTGGCTCAGGCGCTTATGGTGCAGCTTGAAATCGGGTTAACAGTATCGACGTTACCAGTAATTGCTTTGGGTGTGGGAATAGGTGTCGATTATGGCATTTATATTCTATCCTCTATGATGGGACAGCTTAAGCAAGGTATGCCGTTGTCGGTCGCCTATCGAAATGCACTTGCTGAACGAGGCAGTGCGGTACTGTTTACGGGTATCACATTGGCGATTGGCGTAAGCACATGGATTTTCTCTGCGCTTAAGTTCCAGGTTGATATGGGTATCCTTTTAACCTTCATGTTCTTGGTAAATATGCTGGGTGCTGTGCTGCTTTTACCGGCAATTGGAACGCTTATCTGGTCTGACCAGAAAAAATAATGTGAATAATTGTGCTCCTTTTTATTTGGTATTGGCGATTTATATCTATTTTTTGTGAATAGATGAGCAAACAGCTGAAAAGCTTGAAATGTTTTCGTCAAAAAGGCTGTTTATTAGCGTCAGAAAGGTTAGAATTTACCTGACTCCACGCTAATAAATGGCTGTACAAATAATCTACCGTTCAAAGGTGGTATAGATTAAGGAACACATAATGACACAAAATGAAGGCACAGCTTCTGTTATCCTAGATAACGTCTGCAAGCTTATCCATAAAAAAGTCCATGCTGACAAAGTGTCACTTGTCGAAACGTTTGCCAAAACCTTGTACAGCAACATGTCTAAAGAGGATTTGGCACATCGTAACGACAGTGACTTATACGGCGCAGCATTGAGCCTTTGGAATGCCCTTGATAAAAACAAGTCTGACGATGCCGTCATTCGCGTTTTTAATCCAGAGGTTGCAAAGGATGGATGGCAATCATCGCATACGATTGTCGAGATAATCGCTAAAGATATGCCGTTTTTGGTTGATTCAGTGCGCATGGCGATGAATCGCAAAAACATAGTCTCTCACCTATTACTTCATTCTCCACTTAAGTTACAAAGAAATGATGCAGGTGCAATCACCGCAGTTTCTAACTTAAAAGCAGAACAAGAATCTACGTCTACTAAGACCGTATTCTTTATCGAAATCGACAGGCAAACAGATGATTCGGTGATCGCTGATTTTACAGCTGAGCTTGAATCTGTCTTAAATGATGTTTCTGTTGCGGTTGCTGATTGGCTACCAATTCGCGATAAATTGGTGAGCGTAAGTAAAGAGCTGCCGACCCGTCATTATAGTTGTTCAAAAGAAGAAGTTGCTGAAGCCGTCGAGTTTTTAGACTGGCTGGTTAGCGACAACTTTACCTTTATGGGCTACCGCCAATATGATTTGACTCCAGTTCAAGGTGACTATGAGCTGAAGCCAGTTGAAGGCACAAGTCTCGGCCTGATGAAGAACTCTGGTGATGACCACAGCCGTTTATTGTCTGAACTGCCTGAAGTTGCGCGCAAAGAGGCACGCAGTAACAACTTGTTGATCTTAACCAAGACAAATTCACTTTCACGCGTTCATAGACCAGCGTATATCGACTATGTTGGTATCAAGCGTTTTGATGATGAAGGTAACGTGATTGGTGAAGACCGTTTCATTGGCTTGTTCTCTTCTAGCTTCTACAACAACAGTGCGGTAGATGTTCCGGTACTTAAGAGTAAAATTAACCGTATCATGGAGCAATGTGACTTTGCTAAAGGCACTCATGCATACAAAGCGGTACTCAATATTCTTGAAACCTATCCTCGTGATGAGTTAGTACAGGCACGCGAAAGCGAGCTACTTGAAGTGGCAATGGGCGTTTTACAAACTCAAGAGCGTGACATGTGTCGCTTATTTGTGCGTAAGGATGTGTATGGTCGTTTCTTCTCTTGTATGGTTTATGTGCCAAGAGAGAGATACAACACAGCGTTACGCCGTGAAACTCAACAACTGCTAGGCCGTGCATTTAAGTCTAGCGACAAAGTAGAGTTCACCACCTTTTTCTCTGAATCAACACTAGCGCGTACGCATTACATCGTGCGTGTTGATGACAACAACATAGATTACAACGTGAAAGAAATCGAAAATAACTTGGTAGAAGCCGCTCGTACTTGGGAAGACAAGTTACAATCTGCACTTCTTGAAAGAACGGGTGAGTCTCGTGGTAACGAGTTAAACCGTAAATATACGAATGCCTTCCAGTCTGCTTATAAAGACCAAGTGTTGCCGAGTGCAGCAGTAGTAGACATCGAAAAGCTAGAGCAACTAAACGAAGATAACAAACTTGAGATGCTGTTCTACAGACCTCAAGAAGAGGCAACGTCGCAACTTGTTCGTTTGAGTCTGTTCCATAAAGCAGAGCCAATTCACCTATCAGACGTGATGCCAATGCTTGAGAACTTTGGTCTACGTGTTATTGGTGAAACACCATACGCTGTGAAGACGACTGATGGTCAAGTAAACTGGATCATGGATTTCTCTATGCTTATCGACAGCAAAGGGATCACAGATTTTGACAAAGTATCAGCACGTTTCCGTGCGGCATTGACCAATGTGTGGAATAACCGCCTAGAAAACGATGGTTTCAACCGTTTAGTGTTATTAGGTGGTCTAACTGGTCGTGAAGCATCTATCTTACGCGCATATGCTAAATACATGCGCCAAATTGGTGTGACGTTCTCGCAATCTTACATCGAAAATACATTTGACCGTTACCCGCACATTGCAGCGATGATCGTTGATCTATTCGTGAAGAAGTTTGCACCGAAGAAAGTTGCCACTGAAAAGGCACTTCAGAAGGTTGTTGATGCAATCTACCTTGAGCTTGAAAACGTAGCGAATCTAGATGATGACCGTATCATTCGTTTGTACGTTGATATGATCAATGCAACGCTGCGTACTAACTTCTATCAAAAAGAAGCTGATGGCACGAATAAGTCGTATACGTCATTCAAGATCCAGCCAAGTGCAGTGCCAGATATGCCATTGCCATTACCAGCGTTTGAAATCTTCGTATACTCTCCACGTGTAGAAGGTGTTCACCTACGTGGCGGTAAAGTGGCTCGTGGTGGTCTACGTTGGTCAGACCGTCGTGAAGATTTCCGCACAGAAGTACTTGGCCTAGTTAAAGCACAGCAGGTTAAGAATACAGTTATCGTACCTGTGGGCTCTAAAGGCGGTTTTGTTTGTAAACAACTTCCAACTGAACGTGAAGCGTTCTTCAAAGAAGGCCAAGAGTGTTACAAGATCTTCATCCGTGGTCTACTAGACATCACAGATAACATCGTACATGGTGACATTGTGCCGCCAGTGGATGTTGTACGTCACGACGAAGACGACCCATACCTAGTTGTTGCAGCGGACAAAGGGACTGCGACTTTCTCTGATATCGCAAATGGTATCGCTGAATCATATAACTTCTGGCTTGGTGACGCTTTCGCGTCAGGTGGTTCAATTGGTTACGACCACAAGAAGATGGGTATTACTGCTAAGGGCGCTTGGGAATCGGTTAAGCGTCACTTCCGCGAAATGGACATTGACTGTCAGACGACTGATTTTACTGCAGTTGGTATCGGTGATATGGGTGGTGACGTATTTGGTAACGGGATGCTGCTATCTAAGCACATTCGCTTACAAGCGGCATTCAACCACATGCACATCTTTATCGATCCAAACCCAGATGCAGCAAGCTCGTATGTAGAGCGTGAGCGTCTATTTAATCTGCCACGTTCAAGCTGGGAAGATTATAATAAGGATCTGATCTCTGAGGGCGGTGGTATTTTCTCTCGTGCAGCGAAAGCAATTACGCTAAGCGCTGAAATGAAGAAAATGATAGGCACTAAGAAGTCGAGCATGACACCAAACGAGTTGATCAAAGCATTATTGAAGATGCCAGTTGATTTACTGTGGAATGGTGGTATTGGTACTTACATCAAGTCTAAATCTGAAACTGACGCTGAAGTAGGCGACCGTGCAAACGACGCGCTACGTATCAACGGTGGTGAGCTTGGTGCGAAGATATTTGGTGAAGGTGGTAACTTAGGTGCTACTCAGCTGGGTCGTATCGAATTTGCTTCAAACGGCGGTCGTATCAACACTGACTTTATCGACAACGTAGGTGGTGTTGCCTGTTCGGATAATGAAGTTAATATCAAGATCCTACTTAACGGCCTAGTTGCTGAAGGTGAATTGACGAATAAGCAGCGTAACGAATTACTGTATTCAATGACTGATGAAGTATCAGAATTGGTACTGAAAGATTGTTACCGTCAAACGCACACGCTTTCGGTTACTAAGTCTAAAGGTCCAGCGACGCTGAAAGAGAAAGTACGCTTTATCCATGCACTTGAAAAAGACGGCAAGTTAAATCGTGCAATCGAATTCTTACCAACTGATGAAGAGCTAGCAGAGCGTGCGGCGGCAGGTAAAGACCTAACGCGTCCTGAGCTATCTGTACTGGTTTCTTACTCTAAGATGGTATTAAAAGAGACATTAGTTGTTGATGAGATCTCAGAAAATCCATACTACCGTCAGTTGCTAGTGAACTCGTTCCCAGCACCGCTGCGCGAGCGCTTCAATGCTGCGATGGATAATCACCCGCTACGTAAAGAGATCATTGCAACGAAACTTGCAAACAATATCGTTAACGATATGGGTCTAAACTTCATGGTTCGTATGCACGAAGAGACAGGTGCAACGGATGCAGAAATTGCGGTTTGCTACTCAATTGCAAGTGCAATCTTTGAAATGAAGGAAACGTGGTCAGCGATTTCTGCGCTAGATAATAAGATCCCAGCGGCAGTTCAAACGGAAATGCTATATCAATTACGTCGTACAGTTCGCCGTGCAACGCGTTGGTTCTTGCGTCACCGTGACAAGTCTCAAACTATCGAGCAAACCATCGCGTTCTTTGCACCAACATTTAAAGATTTAAGTGCAAATCTACACAACTACATGGTTGCAAATGAAAGCGAGCAGATCGTTGATAAAGCACGTGACCTTGAATCTCAAGGTGTACCAGCTGAAATTGCACTGCGTATCGTGTCACTTTCAAGCTTGTTCTCGGTCATGGACTTAGCGGAAGTTGCACATAGCTCAGGTCGTAAGATCGGTGTTGTGTCTAATACCTACTTCACGCTCGGTGCAAACATGGGTCTACATTGGTTCCTTGACCAAATCACGGCTCAACCTGTTGCAAACCATTGGCAGGCGCTTGCTCGAGCTTCATATCGTGAAGAGCTTGATTGGCAACAGCGTTCATTGTCAGAGGTTGTGTTAAACAGCTTTGCTGGTGATGACAGTGATATCAATGAACAGATTGAACAGTGGATGGATAAGCAAGCAGGCTTACTACACCGTTGGCAGCAAATGCTAACTGAGTTTAAGACGTCGCAAAGTCATGACTTTGCTAAGTTCTCAGTTGCACTTCGTGAGCTAATGTTACTAAGCCATAACTGCGATACTTCCAAATAATCTAGAAATCGCTACAATACCCCAGCTTTGACTGGGGTATTTTTTTGTCTAATGCCATTGGCATAATCCATTTAGCTAAAGTTACACTTGGGTAATTTTAGCTAAGTCGATTACGTTATCAATACTGAGGAGCTACCATGTTTTACGATCTTGCGCGTCGTTTTATGTTTAATAAAGATGCGGAGTGGGCACACGATTTTGCCCTAAACAACCTGCGCCGCTTTGCGAATACGCCAATGAGCCTTGCATGGTCTCAATCAGTTCAAGACAAACCAGTTAATTTTCTAGGGTTAGAGTTTAAAAATCCAGTCGGGTTGGCCGCCGGTCTTGATAAAAATGCTGAGTGTATCGAAGCATTTGCGCAAATGGGTTTTGGTTTTATTGAAGTAGGGACTGTCACGCCGAGACCACAAGCGGGCAACGACAAGCCTCGGATCTTTCGTCTACCCGAAGCAAATGCGATTATTAACCGCATGGGATTCAATAACAAGGGCGTTGATTACCTAGTCAACAATGTAAAAGCAGCAAAATACGATGGGATCCTTGGGATCAACATTGGTAAAAATAAAGATACACCGAATGAGCAAGGTAAAGATGACTACATTCACTGTATGAGAAAAGTATTTGAGCAAGCTTCATATATCACTGTGAATATCTCTTCACCAAATACACCGGGTCTTAGAGATCTACAATATGGCGAGGCGCTGGACGATCTATTGCAAAGCCTGAAAAATGAACAGATGGATCTGATCGCCAAGCATAACAAGTCGGTGCCTATGTTGGTAAAGATCGCACCAGATGTTGATGGCGTTCAATTAACTCAGATAGCAGAATCATTAGTTAATAATCGTATCGATGGTGTTATTGCAACTAATACAACATTAGCCCGTGATGCGGTAGAAAACCTAGAGCACGGTAATGAAGCAGGCGGTTTGTCTGGTAGACCTGTTCGTGAAAAATCGACGCATGTTGTCAGCGAATTGAAGCGTATTACCGACGGTAAGCTACCAATCATCGGTGTAGGTGGTATTGACAGTGCGGAATCTGCAAAAGAGAAATTTTCAGCTGGTGCAGATTTAGTACAAGTCTACACAGGCTTTATATATGAAGGTCCAGCGCTTGTTAAAAAGATCGTTTCGTCCTTATAAGGATCGGTCATATAACTAAATGATCCAAAACAAAACGTTATTATAAAAAATTTCATCATTGCGTTTTTCGCGTTATACTCCCACTTACTAGTTGAGCTAATTGGTTGGTGGGAGAGAAGTTTTGCAAGCTTCAAAAGAGTGGCAATGGATCCGCTGCACAGAAAGGAACAGGTTGTTAATTGATTTGGGTGACGAGCTTCAGCTTTGCACGCCTTTTCGTTTGCGCCACCTTACTGAGGACTCAACCGCTAATCCCAATTTTAGTCTCAGCGAAGCTGAATTTTATCAGAGTGTATTTTCCTACCTTTGCGGGTTTGGTGTTTGGAATGAGCCCAGATGCTGCCAAATCGCTTTAAATGCAACTGCGGCAAAGTTTCATCTGCAACCGATGCAAGCAAAAAGCTGGTTTTTTAAGCCATATTTTGGTGGTGAACCTGTGAGTGAGGCGGTTGTGTGTTTAAATTCCAAGTTAAGCCGCGGCGAGTTTCTAATTATCGAGCATGATGGTCAGTCAAGTCTTTGTTTAAGCTTGAGTGAGCAATTTATTCTTGATGAGGGAATAGAGCTTGAACAATTTCAAGCGATAAAAGTACTGAACGATCGGTTAGCGCCTCTTGTGTTAACACACCGAGTTCATCAAAGCGCATAGCCAATTTCATCTCATCGTTTATTGACCAGCAATTATTTCCTGTATTAATCTGTACCTAATTTGAGTTGTTTGTTGATCTAGGAAACAGAATGCGCTGCCTCTGCGATAAAACATTAAAACTAACTTATGCCGACGCTGAAGGACATTGCGGTTATCAATGTCAGTCATGCGGTGCCATTTGGTTGCCGCGCAAATTTATTGATTCCATTAAACATACTTATCACTTTAGTTATACCGATTTTACTGCGAAGCGGTCGTTGGTTGAGCGTGACGTTTTACAATTATGCCCTGATGATGGTCATACACTTAAAGACTATACGCTCTTTGAAGCTAGTTTTAGTGAGTGCGGGTGCTGTGGTGGCGTGTGGTTTGAAAAAGGGGAGCTCCATAACTTACTGCAAAATTACCAAAGCAGGAACTCGAACATAAGCGCGCTAGATAAGTTAAATTTTCTGAACTTGCTAAATTTTTAACGTAATTTATCCCCATACAACCAAGCTCAACTAATAACTAACGATAACTTGTGTGTTATACTGCGCCCAGTTGAAATTTAAGGGTATTCAAATTGCAATTTATCGCATTGACATCTATTGGTGTAGAGCAGTTACTGGTTGAAGAATTAACCGAGTTTGGTTTTGAAATAAATAAGCAAACCGTTGGTTCAGTTAAGTTCACAGGTGCTAATCTAGACGTACAAAAGTTCTGTATGATGACACGATTTGCAACGCGCGTGATGTTGCTTATTGATGACAAACCAGAAGTGAATGACAAAGATTCTCTCTACAAGTTTGTTCGTTTTCAGGCATGGCAAGATTGGTTTAGCCCAAAGCAGACCTTTGCAGTAGAGTTTAATGGTACGAATAATGCGCTTAAAAATACGCAATTCTCTGGCTTGGTGGTTAAGGATGGGATCGTTGACTACTTCAATGATCTGTTTGAGCAACGTCCAGATGTTGACAAACAGACACCGGATATTCGCATCATAGCGAAATTATCTAAGCAAGGCTGTGTGCTATATATCGATTTCTCGGGACCTCGCTTATCTGATAGAGGTTATCGTGACAAACAAGGTAAAGCGCCAATTCGTGAACATTTAGCGGCAGCGCTGGTTAAACGTAGCGGCTGGCTTGAAGATACTAATAAGCCGCTTTTTGACCCCTGCTGTGGTTCTGGCACGTTATTAATTGAAGCGGCATCTATGGCGCTTGGCTTACCTACTAACCTTAATAAAGATTTTGCCTTTAAACGCTTGCCGAGTTTTCGTGAAAGTAAGTTCACCGAGCTTAAAGCACAATTAAAGGTACAACCAGAGCACAAGAGCTTATGGCTGATCGGTAGTGATATCGATGAACGTGTGCTGTCAATTGCTGAGCGTAATGCCAAGCGCGCAGGCGTTGAGTCACATATTAAGTTTAAGTTTGAAGATGCCAATCACCTTAGCCTTGCTGCTAAACGTCCTGGCACTGTGCTGAGTAACTTGCCTTATGGCGAACGTCTAGGTGGTATGGCTGAAATTATTACGCTATATCGCAATATGGGTATCGCCTTTAAAAAGCACTATAAAGACTGGAATTTGGCGTTACTTGCGAGTGAAGAAAGCCTATTAAAAGTGCTAAAACTAGCGCGTAAAAAGTCTTATAAATTCAAAAATGGCCCGCTCGATGTGCTGCTTAACTTGTATGAAATGAATGAAATGCAGGTACAGCAAAATAAACAGAGCAGTGGGCTTAATTTTGAAGGCTCGACTGCGTTTGGCAACCGCTTGAAGAAAAATCTACAAGGCTTAAAATCTTGGCTGAAAAAAGAAGACGTTAATGCATATCGTGTTTATGACGCGGATATCCCTGAGTACAATGTTGCGGTTGATGTATATAACGACAACGCAGTCATCTTTGAATACAAAGCGCCAAAAGAAATTGACGATAGCGTTGCACAAAAACGTTTGCAAGACGTGATCACACTGACCGCCGAGCAGCTTAATATCGACCCGCTAAACATCGCGGTAAAAGTAAGAAAGCGCCAAAAAGGTCAAGAACAATACAAAGCCCTAGACAAGCAAAACCGTACTGAGGTAGTAGAAGAGTACGGTGCTAAGTTTAAGGTTAACCTATTTGATTATCTCGATACTGGTCTATTCCTTGACCACCGTTTAGCCCGCAAGTTTATTCAGCAACATTCGAAAGATAAACGCGTGTTGAATCTATTTGCATACACAGGTAGTGCTTCTGTGCACGCTGCAGTTGGCGGTGCTAAGTCTGTTACCACAGTAGATATGTCAAAGACCTATCTAAAATGGGCTGAGGAAAACTTTGAGCTAAATGGTTTGAAGAATCCACGTTTCAGATTTGAGCAAGCGGATTGCTTAAAATGGCTTGAAAGAGCAGTTGGTCAATATGATTTGATATTCTTAGACCCACCAACATTCTCTAACTCTAAACGTATGTCTGACGCATTTGATGTACAAAGAGATCATTTAAAACTATTTGGTTGGGTAAAGAAGATATTAGCACCGAACGGTGTACTACTGTTTTCTAACAACAAACGCGGATTTAAAATCGATGAAATGGGACTTGCGGCACTTGGCCTAACCGCTGAGGAATACTCATCGCAAACCTTGTCTTTGGATTTTAAGCGTAACAAACAAATTCACAACAGCTGGTTGATCCGTCATGATTAAATGTACTTTATTTCACACCGATGGTTGTCATCTTTGTGAAGAAGCATTGGCGATGTTAATTCAATTTTTGCCTGAAGCCGAAATTGAACTCGTTGATATCGTCGATAGTAAAGAGACGATGACGGAATATCAATATAGAATTCCAGTGATTAAAAAAGGCGAGACAGGTCAGGAACTTGGCTGGCCTTTTACTCAACAACAACTACAAGAATTTATAGAATAATATGGATCTCATTCGAATTGCTAAAGCCCAACTAGCTTTTGGTTCACACCCTATACTTGACCAAGCTGATGCCGTTATTGAATCAGGCGAGCGCGTTTGTATTGTGGGCCGAAATGGTGCCGGTAAATCAACGTTACTGAAAGTACTTGATGATCAAGTTCAACTTGATGATGGTGAAATCAACCGTGTTGGTGGATTAAAAGTTTCAAGGCTAGAACAAGACCCACCAAAGGGCGCAAATGGGTCGGTCTTTGATTATGTTGCAAACGGTTTACCTGATGTTGCTGAGCTACTCATTGAATTTCATGAAGTCAGTGAAAAACTACAAACCAGCCAGTCAGATAAACTGATGACCTCGCTTGAGCGCCTGACTCAGCGATTGGAAAGCGAAGATGCGTGGCGTTTTGAGTCACGGATCAAGCAAGTGCTTAGCCAGTTGCAATTAGATGCGAATATGCGCCTAGAAGAACTCTCAGGTGGCTGGCTACGCAAAGTTGCACTGGCCAAAGCCTTGGTGAGTGACCCAGATTTACTGTTACTCGACGAGCCGACTAACCACCTTGATATGCAAAGTGTCATCTGGCTTGAGCAATTCCTGAAAGAGTTTAAAGGGGGGATCGTGTTTATCTCTCACGACCGTGCCTTTATTCGCGCAATGGCGACCCGAATTTTAGATTTAGACCGTGGCAAGTTGGTTTCATACCCTGGAGATTATGCGCAATATCTAGAACAAAA
Source organism: Pseudoalteromonas sp. NC201 (assembly GCF_002850255.1). Classification (NCBI taxonomy): domain Bacteria; kingdom Pseudomonadati; phylum Pseudomonadota; class Gammaproteobacteria; order Alteromonadales; family Pseudoalteromonadaceae; genus Pseudoalteromonas; species Pseudoalteromonas sp. NC201. Next base: position 1,900,939 of record NZ_CP022522.1, read on the forward strand.
AGCTCATGATTTAAAAGTGGAAGAGCAACAGAATGCCTTGTTTGATAAAAAGCTTGCCGAAGAAGAAACCTGGATAAGGCAAGGGATCAAGGCCCGCCGAACCCGTAACGAAGGGCGTGTGCGAGCACTAAAAGCGCTTCGTGTTGAGCGCAAGCAACGCATCGAGCAACAAGGTAAGACAGACTTCAACATCGAGACGGCGGATCGTTCCGGTAAGCTGGTCTTTGAAGCGAAACATTTAGACAAAGCATTCCAAGAAAAATGCATTGTAAAGGACTTTTCAACGCTGGTGATGCGTGGCGATCGTATTGGCTTGGTCGGTCCTAATGGAGCAGGTAAAACTACGCTGTTAAAAATGCTTTTTGGTGACATTAAACCTGACGCAGGCAGCGTAAAACAAGGCGTGAACCTGGAAGTTGCGTACTTCGACCAATACCGTGAAAAATTGGATGAAGAAGCAACTGTGCAGGATAATGTCGCAGAAGGTAAGCAAGAAGTAATGATGGGCGGCCGCTCACGTCATGTGCTTGGCTATCTGCAGGACTTTTTATTTCCGCCTGCGAGAGCTCGAACCCCTGTAAAGGCATTATCAGGCGGTGAAAAAAACCGCTTATTGCTTGCAAAGCTCTTCCTTAAGCCTTCAAATATTATTGTGCTGGACGAGCCAACCAATGACTTGGATATTGAGACGCTTGAGTTACTTGAAGAAATCTTAAACCAATACCAAGGCACGGTGTTAGTCGTCAGCCACGACCGAGAGTTTATCGATAATACCTGCGGCAGTGTCTGGGCGTTCGAAGGCGAGGGCTTGGTGACAGAAATTGTTGGCGGTTATAGTGATTTTGAACTGTACCAGCAAAGACGAGAGCAGCAGAAGAAAGAGGCACAAAAGGTTCATCAAGAAAAACAGCAACAAGCCGAGACTAAAAAAGCAGCTGCACCAGCTCGTTCAAATAAGCTGAGTTACAAATTAAAACTTGAATTAGAGTCGCTGCCCAGTAAAGTAGAGGAACTTGAAGAGGCTGTGAATAAACAACAAGCACTGGTCAGCGATCCAGACTTCTTTAAACAAGATCAAGAAACGACCCACAAGGCATTGAACCATTTGACTGAGCTAGAGTCGAAGCTGGAAGCCGCGTTTGAACGCTGGGAAGAACTAGAAGCATTACAGAATCAGCAGTAAGGATTAAAATGAAATTTAAACTTTTAGCCGCGAGTGTCGCCGTAGCCCTTTCACAACAAGCGGCCGCTGCCACCTATCAGTTAACTGAATTACCAAGACATGATAATAGTAAATATAGCTACGTGTCGGACGCAAATGAAGCTGGAGACGTGATTGGTCATGCTTCCAATTTATTTGGTGTTAAGATTGATGTGTCATATATCGACTTCGATGATTCAACACTGAAAAGCGATTATGACAGTGTAAAGAAGCAATATGAGCAGATAGAAGAAGAAATTACCTTCACCTTAGATGATATTCAAAATAACGATGCTGCAAATACCAACGCACAAGCTCATGCATTTATGCTTTATCACTTAAGTCGAAGAGGGGCTAATCAATTTCAAACTGTTGTTCAAGCAATCTCTCTTACGTACAACAACAATACTGCTGAAGAATTTGTAGTATATGATGAACAATCTCCTGATTACGAAGGGCTAACTCGCTCGGTCACTAACTATCTTACAAGCATCGCAGAAGACGGTACAATAGTGGGCTGGGGCTCTGCACCTTTTAAAAAGATAACTTTTACTCCTGAGGGTGAAACAGAAGAAGAAACTTATTTTGTACGCGATTGGCGAAATAAAGGAATTTTGGTAACTCCTGCTGGTGAGAAAGTTAGGCTGGAGCCCGCATTTACTGAGCATGGCGGTATTTCTATCGCGACGGACATCAAGCAAACTAACGAAGGTGGTTATATTGTCGTCGGGCAAAGCTCTACGTCATTATCTCAAAGAGCAATCGAAAATATAGCGGATGATTGTGATGGTGTAGATGAGCCAGTGGATGTTTGCATCCAGAGTATCAGCACTCCATATCACACTAGGGCATATAAATGGACTTTTGATAACAACTTTAATTTAGTTGATGCAACAGATTTAGGGCTCGGTTTTACGCCTGATGAAGATAGTGAAATTGCATACTCTAGTATTGCTGTTGCGACTAACTCGGATGGGTTAACCGTTGGTTACTCTCGAGTACGTAGACAAAGAGATGATAGACTACTGCCATATGAACAAGCTGTTTATTTCGAAGACGGTGAAATCAAACGAGTTAGAGAAGTTGAGAGCTTTATTGAATATAGCCAAGCAGTCGATGTGAATGACAACGGTACCATAGTTGGTGTATTTGGACGTTTCAGTGGAGGCTCTAGAGACTATGACGCAACTGGCTTCTACTTTAATACTACAAGTGCTGAGTTTAAGGAGATGCCCACATACTTTGAAGGTTCAGCAACAGCAATAAATGACATTAACAATAATGGCTTTGTTGTTGGTCAAGGTGTGATTGAAAAGAGTGGTTCAAACCGTCGTCGTGAAGCCTTCTTATATGAAATCGGGGCGGAAAAGCTAGTGAACATTAATTCTCTTCTTCCCTGTAAGAGCGATACCTTCCCTTACACGATTGCGGAAGCAGTAAAAATTACTGACGATAACAAGATCTATGCGATTGCCACCAAAACGGTTGAAAGACGCAATACACTTGGTGAAATTGAGAAGGACAGCAAAGGTGAGACTGAGTATGAGTCGGTAAGCTTACCGGTTCTACTTACGCCAATTTCTGGTGAACCTGAAAGCTGTACACCACCTGAAGCAGAGACATATGAGCGTCAATCTGCAAGTTGGTCTTGGCTTAGTTTACTCGCGCTACCACTAGTGGCGCTGAGAAGACGTCGTAAAGCCTAAAGTACAATTTATACGATAAAAAAGCCCGGAAGGGCTTTTTTTGTGTTTGAAAAGAAATATTCGCAAATTCAATTCGATATTTAATTCAAGCGATAAAAATCTTAACTATACTGGTATTAGCCTTGGCCGCGACTTTGCCACGCTTTATTCACTGAGCGTCGCCACAGGTAGTCGATACCGAAAAAGCCAATAATGGCGGCAAGTGTTGCGCAGATCAAAGAGCCGACGATAAATGCAGGCCCAATCGTTGTTAGGCTTTGTGCAAGCCATTCCCAACTTGCCTCAAAATGGAATGGTTGCTGCTCTTGACCAAGAGCAAATACACCGACTAGGTATGAGCAGTAAAATATAGGTGGCATCGTAAGTGGATTGGTGATCCACACGAGTGCAATAGACAAAGGCAAGTTAACGCGAAATGGAATCGCTAGTGCTGCCGCCAGTACCATTTGAAAAGGAACAGGGATGAATGCGAAAAATAGCCCCACCGAGAATGCGCCGCGTGCTGAGCGCCGGTTTAAATGCCACAGGTTGGCATCATGCAGTAACTTACCAAAGATTTTTAATGATTTCTGTTGTTTGATTTTATTATGATCAGGTAAAAAGCGTTGAATCGTTTTTTTCGCCATTTGCAGCTGCCATCTACTTGGATTCTGATATGTTTTGGAATAATTCTGGGTTGCTTCAGTGCGGTATTTCTTCTCGACAATTGGCGATCAGCCGCAATAAGCATATTCCTCTACTTCATGGGCCGCTATTCTAAGCTTTTTTGTCCTATATTGGCAGGATTTATTTTAGGGATTTCCATTGCTATTGGTCATTACTTTGTTTTTTATCAGCTAAAAATACCAGAAATGTGGCAATCGCAGCTTGTTACTGCTTCGGGTAAAGTTATTGAGGTTGATAATTCTGTGATTGGTGAAGCGTTAAAGGTAAAGCTTGAGCAAGTTGATGGCTACCAATTTGCCCGTTGGCGTACAGTAAACGCAAAACTCTATCGTAACTCATCCACGCCTATGTTGCGTGTCGGTGACCACATTGAATTTACGGTAAAACTTAAGCGTTATCGTAGCCGAATTAATATCGGACTCTTTAATGCTGAATTGCATGCGTTTAGGAAGCATATATATTTTAAGGGCAGCATCAAAACAATCAAGTCGGTAGTGAAGGACACTACGTGGCGAGATAACTACCGCTTATTCATAGATAAAACGCTTGATGGGCGAAGCTATGCTTGGCTGTACTATATTTTGTTAACTGGCGATACAAGCAAAGTCGACTTCGAAAACAAAACACAATTTAGAAGTCTTGGCTTGAGCCATCTGTTAGCGATTTCAGGGCTGCATATCGGAATGGTATTTGCCATCGCGTTTTTGCTGATAAAAGTCGTGCTGTATTGTATCCCGGTAATAATTTCCCAAGCAGCTAACTTACATCAATGGTGTTTGGTTTTTGCGTTACTGTTGTGTTTTGGTTACGTCATTCTCTGCGGTTACAGCGTATCGGCGACTCGAGCTTTAATCATGGCAATGGTGTGGGTTGCTTGTTACCTCTTTGCTGTGCGCCTTAAAGCGCTTCAGGTGCTAACAGTAGCGTTGACCATCGTCTTGATAGTAGACCCGTTTTCACTACTTAATCCTGGTTTATATTATTCCTTTTTTGCGGTTGCTATCATCGTAACGTTAGTGACAAAAGTTGGCAGAGGTTTAGGTGCAAAGCTACTTGCCTTAATTAAGTTGCAGCTTGCGTTATTTATCTGTCTGTTGCCACTCAACCTGTATTTCTTTTCCGGTGCGAGTATTATCTCATTGGTTGCGAACATCATTGTGATCCCGTTGGTTTCCATCGTGGTATTTCCGCTACTACTGCTTCATGTTACTGCGCTGCACGCTATTGGTTGGCAACTTCCACTTCATTTAGTTGATAATGTGTTAGTGGTTCTTTTTGAGCTGTTGCAAAAGTCTCCACTTAGTTGGGTAGATATACCCGGCGTTTCGTCCATGTTTCTAATAACCAGCTACTTAAGTGCTTTGCTGCTGTATTTATTCAGAAATTATCTTGGTTTATTACCCATATTGTTTTTCCTCGTTCAGTATCAATTTCGAGCCTCTCCGCTATGGCAAATCGATATCTTTGACGTGGGTCACGGAACGGCAGTGTTAGTTTCTCGCAATAACAAAGGGCTGCTCTATGATGTGGGGGCCAAGTATTTTGGTTATTTTTCGATGTTCGAGTTTGTGATCAAACCTTATCTTTTGAATAATCGAATTACGCTGCAAGATACCATCATTAGTCATAATGATGGCGACCATAATGGTGGCGTTGATGACCTCATTGCCTATGATGGCGGAAAATCGTTACAGCGTTTTCACCCTGCAAGTCCAGCTGATAGTTGTGTGCTAGGAACACATCAATTTCAAGGGCTAGACGTATCTGTGATCTGGCCTCAAGAAGTGTCGAACAATGACAATAATAATTCTTGTGTGGTTCGTATCTCTGATGGGCGTTTTACGCTTTTATTACCAGGAGATATTGAGAAAATAACTGAAACTAAGCTGCTTAACATTGAAAAAGAAGCACTCAAGGCCGATATATTACTGGTTCCGCATCATGGTAGTGGCAGCTCTTCAAGCGAGCAGTTTATTCAAGCGATTGACCCTGATATAGCGATATTTTCTCGTGCCTTTTATTCGCCGTGGAAAATTCCCAATGAGAAAGTGATTGAAAGATACCAAAGAGTAGGAAGCACACTATTGGATACCGCCTTAGATGGCCATATAAAGATCTCAATTTTTGCTCAAGAAATTACAGTTGAACGAGCTCGGGAAGTGGAAAATTACTGGTTTCTCAGATAATCCATTCAGTTTTAATGATTTGAAAGTTACAATAATGCCATATAGAAAAGTAGAGGCTGGCAATGCAACCAACCGACAAGCAGATTTACGCTAGATTATTTAGCTATGTAAAAGACTTTAAACTCGCTGCCATATTTTCAGTAATTGGCATGATAGGGTACGCTGCGATGGACGCTTCGTTCGTTGCCTTAATGGATCCGTTTATCGATGAGGGTCTCACTGCAGGCAATCGCGATGTACTAAAATTGGCTCCCTTTGTTGTCATCGCGTTAGTTATTGGACGCGGCATCTTTAATTATATGGCATCGTATTGCTTGTCTTATGTCGGGTCGCAGGTTGTGCGTGCTTTGCGACAGCAACTATTTGAACACATGTTGTATCTACCAGTGTCGTTTCATGATCAACATTCTAATGGTGAATTGATATCAAAAATCACTTTTGATACGGAGCAGGTACAGCAAGCCGTCACTAAGGCACTTCAAGTGCTGATCCGTGAAGGCGCATTTGTTTTTTTCTTACTTATCACGATGTTTTATGCAAGTTGGCAGCTATCGCTCATTTTCTTAGTTGTGGTACCGATCGTGGCGGTGATCGTTACTGTGGTGTCTAAGCGCTTCAAGAAAATCTCCAAGAATATTCAAGATGCGATGGGAGAAGTGACGAAAAGCTCTGAGCAAATGATGGCGGGTCATAAAGTCATTCATGGCTTTGGTGGCCAAGAAAAAACCATCTCTCACTTTGCTAAAGTTAATAATCATAACCGTCAGCAACGCGTAAAAATGGATGCGACTAAAGCGCTGAGCGTATCTATCATCCAAATCATAGCAGCGAGCGCAATGGCGGTGATACTCGCGATTGTCGCGATGCCTACTATGGTAGACAAAATTTCATCGGGCACTTTTGTCACTTTGATCACCTCTATGATGATGATGCTGCGTCCTTTAAAACAACTTGCCAATGTGAATAGCGACCTGCAACGCGGGATCTCTGCGGCGAAAAGTGTGTTTGCGGTGATTGATCTTGAACAAGAAAAGGACACTGGCACTCAGTCTTTATCTCGTGCTCAAGGTAACCTACAAGTCAAAGACTTAACCTTTACTTATCCATCTAAAAACGATCCGGTGATTGAGTCATTAAACCTTGAAATCAAAGCTGGGCAGAGTATTGCGTTGGTAGGTAGAAGTGGCTCAGGCAAGTCAACTATCTCTAATCTATTACCACGTTACTATGATATTGAAGTGGGCAGTATTGAGTTAGATGGCACGAACATAAATGATTACCAGCTTGCGGATCTACGCGCGCAGTTTTCCATCGTGTCGCAGCAAGTGGTGTTGTTTAATGACACCATTGCAAACAATATTATGTACTCGTTAAAGCAACCCTTATCGCAAGAAGCCCTAGAAAAAGTAGTAAAACAAGCCCACGTCTGGGAATTTGTTAAAGATCTTCCTGAGGGTCTAAATACCGTTGTTGGTGAAAATGGCGTGATGCTTTCTGGCGGACAACGACAACGTATCGCTATCGCGCGTGCTATTGTGAAAGATGCACCTATCCTTATTTTAGATGAAGCAACATCAGCATTAGACACAGAATCTGAGCGTTTGATCCAACAAGCGTTAGAAGAGCTGATGGCCGACAAAACAACCATAGTAATTGCCCATCGGTTATCGACAATCGAGCGTTGCGACTGCATCTATGTGCTAGATAAAGGCAAGATCATCGAACAAGGCATGCATGCTGAATTGGTCGCGCAGGAAGGGGTTTATCATGCACTTTGCAAAATGCAGTTTGGTGAGCAATAAATGGCATCCAAAATAGAGCAAAGTTGGTATAAAAAACCGGGACTACTAACGCTATTATTGCTTCCGCTAAGCCTGTTATTTGGACTTATTAGCTCGGTGAGAAAGGGGCTTTATCAACTCGGCTTTTGCCCTGCGTACCGCTCGCCTGTTCCGGTTATTATTGTCGGTAACATCAGTGTGGGCGGTAACGGCAAAACGCCATTTGTACTTTGGTTAGTCCCTTTTCTTGAAAATCTTGGTTTTAAGGTTGGGGTGATCAGTCGAGGCTACGGTGCAAAACCCAGTTCAACCCCATTTTTGGTCACTGAAGCGACCTCAACGGAAGAGGGCGGTGATGAACCTTGTTTGCTCGCCAAACGATTGAAATGCCCAGTGATGATTGGTGCTGATAGACAAGCCAGTATTGAAAAATTATTGGGTAATAGCGATGTAAACATCATCGTCAGCGACGATGGGCTACAGCACTATAAATTGGCACGAGATATTGAGTTCTGTATTGTTGATGCTGTGCGACGCTTTGGTAATGGCTTATGGATGCCAGCAGGGCCGCTTAGGGAATTACCTAAGCGTATTCAGAGTGTTGATCTTGCCGTATATAATGGTGGATGCGAAAGTTATTCCTACACGTTAGAGACCGTTGGTTTTTTTCGTGTTACAGATGATAGTCCAGCATCCAATATTGAAATGGCTGGCGCTTCAGTCTGTGCTATCGGCAATCCCGCGCGATTTGAAAATACGCTACGAGATAGGGGGATTGTTCTGAGTGAAAGCCTACATTTTGCGGATCATCATCCATATCAAGCGTCCGACTTCGCGCAAATCGATAACGGCGCTATTTTTATGACAGAGAAAGATGCGGTAAAGTGTCGCACTTTTGCAAAAGATAATTGGTATTACCTCAAAGTAGATGCCAAACCTACATCAGCGCTTGAAAAAGCGGTATTAAATTTACTTAAAAAGAAAGAGATTTATCATGGCCTTTGATACCAAATTACTAGAAATAATTGCCTGCCCAGTATGTAAAGGCAAATTAAGATATGACAAAGAAAACAAAGAGTTGATCAGCACAGCAGCGAAGCTTGCTTATCCAATTAAAGATGATATTCCTGTGTTATTGGAAAACGAAGCGCGCGAGCTGAGCAGCGATGAGGTTGAGCAGTGGAATTCGTAGTCGTTATTCCGGCGCGTTATGCTTCAAGCAGGCTGCCTGGTAAACCACTTGCTGATATCGGCGGTAAACCAATGATCCAGCGTGTTTACGAACAGGCAATTCAATCTGGCGCGGCAGCGGTTTATATCGCAACCGATCACAGTGCGGTATTTGAGGCAGCGCAAAACTTCACTGATAACGTGCTCATGACGCGTGAAGATCACCAATCTGGAACTGAGCGACTCGCCGAAGTTGTTGAACAACTGGGGCTGAACGAACAAACCTTGGTGGTCAATGTACAAGGTGATGAGCCACTGCTAGAGCCTGATAACATCGCACAAGTGGCAGCACTACTGCACCATTCTGATGCACTGATGGCGACTTTGTGCGTTGATGTGGAAGATGTGGAAGAGGTGTTGAATCCGAATGCGGTGAAAGTGGTGTCTGATATTCAAGACAACGCACTGTATTTCTCTCGCTCGTCTATTCCGTTTCAGCGTAACAGCATGTTAACGCTCGACAAAAATAGCATTCCAGTGAGCCATTTTAAACGTCATGTTGGCATATATGCCTATCGTGCGGGCTTTATTCAAACCTATTTATCGCTAAGTGTTTCACCGCTAGAGGTGCAAGAGTCACTAGAGCAGCTACGTGTGCTGTATCATGGATACAAAATTAAGGTCGCTAAAGCGGTTAAGCCGGTGCATGCTGGAGTGGATACCCCCGAAGATTTGGCACGGGTTCAAGAGATACTGAATGGAAAAGTTTAAGCTCATTGCGGACGAGATAGACTATGTGGTTGCATACAAACCACAAGGTTTGAGCTTCCATAGTGAGGACGGTGCAGGTTTTGTTGCCTTACTGACGGAGCAACTAGGCTATCCCTTATTTGCGGTTCACCGCCTCGATAAAGTCACGTCGGGACTCATCCTTTTAGCGAAGTCTAGCGAGGCTGCAAAGCAGCTGACGAGCCTGTTTTCCGCCCGAAAAATAGACAAATTTTACCTGGCGTTAGTTAGTGCGAAACCGAAGAAAAAGCAAGGTTGGATAAAAGGCGATATGGCTAAGTCGCGCAGAGGCACCTATAAACTGATTAAAACTAAGCTAAATCCTGCGGTGACTCGATTTTATTCATGCTCTGTTGCGACCAACCTACGAGCTTGTATCGTTAAACCGTTTAGCGGTAAAACACACCAAATTCGGGTGGCACTAAAAAGCATCGGTGCGCCAATTTTAGGTGATTTAGCCTATAGTGGAGAGCCTGCAGATAGAACGTATCTTCACGCATTTTGCCTTGAATTTGAGTGGCAAGGTAACCATCAACACTATCAAGCGGCGCCTGAAGGTGATGGTGCATTTGGCCATTTATTGGCACATGAAATCTTTGCAAGTTGGCAAAATCCAAGTCAATTAGAGTGGTAACATGACGGATTCGAATAGAGAACTAAGATTTGGCGGTATTGGTCGGTTATACGGTAACGCCGAGTTGGAAGCATTAAGTAAAGCACACTTTTGTGTCATTGGTATTGGTGGCGTTGGCAGTTGGGCTGTAGAAGCGCTAGTGAGAACGGGTATAGGTAAAATAACGCTTATCGATATGGACGATATTTGTGTAACCAACATCAACCGTCAGTTACATGCTCATAGCGAAAGTATCGGGATGCAAAAGATTGAAGCAATGCGAGATCGCTGTCTTGCGATTAACCCAGATTGTGAAGTTACCCTGATCGATGATTTTCTGATGTTAGATAACATTAGAAACTACATTCAAGGCTTTGATTATGTTATCGACTGTATCGACGCGGTTAAAGAGAAAGCGGGGCTAATCGCACATTGTAAGCGCAATAAAATACCGGTGATCACCACAGGTGGTGCAGGCGGTCAAACCGATCCGAGTCAGATCCAGTATGGGGATGTGGCAAAGACGACCCATGATCCGCTGCTGGCAAAAGTACGCTATATTCTCAGAAAACAATATAACTTTAGCGATAATCCAAAACGTAAATTTGGCGTAGATTGCGTGTATTCCACAGAGCAACTCGTTTACCCAAGTACCGATGGCACCGTGTGCAAAGCAAAGCAACAAGCTGAAGGTGGGAAAAACATGGACTGCGCCACCGGGTTTGGCTCTGCCACTATGGTAACCGGGAGTTTTGGTTTTTTTGCGGCGTCCAAAGCAATACGTAAGTACCTCGATAAACAAAGCAAAAGCAGCGAATAAGTGTGCTCGTTTGAGCACCTTATATCACGTTATTTTAATATCTCTGCCTGCACTTGGATCTGTTCAACAATCGCACGGATACCATTACCTCTAGATGGACTTAGGTGAGTAATTAATCCAAGCGACTCAAACAGTTCATAAGCATTAAATTGGCTTGCTTGTTCTGGCGTTTTACCTGCGTACGCTGCAATGATGATTGCAAGTAAGCCTTTAACAATACGCGTATCTGAGTCGGCAATAAGTACGAGTTGCTGCGCACTTTCATCTAAGTCCACATAGAGCCAAACTTTACTATCACAGCCCGACACTAACGCTGAGTCAACTTTCAGCGCATCAGGAAGCTCAGGAAGTTGTTTACCTAGCAGCATAATTTCACGGTACTTGGCTTGCCAGCCATGACTTTCAGATAATTTTGTTGTGATATGTTCAATATTCATAAGTTTAATCTAATAATTCTATTGTGGCATCTAATGCATTAATAAAATGCTCAATATCATCTTGGTTATTATAAAAAGCCAAACTTGCACGTACAGTCCCATTAACCTTGAGCATTTTCATTAGCGGCTGAGTACAATGGTGTCCGCTTCTGACTGCTACGCCGTATGTATTGAGTAGTGTGGCAAGATCGTAGTGGTGCTCGTTTTTATAGTTAAAACTGACGACGCCAACATTGTTTTGTGTATCGCCATAAACCGTGATGCCTTCAATCTGTTTTAGCTTTTCTAGAAGGGAGTGATAGAGCGCTTGCTCATAGCGTTGAAGTGCACAGGGATCAATCTCGTTTACATAATCTATCGCTGCGGCAAAACCGATAACGCCAGAAATATTGGGAGTGCCGGGCTCAAACTTGCCAGGTGCATCTCGATAGCTGGATCGCTCGAAGCTCACTTCTCTTATCATTTCACCGCCGGTTTTGTATACGGGGAGCGCATTTAGTTGCTGGTATTTACCATAAAGTCCGCCGACACCTGTTGGTCCAAGTGCTTTATGAGCTGAAAAAACATAAAAGTCGCAATCCAGTGCTTTTAGATCAGGTCTTAAATGCAGTAAAGACTGTGCGCCGTCGATAACCGTGATGGTACCTAAGGCCTTGCAAACCGAAATGAGCGACTCAATTGGATGAATATTCCCAAGTGCGTTTGAAACATGGCCCATCGCTAACACATCAGGTTTATGCTGCTTTAACATCGCAATTGCGCCTTGCTCATCGAGGATGCCGTCTAACATAGGTAACACCAGTAAAGTTGCGCCGGTACGCTGACAAGCTTCTTGCCAAGGCACTATGTTAGCGTGATGTTCAAAGGGACTGATGGCAATTACACTGTCTGAAGTGAAACGTGCACTCAGGCCATGAGCCAACAAGTTTAGTGATTCAGTTGCGCCGCCGGTCCATACTATTTCTCGTGTTTCAACATTTAAAAAATTGGCAATTGTTTCTCGGGCACTTTCATAGCGAACGGTGGCGTTTTCACTAAGCGTGTGTAAACCTCTATGTACGTTTGAATTCTCATTTTGATAAAAAGTTTTTATGACATCGATGACTTTGTTCGGTTTTTGCGCAGTTGCAGCAGAGTCAAGATAGCAAAGCGGCTGCCCATCGAGTTGTTTGTTCAAAATTGGAAAGTCGTTGCGCAGAGATTGGATGTCAGTCATAACGTACCTGAGTTAATTGAGCAGCGCGATTCTAACGAATACGCGGCGATATTAAAACAAAAAAGGCCGCATTAAGCGGCCTTTTCAAACACAATAACGAGATTATCTGTCGTTTTGTGTTTTGTAGTCGCGAGACGTGTAGCCTTTGTAAAGCTGACGCGGACGACCAATTTTGTGTCCTGGCTGAGAAAGCATTTCGTTCCAGTGTGAAATCCAACCCACAGTACGAGACATCGCGAAGATAACCGTAAACATGCTTGTTGGGATACCGATTGCTTTAAGAATGATACCTGAATAGAAGTCTACATTCGGGTATAGCTTCTTCTCAATGAAGTAAGGGTCTTCTAGGGCAATCTGTTCAAGTTTCATTGCTACGTCAAGCAGTGGATCTTGAATGTTTAGCTCTTTAAGCACTTCGTGACACGTTTGACGCATTACCGTCGCACGTGGGTCAAAGTTTTTATAAACGCGGTGACCAAAGCCCATTAGACGGAACGGATCGTTCTTGTCTTTTGCTTTTGCAACGTACTCGTCAATACGATCAACAGAGCCGATTTCTTCAAGCATAGTTAAACATGCTTCGTTTGCGCCACCGTGTGCAGGACCCCAAAGTGATGCAATACCTGCCGCGATACACGCGTAAGGGTTTGCACCTGAAGAGCCAGCAAGACGAACTGTTGAAGTTGACGCGTTTTGCTCGTGATCTGCGTGAAGCATGAAAATACGATCCATTGCTTTAGCAAGTACAGGGCTGACGTTGTAGTCTTCAGCTGGCACAGAGAACATCATGTGGAGGAAGTTTTCTGCGTAGCTCAAGTCGTTACGTGGGTATACGAACGGTTGGCCAACGTTATATTTGTACGCCATTGCAGCAATTGTTGGTAGCTTAGCTACTAACTTGATTGCACAACGCATACGTTGATCTTCGTCAGAAATATCCAAATCTGAGTGGTAGAACGAAGATAACGCACCAACTACACCACATAGCATTGCCATAGGGTGTGCATCTACACGGAAGCCTTGGAAAAACGCAGCTATCTTCTCGTGCATCATTGTGTTGCGAGTGATCTCATCTGAGAACTCAGCTAGTTGTTCTTCGCTTGGTAATTCACCGTTTAATAGTAGGTAGCAAAGTTCAATATAGTTAGAATTTTCAGCAAGTTGCTCAATTGGATAACCGCGATGAAGCAGTACACCTTTGGCACCGTCAATGTAAGTGATAGACGAGTCACAAGAGGCAGTCGACATAAATCCTGGGTCATACGTAAATAGGCCGTGAGCACCTAAAGAACGAACGTCAACTACGTCTTGACCAGCTGTACCTTCGTAAATTGGTAACTCAATCGGATCGTGACCATCAATATGGACTGTGGCTTTTTTATCTGCCATCTATTTGTCTCCTATTTAATAACAATATTCTGATTGTTATGTTGTGATACTAATGTTAAGCAAATTCAGATCATTCTAACTTATAACCTAGGTTAAAAGTCAATTTTTCTGTGATTTATGCATAAATGTATAATAAATATTCTACGACGATTAAATATTAGACCATTCGCTAATTCGCAAGCGTCTCTATCTAAACAAGAATTGTAAAAGGGCGCATAGCCTTATATACTGTCAACGGTTTTATACCGTATCGTCTGTGGGTAAACCTATTTTTACATCAATTTTTACACTCGAGTGAACTTTTTGGTGTCCTAATTGGTTTATCTAGAGTGTGCCACCTACATTTGCAATATGTAGGTGGGTTTCATAAAAACAAGTAGATGAGCTCCTTTGTGGGCAAAGATGGGCAAGTAACTGTGAAAAAGCAAAGACCTGTAAATCTAGATCTTACGACTATATCTATGCCGCCAACGGCTAAAGCGTCGATTCTTCACCGTGTCACCGGTGTTGCTTTCTTCTTCGCTTTGACCTTTGTGATTTGGGCTTGGTCTGAATCCCTTTCTTCTCCTGAAGGCTTCGAGTTTGTAAAAGAACTGATGTCTGGCTTTATCGCGAAATTCATCGCGTGGGGCACCCTAACTGTATTGTCTTACCACATCATCGGTGGTATCCGTCACATGATCCAGGATATGGGACATTGGGAAGAATTAGAATCAGGCAACAATAGCGCGAAGATTGCACTAGCACTTTGGGTTATCGTAGCAATTTTGGCTGGAGTATGGATATGGTCTTAAATCAAGCGACTCTAAAGCGTGATGGCGTACAAGACTACGTGTCACTACGTACAACTGCGTTAATTATCCTAGCTTACGCGGTATTCATCGTAGGCTATCTTCTAATTACTCCTGAACTAACTTATGAAGCTTGGTCAGGGTTGTTCTCAAATTTAGCTGTTAAAGCAGCAACGATGATCACACTAGTATGTATCATGGTACATACACGCATCGGTTTGTGGCAGGTTCTAACTGACTACGTTAAGAACTCAACAACTCGCACTATTCTTGGCTTTGTATTAAACCTTATGGCTTTAGCTTACGTAGCTATTGGTCTGTTTGTTCTGTGGGGTGTTTAAGTGAAATATAACGTACGTGAATTTGACGCAGTTGTAGTCGGTGCAGGCGGTGCGGGTATGCGCGCGGCACTTGCTATCTCGGAATCAGGCAAAACTTGTGCTCTTATTTCAAAAGTTTTCCCAACTCGTTCTCATACAGTATCAGCACAGGGTGGTATCACCGTTGCGCTAGGTAACTCTCACGAGGACAACTGGGAATGGCACATGTATGATACGGTTAAAGGTTCTGATTACATCGGTGACCAAGACGCTATCGAGTACATGTGTAAAACAGGTCCAGAAGCTATCACTGAACTTGAGAACATGGGTCTACCGTTTTCTCGTTTTGAGAATGGTCGCGTATATCAGCGTCCTTTCGGTGGGCAGTCAAAAAACTTTGGTGGCGAGCAAGCTGCACGTACAGCAGCCGCAGCGGACCGTACTGGTCACGCGTTGCTACACTGCCTATACCAGCAAAACGTTAAAAACAAAACAAACGTTTTCTCTGAGTGGTATGCACTAGACCTAGTAAAAAATGACAATGGCGATGTAGTGGGTGTCACCGCAATCGACATCGAGTCAGGTGAAATCACCTATTTCAAATCAAAAGCAGTTGTTCTTGCAACTGGTGGTGCGGGTCGTATTTTCGCATCGACAACGAATGCGCACATCAACACAGGTGACGGCGTTGGTATGGCGGTTCGTGCTGGCATTTCAATGCAAGACATGGAAATGTGGCAGTTCCACCCGACAGGTATCGCAGGTGCGGGTGTACTAGTAACAGAAGGTTGTCGTGGTGAAGGTGGTTACCTTCTAAATAAAGATGGCGAGCGCTTCATGGAGCGTTATGCGCCAAACGCGAAAGACCTAGCATCACGTGACGTTGTTGCACGTTCAATGATGACTGAGATCCGTGAAGGTCGTGGTTGTGATGGTCCTTGGGGTCCGCACATCAAGCTGAAGCTTGACCACTTAGGTGCTGAGACACTTAACTTACGTCTTCCTGGTGTTTGTGATCTAGCGAAGACATTCGCACACGTAGACCCAGCGGAAGAGCCAATTCCAGTAATCCCTACTTGTCACTACATGATGGGTGGTGTACCTACTAACGTAAACGGTCAAGTACTGAACGTAGACGGTCAAGGTAATGAAAAGATCGTTGAAGGTCTATTTGCAGTAGGTGAGATTGCGTGTGTATCTGTACACGGTGCAAACCGTCTAGGTGGTAACTCACTGCTTGACCTTGTCGTATTCGGTCGTGCGGCGGGTAACTTCCTTGGTACTTACTTGAAAGATGCTGAAATCGCCAAAGAAGCAAGCAACGATAACGTAGACGCAGCACTTGCGCGTACTAACCGTTGGGAAACTTCTGCGAAAGGTCAGGGTGAAGATCCTGTACAAATCAAGAAAGATCTACAACGTTGTATGCAGCTTAACTTCTCGGTATTCCGTGAAGGTGATGCAATGGCTGAAGGTCTTAAAGAACTTAAAGAGATTCGTGAGCGTCTACAGTACGCACGTCTTGACGATAAGTCTGCTGAATTCAACACGCAACGTATCGAGTGTCTAGAGTTAGATAACTTGATGGAAACAGCGTATTCGACAGCGGTTGCTGCGAACTTCCGTACGGAAAGTCGTGGTGCACACTCTCGCTTCGATTACCCAGAGCGTGATGATGAAAACTGGTTGTGTCACTCGATTTACAACCCAGAGTCTGAGTCTATGAGTAAGCGTGAAGTTAACTACGCGCCTAAGACTCGTGAAGCATTCCCACCGAAAGCACGTACATACTAGGAGCTAAGCGATGGCAACTTTAGAATTATCTGTTTATCGTTATAATCCTGATGAAGATGCGGCGCCACGCATGCAAGACTATTCTCTAGAAGTAGAGGAAGGTCGTGACATGATGGTGTTAGATGCTCTTATGCAGTTAAAAGAGCAAGACCCATCTTTATCTTTCCGTCGTTCATGCCGTGAAGGGGTATGTGGTTCTGACGGTATTAATATGAATGGTAAAAATGGTCTTGCATGTATTACTCCAATTTCTGCTTTGCAGAACGGTGGTAAAGGCAAGGTCGTCATTCGTCCATTACCAGGTCTTCCGGTGATCCGTGACTTAGTAATCGACATGAGCCAGTTCTATACGCAATACGAGAAGGTTAAGCCATTCTTGATCAACGACAAGCCAACTGGTGGTGAAGAACGTCTTCAGTCTATTGAAGAACGTGAAAAGCTAGATGGCCTGTACGAATGTATTCTTTGTGCATGTTGTTCAACGTCTTGTCCTTCTTTCTGGTGGAACCCAGACAAGTTCATCGGTCCTGCGGGTCTTCTACATGCTTATCGTTTCTTGGCTGATAGCCGTGATACAGCGACAGAAGAACGTCTTGCTGGTCTTGATGACGCGTTCAGCGTATTCCGCTGTCACAGTATTATGAACTGTGTTAGCGTATGTCCAAAAGGCCTTAATCCAACTAAGGCAATTGGACAAATTAAATCAATGTTGTTAAACCGTTCGGTATAACACATACTACTAGCTAAGATGGCAAGCAAAAGCTTGCCATCTTGTTTTCGTTTGAGTTTCTGCGCTAGATAAAAGGGCTAATAGATGCACGAAGGTGTGATGAAGGCATGGCTAGAATCTTCGCATTTGTACGGCGGTAACGTTGCGTACGTAGAAGATCTATATGAGGCGTATCTAGATGATGCAGCTTCAGTGCCAGAAGAATGGCGAGAGGTGTTTGATCAACTACCTAAAGTTGATGGAGTGGATGTTGACACTAAACATTCAGAAGTAAGAGCGCAATTTGCGGAGCTTGCTAAAAACAAACACAGAGAAGTCGTGGTTTCCGCAGAGGGTTCTGCTGATGCCAAGCAAGTTAAAGTTCTGCAGTTAATTAATGCATTCCGTTTCAGAGGTCATCAGAACGCAAACCTAGATCCTTTAGGGATTTGGGATAGAGAACGTGTTCGCGATCTTGACCCTGCTTTTCATGATTTAACTGATGCAGACTTAGATAAAGAATTTAACGTTGGCTCTTTTGCTTGTGGCAAAGAGACAATGAAACTCAAAGACTTGTACGCTGCGCTTAAAGCGACATACTGTGGCTCTATCGGTGCAGAGTACATGCACATCACCTCTACCGAAGAAAAACGTTGGTTACAACAGCGTTTGGAATCGTCCTTCTCGAAGCCACAATTCGACAAAGAAACCAAATTAAGAATCTACAAAGGTCTAACTGCTGCAGACGGCTTAGAAAAGTACTTGGGCGCAAAATTCCCAGGCGCTAAGCGTTTCTCTCTAGAAGGCGGTGACTCACTTGTGCCTATGCTGAAAGAGCTTATTCACCGTGCTGGTGAAAGCGGTCAGCAAGAAGCCGTAATTGGCATGGCCCACCGAGGTCGTCTAAATGTACTAGTGAATGTATTGGGTAAAAACCCTCAAGAACTATTTGACGAGTTCGCAGGTAAATATGGCGAGCACGCAGGTTCTGGTGATGTTAAATACCACATGGGTTTCTCTTCTGACTTCGGTACGAAGGGCGGCAATGTTCATATGGCATTGGCATTTAACCCATCTCACCTTGAAATCGTAAACCCAGTAGTAATGGGTTCGGTACGTGCTCGTCTTGACCGTTTGAATTGCCAAAGTGGTTCTAAAGCATTACCAATCACAATTCACGGTGACTCTGCAATCGCAGGTCAAGGTGTCGTTCAAGAAACGTTTAACTTATCGCAAACACGTGCATACGGCGTTGGCGGTTCGATCCGTATCGTAGTTAATAACCAAGTTGGTTTCACGACGTCAAAACGCGAAGATACTCGTTCGACTGAATACTGTACTGATATCGCTAAAATGGTTCAGGCACCTATCTTCCACGTGAACGCAGACGATCCTGAAGCTGTTGCTTTTGTTACACAAGTTGCACTTGATTTCCGTAACAAGTTTAAACGCGATGTGGTAATTGACTTAGTATGTTACCGTCGTCACGGCCACAACGAAGCGGATGAGCCAAATGCGACGCAACCGCTGATGTATCAGAAGATCAAAAAGCACCCAGTACCTCGCCAATTGTATGCTGATCAACTTGTACGCGAAGGTGTGATTTCTGAAGACGATGCGAAACAAATTGCTGACGAGTACCGAAATGGTCTTGATAAAGGCGTTTGTGTCGTTGAAGAAATTCAAAAAGAAACCAAACACTCATCAGATTGGTCTAAGTATGTTGGTCACGATTGGGATACGCCGTATGAGCCAAAGGTTGCGCTAGATAAACTCAAAGCGCTTGGCGAAAAGATTGCGAGCTACCCAGAGGCTCATAAAGCACAATCACGCGTTAAAAAGATTTACGATGATCGTAAACTTATGGCGCAAGGCGAGAAAATGCTTGATTGGGGTATGGCTGAGACATTGGCTTACGCGACCTTGGTTGATGAGGGCACTGATATTCGTCTTACTGGTCAGGATTCTGGTCGTGGTACATTCTTCCACCGTCATGCCGTAGTTCATAATCAAAAAGACGCGTCGACTTATCTTCCGCTGCAAAACATTCGTGAAGGTCAAGGCCTGTTCGAAGTGTACGATTCAGTACTATCGGAAGAAGCGGTACTTGCGTTCGAATATGGTTACGCGACAGCAGAGCCAACGTCATTGGTACTATGGGAAGCGCAATTTGGTGACTTCGCCAACGGTGCTCAAGTCGTATTCGACCAATTCCTAAGTTCAGGTGAGCAGAAGTGGGGTCGTTTATGTGGTCTAACACTACTACTTCCTCATGGCTATGAAGGTCAAGGTCCAGAGCACAGTTCTTCGCGTTTAGAGCGTTATTTACAGCTTTGTGCTGACCACAATATGCAAGTATGTGTGCCGTCAACACCAGCGCAAGTTTATGCAATGCTACGTCGTCAATCGGTTCGTCCACTACGTCGTCCTCTGATTGTAATGACGCCTAAGTCGCTATTACGCCACCCATTAGCTGTTTCTAGCCTAGAAGAGCTATCCGAAGGCGTATTCAATAACATGATCGATGAGATTGATGATATCAATCCTGAAAACGTTGAGCGTGTTGTGTTCTGTAGCGGTAAGGTTTATTACGAACTACTGCAAGAACGTCGTAAGCAAGAGCTTAACAACGTGGCTATCGTTCGTGTTGAACAGCTATATCCATTCCCTCACAAAGAGATGGATGAGATCATGGCTCGCTACCAGCACGTAAAAGATTTTGTTTGGTGTCAAGAAGAGCCACAAAACCAAGGTGCTTGGTACTGTTCACAGCATCATTTCTGGGAAGCTATCCCAGCTGGCGCAAATCTGACTTATGCAGGCCGTAAGGCTTCAGCTGCACCAGCATGTGGATACATGTCTACACATACTAAAGAACAAAACGCGTTAATTGCTGACGCTTTAACAATTAAGAAATAAGGAATAAGAGATGACAACCGAAATTAAGGTTCCTGTTCTTCCTGAGTCTGTTGCCGATGCAACGGTTGCTACATGGCATGTAAGCGTTGGCGATAAAGTGACTCGTGATCAAAACTTAGTTGACATCGAAACGGATAAGGTCGTTTTAGAAGTTGTAGCGCCAGAAGATGGTGTTATCGTTGCAATTTCTGAAGAGGAAGGCGCAACCGTTCTTGGCGAACAAGTTATTGCACAACTAGGTGCTGCTGATGAAGCAGCAGCGCCTGCTCAATCAAATGAAAAACCAGCAGCGTCAGAATCGGCGCCAGCAGCAGAAGGTAAAGAAGTGGACATTAAAGTACCTGTACTTCCTGAGTCAGTAGCAGACGCTACTATCGCAACTTGGCACGTTCAACCAGGTGAAGCGGTTAGCCGCGACCAGAATCTAGTTGATATTGAAACAGATAAAGTGGTTCTTGAAGTTGTTGCACCTGAAGACGGTGTGATGGGTGAGCACATCCACGCTGAAGGTGAGACAGTACTAGGTGATCAAGTTATCGGTAAAATCGTTGCCGGTGGCGCACCAGCTGAATCATCAAGTGCGAAGAAAGAAGAAGCACCAGCTGCTGCTTCTGACGAAAACTCAGATGTACTAACACCATCTGTTCGTCGTCTTATCGCAGAGAAAGGCCTTGATGCTGCTAAGATCAAAGGGTCTGGTAAAGGCGGTCGCATTACTAAAGAAGACGTGGATGCTTTCCTTAAAGCACCAGCAAAATCAGAGTCTAAGCCTGCAGCTTCTGCACCAGCTGCCCCGGTAGGTGAGCGCACTCAAAAACGTGTACCAATGACTCGTCTACGTAAGACAATCGCTAACCGCTTATTGGAAGCGAAGAACTCAACAGCAATGCTGACAACGTTCAACGAAGTAAACATGAAGCCAATCATGGATCTTCGTAAGCAGTACCAAGAGGTATTTGAGAAGCGCCACGGTATTCGTTTAGGTTTCATGTCTTTCTACGTGAAAGCGGTAACTGAAGCACTTAAGCGTTTCCCTGAAGTTAACGCGTCAATTGACGGTGACGATATCGTTTACCACAACTACTT
Organism: Pseudoalteromonas sp. NC201; assembly: GCF_002850255.1. Lineage (NCBI taxonomy): Bacteria > Pseudomonadati > Pseudomonadota > Gammaproteobacteria > Alteromonadales > Pseudoalteromonadaceae > Pseudoalteromonas > Pseudoalteromonas sp. NC201. The sequence goes on from NZ_CP022522.1 coordinate 1,922,532, forward strand.
TGACATCAGCATCGCGGTATCAACACCTCGTGGTCTAGTGACTCCAGTACTACGTGATTGTGATAAGCTTTCTGTTGCTGAAATCGAGAAGAATATTCGTGAACTGGCTATTAAAGGTCGTGATGGCAAACTAACTGTTGACGATATGACTGGCGGTAACTTCACTATTACCAATGGTGGTGTATTCGGTTCACTACTATCTACGCCTATCATCAACTTGCCACAGTCTTCAATCTTGGGCATGCACAAAATCCAAGAGCGCCCTATGGCAGTAAACGGTAAAGTTGAAATTTTACCTATGATGTACCTAGCACTATCTTATGACCACCGTCAAATCGATGGTAAAGAGTCAGTTGGTTTCCTAGTAACAATTAAAGAGTTACTCGAAGATCCAACACGTCTACTACTAGACGTATAATATTTGTTTAAAGAATAAGCTGTATGCTCGCATACAGCTTTTTTTTTGCGCCTTTGGTCTAAGTGGGGTTTTCATCAGAAGCCTTGGGATCTATACTATGTGCGCAATTTGGGATAGCTGACTATTTGCATAAATATTCAGCTTTTTTAGTATAAAAAATTGGATAAAGCATCATGAATTTGCATGAGTATCAGGCAAAACAACTTTTTGCCGAATATGGTTTACCTGTATCAGAAGGCTTTGCTTGTGATACACCTCAAGAAGCAGTTGAAGCTGCTGGTAAAATCGGTGGAGACAAGTGGGTTGTTAAGTGTCAAGTACACGCTGGCGGCCGTGGTAAAGCTGGCGGTGTTAAACTTGCAGACAGCAAAGACGAAATCCGCGCATTCGCTGAAAACTGGTTAGGTAAAAACCTAGTTACTTACCAAACAGACGAGAAAGGTCAGCCTGTTGCTAAAATCTTAGTAGAAAGCTGCACTGATATTGCAAATGAACTATACCTAGGTGCTGTTGTTGACCGTGGTTCACGTAAAATCGTGTTCATGGCATCAACTGAAGGTGGTGTAGAAATTGAACAAGTTGCAGAAGAAACGCCTGAACTAATTCATAAAGCTGAGATCGACCCATTAGTAGGTCCTCAAGCTTACCAAGGTCGTGAGCTAGCGTTCAAACTAGGTTTGAACCCAACTCAAGTTAAGCAATTCACTAAGATCTTCATGGGTCTAGCGCAAATGTTTATCAACCACGACTTTGCTCTACTAGAAATCAACCCTCTAGTGATCACAGACGCTGGTAATCTACACTGCCTAGACGGCAAAATCGGTGTAGACGGCAACGCATTGTTCCGCCAGCCTAAGATCCGCGAATTCCACGATCCTTCACAAGAAGACGCACGTGAAGCACACGCAGCAAGCTTTGAGCTTAACTACGTAGCACTAGACGGTAACGTTGGTTGTATGGTTAACGGTGCAGGCCTTGCGATGGGTACTATGGACATCGTAAACCTACACGGCGGCAAGCCAGCTAACTTCCTAGACGTTGGTGGCGGCGCGACTAAAGAGCGTGTATCTGAAGCATTCAAGATCATCCTTTCTGACGACAATGTTAAAGCAGTACTAGTTAACATTTTCGGTGGTATTGTACGTTGTGACATGATCGCTGAAGGTATTATTGGTGCGGTTAAAGAAGTTGGCGTAAACGTGCCAGTAGTTGTACGTCTTGAAGGTACTAACGCTGAAGCTGGTCGTGAAGTACTAGCTAACTCTGGCCTTGACATCATTGCAGCTGAGTCACTAACTGACGCTGCTGAGAAAGTAGTTGCTGCTGCGGAGGGCAAATAATGTCTGTACTAATTAACAAAGATACTAAAGTAATCTGTCAAGGTTTCACTGGTGGTCAGGGTACTTTCCACTCTGAGCAAGCTATCCAGTACGGTACGCAAATGGTTGGTGGTGTTTCTCCTGGTAAAGGCGGCACAACTCACCTAGGTCTACCTGTATTTAACACAGTACGTGAAGCGGTAGAGTCAACTGGTGCAACTGCATCTGTTATCTACGTACCAGCTGCATTCTGTAAAGACGCTATCCTTGAAGCGATCAGCGCAGGTATCGAACTAATCGTATGTATCACTGAAGGCATCCCTACACTAGATATGGTTGATGTTAAAGTGAAGCTAGAAGAAACTGGCGTTCGCATGATTGGTCCTAACTGCCCAGGTGTTATCACTCCAGGTGAAACTAAGATCGGTATCATGCCAGGTCACATCCACTTGCCTGGTAAAGTAGGTATCGTGTCACGTTCTGGTACTTTGACTTATGAAGCAGTTAAGCAAACAACTGACGCTGGCTTCGGTCAATCTACTTGTGTTGGTATCGGTGGTGACCCAATCCCAGGCACTAACTTCATCGACGTACTAGAGATGTTCCAAAACGATCCGCAAACTGAAGCTATCGTAATGATCGGTGAGATCGGCGGTACAGCTGAAGAAGAAGCGGCTGAGTACATCAAGCATAACGTAACTAAGCCTGTTGTTTCTTACATCGCAGGTGTTACAGCTCCTCCAGGTAAGCGTATGGGTCACGCTGGTGCAATTATCGCAGGCGGTAAAGGTACAGCTGACGAGAAGTTCGCAGCACTTGAAGCCGCGGGTGTTAAAACAGTTCGCTCTCTTGCAGAAATCGGTTCTGCACTAAAAGAGAAAGCGGGTTGGTAAGTTAATACCGCACGTTAAAAAGGCTCCTCAAGGAGCCTTTTTTGATCTCGCTATACCAATTGCATGAGGGGATTATGCCTTTTCATAAACTCGGTGAGCTCTGTGAAGTCACAAAAAATGAATTATTAACACTTACTCAGCAAAACCCAACGTTCGACACTAAGTGCTGCAGCCGCAATGAAATATTATTGCAACAAGGGCAAGTGCAGCGTCATGGCTTTTTTATCCGCTCAGGTAAGCTTGTATCATCGGTTGTAAATGAAACAGGGGAGCTAAGACATAAGGAGTTCTATTTTGCTGGTGAACTTTGTATTCTATTTGCTGAATGGATCCAAAAATCTCCTAGCTTCTATCAAATCTCTGCGCTGGATGATGTGGAGTTGGTACTCGTTCCGCTAGCCGAATTAGAACAAGATACTCTTCGCGCACTTAAATTAAAATTATTAGAACAGCAGTTGCTATTTAAAGAAGCAAAAGAAGCTTTTCTACTACTAAATACGCTGGAGCAAAGATATTGTTTTTTGCGTGACAAACGTCCGCATTGGGTTAGTGGTTTAGCAAATTATGATCTGGCTAATTATTTGGGCGTTACACCTCAAGGGCTATCACGGTTAAAGTCGCGAGTAAACAAAGCGCAAGCGACAACAACTAAGCGTTAGCTCAAAGACTATATTCACGCTCTACCTTGGCGATACGAGTTGTATAGCTTTGATACCATTTTTTATTGCCGTTTTTTTGCGCCTCAATATGCTCAGCATTGGCTTTCCATGCTTTGATTGACTCAAGGTCTCGCCAATAAGAAACGGTGATCCCAACCTCCTCACGCGCAGATTCTAATCCTAAAAAACCGGGTTGAAGCTGTGCAAGCTCGACCATTCTCGACGCGGTTTGGGCGTAGCCCTCGTCGTCTTCATTTTTTATATTGGTAAAAATTACGGCGTAATAGGGTGGTGGTGGAGTAGTTGCAATCATAAGTTGTAGCGCAGTAAATTGTAGATGCTATGTTTATACCAATTAACCTGTGCTCTAATCAATCACGATAAATGATGAGTTCCTCATCAGAGCAACTCATCATTTATTTCTAATATCACTTAACCCCAAAAGGATTGTCTATGCTGTGCGCAGGCTCAGTAAACCAACGTGGACCATCGTCGGTCATATAGAAATGGTCTTCCAAGCGAATGCCAAATTCATCAGGAATAACCAGCATCGGTTCATTTGAAAAACACATTCCAGCTGCGAGCGGTTCTGGGTTGTCTTTGACTAAATAAGGCCATTCGTGGATATCTAAGCCGATACCGTGCCCAGTGCGATGTGGGCAACCTGGTAGTTGATAATCAGGACCGAGCCCATTGCTGGCAATATACTCTCTCGCGGCTTTATCAACAGCGCCACAGGGCGCACCAATTTTGGCTACATTAAATGCTGCAATTTGCGCTTGCTTCTCAATTTGCCAAACGGACTTTTGCTTTTCACTGGGGTCGCCAAAAACATAAGTACGGGTGATATCGCTGAGATAGCCGTGTAACTTACAACCAGTGTCGACGAGAACCACATCGCCTTTTTTCAGCGTTTGTGGATTTTTTACACCATGTGGGAATGACGACGCCACACCAAATAGCACAATACAAAAATAATTGCCCGGTGCCCCCACTTTTTTGTGCGCTTCATTAATAAAGGCTTCAACTTCGGTTGTGGTGATCCCTTCATACAGCATAGATGCCGTTGCTTTATGTACGGCAAGTGTCATGTCCATTGCTCGTTGAATAAGGGCAATTTCATTGGCCGATTTATGCATTCTACAATGCGCGGTTACTGCCTTTGCATTGATAAGCGAAAGCTCAGGTGCCGCGAGTCTGATCCCATCAGCAACAAAAAACGCAGTGCTTTCGTCAATGGCGAGTGTGCCTGTGCTATCAATATTGAGTGTGTTAAGTACGTTTGCAACGAGCTCGTAAGGAGATTCTTCTTCTTGCCAAGCATGAATAGGGCCTTCAATCAGCCAATAATCCTTAATAGAGCCAATTTCAAAAAACGGGACGATAAACTGAACTTGTCCATTGGCGGGTAAAATAGCACCGACCAAACGCTCACTGGCGTACCATTGCAAACCAGTAAAGTATTTTAAATTTGTACCAGCATTTAAATAGAGTGCATCAATGTTGTTTTGCTGCATATATTGTTGAGCTTTTTCTATTCTTGCTAAATACTCGCTTTCGGCAATTGGCGCTACACCTTTGGTCATATCTTCTAAGTTATCTAGCGCTTGCTGCGCGCTCTGGTATGCAATACCTTTCATTTATTGTGATCCTTAGCTAATTAAATCGAGCAATACTAAAGGGAGTAAGATCGATGTCGTTGGGCTTGTTGTCAATAAGATCTGCGATACATTCACTTGAAATTGCGGCTTGGGTCAGTCCTAAGTGCTGATGACCCAGTGCAAAATATAGGTTGTGATGATTTGGCGCTTGTCCGATGACAGGTAAATAATCTGGGAGTGAGGGGCGGCAGCCAACCCAAAGCGCCTCACTGTGTTGTGGCAGAGTTTGCCTTAATAGAATGCTTGCGTGATGTAATAATGCACGAGCACGGCTGTAGTTGGGTTTACTATCCAGTGTGGCAAATTCTACCGTGCCGGCCAGTCGTAAACCTTGTGACATGGGCGTCATGATAAACCCTCGCTCACTTGATGCAACAGGTCGTGTAAGCGTATTCTTCACTGCCAACATGTTGTGATAACCACGCTCGGCAATCATGGGCAGTGAGTAACCTAAAGACGCACAGAGTGTTTTACTTGCCGCTCCTGTTGCTACAACTACTTTGTTAAAGGTCATCTTGTGGCTTTTGGAGTGAAGTGTATAGCCATGCTCTGTGTGGATAATATTGTCGATTGAGGCTTGTTTGAATGCTCCCCCTAGCTGCATAAACTGCTCATATAAAGTCAAACAAAGGACGTAGGGATCTGTGCTATGCGCGACTTTATCAAAATACAGTGCTGAGGTAATGGTACTTGATAGGCTCGACTCCATTTCTCGGGCTTGATCACCTGTAATTAAGCTCACTGAGATGTCTTGTTCGGTGTATTTGTTATAGCTTTTACGGGCAGAGCTTTCGTCACCTTCAAATACCAGTAAACTGCCGTTGCTAGATATAAGTGTATGATACTTATCACCAAGTAAACGCTGATATGCGGGTAGTGCGCGTTCATTTAAACTTCTAAGTGCGATTGTACCTTCGTGGAAACAGCTACTTTTCATTTGCTTTAAGAATCGTACAAACCAAGGCATATTTTTGAGCAAAGAGGTGGTCTCAATTCGCAAAGGCCCCACCGGATTGACTAACATGCCAGGCACCTTTGTTAGTAAAGCTGCGTCTGCCATTGGAAATACCTGTTCCGTGGCAAAATGCCCAGCATTACCCTTGGAGCATCCCTCTGCGGGCTGATTTTTATCGAGCAAGGTAACAGCGTGGCCTCGTCTAGCTAATTGCAGCGCGGTGGTTATCCCAATGATCCCTGCACCGATCACTGCAATTTTATTATTACTTTCCACAATTTACCTCTCCATCCTAAATTGTATTTCCACATAGACATCAATCAGGTCTCGTTTAAATACCAAAAAGAAAAAATTTACCACTTACAAATCATAAGATTACAGACGTTTAAGTCAGTCATTTAAGCTAATGGTTAAAAAATCTCTCTTTTGAATATTGATTATTGTATACAATATACCTATTATGGCAAGCACAATAACTAAACAACCTAATGAAAGGCGAGAACCATGAACGTAAATTGGCAGGGTGTATATCCAGCAGTAACCACTCAATTCCATGATGACGAAAGCATCAACTTTGATACCACCAAAGAGATGATAGATAACCTGATTAACGAAGGGGTTCATGGCATCATAGTATTAGGCACCGTCGGTGAAAACTGCTCACTCACGGCTGACGAGAAACGCCAAGTTTTAAAAGCGGCGACAGAAGTGGTAGGTGATAGAGTGCCACTACTTAGTGGTGTGGCTGAGACCACAACTGCACTGGCTGTCGAGTTTGCCAAAGATGCAGAAGCGCTTGGAATAGATGGACTGATGGTGTTGCCGGGGATGGTCTACCGCTCAACCGAGCGTGAAGCGATTCATCATTACCAACAGGTAGCGCGAAGCACGGCATTACCTATTATGATTTACAACAATCCGGTGACCTACGGTGTCGATGTGTCTATTGAAGGCATGAAAACCTTAGCTGAGGAGTCCAACATTGTTTCAGTAAAAGAAGCAACGGAAGATACCCGCCGTATTAGCGAGCTGTTTAGCGCATTTGGCGACCGCTACGTGGTATTTGGTGGTGTTGATGATATCGCACTGGAAAGCCTGATGCTTGGCGCGACGGGTTGGATCTCGGGATTGACCAATGTATTCCCACGCGAGTCAGTGGCTATTTATAAACTTGCTGAACAAGGTCGCTATGAGGAAGCACGCGCGCTGTGGCGTTGGTTTTTACCTTTGCTACGCTTAGATACTATTCCGACACTAGTGCAGTGCATCAAATATGCAGAACATTTGGCTGGACGCGGTAGTGAAGTGACTCGTTCTCCAAGATTGCCACTCACCCAAGAGCAAAAGGCTTACGTGAGTCGTTTGTACGATGAAGCGATGGCAAATCGAATTGACTTAAGCCAATATAACTTGGACTAAGCGTATGATTTTAGGCACCTACTATTGTATAGATGGCCACACCTGTGGCAATCCCGTGCGCTTGGTCACGAGTGGTCATCCACCGCTTTTGGGCGAGAGCATGAGTGAAAAGCGCCAACATTTTTTACGCGACTACGATTGGATAAGGCGCGCACTGATGTTTGAGCCCAGGGGCCATGACATGATGTCGGGTGCCTTTTTATATCCACCGACCACTGCTGATGGGGATGTGGCAATCCTATTTATCGAAACTTCTGGGTGCTTGCCGATGTGTGGGCACGGCACTATCGGGACAGTCACTTTTGGCCTTGAAAGCGGCCTTATAACTCCAAAGGAACATGGTGTACTCAAGCTTGACACCCCTGCGGGGCGCGTGAATGCCTATTATGAGATGAAGGCAGATAAAGTGACTTGGGTAAAGCTCTACAATGTGCCGGCATTTTTGGCGTACCAAGCGGTGCCTGTCCATGTTGATGGGCTAGGGGAGCTCATCGTTGATATTGCCTACGGCGGTAACTTTTACATTATTGTTGAGCCTCAAAGTCTATTTGCTGGTGTGGATCAAAGCTGCGCTGCTAAATTATTGGCATGGAGCCCCAAAGTGCGTGCGGCAGTTAACGCGCAAATAAATCCAATTCATCCCGAAGATTCTTCTGTATGTGGCGCCTCCCATGTGTTATGGACAGGCAAGCCACAACATCCAGATAGTCATGCTGCAAACGCGGTATTTTATGGCGATAAAGCGATTGATAGATCGCCTTGTGGCACCGGCACAAGTGCACGCATGGCACAGCTGTTTGCAAAAGGACTGCTAAAAGATGGCCGCACTTTTGTTCACGAGAGCATCATAGGCAGCCAATTTATCGGTAAGGTCGAAGGCACAACTGAAGTCGCGGGAAAAGTTGCAATTTTGCCAAGTATTCAAGGTTGGGCACGTCAAACGGGGAGTAATTGTATCACTGTAGATGACGAAGATCCGTATGCATTTGGTTTTCAGGTGCTCTAGGGCCTGTTGACCTTTGCTGCAAAAACAAGCTTGAAAGATCAACAGGCCCTAGCCATTAAGATTGAAAGAAAACAGGAGCTAACAATGAATTTATCAGGAAAGAGCTACATTAACGGTGCGTGGCAAGCCGCACAAACGGCAACAACGTTTTACGCGTTTTGCCCAGCAACCAATGAGCCGCTGACGCAAGCATTTTTTAACGCTAGTGAAGCACAAGTAGAGGAAGCTGTTAATGCGGCAGAGCAGGCTTTTAAGGCTTATCGTAAAACGTCGATGACTGCTCGAGCAGAGTTTTTAGAAACCATAGCCCAAGAAATTCTTGCCTTAGGTGATGAGCTAATAACCACAACAATGGCAGAAACTAACCTGCCAAGGGCAAGACTCGAGGGCGAGCGTGGCCGCACGGTAAACCAATTAAACGCATTTGCTGCAGCGCTGAGAGATAACCTAGCTGAGCTTTGCCTTGCTAAGGAAGAGCAAGCGGACCCAAATCGCACGCCGCTGCCTAAGCCAAAAACACAGCTTAAGCATATTCCTATTGGCGTTGTTGCGGTGTTTGGTGCATCAAACTTCCCTTACGCTTTCTCAACGCTTGGAGGCGATACTGCAGCTGCGTTAGCCGCTGGTTGCCCCGTGGTGTATAAAGGTCACCCAGCACATCCGGCAACGTGTGAGCTAATGACCAAGGCCATTGCTGCAGCAATAAGCAAATGTGATATGCCAAGCGGGGTGTTTTCAATGCTGCAAGCGAAAGCGTACGATGTCGCGCATCGGCTGGTTAAAGCTGAGCCTATCAAAGCGGTTGGATTTACGGGCTCCTTTGGCGTCGCAAAAGCATTGCAGGGCACTATAGCGAAGCGCGATGAACCTATCCCGCTTTACGGTGAGCTTGGCAGCGTAAACCCGCAAATTGTCTTACCTGAAAAAATACAGTCGCAAGGCGCAGAGCTTGGTGCACAATTTGTCCAGTCTTTACTTATGGGCAATGGTCAATTTTGTACTAGCCCCGGTATTTGGTTGGTGCCAAGCAATCATTCACAAACATTTATCGAGACAGCTAAGCAAAATATTAGCGCAGCACCTTCCGATACCTTATTAACCCCTGGCATTTTAAAAGCTTATCAAAACAGCACTGCGGCGCTAAAAGCACACCCTCAAGTAACGTTGTTGAGCGCTGGTGAGCAAGCACAGCCGTTTCACGCCAACGCGCACTTGTTTTCAACGGATAGCAAAAGTTTTGTATCTGACGAGAGGCTTAAAGAAGAAGTCTTTGGGCCAAGTGCTTTAGTGGTGAGCTATGACGACTTAGCGCAGCTTGAGGACTTAATCGCAGACTTAGATGGGCAGCTCACCGCCAGTATTCATGGCACTGATTCTGACTTACATCAAGCCGAAGACATCATAGAGGCGTTACAATACCGCGTAGGTCGATTGATTTATGGGCAAATGCCAACGGGCGTTGAAGTGTGTGCCACCATGAACCATGGCGGGCCGTTCCCGTCATCAACTGATGTACGTTCAACGTCGGTAGGGTTAGAAGCGCTAAAACGATTCGTAAGACCAATTTGTATACAAAGTTAAGCAAACCAAGCCCATAGCATTGCTATGGGCTTTTTTATTCAGACATAATTCGCACATCAAACTTATATACTCGACAAACATGCAATTTGAACTCAGATGCGTTTATAATGAGTTCATAAAACAATAATTACTAAATACTATGGCGATTGTACATAAAACTCGAACTCAATTAGTTGCTGAAGCAATTCGTGAAAAAATCCTCACAGGCGAAATCAAAGCGGGCGAGCCGCTGAGGCAAGCCGCGCTGGCAGATGAGTTAAATGTAAGTCGTATTCCCGTTAGAGAAGCACTGCTGCAACTAGAAGCCGAAGGCTTAGTTAACTTCGAAGCGCACAAAGGCGCGACGGTCACACGTTTAAGCGCTGAGCAAATCGACGAAATTTTTGACCTACGCGCATTGTTGGAAGCCGAGCTTTTATGCCATTCAATCGATAAGTTAACGGCGCGCGACTTGCTAGAAGCTGAAGCCATCTTAGCCGAGCTTGAAGAAGCAATGGCTGCTGGCGATACACAACTGGCAACTGGCAAGCTTAACGCCGAATTTCACAGCAAACTCTACAGCAAAGCACAGCGCCCACAGACTCGTGAGCTGGTGGATGTGTACAGTAAAAATTCCGAGCGTTATGTGCGCATGCATATCCTACTTGCAGGTGGCATTAAAACCGCACCAGATGAACACCGCCAGCTATTGGAATTGTGCCGCGATAAAAATACCAAAGGGGCATGTGACTTTTTGAAAAAACATATTACTGGCGCAAAAGATGATATCAAAGCATTGCTGCTTAAGCTTGAAAGCGAGCAGTAGGTGTCGCTGAGCAATGTTGTTTTAAGAGCAATTAGTTCTTTTAGTTATAGGATATACCAGCTAGTTAACATGATTCTATTGAACTCTTTTAAATAATATTTGAGCTGAATCAGGAAAAATTCAAAGAATAAGCCAAGAATTACTTTTGGCTTATTCTTTGAAATAAATTTGCACTTTTACATTCAAATAATTCTATTATTGATTCATTTATCGAAAGAGAGTCCCCACATTAGTACGCGACCACCATTGAAGTGGTCAGACGTTCCTGTTGCAGATATTCTCACTTTGCTAGTTTTTACTTGGTCGGGAAGAGCGAAAATCTGTTTTTGCCAATACCTACTCTGTGTTATTGGTGAAAAGTTGAAACTTGCGACAGTAACCCATTGCTCTTCTGACCAGATATCAAAATTAAAAGTCGTCAATCGTGTACCTTGTCCGTTGTTGAAAGATCCAAGTCTGAAGTTCTGCAATTGAAACTCTTTATTAAAGGTCAGTTCAAAGGACATCGGTATTGGAAGTCCACCAGAGTCTGATTGCACATATATACCTTTTTTATACTCTACCTGCTCGAAGGCCAAAGGATCTGTGCCGTATCTATTTCTCAAAAAATCTTCGTTAATTGGATTGTACGTATCATATGTACCACCTGAGAAAATTGGATCAGCAACAAATTGTATAACATCTGAATATGTAGGAAGTTCGGTATTAGTTTGTGTAGCTATGAGGTTAAAGTCTCCACGCTCTCCATTCTCACCAAACCAGACTCCGCTCCAATTATTGTTTTTTATACTACCACTGAACCATTTTAACTCACCAGTATCATCCATTTTGAAGAAAAATCTACGTTCACTACCTGAACCTGAATGTAAGTCATTCAACTGCTCCACAGTTCCGCTTATAACGCTGTCAATACCCGCAGTTCCATAGATAATTTCACCTCGTTGGCGTAAATCTATATCTTTGTATTCTCCCTGTTTTATTGTGCCATCTAAATGATGATCTAGTGTTATTTTGTACTCATCTGCAGTTGCTATAAGGCAAGTCACTGATAACCCAATCGCTGAGAACAGAGGTAAGAATTTCATTGTGTATTTCCTTGTATCTATCTATGATATTTTTGATTGTAATAATAGAAAAATTTAGCTCACGATATTAAATCATAACTATTTAAAAAATATAAATATATTTTCCATTTTGTTAGATGATATGCAACTGACACAACAGCTTTTTGCTTTAAACAGCAAGGTAAAATAACACTTAGCTGATAGGCGATCCAAAGGGGAGTTTTTTAACTACAAAAGTAAGCTGCATATGCAACCATACACCTACTAAGTTACAGCATGCCTTATCCAAACATAATCGTATCTAACGCCCCCAACCTTGATCTATATCATCCTCGCAAGACTAAAGTCTCATCAAAACTTGGCGATTTTTTATCTATCTTTACTAAGTTCCAGCGAAACTGAGTAACTTATTATGACAACAACAACCTATCAACAGGCGTACCACACATTTACCCAAGACCCAGAGGCGTTTTGGCTTAAAGAAGCGACACGGCTTGATTGGCACACGCCACCAAAAATCGGACATAGCCAAGACCAAGAGGGGTTGAGTCATTGGTTTAGCGATGGTTTGATGAATACCAGTTATGTGGCACTCGACCATCATGTACACCAAGGGAGAGGGGAGCAAACAGCACTAATTTATGACTCGCCGGTGACGAATACCAAACGCAAAATTAGCTATCGCGAGTTGCTCTCTCAAGTGAGCCATTTTGCGGCAGGCTTAAATCAGCTTGGTGTAAGCGTAGGGGATAGAGTCGTAATTTATATGCCCATGGTGCCTGAGGCGGTCGTTGCTATGCTTGCTTGCGCGCGCGTGGGTGCTATTCATTCCGTGGTGTTTGGCGGTTTTGCACCTCATGAGCTTGCGGTGAGAATAGATGATGCTAAACCAAAGCTAGTGATCAGTGCTTCTTGCGGAATTGAAATAGGCCGCACTATTGAATACAAGCCTATGCTGGATGAGGCTTTGTCGCTGGCAAAGCATCAAGTTGAACATTGCGTTGTGTTACAGCGTGAAGCATACCAAGCGCAGATGTCATCGCCAAGAGACTTAGACTGGGCGGTGGTGGCAAACACGCCAGAATCCTTTGATGCCGTGCCGCTACCAAGCACGCATCCGCTTTATATTTTGTATACCTCTGGCACCACAGGTACACCCAAAGGAGTAGTACGAGAGCAGGGCGGTCATGCTGTGGCATTAAACTACAGTATGAAAACCGTTTACGGCATGGCGCCCGGCGAAGTATTTTGGGCAGCATCTGACATTGGTTGGGTTGTGGGCCATTCTTATATTGTTTATGGCCCACTGATTTATGGTTGCACTAGCGTATTATACGAAGGTAAACCGATTAAAACCCCAGATGCAGGGGCGTTTTGGCGAGTGGTAGAAGAATACCAAGTGGCTGCACTTTTTAGTGCACCTACGGCATTTCGTGCCATTAAAAAAGAAGATCCGAGCGCTGCGCTCTTGGCTAACTACAACACAAGCAGTCTAAAAGCGCTATTTTTAGCTGGTGAACGACTTGACCCTGCTACCTACGATTGGCTACAGTCCACCACAAAGCTGCCGGTAATTGACCACTGGTGGCAAACCGAAACGGGTTGGGCAATTGCATCTAACCCAGTTGGAATTGAATTGATGCCAACAAAGGCGGGCAGTGCCACTGTTCCCACACCGGGCTATCAAGTCGAGATCCTTGATGTGGACGGCAGTCCTTGCGAGGCCAATCAACAAGGTGTTGTTGCGGTGAAATTACCACTCCCTCCCGGTTGTTTAACCACTATTTGGAATAACACGGCGCGCTTTAAAGGCAGTTACTTATCACAATACCCCGGCTATTACCTCTCTGGCGATGGCGGGTATTTTGATGAAGACGGCTACCTGTTTATTATGGGCCGCACCGATGACGTAATAAACGTAGCCGGGCATAGACTGTCAACCGGTGAAATGGAAGAGATCGTCGCAGGCCACAATGCAATTGCAGAATGCGCCGTGTTTGCCGGTAAAGACGAGCTAAAAGGCCAAGTGCCTATTGCCATGGTGGTACTGAAAGATGGCGTAAACACCACAGAAACGGCCATTGCAGAGGAAATAAGAAGCCTGATCCGCGAAAAAATCGGTGCGATTGCCTGTCTTAAAACCATTAAAGTGGTTGAGCGCTTACCCAAAACCCGTTCAGGTAAAATACTCAGAAAGAACCTACGCCAGCTGGTGGACGGTGAAGACATCATCGTGCCATCTACCATTGACGACCCCGCCATTATTGAAGAGTTACAGCTAATGTGGAATACATGCCAACACCATAAGAGATAAGAGAATTATACCAATTGGCCTTAATACTTGCTCAATTTGAAGAAGCAAACCTGACGCTAACGGTGTTAAAGCTTTCTTATTTAGAACACTAAATAACCTGAGCTTCGGATAATTAATGCCTTTCTAGCAGCCTGTTTTAGCGCTAACTGCGTTGAATACACTTCCAATAGCCCAGCTATTGGGCCGTAAATTTGCCTTGCCTACAAGGATGTAGGTACCAGTGCGGTAGCAGAACGCGAGATCGGAGTTATCCCCAAAACTCTCTGGCTAGGTAAGAAGATAGTTTAAGGTGATTAAAAAACAGTGAGTCAGTTCATTCCTTATCCAAACCTCAGGTTAAATAGGATTTTTTCCTGATTATCGACAAGATTTTTTCGCCTCAAAATAGGTAGCTTAATTAAGCGAATTGGTATTAATGCAATATAAACTCTTCATTTCTTAGAGGGGTTATTTCAACACAAGCAGAACGAATATTTTGCCAATGCAAATTATATTAGTAAGCCGCACTGCTGTTTATCGACGAAGTCAGCATTTCATATTAGCGCCAAGCGGTGCGGGCTATTACGGCATTAACTACAAACTTTGAGCGTAATGATAAAGCGCTTTTAAGATCTGCATATTGTGCTCATTACCTTCATTCTCTGCGACTAAATTTTCAAGCTCTAGCATAAAATCTTCGGCTGAAATTGAAGGGTTATCTTCATTATGCATCAACTTGTTTTGGCAGTATTTACGCCATTTATCAAGCTCTACAGGTGAGAGCGACTGCGGCCAGTTTCTTGCTCGATAGCGAAACAGCAACGTGTTAAATTTACTGTCTTCAAAATCCAGTTCAATGGTTGCCAACTCTTCAGGCGATGCATTGCGAATGATTGCAAATTTGGCTTTATCGGCCTTACTGGTGAAACCGTTGTAGAGTTGATAATCCGGATTGCTTGGTTTATCGAATCCCTTTTCATCGCTAAAGACTTCTGCAACCTTATCCCTTAGCTCTGGACGTGCTTTAAGGTACTTTAAGTTTTCAAGGCATTGCTCGCGGTCAATTCCAAGCCTCGCTGCGTTTTCGGGCAAGAGGGTTTTAGCGGGCGCAACCAACGGGCATTTATTGATATGTACTAGTTTTAATCCAACTGGTAACTCATCATCACCCAATTCGCTGCGTTTTGTATAAAGCCGTTGTTTGAGCGCCTCAACGTCAAGGTCATTCAATACCTCTGGCGACTGTGTTAAGTCAAAGCAGATCACGGCATTGCTATTGACCGGGTGAAAACTCATCGGCGCAATCCAAGTGGTGCAACCTTGTTGTGCCGGAAACATAGAAGAAACGTGCACCAAAGGCTGCATATTGAAAACGTCGATTAGGCTCGATACCGCTTTTTTATGTCTGTGATTAAAGTAGAACTCATACAGTTTTGGCTGTTTGGTTTTAATCAGTTTAGCCAGCGCGATCGTTGCGGTAACATCACTCAATGCATCGTGCGCGGCGCCGTGCTCAATGCCATTGGCGACGGTTAAGTGTTCCAGTTTAAAACTCGGATTGCCATCTTCTCTGGTTGGCCATTCTATTCCTTCTGGGCGAAGCGCATAACAGGCTCTTACCAGATCTATGATGTCCCAACGGCTATTGCCATTTTGCCATTCACGCTCATAGGGGTCATAAAAGTTACGATAAAGGCTATAACGGGTTAGCTCATCGTCAAACCGAATACTGTTATATCCAGCAACGCAGGTTTGTGGCTTTGCAAATTCAGTGTGGATCCTTGCCATAAACTCAGCCTCGGTCAGGCCTTTTTTTAGTGCTAACTGTGGTGTGATCCCAGTGACCAAACAGGCTTGAGGATGCGGGAGATAGTCAGGTGCTGGTTGACAATACTCAATCAGTGGCTCACCAATAATATTGAGGTCCAGATCCGTTCTGATCCCAGCAAATTGGCTTGGCCTGTCTTTTTGCGGCGTCGCACCCCAACTCTCGTAGTCGTGCCAGAAAATAGTTGGGATGTTCTGGGCATTATTCGGTGTATCTGATTGGTTTGTATTTGTCATAAAGTCAAAAAGTTATTCTACTGTTTTTGTTTGTTTTGGTTAATTATATTTGTCGTGATGGTATGACAACTGTGTATATCATCACGACAAATATGATTAACGATAGGCAAGCATTATCGCATAGAGGTGCGCTTAGAGTAAGGCATAACCATGGCGGATTGTCTTATTAAAACAAATCAGAGCGGTAATTGAGGAAGCTACGTCACTTATTGACAATCAAACTGCCCAATTACCTATTGTTCAATCACTAAATCGCGATTAAAAGCGCTTTCTTTGAAAGTTTCTCCACATAGCAACTGTTATAACTATTAATAGAGCTGAAACTACAATCAAGACATTAAAATTAAGTGTGTGGTTTTCGCGGGGCGTGACTAGCAAACTTGCAATAGTGCCGCCAGAGGCTATCGCAAAGTGCTGTATCGCATTTTGCAGACTGATAAAGGTACTGCGCTCTTCTGCGTGAAGTGAGGTTATAAGTTCTGTCACTAAGATCATAGAGCGGGTAGCGCTAGCAATCACAAACAGGGTAAAAAGTCCGGCTGCAAAAATAACTGAACTTATCGTAAAACCAAACAAGGCTGCCAATATCATCAAGCCACTAAGAAAGTAAATTAAGTATGAGGTTGTGTGATTGTTTAGCTTACTTCGAGCGTATAGCTGAACCGCAACAAACGAACACACACCACTAAACAAATAGCTCGCGCTTAGCATCGAGCTTGAGATGTTTAAGTTGGTAATTAGCATCACCGGAAATTGAGTTGAAATTGCAAATGTACTTAGCACCACAAAAAATGCGATGAATAGCGCGTATTTAAGGGTTTTGGTCGGGTTAAATGTGTTGCTTGGCATTGGGTTGCTATCGCTGCTTTGCGAAGCTTGCTTTATGTTTGAGAGAAATATAAATGTAAATAATAGCACTGTAATGGCTAAGCCACTTCCCAGTATCATGAACCCCAACTGCCAGCCTTGATTTGCTGTGATAAATAATAGCGCAGGGATCCCAATTGCCAAGGCGAGTGGAAAAGCACTCAACAGTATCGCGGTGTCTTTTTTCTTGTCGTTTTCATGGCTTAGCTGAATCACCAAGTTGAGATTGAGTACTACCAGTGCGCCGCCACCAATACCAGTCAATGCACGTACGAAAAGCAGGGTATAAAAACTCTCGAGTGCTGAAGTAAGCAAGGTTAACAATGTGGTTGCTGACAGAAAAATAAAGACTTTGTATTTCTCCTTTGAAAGGTTGCCTGTACCGCGCACACATAAACAAGTGAAAGCAGCGGCAATTGCATAAGCTGAAACGAGTAGTCCCGAATTTGATGGGTTGGTACCTGAGCTTAGCGCCATATCCGCGCTAAAGGGTACAATGATTAATGCATCGAACGCGACTAAAAAGTGGATGACAAAACATAACCCAAATTTTGCTTTTGGGCTTGCTAAGGTGGTCATTGAAGCTGAAAACATAGACATCCTTAATTGATATAAACAAAGAAGCCTTGATTGTATTAGCCTTAATTAGGTAATAAAGTGTCTATTATTGAATTGATAAACCCATATGTTGGGCTAATAAAATGATTGATCAGATTGACCCTCAGTGGCTTAACAGTTTCCACTGTGTTTATGAATGCTTAAGCTTCAAACAAGCGGCAGAGTTTCTGGATATACCAACCTCCAACGTAAGTCGTCATATTGCACTACTTGAAGAAAAGCTTGATGCAAGATTGTTGGAACGAACGACAAGGCGGATCTCAGTGACAGAAGCGGGTGAGCAGCTTTATGTGAGTACAAAGCCGTTAATCGATTCGCTGTCGGATGCGTTACAAGAAGTAAATAAACATGCCTCTACGCCAATGGGGCATTTGCGTATAGTGATGCCCGACATCCCCATTCTTGGTCAAGCAGTGGTAACCTTTTGCGCTGCACATCCATTAATTTCAATAAGTTGTGATACCAGCCTGAGTCCAAGAGAAAATCTCTTAGATGGCTTTGATGTCGTGCTTTACTTTCATCGTGGCAAGCTTGAGGATAGCAATTGGGTGGTTAAAGAGCTGGCTCGATTACCAAGCGTCGTAGTGGCAGCACCCAGCTTGCTAGAAAAGCATACTTCGCCGTATAGATTAGCAGATTTACAATCTCTACCTTGTATTTCAACCCTTACCGCAGTAAACGGTACACCTTGGATATTTACTAACAATGAAAGAAGATTAACGACGGTGAATGTTAAATCAAACTTTAGGGTAAACAGTGGGTTTATAGCTAAGTCTGCCGCGCTTTCAGGGGTTGGATTTGCTATCTTGCCACTGAACTCCTGTAAAGCAGAAATTGAGTCAGGCGCGCTGGTACCACTTAAATTAGAGCAGCAACCGGAAGACCTTGTACTTTATGCGTTCTATGCTGGCCGTAAACATCTGGCCAAAAAAATATCAGCGTTTTTGGCACATTTAGAACGCGCGCTACAATGACTATCTTTTGATTTCTACTTTAGGCCAAATCACCATTGATCGAATCTAGTAACTCAATAAGTGCTTGTGCTTTTTGCTCGTCGATACTTGGAAATTTACAGCGGATCTGCTCAGGAATTGTGGCAGCTTGATGTTGCAGATCTTGACCCCTACTTTGTAGTTTTACCACTCGTTTGCGCTTATCTTTTTCGTCTTTAACGATTGAAAGCAGGGCTTTGTCAGTCATTTTCTTTAATATTTGTGTCATAGCACCGCCATCGATGGCGGTTTTCTCTAGTAACTCAGCAATGCTGATTTCATCTTTCTCCCAAAGTGCCATCATCACCACATATTGAGGGTAGGTTAAGTCGAGTTTTTGTAAAGATGCTCGGTAAGCACGGGCAATACCATTGGAAGCCATGTAGAGGCGGTGGCAGATTTGAGCGTCTAGTTTTAATTGTGGATAGTTCATCACATATTCCTACAAAGTAGCTAAGCTATATTTTAATTTGCACACAAAGTATTTGCAATTCTAAAAAATTGAATCTATTATTTTGCATGCAAAATAAATGTTTAATTGATTTTACTTCATCTAGAGTAAAGCCTCGCTGCGTTAGGGTGTAGGTGAGTACTCTACAAGTACAAACTTAGGAGAACGAAATGAAAGAACTACAAAGTATTGCATATACGGCGAAAGCCACTGCCACAGGTGGCCGAGAAGGTGTGGCAAAGTCTGACGATGGTCGTCTTGATGTTGCGCTTTCGACACCGAAAGGCTTAGGTGGGGATGATGGGCAAGGGACTAATCCGGAGCAATTGTTTGCAGCAGGTTATGCGGCGTGTTTTATTGGCGCATTAAAATTGGTGGCAGGCAAAGCAAAGGTCAAGTTGCCAGAAGACACACATATTAACTCTGAAGTGTCTATAGGGCCAATTGAGGGTGGCTTCGGGATAGCGGTGAAATTGGCGGTATCAGTTGGTGACTTAGACAAAGACACGGCGCAGTCACTCGTTGAAAAAGCTCACGAAGTTTGCCCATATTCAAATGCTACTCGTGGCAACATTGCGGTTGAGCTTTCAGTTATTTAACTAACCTGAGGTTTGGGTAAGGAATGAACTAACTAACTGTTTTTTAATCACCTTAAACTATCTTCTTACCTAGCCAGAAAGTTTTGAGGATAACAAGGCGAATTTACGTACCAATAGCTAGCTATTGGAAGTGAATTCAACGCAGTTAGCGTTAAAACTGGCTGCTAGAAAGGCATTAATTATCCGAAGCTCAGGTTAACTCACTCAAGTGAGTTAGAGCCAGCGTATTTTGACGCTGGCTTATATGTTTTCTAAGGAGTCGGTAATTTTAAAACAATGAATATCGCCACCTGTTCTAAAATCAATTCGTTTAACTTGCTCAACGATTTCCACCGTATTATAGCCATTGAGTAAACCAAACATTGCCGCTTGTTGGCCTGAGCCGATGGCATAAGATTGCGCTAAGGGTTCAGATTTACAGGTGCCCCTTTTTACACAACCATACCATACGCCTTTTTTGGGGTGGTATTTAATGAATTCCAAACTCTCAATCGTATCAAATTGATTATTTGAAAAATTGTGCTGCAAATTGTGTATATCGCATGTCTGGCCGGTGCAAAACACTCTCCAACCATGATAATCAAACCACTTTTGGGCGTTATCGGTAACGATGATCTTATCGGTAGTGGTTCTACTATCACAGGCTATTTCTGCTGTTTTAGCGTTATAGACGATGGTTGTCATTCCTTTTGACTCCTATGAAATTACATTCGATGAAACCATGCAACTAGTGCAGGCAAAAATGCTGATGGTATAAAGACTTGAATGCTAATTGAATGTTGCACGAGAAGAAGTTTACCTGAGGTGAATGTCTGCTTTCAGGCTAAGATTATAAGAATTTCACTATGTTACTCAATTGTAACTTAAATGAACTTTATTCAATTATCTAGTCATATAAAATGGGGCGAAATTGACCGTTAACTCAAAATAGTATTTATCACTTCATAAAGCTTTTTCATATCTATCGGTTTTGCGACGCAATTATCAAATCCAAGTTGCTGATAGTTTTCTAAATCTCCCGACATCACGTTGGCTGTAACGGCAATAAGTGGGGTTGTCTTATCTTGTTCTCTGACTTCTGAACATACTTTTAGGCCATCTTTTTTTGGCATCTGAATATCTACAAAAAAGATATCAGGTTTCAATTCGTGATAAAGCTCAATCGCCTCTTCACCATCCTGAGCTATGACAAGATTCGCTTCAGTTGGTTTAATCATGGCGCTAAATATTTTTTGATTAAGTGGATTATCTTCAGCAAGTAGCAGGTTTTTATCCCTCAAAGCGGGTATAGCTTGCAAATCTTGCATGACAGATTGTTCTGGTGCATCGCAGATATCGAGTACGAGTTCAACTGTAAACTCACTGCCAATACCTTCTTTACTTGTCACCGTAACACGGCCGTCCATTAACTCGGCAAGTTGTTTTACAATTGCAAGTCCAAGACCGGTTCCTCCATACTTTCTGGTGGTCGACGAGTCTGCCTGTTGAAATCGATTAAATAACTTCTTTAGCGCGACTTCGGAAATACCGGCGCCCGTATCTATTACACGGATGGAGAGATGTTTACCGCCATCTTGGAGTATAACGGTTACAGAACCGTCACTGGTAAATTTAACGGCATTGGATATTAAATTTCTTAGTATCTGCTTTAAACGCAGCGAATCACCGAGTCGATAAGGATTTGCAAGCTCCTCAGTATGAATAATAAGGTCAATTTGTTTAGCATTGGCAGTATGGACAAACTCTTGTTTTACTTCACTGACAATACTTCTGACATCCACTGTCGCTGATTCCATTTTAAGTTCACCAGCTTCAATTTTAGAGAAATCAAGTAAGTCATTGAGTAAGCTAAGTAATGTTTCTGTGGACGTCATGCCCTGTGCAATAAGCTCTTTGGAATCTGCTGCATTTCTATGGTGCTTCATTAATTGGAATACACCATAAATACCGTTAAGTGGCGTCCTTAATTCATGGCTCATATTTGCCAAAAAGTGACTTTTTGCCCGCTCTGAACTTTGTGCCTTCACTTTTTCACTTTCAAGAGAACCTATCTGCTCCTTAATTTGTTTCGCAAGTTGGTTGAGAGTCACCTGGAGCGTTCTTAGCTCTCTAAATTCAAAATCGCTTGTTGCAGAAACATAATGTCCCTGTTTAAGTCGTTCGCAATGACGCTCAAGTGCGCGCATCGGATTGGTCAAGCGTTTTGCTAATCGGCGTAAATACCAGGTAAGTAATACCACTAGCATCAAGCCGATAAGTACAATGTATAACACCGCGCTTAAAATATCGTTACTGTATACTTCCGCTTCTCGTTGTAGCTGTAAATCAAGTTCAACAAAATCGTCTTTTTGTGAATAAATAGGACTGTGATATACACCTTCAGTGGCATCTGAGGGATGTGTTCCCGCAAGCACAAGGTCTTGACTGGTGAGCCAGATAGAGCCTTTTTCCTGATTGGAACCTAAAAATGGTTCAAGATCGACTTCGAGGAATAGTACACCCGTATATTTATAAGGACGCATTAACGACGATAATTTTTGTCTAAGGGGAATGGCGAGAAACAATTTGGCCTGATCAGACGGTTTTTTTTCAATGCTTTCAACTGGGACAACTAGTTTGTCGATTTTTAATGTGCGTCGCTGTTGCGCGAGGACCTTGTGAGCATGCTCGCTAAATACAGAATTGTTCCAACGTAGGGTATTAAAAGGATATCCCTCTACGGTAAACACGGAGCCATCGTTGATAAACGCAGATTTTACCATGTCGGTATTGTCGACTAAGTTGGTTAGCGCCTTAACCGCGTATTGAGTAAACAGTAGATCGCTCGGTAAGGTAGATAAAATATGGTCTTCACTTAATGGTGCAACTTGATAGATAAGCTCATTGATTTGCGCTTTAAAATCGCTGATAAGACTTGCGCCAGTGCGTTTAACGTCTTCTTGCTCTAGGGTTGCTTTTTGTTGCATTAAGGAAAAGCCAACCATCGCAACCAGTACAACCAGGAAGAGAGAGAATAATGCCGTAATTTTTCTTTTTATTTCATCAACGATGCTGCGATTTGCTTTCATTCTGTCCCGACTTTGTGACGATAAATTGCATATATTGCGTCGTTTCTTCGACACTATACACACCACCTAAATAGCGTGTTAGCCCCTTTAACATGGCTTCCCAAATATAGGCCATAATAGGTTCATTCGGTTGTGGATAGGTTTCATGCAGAGATGCGATCAGTTGAGACAGTGCTTTGTCGTCGCGTTTTATAAGTTCAGCTAAGCTGTCACCGTTTGCAGGCAGCGCGTTGAGCTCATCCCATAGTTTATCTTGTACCTTCTGGCTTTGCATAAAGTCAACAAGCTGCTTTAGATGCGGACTTTTTTTAGATTCTATGCCATTGGCAGGAAAAGCCAGTACATGAGACGATGCGAGAGACATCAGCTGATAATTACCCCATCTCGGTAAAGGCGCGATGGCTAGGTCGTCTTTAAGCTTGTCTTTAAGTTGACGATATGCCCAAATTCCATTCACAAAATAATCGAGCTTGCCGGTCTTAAAACGATTCATTAAGCATTGGTAAACACAATCAGCGTCTATGATGCCGCTGTTGAGAAGTGATTGATAATTGGAAATTGCGAGGCGCATCGCTTTGGTGTCAAGCTGTGGCACGCCTGCCTGAATGAGATTAGGCTGAAGGGCGTTCGCAAACGTCACAAACCAATACATTTCATAAAAATTCCAGCCGAGCGTAGGTTTGTCTGCAACAGTTTGCTGTGCGTAGGTTTGTAAGTCGGTAATAGGGTGTGGCACAAGTGCACGGTTGTAATAGAGTACAAGATGGTTGCCATACATAATTGGTACGCCCTTAAGCTCACCATTGACCTTACTATTCTCAATGACTTTTTGTGTGAGCTTTTTGCTTAACCAAGACTCTGGCACCTGAGAAAATTGCAGTTCTGACAACCCCATATAATCGCTGGGAATAATCACGGCATCCGGTAACTGTAGGGCATCTGCATACAACAATAACTCGCTTTTCAACTGATTGTTGTTAAAAGCAAGAATATTAACTTTAATACCCGTTTTTGCACTAAACTCTTCAAACAATGGCTGAAAATCAAAGTTTTCAAGTCCTACCGCGACATCTATCTCTGGCGGTTCACTTGCACGGGCATTTACTGGGTTATAAACCAAAAGAAGTAACATGAACACCAAATAGAGCATTTTACGCGGCATATCAATACGCTTCCTTTACGGGCCTAATAGGCATGTTAATGTTGCTCAGCATTGGGCGTTTCTTATATAAAATTATTCGGATGTGCTTGTTATTGTAGACCAAATTTTTCTGTTTTAAATTATTTTCAGAATGACAAATTCAATTTATTAGACAATTCAATTCTATTTCAGTCGTGAATAATTCACTAAAACACGATAAAATAACAGCCAAATAAGAATGATGAGTACGTCCTTGCTATGAAAAAAGGGTTTATGCTGGTCTGCGATGGCAGCAATGGCGCTGGAAAAACAACGGTTATTACCGGATTGGAAGCGCATTTAAAACAACGCGGTATTGAAGTTGTGATGACTCGTGAACCCGGTGGAACAGAAATCTCAGAGAAGATCAGAGAAATCATTCTAGATCCCTCAACTCCCGAAATGGCAGACATGACGGAGCTTATGTTGTTTGGGGCTGCGCGTGCTCAGCACGTTCGTGAAAAAATTATTCCAGCACTTGAGCAAGGCAAAGTCGTTATTTCTGATCGGTTTGACGCTGCAACATTTAGTTTTCAACATTATGCAAGAGGGCTAGATCTTGCCACCATCACAACCATTAATCAGCTTGCGCTCGGCGGCTTTCGTCCAGACATGAATTTGATTTTGGACTTGGATCCTGAAGAGGGCTTAAAGCGAGTCAAATCGCGAGGTGAGGGGCTAGATAGACTCGAGGATGAAAAGCAACAATTTTTGCAGCGCGCACGTGAGGGTTATCTCGTTCAAGCGAAAAATGACCCTGAACGATTTACTGTGATTGATGCCAGTCAAAGTAAAGCACAAGTACTTGTGCAAAGTATTGAACTGCTTGATAGCTTGATAGCCACACACCTTACAGTGGATGGCAATGAATAATTTGCTTCCAAGTTGGCACAGCAGCGCTCTAAATTATCTTGCTCGAGCACAGCAAAACGGTCGTTTGCACCATGCTCAGCTGTTATCGGGTAAAAAAGGCGTGGGGAAATCTCTGCTTGCGGCGCACTTGGCAGAAGCACTGTTATGCTTACATCCACAAAATCTTACTGCCTGTGGGCAATGTAAGCCGTGTAACTTGAACTTAGCTGGTAATCATCCTGATAGACTGAGTGTAGTGCCTGAAGGAAAATCAATCGGGGTGGACGAAATTCGAGAGATTACGCATTTCTTGAACCATTCAGCGCAGCAAGGTGGCAATAAAGTCGCGTTGATTGAACACGCGCATTTGATGACCCATTCAGCCGCTAATGCGCTGTTAAAAACACTTGAAGAGCCAAATGCTAATCGTTATTTGGTCGTTACCAGCGATGATGACAGTAAGTTACCTGCCACCATTTTGAGCCGTTGTAATAAAGTGGCGATCCACTCGCCCAATCAAGCAGAGGCCGCGCAGTGGCTGGCAGCTAAAAATGTCGCTTGTGATTTCCCTTGGTTTGGTGAATTTTCTCTACAGCCATTTATTATCGAAGCGTGGCAACAAGAAGGTGCGCTTGATGATGTGACTGCGCTTTATCACGCGGCGAATCAATTAACAGTAGAGAGTGCGCAAACGGTTGAAAAAATTTTGTTAAAGCACAGCGCAATGAGTGATGTATTCGCCCGTTTTTTGCTCAACCGTTTAAAAGGGGCGATGACACAAGGGAATGGTTTGAGTTTTACCCAGTATCAAGACTTAGTGAGCTTAGTACATCGGTTTATGTACGAACAGAAAAATGTGTTAGGGTTAAATCAAAACCTGAGCATTTCTAATTTACTTTTTGCCTTACAAAAACAGCTATAAAGAGGTGGCGCATGCAAGAGTTACTTGCGGATTTTGAAGATTTAGATGAGCTATATCGTTGTTATATGCCATTTCTGAAATCCGGTGGCATATTTATCAAGTCCAATGCCCATTTTGATATGGGGCAAGAATTAAAGCTCAGAGTTACCTTGCCTGACGCTCTAGAGGCGGACGAAGTCAACGCTGTGGTTGCTTGGTTAACACCGCAAGGTGCACAAAATTCTAATCCTTCGGGTGTTGGTGTTGCGTTTGTAGACGCACCAGCTCTGAACGATAAAATAAATAAGCTTTTGGGTGCGACTTTGCATTCAGATAAACCAACTTACACCATGTAGAGCCAGTATGATTGTAGACTCTCACTGTCATTTAGATAGACTCGATTTTGAAAAGTTAGGCCTAAGCCTTGAAGAAGTACTCAGCAACGCGAGACAAAAACAAGTAGAACACTTTTTATGCGTTAGCGTGACGCTAGACCAATTTCCATCCATGTTAGAAAAAATAGCCCATTTTGATGATGTTTCTGCATCTTGTGGGGTACATCCACTGGATCAAAAAGATAAATTGGATGTTGAAAGGCTAGTGCAACTGGCGAGTAATGATAAAGTCGTTGCTATTGGTGAAACTGGATTAGATTATTATTATTCAAAAGATACGCATCAGGTACAGCAAGAAAGCTTTGCCGGACACATCGATGTGGCTAATCAGCTGCAAAAACCACTGATCATCCATACTCGTGATGCAAAAGCGGATACAATAGACATCATGCGAGCCCACAATGCGCAAAATTGCGGTGGCGTGTTGCACTGTTTCACCGAAGATTGGCCGATGGCAAAGCAGGCACTAGACCTTGGTTTTTACATTTCAATCTCAGGTATTGTGACGTTTAAAAATGCGACGGCGCTTCAGGAAGTCGTTAAGCAAATCCCTATGGACCGATTGCTGATTGAAACCGACTCACCTTATCTTGCACCGGTACCGCATCGTGGTAAAACTAACCAGCCTGCTTATGTACAAGACGTTGCATATTATATTGCTGACTTAAAAGGAGTGAGCTACAAAACGCTTGCAGAGCAAACCACGAATAACTTTTACTCTTTATTTAATTTGGTGAAACGCCAAGATGGTAGCACAACTTAATCAGCTACCTCAGGTGTTGATGGGCCCGCTGGTTCGCCGAGCTGAGCAGAATAAAATTTGTATTCAGGTTGTTACTTGTGAAGCCGTGGACATTTCGGCTTCGCTATTGGCCCATCAAAGTCGATGTGAGGTTGAGACGTTTCAGCTCGGTGCAGCCTGCTTTTTGCATTTTTTGATGATATGCAGCGAGAAGGCTCTGCCAACAGCGCAGCTGTTCGAGTATCAAGTGCTTATTAACGGTGCCGCGTATAAGCCAGATTATCTGCGTTATGGAGAAGAGCTTAGCTTTGCGATACCTGCTTTGCTCAAGCAAATATTACATGGCTCATGCCGTAACCCGCATCACCACGCAAAAGACAGTCTACATACTGCAGATCAGTGGCAAGAGCAGCAACGCGAACTCGGTGAGCTAGGCGCTGACTTGTGTATTTTTTCTGGCGATCAGATCTATGCAGATGATGTTGCCGGCGCCATGTTGTTGGCTATTCACCAACTTATAGCGCGATTGGGTTTGTTTAAAGAAACGAAATTGCCAATGCACCTACCAGCTGATCAACAAGCTCAGCTTTACCATCGTCACTTATATTTACCAAAGACGCCATGGCAGGAGCGCTCAAAGTTTTCACCAGGCTATTGGTTTCGAAAGGATGAACCGCACTTTTCTAGTGTTAAGGCCTTTAATCACCTAATTTTCTTCGAAGAGTTTGTCGCCTGTTACCTATTAAACTTCTCTCATCTTGCTTGGCAGTTGGTTAACTTTGATGCACTTCATTATGACGGTGGCAACGACAAAGTTAGGCGAATATTTGAATCCGAACTTGACGCCCTAAAAGGCTTTGTTGAAACGTTGCCTAGCGCCGAGCGGCTGTGTGCGAACGTGCCCGTTCTGATGATGTTTGATGACCATGATGTGACCGATGATTGGAATTTGACGGCTAAATGGGAACAGGCAATTGCGAACCATAAAGTGAGTCGACGCATTATCAGTAATGGCATCATTAGCTATTGGCTGTTTCAAGGCATTGGAAATGATGCGTTTGAGTATAGCGGGGCGCTGACATCAGCTTTTAATTCAAGCCTGATTGACAACGAATGGCACTTTTCGGCGTTTGACAAACAAGTTCGCCGATTCACACATTGGCATTATTGTTTAGATACGTTTCCAAAAGTGGTGGTGCTAGATACTCGTACACATCGGTGGCGTAATGAACAGGATTTCAATGAACCAAGTGGTTTACTCGACTGGGAAATGTTGATGGAGTTGCAAGATACGCTCATCGACCATAGTGCGGTATTGATGGTAAGCCCAGCGCCAGTATTTGGGGTAAAGGCAATCGAAACCATACAAGCTGTATTTAATGCTTGTGGTGAGCCGTTGATGGTGGATGTGGAAAATTGGATGGCACATGAAGGGGCCGCGAAAAAGCTAATTGAAATTTTTAAGCGTCCAGATACACCTAAAGAAACCATTATACTCTCAGGCGATGTACATTATTCGTTTTGCTTTTCGGTTCAGGCTCGTTTTGGTCGTCATGATAACCGCATTTGGCAGCTAACCGCATCAGGGATAAAAAACGAATTTCCAAAGCCGCTTATCAATATTTTAGATAAGATGGACACGATTTTGTATGCCAAATATAGTCCTCTGAATCTCTTTACTAAACGCTGGCAGCTATCGGTAAGTAAGCACCCTTCATCGCTAAAAAAACATGGCTATTTGGTGTCAGACTCTGCGATTAGTTTAGTAACGCTTGAAAACGGCTTGCTAGAGAAGTATGAGCTACTGCACGGCACGGGGATCCACAGTCATTTTGAGTTATAAGCCTTGGTAATAGATTTTAGAATTGAATAAACCTATTTTAGCTATTTGTAGCTTAGCTTGGCTGTACGAGTGAGCTTGCGTGATGCGCTAAACCCATCAAAAAATACATGCTCTTTTTCGCTTTTGCTATAGTTAATATAATGCGGGCTAACATCTCGACTATATGACTCTACTCAAGCGCATGTCTCTGGTCGTTGTACCATACAGCACACTGAAATGGTTTTGTGTGTTGCTGCTGTTGTTATTACCGAGTTTTCCTTGTGCCGCCAGTTTTCCCGAATTTAGCGATACGGCGCAGGTTATGCGACGCTATGACTATAATTCAGGCCTCAGTCAGGTCACTATCACTGCCATTGCGCAAGATCAACTCGGGTACATTTGGGTTGGCACACAGTCTGGCCTAAATCGTTTTGATGGTCATGATTTTGTTCAATTTGAAGTAAAGCAGAACTCCAAACATCATCTCTCTGGTGGCTTTATTACCTCTCTATGCCACAGTGGCAAATATATCTGGGTTGGAACAAGTACTGGGCTTAGCATTTACGATACTGAAGCGGGGACCTTTCGCTCTATCTTAGCGGCGCAGAATGAGGCGGTTAGCTCCGATAGAGTTAAAAAAGTGGCATGTTATGGTGAATCAGTGACAGTATCAACAGAAGAGGGCGATGCTTACCGAGTTAACTACCAAACCTTAATGCCTGAAAAACTTTATTTAACTGGTAAATTTGTTCGTGAAGTCCAAGAAACAAGGGATGCATTTGTTTACCTCAATGCAGATGGCCTAGTCAGTCAGCCAAAAGACAAAGTAGGTGCGAACGTTCTGTTGGAAGGTGAGTTTAAAACACTGTCGCTTTCCCACGGAAGGATATTCGTGGTTGATTCGGATGATAAAATCATTAGTTTCGACACTCAGTTCAATAAAGTGCAATGGCAAAAGTCGGTCAGTGCGAAAGTAAACCTCAGCATTCACCAAATTAAAGTAAGGGCGAATGAGATACTCGTTGCTTCCAATACAGGAGTGTTTATTTTAGATCTGCAAGGTAGTATCAAGCGGCATTGGTATCGCCGTGCAGAACAATATGATGGTCTACAAGATAACAATGTACTTAGTGTTCAACGAGATAGAAACGGCGATTTATGGATAGGGACGGAGTCACAGGGGCTGCACTTTTTTAGTCAGCTGAGCGAATCGTTTGGTCACGTTGGTGAACAAAACTTTCCGCATGCTCCTTTGGGGCATCCTGATGTTAGGAATTTCGCACTAGACAGTAGCGAGCGTTTTTGGATAGGTACGTCATCGGGTTTATATATTTATCAAAAATCGAGCTTTATCGAAGCACATCGAATTTTCCCGAGTTTATCTGCAATCAAAGGGAGCTTTATCACGCAAGTAAAGATCTATGATGATACCTTGTGGGTAACAACAAGAGGTGATGGCGTTGTTAGGTATGCTTTAACCCAAGGGGAATACAGCCATTTGATGCCTAACTCGAATAATGGTCCTGAGCTTAGCTTTAATGATGTTATCGAATACCAATCACAGATTTTGGTAAGTTCCAGGACGCTAGGCCTAATGAGATACGACGTGGAGTCTAAAACCCTAGTGCAGTTTTTCGAAAATCGTTCAGATGCACCTTCACATGTATCTTCATTTAAAGTTGTTGGGCAAGATTTATGGTTTGGCACTATAGGTGAGGGGTTGTTCAAGTTTAGTAAAGGCCAGCTCCATAATCTGACTACGCAGGATGGCTTAAAGTCGAATTTAGTTTTTATGATAGATGAAGACCCGTGGCAACGTATCTGGGTTGCAAGTGAAGCGGGCATTAGTTTAGTTGATAAGCAAATGAAAGTTGTCCGAACCATAGGAGAGCAAGAAGGACTAGGAAACCAAGCCGTGTGGGGGCTGGTTTATGATGACTATGAATATATGTGGCTTGGCACCAGTGGTGGGCTGTCGCGCATTAATGTAATGGATTTTGCCATTGATAATTTTCTTCCAATTGACGGCGTACAAGCGCACGAATTCAACTACAATGCCGCATGGAAAGCCCCTGACGGCCGAATTTTTATGGGTGGAGCCAAAGGATTTAATCAGTTCTTCCCCCAGAATGTATCAATTTCAAATACCGCGCGGCCTATTTTAGTTTCCACAATCGAATTACTGGGCGAGCCTTTACAGCCAAGTCTTGATGGGATCCTCTCTGTTGCGCCAGAGCTTGCGGGCTCATTACGATTACGCTATGACCAAAATATCATATCGTTGCAATATTCAAGTCTAGACTTTGGCTCTGAGAAGCTGAGCTTTTATTACCGTATTAAAGGACTAAGCGACAAGTGGCTGAAACTTGCAAATGGAGCAAGGCAAATAAATTTACTCCAGCTTGAGCCTGGCACCTATCGAGTAGAAACCTATACCGTTAATCGCTTTAATATGCAGTCGCCCGTTCACGAGTTTAGCATTTATATCGCTGCACCAATTTGGTGGAACGCTTACTCGAAGACCCTTTATACCCTAGTCATTGTGCTTATCATTGCAGCATTTGTTCGAGCGAAACAACGGCGTTATCGGCAAGTGCTGCGGGATAATCAGAAAATGTCAGCGTTACAAGAGCGGTTAGAGTTGTCATTGTGGGCAAGTGGTGATGAACTTTGGGATTGGCATGTTGAGTCGGGTAAAATTTATCGTTACAGCGTAAATCCAAGGATCGATTTTAGTGATCTCCAAGATAAACTCATCCTCGATGAACTTGACCAGTTTGTACACCCTAAAGATTGTGTGTTACTTGAGGAGCGCCTGCAATCTTGTGTGGACGGCCGTGAAGACGTATATGAATTGTCTATTCGAGTTAAAGATCAACAGGGAGAGTGGATCTGGGTATTAGATAGAGGAAAGGTAGTTGCACGAGATGATAATGGTAGAGCAACGCGGATAGCGGGGGCACTGAAAGATATTGCTGATTTGAAAGCACATCAACAAGCCTTGCAGTCGTTAAACGAGCAACTTGAGATAAAAGTTGCGATGCGCACCGATGAGCTATATAAAAAGAATCAAAAACTTGAGCAAGCAATGTTTGAGTTAAAGCAAACGCAAGAAGACTTGATTGAAAGTGAAAAAATGGCTTCTTTAGGTGTTGTGGTTGCGGGGGTTGCGCATGAGATCAATACACCTTTGGGTATTGCTATCACAGCGCTTTCTCATAACGAAGATTGTTTATCTGAGTTGGTAGAAAAGCTTGAGAATAAAACCCTTAAGCAAAAAGATTTGGTTTCCTCCATCGATGCACAGCAAGAAGGATATCTGCTGATTAGTCGCAATCTGCAAAGAGCAGAAAGCCTTATTAGTAACTTTAAGCAAGTTGCAGTAGATCAATCCAGTGAGACTGAGCGTGATATTAACCTGCTTGAATATATCAATGACGTATTCGACTCACTTAAGCCATTGGCTAAAAATAAAGAAGTATATTTGTCCATAGATGGGAATGCTGATGTAAATTTCTCCACCTATCCAGGCGCGGTTTATCAAATAATGGCAAACCTATTTAACAACTCCGTTATCCATGGCTTTGAGGGGAGTGCCTCTGGTACGGTTAGCGTGTTAGTCGAGGCGACGGATAGCCACTGGACTATTGTATACTGCGACAATGGTGTCGGCATGGACGAAGCAATGCAAAAGACCTTGTTTGAGCCATTTGTAACCACAAAACGTAATCAAGGCGGATGCGGATTAGGCATGCATATTGTTTATAATTTGGTAACGCAACTTTTAAAAGGCGAGATCCGCTGTAAAACGGCGAAATTACAAGGTGTCGAAATTACAATAAAAGTACCGTTTAAGAAAATAACGGCTGAAAATTAACTTAGGTGAATTACAGCAAGCTAACTGCCTGTGACAATGCTTCTTTTAGGAGTTTGTCATGTTCTTATTATCTCAAGTTTTGGTTACCCTTGCTGTTTTACTCGATCTCGCCTCATTTCAATTTATGAAACGTCGGCAGGTGTTATTGGCACTAAGCTTGTCGACTGCACTCACTGCAATTCACTTCTATCTACTTGATGCTATGGCTGGTGCTTTGCTTATGGCGGTTGCGAGTCTCAGATATCTGGTGTTTATCAAGTCGCAGTCAAAGCGCTTGCTTATCGGGTTTCTACTACTCAATACAGTGCCGCCTTTAGTACACTTAAATGCAAATTACGAACTTTATGCTGTTTTTGGCAGTGTTTTATTGACATTAGGGGCATTTATTCGCGCGCAGGTGGCATTTCGGTGTGTGATGATGTTAGGTACGGTGTGTTGGCTGATACATAATTGTTATATCGGCTCTCCCATGGCGATTGTGTTAGAAAGTACTTTTTTGGTGAGTAATTTGATTGGGTTATGGCGAATTTATATGAAGCGTAAAGCGAGTAAGTTAAAGGCTGAGTTGAAGTAGATTCAATTTTACTGGAATGGGCACTAATAAAATTAGGTTGAGTTTTAAAATGTGTTATATTTCAGTTGGTTAAGTTATTTTCTATCTACTTTTTCAGATAATTACGCTGAGTACAAGTGGTATAGGAAACAGACTGAAATAAAAGTTATATAAATAATCTTTATCTAAATCATAGTGTTATCACTTTTATTAATATTAATTGCATAATTAATATTGTATACAATATATCAATTGTGTATTGTTTGTTCGTTACCAAAAAACACTCAAATCAATGGGAACAAAAGGACAACAATATGCGTAATAACAAAAAAACAGCGCAAACACTGTGTAAATCACTCACTGCATCAGCACTTGCTCTAGCATTGGGGACTTCTACTGCATTTGCTGCAGATGGCAATAGTACTGTGAAAGGGAGCATCGTAAATGGTCAAGGTACTGAGTTATCTCAGGCTCAATTGACCTTTACACACAAATCCAAGGGGCTGAAGTTTGCTGTACAAACTAATGGTAAGGGCGAATACATTTTGCGTAATCTGCCTGTTGGCCGTTACAGCGTGTCAATTAATAAAGCTGGATTCGAATCCGTTATTGAAGAGGATGTCGAGCTTAATATTGGACAGGCGCTAATCTTAGACGCTCAATTATTACAACAAGGGCAGGACATAGAACGGATAGCGGTGACTGGCACGGCGATTCGACGTGTGGATATGGCCTCTTCAACTGCTGGAGTAACGTTTACAGACGCCGAGCTTAAAGTCATGCCAGTAAATACCGGCTTTGAAAGTATAGCGTTATTGGCACCGGGTACAGCTGAGCCTGGTGGTGATTCATTTAATAGAGCCTCAAGTTTCGGTGGGTCCTCATCGGCTGAGAATGGCTACTATTTTAATGGTCTAAATGTCACGAGTATTCAAACTGGTTTAGGCTCAATTCGTTTGCCTTGGGAAGCTATCTCACAAACTCAAATCAAAACGGGGGGAATTAGTCCTGAATTTGGTGGCGCACTAGGTGGCATCGTTAACGCAATTTCTAAATCTGGGGATAACGAATTTAACTTAGGGGCAGAAGTGAGAATAGACCCTGCTTCAACCCATAGTTATCACGACTCAAACTACCTAGATAATGGCACAGTGAATCTTAATACTGAGCAAGAATACGACTCTTTTAAAGAGCTACAAGTTTGGGCAAGTGGTGCACTAATAGAGGACAGCTTATTTTACTATGGTTTGTATGCACCTCGACGGGAGGTTAATCGTTGGGCTGGGCAAACGACCTTCAATGACAGAAAACGAGATGAAGATCGCTGGTTTGCAAAAGTTGATTGGTTCATCAATGAAGACCATTCCATCGGTTTTTCCGCCATGAATAACAAAAGAGAATGGACACGGCAAACCTATGCCTATGACTGGGAAAGCGATGCGATTGGTGATAAACAAGGGGTTGCGGCTCCTGGTGAAGATGGCGGCAAGGTTTACAGTGTCAATTATAGTGGTTACTTTTCTGACTTTTTCTCGGTGTCGGCTGTGGTGGGCCGAGTGACCGAAAACGTTGAAAATATTGTCGCATCAACAGTGCCGGGTGTTTGGGATGAAAGAGAGGGATTCGTTACTTTATCAAGTCATACAGCCAGCAGTGTTTCTGAGCAAGAGTTTATCCGTGATCAAGCGAGAGTCGACTTCAATATCGATTTGGATTACCACTCCATTTTGTTCGGTGTTGATTATACTAAAGTTACGGTAGATCACTTTGAAGGTCAAAATGGCCTTGGAGACGCAGAAGGCTGGTGGACAATCAAAACCGCTGGTGAAGGGAGCATTTCTGGTGCTGCGCTCGGTCAGGATTATATCGAACGTCGAATAAGAACAAGGACGGTTGATTCTGAGGTTAACTCGCTTGCTTTCTACGTCAATGATTCTTGGCAAGTCACCGACCAACTCGTGTTAAATCTGGGCCTGCGTTATAGTCAGTTTGAAAATACCGTTACTGACGGTAGAGCGTTTGTAGATATGGATAACCAACTTGCGCCTAGATTTCAAGCGATTTATGACCTAAACGGTGATGGCGAATCCAAAGTTTTCTTTACTTACGGGCGGTACTTTCAACCTGTTTCTGCCAACATGAACATCACTCAAGGCTCGGCTTCAGTAGAGTGGTTTGAGTATTTCAACCTCGATCAAGTAGACAGTGATGGCTATCCTGTTTTATTAAGTGATGGCTCGCCAAGTCGAGGGGAAATGCTTCGAGATAGACGCTGGCGTCAACGCGGAATTACAGAGCCCGGTTTGATTGCTTCGTCCACCCTTAAGCCGATGTATTCTGATGAATTGACTTTAGGATATCAGACCACCGTTTTTGACGATATGGCATTTGGGGTTAGAGCGATTTATCGAGACCTTGGACGCAGTGTTGAAGATACGGATGTTGGTCCTGTGCTTGCGAAGAAATTGGCCGAACTCGGTATCCAAGACAATGTCGGTCAGGGTTCTTACTATGTGCTAAATAACCCGGGTGAAGCGATCACCATGAGTTATGACTTCGATGGCGATGGCCAAGTCGATGAAGTGACACTCAGTGCACAAGAGCTTGCCCTGCAACAAGCAGTACGTAAATATCTTGCACTTGAATTTACCTTAGAAGGAAATATTACCGACAAGTTACGGATTAATTCTTCTTATACTTGGTCACACAGCTATGGTAATACAGAAGGTTTAGTGAAAACCGATAACGATCAGGCAGATCCAGGTTGGACAACTTCTTATGATTACGCGGATCTGATGGATCACGGCTATGGTAATTTACCGAATGACCATCGCCATTCAATAAAAGTATCAGGTTCTTACGATATCACAGATGAGTTAACTTTGGGTCTGGTTGCAAGAACGTCGTCAGGTCGCCCGACTAACTATTTCTCTAAGCACCCAGTCGGTATAGATAGCTGTACCGCAGGAAGCCCTTGGGATGCATGCGTAAGTAAAGATTATGGCCATGTTTCGCATTACGACGAAAATGGTAACCCAGCCCCTCGCGGTAGTGTAGGTAATCTTCCTTGGGCAACCACGATAGACTTATCACTCAGTTACTCTACAGATATTATGGGACATGACTTGTTACTCAAGGGCACCGTTTATAACCTACTAAACAGTGATAAAGCGCTTGGGATCAATGAACAGCGATCTTTAGATGGTGCAAATGGCTTAATCGTTAACCCTGACTACGGCATTACAACGTTACGACAAACTGAGCGTTACGCGTCGTTAGTTGCAAGGTTTACATTTTAGTTTCCCTGGTGATAGCCAAGGGTAGGTGCCATGTACCTAGCTCTTGGTTTAAGCCAAACAAAACGTTTGGCTTATTTCATGTCACGGAGAGTATGATGACGTTAACAATAGATTTTGAGCAAATACTGAGCCACGCGGAAGTAATAGAGACGGTTGACATGCATACCGCCGGAGAGCCTTTGCGGGTAATTGTCGATGGTTTCCCTGAACCTCAAGGCAACACTATTTTAGATAAACGGCAATACTGCGTAGAAAATCTTGATCACTATCGCACCGCGCTGATGTATGAGCCTAGGGGTCATGCTGATATGTATGGTGCGCTTATCGTTGAAAAGCAGTTACCAGAAAGCGATTTTGGCGTGTTATTTCTTCATAATGAAGGATACTCAACAATGTGTGGTCATGCGATTATTGCTTTAGCTACACTATTTTTACAGCACAATCCTGCAAAGAAACAGTTGTTGATAGATACGCCTGCAGGGCTAATTACCGCATGGCTAAGAGACGGCCAAGCTGAATTTGCTAATGTACCAGCAGAGGTAGTGACACTTGATAAGCAAGTCAAGACATCTGAATTTGGTTTAATCTCAGTGGATATCGCATTTGGTGGTGCGTTTTATGCCTATATTGACGCTGATACAATCGATTTAGCTCTTACGTCAGCAAATGCAGCTTACATTCAGCAGTTAGGTTTAACGCTTAAACAAGAAATTGCAACACAGATTAGCTTAGTGCATGACGATGCGCGCCTCGCATTTTTATATGGTGTGATTTTTTATTCCAATTCTCAAAAATCGGACTCTGCTCACAGTAAGCATGTGTGCATTTTTGCCGATGGCGAATTAGATCGCAGTCCAACAGGGACAGGGGTCAGTGGTAGAGCTGCAATTCTTGCCGCCAGAAATGAGCTCGCCGCAAATCAGCATATCTTTATTGAAGGTATATTAGGCTTGGGCTTAGATGTTTGTTATCAACTTAGTGATGATAGTAAATCATTAATCCCAATAGTTTCGGGCATGGCCTATATAACAGGCCGACACCAATTTATTTTAGACGACCACGATCCATTAGTAAGAGGATTTTTACTACGATGAATGTAGATTACGCAGCCAGACAGCAACGCTTAGTCAATAAATTACAACAACACCAAAGTGACGCTATCATTATTTATGGCTACGAGAATATTGTATATTTAACCGGCTTTACCGGTCATGCAGCAACATTGTTGATGTCTTCAAATGGGCGACACCGACTCATTACTGATTATCGTTACTTTGAGCGTGCTAGCGATGAAGCGGTGGGAGTCGAAGTTATTTTAAGAAATCGTGATAAAGAAACGCTACCTGATTGTATTTTTAGATTATTGGATGGGCCGCGACAGCTTGCATTTGAAGCGCATCAAATCAGTCACGCAGATTATGTCTCATTAAACATCAGTGCAAAAAATACCACGCTTATTGCCGCGCCGCTTTGGGTGGAATCGCTAAGACAAGTTAAAGATGGTTATGAAATTAACTGTATTAAACGCGCCGCCGAGATAGCTGACTCGGCGCTTGCCCATACACTGCCTTTGTTAAAAGTAGGGATCACTGAGCGAGACGCGGCAATTGAGCTTGAGTATCAGATGCAAAAGCTAGGCTCCGAAGGACTCTCTTTTGACACAATCCTATTATTTGGTGCGCGTTCTTCCTTACCGCACGGAAACCCAGGACAGACAAAACTTAACCTAGGCGATTTAGTACTTATCGACTTTGGTGCGGTGATAAGCGGCTACCGCTCTGATATGACGCGAAGTTACGTGTTAGGGGAGCCGACGAAGCAACAACAATCCATTTATGACACGGTCCAACATGCGCAGCGAGCTGCGTTGGCGCTAATAAAAGCGGGCGTTAACTGCATAGATTTAAATAACGCATCACACGATGTGTTGAGTCATAGTGACTTT
Organism: Pseudoalteromonas sp. NC201; assembly: GCF_002850255.1. Classification (NCBI taxonomy): domain Bacteria; kingdom Pseudomonadati; phylum Pseudomonadota; class Gammaproteobacteria; order Alteromonadales; family Pseudoalteromonadaceae; genus Pseudoalteromonas; species Pseudoalteromonas sp. NC201. The sequence continues at coordinate 1,960,830 of NZ_CP022522.1, forward strand.
TCACAATACGCAGGTGAGGGACTTGGTCACGGTGTGGGGCTATTTCTACACGAGCAGCCGTTTATTAAACCTGGGGTCGATCACCAATTAGAAGCTGGCAATATCATTACCATAGAGCCGGGTATTTACATTCCAAATTATGGTGGTGTGCGCTTGGAAGAAGATGTACTGGTGACTGAAAATGGTTTTGAATGCTTAACCCACGCGCCACAAGTATTTCAGCTAACGAACTAAGGAGTTAGGATGCAAATTATTGCTCGCCAAGAGGTCGCGGATAGCCTCAACTACCCAAGCTTAATTCAGGCGCTTAAACAGGGTTTTGCGCAACCAGCAGGTACACCAACACGGCAAGTTTTTGAGCTAGATGATAGTCACAGCAATCATGACGCTTTTGCTGTTTTACCTGCTTGGAATGCCGATGTGATTGGCGTAAAGGCGTTTACCTATTTCCCTGATAACAACCAGCACGATAAAGCCAGCCTTTACTCAAAAATCATGCTGTTCTCCAGACAGTTCGGCGAGCCGCTCGCGCTTGTGGACGGCACCGAAGTAACGTTGTGGAGAACCTCTGCTGTGTCAGCATTAGCCTCGGAGTATTTAGCACCTAAGCATGCCAAACATTTGGTTTTCTTTGGTTCAGGCAATTTAGCCAGTTACATGATTAATTCGCATTTAAGTGTTAGAAATTATAGTAAAATTTCAATAATTGCACGCAATGCTGAAAAAGGACGCCTGTTGCTGGAGCTATTGTCCTCGCAGCATCCGGGAATGGAATTTTCATTGTATCAGGAGGCAACAGAGTCAGTTATCGCTTCGGCAGATGTGATCAGTTGTGCAACAGGCAGTCATACGCCTTTGTTCAATGGAGAGTGGCTGAGCGATGGTACGCATATAGATTGCATTGGCAATCACCATAAAGATTGTCGAGAAATTGATACCACAACGGTAACTAAGAGTCGCGTTTTTGTAGATAGTCGCGCCAATGTATTGAACGAGGCGGGCGAATTGTTGTTACCGATCAGTGAAGGTAAGTTTAGCCCCGATAAGGTGGTTGCAGAGCTTAGCGAAATGACTAAAAATAACCTAGGTCGAAGTAACGAGAATGAAATTACTTTGTTTAAGTCTGTAGGAACAGCGCTGAGTGATTTAATTGGAGCGAAATTAGTGTATGACTTGGTTCAAAAATAAAGAGCACGGTAAAGTGTATGAAGTAACCGCAGTAGTCAAAGCTGCTGATAAGCGCTTGGTGAATCCGCTTATTTGTCACGAATGTCACATGTTGGTTAGTTATCAAGGAGTTGGCGGCGAAACGAAAAGCGAAAAGCTGCTTTATGACGAGGTGTTTTACAAAGCGTTTCAAAACCACGATAGCTGTTACGTCATGGTGGATGACAATGGTATTCGCCATTATCATCCAAGTGAATAAAGTGACTTATTCAATTAAGTGAATAAGCGCTAATTTTTAACCTGACAGAGTACAAATATAGAACGCTATGAATACTGACATTTCAGTTATTGGTCTGGTGCGGACTGCGGCACTAACATGTTTCTGCCCCGAAATGAGTTAACGTAAATGCTCTAAGGGTGGCTTTGAGCGAAAAGCTGACGTTCATCCTTTCACCTAAATAACTGTATATACATCCATTGTAATTGAGTTTCTTCCATAGTCAGGAAAACGACCCTGTGGGTCGTTTTTGTCGTGTTCACATTTAGATCAATGTAACGTAACTTCAATGCTGGTAAGTACTTCCTAAATTTGCTATCAATAGTCATGGGACAAAAACGAGACAGATTGCTGTAGAAAAACGACCCAATCGCTCGATATTAAATTGTTATGAGCCTTACGAGATTTCAGTGTGAAATTTAAGTTTGATAAAGCTAGATACAAAGTCGTAGATTCTAAAATTAGCTTAGGTCTATGTTTTTTGGTGTTAATTTCTGGCATTTTAGATCTATTGTTTGGGATGAAATTCCTATTGTTAGGCTTTGTAGCAATACCTTCAGTAGCCTACTGGAGCCACAAAGGTTTGATGTCTGAAACTTATTACGCGTCAAAAGAAGCTGAAGTTGTAGAAATAACAGAGTCAAAAGTTAAAGTACTTAATGAATTAACTGGTTATGAAGTCTCAAGGGAGCTGGCTCAAATTAAAAACGTTCAATATAAAGCTCTCTTTGGTTTCGGTGTTGTAATTATACAGTTCACAACAAGTGAGACTTTTAAGTTTCTTTGCTATAAAAATCCAGAGCAACTTTTGGGTCTCTTAAGTAAAAACGGCTCATAACAAATTAATTAAACAATGGACGCAAAACAGCAGGCTTGCGCTCATTCTTCGCTTAGTTTAGCCTGCTATTTTTCGCCGTTTATTAAGGCGTTATGCCTTCAAAGGAATAGAGAAATACCTATGAATACGAGTTTTACTTTGCATCTCCCTAATAGCCAGGGAGGTACTGAAGAAATATCAACAAATCAAAGTTTGTTATTTATTGGGGCTAATGGTTCAGGTAAAACACGCCTAGGTACATGGATTGAAATTCAGTCGCCACAAAAAGAAAAAGTTCACAGAATTTCAGCTCAGAAATCTCTTTCTATGCCCGACAATGCTACCCCTATGTCTATAGAGAAAGCTGAAAAAGATTTACTCTATGGGTATGCAGATGCTCCTGATCAAAATGCATGGCAACATAAGCAGGGGCGTCGTTGGAGTCAAAAGCCTGCTATCTCTTTATTAAACGATTACCAAAAACTTATGGTTTATCTATTTTCAGATCATACTGAGGAGAGTGTTAAATACCTCAAAGCTTCAAAAAAGACCGCGGAGAAAGTAGAACCGCCAATAACAAAATTGGATTTGGTAAAGAAAGTATGGGAGAAGGTACTACCTCACAGAGAACTTATTCTAGGTGGGCTTAAAATTCAAACATGCATCAAAGGTCAATCTGATAGAGTTTATAATTCATCTGAAATGAGTGATGGCGAAAGAGTAATATTTTATCTAATTGGCCAGTGCTTAGCTGCTCCTAAAGACGGCATAATCATAGTCGATGAACCAGAGATACATTTGCACAAATCTGTTCAGGCTCCACTATGGAGAGAAATAGAAAGTCTCCGCCCAGATTGCCTTTTTGTATACATGACTCATGACGTGGATTTTGCGGTTTCGCTGCAGGAAACACAAAAAATTTGGCTAAAATCGTATGATGGGGCGCGATGGGAATGGGAAAAAGTAGCTGAAGTTGAAGGGCTGCCAGAAGCTCTGTTAGTTGAAGTTCTAGGTAGCAGAAAGCCTGTTGTTTTTGTTGAGGGAGAAAATGGAAGCTATGATGTAAGCCTTTATCGAGCAGTATTAAATAATTTTTTAGTCATTCCAAGTGGCTCATGCACACAGGTTATTCAAGCAGTAAAGGCGTTATCGAATAGTGAACAACTTCACCACCTAGAAGTAGTGGGGTTGATAGATCGTGATAGGCGAGTAGAAGGTGAGATATCCTCACTTAAAAATGATGGGATTTATACTTTAGGTGTTGCAGAAGTTGAAAACCTATTTTGTACCCCAGAAATTATTAAACTTGTTAGTGAGCGATTAGCTCGAAATCCTGATGAGGATGTAACTAATGCTACTGATTTTGTCATTGGCCGAATTAGTTCAGAAATAGAAAAGCAGGTATCTCTAAGAGTCGCGAGTGAAATTAAGTACCAGTTAAATTGTTTTGACGAAAATGCAACAGGAAAAGAGCCTCTTAAAGTTGCGCTCTCCGATCTTGCAGGTAGCATCGATGTTGATTCAATTTATGCTGAAAACGACACGCTAATTAGAAACGCTGTAAACAATAAAGATTATCTTTCAATATTAAAACTCTACAACAGAAAGGCTCTGGCAAAGCAAATCAGTAGCAATCTGGGTTTAGCTCATGGTGAATTAGCTCAACTGGTCGTTCGAATGGCTAATAGCTCTGATGGTCAAGTCGTAAAACAAGCATTAAAACCATACTTCGGTGACTTTGCCGAAAAAATGGCATAACAAGCGCATGTTGTCGGACTGGTTTTCCGCTGCGCTCCAAACCAGCCGCAAATGCGGGCGTTAGGTGAACACTCGGGATCGGTGTCTTGAATAAATATTTGTACAATTATTATTGGTTGGCATCTTCTTTAGCAGCTAAGTTGCTTTGGCTAATTGTCCCAGTTATTTTTATCTCTCAAGAGCTATTTTTACCATTTCTAATTTTTACAGTAGCTCTTGGTTGGTCAGCGATAATGGTTACAGCATTTTACAAATGTCCTAGCTGTAACAAGAGGGCTTTGGTTCATTCAGGTGTTGTAGTTAAACAACTCGAAACTGATCGTAGTAAGCTTCAAATATGGCTACTACCGAATGAATTCGTGTATAAGTTTTTTTACTGCTGCAAATGTGGGCATAAAATAAAATCGCAACCATAGCTTGGTTCTTTGTTCACCTAACAAATTAATTAAACAATGGACGCAAAACAGCAGGCTTGCGCTCATTCTTCGCTTAGTTTAGCCTGCTATTTTTCGCCGTTTATTAAGGCGTTAAGTTACTAGGATAGTGCGTGCGTAAATTTATAAATTTAAGCAAATATAGGCAAAAAGAGCTTAACTCCAATTTCCCAGAACTATTTGAGATTTACGGTGCCGAAGATTCATCTCACTATAAAAGAGTAGCCGTATCGGTTTTTGCTCATTGGTTAACTCGTGAAGAGTTTCAAAATGATTACCCTTCAAGAGAAGTGCATTTGCAGAGAAATGAAGCGTTGTACAATTTTGCTAAAATAATGGCAGCAAATACTGAAGTGCTTAATTTCAAGTTCAAAGGCAAATGGGATAAGTGTTACCCATGCTTTAGAAAATTTAGCTCTCAAGAAGCTATGTTAGATTACTTACAACCAGCGGGTGATAACGATTCGTCAGATAAATTCTGCAAATTAGTTCTACCCGAATTTAATGCAGTGTATTTTGAAAGTTGGGATTACACGAATGTTTTTTACATTCAAAACGATAGTGTCATATCTGAAATTAAAAAATGGGCTAGTGAAGCAGGCGTATATTGCTTAGAGTTTTAGTAACTTAACAAAGTGCTTAAAGGGCGGACACAAAAAGCTTGGCTGTGCTCGTTCCTCGCAAATTTTAGCCAAGCATTTTGTGCCGTTTAGCAGGGCGTTAGCTGCTTAAATCAAAAATTGTAAGCTTAAACTAAATCTAAAAAGGAGATTGATATGTGGGGTAAAATTTTAGCTGGTGCTGCGGTTGGTGTTGGCGCCGTTGCTGCTGCGCCTTTTACGGGTGGCGGTTCATTATTGGGTGGTGCATCTGTTATTGCTTCACTCACGGGTGCAGGAACTGTCGCTGCAGCCGTGGGCGCAGGAACAGTGGGAGGTGTAGTTGGCGCTGCTATGGCTGATAGTGAAGAAAATGAGAAAAGACAGCTAAAGGAGAAAGGAAGAGCTGAAGGGCGAGCTGAGAGTGCTATACAAATAGAAAAGCTTGCAAATAAGCTTTCTCAGGCACTAGAGAAGCTCAAATCTCATGATGAACATTTCAAAGCCATTATTGCAATGGAGGCAGTCGGAGTTGCTTGTGCAGCCTGCGATGGTGATTTTTCTGACAATGAGAGGGAAGAGATTGGTGAGTTTGTTAAGGGAATGATGGCTCAAAGTATTCCTTCGGATGTAAAAGAAAGAATTCAAAGTATTTATGATAATCCACCTAGTGTTGAAGAAGCATTTTTGCTGGCAAAAACTTCTGGCATGTCTTTAGATGTCTATGAGGAATTAATCAGATTTGTTATGGAGATAGATGGTATAAAGCCAGAAGAAGAGGTTTTTGTTCAAGCTTGGAATCAGCTTAAAGCAGCATAAGACAAGGAGTAATAAATAATGAGCGGCAGAATTGATCGTTTCAAAAAAAGAAAAGAAATATTAAAGAAAAATCAGTCTCTGCCGTTCGTTCGTGGCGTTACTGATCAAGATCAGGTTGGTAAACTTCTTAGCAAGGGTGTGGATAGCAATAGACTGAAAAGCCTTAACTATTCAACTGATGTTAACGTTTCTTTGGAGGCAAATTCCGCAGAGGTAGAGTCTTTGCTTTCTGAACTTAAAGCATCATTCCACAAAGATAGATTGGAGCACCTTTTAGATGAAACGAAGCGCGGCGTCATATCATCGATTGCAGGTCCATTTGGGCTTGGAAAAATAATAAGTGCTTATGACAAAACTGGTGGGAATGTTGATACAGTCCATAATGCACGAGAAGGGGTTTATGCAACTATCGAGGAAAAGCAGCGTTATGATGAGCGCGGCGATTACAATTCTAGTGATTATCATGGGCACAAGGACTATAAGAACAAAAATAAAGAGGACTCTCAGTTACAGGACAAGGGGGCACTTAGCGACTCCTATACAGGCAATGTGATTGATGAGAATTCAAATAGGCACCTCGACCACACCATTTCCGCAAATGAAGTACATAATGATGCTGGTCGCATATTGGCTGAAGTGGATGGTCCGAGTGCCGCAAATTCAGAGTCTAACCTGAACTCCACATCTGAGCACATCAATAATAAGAGTGGAAAGGGAGCGCTAACATCTAATGAGTTCCTGAATAAACTGGAGCGCACAGCTCCTGAGCGGAAAGCGCGTATTGAAGAGCTTACAGGAAAGCAGCAGCTTACAAGCAAAGAAAGCCGTGAGCTTGAGAGGCTTCGTGAGCATGATGCCGTCGATGCGGACCGAATGCGTCAGATAGATGAGAATGCAAGAAATGAATACGACGCAAACATCAACAAAGAGTACTACACAAGCAAAAAGTTTGTTAAATCCACTCTGAGTACAGGAGCCAACGAAGGTGTGAAAATGGGAGTTCAGCAAGCATTTGGGCATTTGTTGGTAGAGTTTTTCTCAAGTGCAATGTTTGAAATAAAGGACGCATACACTAATGGGCTTGAAGGTGATAGCTTGTATAAGGACATCAAAGCTCGTTTAATTCGTATTGGCCGAAACGTTGCGGATAAATGGAAAGGAGCGATAGAAGGTTTTTCCGATGGCTTTATATCAGGTTTCATATCAAATCTAATTACAACACTTGTAAATATGTTTGTAACCACAGCAAAACGATTTGTTAGGATGATTAGAGAAGGTGTATTTTCTCTGTTAAAAGCACTTAAACTTATTCTTTTTCCCCCTGCTAATATGAGTTTTGTCGAAACAATGCATGAAGCTATGAAGCTAATTGCCGCTGGCGGTGTTGTTATTGCTGGTGTAGCGCTTGAAGAAATTATTGAAAAACTAATATTAGGTGCGCCACTTCTTGCGCCATTTGCTCCTATTGCGACAGCAGTAATTATTGGCTCGCTAACCGCCATCGCAATGTCGTTGGTAGCATATTTAGTAGATAAAATGGATATTTTTGGCGTTATTGAGGCTCAAGAAACTAAATTCATATTAGAGAGCCTTGATAAAGATATCGATGAGAAATTAAATAGGTGCGAGCGTATTTCCGAAGAAGTCGACGAGTTTCTTAGTGAAAACTCTTTCTTATTGCCGCAAAGCAGCTAGCAAGGCGCTCCACGCGGATAAATTACTCGCTGCGCTCGCAATTTACCGGTGAGCGCGGCGTTATATGCCTAAGAGAGTTATGTGAATATTGCTATTTTTGTGGTTTCGTTTGTGGTCTATGTTTGCCTCTGTTTGGGTATCGTAAAGTTCCATAAGCATTTAGCGGATAAACTTAAACTGACTAGTCGGCATAGTTTACTAAACGTGTTTAGCCAATATATTTGGTTCCTGATGTTTATCGTTACCTACATCCCGTTTAGTATATTCTTCCCTGCATGGTTAAATGGAAAACTTGGCATTGTGCAAGAATCTCCAAATGTAACAGCTATTTTCATTTTTCTGGGGTGTTTTACGCTAGCAGTTACTATGTGGCTAGGTTATAAAGAAACTAATCAGGCGAATTGGTAATCTGCATATAACAAAGCAACTTAAAAGCTCGGACAAAAACCAGTTGGCTTTGCTCGTTCCTCACAAATTATAGCCAACTAATTTTTGCCGTTTATTTGCGGCGTTATGTACTTTCTTGTCCTTCCAACTTGTGCACATCTCTTTTGTGCGATAGTATTTCACTATAGATGCACAGTAAAACAGTGCGAGGATATGTCAGTAAATTTTAAAGATGATTGGCTTGAAGCATTTTATGAGGAAGATAAGCGTCATCGCTTGATTCCTAAAACTATAGAGAATGCGCTGTATCGAAAGCTTGAAATCCTAGATGCAGCAAAAGCTGAATCAGATCTAAGAGTTCCACCGGGTAATCGGTTTGAACATCTTGAAGGCAATCTGAAAGGTCGGTGTTCGATACGGGTGAATAAACAGTATCGTTTGATTTTTAAGTGGGTTGACGGTGTAGCAGAAGACACCTATTTAGACCCTCATAAGTACTGAGGTTAGGATAATGCGCAGAACTAAACGTCGTCCAGTTGGTGTAGGAGAAATGCTCAAAGTTGAATTCTTGGAGCCAATGGAGATTACATCAAAAACATTAGCAGAAGCTATGGGTGTACATAGGAACACCATCAGTAACTTAATTAATGGTGGTACTCTGACTGCTCCACTTGCAATCAAGTTAGCGGCTGCACTTGGGAATACACCTGAGTTTTGGCTTAACATTCAACATGCTGTGGACTTGTGGGATACACGAAATCGTTATCAAGATGAAGCCAAGCAAGTAAAACCTTTGTTTTCAACGCAAGATATCAAACTACGTACATAACAAAGCGTTTAAGAGCGATTCCATAACGTGTGCCGATTTCGCTTCGCTCAAGCGTAGCAAACGTTATTCCACGCCTTTACGCGGCGTTAGGGCTTATCGAAATAGGTAGCTTTTTATGGATGAAATAACATATTTAGAAGTTCCATTTGAGGATAAAGAGAAAGTAAAGTCGTTGGGCGCTCGTTGGCACTCAGAGAGAAAGAAGTGGTTTGTTCCAAAAGGTTTAGATACGGGACCATTCGAAAATTGGCTACCGATTTATGATGATCATGCATCGCAAAAAGCTATCTCTCCATTTTATCTGCTTCAATCGACAGAGCTTTGCTGGAAGTGCGACAAACCATCTGAAGTCATTACCTTTGCTAGTCATGGCACAATCGACACTGAAAGTGATGAGCGCTCTGAAGGATTAACCAAGTATTTATACGTCAGCTTTATCCCAGAGAGACTGAGAGTATACTTGGATCTACACTTCAAAAGTTATTACTTGGATTATTCCGCAACGACCGATTCATTTTACTACATGAATCATTGTCAACACTGCAAAGCCCCACTAGGTGACTTTTTTATGCATTCTGAACCGGAGGGTGCTTTTTTCCCTATCAGTGCAGAAATGTCAGCCGATATTGCTATTACTAGACTGAAAGAAAGTGGATTTGTAAAAATCTCAGCATCTGAATCATATGGGGTTATTGAGCATATATTGGAAAATGGGCAAATGAAAGAGTTTCAGCCCTAACAGTCTGTATAAGAGTGATTCGCAACGCGTGGCATTTTCGCTATGCGTTGATTTTAGTGATTAAGGTGGCATGCTGAGGCTTTTGTATTGCGTTGCTCACTACTTAAAGCGGCGTTAGCCCATAGAAACTTTTAAGCGAAATTTGCCTAATACAGCCGAAGACCTGAAACGTTTTTTGTCCAAAAATAGGTTTATTTAACCGTCCGCTATTCGCTCTTTCGGCAATTAATCAGTTACGAACGGTCAGATTTGGTTGAACTCATAACCCTAAACTGCCAGATCGTGTATGAGCCAGCGCACTGAGTCTTGTTAACACCAGCGCACTGAGCTGCGTCAGAGCATTTCGTCGACGTACTCAAGTATTAAGCCAAGTTAATGTAGTAGAGGCCGTAGCCCACGATAAATGCAGGCACTGCAGAGTAGATAGTGGCAAATAGCGCCGCCCTTGGTGCCAGTGCTATCGCTGGAAATAACGCATCGCCATCGTTAGCAACGGCATTGGCTGCCAGGGCACTAAATGGCACGACACCTTGCAGGTAAAGCGTTGTAACAACAATTTGGGGGCCACAGCCTGGTAATAATCCGACAAGAATGGCCACCAGTGGTGCATATAGCGCATAGTCTTTAAACCAAACCGCGAGATCAAGCCCTAAATACGCAGTAGATAGCTCGTAAAGCAAAAAGCTTGCAACGACCCAAGCGGTCACAAAATGCGTGTCCTGTAGCACTCTAGTGAGTTTTGACGGTGGGTCGCATTCACCTTCTTCACAGGTGATATCTTTATAGCTTACGCCCTTTGAATTAAGTGCCCACACGCAAACAGCAAAAAGACATAATGCTGCACCAAGCCAAGCAATTTCTGTATCAAATGGCGCTAAATCGACGTTAAAAGCAATCGCGAGTGCAATAGCAAGGCTAGGTAGTAAGCACAGCTTCCACACCTTACGGCTTAGACTAAACGCACGGCTCGCGTGTAAGGTTTCTTCTTCGACCTCATTGATGGTCTGCGGGACACAAAAGTCGGGTTGATGAATTAAGTGCACACATAGCCCACTCACGATACCTACACCAACCCCCATCGCAATGATAGTAAGGCCTGTCAGGGGCTCTTTGGCGAGTAGCAAAAACGCAGCATCTCCCATCGTCGCAGTAAGTACTGCGACAACAGAAGCAAAGCTCGCTTGTTTTTTGGTAAATTGGGTGACCACGATAATCGCGCCACCACAGCCGGGCAGCGCGCCTAATATTGAGGCCATGGCTATTTCGAGAATAGGGGATTTGGTACTCAGATAACTGAGATTAAGCTGTGGAATTCTGTCAACAAGAAAGTAGTACACGAGCAGGGTAGCGGCAACAAAAACGCTGACTTGAAAGAATGCATCGCTCAGCGCGCTGACCACAATTGGTCTCGCCGTTTCAAATGCTAAAAGTACAATAATAACGAGGGGTAAAATCAACCGCTTGTTGAACAACAAACTCACCTTAGCGCCATGTGCTGGTTGAGAGTATCGAAGTAGAGATGAAAACATAAAGTGCAACCCGTGTATTGTCTAAGTTGCACTTTAATTTCATTTTAAATGAAAATCAATATCATTTGCATTATTTTCTTTGAAACTCTGCGGTTGCTTTCCATTTTGGCCAAGCGTCTTGCTCAGAGACATCATAGCCAACTTTAAAGAACAGCTGTAGATCCTGTATCGCCCCACTTAAATCCCACTCTTCACGGTAGCGGTCACACGGCTGATGATAACAACCGCGCAATACTAAACCCATACGTTTACGATAGGTTTCAGTCTCTTCGTCACGTGCTTCAGTTCCACCACCTGCGTACATTGCAGGCACACCCATGTTCGCAAATGCGAAGTGATCAGAGCGATAGTAACCACCAGCGGCAGGACGCGGATCTCCCGAAACGACACGGTCTTGCGCTTTTGCTGCGGTTTCTAGTATTTCATCAAGCTCAGATTTACCAATACCAACTACGCTGATGTCTTTTACTTTACCCAATAAATTTAGGCTATCCATATTGATGTTAGCAACGGTTTTCTCTGCTGGAATAACAGGGTTTGCAGCATAAAATTTAGAACCTAACAAACCTTGCTCTTCAGCCGTCACAGCCAAAAACGTAATTGAACGGCTAGGGCGAGTTGGCAGTTTAGTAAAGGCTTCAGCGACCTCAATCATACCGCCTGTGCCGCTGGCATTATCATGCGCACCATTATAAATTTGGTCACCTTTACGGTTTGGATCGGTACCTAAATGATCCCAGTGTGCTGAGTAGATGATGTGCTCGTCAGACTTATTACTACCTGGCAGAGTGGCGATAAAGTTATACGAAGTTGATTTTTTGATGGTGTTTTTGACGGTAACTGACGCGCTTAGGTTGCCCATATCAACGTGGTATGCGCCTTCAGCAGCTTTTTTCTTTGCGGTGTCAAAATCAAGTCCAGCCTTTTGAAACAGCTCTTTAGCAACGTCTACTGTTACCCAGCCTTCAACCGCAACGCGGTCCATATTGTTATTTTCTTTTTGGAAGCCAAACTGTGGGCCACTCCAAGAGTTTTCTACTACGCTCCAAGGATAAGAAGCCGGCGCTGTTTCGTGAATAATGATCGCACCTGCTGCGCCTTGGCGTGAAGCTTCTTCGTATTTGTACGTCCAACGACCATAATAGGTCATAGCTTCACCGGTAAATTTACCCGAATCAGGATTAGCAAAGCCTGGATCGTTTACTAGCATCACCACTGTCTTGCCTTTCACGTCTAGGCCTTCGTAGTCATTCCAGTCGTACTCTGGGGCATTTACGCCATAGCCAACAAAAACCAGCTCTGAATCTTTGATTGATTCGAGTTCGCTGATACGGGCCGAGCCCATCACCATGTCTTTCTTATATTCGTAGTTTTTGCCACCGATTGTTAACGTCATATTAGGATCGGCTTCAAGCGAAACCAGTGGCACTTCTTGCAAGAAGCTGTTGCCATTGCCAGGCTGATAGCCAAGCGCTTTAAAATGTTTGGTTAAATAGGCAAGCGTTAGCTCTTCACCTTTTGTTGACGGAGCACGGCCGCCAAATTCGTCAGAGGCAAGGGTTTTAATATGGGCTCTGAGTTGAGCATCGTTAATACTATTGTATGCAGTATCGATGTCTTGGGGGCTATTGCTAGTGCTAACACAGCCCGCCAGCACCGCCATAGATAGAGCGCTGAGCGTCAGTTTAAGTTTCATAATTGCCTTTCTTTTACTTGTTAGGAACCCATAAGTAGTAACATAAAATGCGTAAAAGTTCGAGCGGGACAAGACGGCTAGAGGAGATAGAAATTAATGAAACAACCGTTGTGGAACAGATCATTGCATTGTTTTTAATCGCTATCCTCATTTTAGCGTGTGACGTAGCCTGTTACGCTCATTTACAATTGGCTTTTGCCAAGTATCAAGCGCTTCAGTAAAATAGTCGGCTAATTGCATGATAAGTATCTCAATCAAATGAAAAAGTTTACAGCGCCTGAGGCGTGGCAGGTTACATGTTTACATGCTGAGCCATTTTCCCATTTAAATCAGCTTTTTGACTTAAAAAGTCAACAAGACTGGCCAAGCCCCCAGTGGCTGTCTTCTCACGTAAACAGCATTAGCTTGCAACAATATGATACCCGCTTTGTGGCCGATGAAACGATAGACTTTGGCGATAAATACTATGAAGAGATTATCTTTGAAACCCATCAGGTACCGACGCGTAGTCAAAACTGGCACGATTTATTTGGCGCGTTGATTTGGTGTTTATTCCCAAAAACAAAAGCTTTGTTAAATGCCCTACATATCGAAGAAATAGCACAGTTTGGTTTAAAGCAGCGGAGTAAAAAGCGTAACGCGTTAACACTCTTTGATGAGTGTGGTTTGGTGTTGGCAATCGATGATGATAAATGGCGTGATGCCTTTAAATCACACCAATGGCAGAATGTATTTTACGATAATCGTTCAGAATGGCAGCAAAACCTAAAACCTTTCGTATTTGGCCACGCAAACTACGAGATGCTAACCAATCCCTTTATTGGGCTAACGGGAAAGCTGGTGTGTATCAATGTTGATGCTGCATTTTGGCAACTTTCACTAAGCGAACAATATCGTTGGTTAGATGATAAATTGGTTGCACTGATCAATGATGGGCTGCTTGAAGACAATACCAAAATGTCACCCATTCCGCTGCTTGGGATCCCAAACTGGCATGAGCCACAAGATTTAGAATTTTATCAAAATACGGACTATTTCAGGCCGAAAAGAAGGAAATAGCATGATAACTATCAATGGATTAAAAAAACGCTTCGCCCTGACTCGCGAGCACAAAAAGAAAAAGAGTCAGACGGATCCTCGCGAGCGTGATGGTTTTTTTCACAGTGTAGAAGAGGTTAACCTGCACTGTGGGCAAGGTGAAGTACTTGGATTGCTCGGCCCCAATGGGGCGGGAAAAACCACCACTTTGCGTATGCTCTCAACTGCACTGACGCCGGATGCCGGTACTATTTTAGTGGATGGTCAGGATATTGTGAAAAAGCCAGTTGTTGCACGCAAAGCCATCGGTTTTTTATCAGGGTCAACTGGTTTATATGGACGTCTTACCGCCAAAGAAAATGTTGAATATTTTGCACGACTTCATGGTTTAAAAGGAAAGGCATTAAAGGCGAAATGCGATGAGCTGTTTCAGCGCCTGGAAATGGAAACCTTTTTAGATAAAAGGGCTGAACACCTATCGACCGGTATGAAACAAAAGACCAATATTGCAAGGGCGGTGGTACACAATCCTAAAGTCGTCGTATTAGACGAGCCAACGACGGGTCTTGATATTATGACCACACAAACGGTTATCTCTTTTATTCGCGACCTCAAAGCGCGTGGTACACCCGTTATATTTTCTACCCATCACTTAGATGAAGTTGCATTATTGTGCGATAGGGTGTCTGTTATCGATAAAGGGATCACCTGTTTTGATGGCAGTTTAGCTGAGTTTAAAGTGAAGGGGCAAAGTGAAGAGCTAAATCAAGCATTTTTAAATTTGTTAACGGGAGCACAGCATGTTTGAGGTATTTTTAAAAGAAATTAGAGAGCTGCTGCGCGACCGCAAAACACTGTTTTTTGTGATTGCACTACCGATGTTGGTATTTCCCGTGATTATGGCTTTAGTCGGCTTTATGGCTTCACAAGCCGCCATGGAAGCGAAGCAAGAAGTTCATACGTATTACATCGCAAATGAAGCCTATGCTGAAAAGTTCTCTGAGCAGGTTTTTTATCATAAAAGTTTTAAGAAATATGCAGGTGAGCTCAAGCTTGATAGCGTCGAAGCATTGAGTGATGCGGTACGAAGTGGCGTGATCGATGTTGGGATTTTTATTCCATCCGATCCGGTTGAAAATCTAGAGTCTGGCGTAAAAAGTGAATGGAAAATCGTGTTTAACGATGCGCAATCTATCAACTTTATTTACGACCGCTTGTCTAAACTTGCTAAGAAGTTTTCTGATGAACTCAGAGCGGTGAAGTTAACCTCACTGGGATTGTCGCAAGCGGAGCAAGCGGCAGTGCTCCAACCCATATCGATTACTAAAGTGGATACTGCTGACAAACGCGAAAATTTAGGCGAGAAGTTAGGTGCGTTTATCCCTTACATGTTAATTCCGTTGGTATTGATGGGGGCGAGCTATCCAGCTATTGATTTAGGCGCTGGAGAGAAAGAGCGTGGCACTTTAGAGACGCTGTTATTAACACCAATCTCACGCACGGAGCTGGTGTTAGGTAAATTTTTAACCGTATTGAGCAGTTCAATATTCTGTGCGCTTATCACGGTCTCCAGCATGGCGCTGTGGATAGGAATTGCCAGTAGCTTTGTCGAGCTAGACGTAATTAAAAACGCCTTCTCGTCGGTTGCATTATTAGACTTTGTCTTGATTTTTGCACTGTTGCTTCCTGTTGCTGTGATGCTTTCGTCGCTAACACTTGCCATCTCAATTTACGCCAGAACCTTTAAAGAAGCACAAAACTACATGGGACCACTCAGCATGGGGATCTTCATTCCCATTGTGATGTCTTTAATGCCAAATATGGAGCTAACCGCTAAAACTGCATTGATCCCAATTACCAATGTCGCATTAGCGATTAAAGAAATCATCAAAGGCACGGTTGATTATGGTTACGTCGCATTAATTTTTGGCGCTTCTGCTGTTTTAGCAGCTGGGTTACTCGTGTGCTGCGTTAAATGGTTTAATAAAGAAACCGTTTTGTTTAGGTAAAGCTTCCGTTAGGTGTGAGTCATTGAGAATTATGGCGTTTTTCTGTACGATAAACGCCTTATTCAGCGCTTAACTTTTTGTAACTTAGCCTGCTGTTTATTTGGATAGCTTGCGGAAGTCGTAGGTTTCAATTTTAGTCACTCAAGGAATGTAGGATGACATCAACCTCGGTACTTAAGTCAGTCAGTGAATCGGTTACTAACGGCATAGCCATTTTATTCTTGTTTTCGTCGGTGTTGCACTTAGGCGGATCAAGTTTTTTGGAAGCTCTGATCTACTTAGTGATTTCTTTGTTACTATTTTCATACCGTAATCGTTTAATGTTTGACTCTGCACAAAAGCAGTTTGTTATCACTAAACAACTATCGCTATTGAATGTAAATATTCGGCGAATAGACGAGTATGTGATACCACTTCCTACTGTGACTGACGTATCTTTGGATTGTAACAAGCAACTCAATTATATCGGTATAAGTTATCTTTCAGAAAGTGAGGAGCCTGCGGTCTATTCATTTTCGTGTTTGCGGCAAACTGATGAACTCAACGCGCTTTTGTCTGCATCAGGTTTTGACCGTAACGTTCAACGAACAGCTGATACAGATAGGAGATCAACTACGCGCTCAACTCCAACTAGCCTTGCAAGATTATTTCCTTTGTTTATGAATAGCAATCGCGATATTGAAGAGCGATTCTCCGTGTTACGATGTGCACTACCGACGCCTAAGCATAAGCTGCATATTGTTTGGATGGTGGTAGGGGCTTTTGCTCTAATGACCTGCTTTATTCTTTACTCGTCACAAAATTACATAGCTGGTTTGGTATTTTTGGTGCTCACATACTTGAGCTATTGGTTGACGTCTTTATTTATCAGTAATAAACACTATTTTGTCTATCACTCACCCGGTAACCAAATTAAGGTTGAGGAAAATAGTTTGCTGCTACCTGCGTTACTGTTTACAGATAAACAAGCACGAGAGGTAAAAAAGGATGAAGTTAACGATATTAAGGTACACTGGAATACGTTTACAGTCAGCGATTTAGATAGGTTAACCTCTTCGACTCGTCGTAATCATATTGTTGATTTGGTCTTTGATACTGAGTATGGTGCGACGGTTTCACTCTCTGGCATGAGCGTAGAAGCCGAGCCACTCTTACTTGCGTTAACGCATTGGCAATATCCTTTGTCTATCGAACGAACGGATAAAGCGGTGTTCCCAATGGTGAGGCACTTTCAATATGGTATTCTAGTATTTATTATCGGTATTATTGTCTGGGCAATGACCACATTTGTGATATAACACACCTGACAAAAGCGGCGATTCTACCAGAATATCGGTATGCTAGTGGCAATAGTATTTTTAATCTATCGCTATCCAGAAATTATTGAACAACCCGTTTTATACCAGTTGTATTAAGTAAATGATCTATCTTGAAGCGGGGAAGTAGCTTTAGTAGCAAGGCAAAAATTTTGCTATTTAGTTGTTCTAGATGAGAAATTTTTAACGAAGCTAATATGCTATTTCACCCTTCAAATTGATTAGAGAATTAATTCAATTGGTATTATACATCTTTTTGATTTTAATGATGGGCTTAAGCGCAGAGGCATACGTGCAAAACAAGCGTATCAATAAGCGTACTGACTTACTGCATAAGCTATTAAAAGAAGAGTGACTGGAAGAACTGAAGCCGCTATTAAGCGGCTTCAACATTATCGGTTTTAACATTGTCAATTTCAACTACGTTGAGGACAGATTGTACATCTGACCAATGCAGCAATTCGATACGACCTTCTTGGTTTTCAACCAATGCCGTGCAGTTTTCTATCCAATCACCATCGTTGCAGTACACAATACCATCTACGACACGGATCTCTGGTTGGTGGATATGCCCGCAGATAATACCGTCGACACCTTGTTTCTTCGCTTCATGAATTGCTGCGTTCTCGAATGCGGCAATGGCCTCTCTGGCTTTATGCACTCGCTTTTTCAGCCAAGATGCAAGCGACCAATAATGACCACCATATAAACGTCGTACGCGATTGGTCCAGCGATTTAAGAAGAGTAGAAAATCATAAGCGGCATCCCCAATGATACTGATCAGTTTGTTGTATCTTGTTGCCGAGTCAAAATCATCACCGTGTAGTAATAAAAACCGCTTACCTGCGGAAGTGGTATGAATAAAGGTTTTATGCACTTCGACTTTAAAAAGCGTTTGCCCAACATAGTTTCTGAAGGTTTCGTCGTGATTACCCGGTATGTAGATAACGCGTGTACCAGATCTCGCTTTTTTTTGTATGCATTCTAATACCTGATAGTGGGATGGATCCCAAAAAAACTGGCGTTTCATTGACCATAGATCAACGATATCACCAACCAGATAGAGTACATCACATTCGGTTTTGTTGAGAAAATCTAGCAAGAACTTTGCTTTACAGTCCTTGTAGCCCAAGTGTACGTCTGAGATCCAAATACTCGGATAGTATGTTGTTTTCATGGCTTGGCTCTTTAGCGTAATAATGACAATGCTAAGAGGCAAAGATGACAGTGGCGGGGCAGTTAGGAGAAGCTAATATGACAAAAGAGCATACATCTGTATGCTCTTTTGTCATGCAATTTACGTAGGTTTATTTACTTCTAATTGCATTAACGATTGTTTCAACCGCAGATCCAATATCCAGCATCAGTTTTTCGCCAGTTTGACGATTTTTCAGCTCAACCTTATTTTCATCAAGATTACGTTCGCCAATCACTAGGGTATAAGGAACACCGATAAGTTCCATATCGTTAAACATAACGCCCGGACGCTCTTTACGGTCGTCGAATAACACATCAATCCCCGCATTTTGTAGATCTGCATAGAACTTTTCTGCGATCTCTGGGATACGGTGAGACTTATGCATATTCATTGGCACGATTGCCAACTCAAATGGCGCAATAGCAACAGGCCATTTGATACCGTAATCATCGTTATTTTGCTCGATTGCAGCGGCAACGATACGAGAAACACCAATACCATAACAACCCATGGTTAATGTTTGGTTTTTCCCTTCTTCGCCAAGTACACCAGCTTTCATCGTTTCAGAGTACTTAGTACCAAGTTGGAACACGTGACCTACTTCGATACCACGTTTGATAAGGATTTTACCTTTACCACAAGGGCTTGGATCGCCTTCAACCACGTTACGGATATCTTCAACAGTATAAGCGCTTACGTCTCTGTCCCAGTTGATCCCACTATAGTGAACACCATCTTTGTTTGCACCGGCAACAAAATCAGCCATGATAGCTGCGCTACGATCGACAATGATAGGCATTGAAAGACCGACAGGTCCCAAAGAGCCTGGTTTTGCACCAATAGCGTTAACAATGTCTTCTTCGCTTGCCATCTCGAGCGGTGAATCCACTAGTGCTAATTTCTCAGCTTTAAGCTCATTTAAGTCATGATCGCCACGAACGATAAGCGCGACAAGCCCACGTTTACCGTCTTCGTCTGGTGCGCCATACACGATGAGTGTTTTCACACCACGGTGCGGCTTAACGCCATGTTTTGCTTTTAGTTCAGCGATGGTGAAAGCTTCAGGCGTGTCAAACGTATTAAGTTCTTTACTTGGCGCTGGGCGAGCTTCAGTTGGTGCAAGTGCTTCTGCCTTTTCAATGTTTGCAGCGTAGTCACTTTCATCACTGAATGCGATTGCATCTTCACCAGACTCTGCAAGTACATGGAACTCATGCGATAGGTTGCCGCCAATTGAACCACTGTCAGCAATAACAGGACGGTAGTCAACGCCTAAACGATCAAAAATGTTGCAGTAAGCTTGGAACATCTTGTGATACGTTTTTTCAAGGCACTCATCAGTCATGTGGAATGAATAGGCATCCTTCATGGTGAATTCACGCGCGCGCATCACACCAAAACGTGGACGAACTTCGTCACGTACTTTCGTACTGACTTGATAAAGTGTGATCGGCAGTTGCTTATAGCTGTTGATTTCGCGACGTACAAGATCAGTGATCACTTCTTCATGCGTTGGACCAAGTGCAAATGGACGGCCATGACGGTCATTAATACGAAGTAGTTCGGGACCAAACTGTTCCCAACGGCCTGACTCTTCCCATAGCTCTGCAGGCTGGATCACTGGCATTAGCAGCTCAATCGCTCCCGCTTTGTCCATTTCTTCACGGACAATTCGCTCTACTTTGCGGAAAACTTTTAGGCCTGATGGTAGCCAAGTATAAAGACCTGAAGCCAATTTACGGATCATACCCGCTCTAAGCATTAGCTGGTGGCTTACCACCTCTGCATCAGACGGCGTCTCTTTTAGAGTCGCTAATATATATTCACTCGTACGCATTCTTATTCCAGTATAAGTTACTTATTGTTCTCTTATTGGCGGCTATTCTAGCAGTGCAGTAGCCGCTTAAAAAGCTTTAATACCTAAACATCTTCATAATTTATAAGTTTATTGGCAAGCCGCTGAATTTGCTATTTTGCTAACGAAATTTCAGTGACATGGTTATGCTCACCATCTACTGTCCAGCGGATATTAAAATCATACAAACTCATACCATAGTCCTGCTGTGATGTGCGTTTCTTTTTATAAGCTGGACGAGGGTCCTGCTTCAGTACATTGGTAATGAATTGCTGAAGTTCAGGATAGCTTTTTTGTTTTTCAATAAAAACAATAGCCTCGTCTGAGAAACTAACAGACATCTGTGTTTCTGGCCGAGTATCAGCAAAGCCAGCCGTGGCATCCACCAAGGCATCTGAATAGGGGAGGTACGGCTTTATATCAATGATTGGTGTACCGTCCAATAAATCTACGCCAGAGAGCAACAGATCCAGCTGACCATTTTTATATTCTACGCCCTCGAGCTTTACTGCACTCATGCCAATCCCGTTGGGCCGAAAAGTCGCTCTAGTCGCAAACACGCCTTTACGTTCATTGCCACCGAGTCTCGGAGGACGTACAAGTGCGGAGTAACCTTTATCAGCGGTTTCATGAAAACGAAACAACAACCATATATGCGTGAACGCTTCAATACCACGAACAAATTCTTCGCGATTGAATTCACCAACAAATCTAAGCTTGGCTTTTGCCTCTGGGACAAGCCTTGGTTGTCTCGGTATAGCGAACTTCTGTTTATAAGGAGATTGGATAAAGCCGATGGGCTCGATAGTGATTTGTTCCACTATGGTCTCTGTTTTAATTAAGATGAGCGAAGTTTACTATTGATCCTGACTTTCACAAAACCCTGCTCGTAATTAGCCCTGTAATGTCATGTAATTTATCTATTCAGATTTTTCGCATAACCTTGTAAACAATGGAATTGCTGGTGGAAGTCGCAACATGAATCGGCACACTTTTTCGCCCCAAAATGGCTTACGTTCGAGTTTACGCACAGATAACGAACAAATTATTGGTACTCGAGCGTACGAGTACAAGCAATTGGTAGAAGATATAAAGCCAATTCAAGGTTTACGAGAAAAATTACAAGCATTTAATCGCCTGAAACGAGATGAGTGTAAATAATGGAGTTTCATAGAAAGGTTGACCAAAGTTGTCAAGAAGTGCTCTGTAAATCGTCCCCTTTAAAGCCTATTTTGATCCGCGCTATATCGGAGCGTAGAGCTGCATTGCAAGCAATAATTAATGATTTAACAGAAGGGGTGGTAAGTCCAACTAAAATGGATGTACTGCTCAGTCAAGAGGCTGAAAAAGTAAGCTTACAATTATTAAAAGAAGGTAATTTAAGCAAACGCGATGCGCTAGCTGCTAGTGAAAAAGTTATTTTTTCTCTTGCAAGAAACCTTTTGTGAAATTGCTATTTAACTTAAAGTTTGAATAAGTAATGTTCTTTGTTGGATAAGCTTTTAAATGTAAAATTGGATTAAATCGCTAGTTCAATGGTACTTAGTTTCAGTAGCTTTAGTATCTCTGCATAGAGCGAATCCAATTTGCACTTGTCAACATTGTTAATGCTGGTCCACTTGCAAGAAATCCGTCCAAATGCCCCGAAGTTCGTCATTGTAACCAGTTCTCACAATTTAAATTTGCTGAAAATATGCAGTGGCAAATATCGAAAAGTTGGGGTGAGTGTAATGTCGTGGTTTTTGGTGAGCCGAATAGCGCCTTTAAACTGCTAGAAGTTCAATCGTAGTTGAACTTCTACACTTTAATTTTTGTTATCAAACCTTCATGTTATTTACTATCGGACAAGGTTTCTTCTAATAGCGATTCGGTCTGGATCGCTATTTCCTTCATTTTCACCGCATAGGCTTCTAATTTTTTCTCCTCTTCGGTTTTCGCTTTAAACTGAGGAATTTGAATTGGATACCCAGCTTGGTCCATGGCGATAAAGCTGATAATACAGTGATTGGTTTCGACAAGTCGTTGCGTTTTTGGATCACCACAGCGCACCTGAATAAAAATCTGCATACTGGTGTTCCCGGTATGGGCAATGCGCGCGGAAACCTCAACAATCTGACCCACAAGAATCGGACGGTGGAAACGCATGCCCGCAACTGAAACGGTAACGCAATAGCTGCCGCTCCAACCCGCGGCGCAAGCATACCCAGCTTGATCAATCCATTTCATGACCATACCACCGTGTACTTTACCGCCAAAGTTGACGTCGGTGGGCTCTGCTAAAAATCGAAAGGTGACGGATTGTTGTGGCATAGGCTCAGCTCTATTTTTAAAAATATACGCTAAGTATAGGAAAGAAAGGGGCATTTCGCCCCCGCAATTTAGGATTTATTGATATTACATGTTAGGATAGTTCGGACCACCAGCCCCTTCTGGGGTGACCCAGGTAATATTTTGGCTCGGATCTTTAATATCGCAGGTTTTGCAATGAATACAGTTTTGCGAATTGATAACAAACTGCTTCTCACCTTGCTCGTTTTCGTTTACTTCATACACGCCTGCAGGGCAGTAGCGCTGCGCAGGCTCATCAAACTTAGCTAAATTCACTTTGATTGGTATTTCAGAATCTTTTAACTGTAAATGACATGGTTGCACTTCTTCATGATTGGTATTCGATAAAAATACGGAAGAAAGTTTGTCAAAACTTAATTTACCATCCGGCTTTGGGTAACTTATAGTTTGCGATTCAGATGCAAGCTTAAGCTGTGCGTGATCCTGATGTTCGTCCTTAATAGTAAATGGTAGCGAACCTGAGAAAATGTTTTGGTCGATCATATTGTAGGCGCCACCCATAATACGACCTAACTTATGCATTGCTGGGCCAAAGTTACGAGATTGATAAAGCTCATCATAAAGCCAACTTGCCTTAAATTTATCGGCAAAACTTACCAAGTCTGACGGAGCGCTTTCTTGGCCTAATGCCTCAATGATGGCATCGGCTGCAAGCATACCTGACTTCATTGCAGTATGGTTGCCTTTAATTTTGGCAAAGTTGAGGGTACCTGCGTCACAGCCAATCAGTAAACCACCTGGGAAATGCATTTTAGGTAGGCTGTGAAAGCCACCTTTGGCGATTGCGCGAGCACCATAGGCAATGCGCTCACCACCTTCCAGTACACTCGCAAAGGTGTGGTGATGCTTCATACGCTGAAATTCATCAAATGGACTTAGGTGTGGATTAGTGTAATTTAAGTCGATGATTAACCCGACCACGACTTGATTGTTTTCAGCATGATACATAAATGAACCGCCATGGGTATCATTGTCGAGTGGCCAACCTGTGCCGTGTACAACAAGACCTTCTTTATGCTTGCTTGGGTCTACTTGCCAAATTTCCTTAAAGCCGATGCCATAGTGTTGAGGGGAAGCGTCTTTATCCAGTTTAAATTCAGCTATAAGTTGTTTGCCTAAGTGGCCACGGCAACCTTCAGCAAATACGGTATATTTCGCTCTAAGCTCCATTCCAGGCATGTAGCTGTCTTTAGGCTGGCCATCTCTATCTAGGCCCATATCACCGGTAATAATACCTTTAACTTGTTGCTCTTCTATTATTAGAGAGTGGGCGCTAAAGCCTGGGAAAATTTCAATGCCAAGTTGTTCTGCTTGTTCAGCGAGCCAACGGCAAACATTACCCATAGAAACAATATAGTTGCCGTCATTTTTAAATGTTTTTGGTACTACTAGATGAGGCAGTTTGGTGGCATTGGTTTCATTTTTGAATAAATAAATGTCGTCACCCGTCACTTTCGTTGTCACGGGAGCGCCTTTTGCAGCCCAATCAGGGATAAGTTCATCTAGTGCTTTGGTTTCAAATACTGCACCCGACAAGATATGTGCACCTACTTCTGAGCCTTTTTCGACTACACAGATCATTAATTCTTGTTGTTTTTCTTGAGCCTGTTGAGCGAGTCGGATAGCGCAAGACAGGCCCGCAGGACCTGCACCAACTATCACAACATCAAACTCCATGGTTTCACGTTCGACCATTATTAACCTCACACTATTTGACGGTAGATTAACTAAAGAGAGGCTTTAGTTTGATTTTCGTTAAACTAAGGTTATTTGAGGTTGACGTTTACGTCAACAGGAAGTAGTCTGAAACCAATAAAATAATTTGTTGACGTAGACGTCAGCTTAGAGAATAACCAGATGATGGAGTAACCATGAAAGTACTTGTGCCAATCAAACGCGTGATTGATTACAACGTAAAGGCAAGAGTCAAATCTGACAACAGTGATGTTGATTTGAGCAATGTTAAAATGGCGATCAACCCATTTTGTGAAATCGCAGTAGAAGAGGCGGTTCGTTTAAAAGAAGCGGGCACCGCAACGGAAGTTATTGCCGTTTCAATTGGCGATAAAGCTTGTCAAGAGCAGCTAAGAACGGCGCTTGCACTAGGTGCAGATAAAGCAATTCACATTGAAACAGACGCAAAGCTTGAATCTCTGCACATTGCAAAACTACTGGCTAAGGTAGTGGAACAAGAAAGTCCAGAGCTGGTCATTCTAGGTAAACAGTCTATCGATTCTGATAATAACCAAACAGGACAAATGCTAGCGGCGTTAACTAAGCGTGCTCAGGGCACTTTTGCCTCTAAAGTTGTAGTTGAAGGCGATAAAGTACAAGTGACACGTGAAGTTGATGGCGGTTTGCAAACGGTGTCGCTATCACTTCCAGCGATCGTGACAACAGACTTGCGTTTGAATGAGCCTCGTTATGCTTCACTGCCAAATATCATGAAAGCTAAGCGTAAACCACTAGACGTAATCGCAGCGGATTCGTTAGGCGTTGATTTAGCTCCTCGTATTGAATTGGTGAAAGTTGAAGAGCCAGCTAAGCGCTCTGGTGGCGTGATGGTTGAGAGCGTTGAAGAGTTAGTAAACAAGTTAAAAACAGAAGCAAAGGTGATCTCATGA
The DNA here is from genome assembly GCF_002850255.1 of Pseudoalteromonas sp. NC201. Lineage (NCBI taxonomy): Bacteria > Pseudomonadati > Pseudomonadota > Gammaproteobacteria > Alteromonadales > Pseudoalteromonadaceae > Pseudoalteromonas > Pseudoalteromonas sp. NC201. Next base: position 1,985,965 of record NZ_CP022522.1, read on the forward strand.
GCGTATTAGTTATTGCTGAGCACGAAAATGGTGTATTGAAACCTGAAACCGCTAAGGTGGTTGCTGCTGCAACAAAAATAGCAAGCGACATCACCGTATTAGTTGCAGGTCACAACATCGCTGAGGCTGCCAATCACTCTTCACAGATCGCTGGCGTAAAAAAGGTGGTTGCTGTTGATGATGCTTCATTCGAACATCAGTTGGCAGAAAACACATCTGAGCTAGTTGTTGAATTAGCAAGTGACTTTTCACACATTTTGTTTTCAGCGTCTACCACAGGTAAAAATATCGCGCCACGTGTCGCGGCGTTACTCGACAAATCACAGATCTCAGAAATTATCGATGTGATTGATGCAGACACCTTTAAGCGTCCAATTTATGCGGGTAATGCAATTGCGACTGTAAAATCATTAGACTCACAAAAAGTTATCACTGTGCGTGCATCAGCATTTGATGCCGTAGAGACTCAAGCAGCATGTGACATTGAGGATCGCTCGCAAAGTATTGCCTCTCAAGTGAGTGAGTTTGTGAGCATTGAACAAACTGAATCTGAGCGCCCTGAATTAACTGCCGCACCGGTTGTTATTTCAGGTGGCCGTGGTATGCAAAACGGTGAAAACTTTGCCTTGCTAAATGGTATTGCTGACAAACTAGGGGCCGCAATTGGTGCATCGCGTGCTGCTGTTGACGCGGGCTTTGTGCCTAATGATATGCAGGTAGGCCAAACCGGTAAGATTGTGGCGCCTAACTTATATATTGCAGTTGGGATCAGCGGCGCAATTCAACACCTTGCGGGTATGAAGGATTCTAAGGTCATTGTCGCTATCAACAAAGATCCAGAAGCCCCGATTTTCCAAGTGGCTGATTATGGCCTTGTTGCGGATCTATTTGATGCGTTACCAGAGCTTGAACAGGCACTGTAACGCTTCTTTTTGTAGCTAGCCTACATCAAGAAAAATAATTCTGGTTGTTAAAGCCGTTGTACCTTTGGTCGCGGCTTTTTTCGTGTCTGGGATAAAAAAGCGGTAGGAATAAATATGTTATCAGGCTTAAATCACATCACAATAGCGGTATCTAACCTAAATACGTCACTGGATTTTTACTGCGGTTTGCTAGGGTTTGAGCTTTGGGTAACTTGGGACAAAGGCGCGTATTTAGCGCTTGGTGAAGTATGGCTTTGTTTATCTTTAGGAGAGCCATCTCCGAGCTCAGATTACAGTCATATAGCGTTCAATATTGCTGCCGAAGACTTTACGACTTTTTCTAAAACATTATTGGATAACGGAGTTGGCTTATGGCAGCAAAATAGCAGCGAAGGAGACTCGCTCTACATTTATGACCCCGATCATCACAAACTCGAGATCCATAGTGGTAGTTTGCAAAGTCGGTTAAAAAGTTTGCTGCAGCAACCGTATTCAGGCCTCACTTGGTATAAAAAATTATAATTTTAATTACCAGTATTAATTATCTCGTCGTTTAAATTGATGCTTATATTATTCTGGTAAAGAAAGGGCGCAATGACTTGCTCGGAAGCGCCCAAACCTTATTTAATGGCTAGTAGTCGTAACTAATATGTTGGAAGAAGCGTACGTTGATATCTTGCTTTTCAACATTAACAGGAAGTTGCGCAACAAAGCGTTTAATAGCCGTTTCTACGTGATTCATAAAACGACCATAGCCCATGTCTTTTTTGTCTTTGTCATTGGCAACGATCACAAAGCGAATGGTGTCCACTAGGTTTGCTTCGTTAAACAGCGAGTAAATTTGATTGTCACCGGAGCCGGTATCAAAACTCAGCTTTTGTAGCTCTCGGTTAGTATCGGACTTATCGATTTTGGCGCTTCTGATGATAGGCAAACGGCCATCGGCTACCATTGCTACCATATTAAGCTGTTTATCGGCGCAAGAAGAAAGAAATGCATCTTCTAGTGTACGATAGAATTGTCCGTAATCACTAGGGCGCATTTGGCTTTGGAACTCTGTTTTTATTGCACGTGACACTGGAATGTTAAAGGTCGCGTAGGTCATTTCACTATATTCTTCTGGTAACGTGCAGTTTCTGGCTTGATAACGTGGGTAAAGTGCACGCAATTTATAACCATACGACTCTTTGTCACCTTTCGCTTTGGCAAAGAGATCATAGGTTAAATGTTGATGGTCTCTCACTCTAAACTGAGGTTCTAGCGGAGAAAAGCCTTCTTTAAGTGCATCAAGCACCTTTTTCACTTTGTTGTGGAAGGTCGCTGCATTGGCGCGTAATTCATTTCCCGTGGCTAAAAATAATAAGCGGATTTTACGCGCTTGGTATCCGTCATTGAGATAAGTTTGGTGCGCTTCGTGGAACTTAGGATTATAGAAAAACAAAATCTGCTTTTCTGTTTGCATGGTATAGGCTTCGTCGTGGTAACGCACCACCGGCAATTTATCGTTCGCAATTACATGTACATTATGCAGCTCATATTCGTCACACAGTGCGAATAGCTGGCGAGACAAACGCTCGTAACACGCGGCGCTGGAGTCAAAACATGCATAGAATGCATCATCCGGTTTAAACTCAGCAAGAATATAGTGGTTGTTCCTAGCCTTAGTTGATATATAAACACGATTCAAATTCATTGAAGCCATTACTTTTGTCCTTTCCTCGGTAACGTGACTTAAGCAGTGTTTGTGGTATAAACACTGAGATGGCGCAACTATAGGATGAAGTTGTGACGGAAATATTGCGCTAGAACAAAATTTGTCACAAAAATCTGATGAACATTTAACCAAATGAATAAATCCTGATACAGCGCAGATAATTGCTGTAAGTTCGGCTGAGTTTTTGTAATAATGCCGAGGTTAACTAAGAGCATAATTCAGAGGAAAGATTTCCTATGGCGGAAACTGAAAATCGCCCATCAAACTTTATTCGCAACATTATTGATGCGGATCTTGCCAGTGGCAAACATGCGTCTACGCACACACGTTTTCCACCTGAGCCAAATGGCTTTTTACACATTGGCCATGCTAAATCAATTTGCTTAAATTTTGGTATTGCCCAAGATTATCAAGGTAAGTGCAACTTACGCTTTGACGATACCAACCCAGAAAAAGAAGACATCAACTACGTTAAATCTATCCAAGAAGATGTCCAGTGGCTTGGCTTTGAGTGGGATGGTGAAATTTGTTATTCATCAAACTACTTCGACAAGTTGTATAGCTACGCCGTAGAGCTAATTGAAAACGGTAAAGCGTATGTCTGTTTTTTATCTCCAGAGCAAGCACGCGAATATCGCGGCACGCTGACTGAGCCCGGCAAAAATAGCCCTTATCGTGACACTTCACCTGAAGAGAACTTAGCCTTATTCGAAAAAATGAGAAATGGCGAGTTTAAAGAAGGGGAATGTGTTCTTCGTGCTAAGATTGACATGGCAAGCTCATTTATGGTGCTTCGCGACCCTATCATCTATCGTGTACGTTTTGCACACCATCATCAAACTGGTGATAAGTGGTGCATCTATCCGATGTATGACTTTACGCACTGTATTTCCGATGCGCTTGAAGGGATCACGCATTCACTTTGTACATTAGAGTTCCAAGATAATCGCCGTTTGTACGACTGGGTGCTAGATAACATCAGCATTGCGTGTCATCCGCAGCAAATCGAGTTTTCTCGTTTAAATCTTGAATACACGGTGATGTCGAAACGTAAGCTTAATGACTTGGTTGTTAATAACCATGTTGAAGGATGGGACGACCCACGCATGCCGACAATTGCAGGGCTTCGTCGTCGTGGTTATACACCAGCTGCAATTCGCGAATTTTGTAAGCGGATTGGCGTAACCAAAATGGACAACATGGTTGAAATGGGTATGCTTGAAGCGTGTATCCGTGATGACTTAAACGAAAATGCACCACGCGCAATGGCGGTACTCGACCCTGTTAAGCTAGTAATTGAAAACTTTGATGCAGATAAAGTTGAAATGCTACAAGCGCCTAATCACCCAACATTAGACATGGGCGAGCGTGAGCTACCGTTTACGCGCGAAGTCTACATTGAACAAGAAGATTTCCGCGTAGAAGCGAACAAAAAGTTCAAACGTTTGGTGCTAGGTAAAGAAGTGCGTCTTCGTAATGCTTATGTGATTAAAGCTGAGCGCATTGAAGAAGACGAAAACGGTAATATTACGACAATCTACTGTAGCTACGACCCTGATACTTTAGGTAAAAACCCAGAAGATGGCCGCAAGGTAAAAGGCGTAATTCACTGGGTATCTGCTTCACATTGTATTGAAGCGCCAGTGCGTCAGTATGATCGTCTATTTACTGTGCCAAACCCAGCGGCTGCTGAAGATTTCACGGAAGTGTTAAACCCAGACTCTTTGGTAACCATTGCAAATGCCAAACTTGAGCCAGCACTTGCAAACGCTAAGCCTGAGCAAGGTTATCAGTTTGAGCGTTTAGGTTACTTCTGTCGTGATAACAAGTCAGAAGCGCTAATGTTTAACCAAACTGTTGGTCTACGTGATTCGTGGACTAAGATAGAACAGCAAGGTTAATACTGAATGAGGTCGGCTAATGTCGACCTTTTTTATTGCTTTTCCTACGTACAATTATGTCTGAAAAATCCATCCAACACTTCTATATCAACGAACAGCAGTCCATCTACTTACTGTCTCATCATGATGCAAAAAAGCATCGTCAATGGCTGAATATCTGTAAAAAACAATTGAGCCAACTTGGCTATAAACATGTTGAGGTAATTGGCTCTGGTGCATTTGGCTTCGTATTTGCTGGTAGAAGTGATATGGGGAAAGACTGGGTGTTTAAATTTTCTCGGATCACGCTTGCCCAAAGTGTGCGTGATAGGCTTGAAGATGAAGGCTATATGTTGTCGCAAATTGACAACCCTATGGTGCCAAACTTCTATGCCTTCGAGCGAGTAAAGAAGCAAGGCATTTTGATGATGGAGCGTGCCCCTGGTGAAGATTTAGAAAAGATCTCACTCAAAAAGGGCCGTTTTAAAGCGCATGAGTTGGTAAGCCTCGCGTTAAAACTCAGAAATGTGTTGGTTGATTTGCGCGAGCGTCGCAATGGCATGTCTCCTCAGCCCATCGTTCATGGAGATATTAAGCCATCCAATATCGTTTGGGATGAAGCTTCCGATGGTTTCTCTTTGGTTGATTGGGGAAGCTCAGTCTATGCTCAGGTGGACGTGTATGGCGAGCCTATCGCCAGCAATATCATGGATTTAATGTCATCTGATGTAAGTACGACTAACGCTCGGATGGGAGATGTGTACTTTATTGGCGATGAGCAAATGTCGGGTGCACAATCTTCTCCTCGTTTTGATGAACAAGGCGTTGCATCGACGATTTATGCACTGGCTAGTGCACAATCATGTCGCTTTGGTGCTCAGGTCATTCCTGCTAGCGCTTTGGGGCTGCCAAAAGTATTTGCGCAAGTGCTGGATGGCATGCTTAGCAAAGACAAAGCAACGAGGGATAGCGCAGGGGATTACTTTGTTCGTAATATGCCAGCAATGGCAAAAATGTATTTACCTGATTTAACACTGTCAGAGAAAAAATCCCGCATTCCTTTTTGGACCTACGAAACCGCAGTTAAACCTGAAACGGTCGTCTATAGCTCACGCAAGCAGTTTTTACGTCGTGCTGACGATAAACACAATCTAAGAGACGTAAACGACGCGCAATTAGATAGATATTATAAAGAGTTTTTGTTTGATACCGGCGATACCGAGAAAGCCTTTTTGGCCTCAATCAGCAGGCTGGCAAAATATCCGGTCGTTGGTGGTCTCAGTTTTCACTGGAAAGACGCGCAAGTATTTGTTGAGTCGAGTCTTATTTTACACGATGAAACATTGAGTCTTGCATTTAAAGACGCGTTGAACGCCACCGTAATGCTCGCGCAGGGGATCAAACAAAAAGGTTTATTTAAATGTTGTTTATTCGACGCGCGGCAAACTATTCAATTGACTCGTGACGGCACCGGTGCGTTCCAATTTGACCATCTGCCAGAACTAGAGTTTAGCGTTAGCGATATTTCGAGCAATGAAATTACACGCCCGCATTCATACTTTGAAGACGGCAAAGATCCAGACGAGCAACTGCAGCTGCCAAGACAGATAATTCAATGCGTGTTCGAGTTAAATCAGATCCATCATACAGGTTGCATCATTTTTGAATCGTTGCAAGATAGGATGAAAATTCATTATTACTACCGGCTACTTGATGCTAATAAAGCAGCGCAATTTAAGGCGCTATTGACTCGGATCATGCAATACGCGGTTAGTATTCAAGATTATGGCGTAGCAGGGTTTATGAAGCTGCCCTATAAAAATACACGTGAGTTTGCTTTATGCGACCGTCAGTCTGACTTTTTCTTTCCCAAAAATCCCAAAACATTTGTCGTTAACACTTAGGTGTTAGTACCGCTTCTGGCCAGTTATTGAGGCTCTTGCTGATTTATGAAATAGTGACTATACCAATTCTAATTGCTATAACCTAGCTGACGAAGGAAAGTGATGAGCAATCAACTTGCTTGCGATAGCAATGCTATTCGTAAGTCTATAGAAGTGCTGTACAAGCAAGAAAGCCGGAAAATTTACGCCACACTGATCCGCCTTTTAGGTGACTTTGAGTTAGCGGAAGAAGCATTGCAAGACGCGTTTAATGTGGCGTTAAAACATTGGCCTACTCAAGGCATACCAGAAAATCCAGTCCCTTGGTTAATTTCTACTGGTCGCTTTAAAGCCATTGATGCAATACGTAAACAGCAACGTCAAAGAGAAAAGCTAGAAGTTGCTGCTACTGAAGTGGATGGGGTTTCTGATATCGCAGGCCACGCTCAAGAGCAAAACGCCAATGTAATTGAAGACGACCAATTGCGATTAATTTTTACCTGCTGCCATCCGGCTATTGATCCAAAAGTACAAGTTGCGCTTACTCTGCGGGAGGTCTGTGGACTAACAACAGAAGAAATTGCCAGTGCATTTTTGGTGTCTAACACAACAATGGCACAACGAATTGTGCGCGGCAAAGCGAAGATCCGTGATGCCCGTATTCCGTTCGAGCTGCCAGACGACACTGACTTTAACAACCGACTTGATGCGGTGCTTACGGTTATCTATCTGGTCTTTAATGAAGGGTATTCAGCAACACAAGGCGAACTTGCAATACGCAGTGAACTGACGTCCGAGGCCATCCGCTTAACTCGTTTACTTTATTCTCTAACACCAGATCCAGAAGTGGCGGGGTTACTCGCCTTGATGCTCTTGAATGATGCAAGAAAGGCGGCGCGCACCAATGCCAGCGGTGACATCATTTTACTGGAAGATCAAGACCGAAACCTTTGGAGTAAAGGTATGATCACCGAAGGTACGCAGTTGGTCGCTGAAATAATGCGCGCCGGTGAATATGGCTTTTACACCATTCAGGCGGCTATCTCTGCGACTCATGCTGTTGCGACAACTGCAGCGGCGACAGATTGGTCACAGATTGTTGAATTATATGCTCAGCTACACAAAGTGAGCCCTTCTCCTGTTATTGAGCTCAACCAAGCGGTTGCAATCGCTATGAAAGAGGGGCCAGATGCGGGTATTACCATTATAGAGCGGCTATTTGAGCACAAAGAAATGCAAAGGTATCACTTGGCTCATGCGGCTTATGGCGAACTATTATCTCGTGCTGGCAGAACGGCTAGTGCGATTAATGCATTTAAAACGGCTCTCAACTTAACAACGCAATTACCAGAGCAAAGGGTTCTCAAACAAAAGCTTCTCAAGCTCGGTGAAAATTAATTAAGAAAATTTTCCTTACTTTGTCGATCTCTAAAGAATGCATTCGACTAGAGTGTATAGAGCACTTTATTTATTAATACCGCAGGTAACCTTTGGTTATTCAGCTCTATTTATAAAAGACAACAGGAGAATTGACGATGAAAGTAATGGTGATTGTAAAAGCAAGTGAAGGGTCTGAAGCAGGAGAGTTACCAACCGCGGAATTAATGGCTGCGATGGGAGAATTCAATAATGCATTAGTTGATGCTGGAATAATGACTTCTGGTGATGGTTTAAAGCCGAGTAAAGAGGGAGTTCGCGTTCGTTTTAAAGGCGAAGAGCGCATAGTAACTAAAGGGCCTTTTGCAGAGACTAATGAGTTAATTGCAGGTTATTGGGTATGGGAAGTTACATCAATGGAAGAGGCGCTAGAATGGGTTAAGCGCTGTCCTAATCCCATGAATGAGGAATCTGATATTGAAGTTAGACCGTTTTATGAAATGGCTGACTTTGCAGGTATCGATCCCAGCGGCGAAATCCTCGCAGGCGAAGAACAATTAAGACAAAAGATTGCGATGCAAACTGCACATGTTTGCAATTATTTGTTTTTTGCAGGGCGTACCGAAGAGGCACTTGAATACTATCAACAGCATCTATATGCCAAAGTCGGTCTGCTTATGCGTTTTAACGAAAGTCCAGATCCTATTCCTGATGGTGCGATACCAGAAAACTTCTCAGATAAAGTAATGCACTGTGAGTTTAGCATTGGCGATATGAAGATTTTTGCATCTGACGGCTGTGGTGATGATGCTTCGTTTGCAGGATTTAGCCAGTCTATAACCATTGATTCTGAACAAGAAGTCCACAGAGTATTTAATGCGCTAGCCGATGGTGGCACGGTCAGAATGCCATTACAAGAAACATTTTGGTCCCCCCTTTATGGTCAAGTCGTTGATAAATTTGGTGTTGCGTGGATGGTGATGTTACCTAGTAATACTAATTAACCTTGAGCACGGAATAGCTAAGTCAGATCGAGCAGCAAAAGACGTTCGCTATTCAGATACTAATTAATAAGGAGCTGGACACACTATGAAATATGTCGCTTTGGTTTATTACGATGAACAAGCAATGGAAAAGCTCTCACAAGATGAATGGGACGCACTTAACCGTGAATGTATCGCGTGTGGGGAATCATTAAAAGAGCGCGAGCAGATGATAGGGGGCAACGCGTTGCTCTCAACTCAAAGTGCGACAACCTTGCGGGTACGAGCGGGTAAAGTCGATATTACCGATGGCCCATTTGCAGAGACTAAAGAGCAGCTTGCGGGGTTTTATTTACTTGATGTCAAAGACTTAAATGAGGCCATCCAAGCGGCTAGCAAAATTCCGCCAGCGCGCTATGGCAGCATTGAAATTCGGCCTGTTCGCGAGTTACAAGACGAGAACAATGTCAGCTATGAAGCACAAAGACGAGAATAATAGAGGGGTCAAAGATGAGTTATATAGATGGTTTTGTATGCGCTGTACCCACCAGTAAGCGTGAAGAATATCAAGCACACGCCAGCAAAGCGGCAAAAGTGTTTAAAAAATTTGGAGCAGAACGCGTTGTCGAGGCCTGGGGGGATGATGTCCCTGATGGTACGCTTACCTCTTTTCCAATGGCTGTAAAATGTAAGCCTGATGAAACAGTGGTGTTTTCCTGGATCACTTGGCCTTCAAAAGAAGTGCGTGATGCTGGAATGGCAGAAGTATTTAAAGATCCTATTTGCGATCAAGAAGCTAATCCAATGCCGTTTGATGGTAAAAGGCTTATCTATGGTGGCTTTATGACAATAGTAGAGTGTTAATCTTAGTTATTAAATTGGGCTGAGTTATCAGCCCAATAGACATGGAGCTGATATATGCCGAACTTTACCATTACCACTTTTGATTGGGTGCCTGAGCTGCCAAGAGGATATGTCAGGGATATTCGCTTGCGCTGGGCGCTAGAAGAGGCGGGCATACCCTATGATATAGAACTTACCGCATTCAATGAACGAGAAAATGCGCATTATTTACATCAACCATTTGGTCAAGTTCCTTGGCTTAGCCATGAAGATAAGGAGATATTTGAAAGTGGTGCTTGTCTGTTATACATCGCTGAACATAACGATGAGTTAATATCGACAGAAAATAGGTCATCGGTAATACAGTGGTTATTCGCCGCGCTCAACTCTGTTGAAATGGCGAGCCTTCCATGGACAATTTTGAAATTTTCTGAAGATACTTTTGAGAGTGATAGCAGCAAAGCGATAGAGCGATTTTTACATAGCCGTTTGAAACACATGAATGAATATCTTCGTGGAAAAACTTGGTTGGCTGAGCAATTTTCTGTTGCAGACATCGCGATGGCTGACGTGCTTCGTTTGGTCGATAGGTTTGATGGGCTAAAACAATATAGCTATTGCCGAAAGTATCTAGAGCAATGTGTTTCTAGAGCTGCTTTTAAAAAAGCATACAAAGATCAGCTGGAATTGTACTCTAGAATATAGTGACCATATAAATGGAAGGTGGTGTTTATGCAACAAATTAAAAAAGCCAGCAATTTGCTGGCTTAATGCTTAAATTGGCGAAAAGGTAGGTTAGTTACCATTTTCCTCAGCGTACTTTTTGCACGCTTCTTTATCTTCACACTCACCGTATAAATATAGTGAGTGATTCGTGAGTTTGATGCCATTGCTGTTCGCGATTTCTTCTTGGCGTGTTTCAATAACGTCATCTTCAAATTCGACAACTTTGCCACATTTTAAACATACCAAGTGATCATGGTGCGTGCTGCCAGACAGCTCGAAAACAGATTTACCGCCTTCAAAGTGGTGACGTGTTACAATACCAGCATCATCAAATTGGTTTAGCACGCGATATACTGTAGCTAGGCCAATTTCTTCACCTTTGTCCAATAAGATCTTGTACACATCTTCTGCACTGATGTGTTGATTATCAGGAGACTGAAGGATCTCTAAAATTTTGATGCGTGGAAGCGTTACTTTTAAACCAGCCTTTTTAAGCTCTAAGTTGTGATCAGTCATTAAATCTGTCTCAATCTGTTAGTTATAATTTGTCTTAGGTCAATATTCACGACGCTATAACCTAAGAATAACTTGCTCGGGCAGCAAGTGCAAAGCAAATGGAATTAATCTTCCAGCTCGCTTAAGCACATTTCGTCATATACTTGTGCACACCACTGTTTAACGCGTTGCTCTGTTAGCTCAGGCTGGCGATCTTCATCAATACCAAGGCCAACAAACTTACCATCTTCAACGACAGCTTTTGACGCTTCAAAGTCATAACCATCGGTAGACCAATGGCCAACAACAATAGCGCCACGTTCGGTGACGATGTCATTAACCATGCCCATCGCGTCAAGGAAATATTCAGCATAATCTTCTTGGTCGCCACAGCCGAAAATAGCAACTAACTTACCTTCGAAATCGACTTCTTCAAGTTCAGGGAAAAAATCATCCCAATCACACTGAGCTTCGCCGTAGTACCATGTTGGAATACCGAAAAGTAGTAAATCGAATTCGGCAATCTCTTCTTTACTGCTTTTAGCAATGTCCTTTACGTCTACGAGCTTTTTACCTAGCTCTTTTTGAATCATTTTAGCAACGTGTTCTGTGTTACCAGTATCACTGCCGAAAAAAATACCTACGCTTGCCATTAATTTCTTACCTTCTATCTATTAACCGCTAACTTTTCTTGTAAGATGGTCTCGATGAGTGCACTTCGACTAATGTTTTGCGACTCCGCCATATCACTTAGCGCTTGATACAACTCTGATGAAACCTTAAATTCTACTCTTTTTAGGCCACGCGCGCGATCCCTCTTAATTTGATTGCGCTTGTTAACCTTTAACTGCACTTCTCGTGGCAGTGGATTCGTCTTAGGACGTCCTGGACGTTTTTCATTTTCAAATAGGTCGATAGTTGTTCTATCAGTTTCAGCCTTGGCCATTATCCAACACCTGCGCCTTGCCAAAATACTTGGATCAAGCCTTTTGCTATAAATCCAGAACAGCCGAGAAACAGCACTAGCCAAACGATGTAGCGTCCGAACTTTGGCACATCACCTTTTTTCAGTACGTCCTGAATCGCCATACCGATGAAAAAGAATATACCAGCTAGCGCAAACCACAGCCCTAGCGTTTCAAATTCATTTATAAATTGACTGACCATCTGAGCTCTACTCAATACTTAAACGGCGGCTACTATACCATAACCTACATGCATAAATTAAGTTTATAACGGTAAATTCAATTCGTTTTATTGAAGAAAATCAATAATTGAGCGATTTACAGCTTCAGGCTTTTCAGCATGTAGCCAATGGCCCGCACCTTGTATTATTTTTGCTCGCGCATTTGGGAAAAAACGAGCGATGGGCTCCCTATGCTCAGGCAGGATATAGTCAGAGTTATTCCCTTTAATGAACAAAGTATCGCATAAACAGGAATGCGTTTCATTAATATTAGATGTAATTGCGTCGTATTTTTCAGTAATTACATCTAAATTAAAACGCCAAGTAAGCTTACCTTCTTCATTTTTTGCCAAACTTTTAAGCAAAAACTGACGCACGCCGACTGTTTCAATATATTGGGACATTATGGTATCTGCTTCACTACGACTTGATACATCACTTTTCTGCACTTCGTTAAGCGCGGCATTTATTGCGTCATGCCTTGAGTGATAATCAACAGGCGCAATATCTAATACGACAAGTTTGTTGATGCTTTCTGGGAATAATTGGGCGAATTGCATTGCCACTTTACCACCCATTGAGTGGCCAACTAGGCTGACTTTATCCAGTTTTAACTCATCCAATAACGCTTTGATGTCGTTTGCCATTATTGGATAGGACATTTGCTCATCATGAAAAGAGCGACCGTGATTTCTCAAATCGACGTTAATCACACTGAAATGTTCAGCAAGTGCTTTTGCCACCACATTCAAATTTTCCAAGGAACCAAAGAGTCCGTGCATAACAAATACACTAGGTTTGGCTTGGTCGCCAATTTGTTGATAGTTTAACTGCATAAATCCTCCAAAATTGGCGCTAATTGTGACATTGAAGAGTAAAAATGCAAAGCCATAGAGTAATAAGTTAAATTTGGATATACTAAGTGGCAATTGAAATGAGTTGCTCCTAATTAGCATAGATGACAGGAAACGCATGAAAAAGATAGAAATAGATGACGAGCTATATCAATACATTGCAAGTAACACACAAAGTATTGGAGAAAGTGCTTCTGAGATTTTACGTCGTTTATTAAAACTTACTTCTGGGACAGAATCTAAAGCCGTCGCACAGCAGGAAGAAAAACAAGTACCAGAAATTACAGCTGAGTCACAAACAAAAACACCAAGCCAACCTGTAAAACCCGTTGCGAATGTCTTTAATATTCTAAATAAAGAAGAGCTTGCCATGCAAAAGGGCGTGGTCGGGCGATTTTTGTTTATCCTATCCGCGCTTCATCGTACACATAAATCCGAATTTAATTGTGTGCTCGAAATTAAAGGCCGCGATAGGATTTACTTCGCCACGAGTAAAAATGCACTACTCGAAAGTGGTAGCAGTATGAACCCGAAAAATATAGCAGACAGCGAATATTGGGTGATGACAAATTCAAATACGACTAGAAAGAAAATGATGCTTCACGAAGTAGCTAAGGTGTTAGGTTACACAGATGAAGCTGCCGAGAAAATTAGAGACTACCTATAAGTAAGGAAATCTTATGGCGATCCATCCGCAAGCTGGCAAAAAGGTATCGAAAGAATTATTGGTAAATGTACCTAAGCTGGTTTCATCGTACTATTTAAATGAGCCTGATTTAGAAGCGCATCCAGAGCATTGTGTCGCCTTTGGCACAAGTGGCCATCGAGGTTGCTCACTTAATTTTAAGTTTAATGAGTCGCATATTCTGGCCATCACTCAAGCGATCTGCGATTACCGTAAAAACAACAATATTTACGGTCCGCTTTTTCTTGGTAAAGACACTCATGCGTTGTCGGAAGCCGCTTTTAACTCGGCTATTGAGGTCTTGGTTGCCAACGAAGTACAAGTCATCACACAAGAAAATGATGACTACACACCAACCCCTGTGATCAGCCATGCGATTGTCTCGCACAATTTAGTCAATCCTCATGAGCTTGCAGATGGAATTGTCGTTACGCCATCACATAACCCGCCAGAAGATGGCGGGTTTAAATATAATCCTCCGAATGGTGGACCTGCCGATACCGATGTCACCAAATGGATTGAAGATAGGGCGAATCAGTTACTACTCGAAGATTTGGTTGAAGTTGAACTATTTCCGTTTGCTAAAGCGAGAAGATCTGGATTTATCAAGTACGAAGATCTGATCACTCCATATGTTGAAGACTTGGGTAACATAATTGATATGGAAGCCATTGCTCGAGCTGGTGTTAATATTGGTGTGGATCCTCTTGGTGGTTCAGGTGTTAATTTCTGGCCAGTGATCGCCAAACACTATGACTTGAAGCTCACGGTTGTAAATGACGTTGTAGACCCGAGTTTTTCCTTTATGCCACTAGATAAAGACGGCAAGGTGCGGATGGATTGTTCATCGCTTTTTGCGATGGCTAATTTGATAGCACTGAAAGATGACTACGATATCGGTATTGGTAATGATCCGGACTTCGACAGACATGGCATTGTTACCCCTGATGGCCTGATGAATCCTAATCACTTTTTAGCGGTTGCAATTGACTACCTCATTAAACACCGAAGCTGGAAGAGCTCAGTAAAAATCGGTAAAACACTGGTATCTAGTGCCATGATTGACAAAGTGTGTGGCGCAAACGGCCGAGAAGTTTACGAAGTGCCAGTTGGCTTTAAATGGTTTGTAGACGGGTTAGCGGCTGGAGAGCTCGCGTTTGGCGGTGAAGAGAGTGCTGGCGCTGCGTTTTTAAGAAAAGATGGCACCACATGGTGTACTGACAAAGACGGTTTTATCATGGGATTACTTGCCGCCGAAATCCTAGCTGTCACAGGTAAATCGCCATCTCAGCATTATCACGCTTTTGAACAAGCATTTGGCGCACCTGTATACAAACGTATTGATGCACCCGCAAATACTGAGCAAAAAGCAAAGCTTAAGGCATTAAGCGCGGACAATATCAAGGCGGACACCCTGGCAGGTGATAAAATTACTCAGATATTAACCAATGCCCCTGGTAACGGCGCGGCTATTGGTGGCCTTAAAGTCGTTACCGAAAATGGTTGGTTTGCGGCGCGTCCATCGGGTACTGAAGATATCTACAAAATTTATCTTGAATCATTTAAAGGTGACGCGCATTTAGCTGAACTTGAACATGAGGCAAAGACATTGGTTGACTCAGTGATTAGTTAACAAAAAGCTTCTACAAGCCATACTCCTCGTATGGCTTTTTTGTATCCCTATGCGGGTTATACCAATTAGTCGTAATACTTGCTCAATTTGAAGGAGTAAATCTGACGCTAACCGCGTTAAAAATTTCTTATTTAGAATAACTAAATAGCAAAATTTTAGCCTTGTTATCGACAAGATTTTCTCGCCTCAAAATAGATCACTTAATTAAGATAATTGGTATTACTCAACAACATCAATTTGGAATTATGACGTACTTAGCAGAATTAAAACAAAGCGGTGACTTTCTTACTATCACAAGAAATAACGAATTTACACTGGAACCCGTGAATTTCACTTTAGACAACGGTACTTTGGTGGAAGTCCATGATACTGGTGTGATCCAGTTTACGCCTGTAGGTGAAACAACGAAAGATATAGTGCTATCGAGCGCTGTGCACGGCAATGAAACCGCGCCAATTGAGATATGTGATGAGCTTATCCAACATATTATTACTGGCAGACTAGCGTTGGCACAACGGGTGTTATTTATTTTTGGCAACCCGAAATCCATTAATATTGGGCAGCGTTTTGTCGATGAAAATCTAAACCGCCTTTTTAACGGCGCACATAATCAAGAAACAGATAATCCAGAAAAGGTCCGAGCGCAAAAACTAGAAGGTTATGTTAGGGCTTTCTTTGAACAGGGAAGCGGTGAGCGCTATCGATGTCATTACGACCTTCACACTGCTATTCGAGGATCTAAAAACGAAAAGTTTGCAGTCTATCCATTTTTACATGGTAAGCCGTGGAAGAAATCGCAGCTGCAATTTTTATTGTCATGCGGTGTCAACACTGTATTAATGATGCGCTCGGCTGCTACGACATTTAGTTACTTTTCTTCTTACCAGTTTGGGGCCGACGCTTTCACTATCGAACTTGGGCAGGTTAAGCCATTTGGTGAGAATAACATGGCAAGCTTTGCAAAAACCAAAGAAACGCTAAAAGCATTAATTAGCCAAGAAAAAGTAAAATATAAAGAATTTAATGCAGATGAGTTCGAGCTGTTTACGGTTCATCGTACAATCAATCGTACTCAAGCCGAATTTTCTTTTCCATTCGCTGATTCTGCTGAGAATTTTACAGGGTTTTCAAAAGGTGAATTACTAGCGACGGACGGAGATAAGCAATATTTCGCTGAAGTTGAGGGGGAAGCTATTATCTTCCCAAATGCCAATGTTGCTTTGGGGCAACGTGCATTACTAACGGTTATCCCGTTAGAGGTTGATGAAAACTTTATATAAATCATAGATGTAAAATTCTACTTGCCTTCGTATCAAAATCTTTCCAAAAACATTGATGCATTTTCACGGTTATTCATCTAGGATTAGTTGAATAACCGTTTACGTTAACGTAAAGTTGAAACGCTTTAATTTAATTTACTTACTTAAATCGCAAATATTATTCAGTCTTTGATAAGTTGTTAGACCAGTTATTCATACTAACCACGAATGTGATCAAGACCAATTAACACAATCATAAATGCGAGGTGAGTTAAGACTCTTTTCGTCTTACGCAATCTGAAGCCAGATCTCGTATGAGAAAGTCGGGTTTGAACTCCGTAAGTTTGTTATGACAACAAGAGAAGGTAGGTTATGACTAACCCCAATAATATATCCTTAAATATCAGCCATGCGCTGGAATTTATAGATGGTCATGCACTCAATATCCCTACATTAAAGATTTTAAGTGACCAAGGCGATGTTTTAGACGGTGCAACAGCACCTGATATTGATAAAGAAACGGCATTAAGAATTTACTCAACAATGCGGTTTATCCGTTTACTTGACGAGCGTATGCAAGGGGCTCAGCGTCAAGGACGTATTAGCTTCTACATGCAATGTCTTGGCGAAGAAGCCGCTGTTACGGCAAGTGCTGCGGCGCTTAAAGAAGATGACATGATCATGGCTCAGTACCGTGAGCAAGCTGCAATTCACTATCGTGGTTTTTCGCTTGAGCAGTTTATGAATCAGCTATTCTCGAATGAGAAGGACTTAGGCAAAGGCCGCCAAATGCCTGTGCATTATGGTTCTAAAGAATTACATTACCTGACTATTTCGTCGCCGCTAGGAACGCAAATTCCTCAAGCAACGGGCTATGCATACGGCCAAAAGCTAAAACACATTGATAAAGAAACTGGCGAGCTAACGTCTGAAATTGACAACGTCACGATTTGCTATTTTGGCGAAGGTGCTGCGTCAGAAGGTGACTTCCACGCTGGTCTAAACATGGCCGCGGTGCATGGTTCACCGGTCATCTTTTATGCACGTAATAACGGTTATGCGATTTCAACACCTGCGGATGAACAGTTCAAAGGTGATGGTATTGCTGCTCGCGGTGTGGGCTATGGTATTAAGACCATCCGTGTGGATGGTGCCGATGCGCTTGCTGTTTACGCCGCAACACAAGCCGCGCGTAAAATCGCAGTTGAAAACGGTGAGCCTGTGATGATTGAGTCTATCGCATATCGTTTGGGTGCACATTCAACATCTGATGATCCGTCTGGTTATCGTACTAAAGACGAAGAAGCTGAATTTAAAAATAGTTGCCCAGTAAATCGATTTAAGCAATGGCTTCTAAAACAAGGTTGGCTGGATGAAGCCCAAGATGATGCGGAAAAAGAGAAAATCCGTGAAGATATCTTGGCTGCATTGAAGGTTGCAGAGAAAGTACAGAAGCCTGCATTAGAAGATCTGGTCTCAGATGTTTATGACACGCCAATTCCATCGCTGCAGAAACAATATGATGAATTGAAAGCGCATATTAAAGCTTATCCAGACGCATACCCAGTCACAGCAGGGAGAATTAAATAATGGCTAAAATGAATATGCTACACGCCATTAATTCGGCGCTAGATATCACGATGGCGGAGCATCCACAGGCTTGTATTTTTGGTGAAGACGTCGGCTACTTTGGAGGTGTATTCCGAGCAACTTCAGGCCTTCAAGAAAAATATGGTAAACACCGTGTTTTTAATACGCCATTGACCGAGCAAGGTATTTTAGGTTTTGCCAATGGTCTTGCAGCGATTGGTGCTCCTGCGCTTGCTGAAATTCAATTTGCGGATTATATCTTCCCAGCATTTGACCAAATCGTGAACGAGTCGGCCAAGTTCCGTTATCGCTCAGGTAATGAGTTTGATGTGGGTAACTTAACAATTCGTACGCCATACGGTGGTGGTATTGCAGGTGGTCTATATCATTCACAATCACCGGAAGCTTACTTTGCACATACACCAGGTCTTAAAATTGTAGTACCGCGTAACCCGTATCAAGCAAAAGGCCTACTGCGTGCTGCCATTAAAGATGATAACCCGGTTATTTTCTTTGAACCTAAGCGCTTATATCGCGCTTCTGTTGGTGAAGTGCCAGAAGAAGATTACAGCATTGAGCTTGGTAAAGCTGAAGTAATTAAAGAAGGTACTGACATAACGCTATTGGCTTGGGGCGCGCAGATGGAAATCATAGAACAAGCGGCACAAAAAGCTGAAGAAGCGGGTATTAGCTGTGAAATAATCGACTTAAGAAGTATTCTTCCTTGGGATATGGACACGGTAGCCAAGTCAGTGGTTAAAACGGGTCGTTTGGTCGTGAGCCACGAAGCGCCAATCACAAATGGTTTTGGTGCTGAGATCGCAGCAACCATACAAAAAGAGTGTTTCCTGCATTTAGAATCTCCAATTGAGCGAGTTTGTGGATTAGATACGCCATACCCTCTAGCACTTGAAAAAGAGTATGTGCCAGATGCACTGAAAGTGTTCGCCGCTATCAAACGTTCTATGGAATTTTAAGGATAAGTTATGGCTAAAGAATTTATCTTACCAGATATTGGTGAAGGCATCGTAGAGTGCGAAATCGTCGAGTGGTTGGTGGCTGTTGGTGACGAAGTAAAAGAAGATCAACCTATTTGTGACGTAATGACGGATAAGGCACTAGTGCAGATCCCTGCGGTACATGACGGTGTGATCACCAAGCTGCATTACGAAAAAGGTGAAATTGCAAAGGTGCATGAGCCTTTATTTGCAATGGATGTTGCCGGCGAGCAAGCTGCTCAGCCGGAGCAATCGGCACCTCAGTCCTCGCCAACTACTTCAACCAGTGCTGTACTTGAAGACTTTATCTTACCAGATATTGGTGAAGGCATTGTTGAGTGCGAAATTGTTGAATGGCTTGTCGCTGAAGGCGATGAAATCAAAGAAGATCAGGCCGTTTGTGATGTAATGACTGACAAGGCGCTAGTGCAAATTCCAGCCAAGTACGATGGTATTGTTGAAAAACTCTATTATCAAAAAGGTGAGATAGCACAGGTGCATAGTCCGCTATTTCAAATGAAATTGGCGTCATCTCATGTCGGAAAATCAGACGATCCAATCGCTGATGTCCACAAGCCTAAAGAAAGTACAGTACAAGCTGCTACTGCAAACGATGAGGCTACGCGTAGTTTACCGAAAAATGGTAAAGCGATTGCCTCTCCGGCAGTACGCCGCAAGGCGCGCGAAGTTGGTGTTGACCTCTCTGAAGTACCAGGCTCTGGTAAAAATGGTCGTGTGTATAAAGAGGACATCGAACATTTCCTTGAGCACGGTGTAAGTGGTGCTTCGACCACGAATGAAGCTAACACAACGATAAAGTCTCAAACACAAAAGCCGGCTCCTACCTCAGAAGGTGGTAAAAGAGTTGAGCCTCTACGTGGTATGAAAGCGGCGATGGCCAAACAGATGGTGGCCTCTGTTTCGACGATCCCACATTTCACTTACTGTGACGAGATTGACTTAACCGATTTAATTGCATTTCGTGGTGCTTTGAAAGAGCAATATGCCAAACAAGGCGTGAAGCTGACGATGATGCCATTTTTTATCAAGGCGTTGTCACTTGCAATCAACGAATTCCCAATTTTGAATGCAAAAGTAAATGATGACTGTACGGAAATCACTTATTTTGATGACCACAATATTGGTATGGCGGTGGACAGCAAGCTCGGTCTTCTTGTACCAAATATTAAATCATGCCAAAGCAAATCGATTGTAGAAGTTGCCCAGTCTGTTACTGAACTGACAGAAGCCGCTAGGGAAGGGCGTGTATCTCCTGATTCTCTGAAAGGCGGTACTATCTCAATCTCAAACATAGGGGCGATTGGCGGTACGGTTGCGACGCCGATTATCAATAAACCGGAAGTTGCTATCGTTGCACTTGGCAAAGTGCAGCCGTTACCACGCTTTGATGCACAAGGTAATGTGGTTGCGCGCTCTATCATGCAAGTAAGTTGGTCTGGCGACCATCGTATTATTGATGGTGGCACGATCGCACGCTTCAATAATTTATGGAAAACCTTCCTAGAGGAACCGGCTAAAATGATGATGGCAATGCGCTAATCCTTGTTTTTGCTAGTTTCTACTTGTTGTAAAGGGCCTTTACGGCCCTTTTTTATGTCCCGCCATATTATATATAAACCACCGTGAAAACAAACTTGTAATACCTGTTTGCTTAATTTAGAGAGCTATTCTGAAGCAAGAAAGCCTTTTCGATAACACTGCTACGTCACCAGCTATCGTCAAAGTATCTACATTCATGTAGGCAAAAAATTCTATTCTAAGTAGAAAGTTCTTAACGGAGTTAGCGTCAGATTCGTTCCTTCAAATTGAGCGAAAGTTTATTAGATATTATCTGCATTTCTACATTCTAATTCTTTGTATATAAAAGATAATTGGAATAGAGCTTAAGAAGCAACTGCTAATTATTTTGCAAAAAAATATTAAAAAGATCCCATTACAATAATTGTACTTCGTATTTATTTCTTTACAATTACTAGAGTGGGTGGGATGACTAAAATGATATTTTTTCAACTAATTAACAATGGATGCGGGTTAGCTCTGTGTAGTAAAAGTGTAAAAATAAATTTGTACACTTTTTGGGGATAATGGAAATTGCGTTTAGTTGTATTTGCTTTTTTTTAAATTAAGTTAATCTGATCGCGAGACTAATTTTGTCTCAAAGAAAAAGTATAATTAGGGAAAGTCTATATGAAAAAAAGCAAACTGAGTAATGCTATTCACTCTGCATTAGCCATCTCATTGACAGGTATCATTGCATCAACAGCGATTGCAGAAGAAGTTGCTTCAGATGAATCACTTGATAAAGTTGAAAAGATTCAGATTACAGGTTCACGTATTGCCCGTTTTGAGTTGAGTCAACCAGCGCCCATTATTTCAATAACTGGTGAGGAAATTGAACAAGCGGGTATTCCAGACCTAGCTTCTGTACTTGCAGAATTACCTGCGATTGGTGCGACCGGAACAATTCGAGCCAACTCAAATAGTAACGGTTCTGCAGGTATGAGTACTGTAGATTTGAGAAGGCTTGGAGTAGATAGAACCCTTGTGCTCGTTAATGGTAAGAGACATGTTTCGGGTGAAGCCGGTTCTTCTACAGTTGACCTATCGACTATACCTTCCGCATTGATTAAAACAGTTGAAGTGACAACTGGTGGTGCATCAGCAGTTTATGGTTCTGATGCGGTATCAGGTGTTGTTAACATTATCTTGAAGAAAGATTTTGAAGGTCTAGAGCTAAGCGCTAGTTACAGCGACTCAACAGAGGGCGTGGGCAGTAAAAATAGCGCATATAGCTTAGTTGGTGGTGTGAATTCAGAGGACGGCAAAGGGAATGTAACCTTTTTCGTAACAAAAGACACCATAGAAGAAGTTATGACAAAAGATATGCCAAACTTCAATCTTGGTGGTCATATGCCAAATCCTGAAAATACTGGTGAAGATGACGGGATCTTTGATGAGCTTTGGGTTCCAAACGTTGTGTCGGAGTATGTTAGCCCTAATGGTGTATTGAGAGGTGGCGGTATTAACTACACATTCTCGAATGACGGCATTGGTGAGTTCATGCCAACTCGAGGCTTATTCGCCAATAGTGCGTTTGCAAGCTTCCCTGATGGTTGTAAATATTGTTTCTCTCCTGAAGACTATGTGAACTATCTTCCTCAGCGTGACAAAGTTTCAACAGGGGCGTTGTTTAACTATGCCTTTAACGATAATGTAGAGCTTTATGGTGATTTCAAGTACGTTCGCTCTGATATCGCTCAACAATTCCAGCCAAGTTTTCGATTTGGCCAAAATAGAATCAAAGTGGCAGATAACCCTTACTTATCTGCTGCAGATAAGAAAGTATTTGCAGATCGTGGACTAGAAGAAGTTCAAATTAATAAATTTCTAGACGAAATTGGTAACCGTTCGGCTAAAAACAAACGAGAAACGTTTACGCTTATGTCTGGGTTACGTGGTGCCTTTACTCTGAGTGACACAATATTTGATTACGATGTGTATTACTCATACGGCCGCACTGAAAATGACCGAATTACTGAAAATGATTTAATTTTGGGGAATTGGGCGGCAGCAATCGATGCGGTGATCGATCCGAATACGGGTAAAGCAGACTGCCGTAGCAATGTTTCTGAAGCTCAGCCGGAAGGTTACCAGAGTCCCGAGACAGTAAATATTGGCGGATGTGTACCTTACAATCCATTTGGATTTGGCCAAGCCTCAGCTGAAGCTATGGATTGGATCACAGCCGATGTTACCAGAAGCGATGCTGTGAAACAGCGTTTCGTGGGAGGTTCTGCATCGTTCGATACCGCTGAGTTTTTTGAATTACAAGGTGGTGCAGTTGGATTTGCGTTTGGTTATGAGAAGCGTTGGGAGTCGTCAGAGACTATCACCGATGAATTAACTCGTTCAAATGTATTATCAAATTCTGCTACACCAAATGTATATGGCGAGTATGATGTATCAGAATGGTTCGTCGAGACACGCCTACCAATTTTGGCTGATGTATTTTTAGCCCATGAACTTTCTGTTGATGCAGCGTTCAGAAGAGCTGATTACTCACATACCGGTGAAGCTGATGCTTGGAAAGTTGGTTTTATGTGGTCTCCATTAGAAGGCTATAGCTTACGTGGTACTTTCGGCGAAGCGGTTAGAGCACCAAACATTGCAGAGTCGTTCTCTCCACGATCACCAGGTTTTGGCCGAGTTACCGATCCATGTGACGTCGATAATATTTCCGATAACCCAAACCGTGTCAAGAACTGTGCGGCATTAGGGATCCCGGCTAATTTCCAAGCTGAAGATAATGTATCAAAAGAGACGCTTACAGGCGGTAACCCAAATCTCAACCCAGAAGAAGCTGAGTCGTTAACTTTAGGCTTTGTATTCACGCCAATTGAGGGGCTGTCGGCGAGTATTGATTACTTTGATATTGAGATCACAGACGCAATTCAATCGCTAACAATACAAACCGTAGCGGATAACTGTGTAGATGGTCCTGATCTAGATACTGTTTTCTGCGGACAAGTAACTCGCGATCCGGCTACTATGTCAATTACGCGTGTTGAGTCTGGTTACTTAAATACAGCTAAACTAAAAGTTAAAGGTGTTGAAGCTGATATTCATTATAATACAGATCTGACATCTATTGGACTTCCTGGTGATCTGAAATTAAAGTGGTTTGTTAGCCATTTGATCGAAAGAAATACATTCCAATTCCAAAACCGCCCTGAGCTTGTAAAACGCGAACATGGCGAGCTTGGTGATCCAGAATGGCAAAGTACGTTCAGAGCAACTTATGCTCAAGATAACTGGTCTGCAACATGGTATGCAAGATTTATTGATCGCTCAGCTTTGATTGATTTAGAAGATACACTGACTGAGTCTGGAGAAGAAAGAGGTGAGTCGAAAGAAGACCAGGAGCATTCATATACTGGTAGCTTTATAACGCATGACATTTCTGCTAAGTATCGCTTCGACAAAGCTTCAGTAGAGGTTGGGTTTAGAAACGTATTCGACAAAATTCTACCAGATTACGTAGATGGCCGAGGTGCAAACTCTTCACTCTATGATCCTTGGGGTCGTAAAGTGTTTGTGAATTTGAAATATAATTTCTAATCTAAATACGAGAAAAGAGTACTCAAAGTAGTACTCTTTTTTTCATAAACTTTCACTTATACCAATTTGCTTAATTAAGTGATATTTGCCGATAATACCACTGATACATCCAACTACTCTCCAAGGTACCTACATCCATCTAGGGAAGCCAAAAGCTTTTCTATTTAGTTGTTCTAAATAAGCAGTTCTTAACGCAGTTAGCGTCAGATTCGCTCCTACAGATTGAGTAAGTATTAAGACAAATCGTTATTAAACTTGCTACTCTGGTGGTTTTGTTGCGAAGCGAATTTGAAGGAATACCTTTCGCTTTTCCTAAATTGTGATTTTGATTAGTACTATATGAAATTTACACGATTTTTTAGGTTTAGCTTAAGTTGCTTCTCGGAACTCAACACTAGAGTGCTCTATCACATAAACGATAAAGCACTGAGTTGTGGTTAGTTTAACCCTTTCTTTGAATAAAGGGTGACTTTGTCAGAAAGTAGCGTTACTTTAATATGCTTGTCTTCGCTTCCCCAAATACAATTGGTATGTAGTGTTTTCTCTTCACAGTTATCAGCAGAGCCAAGAATATTCTCAACTTCAGCTTTGTCCATGCCCACTTCTAGTTTGTTGTAGTTTTCTAAACTTACTTTAGAACAGCCGACTAGGGTAAGTAGCGCAGCAGCAGTTAGTAATTTTTTCATAGGGTTGCCCGTCTAATGTTTGTATTTTCTTATTTGAAAGATGACCCCAAGTTTAGGGTGATCTAAGTAATGTATGTCGCCGCTATACACGCGCGTATATTGAGACATACGAGCAGTACGAATATCGTTACCGTCTTCGTACTTTAAATCTAAATCTGTGGTCACGTAAAGGTAATGTCTCACGTGAATTTTAATCAAGCCTTCAAGCTGCCAATGCACATGCTCTTTCGATTCTTCGATATTAAAACGCTTCGATAGTGACGAAAACTGATCGTCATTTTCTATTACACTATAACTGGATGGCGATGCGAACTGTTTGCCAGCAATAACCTCGATATTAGGAGCACGCTTATTACTTTGTTCTGGGAATCGCCAACCAGTGTGCAACAGTGGCTTGAGCCCTTTACGTTTTAGCTCTGCAATCTTGTTGGAAAAATTAAGCTGGGACTCATCCAACAAGTAGATAGAGTCCATGTGTTCTTGTGGCTCAACTTTTGGTGAAAGAGGCAAAGTGCCGAATTTTTCAACATAGTTTGCATCTGGATCGCAAGAGCTGGAGTGCGCGCCCGACGTTAATCCTCGAATAAAATCTTGCTCAGCAAACTGCTCACTGCCTTCCAAGCATAGTTTATAGCCGGTGGTATTAAAACCGTCGAATAATAGTGACTTGATGGTTTTTTTATTGAGCGGTTCAGGTTCAATACTAAAGTCTTCTCGCAAAGAGAAACTAGGCTCTTGCTCAAATGCTATCATTTCTACTTCAAACCAACGGGTGGCATGTGCAGACGCGCTACTTACCAAAGCCGCTAGGATGGCCAGACTTTTTATTGTTTTCATGCTACAGCCTTTTTCTCAAAGTCATCAATCATCGCATTAACCAGTTTTAATCTCTCTTGGCCATTTTTTTCTTCGATCAGGAACTTCAGTTTATTCGCGCCTTCCATTCTATAGGTTGACGGGCTACTTTGTATCAATCCTATGATGAATGTTGGGTTAACTTTTGTATGACTACTGAACTCAAAGAAGCCACCTTTGGGGTTTGCTTCGACCTTGTTAATGCCCAATTGAGTTGCCTTTAGCTTAACAGACTGCACCGCAAAAAGGTTTTTCGCCGCATCTGGAAGCAGTCCAAAACGGTCGATTAATTCGATTTGCAGCTCATCAAGTTCCGCCAGCGACTTAGTGCTTGCGATGCGTTTATACATGCTAAGACGAATATTTACATCGTGAATGTAATCGTCCGGTAGCAGTGCTGGGAACTTAAGATCAACCTCACTTTGCTGCTGAAGTAGGTTATCGAGTGTTGGCTCTTTGCCATTTTTTAAGGCTTCAACTGCTTGTTCTAGCATTTCCATATACAGCGTGAAGCCAACGGTTTGAATTTGACCGCTTTGGTCATCTCCCAGTAGCTCACCCGCACCACGGATCTCTAAATCGTGGGTGGCAAGGGCAAAGCCCGCGCCTAAGTCTTCGAGTTGTTCTATGGCTTGTAAGCGCTTGACCGCGTCTTTAGTTAAGGCTTGGCTATTCTTCGTGAGTAGGTATGCGTATGCTTGGTGATGGCTTCGTCCTACACGGCCGCGAAGCTGATGTAATTGTGCCAATCCGAGTTTATCGGCCCAATCCATAATGATGGTATTAGCAGAGGGTATATCGATACCGGTTTCAATAATGGTTGTACATACAAGCACGTTATACTTTTGGTGATAGAATTCACCCATCAAGTGCTCAAGTTCTTTTTCACGCATTTGCCCGTGGGCAGTAGTAACGTTAGCTTCTGGCACGAGTGCCGAGATATCAGCGGTGACCTTATCTATCGTCTCGACGTTATTGTGGAGGAAGTAAACCTGTCCACCGCGCTTTATTTCACGCAGAATTGCTTCGCGAATAAGCTCGTCGTTGCGCTCTCGTACAAAAGTCTTTACCGCTAATCGTTTGGCTGGAGGTGTTGCAATAATAGAGAGATCACGCATACCACTCATCGCCATATTCAGCGTACGCGGGATTGGGGTTGCGGTCAGGGTAAGAATGTCGACATCTGCTCTTAGCTGCTTAATCTTTTCTTTTTGTCTCACACCGAAGCGGTGTTCTTCGTCGACAATCAGCAGACCTAAATCGGCGAACTTGATGTTTTCTTGAATAAGCTTATGGGTGCCTATCACAATATCAATTTTGCCTTCTTCAAGTTTTTGTAACGTCTCTTTTTGTTCTTTCGCTGAGTTAAAGCGCGAAAGCACACCGACTTCAACTGGCAGATCGGCAAAACGGTCTTTAAAGTTCTCAAAGTGTTGTTGGGCAAGTAGCGTAGTTGGCACTAAGACGGCCACTTGTTTGCTATCGTTGACGGCAACAAACGCAGCACGCATGGCCACTTCGGTTTTACCAAAGCCAACATCGCCACAAACAAGTCTGTCCATCGCTAGGCTTGATTGCATGTCCGCAAGTACGGCTGTAATTGCATTGCGTTGATCGTCTGTCTCTTCAAATGGGAAGCTATCGGAAAAGTCTCGATAGGCACTCGCATCTAGCTTAAATGCATAACCCGGTTTACTTTGACGTTTTGCGTATATGTCTAGGAGTTCAGCAGCAACATCTCTGACTTTTTCAGCCGCTTTGCGTTTTGCTTTTTCCCACGCGTCATTACCCAGTTTATGAAGTGGTGCAGAAGCTTCTTCACCTCCAGAGTAACGACTGAGCATATGGAGTGAAGAGACAGGCACATAAAGTTTAGCGTCATTGGCATAGATGATCGTCACAAACTCGGTAGCAATACCCGCTGCATCTATGGTTTCTAGCCCTAAATAGCGACCTACACCATGATCTAAATGAACAATAGGTTGACCTTCTTTTAACTCAGCGAGGTTTCGGATCAGCGCATCTTGCCCTTGCTCGTATTTATGTTTGCGGCGGCGTTTTTGGGAGATTTTAACACCTAACAGTTCTTGCTCGGTGATGATAGACAGCGATTTTTTATCCAGTAGTTTCACACTGGTAGCGAGTGGAGTGACGACCACACCAACATCTGAGTCGCTAGATACAAATTCTGCAATGCGCTTATAAGGCTTAAGCTTTAGCCCTGTTGGTTTTAATAAGGTAAGCAGTGACTCTCGTCGGCCCTCTGATTCAACACTGAATAACACGCGAGACTTTTGTTTTTTCTCAGCAGCGATGTAATCGAGGATTTTTTGATATGGATTAGCTTGTTTATGCTCAATGCGAACATCGTCGATTAATTCAGCTGCGACATTGCTATTGCCCCCTTTGGTCCCCAGCATCGCTTGACTAAGCTTTATTCGAGAGAAGCCGTTAAGGCCTTCAAACAAGGTCTCTATTGGCTGATATAGCTTGGCTGGTGAAAGTAGCGGACGAAGTGGGTCAACCCGGCGACTTTCGTAGCGTTTAGATACGTCTTGCCAAAAGGTTTGCGCCGCAGATTCAATGTCGCCAAAAGGCATAAATACGGTATCTTCAGGCAAATAGTCAAACACCGTCGCTAACGAATCGAAAAAGAGCGGCAAATAATACTCTATACCCGCAGGCCAGTTTCCTTTACTAACCTGCATATAGATGCTGTCTTTTTCACTACTTGCGCCAAACGCTTCACGGTAATTAATTCTAAATCGTTCAATGTCTTCTGCATTGGTTGGGAATTCGTGTGCCGGTAATAAATCGATAGCATCAATCTCATCGTTTGAGCGTTGGCTTTCGATATCAAAATGACGAATTGAGTCTAACTCATCGTCAAAGAAATCTAGTCTAAAGGGGAGTGGGCTACCCATGGGGTATAAATCGATAATGGAGCCTCGAACAGCAAACTCACCATGTTCCATTACCTGCTGAACATGACGATAACCCGCTTGAGTTAAGGTATCACGCAAGCTTTGTGCGTCTACTGTGTCACCTTTTTTTACCTGAAGACTCATGCCGTGGATAAAGCTAGGTGGTGCGGTACGTAGCATAAGGGTTGAAACAGGAATGATGAGTACGGATTGCTTTTCCTGTTTGAGTGTATTTAGCGTCGCAAGACGCTGAGAAATAATATCTTGATGTGGTGAAAAGTGATCATAGGGTAATGTTTCCCAGTCAGGAAACATCATGACTGGCGTATCTTTTAAAAGATACGCCAGTTCATGCTCAAGGCGAAGTGCAGAGGGGGTGTCGGGGGTGACGAGTACAACTAAGTTGTCATGTTGTTGGATGTGCTCACTCAAACACAGTGATAAGCTACTGCCAACCAAATTACCCCACGAAATTTTATCCTTGTTTGATTTTACCCAAGGTAAATTGTTCCATTGCACATTCGCCATTGATTACTCCTATTTATTAA
The DNA here is from genome assembly GCF_002850255.1 of Pseudoalteromonas sp. NC201. NCBI lineage: Bacteria > Pseudomonadati > Pseudomonadota > Gammaproteobacteria > Alteromonadales > Pseudoalteromonadaceae > Pseudoalteromonas > Pseudoalteromonas sp. NC201. The sequence continues at coordinate 2,015,146 of NZ_CP022522.1, forward strand.
TCGCGATAAATTTTGCAAAGATCCTGATAGTGATCGATTCGTCTGTCTCTTAAATACGGCCAGATGCGACGAACGGATTCACTGCGTGCAAGATCAACATCAACAACCGAGATTTCCTCAGCTTCTTCAGATGCATGCAATAACATTTCACCTTGCGGACCGGTAACAAAAGAATTGCCCCAGAATTGAATACCTTCACTTTGACCCGAAGGATCTGATTCATGGCCAACACGGTTAACGCTAATCACAGGTACTCCGTTAGAAACTGCATGTGCACGCTGCGCAATTATCCAAGCATCTCGTTGACGGATTTGCTCTGCTTTGTCATCGCGAGGATCCCAGCCAATTGCCGTTGGGTAAATTAAAAACTCAGCGCCTGCCATCGCCATCAGACGCGCACCTTCTGGGAACCATTGATCCCAACACACCAGTACGCCTAATTTGCCAACAGAAGTCTGAATTGGAGTAAAGCCCATGTCGCCAGGGGTGAAGTAAAACTTTTCATAAAAACCTGGGTCATCGGGAATGTGCATTTTACGGTATTTGCCGGCAATCGTACCGTCAGACTCAAGTACAACAGCGGTGTTGTGATAAAGCCCTGTTGCACGCTTTTCAAATAACGACGCAACGATGACAACATTAAGCTCTTTTGCAAGTGCGCCTAGTGAGTCTGTGCTTGGGCCTGGAATGGTTTCCGCTAAGTCGAAGAGAGCGGTGTCTTCAGTCTGGCAAAAATACAAGCTGCGGTGCAATTCTTGTAGCACGATAAGCTTAGCACCCTGACTAACGGCTTTTCGGATACCGTCACAGGTTTTCGCAAAGTTATTTACGAGATCTGTAGAGTTACTATGTTGAACAATACCAACTTTGATGTTTTTTTCAGTCATGGTACTTACCTTAAAAAACCTTTTGGTAACTGCATCGTAATACAGTGCAGGCTACCGAATTGATGGATGATTGGTAGGCAGTTAACGCCAATTACCGTTCTTTCTGGGTGGGCAAGAGAGACTTTGTCTAGCGCTTCTTGATCTTTGTCATCGCCATAGATAGGTACTAACACCGTTTTATTCAAGATCAGATAGTTTGCATAGGTGGCAGGTAATCTCTCACCCTCATTATCAAACTTAGCACTAGGCCAAGGTAAACTAATCAAACGGTATGGAGCGCCATTTGGGGTGCGGAATGTGCGTAGCTGCTGTTCCATTTTATTGAGGGCATCATAGTGCTCGTCTAATTTGTCATCGCACTTAACATATACCAAGGTGTTATCCGGTGCAAAACGCACTAAAGTGTCGATATGACTGTCAGTATCATCACCGGCTAAGTATCCATGATCTACCCACAAGAATGACTCAGCACCCAATTCTTTTTGCAACAATAGTTCTAATTCGGTTTTACTTAGATGTGGATTGCGATTTTGGTTCAACAGACACTCTGAAGTGGTCAATAAGACATTGGACTCGTTAATCTCAATACCGCCGCCTTCAAGTACCACGTTGACCTGTTCAAAGGTACAGTTTGGGTTGAGGACCTGTTTGGCAAGCTGCTGATTGATCTTATTGTCTAAATCCGCAGCAAACTTGTTACCCCAACCTGTAAAGGTGAAATCTTTGATACATAGATTTCCTGTACTTGTTTGCGTCGTAAGTGGACCGTGGTCACGGGCCCATGTGTCATTACAAGGCGTAACAACAAAGTGACACTTAGCTAAGCTAACCTCAGCTGTGCTGAGTAAGTTTTCGATATGCTGTTTTAGCGCTTCATTATGCGCCACGATAACGACTTCTTGAACTTGGGTAATATGTTGGCAAAGTGCAACGTACACAGGTTCAACGTCACTGAGAATGTCGCTCCAATCGGTATCAGAATGCGGCCAAGTAAGCATGATTGCATCTTGTGGTGCCCATTCTGGGAGTAAAGTAAAACTCATTAAATCATCACCATATAATAATAAGCCTATAGTTTATCATTAACCTCAGGTGTGTCAGTAAGTTTTATGAAGATAATTGAGCATTTAAAGAAGGCACCTAATGCGTTAAATGCCTTATTGGTCTTTTTGCTGCTTTAGCTTAAGTTGTCTGGTCTGGGCGTGTAAGCTCGCCCGTACGAGCAACTCTTGATCCGCTTCTCTAATAGCGGTAAAGGCGAGAGTGAATTTACCATCTTGCTTGGCAATGACTTCTGAGTAGCAAAAGATAGCACTGGCTTCATTGCGCAAAAATATTTTAGTTCGCAATGATTGTCCGACCTCATAATCTGCTTCTAACGTTGCGGTCAGGCCGCCACCGCCGTAGCTGTCACAAAATAGATGACTGTCGTCAGGTTCTTCAGTTGCGAGAATGTGGCTGATAATTAAATCAATCTTACGTGATTGCGCCTGCAAATAAGCTGCTAACTCATTGGCAATATCACCCAGATTACGAAGTGGTCGCAGGGCATTAAGATCTAACTCATTAATTTCGTTCGCGAGCTTAAATAGCGGCGGAATTGCAGCTTCTAATTGATATTCGTTCTCTGGAACCATATTGTCATCAACCGGATAGAGGTTGATCTGAACCTGTTCAGCTATCTGAAAATACTGTTCAAATAATTCCTGCAAATTCGCTTTCATGTTTTATCTCTTGGCATCGCGCCGCTTTACAACTGTCTCTATAGTAACGGTTTAGTTTACCGATAATCAAACCTTGAATTGCTCTAGTAGTTGTTCTTGGGTTGTTATCTTTTCTACTTGAGACTGCATGGTGGCATCAACGCTCTTAGCTTCGCTATACACCGACTCGGAAATACCACGAATTGATGAGCTACTGCTATTCACGTTATTTACAATGTCATTTTGCTCATTCAGCATATCAGCAATACGAGAGTTCAAATCGACAATGTGGCGAATGGCGCTGCGCATATCTTCAAGCGCGGCTTTGGTTTGGTCTGCCTTTTCAACCGTTTTATCGACATAATGTTGGCTTTGCTTCATTACAGTGACCGCGCTTTCAGAACCCGACTGCAGTTGACTTATCATTCCACGGATTTCAGTTGTGGCTTCTTGTGTTCTTTGTGCAAGCGATCTCACTTCATCTGCAACGACGGCAAAGCCGCGACCAGACTCACCAGCCCTTGCGGCTTCAATGGCTGCATTGAGCGCTAGGAGGTTGGTTTGCTCGGCGATACTGTTGATAACAGATAGTATTTGTTCAATAGCCGTAGACGAGCTTTCTAACTCAGTAACTACGGTCATTGCCGAACTGATTTGATTAGATAGCTCTTGAATTGTTTCCGTTGTTTCTGCAACGATTGTTTCTCCTTGGCGAGCAACTTGATCGGTGGTTTTAATTGCTTCAGCGGCTTCATGGGCAGATTGTGTTACTTGATGCTCAGTTGCAGACATGTGTGTTGTTGCTTCATCAAGGACTTTGATACTCGCTAATTGCTCTTGAATGGAAAGTTTGGCTTTATTTGCGACCTTAGATGTTTGTTGAGCATCGTTTAATACCTCATGGCCTAAACCTTGAATATTCGCTATCAAAGACTGTAAGCTGCTGGTAAAGGCATTAAAATTTTGCGCCAGTGCTGCAAATTCGGGTTCATGCTCGGTATTTAATCGTACGGTTAAGTCTGCATTACCACGTGCGATAGCAGCCATGGCAGTGTTGATTTCATCGAGTGGCTTTAATAATAAACTAATCACAAAAGAAAGTAGCACAGTCGCGAGTGCCACAGAAATAAAGGCAAATATGGCTGCATCTCTTTGCAGTCGTGAAAGTGCAGCAAAAACGGTGTCTTCATCCAGCATCACCCCTAAATACCAATCTAAGCCTTTGACCTCTTTAAACTGCACTAATTTGTCTTCGCCGTTAACTTCAACGTATTGGATATTTTCTGAGATACTTATGTCACCGAGAAATGCACGAGAAGACTTACCATTTAGTTTTACATCAGGGTGTGAGATAGTCGACCCGTCTTTACTCACCATAAAGGCAAAACCCGCGTCTAGCAGGTTAAACGAGTTAATCATTTCGCCGAGTTTTGCCAAACTAACGTCGTAAAAAATTGCGCCGTTAAATTGGCCTTGTTTAAATACAGGTGTACCAATTGATACCACGATTTCGTTACTTACCGCATCAGCGTAAGGTGCTGTGATAATGAGCTTTCGTGCAGTTTTTGCGTCGGTATACCAAGGCCGCTTTCTCGGATCCCAGTTTGCACCTGGGTTCCAATTTGGATCGCTTGCTACATATTTTCCTGTTTGCTCTTCACCATAACCTATCAATAGGAAAGAGGTTGTGAGCTGTGGCTGCGAGAGAATAGGGAAGGCCGCGTCTAAGGTGTCAGTGGAAGCTACGAGGTTGGTAGCAAGAGCGGCGAGATCGGTTGCTCCTTTCATTTGCGCAGTGACAGTATTACCGATTCCCTGAATTATTTCATTCACACTTTGTTCGGTTTGCGCTTTGATTGCTGATTGCACGGAAATATATTGAATAACAGATAAGATCAGTAATGCTGCAAGCAGCACAAGCGCAGAGACGGATACGACTTTGTGTTTAAACTTCACGGCCACACTCCAATAAGTTTGATACATTAAACTTATGACATTTAATAAGAAAATGCCAAACCTTCTGCACTGCATTTGAAGGTATTTCAAATTATTGCGTTTATATTAATTATCTATTCATGGCGCAATTCCTATTCTTTAAGACTTAGAAGAGGAGAAAACATCATGTACAAACCAGTTTTAACAGCGATTGCCTCGGCAATGATACTCGCTGCATGCGGTGGCGGTTCAGGTTCTGACTCAAACGACAACAACACCTCACAACCAACTCAAAAAACCACCGTAAGTGTTGGTGTTTCAGATGCTGCTGTGAATAATCTTGCAGAAGTCAACCTTGTTGTTCAACGGCTGACATTTAGAGCATCTGGAAAAGAAGATGTGACATTTGATACCTTGGATGCGCAGGGTAATCCAATGAAGATCAATCTGCTTGAGTATGCGGGTGATGATATCTATTTGGTTGTAAACGACCAAGAGATCGATGCCGGTGATTATGAGTGGATCAGAGCCGATGTTGTAAACGGTGGTGCGGGGTCTAATTTTGATTTAACCTCTAGCGTGCGTTTTTTAGATGGTAGCCAAGCACCGCTAGCCGTAACCCGTAAAGGTAATGATGGTGTGGGTGAAATCCAACTCAATAACTTCTCGTTAAATGAAGGTGAAAACCAAATCGTATTGGAGTTTGACTTAAATAAGGCGCTATTGAAGCGCACAAATGATGACACCGTTTATCTAAAACCAACAGCTGTCCGTTTGGAAAATCTGTTAACCAGTTTCGAGATTGAGGGTATGGTTAGCGAGTCTGTGAAAAATGCATGTATAGCAGATAACGCAGACCTAGCCCCTCTTGTCGGAGAGTACAAACATGTTGTTTATCTTTATAAAACGGATGTTGCAGTGCCAAGCGACATCAGTGATGAAGATTCAGCGCCAGTAGCAACCGCAAACTTAGATGCTGAGAGTGAATATGAGATAGCATTTATTGGTTCTGGAGACTACAAACTAGGGTATTCGTGCTTAGGTCATTTAGATGATGCCGAAACGATAGATGCAGATTTTAGTTTGTATCAAACAAAAGACGTTACGTTGACGCAAGATACCGAAGTGAATTTTGAGACAAACTAACAGCAAACAAAAAGGGCTTCAAGTGAAGCCCTTTTTACTACTTAAAATTCAAAATTAAGCATTTTCTAGTGCAGCGCGTGGGTCAACATATTCCATGTTGAAGCCTTCTGCCACTTCTTTACACGTTACTTGACCTTTCAGAACGTTTAGGCCGTCCATAAAGTGTTTGTCATTAAGTAGCGCTTGTTTGTAGCCTAAGTTTGCAAGCTTGATGATGTACGGAAGCGTTGCATTGTTAAGTGCAAACGTTGAAGTACGAGGTACAGCACCAGGCATGTTAGCTACACAGTAGTGAACTACGTCATCAACAATGTATGTTGGATCTGCGTGTGTAGTCGCTTTAGAAGTAGCAATACAGCCGCCTTGGTCGATTGCAACGTCAACAATAGCAGCACCTGGCTTCATCGCTTTGATGTGCTCTGCAGTTACAAGCTTAGGAGCCGCTGCACCTGGAATTAGTACGCCACCGATCACAAGATCTGCTTCTAGTACGTGTTTTTCAAGTGCATCAGCAGTTGAGTAGATAACTTTAGCTTGGCTACCAAACTGTGCATTTAAAGAACGTAGAACATCGATGTTACGGTCAAGAATAGTAACGTCTGCGCCTAGACCTACAGCCATTTGCGCTGCGTTACGACCAACCATACCACCGCCGATCACAACGACTTTAGCTGGTTCAACACCAGGCACGCCACCTAGCAGCATACCACGGCCTTCACGCGACTTTTCAAGCGCTTGAGCACCAGCTTGAATTGACATACGACCAGCAACTTCTGACATTGGCGCTAGCAATGGAAGACCACCACGCGTATCAGTTACCGTTTCGTATGCAATACAGATAGCACCGCTCTTGATTAGATCTTCTGTTTGTGGAAGGTCTGGTGCTAGGTGAAGGTAAGTAAATAGGATTTGGTCTTCACGTAACATGGCGCGCTCAACAGCTTGAGGCTCTTTTACTTTAACAATCATATCAGCAGTAGCAAAAACGTCTGCTGCAGTGTCTAAAACTTTAGCACCAACTTGAACATAATCTTCGTCAGTAAAACCAATGCCGATACCAGCATTTGTTTCAACAACGACTTCGTGACCGTGATTGATTAGTTCACGAACGCTCGCAGGAACCATACCTACGCGGTATTCGTGGTTTTTTATCTCTTTAGGTACACCAATAATCATAATATTCGCCTCAAAATAAGAACGGGGTAAAATTTTTGACTATTATATTTACCTATAGCCAGTGTGTCTCACTGTTTTAATATTTTAATGTAGTGATATACTCTGAATTAATGAGTCATTCAGGATAAAAAACTACACTATGTATCAACAACTAGACAGAATCGACAGAAAGATTTTAGTCGAACTTCAAAAAGATGGCAGAATTTCAAACGTAGAATTAGCCAAACGCATAGGATTGAGCGCTACGCCTTGCTTGGAGCGCGTTAAAAAGCTGGAACGGGAAGGATTTATTCGGGGTTATAAAGCCGTAGTCGATCCTGCTAAGCTTGGACAGGGACTTTTAGTGTTTGTTGAAGTTACAGTGAATAAAAACTCGCCTGATGTATTCGATAGATTTAATCAAGCAGTAAAGCAGCATGACGAAATTATTGAATGTCATCTTGTGTCCGGTAGTTTCGACTATCTATTGAAAACACGAGTGACTGACATGTCAGAATATCGAGGAGTATTAGGAGAAATTTTACTTAAACTGCCAAGTATCAGTGAAAGTCGCACTTTTGTGGTCATGGAAGAAGTAAAAGGAGAAGAAGGAGAAGTAATAAAACCTTGTGCACCTTGAGGTATTTCTTGGTAAGGTGTAAGTATATACAGCAATACTAACGCAAATCACTAATTTGCTGACGTTTTGGGCTTACATAGTCCAGAAAAGAAACAGAAAAAAGGTTTAATTACAATGCGCTTAAATGGTGTGCAACGCCTCTTAGAGACAGGTTTGATTGTAAGCACGGCTGCAGCAATATTTATGTTGTGTGCGTTGATAAGTTTCGACCCAGCAGACCCTGCTTGGACTCAATCCGGTGAGTACGTAAAAGTAAACAATATAACGGGTGCTGCCGGAGCTTGGCTGGCAGACATTATGCTGCTGAGTTTCGGGTGGCTGGCGTTTTTGATCCCCGCGGCGCTGCAGTTTCTTGGTTATCTACTGTTTAAAAAACCGCATAAGCTACTGCAACTCGATTACACCACGCTAGGTTTACGCCTTATTGGCGCAACATTGTTTATCACCTCTGCGAGTGCAATCAGCAGTATCAACTTTGATGATATCTATAATTTCTCATCTGGTGGGGTAGTAGGGGATGTGGTTGCAGGGGCCATGATGCCCGCCTTTAACTTTACCGGTACTTCTATACTGTTACTATGCTTTTTCTTTGCAGGAATGACGCTACTTACCGGTGTGTCTTGGGTTGAATTTGTTGATTATTTGGGTGAAAAGGTACTCGCCGGCTTTAGATGGTTACGCGATAGACTGACAGCAGAGCGCAATATAGAGCAAACGCAGTCAGTTTCACAGAAACCTGAGGCCGCTAGCACCAAAGCGGATAGAGTAGACAGTGAGACACCAATAATAGCTCCCGAGAAAAAAAATGATTATGAGCAGGCTCTCCAGCAGCAAACCGATACTGAAACTGATATTGACTTCGATGCTGAAGAAGAACCTAGTGGACTTGGTAAATTAAAAGATAAATTGTTCCGCAAAACGAACACTGAATCTACACCTCAAACTTCGTCTGCACCGCACTCTGATCTACAAGAGAAGAAAGAACCGTCGGTGTTCGATGAGCTAGATGATATCCTTGAGCAAGAAATCAACTTTTCAGCGATAGAGGATGAGCCACTGGATACTGTCGCGGCATTAAATGCCTTGGATGAAGCACCTGTGCACGAAACCAAAGTGGTTTCTCCGGCAAGGCCTCTTAAGCCTAAAGCACCTGAAAAGGCGGCCTATGGTTATCAGCCTCCACCAAGCGCAAAAGAGCAATTTGAAGCGCTTCTAGAGGCTCAGCCACCTGCAGAACCATTGCCTTCATTAGATTTGTTGGATAGGCCGGACAAGGCTAAGAATCCAATTTCGCAAGAAGAGTTAGATCAGGTTTCGCGGTTAGTTGAAACTAAACTATTAGACTTCAATGTCCAAGCACAGGTAGTTGGTGTGTATCCAGGCCCTGTCGTTACGCGCTTTGAGTTAGATCTCGCGCCGGGCATTAAAGTTGCTAAGATCACCGGTCTGGCAAAAGACTTAGCGCGTTCATTATCTGCAGTCTCAGTGCGCGTAGTTGAGGTTATCCCTGGCAAGACGTATGTGGGTTTAGAGTTGCCTAACAAACACCGCGAAATCGTACGTTTGTCCGAAGTGATAGATGCCCCTAAGTTTGAACAAAATCCATCTCCTTTGACTATGGTGCTTGGTAAAGATATCGCAGGCCAGCCGGTTGTTGCTGATTTAGCCAAAATGCCGCACCTGCTGGTGGCCGGAACAACCGGCTCTGGTAAGTCAGTGGGCGTTAATGTCATGATCTTAAGCTTGTTATATAAGTCGCCGCCAGAAGATGTGCGAATGATCATGATAGACCCGAAAATGCTTGAGCTTTCAGTCTACGAAGGTATCCCACATTTATTATGTGAAGTGGTTACTGATATGAAAGAGGCTGCAAACGCGCTACGCTGGTGTGTGGGGGAAATGGAACGCCGTTACAAGCTGATGTCGGCACTCGGTGTCCGTAACCTTAAAGGTTACAATCAAAAGATTAAAGACGCCAAAGAAGCGGGTCATCCAATCTTAGATCCACTCTTTAAAGATACAGACGGTATGGCGGATGAACCACAAGAGCTAGATAAATTACCGAGTATCGTGGTTGTTATAGACGAATTTGCCGACATGATGATGATTGTTGGTAAAAAAGTAGAAGAGTTAATAGCACGTATTGCACAAAAAGCGCGAGCGGCCGGCATACATTTAGTGCTGGCAACACAGCGTCCATCAGTGGATGTCATTACGGGTTTGATCAAAGCGAATATACCAACGCGAATGGCGTTCCAAGTATCAAGTAAGATTGATTCACGTACAATCTTAGACCAGCAAGGTGCAGAAAACCTGTTGGGTATGGGTGACATGCTCTATCTGCCGCCAGGAACGAGTGTTCCGGTTCGTGTGCATGGCGCGTTTGTTGACGATCATGAAGTACATGCGGTAGTGAGTGACTGGAAAGCAAGAGGCAAACCAAACTACGTAGAAGAAATTCTATGCGGTGAAGCAACCGAGGATATTTTACTACCAGGCGAAGCACCGGAAGGTGGGGATGAAGAGTCTGACCCACTTTATGATGAAGCCGTTGGGTTTGTTATTGAAACAGGCAAAGTGTCTGTTTCGAGTGTACAACGTAAGTTAAGAGTTGGTTATAACCGTGCCGCTCGATTAGTTGAGCAAATGGAAATGTCGGGAGTGGTAAGTGCTCCTGGTCATAATGGTGCACGAGATGTATTGGTAAAAGGTGGAGCCAATTAATGAAAAAATTTAAGCAAATTGCGTTGCTAACGGTATTATCAAACCTCCTTATTCGGCCTGTGTGGGCTGATGAGGCAGCGATGCAAAGTCTAAAAGGAAGACTGGCTGAATTAACCAGTTTTCAAGGTAAGTTTGAGCAAATCGTTAAAGATCAAGAAGGCAATGAGTTGCAAACCGGCGAAGGGGCGATAACCTTAGCGCAACCACTAAAAATCCGTTGGCAACAAGAGATGCCGGATGACACTTTATTTGTATCAAGCGGAGCAACAACCTATTACTACGATACGTTTGCTGAGCAAGTGACCATCCTAGATACGACTAAACTTATTGATACTACGCCATTTGTGCTACTTACGACACAAGAGGACAGTCAATGGCTGAAGTACAACGTAGCACTTACCGGTCAAGAATATCTAATCACGCCAAAAAACAAAGTAGACTCGCAGGTTGAGCAATTAACACTGCGTTTTGATGACAAAAACGATGGTTTAGCACTATTGAAAGTGAACGATATTTCAGGTCAAGTCTCTACGTTTAGCTTTAAGGAAAGCAAAGTCAATGCGCCAATAAAAGAGAGTTTGTTTGAGTTTACAATTCCACAAGGAGTGGTCGTAGACGACCAAAGAGGCAGTGACTAGTTTAGGGTTTGATTTTACACCAGATGTACGACCGTTGGCCGCAAGAATGCGGCCAACCTCGTTAGAGCATTATGTTGGGCAGAGTCATATTTTGTCCAAAGGCTCTGTACTTTATCGTGCGATTGAATCTGGACGCTGTCATAGCCTGATCCTTTGGGGGCCACCCGGAGTGGGTAAAACCACCCTTGCTGAGATCATTGCCAACTATGCGGATGCAGAGCTTATCAAGCTTTCCGCTGTCAGTGCAGGAATTAAAGAGGTTCGTGAAGCGGTCGTCGATGCTAAAAACCGATTAGCTCAATTTGGTAGACGTACGCTGTTATTTGTTGATGAAGTACATCGCTTTAACAAATCCCAGCAAGACGGATTTTTACCTCACATTGAAGATGGCACCTTTATTTTTATTGGCGCGACCACTGAAAACCCTTCTTTTGCACTGAATAACGCGATCTTGTCCCGCGCGCGTGTTTATACCTTACAATCGCTTGTAGAGGACGAACTAGGTCAAGTACTTAAAGACGCGTTGTCACGAGATGAACAGCTGTCGAAATTAGCCATCACCATTGATGACAGCGCACTTAAACTCATTGCCAAAGCCGCTTCGGGAGATGCGAGAAAGGCGCTTAATCTACTGGAGCAGGCGGTTGACTTAAGTTTTGAGCCAAATTCAAACACTCATTTGGTGAATGAACTTGTACTAAAACAAGTGTTGCCCAGCCAATTATCAAGTTATGATAATAAGGGCGACTTATATTATGACCTAATCTCAGCGTTTCATAAGTCAGTTCGCGGCAGCGCACCAGATGCAGCGCTCTATTGGTATTGCAAGATATTAGCAGGCGGAGGCGATCCGCTCTATGTTGCAAGGCGATTGCTTGCGATCGCCACGGAAGATATCGGCAATGCAGACCCAAGAGCGATGCAAGTTGCGTTAAATGCTTGGGATATATTTCATCGTGTTGGGCCAAGCGAAGGAGAGCGTGCGATAGCACAGGCAACGCTTTATCTTGCGAGTGCGCCAAAAAGTAACGCGGTCTACATGGCGTTCAATCAAGCTAAACGCGATGCTGTAAGTGATCCGAATTACCCCGTACCTGAACATCTCAGAAATGCACCGACAAAACTAATGAAAGAGCTCGGTTTTGGCGAAGAATACCGTTATGCACATAATGAACCTGGCGCCTTTGCCGCAGGAGAAAATTACTTTCCAGAAGCCATTCAAGAGCGACAATACTATCATCCGACAGATCGGGGACTTGAGAAACAAATAGCCGACAAGCTCAACTATCTACAGACGCAAAATGCGCAAAGTAGCACCAAGAGGTACAAGTAGCGATGCTAATAAATTATCTCACAATTGCGCTAGGTGGAGCGTTTGGTGCAATGTTACGCTTTTTTATCAGCGATATGTCGATAAAACTCTTAGGTAAGGGATTCCCTTTTGGGACGTTGATCGTTAATATTCTTGGTTCATTATTGATGGGTGTGCTTTACGGTTTAATTGAAAAAGAAGTTATTTCAGTTTCTCCATCTAAAACGTTGATAGGTATTGGCTTTTTAGGTGCGCTGACTACTTTTTCTACATTCTCAATGGATTCCTTGTTGTTACTTCAACAAGGGCAATATGTGAAAATGGCGTTTAACGTCACATTAAACGTGGTGGCGTGTATCTTTATGACCTGGGTTGGTCTTTGCCTCATCATGCAAAAAGGTTAAAAAAACAATGTTAGATTCTAAATACTTTCGTCAAGACATCGAGGAAGCCGCTGCGCGTTTGAAAAAGCGTGGTTTTGAACTCGATGTTGCTAAGATCACCGAATTAGAAGAAAAGCGCAAAGCGCTACAAACCAAAACTCAGGAATTACAGAGTGAGCGTAACAGTTCCTCCAAAGCGATTGGTCAAGCTAAAGCGAAAGGGGAAGACGTTCAACCTTTACTAGATGCTGTTGCAAACTTGGGCGACCAATTAAGTGCAGCGAAAGAAGAGCAGGATAAAATTCTTGCTGAACTTAATGACTACGCAATGTCGTTGCCAAATCTCCCTGCTGAAGAGGTACCTGCAGGTGCTGATGAGTCTGAGAATGTTGAAATAAGCACTTGGGGTGAGCCAAAGCAATTTGACTTTGAAGTTAAAGATCATGTTGACCTTGGTGAAGCGCTTGATAAGGGTCTCGATTTCGAGACTGGTGTTAAGCTAAGTGGTTCTCGCTTTACAGTGATGCGCGGTGGCGTAGCACGTATGCATAGAGCACTTGTACAACTGATGCTGAATACCCACACGGAGCAAAATGGTTATACAGAAATGTATGTACCATATCTTGTGAATAAAGCGAGCTTGTTTGGCACGGGTCAGCTTCCTAAGTTTGCAGAAGATTTATTCCACACAGAAGCATTATCTGAAGACCAAGATGGCTTTAGTCTAATTCCGACGGCAGAAGTACCGTTAACTAACTGCGCTCGCGATGTTATTTATGACGAAAAAGAGCTGCCGATTAAGATGACGGCGCACACGCCTTGTTTTAGAAGCGAAGCAGGTAGCTATGGCCGTGATACGCGCGGACTTATTCGTCAACACCAGTTTGATAAGGTTGAACTTGTCCAGCTTGTAAAACCTGAAGATTCTATGGCAGCGCTTGAAGAGTTAACAGGTCATGCTGAGCAAATTTTACAAGCACTTGGTTTACCTTACAGAAAAGTGGTGCTTTGTACTGGAGACATGGGTTTCGGTGCGACGAAAACGTACGATTTGGAAGTTTGGTTACCAGCACAAAATACCTACAGAGAAATCTCTTCTTGTTCAAACATGTGGGATTTCCAAGCGCGCCGTATGCAAGCGCGTTTCCGTCGTAGTGGTGAGAAGAAGCCAGAACTACTTCATACTCTTAATGGTTCTGGTTTAGCGGTAGGTCGTACTCTAGTTGCGATTTTAGAAAACTACCAGCAGGCAGATGGATCAATTATTGTGCCTGATGCACTAAAACCATATATGGGTGGTGTAGAGGTTATTAAAGCAAGCTAAGATAGTACTGCTTAATTGAGCTTTGCTCGATTTAAAAACTCAAGTTATTGAAAAGAGGTTGGATTCGTCCAGCCTCTTTTTATTACTATATTATGAATGTTTTTTTACAGAGAAAAATAGAAAAACAAGATCGTCAACCAACAATTTAAGTCTTGAATATCTAGGTATCTATATAAAAGTAAAATAAATATGCTTTTTGTGCTCAGCTGTACAAGAATTACATTTCTGATCATTGCATGACTCGCTGAGATGTGATTTATTGAAGGTATGGGTTTGGCCAAATCTCATCGGTAAGTAGCACATCTGTATGAAATACGATGTCGCTCGTGTTTAACTTTTCTCAATAAAATCTTTAATTTAAATTGTTAGTACGAATTGTCATTATATCGCAAGTCAATATCTTCGTTTTGAATGACGTTCGCTCAAGTTTGAACTACACAGTATTAGAAACGCTAATGCTGATCGAGAAAAAGGTGAGGATATTACCTATGAAGAGACAGAAAAGAGACCGTTTAGAAAGAGCACATTCACAAGGATTTAAGGCAGGATTAGCCGGTCGGTCGAAAGAAAATTGTCCCTATCAACAAGTAGAACACAGATCAGAATGGTTAGGCGGATGGCGAGAAGCGATGGATAATCGCAACATCTTTAAAACCTGATACCGAATTTTAGGAGAACAAAGCCCCAGATGGGGCTTTGTGTGTTTTTAAAGCTATAAAACGATAACAGCGAAAAAGTTAAAATGCGCTGGTATCTTGGAAAAGACCTACTTTCAAATCTTTTGCTTCATAAATCACGCGACCATCAACTTCGACGATACCATCCGCTAGACCCATAAATAGCTTACGTTTGATAACGCGCTTCATTTCAATGCGATAAGTTACCTTTTTAGCAGTCGGTAAGATTTGACCCGTAAACTTCACTTCGCCCACACCGAGTGCACGACCAAGACCTGGACCACCAGACCAACCAAGGAAGAAGCCTACCAATTGCCACATCGCATCCAAACCTAAACAACCAGGCATTACTGGATCACCTTTAAAATGGCAGTCGAAGAACCACAGATCAGGGTTGATATCGAGTTCAGCAATAATTTGACCTTTACCATGCTCACCACCGTCATCATTAATTTGAACGATGCGATCCATCATTAGCATGTTGTCGCTAGGTAGGCGACAGTTGCCTTCACCAAACATTTCTCCGCGACCACATAAAATAAGTTCTTCTTTTGTATAGCTGTTCTTCGGTTCCATAAATCTTCTTCTTAGCTTGCAAATTGACGCTACTTTAGCGTACAGATGTACGCTAAACAACTCCGAACAGTTAAAAAGCGTACGGAGACTTGTAAATTTTGCGCTAAAGATATGTCTATTTGATTAAATTTCAAAAAATTGAAGAGATTAAATGCAAATCAGTTCCAATTAGGGGCGATTTATAATGTGAAAATCATTATAATCGGGGATGATTTTTTAGCAGGCTATTTTGGGTGATCTATGATCCTTTTTGTTGACTCTTTGACCGTAATTGATTTTTCGTACCTTTGCCCACGTCGTGGTGCGGTAGGTGAAAGTTGGATCACCGATATTGTGCTGCATGGTGACTTAAACGAAGAGTCTATGGTGTTAGACTTTGCAAAAGTTAAAAAGCAAATCAAACGTATTATCGACGAAAAGCTGGACCACAAATTAGCGGTACCCAGCGTGCTTGCGTGTAATGCAAAACACAGTGAAGGACGATTTGAATTTGATATGCAATTTGATGGAAATCACTTAGCCATGAATGCACCGGAGGAAGCGGTGTGTGTAGTGGAAGGGGATGAAATCAATGAAGCCAATGCAATCGCTTACCTTAAGTCTGTTATTATGCCGCATATGCCTGAAAACGTGAAAGATTTAGATATAACACTGCGTCCAGAGGCCGCAACAGGCTTCTATTATCACTATAGCCATGGCTTAAAGAAACACGATGGTAACTGTCAGCGTATTATTCATGGTCATCGTTCATTGATTGGTGTGAAGCTAAATGATATCAGCATGCCTAGATTACAAAAGCAATGGGCGGATAGATGGCAAGATATTTATCTTGGCAGCGAAGAAGACTTGATTGATCCTAGTTTGCTTCAGTATATAATCGCTCAAGATAAAGATTATGCGTTCGCGTATACCTCGTCGCAGGGATATTTTGAGTTGGCGATCAGCAAATCACGTTGCGATATATTACCTTGCGATACAACAGTTGAATGTATTGCGGACTATCTTGCAGGCCAAATAAAGCTGCAAAATCCACATGATAAGGTTGAAGTAAGAGCATACGAAGGGGTTGGAAAAGGAGCGATTGCGTATGCTTAAACGTGCAATTGTTATATTGCTTGCGAGCACCACATTATTTGCTGAGGCGCTTGAATTAAAAGGTAACCTGACACAAGGTGGCTTGGTTGTCGGCAAGCTTGAAAATGCAACTGAGATAAAGCTAAACGAGACAGAATTGAAACGCTCTAAAGATGGCTATTTCGTGTTTGGTTTTGGCCGTGATGCCGAACTTAACCACATCTTGAGTTGGCAATCTGATGATGGTCAAAAGCATCGCCAAGCGATAGTGATCACGAAAAGAGATTATGATATAGACAAGATCACGGGGGTGGCGAAAAAGTATGTTTCGCCACCAGAGTCGGTGCTAAAACGCATACGTGAAGAAGCACAAGCTGTGTCAAAAGCAAGACAAGGCAATTCGGATTTATTATTCTTTAAAGACCCTGTTTTCAGACCTGCGAAGGGCCGTATTTCAGGTGTTTATGGTAGCCAAAGGTATTTTAATGGTGAGCCAAAACGACCACATTTTGGATTGGATATCGCAAATAAAACGGGTGAGCCGGTCTTAGCGCCGGTATCGGGTAAAGTGGTGTTTGCAAATCCAGATCTTTATTACAGTGGCGGCACTTTGATTATCGATCACGGTCACGGCATTACCTCTACGTATATCCACCTTAGTAAACTGGATGTTAAGGTTGGCGATACGGTAAAAACAGGCGATAAAATCGCTGAAATTGGCGCGACGGGCAGGGTAACTGGCCCGCATTTGGATTGGCGCTTTAATTGGTTCGGGGAACGACTCGATCCAGCTCTACTTATGAAAGATACACTAGCGGATAAAGCAGTAAAAAAATGACAGACGAACAAAGACAAGCCATTGTTGAGCAACGCATCAAAAGCTCAATCACACATGTAACAAAGACCGTTTTCCCAGGCCGAACAAACCACCATAACACTTTATTTGGTGGTGACGCACTGGCTTGGATGGACGAAGTTGCCTTTATTGCTGCAACGCGTTTTTGCCGCAAACCTTTGGTGACTATCTCTTCAGACAGAGTTGATTTCAAAGAGGCAATTCCTGCAGGTACTTTCGCAGAATTAGTATCGAAGGTAGTGCATGTTGGTAATACCAGCTTAAAGGTTGATGTTGAAATCTATCTTGAAAGAATGCACAAAGATGATAAACACTTAGCAATTACAGGTAGTTTTACCTTTGTTGCCGTGGATGACAATCATAGGCCAACTCCTGTTGTTTGTGACAAAATGCTAAACGGCTTTGATAGCTAGTTTTTCGCTAAGATTTTATTTTTAAAATCTCTAAAGCAAATATAGGGCTAAGCCCTATATTTTACCGACCCATAAGAACACATCATACAAAATTGTAAAATTGCTACTCATCAAGAACCGCTAAAACTCATTTACGATAATTAATCGAGCCATTATTTGTTATTTCTAAGTTGAATCTCTTTCGTTCAGAGGACAAATGAGTCATTTTTTACTCATAATTTTTTGACAGTCAAAAAGCCAAAGACCATACTTTTTACCAATATAGTGAAATAGGAGTGGTGCTCATGGCAATTCCAGTAACCGTTGCAGACGATTCTATGATGTCGAGAAAGGCTGTGCTTAGGGCAATACCTGAAGACTGGGATGTCGAAGTCAGTGAGGCAAAAAATGGCAAAGAAGCATTGGTGATGGTTGAGCAGGGCAAAGCAGAGGTGTTATTTTTGGATCTAACTATGCCAGAAATGGATGGTTTTGAAGTTCTTACGCATCTACACGAACACCATGCAAAAACCGTGGTAATCGTTATTTCCGCCGATATTCAGCCCGAAGCGAAGAAGTTGGTAGATAAACTCGGCGCATTTCGCTTTTTGCAAAAGCCATTACAAAAAGAAGAGTTACATAACACGCTACAAGAGCTAGGTTTATTATGAACATGCCACTCAGTGAAGAGCAAAGGGACGGCTTGCAAGAGCTAATGAATATATCCATGGGCCAAGCAGCGAACTCTTTAGCTCGATTAATTGAAACGAAAATTAGTTTATCTATCCCTGAAATAACTTCGGTCAGCCCAAATCAACTCAATGAGATCTGTAATACCGCACATGTTTACAGAACGAGGCAGTCATTTTTAGGGGAAATTAAAGGTGAAGTCATTAATCTATTGTCACCGCAAGGCTTACAAGAAATAGCCGAACTTATGGACTACGATAGTCCACTGGATGACTCTGATCTTAATGAAGTCTTATTAGATTTATCTAATATCTTGGCTGGTGCATGTTTAAACGGCTTTTCTAGTCAGTTAGAGCTTAAAACCTCATTGACTATGCCGACTATTTACAAACATCAACTATCCGACGACATTGCCGAGTGGAAAACCACATTGGTGATGAAAATTGCATTTATAATCGAGTCTATTGCTTTTGATTCGAGAGTGATTATTTGTTTGGATGAGAAATCCATTAAAACTGTGATCCAAAAACTCAATGCCATGCTTGGAATAGAGGACTGACTGTGTTTAACGAATTGCAGCGTTATATTCCGGTTGGAATTTGTGTACTCGACCAATCACATACGGTGGTTTTTGCGAATGAATTTTTGAAAAACCGCCTACCGGATAACACTCCCAAAAATATTGAGGGCATGTCTATCGATGAGGTATTTCCTGAAGCTGCAAAAATCATTAAGCGGAAATTGAAGAGTGTTTTTGCTTTAAAAGCAGCAAGTTTTAGCTACTGGGAGCATCGTCCTCATGTGTTTGAACTTAGCAGCAGCCGTCCTGTTACTGGCGATGAAACTTCAATGTATCAGAACATTCAATATGTGCCGATTTTTGAGCATTCTGAAGAAGTGAAAAAGGTATGCGTGATCATACAAGATGTGACGGAGCTGGCGAGCTATTATCAAGAGCAAAAACGTCTAACCGAAGCATTAGAGATAGAAAAACAGGAGTTAAAAACACTCAACCTTAAGTTGGAAGCTGCACAAAACCAATTACTACAGTCTGAGAAAATGGCAGCAATTGGCCAACTAGCCGCTGGCGTGGCGCATGAAATCAACAATCCAATTGGTTTTGTGAATTCCAATATTCAAAGTTTAGAAGGCCAGGCTAGCGGACTGTTTGCGATGCTCGATTTTTATGAATCGAATTTTAGTACACTTGCCGACAGTGGTTTAGCACAGCAGGAGCAGCAGCTCCAAAGTCAGCATAGTATCGACTTTTTAAAGGAGGACGTGCCTGAATTACTGCAAGAGTGCTTAGAAGGGCTGGACCGAGTCTCTAAGATAGTTGAGAGTTTAAAATCCTTTTCTCATGTTGATAACCAGGAGTGGCAAGAGGCAGATCTCATTAAAGGGATTGAAAGTACGCTGAAAATAGCCAACAACTCAATTAAGTACCATGCGGTTATCAACAAAACTTACTCGCTTGATGATGAAGTGTTGCTATATTGTCAGCCAATGCAGATTAATCAGGTATTTTTAAACTTAATTATCAATGCAGCGCAATCAATAGCGTCAAGCGGTACGGTAACTATCTCTATCGAAGATAAACAAAACGAGGTGGTTATTGCCATCCAAGACACTGGCAAAGGGATCCCAGCTGAGGACATCAATAAAATTTTTAATCCATTTTTTACCACCAAACCTGTTGGTCAAGGTACTGGCCTTGGTCTGTCTCTATCATATAGCATCGTCGCCAAGCACAAGGGTCGCATTCAAGTTGACTCACAAGTCGGTGTAGGCACAACGTTTACGGTATCTTTTCCTAAGCTCAGCGAAGCAGATTTCTCCGACGAATTTACGGATAAGTAATCAATCAAACCCAGTTCATAATAAAATTAGCCTTCATTAGGTTAGCGTTTCTTTGCAATTCATGTACTTCCTTATTGCTTTTGTTCTGATTATCCAGTTTTCAATCAGTTGGCTTTAGCTTTCTGCCACAGGTTTCGTTGTCAAAAAATCCATTATAAATCCGTCACCGCGGTAATACTTAATACTAAGAAATTGTTTATATCCACCTGCTTTTAAACTTATTTTTACCACAAAGAAATAGTTAAAATAAATTATTGCTCAAATTTTGACAGATAAGAAATGCGAGACTAAAGTAACATATAAGACAAATGAGACGGGGCGGAAAATGCAAGCGATCACAGAAAACACACAGTCATTGCAATATCTCACTTTTCAGTCAAGACAGGATTGCTATGCAATTGAGATCCTGTCAATAAAGGAGATCATTGAATTGGGCTCCGTGACAAAAGTCCCCTTGATGCCTGAGTTTATTAAAGGAGTGATTAATTTAAGAGGCTCAGTTGTACCCGTTATCGATCTGTCAGCTCGGCTTTGTGGAGAAGTAATAGAAGTTGGCAGACGAACCTGCATTATCATTTGTGAATTCAGTATTTCTGACAACCTCATTGAGATGGGTGTCATTGTTGACGGCGTTAATGAAGTCATAGAAGTTGACGCAAAAGATCTAACCAACTCACCCCAGTTTGGCGCGCAAATCAGAGCTGACTTCATCGCTTCCATGGTAAGACGCGGAGATGAGCTACTTATCGCGCTAGACCTTGAAAAAGTTCTCTCAGTTGAAGAGATGGCTGAGCTGATAGAGTTAAGCGAGCGTGGTAGTCACCTTGGGGAGTCAGCATAATGCAGATACTTCCAATTAATGAGCTAAAGGCAATCTACAAGTACTACATTAGCGCTGCGGTGTTGCTCAGCCTAGTATTGTCTCTCACGCTATTGCTCAGTGTTCGCGTTGATATTTTGTCGCTATCTTCTGTGCTCATCACCAGTGCACTCTTAGCGGTAACGTTAAGGCAGCGTCATTTAACTGCAAAAGTAATTCTTGATTGTGAGGCATTTGCTAGTTATTCGAGTGAGATGCAAGAGCATTGCGAGGTGGAGCAGCACAATACAGAATCTGTTGCCGCGATTTTAGAAACCGTTATTAATCAGGTCTATAGTATTAAAACCTTGGGTAATGACTCGGTTTCTGGGCTGACCTTGCAGTTTTCAGAGCTAAGACAGGCACTAAATAACACGATCGAATCGGCACGAGGTTCTGTAGAAAATTTTGGTGATGATGAACACTGTTTTGCCAAACACAGTCAAGAAGAACTCAATGAAGTCCTGCATAGTTTGCGCGTTGCTCTCGGTTCAAAACTCGAGGTCGTCAATTCCAATCAAGCTGTAAGTCATGCTGCCAAAGAACTAACTGAGCAAACAAAATCTATTCAAAAAATCTCAAAAGAGATCACGTTATTGTCACTTAACGCATCAATTGAAGCTGCAAGAGCAGGGGAGGCCGGTCGGGGGTTTGCCGTGGTAGCGGAAAGGGTGCGTGAGCTTTCGGATATTACCTCAGAAGCTGCAGAGCTTATTATTGAAAAGATGAATGGCTTAACCAATGCCGTTGCTGACAATACTCAAAAGCTCACCGAATCACAGGCACAAGACGTTACGCTAATGGATGATGCTGAATTACATATCCGAAAAGTGCTCAATGAGATGGCGTCGGTCGCTAATGAGCTGACGCAATCGGTACATGGATTAGATGATACCGCAAGCAAGATAAAAGCGAACGTCGACGACGCGATAACCGATTTTCAATTTCAAGATAGAGTGAGCCAAAAGCTAGAACACATTTGCAAAGGGCTTACTTCATTAGTCTCACTATACAGGACAGAAGGTGAGCTAGGCGAGGAAGGGTTGGCTACATTACAGCAAGAAATGTTCAACTCTTACACCATGAAAGAAGAAAGGGAATGTCATGTTTCAACCACTGAAAATACGTCTCAACACGACCATGTTGAAGACGAAGTAACATTTTTCTAGGAGGTCTTATGACTAAGAAAATTATGATAGTAGATGATTCGGCTTCAATTCGTCAGGTGGCAAAAATGACACTACTCGCTGAAGGTTATGAAGTCATTGATGCCTGTGATGGTCTTGACGCAATCAACAAGTTAGATGAAGGCAAAATCAACCTGATCATTAGTGACTTGAATATGCCAAACATGGACGGGCTGAGCTTGTTGAAGAAAGTGAAAGAAATGGGTCAATATCGCTTTACGCCTTTTTTGATGCTAACCACAGAATCGGGCTCTGATTTCGTGAGTCAAGGTAAGCAAGCGGGAGCAAAGGCTTGGATGATAAAGCCGTTTAAACCCGAAAAGCTGATTAATACCGTTTCACGTATTTTGGCTTAGGAGCATAAATATGAGCAACTTAACCATTGTGCTGCCAGAAGTATTGACCATTTATGAAGTGAGCAAAGTGGCAGCAAAATGGCAGCTCATGTTAAGCGATGACACGACGGCGATAGCGATTGACCTTAGCGAGCTGCTGGAGGTGGACGCTGCAGGCTTTCAATTAGTTGTTGCACTCGCACAGTGTTGTACGGAAAAGCCATTATCTGTGATAGGGGTTGATGAGCATCACTCACCTTGTGCCTTATGGCTACTCAATACCTTAGTTGCATCAAACTGTGCGCAAAGGAGGTAAGATGGTTGATTTATCCGAAATTCAAGCGGTCTTTATTGAAGAAGCCAAGGAGTTGGTACTTCAATTTGAAGAAAGTCTCTTGGCAATGGAGTCTATACTGCCAAATAGTGACGACGAGATCATTAACGAGGCGTTTCGTGCTGCACATACCATAAAGGGCTCTGCCGGTGTTGTTGGCTATGACCATATTGTCGATTTTACGCATTTTGTTGAAGCCACTATGGAGCTTCTTCGTAATCACGCGCTAAATCCCTGCGAAAAACTGATTTCGACTTTGCTCGAATGTAATGACCATATAAATGCGTTAATTAAGTGCTTAGAGTCAAACGAAGATTTTCCTCAGGCGTTGACCGATGCTGAAGCTGGGCTGCTAGAAAGTTTAAAGTCATATAGTGGTTTGCAAGACAAAGCCTCAAGCGAGCAAACCGTTGTAGAAAATCAAGAAGCAACGCAGAGCTTTCGAGTCTCAGCGCAGTTTTATAAGGCCTGCATGGTGGATGGTTTTGATCCGCTCTCGATTATTCGCTACATCGAAAGTAAAGGTAGTACGGTAGAAGTAGATTGGTTGATTGATGAGGTACCTGCGCTTAACGCGGTCACAGCAGATGAACTAGAATTATGCCATTTTAGAATGCAGCTAGAGATACATCACTCTACGCGAGAAGATATTGATGAAGCATTTGAGTTTATTGCTGCAGAATCCAATATTGAGATAGCCCCAATTGAAGATGATAAGCCAACGCCAACACTTGTCAAAACTGATAAACAGCCCACCAAAAATAACAAAGTCAAACCAAAGAATCCCGAGCGGATGATGAAAATACCGGCGCAGAAGCTAGATGAATTAGTCAATGAACTTGGCGAGCTGGTTATCGTGTCTGCGGCACTCGAAGATCACACCAAAACAATACGCGACTCGGCCCTTACCGAAATTGTTGAGCATATTCAACAACTCGTTAGTGATGTGCAAAGCAGTACACTACAACTCAGAATGGTACAGATAGGCGAAACGTTTAATCGTTTTAGCCGTGTGGTGCGCGACACCTCAAAGGAGTTAGAAAAACAGGTTTCTTTAGAAATTATGGGGGCTGAAACCGAACTTGATAAATCAATGGTTGAAAAGATAGTCGACCCTCTTACGCATTTAGTTCGCAATGCCATTGATCATGGTATGGAGTCACCAGCACAACGAGCGGACAGTGGAAAGCCTGAATACGGTACCTTATCACTCAAAGCCTTTCATGATTCAGGCAGTATTGTAATAGAGATCAGTGACGATGGACGCGGGCTAGACAAAGAAAAAATTAAAGAAAAAGCAATTCAGCGTAATCTGATCTCACCTGATACTGAGCTTACCGACAAAGAAATTGCCAACTTAATCTTCGAGCCAGGCTTTTCCACAGCCGAAAAAATATCAAATATCTCGGGACGCGGCGTTGGCATGGATGTGGTGAGAAAAAACATTGAAGCGGTACGTGGAACGGTGAGTGTTGAATCTGTCGAGCACCAAGGTACGTGTTTCCAACTCAGGTTGCCGTTAACCATGGCCATTATCGATGGTTTTATGGTGAGTGTTGCGGATGCTAAGTTCGTCATTCCACTCGATATGGTTACAGAGTGTATTGAACTTCCGCTTGGCAATGGGGCAACTCGTCAAACCGATTACATTAATCTTCGCGGTACGGTGCTGCCATTTATTCATTTGAGTCGTATTTTCGACTTACCAACGAACCCTAAGATCAGACCAAGTATTGTCGTTGTGAAGTACGGTCAGTTGCGAGCAGGCATCGTCGTCGATCAGCTGTTAGGTGAGTTTCAAACGGTCATCAAACCACTCGGTGCGTTATTTGAAAAGATGTCGGGGATCAGTGGCTCAAGTATTTTAGGGTCAGGAGACATTGCGCTCATTCTTGATGTACCAAAGCTTATTCATGATTTTGCTCATGAACCTGAATCTAGAAAATTAGCTAACTCTTAATAAGGGGATACATAATGGGAATTTTACCAGCAATCTTTGACAAACAAGTTACTCAACTGTCGAAGGCAGTCGTAAACGCGATTGAACACTCAGATCTTACCCAAGTAAACCCCGCTTTATATGAAGGGGAAGCCAAAACACTCGCGACCAATATATTAAGTTTGCTTAAAAGTAATGCAGAATTAACGGCTATCGAGACCACAGGCACATTTGCTGCTCTCCTAGATGGTGCTGGTCGGATTGTTCATCAAAGCAATCAATTTACCCGGCTTATTGCAAATAACGCACAAAGTGATGGTGGATATATTACTGATATGCTGTCGTTGCACAATAACTTTTCCGAGCTGATAGACAAAGCCACCACTGTTAATATACCTAGTGGATCTTATCAATTAGAAATCATGAAATTAGCAGAGCCCATTTCTAACTGTAGTTTCGTGGCTAAATTAATCAGCCAATCGAGTTTGAGCGCTGGAAGTAATAGCGATTTTTATAAGCAAGCCATGGATTACAGTACCGCTTGTATTATGCTGGCTGATGAAAATTACGATATTGTTTATATAAATCGTGCCATGCGAGACATGTTACTCAGGTTAGAAACTGCGATCCAAAGCACGTTACCTACCTTTTGCGTCGACAAACTGGTGGGAGGAAGTATTGACCAGTTCCACCGTAATCCAAGCCACCAGCGCACTATGTTAGCGAGTTTAACCTCTACGCACGTTGCAAAGCTCGGGTTTGGCGAGCACAGCTTGGAGCTCATGATCACCCCCGTATTTGATGAAAGCAATAAGCGTATTTCTACTACGGTTGAGTGGAAAGACGTAACTGATGAAAAGCGCAAAGAGCGCTTGTTAGAAGAAGAGTTTGGTGTTGCCTTCCAAGCGGTAGCTTGCGGGGAATTTGACAGACGCATTGAAGCCAATGAGTTAGAGGGATCGATAGGCAGAATTGCTGAGGCATATAATAAGTCGATGGAAGTGCTGGAATCGGTACTTGAGGACAATTTTGCCGTGCTCAACGCAGTGAGTGAAGGTAACTTATCATTAAAGCCCAAAGTACAAGCACAAGGGCTTTTAGGTGAGCTGGCGCAACGTACAGCCAATCTCACCGATGTGTTAGATACCTTAGCGACCGATATCGTCGAGTTGGTTTCACAAGCGGTCAAAGGAAACATCCAAAATCGCGCAGACACCTCAAACTATGCCGGCGCATTTAAAACCATGACTGATGGTCTTAACGAGGTATTGGAAGCGACCGAAAAGCCAATTCAAGAAATTGCTAACGTCATGGAGGGGTTAAAAGAAGGTCGCCTTGATGTTGAGATTGCAGGAAGCTATTCAGGTGTCTATGACGAGTTGAAGCAAAGCGTCAATAGTACAATCTCCAGTTTAAGTCGCATTATTTGTGATGTTCGTTCTAACTCAGAGTCGTTAGCGCAGGCATCTACCGAAGTCTCTTCTACAGCACAGTCATTGGCACAGAGTGCAAGCGAACAAGCCTCGTCAGTTGAAGAGACATCAGCCTCTGTAGAACAAATGACGGCATCCATTGCCCAAAATGCAGAAAACTCCAAAATCACTGACGGTATGGCATCAAAAGCGGCAGGTGAAGCACAAGAGGGCGGTAGCGCCGTGGAAGAGACCGTATCGGCCATGAAACAAATTGCGTCTAAGATAGGTATTGTCGATGACATTGCTTATCAAACGAATCTGTTGGCACTCAACGCTGCCATAGAAGCGGCTCGAGCTGGAGAGCATGGTAAAGGGTTTGCTGTGGTGGCTGCAGAAGTCAGAAAGCTTGCTGAGCGTTCTCAATTTGCAGCGCAGGAAATATCTCAGTTAGCATCTGGCTCAGTGAGCAAAGCCGAGCGGGCAGGCAGTCTACTTGCTGAAATCGTACCTGCAATTGGTAAAACCTCTGATTTAGTACAAGAGATCTCCGCAGCGTCAGACGAACAAGCGGCAGGTGTTGGCCAAATCAACGACTCGATGAATCAAATCACCCAGCTAACGCAGCAAAATGCGTCATCGTCAGAAGAGCTTGCAGCCACCGCGGAAGAAATGTCCAGTCAAGCAGAGACGCTTACCCAGCTCGTTGCCTATTTTAAAATCGGAGATATTGAAAGCCAAAGCAAAATGCGCGTGTTAGAAGGAGGCAAGCCGCAAACAGAAGCACAACCCGTCGCCGAGCGAAAAGAAGTTAGTGCTGGGCAAGCTCGCTCAAAAGAGCACTTTGAACAGTTCTAAGGAGGTGCCACATGATTGGGGACTTTATTAGCGATCAAGAATTTACCTGTATTGCTGACTTCTTCAAAGCCGAATCAGGAATACATCTTAGGGATCATAAAAAGAACTTAGTCTGTGGACGACTAAATCAAAGACTGAGGATTTTAGGATTAAGTAGCTATGGTGAGTACATTGAGTATCTAAAAATACCCAATAACAAAGGTGAGCGAAATATGTGCATCGACTTGCTGACTACCAATGAAACCTATTTCTTCAGAGAGCGTAAACACTTTGAAAAGCTCGCAGAGCTGTTTACCACTTACTACCAAAAGTCTGCACCAGATATTTGGTGTGCGGCTTGCTCCTCTGGCGAAGAGGCATACACCTTGGCCATGTGCACGCAGGAGCATTATGGTAACGGGAATTGGGTGGTGCGTGCCAGCGATATTTCTGAGCGGATGCTGGATTTAGCGAAAAAGGCAATTTACCCCTTACATCGTGCTAAAAACATTCCTGACGAATACCTAAGGAAATACTGTCTAAATGGCGTCGGAGAGAAGACCGGCTATATCATGGTGAATGATGAGCTCTATCATAAAGTTAATTTTTTCAAAAATAATCTACTTGTGCCTTATATCGGTGGTAAAGCTGACATAATATTTCTCCGTAATGCACTGATCTATTTTGAAAAAGATGAAAAGGTAAAAATCCTAGAAAATATTTATAGGGCGATGCCGAAGCAAGGTTTTTTGTTTTTAGGACACTCCGAGAGCTTAAATGGCGTGTATGACAAATTTGAATCAATCGCCCCTGCGGTGTATGCAAAATGTTGATGCCGAGCAGAGACGTTGAATCAATATTTTTGCAGCCGGGTAGTTTGGCGATTGAGTCATTTCGTCCAGCAACGCTCAATACCTTGCTGGGGTCCTGTGTTTCATTTGTTTTAGTGTCTAAGCAGCACCAACTAGTTGTTGTGAGTCATATGCTATTGCCAACCACAGAAAAGCCGAATGACGATGAGCCCGCTAAATATGTCGATAAGACTTTTTCGTTGGTTCGCCAATATTTAGAGCGGTTTAGTATCCCTGAGGATTGTGTGGAGATTAAGCTTTTTGGTGGTGGAGAGATGTTCAAAACGTCTTGTTCAGAGACTGTCGGTATGCGAAACATCGAAATGAGTCATAAGCTGATTGACGATTATGGATTTAGGCTTGTCGCGCGTGATGTTGGCGGCCCTTATTATCGGAGAATTCAAGTGGATCTCAAGGATGGCGCTTGCCGGGTAGACCGTTTTCATGTTGCGTTATCGAGTAGGAGAGCAACCTGATGTCGAATAAAATTTCCGTCTATATTATCGATGACTCTGCTGTGGTAAGGCAAACGGTTACTGCGATGTTGGAGTATTCGCCTGAAATCTGCGTGACTAAGGTGTTTAGCAACCCTGTCTTGGCGCAGCCCAGCGTGTTGGCAGAGCCGCCAGATGTAATTATTCTTGATATAGAAATGCCACAGATGGATGGTATTACCTTTTTACGCTGGCTCATGGCCAATAAACCTATCCCCGTGATCATTTGTTCATCGCTAACAACCACAGGAGCTCAATTGTCGGTAGAGGCACTCTCTCTTGGCGCATTTGAAATCTTAACTAAACCAGAGTGTGGCTTAAAATCATTTCTTGAGTCTCAACGCGAGCAATTTATTAAAGTGGTTAAGCAAGCGAGATTCTACAGACCAAAGTCCTCTACGGAAGACATAAGCCGTGCGCCTGCTATCGATGTTGCAATGAGCAATACCAACCTTGCCATTAATACCACTGATAAAGTGGTAGCCATCGGCACTTCGACAGGGGGGACGCAAGCGCTTGAGTACATATTTAGTCAATTAGAACCCGAATTGCCTGGTATTGTGGTGGTACAACATATGCCAGCCAACTTCACTAAAGCCTTTGCTCAAAGGCTAAATGATATTTCAAAATTAAAGATTAAGGAGGCTGAGCATAACGAACGCGTACTGGCTAACCATGTGTACATCGCGCCAGGAAGCCATCACCTTCAGCTTGTTCGTCGTGGTGCATTCTATTACACTCAGCTCAAAGATGGGCCGCCAGTGCAGCGCCATAAGCCTTCGGTCAATGTATTGTTTCAATCTGTTGCGAAGCAAGTTAGAAGTAATGCTATCGGATTTATATTAACCGGAATGGGCGCAGATGGTGCATTTGGTTTGTTAGAAATGAAGAAATCGGGGGCGAAGACTTATGCACAAGATGAAAGCTCCAGCATTGTATTTGGAATGCCAAAAGAGGCCATTAAGCTAAATGCTCACAGTAAAGAAGTGACTCTAGCGGATGTGCCGATGACAATAACTCAATGTTTTTCATAACGTTACTGTTGGGGTGAGCTCAACTCTTGTTTACGCGATTAAAAGGAAATTAGCTTGAAAGCGACTACATTAACCCGTAATTTTTATCATGGATTGGCTGTAGCTATAGCCATCACTCTATTTGGATGTGCGTCACAAAATAGGACAGTTTTAACACCCACCGAGAAATTGAACGTTGAAGCGTTTCACTGTGGCGAGCAGTGGATGACAGAGGTCGATGATCTTTTAATAAGTGGCGATGGTAGCGGGCATGGTCCTGATCTTGGCAGCCAAGAATGGCAATCGGTCATTGAGTTTAAACTTGGTGTAAGAAGTTACTCGGATAAGCCTGACCGTAGCACGCAGGATTGGTGTCGCTATATTGACGAACACTTAAAACAACATACCCTACATACGCCTTCATTCGCTTGTAACGAGGTAAGTGCAGGAAGCATGGAAGCCGTTATTTGTGATAGTGCGGCGTTGTCTCGACTGGATCGCAGGCTAAATTCTGTGTATAAAAAAATTGTAAAAGAGCCGCATTCGAAGCAGCTTAAAGCCGAGCAAAGAGGGTGGATAAAAGGGCGCAATGCGTGTTGGAAATCTAGCGATATCACGCATTGCTTGAAGCAGTCGTATATTCACCGTATTGCCGAGCTTGAGGCTCGTTTTGCATTAGTGACTAGCTCCGGGCATACGACGTATCTCTGTAACGATAAGTTATTATCCGTTTTTTACTACGATACTCAGCCACTAAGCATAGTCGCTGAATTTAATGACAGTGAAAAGCTGATGTTCATCGATAACTCCGCCAGTGATACTCATTACCGCGGTGGCGATTATCACCTTAAAGTACAAAGTAATGTAGCAATATTAACTTGGGGTTATTATCAACAGCCCATCCAGTGCAAAGTTACAGTAGACTAAATTTAGAAGCAGATTAGCGCTTCGAGTTGAAGCGCTAATCACCGGTTGAATGATAGCAAATCTTGTCGAGCATCATGATAATAAACGAGTCGTCTTTTGCTTTTCCTAAGAACTCCATAGCGTTAAATTCAAACGTCCCATCAGATTTGACTTCGTATTGAAGAAGAAAATCAAACTTTTCGCCTTCTTCTTCTACATAACCATCAATATTTATGTAGTTTCTGCCCCAATCGCTTGTGAGATAATCCCAAGTGAGTTCGGTAAAAAAATTATTCATAACTTGGCGAAAAGTGTAGTCGCTACACTCTTTAAACGGTGTGTCCTGCATTCGGTCAATTTCTAACTCAGCAGTATAATCGGCATAAGCTACAGATGAGGTGACTAAAAATCCAAGTGCAGCTAGGTTAAGTGAGAGCTGTTTCATCATTTTCCATTTTTATGTCTGACGCGAAATTAAAGTATATCAAGCAATATGAAATATTTTGTTATTCGAACCAAACTACTTTATTTTTGCCAGTATGTTTAGCCTCATACAAAGCTTTATCAGCATCATTTAAATGTCCTGTAATAGACATTTTTTCCATCTCGGGAAGTACCGCTTTTACACCAATGCTGACCGTGAGATGTATTTTCTCTTTTTCTGACAGTGTAATTTCCAAGTTAGATATGGATTCTCTGATGGTCTCGATCAGTGCGCTAGATGATCCATGTGTGGCATCAAGTAACACAAATGCAAACTCCTCACCTCCCATTCGCGCGGTAAAATCATCACTGCGTAGCGCATCCTTTATGGTGTAAGCAATCAGTTTAATAGCTTTGTCACCAGCATCATGACCGTAGGTATCATTAATAGACTTAAAGTTATCGATATCTACCATACCAATTAAATAGGGGAAGGATATCTCACCAACTTCGGCGGCTTTTTCCATAAAGGCACGTCGGTTGGGCAGGCCTGATAAGGTGTCGGTCATTGCAAGTTCAAGCAGTTTGTTTTCTGCTTCTTGGCGCTCTTTATCGAGTTTAACCGCATAGTATAAACCCGCTAGAGAATCGACCAGTGGTTGTAAGAATTTTGCATCTTCTTCGGTATAGTCAAAAAACTTATTCGCCAGTCCTATCATACCGACCAATTCGCCATTGAGCTTTATCGGCAGCCCTAAAAACTTAGAGATCCTTGGGTGTCCTTTTGGCGTGCCTTTCGACGCAGGGTGCTTGCCTCGTTCATTACTAATGACGGTTTTTCCCGTCAGGATCACTGATCCAAACAGATTATTAAAATCAGTAAAATAGAGATCGTTATCATAATATCTCTGTACCAATTGAGAGCTTAAATCATTCCACTGCATTTCTGAAATGGCATGAATAAAGAGCCTTGGTACACCGGCGGTATGCTCAAGCTCGCCGATCAGCGCAAATTGGCTATCCGCAATGTCGATGAGCTCTTCTAGAATTTCACGGCATGATTTAGACAGATCACCTGTTTTTAAATAGGCTGACTGTGCTTTACTGATAAAAGACAGTAATTGCTTTTGCTTTCGCTCTTGCAACTGTGCTTCCATCCGGTAGGTAATATCCCGGTGAGTACCAGCAAGGCGCAGTGCTCTGCCACTATTATCGCGTTCAACCACTTTGCCATAGGTTTCTATCCACACCCAGTGGCCATCGGCATGTTTCATTCTATAGGACGTTGTGTAGGCATCGGTTAACCCTTGTAGGTGTTTGGCTAGGTCTCTTTCTACGTGACTACGATCGGCTGGATGAATAAGTTGGCGGAAGTAATTAACACTGGTCTCAACGTATTCAAATTCAATTCCAAGCATATCACACCACTTTTTATTAACTTTATTGATATCTGCTGGAATATTCCAATCCCATGTACCTAGCTCCGAGGCTTCTAACAATAGGCGCATCTGTCGGTTCGTCTCATTGAGTTTGTCTTCGGTGTACTTTTGCGCAGTATTTTCGGTAATAAATGCCTGAATGCTTGTCATTCTGCCGTCGTGGTTAAAATGCGCCACGGTGATCATACGGATCCAAATCTGTTTTGAGTCTAATGCCATCTCTAGCAAAATTTCAGACGCTTCTAAACCATCCAAGTGGTTTTGTAAGTTAAAATGAAATTTCTCAACACTTGGCTCGGTGAGTAAGTCTTCAAAATGCAATTCCCCGGAGCATAAGTGAAAGGCGTCAATACCAATCACGCGCTCAATATTCGGAGAAACCGTACGAATGCGCAGCCCATTATTGTACTTCCACTTAATTAACACGATTGGTGAAAAGCGGATTAACTCTTGATCTTCGAGGTATAACGAATAGTTTTTTTGTAGCTCTAAAATATTGGTGATAAGACCGCTGATCGTCTCGAGTAAATGAACATCTCGCTCGGCATAGTTTTTCGGTTTGGTATCGATTAAACATACGCCACCGATTGGCTTGCCGTCGAGTCTAAAAGGTACACCCAAGTATGAGCGAATGTAGGGCTCGCCAGTCACGAGCGGGTTATTGGCATAATTTTCATCCAAGGCGGTATCTGGAACAAGCAAAGACCTGTTATGTTTGATTAAGCTCTTACAAAAAGCATCTTGCTCCGGTGTCCTATCGGCTAGGATCCCATGTCTGGCGATCAGATGTTGCCATTGCCCTTCGATTACAGTGACTAAAGTTATTGGTACCTCAAAATAATCAGATAGGGAGGTAAGTAGCGTATTGAGGTCGGCGAGCGGAAAGCTTGATTCGACTAAATCTTGTGTTAATTCAACTTTTGCAAAAGTATCCACGCCTACTCTCCGTTATTTAAAAATGCAGCGAGTTGAGTGGTATTACTTTGTATCTCGTGAGGTAGTGCGGTATCGAGTAACTTTTCCAACTGAATTTCTAGCTCTATCTGCTTTCTTGGCAGTAAGGATTGCTCTATGTTATCCAGTACGAATAGATAGTTATGGGTCGGTGATGGTAATATTTTGTAGTTTCTGAAAACTTCTTGCGCCGCAGCTGCCAATTTCGGTGTGGTGAGTTCGCAAGTTGGCAACGCATAGTAAGTGAGAACGGGGTTTATCGAGTAACATAATAGCAGTTCGGTGATAACTTCATAGACGTTAATTTCGTCTGTTACTTCGACTTTTTCTATGGTGATCAGATAGAACTCTTCGTCTTTTGGATTGCTGCGGATCTCACATCTTAAAACACCAAGAGGAGTGTGGTAGATGCCATTACCACTAAAGCATGCCGAGAACTCTGCAAGTATCTGAGATTCTATGTCTTTGCTGAGATTATGTTCGACAACTTGGCCTTCATTATTGATTAATACCCGTGGGCAATCACGCTTTTTTAGTTGTTCCTGTAAAACCGTTTTAAAATAATTATTATTGTATACGTCTATTGCTGCATTAACTTCTTCGAGTAATTTGTCGTTCTCCCATGGTTTACATAAAAACTTATGCGCAACCTTGCTATTAATCATATCAATAAGCATATCGGAGTCGGTATAACCGCTAAGAATTAGGCCAATTGCACCAGGGTTTATTTTTTTGGCTCGTTTTAGAAAATCTCCACCATTCATTAGCGGCATTCTAAAATCAGAGATAATAACCTGAACGGGGTGCGTGTCTATGTACTCAAGAGCTTCAAAAGGATTATCAAAACTGACAACCTCTACCGAAGGCAGCCGTATGACTCGTTTTAACGCCTTAAGTATTGACGTTTCATCGTCTAATATCAGTACTTTGTAACTAACTAAAGTATTTGCTTCTGAGTTCATAGAAAAGCTCCAACCAATCTTGGCTCTTTTGATCAAAAAAGGTGTTGATCACCGTCTGATTGACTTCTTTATTGGTGATAGTGTCTATAAGCAACAATAGCTTAGTGGCATTGCAATCTGAGCTAGCCGTTTCTAGGGCATTAATGAGTGCATACAATTGATCTGTGATGGCTGACTCGTAGCCAATTAACGTGGCTGTATAAAGGGCGATGTGTAATTTCTCGATATAGCAACTCTGTGGGGAATGACATTGACTTTCGGTAATAAGCTGAGCTATTTCTGAGCCGAGCTCACCTAGAAATAATAAGGATTGAAGAAAAACAACACGCTCAGAGTCAATTGATGCGTCATGTAGCTTGTGTACCAATTCCTTAAGTAACTTGACCTTTTTAAAGTTAATATCGCTTAACTGCTCACAGTTCGCGATATCATATCTGGCTGCGACCATATTGTGATAACACACAGAGACAATAATTGCAGACACTAAATCTACACCGAGCGTCTTAATCGCGGTAGAGAGGGAGTATTGCTTCGTCGATAATCCCACATAAGCACTGTTACACAGGTGGAATAATTTAGCTTGAATGAGCACCTCTTGTTCTAGCATCGCTTCAAGCTTATGAAAATCTAAATCAATGTCTTCAATTTTACTTAGCAAGATAGGCAATTCGTTTTCAATGAAAGTTTCATTTAACGCACGCTTTATTGCTTCTCTTAAAGGCAGCTCATTGAGTCGATAAAAAGCGGTGATAACCTCATCGAATTCTTCTCTTCGAAATGGCTTAGCGATGATAAAGGTCGCAGAAATTGAAGATTTGCACAGTACCTTGCCCGTGGTATCGCCCGTTAATAACACGGTGAGGACTTGCGGATAACGGCGTCTAACGATATTGATTAATTCAACACCGTTAATCGATGGCATAAGGTAGTCACTCACAAAGATGTCTATGCTCGCTAACGTATCTAGGGATTCTATGAATTGTTTAGGTGATGAAAAGGTCAGTATCTCAGCGCCTTCCATGCTGATTTTGAAGTGGCGGTGGAGCGACTTCAACATTAACTCATCGTCATCAACGAGCACAATCCGTGGCACTTGGCTTTTAATAGACATAGTGAGTAAACTCCTCAAGCAAAACAGGTTTTCCGATGAGATATCCTTGTACTTCATCGCATTTTAACTGTTCTAGAATTTCAAGCTGTTCCACGGTTTCTATACCTTCAGCGACAACTTTTAATTCAAGGTCGTGAACTAATCGAATAACATTTTGGACAAGATCTCGAGCTGATTTTGAACTGTCGATATTTTCAATCAGGCTTTTGTCAATTTTGATAACATCCACTGGCAATTTTGAAATATAGCCCAGTGAGGAATATCCCGTACCGAAGTCATCGATGGCAATGGAGAATCCGATTTCTTTTAATTGTAGTAATTTAGTTTTAGCTTGCTCGAGATTTTCTAAAACAAAGTTCTCGGTGATTTCTAACTCGAATTGCTCGGGTTTGAGCGAATACCTTTCAATAATCGAATACATGGTTTGTACAAAGCAGGGATCGGAAAGTTGATAAGGTGAAACATTCACTGCAACTTTTTGGATCTCAAGTTCTTCCTTTTGCCATTCGCACAGTGCGATACACGCCTGCTCAAGTACCCAAGTTCCTATTTTGACTATTTGTCCGTCTTTTTCTGCCAACGGAATAAAATAATCTGGTGAGTTAGCGCCAAACTGGGTGTTCTTCCAGCGAATTAACACTTCGCAACTATTGATTGAATGTTCATTTAAATTAAGCTTAGGCTGGAACCTTAGATAAAACTCATCATTATCAACGGCGTTAAATAATGCCTCAGAGACTTTATGCTCGTTTAGCTTTTCTGAAAGCAGTGATTGCGAATAACGCATATAGAAGTCAGTGCGAGACTCGCAAACAAATTGGGTATAGATAACTAAGCTGTCTATTGCTTCCGATAGTGGTTGCTCAGGCTCAATCATGGTGTACGAGACAGAGAACTTGATTTGGATATTTTTGCGAATGAAAAATTGTTTAATTGAGTTGATTAACTCATCTAAAAATTTGTGTACCTCAATTTCACTTTGTACTGAATCTAGCCAGAAAATAGCTTGGTCAAAGCTGATTTCAAGCATCGAAAAATGAGTCGCTTCGCTCAGTAGAGCATGATCTATGATTTTTTTAAACGTATCTGAATATATTGGGGTATTAGAAATAATATTCTTAACCAACAAGTCTCGAATTTTCAGGCAGATCATGACAGAGTTATCGGTGCGATTGATATGTTCGAGAAAGCCCAATTTGCTCTGATAAAAGTTAGGATATTTATCCTGCTCGCTGGAGAGGGGTTTAATGATAAGTAGGTAGCTGGATTCTGTTTTTAGCTTGAGCTCAACTTGACATAACACCCCAGAGCTTTTTAATGTTGCAATTCTGCGTTCAGTAAAATCATCAAGGCATTTATCACTTTCAAAATTAAACAGTTGAAAGAAGTTGCCTTTATTGACCTCGTTCAACACTAATTCCGTGTAAGCGTAATTACAGTCAATGACATTACCTATGGTATTAACTTCGACTAAAGGTGCATTATTGTTACGCAATATCTGGGTTTTTAATTCGTTTTTGTGATGGTTTGTGAGTGCCGCTTCTATCGTAGTGTACAGTTCTTCGTTATTCCAAGGCTTGGATAAAAACTTAAAGGTGTTATTCGCGTTGATCAGCGACTTCATATCGTCATAATCAGCTTGCCCACTGAGCACGATGCATTCAATACTGGGATCATGCTTTTTCACTTCTTGGATAAGCTCTTGGCCATTCATGTTGGGCATTCTGAAATCAGTAATAAGCACATGCGGTTTGTGCTCTTGTATTAAACCGAGCGCTTGTCTTGGGTCATCGGTATATACCACTTCATAATGCTGTAAACGCAGAGTGCGCTTAAGCGACTTTAGAATATCAATTTCATCATCAACCAACATGATAGGTGCATTCATAGCTACCCCTGGATTAGCGCATTAATTTTTTCTAACAGAATAGAGTTATCAAACGGTTTAGAAAGGGCATCGTTGGCGCCCATCGCTTTGGCCTTTTCAAGTTCTACATCATTTAACGCAGAGATCACCAAAATCTTAATCGCTTTAAATTCTTCTTTTTCGCGGATAAATGAGATCACTTGAAAGCCATCCATTCCCGGCATGGAAAGATCGAGCGTGATTAAACTTGGTTTAAACTCAGAGATGGCAATGCCTGCCATAAAGCCATCTCCAGCTTCTTGTATCAAATAATCGTTGCCTATCA
Organism: Pseudoalteromonas sp. NC201; assembly: GCF_002850255.1. Classification (NCBI taxonomy): domain Bacteria; kingdom Pseudomonadati; phylum Pseudomonadota; class Gammaproteobacteria; order Alteromonadales; family Pseudoalteromonadaceae; genus Pseudoalteromonas; species Pseudoalteromonas sp. NC201. Next base: position 2,052,366 of record NZ_CP022522.1, read on the forward strand.
CTCGTCTTATCGCTTTTCTATATTGGGGCTCGTCATCAATGATAAGCACCTTAGCTAAATCCCGTTCTTTATCAGAGTGTAGACCACTTTCTGCGATTTGATAGTCGCTAATAAAGTCTTGCGAAAGGGGGATTTTGTGCTTGTTTAAAAAGGATAAAAAGTCTTCAAGTAAGACACGGTAGTTACCGCGTCCAGGAAGCTTATGACCTTTTAATTCGCCATTGGCAATCCAGCGACTTACACTGCGTTGGTGTACGTTACAGTAGCTGGCGATTTCGCTTGGTTTAAGTGTTTGCATAGTCTTATTGCTTTAATTCTCTTACCTATTGGTATAGCACAAGAAAACTAATAAGACAAAAGCGACATTAGAGACAAAGAAAATAGAGTATGTTTGTGAGCTAAAGGTATCAAGGCGGGGAGCCTTGATACCATCATGGATATATAAACCTATAACACCATCGCGGCTATCCAGCCGAAGCAGAGTAGTGGGATGTTGAAGTGAATGAATGTTGGCACCACGGAATCCCATATGTGATCGTGCTGGCCGTCGGCATTTAAGCCAGAAGTGGGTCCAAGTGTGGAATCTGATGCAGGAGAGCCCGCGTCGCCTAATGCACCTGCGGTTCCCACCAAAGCGGCGGTAGCCATAGCGGAAAAGCCAACCTCTAGAGACAAAGGTACAAATAGCGTGGCAATGATTGGCACGGTTGAAAATGAACTGCCAATTCCCATGGTAATAAGTAATCCAACAAGCAAAATCATCGCAGCGGCAAGAGGTTTATTATCGCCAACAAAATCGGCACAACTTGCTACTAAACTTGCCACATCGCCCGTTGCTTTCATGACGGAGGCAAAGCCTTGAGCAGAGATCATGATAAAACCTATCATTGCCATCATCGCCACGCCTTTGCTGAAAACATCGGAGTTTTGTTCCCATTTCACAATGCCAAAGAGGCTAAAAATCATCACGCCAACGAGCCCACCTAATATCATTGAGCCACTGTTATTTTGTGCAATGAGAGAAGCCAGCACCGCAGCACCGCCGACGATCATGACTTTAGTTGCTTCTTGGCCTTCCGGTACTGTGTTTGACTGAGTACTTTGCTGTTGACTCACTTCATAAACTCGCTTTTTACGATAAGTAATGAAAACGGCAACCAACAGTCCTATCAACATACCAAGCGCTGGGATCACCATAGCGTATGGCACGTCGAACTTAACCAATTCTAAACCATTATCTACAAGGTTTTTATGCAAAATAGAGTAAAGGTAAATGCCACCGAATCCATATGGCAACACCATATAACTGGTCGCTAAGCCAAACGTTAAAATACACGCAATCGCACGGCGGTCTATCGTCAGCTTGTTCAGTACGACTAATAGCGGTGGAATGAGGATCGGAATAAACGCAATATGGACAGGCACAAGGTTTTGCGAGGCAATCGAGCAAGCCAAGATGATGACCATTATAAACATGCTTAAAAACGTTGAACCTTCGCTATCATTGGCATTAACCAATTTGAGCAGCTTTTGCGCGAGGATTTGAGTTAAGCCAGACTTTGAAATAGCAACTGCAAACCCACCTAACATGGCATAGCTTAAGGCTATTTCTGCGCCGCCAGATAGCCCATCATTAAAGGCGTTTAAGGTTGTCTTCAAATCTAAACCGGCCACTAAGCCCGCAGCTATTGCACTAACTGTCATGGCGACAATTACATTTATTCTAAAGAGGGTTAACCCCAGCATGAGCAAGACGCCCAAAATAACAGCATTCATACTATTTTCTTGCCTTTCTTTTTATTGATTTATACAACCTCTTCAACTCACCAAGCTCAAGTTTATTAAGTGGTTTTTGTTGATACTGTGACTTTTCAATTAATTGATAAAACTGCCAAAGCGACGCTTCTAACTCAGGAAATAACTTACATAACTCAACAATATGTTGTTTCGCCGTAGTGCCACTTAGGTGCTCTTTGAAATCGGACACTATAGCATTGTAATAGACAAGTTCGATAGGGCGTTTATGCCGAGTAAGCTGCTTGCTAAGGTAAAATAGCGCAATTGAGAGCAAAAGCAGCATAAACAGGGAAAATATCCCAGCCCAAAATTGACCATTACTCCCAAACCACTCTTTAAACAGTGCGCCTTGCTTTTCTTTGTCAAAATTAATGACGACGCGAGTCCACTGATAGTCAAGCTCCTCGAGCTGTAATCGCAACCAATTAATAGATTGCCAATTAGACAACCCAATTAAGCTGTAGCCCAAACCACTTTTAAACTCGCTCGATAATTGTTCTAACTGAGAAAGACTCCCTGTCATGCGTTCTGGGGCAATCCAGGCAGTTGGGTCTAAGCGTTGCCAGCCAATTCCCGGTGTAAAATATTCAACCCAAGCATGTGCGTCATATTGATAAACGCTGTAATAGCCTTGATTGTCATTTTTTTCACCGCCCAGATAGCCTGATACTAAGCGAGCGGGGATACCCGCGCTTCGCAGTAGAAACGCCGCAGCAGAGGCGTAATGACCACAAAAACCGTTAAACGAGCTAAATAGAAAGTCATCAATCCTATCGCTCGATTGGGCTGTAGTTGGTGTTAAGGTATAGACGAAACCATTTTGCAAAAAATAGCGCTTCATTAATTCAATGAATTGGCTCGTTGTTGTCGATTGACTGTCCCAGTCGCGCGCCAGTTGCCTTGCCTGTTGATTAATGCCGTCAGGTAATGCGGTGTTACGCCTATAATACCAAGGCCTTAACGAGTCTTGGGGTTCAAAGTCAGTGAAATCGATTTGATACTCGACAGGTTTTGCTGATAGGTTTTTCAAATAGACCGTGCCAAACACGTTACTATTCAACTTAGCGTTTCTCGAATAAGAGTATGACAGGCCATACAACCAAGGAAGTTGACTTGGCTGCGCAATAATGGTTGCTGCGCCGATCGGCTCTTTGGGCAACGCTCTGATATTAGTACCTTGATACTCAGAGACTTTCCATTGCCGTCCGTCAAATTCATCATGAATAATTGCACGCCAATAGAAAGGTCCAGTTTGTTGAGTGTTCTCAAATGACGCCCTAAACACCAAGTCGCTGGACTGGGATAAGTTTGCGATATTGAAAGGATCTACATTCTCAGATAATCCTGTTTTTGCTTGATTCTGCGGTGCAGGTAACTGCCAAAATGCCGGGAGTTTTGGTAAAAAAACGACTAATAAGGTAGCTACAGGCAGCACCAATACCAATCCCTTTGCACTTACCTTAAGCGCAGGTTTGAACCTTAGGTTTTGCTCGAGATTAAGCATGATAGCTAAATTAACAGCCAGCAAAATCAATACAAGAAATGCTGCAAATATACTTTGTGTAAAAAGAAATAAGCACGGATAAGTAAAGAAATTCAAAATACATATTTGTGTAAATTGGCGAGCTTGCGTGGCATGCACTTGTTTCAGTAGCGATGCAACCAACATCAAAGCCACAAAAACATTCACGCTGTTTTTTATACCTATTAATGAGGCCGTTGCAATGGCGCCGAGTAAAGTGACCAAGTTGATAAAGCGAATGCTTAACACGCTTGGTTTAGTCACCAACCTCGATGCTTGCCATAGTGTTAAAACGGTACATAACCCGACAAAACCGATACCAAAATCATCGACAAGAATAATGCTCAGCAGCCATAAAAATAGTGACGTGCTGTAGTACCATTTTGGGAAGCTAGAATTCACTTAATGCCTCCAAGCAACATAGTTTATGGGTTTCACCTTGACCGAACGGGATCCTGTTTTGTTGAAGTAACAGGGCATAACTTGTTTGTTGCTTATCGGCGTCAAGCACCATAGTACAAAGTTTACTCAGACGTTCTTCTTTGCTGCCTGAAAGTTTAGAATAATCGAAAATAATGCGGTGTAAATCGGCCGACTCCGGTGCATTCTGTTTAATTAACATCAGTTCCGTCTTGGCGTAATGCTTCCAAGAAACGCGGCTTAAACTCATCCCTTTTTGATATTGCGAGAGATGGTCGAACTCAACTGAACGCTCTTTCTGTTGTATGCTTTGGCTAGTATTCGAGGCACTGCCGAAGCTAAACTCTGTGTCTACAACGGGCAATGGAGTAGGGTACACGTAGAAAGCATCGTTTGGTTTTATATACGACCAGGTACGAATAAGGCCAAATGGGAAGTAGCTGAGGATTTTAATTACCCCCGTATCATATACGCCACGAGGTAATTCAGGGGCACTTAGCTCGAGAATTTTCTCATCACTCACTTTGGAAATATAGGTAGCCGTTTGGTTGTATTCACTTGAAAGTCTGAGTGATTGGATCTCTGTGCTAGATGAAATACTGAGCCTAATAGATGAACTATATGGGCTAAAATTAGCATTACTTCCCAAATATCGGACATTTGTATTGTTCAAGTTGAAAAAACCTAAAAATAGGGCGGCTATCATCATCACAGCCATAATGTAGGACACTGCAAGGATTAGATTATTTTGATAGTTGATCCCCAATACAAAATTAAGCAAAGCCACAGCGATAAAAAAACCGCCATCCTTAGATGGCAGTATGTAGATATTATTATGAGATAACCGTATTTCTGAGCGTTGATGTCGTTGATAAATATGCTGCTTAACTTTCCGTTTCAAGCGGTTAATCATGCTTAATGTACCGGTACGTTTTGAAAGACCTGTGTCTGAACTTCTGCTTCATTAGTCGTGGTAACGCCAAGCCGATGGGCACAGACTGAAGTGAAAACGGCTTGAACATCATCGGGTATGACGAAATCTCGACCACTAATAAACGCATATGCACGACTTGCGGCTGCAAGTGCGATGCTAGCTCTTGGCGACAAAGGATCGCTAAATTGACCTGAGCTTCGTGTGTAGTTAACTAAGCGAAGGATGTAATCAATAATAGCGTCACTTAGCACAATGTTAGGCACAACTTGTTGATAGGCTAACAGTGTTTTACCATCGATCACTTGTGGTGCTTGAGTCAGTTTTCTCGCTTTCCCAGCTAATTTAATTAGCTGCGCTTCTGCCATTTCCGAGGGGTATCCTAAGCTTATACGCATAAAAAAGCGGTCTAGTTGTGACTCAGGCAGTGGATGCGTGCCAGATTGATGCTGAGGATTTTGCGTTGCAATCACAAAAAATGGGCTAGGGAGCTCATGGCTTACGCCATCGATGGTTACTTGATGTTCTTCCATGGACTCCAACAACGCGCTTTGAGCTTTTGGACTTGCGCGGTTGATTTCATCGGCCAGTAAAACTTGGCTGAAAATTGGACCAGGATGGAATTCAAAAGACTGATGTTCACGGTTAAAAATAGAAGTGCCGGTAATATCAGCTGGGAGTAGATCGCTAGTAAATTGCACGCGACGATATGTCAGACCTAACACATCTGCAAGAGAATGAGATAGCGTCGTCTTACCCATACCTGGTAAATCTTCAATAAGGAGATGGCCGCGACACAAAAGACTGCAGATCGCGAGCTTTATTTGTTCAGGCTTTTCTAAAATAACGGTAGAGAGCGCATCGGTAAGTTTCTTTATTTCTTCATTCATGTAACCAGCTCTAAACGCTTCATAACTGAATCCACTTTATGTGCATTGAAAGGTTTAGCGATAAAGCCCTTAGCACCAAGCTCCCAAGTGTTTTGAACATTCTCCATACTATTATGGCCAGAGCACATGATGACATGGGCCACAGGAAAGTTTTCGTTGATGTAGGAAAGAATTTCGGTGCCATCTGTATCGGGAAGCTCAATATCTAAAAAGACAACACTGGGTTGTTTATGCTTTAGTAGCGGCTTTGCGGAATCAAAGTCTTCACAACCATAAACTTCTTCAAACCCTAAGTTTTCCAAAATCTGTGTCAGAAAATCTCTGATCTCAACAGCGTCATCAATTATCAAGATTGGTTCTAGCGGTCTTACAAATTCCATATGTCGATACTTCAAATTACAAATTCAACCACATACTATAAAAAGCGAAACCATAGCTCAATAGAAAATACAGTAAACTTTTTAATAATGTCCGATACCGTCTAGTATTGGACATATTAAGGGTGATTAAATTGGCTTTCTTAACACTACAATTACTACAAACTATATAGCCTATAATTTACGTTATGTTAAATACAGTAAATTAAAAGAGAGATTAACTTACTCTCTTATACAATCAAAATTTCGTTGGATGTTTACGGACTAATTTTTGACCTGCTTTCGTTTTCGAATGTAAAACTGACACTGCTGTTTCTAATGCTACGTCTTTACCATTTTTGTCCATGTCGCCAGCCACGATTATATTTGGTTCGAAGTCTTCACGAAAACTACCATTTACGTGATATAAGCGTTCAAACCCAACTTCAACCCAAGCGTTACTTTGATCAAGGACGAGACGTTTGATGCCGCCAAGCAAATCAGCCATCGGTGCGCCAATTACTGCGTCCGCACCCAAAGCATCAAAGCCAATTGTCATGCCTTCTCCAATACTGCCAGTCCAGCGCCCAGCAAGTACAACAAATGGTACCTTTATTTGTTGCTTTGCTGGTTTAGTGAGCGCGTCTTTTAACTCTGCTTTGTTGAATTGTACAGATCCCGTTTGATTACGGTACTTTTGATACACGCTTGGCGCAGCAGTAAAATGTCCAAGTATGGGTTCTGCGACACCAGTATTCCCGCCGCTGGGTGTATTTCTAAGGTCAATAATATAACCTTTCACTTCACCTAAAAGCTTTAATGCAGCTTTAAACTCATCAACGGTTTGGGCGTTGCCCATGGCGTTATTAAATCGAATATGACCAAATTCATCTATTTTTTCGTAGGATACTTTAGGCCCATTACCTAGCGCATTTATCGCATCATAACTTGCGGCAAGTTCGACAGTTGCTAGCTTTGTATCCCGTTGAAATTCAATTTCGCGTTTTTGATAACGTTTTCCTCCTAACGCAATATTCAGTGCGTAACTCTTCTGAGCCTTATTTAATTGACTCAATGGCACCTGCATTACGTCTTGGATGGCTTGCGATATTGTATTGCCATCTATCCTTGTCACTTTATCTCCGGGTTTTATCCCTTTAACGTCTGCATCGCTGCTACGTTTTACGTCAATAATAAGTGCGCTGTTATCATTAAACTCGACATACATATCTGCACCTGTTGGATACACACTGTAATCCTCTTCATTTAATGGACCAAGATTGAGGTGCGGATCTGTAAAGTGGCGTAAATATGCTTGGCTTAAATCAATAAAGGCTTGCTTTGAATCTAAATTATTTAACTTATTCTCAAATAGCTGCCGAGTTTGCTGGTAATCTTTAAAGTCATCTAGATATGCGTAATGGGTTTGCAAGTTATGATCGAGTTCTTTCCAAGCATCTAACGCGCTAAAAGTCTCAGCACTTGCAGAAAAATTTGTTGTTAAAAGGAAGCTGAAGCATAAAAAAGCATTTAGTTTCATATTATTATGTCCTTGTTATTATTATTTAATCCCAGTTATTTCATACTAATGAAGCGCTGCGCTAAATGGAATACGCTTACAAATATCCGCTTCTGCGATGAGAATTTCCTCTAAACGTTTGTCTATCGTTAATTTGTCGAAATACTCGTAGCCGAGCTCCACAAAGAGGTTTTTGTGTTTTTCTTCTGACTTGGCGATTGCAACATAAAAGTCTTTCTCTTTGCCTTCAGGAAGCGCTTCTGCAACTAAAGAAAAACGCTCGTGGCCCCTAGCCTCAATTACCGCACCAATCAGTAATCTATCAATTAAATATTCATCTGTGCCTTGGCGGAATAATGCGCGCATTTGCTTTATATAGGGGTCTTTTTGATCGTTTCCTAGTAGCGTACCACGCTCGGTTAAGATCTTAAGTACCTGTTTAAAATGGATCATTTCTTCTATTGCGAGATCAGCCATCGCTTTTACTAGCTTGATCCTGTCTGGGTAATGACCAAGCATTGCCATCGCCATTCCGGCTGCTTTTTTTTCTGCAGCGGCGTGATCTTGAAGAAAGGTATCAAAGTCGGCTAGGACTTTTTCAGTCCAGCTAAAAGGTGTGTGATATTTTAATTCAAACATAATTCTATCTTGTATATACAGCTTGTGGTGAGTATAACAAACTCAGGTGCTCGAGCGAACTTGCATGCTAAAGAGCGCTGTGTCTTTATCTGCTTTGCCATTACGTGTCGATTCCACTTTATTGGGGTGTGAAAACCACTTCCATGCAGTGACTTTACCACCGATATTGACATGCGGAATGGTCACTTTTTCTTGAGTCACGCCTATAAATTCGGCAAGCGTTTGCTCGGCATCAGTCGCGGTTAGATTGACCATTATAATAGGAATATGATTCATTTTTGCAAAGCTAAGCACCCTATCATGATGCTTGCAATAACAATCCCGCCAATAACCATCATCTTCAAAATGTTTGTCAAAATCAGGAAAAGTTTCCAAATAACAACGCTTAATGGTGTCGTTAAAGCCCCCTTTTTGTGACAGTAAATTTTCTTTCATTGCCGTCATCAAACGCTTAATTGAGGGAAGCCATTGCTCAAAATCTCGTGTCAAATGTACTATTTTAACTTCAGGATATAAAGCATATAGTTTTTCATAGTCAGCAAAAACGGGCGTGTCAGCAATAAACTCAGCGCAGTCTAACGCTTGCCTTGTGTATGCCGTGTGTGCTGTTTTGTATCCAGCACCTAATGCAGCAATACACAGACTTGTTGTGCCCGTTCGTGGTAAACCCGTTACCAGAAATTTGTGTTTTGTCATATTTAGATAAAGTAATACACGAGGTTGAATGACGCTAAAATAAGTATTACTCCATATGTTGTCGCCATCGCTACTTTTCTGATTGAAAAGTTGGTTTTACCGAGTGCAACATAGTGTGCAACTCGAGAAAACAAAAAAGCAATGCCAAAAGCATGAAGTAGATATGGGTTGATTTGTTGAGTTTCGAGTAACAACATCATTAACAGTACGAAAGGTGTGTACTCGATAAAGTTGCCGTGGATCCGTATTGCACTTTGCAGTTCATCGACACCGCCATCTCCTAGCGATACTTTGTGTCTGTATCTGAGTGATATTATGTTAAAACTGAGTTTAATATAGATTATTGCCAGTAATGCCGCATATAAACCGGTGATCATAAAAAGCCCTCCAATGGAGGGCTTAGTGTATAAGTTTAATTAGTTCACAGCCAGTATTACTCAATTAAGTAAACAGCATAAACTTCCGCGTTCAATGTAATTGCACCTGTGTTATACGCATTTTTGTATGCGCCTTGATCTGCTTCCATAGCCACCGCTGCAGAGCGCACGTAAGGCTGAACTGGCGTTTGCATTGGTTGGAATGAAACTGAGTACAGTTTTGCCAATTCAACATCAAACTCGCCTGCTAGTTCTTTAGCTGCTTTCTTTGCATCTTTAATGGCGGCTTTTTTGAGACTTTGCAGATACTTGCCTTCATTTTCAACACCAAATTCTGTGTTATTGAACTGATTGATGCCGCTGTCTACAAACTCTTGAAGTAACTCTGGGTATTTTTTGATGTCTTTAAGTTTCACAGTCAAGCTGCGGCTCACACGAAACCCATCAAACTCTTCTTCATTTGATTCGCGATTGTAGCGTGTCTGTCTGTAAACATTCAGTTGCTCTGCATGAATATCGTCTTCTTTAATATCGAAGCGTTTAGCGATTTCGATGGCCTTAGCCATGATCTTATCGACGTTTTCTTTGGCTGTAGGTAGCGATTTTTGCTTTTCGGTAATGGCGACACGTATGGTTGCAACATCGGGTTGTACTTGAATAAATGAAGTGCCTTTAACATATAAATGCGGAGAGTCAGGCAATGCGCCTGCAAAGCTAAATCCAGATAAACATAATGCCAGTAAGCCAGTTAAAATTCGCATCTTTTGCTCCTAAAATGTGATACCTGCATATTCAAGCATATTTCAATTAACAACTACTGAATTGGATTTCAGGGTAACAAATTTTAACAAAATGGTTGATTATCACTCTGAGAAGTTATATGTGGTACTCTCAACTTTTACGCGTGATTGATAAACAAAAATCGCCGCCAATATGAGTTGGCGGCGATTTCTGTTTTAGCTAGGGCCTGTTGACCTTTGCTGTTTGATTTTTGTTCTTCTGAGTGTGTTTTGGTCGCGACGCTCGACTTGCCGCCTAGTAATCTAGGCAAAAGTTGAGCAACAATGAACAAATCGCACTCAGGTGAACCCAAAGGGCAGCGCTTGACTGGCATTTCTACTGTGTTATCACCTGACTTACATAGAATAACTATGCTACGCAGGCTCTGCCTTGTATAAATACCAGTCAAACTGCTGCAAAAACAAACTTGAAAGATCAACAGGCCCTAAGTAAAAGTAATTAGACGCTACAGCGTTTGTAATTTCTATACTTAGGGAGCCAATAGTTTTTCTCTATCGCTGCCCAAATTGCGTCGTCTTCCATTTCAAGTGCAACGCCCTCTTCCATTGCTTTTTTAGCAACTGCAAAAGCAATTCGCTTACTCAACGGCTCAATTTCAGTTAGGGCTGGTAGTAAGCTACCTTTGCCCGTATTAGCACGTGGTGATGATTCAGCAAGCATTTCGCTCGATACCATCAACATGCTATCTGTAATACGGTTCGCTTTAGCTGCAAGTACACCAAGGCCGATCCCTGGGAAGATATAACTGTTATTACATTGAGGTATGATAATTGTTTGCTCACCATGTACTACAGGTTCAAATGGGCTTCCCGTAGCTACAATTGCTTGACCATCAGTCCACTCAATCACATCTTTTGGATGCGCTTCAACTTGGCGTGATGGATTACTTAGTGGGAAAATTATCGGCTGTTCGCACCCTGCATGCATCGCGCGGATCACTTGCTCAGTGAATAGACCTGCTTGACCTGACACACCAATTAAGATGTCTGGTTTTGCACAGTGCATTACATCTAATAAAGATGCAAATTCACCACTGTATGTCCAATCCGCAAGGTTGGCTTGTTGTTGAACTAGCGCTTCTTGGAAATCTCTTAGCCCTTCCATGCCTTCTGTCAGAAGGCCAAAACGGTCCACCATAAACACTTGGCTTCTCGCTTGCTCGTCGGTTATCCCTTCTGAAATCATTTGGCTAATAATTTGCTCTGCAATACCACAGCCAGCAGAACCTGCACCAACAAACACCACTTTTTGTTCCGAGAGCTTTGCCCCCTTCACACGGCAAGCGGCTAACAGCGAGCCTGCAGTAACCGCAGCGGTGCCTTGGATATCATCGTTAAAGCTACAGATTTCATCGCGGTAACGTTTCAAAAGTGGCATTGCGTTAGGTTGCGCGAAATCTTCAAACTGTAACAGCACATTAGGCCAACGGCGTTTCACCGCTTTAATGAATAAATCTAGGAATTCATCATATTCAGCTTGGTTGATACGCGGGTGTCTTGCGCCCATGTACATTGGGTCGTTGAGTAGCTTCTCGTTGTTTGTCCCCACGTCAAGCATAACAGGCAACGTGTAAGCTGGGCTGATCCCACCACACACGGTGTAAAGTGCCAGCTTACCGATAGGAATACCCATACCACCAATACCTTGGTCGCCAAGGCCTAAAATACGTTCACCATCTGTAACCACAATAACTTTTACTTTGCCTTTAGTAGCATTTCGTAAAATATCGTCGATTTGATAGCGGTCTTCATAAGAAATAAACAAACCACGAGAGCTGCGATAGATATCTGAAAACTTCTCACATGCATCACCTACTGTCGGGGTGTAGATGATTGGCATCATTTCTTCCAAATGATCACGTACTAAGCGGTAATACAGCGTTTCATTGTTGTCCTGAATAGCGCGCAGGTAAATGTGCTTGTTTAGGTTGTCGCTAAAGCTTGAATATTGCTGATAACAACGCTCAACTTGCTCTTCAATTGTTTCATAACGAGGAGGAAGTAGTCCTGCTAAGTTGAAATTTTCACGCTCGCGTTGAGAGAATGCACTCCCTTTGTTAAGCAATGGTGTTTCTAATAGCGTAGGACCTGAATAGGGAATGTAGAGATAATTTGGATCGGTTTGTTTAGTCATATTTACAAGCTTGACACTAATTTTTTAGTCTAAGGGTTCATTATTGTCGAAAAGGATTAAATTACAATGAATTTAGTGCTCATCAGACCATTATTAACGCGCTCCAGAGCACGTTAAACGCATTTTTCTGGAACGCTAAATTATAGCCTAAAAGCACTTAAGAAACCACGGCTTATTCGCTGCTCTCACCGAGTGCAACACCTTCTCTTCTTGGATCTGCGCCACCGATTAAATGTGTTCCACGAACCTCAATGGCATGCAGTCCTGAGTTTAAGTCACGGATCTGTACTTCATGACCTTTTTTCTCAAAGTACGGTGCTTGTTTTGTCAGCTCAGTGCCTTTTTCAAGCGTTGTGTACTTATTGCGATTGGTGATTTTTGGTAAATCAATCGCAGCCTGCACAGATAATCCCCAGTCCAGAACACCAACTAAGGTTTGAGCAACATAGTTGATAATACGACTACCGCCAGGCGAGCCGACTATCAATTTAAGCGACCCGTCTTTGTTAAATACCATGACGGGTGCCATAGAGCTTCTTGGGCGTTTGTTTGCTTCTACCCGGTTAGCGACCCATTTATCCCCTACTTTTGGAGAAAGCGCAAAGTCGGTTAATTGGTTATTGAGTAAATATCCGTTGACCATCACCGTCGAGCCAAATGCCATTTCTATCGAGCTTGTCATAGAAATAGCATTACCCTCGGCATCTACAATCGACACATGGCTGGTCGAAGGTAATTCATAACTATCATCCATAGCATAAGCGAGTGTGCCCGAAGTTGGATCGCCTACTGGAAAGTCGTGATTATCCGTTTCACCGATAAGTTTGCTACGGCCTAATAGATATTGCTCGTTAAGCAATGCTTTTGCTGGCACTTCAACAAAATCAGGATCGGCTACGTAAAAATCTCTATCGGCAAACGCTAGGCGAGATGCTTGAGTAAAGAGGTGCAAGGCTTCTGGGTCATTTGCCTTATACTTACCTAGGTCGTACGGTTCCAGCAGCTTCATCATTTGCAAAACGGCAATACCACCACTGCTAGGCGGTGCCATAGAGCAAACTTTATATACACGATATTCCGTACAAATAGCGTCTCTAGTTTTGCTCTTATAATGTTCTAAGTCGCTCAGCGCCAATTTGCCAGGTGCGATTTCAGACTTTTGCACAGCTTCTACTAATTGAGTGGCATTTTGCCCTTCATAAAAGGCTTGGATCCCTTGTGTTGCTACTTTGTAGTATAGGTTTGCCAAAGGCAGATTCTTTTTAAGGGCCCCTGGTTGTAGTGCTTTACCATCCGGATAAAAATACTCTTTTGCGGGACTGAGCTTTGTCAAACCTGGGTTGAGTTTTTTCTCAAGCAGCATATTTAAACGTGGAGAGACGATAAATCCTTCTCGAGCTAATTCAATCGCTGGTTTAAATAATTCCTGCCATGGCAATTTACCGTATTTGTCATGTGCTGATTTAAACGCGTGCAGAATGCCAGGCACACCAACAGAGCGACCGCCCACAACAGCCTCAATCCACCTAACCGCATTACCCGTATCATCTAAAAATAGATCAGGGCCTGCAAGTTTTGGTGCAGTTTCTCTTCCATCAAAACTAATTAATTCATTGCTTTTCTTGTCGTAGTGCAGGATAAACGCCCCCCCACCTACGCCCGAAGATTGCGGCTCAACCAAGGTAAGCACAAGTTGAGTCGCTATCATGGCATCAACCGCACTTCCCCCTTTTGAGAGCATCAATTGACCTGCTTTACTCGCATAGGGATTGGCAGCAACGACCATGTACTTTTCTGCGGTGCGTGCTTCTTTAGATTGGAAACCTGTTGCGGCTTCCGGCTCTCTAATTTCGATTTTTTGTTGCTCAGCTAAGGTGTTGGTTGAAAAGCTGAATGCGGCAATCACGGTTAGTGATGCAAGTGTATGTTTCATAATACCCACTTTGCTTACGTCTTATATTTGGCATCATAAAAGCAATTAGGCACAATATGCAAAAATAATAACGTGAAATCGTATGTTTGAACTTCCAACGAACAAAGAATATCTCATTGGCCCTGTGTCTTTGGCGATATTGTCAACAATACTGATGTTGTTCGGGCTTGGCCCGCACTTAGATTTTGACAGAAATGCGATTGCTGAAGGTGAATTATGGCGTATTTTGAGCGGCCAGTTTACCCATAGCAATTGGTATCACTTGATGCTAAACCTGCTTGGGATCTCATTTATTTGGCTATTACATGCCGAATATACAAGACTAAGAAAATATTGGCTGAATGTACTTTTTCTTGGCCTCTTTACCGGGCTCATGATCTTGCTATTTTCCCCAAACATTGTTGTATATACAGGCTTGAGTGGCTTATTACATGGGCTTATCGTATGGGGAGCACTTGAAGATATTAAGCGGAAGCTAACAACTGGATATCTGTTGTTTATTGGTGTGTGGGCAAAGGTCTGTTGGGAGCAATATGCGGGTGCAAGTGCAGATGTAGCCAAACTGATAGACTCGAGAGTCGCCATTGAAGCACATCTATTTGGTGCAGTTGGTGGTGTGGTTTTAGCTGTTATCTATTTATTTTATAAAACAAAAAAGCCAGCTTAAGCTGGCTTTTTATCCACTCATTTGATTACAAGTTTTCTTTGAACAGCTTGTATATACGACGGTATTCATCCAACCAACTTGATGGCTGTCTAAAGCCATGAGGTTCAACTGGATAAATCGCCGTTTCAAAGTCTTCCTTTTCTAGCTCAATTAGGCGTTGCACCAAGCGCACAACATCTTGGAAAAATACGTTATCATCAACCATAGGTGCATTGATCAGAAGCTTGTTTTTCAAACCTTCAGCATGATAGATAGGCGAACTGCGTTTGTATGCAATTGGGTCTACATCTGGGCGATTAAGGATATTTGAGGTGTACGGGTCGTTGTAATAGGCCCAATCGGTGACTGGACGTAAAGCTGCGCCTGCTTGGAATAGATCCGGCTGAGTAAATAGCGCCATAAATGTCATAAAGCCGCCGTATGAACCACCATAAGTACCTACAGCACCACGGTCAACATTAGCGTTGTTCACCATCCACTCAACACCGTCTGCCAAATCTTCGATTTCTGGTTTACCCATATGACGATAGATTGCCGTTCTCCAGTCTCGACCGTAACCTTTAGAGCCACGATAGTCCATATCCATGACGACATAGCCTTCGCTCGCGAGAAGTGAATGGAACATAAACTCTCTAAAGTAGTTAGACCAACCCATATGAGAGTTCTGCAAATAACCCGCGCCATGGTTAAAGATCACAGCCTTACGATTCTTACCCGTTTCGCCTTCTTGATAATCTGCTGGGTAATATACTTTTGCGTAGACAGGCTCACCTTGATGGCTTGAAGGAACCGCGACAATCTTAGGTGCAATTAGCTTCTTATTTAAAAATGCATCTGAGACCGTATTAGTGAGTCGTGACACCGCTGCTTTTGGCGCTGCATCCGCCACATAAAGTTCTGGAGGCATCATGATTTTTGAGTGAGTTAACAACAGCTTTTGCTCATCTGGGCTTAGCTGGTAATCAGTCAGGCCATCTAAATCAGTTAACTGCTCATCTTCACCGCTTGCTAAATTGACGCGATAAATTTCGTATAAACCTGGGTGATCTTTATTGGCTTTGTAATAAACAAATTGACTATCGAGGGTTAAGGTTGGTTCAGAAACCACAAACTTCCCTGAAGTCATTGCTTTTGCTTTGCCGTTAAGCGGCTTAACATAAAGCTGGCTATATCCAGTTTGCTCTGAAAGATAGTACAAAGCATCTTGGTTGTTTAACCAGCCAAAATCATTGTAGGTGTAATTGATCCATGCTTCATCGTGTAGGCGATGCTGAGAAACGAATTGTTGTTTATCAAAATCAACCGTCGCTAACCATCTGTCTTTATTATCCCAAGCACCAAGCATCACTGCGACTTGAGAACCGTCACTATTCCATTGGATAGCGGATTGACTCCAGCCCCATGTGTCGATCAAGTTGATATCACGTGGTGCTTTTTCACTCTTATATGATTCACCTTTTGCCTTAGCATTTTCGCGTTTCACCTCGGCTAGTACATCTTCATCAAAGCCAGGCAAAGTATCATAGCTCAGCGTGACTTGCTCTGATTTTGCTAAATCAATGAAAATAACATCAGAACTCATTGGTTTTGTGTCTGCAACGCGGCGGCGAGCTTTTACCGGATCAATGTCACCGTTTTGACTGACGTAGTTAGGCATGATGTCAGAGTCTGAACGGCTTGGTTTATCATCGGTGATCACGGCGATTAACTTGTCACCTGTCGGTGCTAAGCTAACTGAGATAAGTGTTTTTCCTTTACCAAGATAAAACTGATTATCTTGGATACTTGCGTTATTCGCTTCTATCTCTTGATTTCTTGCTTCTCGATCTTTGCTGTTTTTGTGCGTTAGCGCAACGAATTGAATTAGTTCGTGTTGCTGCTCTGCGATATATCCATTTGGCTCTTTCACCCCTTCAGGCTTATCCGCTAAATGTAACTTTACCAGCTCTTTGGTTAAGCCAGTGACTAAATCGAACGCAAATAGCGCATTGCCTGAACGGTAAGCTAATCGGTTATCACTTAAGAATTGCGGTGCATACTCATAGTTCGAAGAATGAGTAACTTGTGTCAAAGCGCCAGACTTCAGGTTTTTAACGAATATGTTGCCTTTAAATTCATAAGATTGTAGCGTCCGACCTTTATTATAAATCGCGTTTGCAGCACCAACGGCATGCAAATCTGACAGCGAAACCGCTTCGCTTGTTTGTGCGCTACTGACTTTAAATAGATCTCTTAACTCTGAACCAGCTTGCTTACGCTTATAGAAAACGGTTTTGCTATCGGCCCCCCAATACGCGCCCTCTGGTTGTCTTCCCAACCAATCAGGATGCGCCATTGCTTGTTTTAGGGTGATCTGCTCACCACCAAAATCAACGGGAGTGGCAACAACTTGTGGGACTGGTGAATTGGCTTCAACTTGTTGTGGTTTTGGGCTTACTTCAGTGGTCTGACAACCAGAAAGGAATAAACCTGAAGCGACTGCCATCGAGATAAGAGAGAGTTTCAACATGTGACTTTCTTATAATAGTTAAATTTGTCTAATTTAAGCAGAAAGCCAGCGGAATATCGACAGATTTAAGATTAAAAGCACAATGGGTGGGACAAAAAAAGGCCAGCATAGGGATGCTGGCCAAATACTCTCTGCGCTCACATAGTCGTTGATGGACAACGAGTATGAAATGAGGCCTATCCGCGCCTCACAATAGTAGACCGCACTATCAGAAAAGAGTTCCAAAAATTACAGTAAAAAAATTAAATTTTTTATATCCAACCTGAGCTCTTCGATAAAGGAATGAGCTAACTCAATAGTTATCAGAAGCTTAGGTTTTTAGTTAACAATGGGCCTCTTTAGCTAAAAACAGTAGTACTAATTCAAAATTAATTGCTGAGCGGTTTCCATAACCCCAGGGTAGTCTGCTTCAGGCAAGATATCAGCAAGCTCTGCCAGTGCTTCACCTAATTTATGAAGTGAGTCAGCTGACACGTTGATATGCCCCATTTTTCTGCCCGGTTTCGCATCTTTGCCATACCAGTGACTGGTTGTCCCCGGAACAGCAAGAACTTGCGATGGAATGTGACTTTGCCCTAAAACATTAATCATCGCGGTTGGGCGAAGCAGCCTTGTATCACCAATCGGTAAACCGGCAACGGCACGAATATGGTTTTCAAACTGGCTTACATGGGCACCTTGTTGAGACCAATGTCCTGAGTTATGTACCCTAGGCGCTATTTCATTAACCAATAATTGACCTTCAACATCGAAAAACTCAATAGCAAGTACACCAACATAATCGAGTGCATTCGCAAGTTTCGCAAATGCGTCTTCCGCTTGCGATTGAATATTGGCTTTCTCTTTCCCGGCAATTGATAAGGTCAGTACACCATTGGTATGCTGGTTTTCAGTCAACGGATAAATTTTACATTCGCCATTTTTTGCTCGCACACCAATAATCGACACTTCACGGTCAAACGGTATCATTTTTTCAGCAACGATAGAGTGAGGCTGTGCTTCAGTGCCTGCTTGCAAAAACTCGGACATTTCGGCCCAAGTACTATCTATTTCAGACTCTGATTTAACTCGCCATTGCCCTTTCCCATCATAGCCTGCCTGACAGGTTTTAACGACCAAAGGCATGCCTAACTCATCAATCGCTGTGAGAAAATGCGCTTTATCCGTAATGATTTTGAAAGGAGCACAAGGAACAGATGTTTTATCTAGTAGTGCTTTTTCTTTCGCGCGATCACCACCGGTGGCGATTGCTTCTGCGCCAGGGTAGAACTTACCGCTTTGTTCGCAAAGCGCTAAAACATCATGTGGAATATGTTCAAATTCGGCAGTGATGGCATCAGCATTGTCAATGGCTTGCTGTAATGACTCTGGTGTTGTTGCAAAGGTAACGGGGTTTATTACCGTTTGACTGCCAACATCATAGGCCAACACTTTTATATCAAGATGAGTTGACGATAGACTCATCATACGGGCTAATTGTCCCGCCCCTAAAACAAGAATATTCATGTTATTTCGCAGGATCTGGATTAGCTAATACCGTTTCTGTTTGTTCTTTTCTGAACGCTTCTACTTTTGCAAAAACCTCAGGCTGCTGACAACCTAAAATTTGAGCTGCTAACAAACCGGCGTTTGCAGCACCAGCGTCGCCAATCGCTAACGTACCTACCGCAACACCTTTAGGCATTTGGCAAATTGACAGTAATGAGTCCACGCCATTTAGCGTTTTTGATTTTACTGGAACGCCAAGTACAGGCAGACTTGTAAATGCTGCCGCCATACCTGGTAGGTGTGCAGCACCGCCAGCACCGGCAATGATAACTTTGATCCCACGTTCTGCTGCTGTCGAAGCATAATCCGCTAAAAGCTGTGGAGTACGGTGAGCTGAAACCACTTTAGTTTCATAATCAATACCAAATTTATCTAACATTTCAGCTGCATGTTGCATTGTAGGCCAGTCTGATTTTGAGCCCATAATGATGCCAACGGTCATAATAATTCCTCGACTAATTTTGAACGATACAGGGCTAAGGTCCTTCACACCTTAGCTGCGGGCATTATACCTGAGTTCGTCTTTAATGCGAAGAATCAACTTATTGCAATTATCACGCGATGACACCCTGAGTTATTTAGACACTATCAATTCTTCAATACTTAATGCTTTAGCACGGTTAAAGTGAGAGAAAAACGTTTTGGGACCCATAATTAGGCATAGCACCGCGAGACCACCTGGGATCAGCACAATTTTTAAAGCTGGGCCAAGAATATAGCTGTAAAAAAAGATAAAAGGGATGAATAGAATGTATCCGATGAATAAGCTCAAATATTGCATAACAACTCCTATTGAAATTTAATGAGCATGCTCAATTATAATAATGAGCGCGCTCATTATTTGCAAACTTTATCTCTTAAATAATCTGGAATTGTGCTACACTCTCTTCGCAAATAAAAAGGTAACCATATGAAAAAAAGAGAAATTACGTACAATAAAATTCTCAGTGCTAGTTGGCAGCTTTTTCAAGACAATGGTTTTGAAAACACCACTACTCGGCAAATTGCCCAAGCAGCAAACGTGGCAACGGGAACGGTTTTCTCTCACTTCCCCACTAAGCTCGACATGCTCAAAGTCGCAATGCATAACCAAATAGATGAACTAATTAATGAAGCGAAAACATCAGATGAGCAGCATAGTGCCAGCTTAAAGTTACGCCACTATGCAAAGTATTTATTTGCTTTTTATCTTAGCAATAGAGATTTCAGTAAAGAGCTGCTTTGTGGGATTATTTGGCATAGCGAATTCTTTAAGGGGCAACTCAATTTGTTCAAACACTTGTTATTCAGTGAGCAGGAATACAATGAGTTGAAAGCAACCGTTATGATGGACTGCTACTTTATGACCTTATTAGAAGGGTTAAGCAATGAGCATAGTTCTGTTGACCAGATGCTGCATTCTCTATCTCAGAAGTTGAAACTGGTTAACCAATAAATTGTATGATGTGTTCTTTATTGAATATTCATACGAATTTACTTGTGCTTTTGAACTTCTGACCATATAAAGCATCTAGGACTAGTGTAATAAGCAAGTGCTTGGGAAAAGTTACTTAGTTCCTTATTTTTGTCTAACGAGGTCAAAATGAAACGCGTCATCTTATTCCTTATCACTAACTTAGCAGTAATGCTTGTGTTAGGAATTGTGTTATCTATCTTAATGTCTGTGTTTGGTATTTCTAGCCGAAGCTATACAGGCATTATGGTTATTGCTGCCGTATTTGGATTCGGTGGTTCTTTTATCTCTCTTTACATGTCGAAGTGGATTGCAAAGAAATCAACAGGTGCCCATGTTATTGAGCAACCACGAAACGAAACTGAACATTGGTTAGTTTCTACTGTCGCAGAGCAAGCTAAAAAAGCAGGAATTGCGATGCCAGAAGTTGCAATTTACGACAGCCCTGAAATGAATGCGTTCGCAACCGGGCCGAGTAAAAATAACAGCTTAGTTGCTGTGAGTACTGGCCTACTCCACAACATGAATCAAGACCAAGCAGAGGCAGTGCTTGCGCACGAAGTGTCGCACGTTGCAAATGGCGACATGGTTACACTTACCTTGATCCAAGGTGTTGTAAATACCTTTGTTATATTCTTCGCTAAAGTATTGGCGGGTATTGTTGATAACTTCTTGAATGGCGATGAAGAAGAGTCAGGTGGAAGCTGGACATATTTTATTTTTGATATGATATTCCAGATCCTCTTTGGTATTCTGGCTTCTGTTGTTGTCGCTTACTTTAGTCGTAAACGAGAATTTGCAGCTGATAAAGGTGCAGCGGATTTAGTCGGTGCGCAAAAAATGCGTTCAGCATTAGAGCGTTTGAAGCACAACCATGAATCGCAATTAGAAGGCTCAATGATGGCTTTTGGTATTGCTTCAGGTAAGTCTATTGCAGACTTCTTTGCTTCTCACCCACCACTTGATGAAAGAATTCGAGCACTTTCGTAACTCTTTTCACATTTGTACTAGGGCAACGATTACGTTGCCCTTTTTATAACTCAATTTTATACAGATTATTTCCAACAGCGCAAAACCCCAAACGCTTGAGTAGGTTTAATGAACGAAGATTATCAGCCGATACATGCGCCAAAACCACATTGAGCTTAAACTCAACCTGGCTTTTGTTTGCAAATAGACAACGTAAAGCTTCAAACATCACGCCTTTACCCCAATAATCAGGCATTAATTCATAGCCAATATGTAGGCCCTCAATATCACCGTCTTCGTGATAGAAACCAATACATCCAATCACCGCTTTAGTGCTTTTACACACGAGGCAAAAACGACCACCTATACCTTCATATTGACGCTCAATATCCATTTGGATCATGCACTTAAGGTCTACTTCAGTGAGGTTATCGCCGTAATCGTTATACGCTTTTACCTGCGGTAAATTAAGTAACGCTAATAACTGCGGATTATCTTTGTGCCTTATGGGCCTGATGACTAGCCTTGGTGTTTCAAATTCCATAAAATGCTCAGGTCTAAGTATCTGCCGCAATGGTAGCACTTATTGCAGCACATATACCTTTCAATATTATGATCGCTTGCATTGCTTTATAATTTAGCATTTTTGGAGAATGAATATGAGTCAAGAGTTCACCGTTATCCCACCAACGACAAAGGTTTACTGCCCAGAGAGAGGTGAAGGCTGGACTTTAACGGGCATTACAGGGATCGATGAAAATGCATCAGTGATGTTTTCTGGCGTACGCTATACCATCTCAGCAAAAGAAATTGTTGAGTCATTATTGCCAAACTTTAAAAATAGGCAAGAATCAAATAATTAGTACTTTTTAACTATTTTACTGTTGTAAAAGTGTAAATTATGATCAATTATAGCGCTAGATTGCAAAGTCAATAATGGAAGCGCCCGCCTTAAAGGATTAAGTCATCGCATTGCGTTGGACTCAATTGCGAAGACATTGCTTTGTGTTGTTTTAAGTTACAGGACGTACACTTTTTAGGGTTCCTGCTATGTTAAAAGCATCACTCACAACACTTGGTTTACTCTCAACATTACTTTCCACATACACCTATGCAGATAGTTGCCCAGGTCAGGTTTTTGGTATTAACGCTGGCCGCGGCGATATTGGTATTTTGTTTGGCCTAGATGAAGGTGCAGGACAAGCCAGCGCCAATAGTTTAGCCGCTTTTAGTTCGGCAGCACTCGCCTATGATACTAGCAGTGCGCGTTGGTACTATGCATCCGCACCAAGGCCAATCGATTATAAAGTTGACACTAGTCATCTAAACTTACCAGCTGACGCAGATATTCCCATTGAAGGTAAAAAACATCGCTATGTTCAACTGGCATATTTTGATGGAACCTCCCATACCATAGTCGGTAGAACGGCTTATTTGGTGGGATTGGCATATGACAGCACAAACGATAGACTCATTGGAACGAGTTACGATTCTATTTACAGCATAGATAAAAACACAGGCGACGCGACTAAGCTCTCGGATCTCCCCTCATTGGCGGGAAAATACCGCGGCGATCTTGAGTTTTATAATGGTCGCTTGATTCTAGTCACGAGTGCAGCCGTTTACCAAGTTAATACCAACGACTTTTCTGTGACTAAATTATCTGATCACGACCTAACTGCCGTTACAGGGGCAAGCCTTAATAGTAACGGAGAGCTTATTATCAGTCGCGTTATCATTAATGACGCCGGACACACCAACAAAAGTGCGATTTATAAGTTAAACCCTGATACAGGAAGCACCTGTTATATCAATACATTACCAATACGAATAAATGACCTTACATATAACCCAAATGGTAGCAATACATGCTATACCGTTTCTGGTTGCGGCGGCACACCAACCCCTCCTTCGCCACCGTCTTTTACGTTAACGAGTATTGAAAACACGGTTTATGAAGGAAGTACCCTTAGCTATCAAATTACCTTAAGTAAAGCCTTCGAGCAGGACGTCAGCTTTTCGGTGGCGGTCAATGATGTGACAACGCAATCAAATGACTACGTAGCACCACCTACTTCATTGGTAATACCTACGGGCAGCACAACTGCTACCATTCAAATAGCAACAATAGACGATACTGAGTACACTGGCGATCGGGAACTCTCTTTGGGCGTAACTGGCGTGAGCAATACCTCAGGCAATGAAACCCTATCGGGAAACATACTCGACAATGAAACCGCGTGTGTGCCTGACAACTACACGCGGATCAATTACGCGTTCGTCAGAGAAGATTCGTTATTCAATAACGACTGGGGTATCAAAGTAAATGGCCAGTATATTAAATTGCTTGATGAATACGGCAGTGCCGGCAGCTATGACATCCTTCAAGGACAATCCTTTACCTATGTGCTCGCTATTGATGGTAACAGTAATGCTCTATCAACCAAGTACCAAGTTTCAGGTACCAACCAACGTTGGGAAGATCAAAACGATAATGATTACAATGACTTTGAGGTCAGTGTGACAACACAAACCATTCAAAAAGGTTGTAATTAACAGACTCAAAGCGGCTTACTACCTTTAGAAGCCGCTTTGTTTAACCTGAACTCGGGATAAGAAGTTAGTTAATCCACTAAAATCACTAAGTTCAAAAGCGTAATATCACTCTAGCCAGAAGTTATTTCTTAATACAAGGCAAATTTGTGCGTCAATAGCTGGCCTATTGCAAGCAAATTTAACGCAGTAGTAAGGAATAACAGCTGCTAGAGAACAAATTGTTATCCCGAGTTTAGGTTATTTAATACTAACTGGTACCTGATTTTAGCTCAAACAACTCTAATAACGCTGAGCGAAGCTGTAGCTTTGGTGTGCCCTCACTGTAAGGCGCTGTTGCAAGCAGCGGACAGTCTAGACGAAGCTTTAAACTTTCAAGGTTTTCTTCAAATACAGACATCTCAGGGTCAATCTGGTTTGCAATCCACCCAACCAAATTCAGTCCTTTTTGCTTGATAGATTCTGCCGTTAAAAACGCATGATTCAAACAGCCTAGCTTCATGCCAACCACTAAAATAACGGGAAGTTGTTCTCTGACGACCCAATCATACAGATATTCATTGTCGTTAATGGGCAATGCCCAGCCACCTGCACCTTCACATAATATATACTCAGCGCCTAGTTGCTGAATTTCACTAAAGCGCTCATGTAGCTTATCGACTGTGATGTCAACATTTACCTGTCTTGCTGCAATATGCGGGGCAATTGCTGGTGCAAAACAAAATGGGTTAACTTGCTCGTAAGTACCGTGCACCGTCGCAGCTTCCATTAAACTGATAGCATCGACGTTCACTAGTTCACCAAATGCCTCTTCAGCATCCGCCGCAATCGGCTTAAAGCCAAAAGCCTTTTTGCCGTGCTTAGCCAACAGTTTCAGTAATAAAGTAGAAATATAGGTTTTACCTACTTCTGTGTCGGTCCCAGTTACAAAATATGCTTGATTCATTTCCTTAACTCCAAAAATCCGACTTGATAACTGACATCAAAACCATTTTCACTCTCAGGGTAGCTACTCAGCAGCTGAGCGTAAGCTGATTTGCCTAACAAACCTTGTCGACGAGAAGCGGTTTTTACATCGTTGGCACCGATATTTTTTACCGATCGCAACGCCTTTAACGGTGTGTCATAACTATCAATCAATAACGCTTCATCCGCCCAAGTCACTGCGAATCCGGCTTGTAGAGCAAAAGATTTAAGTGCCGACAGCGAATAAAATGAATTGATATGGCCACACTCATCGATGGCTCGCCATGCGCTATCGATTTCGTTTAACGAGCCGTCAAGCACTGAGCTTAGCAACACTCGTCCTTCTTTTTTTAGTACTTCATACAACTGCGCAAACAACGCTTGCGGGGAATTAGACCACTGAATTGCAAAATTACTAAAGACTAAGTCGATACAATTTGACTGAATAGCGAGTTTATCCATATCACAGCAAACACTATTTGTCGTATTTTCAGCGCTTGCCAACATAGCCAAGCTAAGATCCGCTCCAACATAATGATTCGTGAAGGCGTTTAATCTATGAAAGTTTTCATGTGGCCCGCATCCTAAATCGAGCAACCTAGGAAACATACGCACCGCACCAAGCTCGCTATTTTGCTGTGTTAAACGTGAAAAGAGTACATCTGCGGCCTGTTTTTGTACGTTGGCGTGTTGAGAGTATGATTGCGCGGCTTTTGAAAAGCACTTTGCTGTTTGCGTCTTTTGTGCTTTGCTCATGCTCCCTCCACTAAGGCCGAAACTAAATTGTCTATATCTTCGTGACTGTGCTGTGCCGTTATTGTTATTCGCAATCGTGCGGTATTTTGCGGAACCGTTGGTGGCCTTATAGCCCCAACCCAAAGTCCCTTTTCCTTAAGTTTATGTTGCGCCGCTAATACATTTTCGCTGCTACCATACACAAGAGGCTGTATGGCCGTATCACTTGGAATAGGAGATAAGTTGGTTTGTGCAACTAACGACTTAAAATAGTCGATGTTTACTTGTAATTTGTGTCTCGCTTCAGATGCAGCAAGCAATTTATTCAACTGGCATAATGCAACGCTTGCCATAATAGGCGACAACGCCGTTGTATAGATAAACTCACGATTAAATTGCGTCATGTAATTTATCACATCATGACTTGCTAATACCGCAGCTCCTTGACAGCCCATCGCTTTGCCAAAGGTGATCACCAAAATTTCAGGTTTAATGCCGCTTTCAATCGTGCCAAGTCCTTGCGCTCCCACAACGCCAAACGCATGAGCGTCGTCGACCATGAGCCACGCAGAATGAGACTTAGCCAGCACACTGATTTCAGATATCGGCGCTTTGTCTCCATCCATAGAAAACACCCCTTCAGTCACAATGAGTTTACTGTCGGCTTTGGTTTTTTCTAATCGAGACCTTAAGTGCGTCAAATCATTGTGATTAAAGCGAACAAACTTAGCGCTACCCGCTAAACCACCGTCTAACAGGCTGGCGTGGTTGAGCTTATCTTGGAACACCGCAGCGCTTAATTGCTTTTCTTGGGGCGTGAACAATGCCTTTAACACACTGGTATTAGCGGCAAAACCGCTTGGAAATAACAGTGCGGCATCATAACCCAAAACGCTGCAAAGCTTATCCTCTAGCTGACGGTGAATATCAAGATAACCCGTAACAAGCGCCGAACTACGGCTTCCGGCTTCAGTGCATGCGAGAGTGTTAAATTCCAACGAGTCTGCAAGTCCCAGGTAGTCATTGCTGGCAAAGTTAATATATTGCTGATCAGCAATTTTAATTCTACTTGCAGAGGCCTTTTCAACCACAATGCGTTTTCTTAGCAACCCTTCAGCGTGACGAGCTGCTAAGGCAGATTGAATATACTCAAACGACATTGATTAGTTGGCTTCGTAAAATAGCTCTGATGTCGCCTTGTCCGCAATTGCAGAGCTTAACGATGCCTCATAGGCCTCATCCGAATAATCTTCACGTTTTTCAGGGTTCATCCCAAGTTTTCTGATGAGGTTCATATCGGCGTCTGCTTCCGGGTTTTCCGTGGTTAATAGCTTATCACCATAGAAAATTGAGTTAGCGCCAGCGAAGAAACACATCGACTGCATCTGTTCATTCATTGCCGTTCTACCTGCAGATAAACGCACGTAACTGTGTGGCATCATGATGCGCGCAACCGCAATAGTACGGATAAACTCAAAGTGATCGAGATCATCAACATTTTCAAGTGGCGTGCCCTTAACCTTAACAAGCATGTTAATCGGTACACTTTCTGGTTGTTTTGGCAGGTTTGCTAATTGGATCAGCAAGCCATAACGATCAGATGCCTGCTCTCCCATTCCTACAATACCACCAGAGCACACTTTCATTCCTGCATCTCTTACGTGATCAAGGGTATCGAGTCTGTCTTGATAAGTTCTTGTCGTGATAATCTGCTCGTAGTATTCAGGTGAGGTGTCCAAATTATGGTTGTAATAATCCAGGCCCGCTTCTCTTAGCGTGTGCGCTTTTTGATTATCCAGTTTACCCAAAGTCATACAGGTTTCTAGACCTAGCTCTTTAACTTCTTTCACCATTTTGGCGATATAAGGCATATCTCTATCTTTTGGATCAGACCAAGCGGCGCCCATACAAAAACGCGTCGCGCCCTTTTCTTTAGCAAGCTTTGCTTGAGTTACAACCTTTTCCACTTCCATCAAACGCTCTCGTTCAAGATCAGTTTTGTAATGACCTGACTGTGGGCAGTATTTGCAATCTTCAGGACAGGCACCCGTTTTGATAGACAGCAAAGTGGAGATTTGAACTTCATTGGGATTGAAGTGTTTGCGGTGAATACTTGCTGCATAAAAAAGTAAGTCGTTAAAAGGCATGGTGAACAGTGTTTTTACTTCTTCATGTGTCCAATCGTGTCTTAGCGCGCCTAATTCCATATTTTCATTCTCTTTTTATTCTTGCCTAAATTTACAACACGAGTATTTTCTAGTGATTAAATTTAGCGCAGTCAAACTGACGGTGATTGGCTTAGTCTACTTCTTAGCTTAGTATTGTCAACGTTACACGCGCCCACAAGGTTTACAAATGAGCAATAAACAGACAATCGATATTGAATTTGATCGCAAGCATATATGGCACCCTTATACATCGATGATTGACCCTCTGCCCGTCTATCCAGCCGCAAGAACATTCGAGAACAAAATTGAGCTTGAAACTGGCGAAACTCTCATTGACGGTATGGCATCCTGGTGGAGTGCTGTGCATGGTTATGGTCATCCAGAAATAATCACGGCGATAAAAAATCAAGCAGACACGATGAGCCATGTCATGTTTGGGGGGCTAACTCATCAACCTGCCGTGGAGTTATGCAAACTACTTGTGGAGCTAACCCCAGCCCCACTTAATCGAGTATTTCTAGCCGACGGTGGCTCAGTCAGTGTTGAAGTTGCAATCAAAATGGCGATCCAATATTGGTTGAGTAAAGGCAAAAACAATAAAACCCAAATAATGACAGCCAAAAAAGGCTATCACGGTGATACATTCGCGGCGATGAGCGTTTGCGACCCTGTGAATTCAATGCATGCCATGTACCAAGGCTTTTTACCTGAGCAAGTGTTTGTCGATGCCCCTAAAAGTGAGTTTTACGGCAGCCAAAGCCAAGATGAACTTAACACGTTAGAAACCGCATTTGCTGCTCATCATGAAAAGGTCGCGGCATTTATCATCGAACCGATAGTACAAAATGCAGGCGGTATGAACTTCTACCACCCTGAATATCTCAAGGCGATTCGAGCGCTATGCGATAAGTATGAGGTGCTACTAATTTTAGATGAAATTG
The DNA here is from genome assembly GCF_002850255.1 of Pseudoalteromonas sp. NC201. NCBI lineage: Bacteria > Pseudomonadati > Pseudomonadota > Gammaproteobacteria > Alteromonadales > Pseudoalteromonadaceae > Pseudoalteromonas > Pseudoalteromonas sp. NC201. Next base: position 2,080,889 of record NZ_CP022522.1, read on the forward strand.
CGACTGGATTTGGCCGTACAGGTAAAATGTTTGCCTGTGAACACGCAGGGATCTCACCGGATATTATGTGTGTTGGCAAAGCGCTTACTGGCGGAAACATGACGCTCGCGGCCACTTTGGCAACAGAAGATGTGGCTTTGGGTATTAGCCAAGGCGAAGCGAAAGTGTTAATGCACGGACCAACTTTTATGGGAAACCCGCTAGCGTGTGCTGCCGCAGTTGCTAGTCTCACTATCTTAAAGCGCCAAGAAACAATGGCCAATATTGAACGAGTCGCGAGCGCGCTTAACGCACTCAAGCGCTGTCTTAATCTAAATGCAGTAATAGATGTCAGAGTTCTTGGTGCGATTGGCGTGGTGGAAGTGGAAAGGGTTGTTGATGTAGCAAAAATCCAAAAATTCTTTATTCAGAAAGGTGTCTGGATAAGACCATTTGGCAAGCTAATTTATATTATGCCGCCTTATATCACCTCAAATGAAGATATTGAATCACTCATTGACGCGATTTATATTGCCATTGACGGCGAACACTTCTAAAACACAATAAATTTGGAATTAGGTCTATTTCATGACCTAATTCTAACAATGCAATCTAAAATCATGGCGCATAATCAATAAAATTACGTTATTTCGAACTTTCCTCGCTTTGTACCTGAAATGACATCAATGGTATGTTACCATGCTCGCTTTTATCATTAGCAAATGAGAAAAGAGACATATTATCTATGCAGCAAACCGTCAAATTGCAGCCAGCTGAAGCTTATCAGCCCCCTCGTTTTACTGTTTACCAACACCGCCAAATTGATAAGATTGAGCAATTGGATAAACTACCTGAACACCTTCGCTTTCAAATGAAAGTCGTCGCCAACGTGTTTCCTTTTCGCGTTAATAACTTTGTCATTGAAGAGCTCATAGATTGGGATAAAGTGCCTAATGACCCTGTTTTTCAATTAACTTTCCCACAGCGCGGTATGTTGGATGACGAGTCATACGAGCAAATGGCCAACTTGTTAAGTCGTGAACATACACCAGAAGAAGTGTTTAACCTCGCAACCAAAATTCGTCAAAAGTTAAACCCGCACCCAGCTGGTCAAATGGAAAAAAATGTTCCTGAGTATGAAGGTGAACGCGTAGACGGAATCCAACACAAATATAAAGAAACAGTGTTGTTTTTCCCATCTCAAGGACAATACTGCCACTCATATTGCACTTTCTGCTTCCGCTGGGCGCAGTTTGTTGGAAAGGCAACTCGCTTCAATAATAACGACGCTGAATTACTTCATAACTACTTAGCCGAGCACACCGAAGTGACCGACCTACTGATGACCGGTGGCGATCCTATGGTAATGCGCACCGTTAAATTGCGTAAATACCTAGAGGCGCTAAAAGAACCAAGGTTTGACCATATTCGTACCATCAGGATCGGTACTAAATCTCTCACTTTTTGGCCTTTTAGATACGTCACCGATCCCGATGCACAAGAGCTGTTAGCCTTACTAAAAGAGCTGGTTGATGCCGGAAAGCATGTATCAATCATGGCGCACGTTAACCACAAACAAGAACTGCGTACTGATGTCACACGTGAAGCGATTAAACTCATCCGCAAAACAGGTGCGCAGATCAGAACACAAGCACCGCTTTTAAATAATATAAACGTAGACGCTGACATGTGGGCTGACATGTGGAAAGAGCAAACACAGCTTGGCATGATCCCCTACTACATGTTTATCGAGCGTGATACCGGCGCTAAGCGTTACTTTGAAATCCCGTTACATAAAACGTGGGAAACTTTCCGTGAAGCTTATAAGCAAGTCTCTGGTGTGAGCCGCACAGTTCGAGGCCCTTCAATGAGTGCAGGTCCTGGAAAAGTTGAAGTGTCTGGCGTAACCGAAGTCGCGGGCGAAAAAGTATTTGTGCTGCGCTTTATTCAAGCTCGAAACCCTGACTGGGTGCAGCGTCCATTCTTTGCCAAGTTCGACGAGAATGCCCACTGGCTGGATGACTTAAAACCTGCATTTGGGGAAGAAAAATTCTTCTGGCAGGACGAGTACGACGCCATGTAAATGTAAAAATATCAAAAAAGCCAGAAAATACTGGCTTTTATTTTATTTGGCGCATTTAAATAACCTGAGATTTAGATAAGGGATGGGCTAACTCATTGCTTATAAAATCACAGTAAATTATTTCCTTATCTAGCCAGAGCGTTTTGCGGATAACTGGCTACGAAAAGCATTAATTTGAATAATGTTTTAACTGTATCTATCAGGTTTGATTGCTAGGAATTAATCAAATATGACATCGCTTAAGGGCCAAACTCGGCGGTTCAACAGCAACACCATATCTTAAATCCAATTGCGATAAAGGGCACTCGACTGACTCGTATTTGGACAAAAACGTTTTAGGTCGCCGGCTGTGCAAGGCAAATTTCGCATAAAAACTTCAAAGGGCGAGCACTTTGGTAATGGGGCCGCTTGTGCCGCGTAGTTAGTTGCCGTTAACCAACTTGTTATGCATTTTTAGAGTTGCCACATTATCTCATTTCTTAGCTTTTGAACGACCTCAACCTTGGGGCCTGCAACCACTGCGTAAACAAAGGTCTTACCTTCTATCCGAGTACATTTTATAGCGGCTCTATTATTTGAATAATTCCCATACACAAACTCCCCGTGGGAGCTTTTGACAACCCCGACGAATCCAAGTGATGACAATATTTCCATACTTTTATTCGCGCATTTAGATTCACTTATATCCAGTAATTTATGGTCAGACCAAATTTGTGGTGGAAATTCCTTTTGTATGGTCACTACTTCGCTAATACTAGGCTCTTGATCAATACTTCTCGGTTGATTAATAGCACAACCTGAAACGATCATTAAGATCGAACTGAAGATAATCCATTTCATATTTACTGACACTCCGTTCATGCATAACGCCTTAATAAACAGCGGGAAATAGCAGACTAAACTAAGCGCAAGCCTGCTGCTTTGCGTCCACTGTTTAGTTAGTTTGTAAGGGGTACAACTTAATTCATTAATAATCGTGGGTGTCTTTATTTTCCTCCTATTTTTTCTCTGTGCTGAACGTAAGAAAAGCCCAAGAGTGACCTCTTGCCAATTAATACTAATGTGTCACCATCTTTGAACTTTCTCCATCTGCCTTTTTCTAACCCACAAACTTCTTCATTAGCGAAATAAGAGTATTCTTTGACCTTAATCCCATAGTCACAAATTTTGGATGAAGTAGTTTTTCTAAATGTTACGTTGTGCTGAGCAGCTTTTGCTACGGTATAATGAATGCAAGCAGGTAAACCTTTTGCAATTGAAAAAATCGACAAAAGTGGAACGAAGATAATTAAAAAAAGAACGAAGATAACTCTCTGTTTTGTTTGTAGTGGAGGCATTTGGTGCGAATGTCTAGACCTGAATACGAAATATAAACCCGAGCTGATAATGACCGCAGAAACAATACAACTCAATATGAGTAGTTTTAAATAAACCTCCTCGTTAACTAAAAAATTTGCGTACATACCGATAAAGGTAAATAAAAGATAACAAATCGCTGACACCCACCACTAATTTACACCTTCCAAATATACCGCCTAAGCTTTAATTCTGCACTCAAAGGATTGAGGAAAACAAACTATGGCAACTGCCCGTAAAAAGCAAATCCACCTACAAATCGCTGACATATATGGACGCTCAGCTGCTGTCAAGTAATACTCATCCAACAAGGTTGTTTTAACAGCCTTGTTGCTTCTTTTATTTATCTCTCATTTACTATTTGTATGTATTGATAAACAGTCACTTTGAGTCACCCTAAATAAGGTGCTGCTCTGACATATATTCGGGCTTAACTGACTTTCAGCGCCCCTAATGAGTTTCGAACCTAGCCACCCAAAAAGTAGAATACACCCACGCGGCATTGAATGCCTTGCCTATAACGGGTTTAACTAGGTAGGTTTGACCTTTTGTTCATCGTTATGTTTACAGCAATGAGAATATGGCTATCAAGGGCTCATAAACACCCACTCGGGCTCGAGGCCCTTGTCACGACCGGGCTCCTTAATAGCCATAATTTGAGTCATGATTGCGCCTCACTTTGTGTATATTGGGCTTTATAAGGTTCATTTCTTTGTAGCAATATCCACATTAAGCGAGCCAATCGGTGGGCCGTGGCCACCACCGCTTTATTTTTACCGCGACGTTCTACCAATGCGTTGATCCATTTGTTTAAATCATCCTGCTTTTTGTGCGCATGATTGACCACTGTACGGGCACCATGAATGAGTTGTTTTCTTAGATAACGATCACCTCGTTTGGTGATCCCTCCCATCTTATTGGTTTCACCCGAAGCATATTGACGTGGTGTGATCCCAAGCCACACAGCCAACTCCTTTTTATTAGAAAATGCTTGCCCTTTATCTATTGTGGCACTCAATGCCGATGCGTTGATAATCCCAATTCCGGGGATGGATTGGATAATTTGAGCAGCTTGGCTCTGTTCATTAAACTGCTTAAATTGTGCCTCTACATTTTTAATATTGGCGTCTAACTTTTGCATTTCTTCATAAACGTCTCTGAGGAGTAGATTTAAAGCTCCATGTAAATTACGGTTGAGCAGATCAGCAATGGTTGCACGAAAAGACTTTAAGCTCTTTTTGATGACGATGCCAAATTCAAGTAACAAACCACATGTTTGGTTGATGCAGGCGGTTCGATTATGTATGAGCCGCTCCCGATAGCGATGTAGTGCTAGGATTGCTTGTTGATGCTCTGTTTTTACAGGAACAAAGCGAATGTTAGGTCGAAGGCTCGCTTCATAAATCGCCATACAATCATTTTTATCGTTTTTATTGCCACGGACAAAAGGGGTAACATGTTGCGCAGGGATAAGCTGAACTTGGTGCCCAGCTTGTAAGCAGTACCGCCCCCAATAATGAGACGTTGAGCATGATTCCATAACAACATTACAAGCAGGTAATTGGGTCAATGTTTGCAAGAGCTTTGCTCTATCTAACCTTCTGGAAAAACATTTATTACCTTGCTTATCAAACGATAAAAGTTGGAATACATTTTTTGCTAGATCAATTGAAAGCGTGCTAACGTTATTCATGATGGACTCTCCTAATAACTGTGTTTGCAACTATCAGTTTGGCGCATTGACGCCGATTTGGGAGCGTCCATCTCATCACCCACCTCTAATTTGCACCTTCCTAAGATACCACCTAAGCTTTAGCTCTGCACTCAAAGGATTGAGGAAACCAAACTATGGCAACTGCCCGTAAAAAACAAATTAGTTTAACCGACACCAAATATTATCACTGTATCTCCCGTTGCGTGAGGCGCGCCTTTCTGTGCGGTGAAGATAAATTTACTGGAAAATCATACGAACACCGCCGTGATTGGGTTGAAGAAAAGCTCCTGATGCTGGGCTCCGTGTTTTGTGTTGATGTCTGTGCTTATGCCGTGATGAGTAATCACACCCACATTGTTTTATATGTTGATGATAAAAAGGCGAAACGTCTGTCGGATGAAGCAATTGTGATGCGGTGGCACAAGTTGTTTAAAGGCAATTGGATAAGCCAAAAATTTACTGAAGGTGAGCCACTCAATGAGTCGGAGCAATTGATGCTAGATGAGCTGGTTGATAAGTACAGGGGAAGACTAGCGGATATTAGTTGGTTTATGCGGGTGCTTAACGAAGACATCGCCCGCCGAGCAAATATAGAAGATAACTGTACAGGCCGATTTTGGGAAGGACGATTTAAATCCCAAGCATTACTGGATGAAGCAGCACTGGCTGCTAGTCTCGCTTACGTAGACTTGAACCCCATTAGAGCCAAAATCGCCGCAACGCCTGAAACCTCAGACTACACCAGCATCAAAAAGCGAATTGACCATGCGAAATTAGGTAAACAGCCAAAAAGCCTACTACGATTTGCTGGCAGCCCACGAAAACATATGCCAAAAGGACTGCCTTTCGAGCTCAAATCCTATATTGAGTTGGTTGAACTCACAGGCCAATGTATTCGCGCCGACAAGCGAGGCTATATCTTTGAGTCTCAACCCATACTCTCTCGACTAAATATCGAACCGGAGAACTGGATAAAACTCACTACGCAGTTTTCAAGGGTATTTCACGGTGCCGTTGGCCGAGAGCGAACAATAACCGCTTACTGTGAAACACTGCAAAAAAGACGGCGGACAAACCTAACAAACTGCGAGCGCTTGCTGGCTTAGCAGAGCAAGCTTTTCAATTCTAGAATTTCTTACTGTTGTATTTACAGCGCTTTGTCGTGCACGATAACCCAGTTTTGGTGAAGAGATTCGCCTGAGCGCTAAAAATTAGTCTATCGATGAACGTTTTTGACCAAAGTGATTGAAGTATTTTTATACTCTTTTACTTCATCTTCTTAGCTTTGATGCTAATTGTGATGGGTGTCATTTGTTTTTTTGTTGATGTAGAGATACGCTTACCCGCCAAAGGTCACCCTATCTAAGAACGCTTTTGTCTATATTCTTTTAGTGTTTCCGCACGCTTTAATCTCACTTTGCCAGCATAGATACAAATAACGGTGGGTATCATCAATGATAATATATGTCACTTGTTTCCACAATGAACGCCTTTGCCAAAACTGATTGAAGTGTTTTTATACTTTTTTACTTCACTTCCTCGGCTTGGATATTAATAACGATGATGTCACTAATTTTTTATTTTCTTATTCTTATTTTATTTGGATCAATATTCATTACGGGAGATGAACTGCCCATTGCAGCCCCGCATGATGGGTGGTGTGGGCTGGAGGTTAGAGGCATCCAACCCCCAGATTAGTTGCAATTACACCGATATTTTTGCACCTAGTTTTTTTACTGCTGCTTTTAGAAAGTGCTCTTTATTGGTTTCCATTTCATTTAACTCTTCAGCTAGTCGCTCCTTCCATTCTATAGCCGTTTTTTCAATTTCAATGAGTATTGTTGGATTGCCTCTTTCTTCACGATATAAATCTATCAAAGTTTTGTAGGTATCATATTTATGAGGAACACGTCCCCCATTTAAATGATAACTAAGCTCTCTATCCGCGGCACCAAACTGATACGCTGCACAAGAACCTTCTAACGTATTCAAGTATCGAGTAAATAATAAGAGACATTCGTCGTCACCGAATATTTTTTTAGCATCGGACTCCGTTAAAATGTAGTGCGCGCCTATATCCAAATTCAGTTTGTTTTTTGCATATGATTTGGCGACAAGTTCCAATTCGGTTTGAGCAGAAACATCAAATGTAGAATACGTTGCATGGATTTTATTCCAATGTGCTGCCTGCTCTAATGCAATACGTGCAAAATAAACTTGTCGAGTTACTAATATTATTCCAATTACTCCTATTACTAAGCTTAATATTGGAACCATATCTTTAAAAAAATCAGCAATAGTCATTCTGAACTCCATGTTTGCAACTAACATTTTAGTATTTATGCGGCACGCAGTTTATGTTGCATTATCATTTTTTGGACTGAGCTGCTACCAACTCGGTGTGACAGAGTTGGTGTTGTTTATGCTATGGCTTACTTAGGAAAAATAGGCTTTTTAGAGGATCTCACTTTCCTAGCTAGTGTAATCAGTTTAACTAGTGTTATGTAAGCTTTCCCTGCATTGCTCAGCGCTTATTATGTATTCATTACACCTAAATTTGCCTTAATAAGCAATTATATTTTTTACGCGTACAAAGGCCGCTAGCCTGAGCAATTAAGCAGGTTAACTAATTGATTTTAATTAGCTATCTAGCTGCTAACTCTTTCGATCTACTTTGCTCGGTGTTGCATCTAACTTAATTACGCCAATTAGCCGCAAGATACCTGTTCGACAATGTTGACAAGGCCAATGCGGTATCAGTGTCACGTTTTCTGTCTTTGGCTTCTTTGCTCTGCGTGTGTATGATGCCAGCAACCTTAACAGCGCTAACTTTCGCTTACGACATGCATTGGCTAAAAACCGTAATGCCGAATACGCATTCGGCCCTTTAGACAAAGTATCTACACTCATGTTTTACAGCAAGACGCAAACGGTGTTGTTAGCTCTTTGAGCAAAATTTTTTAGCTTGTTTTGGAGCAGGAATGAGCTGACTAAACGGCCGCTATGTAGAATAAGGCTAACATTGACGACCGTCTCTTGTTTGCTCTAAGGTGAAGTCTAAACCCGCTCTTTTTAACTGTAAGATCGGATATGATACTACCCTGTTTTACATGCGCGAGCGTTGTTAGGGTTACTCTACCCTATGCTTGATCACCATTCGAAAAGGTGGGCCATTTTTGAAATTGTTTTCAAGCCAATGCCATGGCTATTACGCTTGGCATATAAGTGCTGTAGGGATTTATCTTTAATTTCACCGACAATGACTTCTTTCACTTGATAACCCATTGCCACAGCAGCTGACGCATAAGCAACAAACTCCCATTTCTTGATATTGGTGTTATCAACAACGACCAAAGGGATACCTTCAGCTAAGGCGTTAATAAACCGGGCTAAGTTTAAGTTGTGATATTCTGAAAGGCGTTGTTTTTCAAAATGATACTCGCCGTTTTCATTAAGAAAATAATCATCGGTTGAACAGATAAAATACTGTGTTTCATCGCCGGAGACTAGGTCGTCGGCTAGCGTTTGCGCATAATGCGATTTTCCAGAGCCAGGTAGACCCCTCAAAATAAAAACTTGTTTCATCGAGTTTTGAACGTCACTGTTAGTATTAATAAAGCTATTTTTATCATCGAACATTCATAATGCCACAGTCCGACTGTTTTTTCATGGCTTTTACTCATTCTTTTCAGCCCAGTTTTTTGCATTTCAGTGTTTTTTTATTTGTCCATCGCAGGTAAGATACGGCTTACATGACGATAAGACACTCTGTCTTTTAATTTACAAATAAAAAATAAATCATTTGGAGTAAAGATGAGCCACACAGCGATAACGGAGCTACTAGCAGGCACCGTTGCGGTTGACAGCCAAGTAACAGTAAAAGGCTGGATCCGTACACGACGTGATTCAAAAGCAGGTATTTCATTTCTAGCCGTTCATGACGGTTCTTGTTTTGACCCTATTCAAGCCGTAGTCCCTAATTCGCTGAATAATTATGACGAAGTGACTCGTCTTACTGCTGGGTGTTCAGTAGCGGTGACTGGTGTGCTTGTACAATCACAAGGTCAAGGTCAATCTTTTGAGATCCAAGCGAACAGCGTTGAGGTATTAGGCTGGGTTGAGAATCCAGATTCATACCCAATGGCTGCAAAACGCCACAGTATTGAATACTTACGCGAACATGCGCACCTTCGCCCTCGCACTAATGTTATGGGCGCGGTTACGCGTGTACGTAACTGTCTTGCACAAGCTATTCACCGTTTTTATCATGAGCGTGGCTACCAGTGGATCAGCACGCCTATCATTACCGCAAGTGACTGTGAAGGCGCAGGCGAGATGTTCCGTGTATCTACACTTGATATGAACAACCTACCACGCACAGACAAAGGCGATGTAGACTATTCAGAAGACTTTTTTGGTAAAGAAGCATTCTTGACCGTATCGGGTCAGCTTAACGGCGAAACATACGCGAGTGCCCTTTCAAAAATCTATACTTTTGGTCCAACATTCCGTGCTGAAAACTCAAACACTTCTCGTCACTTAGCAGAATTTTGGATGGTTGAGCCTGAAGTGGCATTCGCCGACCTTAACGACATCGCAGCGCTCGCTGAGGACATGTTGAAGTATGTGTTTAAAGCAGTACTTGACGAACGTCGTGATGATATGGAATTTTTTGCACAGCGCATCGAAAAAGATGCCATTACTCGCCTAGAATCATTCATCGATAAAGACTTTGCTCAGGTAGATTACACAGACGCTATCGAAATTCTAAAAGCATGTGATAAAGAGTTTGAATTCGCTGTTGAGTGGGGTGTCGACTTACAATCAGAACACGAACGTTACCTTGCTGAAGTACACTTTAACGCACCAGTGGTTATCAAAAACTACCCTCGTGATATCAAAGCATTCTACATGCGCCAAAACGAAGACGGTAAAACCGTTGCAGCTATGGACGTCGTTGCGCCTGGTATTGGTGAAATCATTGGTGGCTCACAGCGTGAAGAGCGTTTAGATGTGCTAGATGCGCGTCTTGAAGAGATGGGCTTAAACAAAGAAGATTACAGCTGGTACCGCGACCTACGTAAGTATGGAACAGTGCCTCACTCAGGCTTTGGTCTTGGCTTTGAGCGCTTGGTTGCTTATGTTACTGGCATGGGCAACGTACGTGACGTTATTGCCTTCCCTCGTACTAAAGGCAGCGCGACTTACTAAAACGTCACAAACTCAGCTTTGCTAAAAACGCTCCCTTTTATGGGAGCGTTTTGCATTGTGCGTTTAGAGAGCTCTCATGATAACGTCAGCACTTTACTATAGTTGTACCAACATAGCGCTCACCCGAGTTCAAAGAACCCTACCAATTCAAACGCCTAAGCATTCGAATGCACAACACAGCCCTTAATGTAATGTGATGTAATCGATTAATTTGCATAACCATACTTAAATTAAACACCGAAAACACTTTATTAACAAACCTTTTAAAGGGAGTTTTTTATGTTTAATACTGTCACCAATCAGCAAGCAAAAGCCACAGCAGATCACCTACAAGCTGCACTGCAACCTAACAAGCAAGGTTTTGTCCCAGATTACAATATACCTTTACTCGCAACAGGAGGAGGAAATAGCCAGCCAGAAACCCTCAGCGCACTTGGGCCATTGGCAGATCTCATCGGCACTTGGGCAAGCGCTCGTTTTGCGGGATTTAACGTCATGCCGCTGCCGCAAGAAACTGCTCCAGAAGGGGTTATACTATTTAATTTCCCTTACTACGAGGTGATCACCTTTAGCGCCACACAAGGAAAAGTAGTAAATCGAGGTGGCGATTATCAACAAAATAGTTATACGATCTTTTATGAGCAACGTGTATTTTTTGCCGACGGTGACAAGAAAGACCAACTTGTGCATGCTGAAAATGGCACTTGGCTCAATTTAGCCACCACCAATCAAGGTTCAGGTAAATACAACCGCCCTCCTTATATCCCCGCTCCTTCAGGTGGAGCAAACGTGCCAATACAAAATCCAGAGCATGCGATAGTCAAACAGGTTTCAATTCCACACGGTAACTCAATTTTAGCACTTGGAAATCATCACTTTGTCGATGGTCGTCCAGAAATTCCCATTGCCAACACGCTGCCGCAACCAGAAACTAAGGCAGGTACTGCCATTGCGGGTTTGTATGGAGAAAACTCACCGAGTAATCCAAATATCAATCCGAATATCGTGTTAGAACAACAATTGCTAGTTAACCAAGCATATAACCCTATCACTAAAACGGATATTTTGACCGTTAACAGTGACAATGATGGATTAGTTTCAAGTATCCCATTTTGTAAAAACCATGTAGACGTTCCAAACTTTTCTACCACTTACTGGATAGAAAGGTTATCCAGTGGCGCGTTGCAACTGCAATACACACAGAATATTTCGCTACAGTTTAACAACACCAAAAACAGCAAACTACTGTTTCCCCACATTACTGCAAACACCCTGTTTAAGGTGGGATAGCGATACTAGGATTTCGCTTAGGTTCAAAATATAAGTTGATATCTACAGTGTAGTTAGTCAGGTCTCAACCTTGTTGTTATTTGCCATGGCGAATTTAGCGGTGTCTATCGCCCGGCACCAAACATCAATCTAAAGCCATGACTTTGGTCATAAAGGATTTGAAAATGAGTAATGACGTTAAAGATCTTCAGGTTCAGCTCACAGAGCTAAGTTCAAAAGTTAAAGAATTAGAAAAGCAATATTCTGAGCAGCAAGCAGAGGGAGTACGTAAATGCGACGCTTGCGCCCTTACGTGCAGTCCTTGCTATTTATGTACTCCTTGCACTCCTTGCACTCCATGTACTCCATGCTCGCCTTGTACAAACTGCCTCCCTTGTGTTGTCAATTTCTGTAACTGCTGCTTTCACTGTCAGCCAACAGCTACGCCAGAATCTGCATCACTGCAATGTCTACAGTGTCAACCTTCAGGGGGCGCTAGCGCTCAATGCGCACAAAGCATACAGTGTGTTCCTTGCATCGTTTCGTTCTGTGTAACCTGTCAGCCTGCGCAGTGTGTTACTTGCCAGCCAACACAATGTGTTTTATGTCAACCGCAGTGCGTTACTTGCCAACCAACACAATGTGTTTTATGTCAACCGCAGTGTGTTACTTGCCAGCCAACACAATGTGTTTTATGTCAACCGCAGTGCGTTCCTTGCCAACCAACACAATGTGTTTTATGTCAGCCGCAGTGTGTTACTTGCCAACCAACACAATGTGTTTTATGTCAACCGCAGTGTGTTACTTGCCAGCCGACACAGTGTGTGTTGTGTCAACCCTCAGTTAATCACTTTCAAGGTGCACAATTGTGTGCCGGAAGTAACCCAACATACCAATGTTATACCTGTACACCAGGTCCAATCTATTGCTGTATGTTGAGTGCAGTTCAAGGATAAAGACATTAGCGAAGCCTCTTTATCGGGGCTTCCATAACTTACAGAGGATGCATATGAATAAAGATAAAATAAGGCTATCACCTGCCGCAAGTATCTTACCTAACGATGAGGGAGTATTGTTACGCTCTGACCTTGGAGACTTTCAACTCCACGGAAAAGACATAAGTACTTTTGTTGACGACATTATTCCTTTATTAAATGGTGACTTTGGCCTCGATGAGATTGCATCACAAATAACGCAATACTCTAGCGCTAGTGTTGAGCAATTATTGCGCCTATTGGAGCAAAAAGGCCTCATTGAACGCGTTATTATCGACTCAACTTCAGCTCCTTGGCCTGAACAATACCGCTTTAATAACGCGTGGCAAAATGAGGCAAAGCGTGACCCTCGAACACTCAAAAATAACCGAATTCTGTGCATAGGGTTAACGCCTTGGGCAATGCCTATGCTAGAAGAGCTGTTGAATGCTGGCGTGGGGTATATTCATATTCTTGATAATAATAATTGTACTAACCAAAGTGGCTATTATCATCATGCAGTTAATCACCTACCAAGTAATACTACAACGATCGACGCATTCACAGACTACCTAAAGCAACGCTTTGTTCACTCAGAAGTTAGTGCACAAACTGCCGAACTGAACTCCTCATTAGATGAAGTTATTCTTCAAAACTGGGATCTGGTTGTTATTTCTCTACCATCGGACTCGCTCAGTGCGCATACCAACATCGCCACGCATTTAGCTACGCTTGCACTACCTACTTTTTACGTCTCCATTGATGGACTAACCGGGCATGTAGGTCCATATGTTACCAATCAAGGTGGTGGATGCTGGAACTGTTTACGGCTGCGAAAACTTGGCACCGCAATAAATCCGCAAACTGCACACAAGATTGATGAGATCACGAATAAAGCACATTCCGGCGCTCGAGCCCATTCAATTTTAAGTAGTATGTCAGCATCAATCGCAATGCAGGCTGCAACTGATATACAAACCATTTTGTTACAGTACACGCAATCTGTGCTGCAAAATACTACCAGAACAACCAATTTGGTTAGTGGAGAAAGCTCGCTCCACCCTATTATTCCAGTGCCTGAATGCCCAGTATGCTCTGGCCCTAGCGAACAAGATATCTCTGCTAGCAATAACACCTTACCAGCCATTTCTGAATTACAGACAGTTGAACAATTTAAAACAATGATGCGAGGTTGGGTTGACCCTGAATTTGGCGTGATAAAACAACTAACGGGCCATGCCCCCCACTTGCCTGAACTCCCTGTCACCGCATCTGCAAGCCTAAGTAGTTTTACAAGTGGTCAGTTTGATCCGAGAACACAAGGCCAAGTTGGTTCAGGCAAAGGATTAGACTCGCTTTCAGCTCATATTAGTGCCGTGGGTGAAGCGCTTGAACGTTATTCAGCAGCGAGATACGATATTCGTAACTGTCGTTATGCCACGGTAAATCAACTTCAAGGAGACTATGTAAACCCAGCAGATCTGGTCCTCTATTCTCCCGAGCAGTATGCAACACCTGAGTTTCCCTTTAGCAAATGGCGAAGCAAACAAAAAATTCATTGGGTTGAAGGCAATTGGATTGGCACAAGTCGCGCTACTTGGGTACCCGCATTAGTGAGCTACTTTAATTTTAGTTGCCCTTATGAAGAGCAATTCAGTCAAGTTTCTTCCAATGGCTTAGCGGCAGGTAAAGATAACGAAGATGCCGCTATCAGAGCTTGCTTCGAACTCATTGAAAGAGATGCGATGATGCTTACTTGGTACGCCCAACTCCCTTGCACTAGATTAGATGCCGACTCTTTGCTAACTGGTAAGTTGAAGCTCATGGTCGAATCGATAACGCAGCGAGGCATAGCACTAGAATTATACCTTCTTGACGTCGGCATCCATATCCCAACGGTGGTTTGCCTTGGTCTAGGCGATGGCATCACCACGCCTGCGGTATCAGTTTCATTAGCAACCCATGACAACATCAATGTGGCTGTCACCAAAGCATTATTAGAGCAAGGTCATGTTATGCCCTATCTTTGCAGCCTAATGCAGAGTGGGCATAAAGCTCCACAAACCGTAGAACAGGTCAGGACGTTAGAAGATCATGCCGCGTTTTATTTCTCTAACGCGCACTTATCCACCTTTAACTTTATGAGACAGCCTGCATCTGAATCTAAACCGCTATCATGTTGGCCTTATCCTACACTTGAGGGAGCCGCAGATCTAAGACAGCGCATTACCAAAGCAGGGGTTGATATTGCCATTGTTGATGTCACTGCCTCCGACGTTGCATTAAGTCCATTTAGAGTGGCTCGAGCCGTTGGCGTTAATATGCAGCCTATTCATTTTGGTGAACAATTCAAGCGCACTGACAACCCAAGATTGCATAAACTCTTGGCTGGCCGTGCGGTTAACTTGTATCCACACCCCATTGCATAAGGACTCAGCTATGAAAGTTTTAGTATGCGGAACAAATTACGGTGCTACTTATATTCGGGCATTACAATTTCAAAATACGGGATTGATGCTCAGTGGCATATTGTCAACAGGTAGCCTTCGCTCAACTCATTACGCTCAGTCCTTTGCGGTGCCACATTACACCGATGTAGAACAGATAACAAACCAACAAGTGGATATTGCTTGTGTGGCTATCGCTGGCGATGCCGGTATTGAGATTGCCACCGCCCTATTAAAAAAGCATATTCATGTAATTTGTGAGCACCCAATTGGGCAGGCCTCGATGACAGAGGTACTAGCAGTAGCCAAAGCTAATGGCGTTAGATTCTGGGTAAACGCCCATTTCGCCGATCTGTACCCTATTCGTTCTTTCTATGACAGCTACTTCAGTGCCGCAGCACAAGGCCAATGTATGCATCTAGACATCGCCGTTAACCTCAGGACACTGTATTCGGGACTGGATTTAATTTGTCGTCTGTTTACCGACGAAGTTGATGTGACAGTAGCCATTCAACCGAAGGCTACTTCGAGCGCGTTTGTTAGTATTTTGCTACAACGCGGGGAGATGTCCATTTCGCTGCTTTGTCAAAACTTTGCGTCTGAGTTTGATGATGGTTCAGCAACATTTATCAATCATAGAGTCTCAGCCATATTTAACCATGGCACATTACTGCTAAGCGATACTTATGGTCCGTTAACTTGGTTACCATCACCTATCACTATGTCTAGTAAAGAGTGGCGAAGCCACTACCTGCTGGAGCAACATGCGTTTACGGTGAATGAAATAATGACATTGCGCGATAAAGCCAACTTAGCCGTACTTGAACAACTTAAAGCCGTTATCTATGGCGACAGCGACTGTCCCCATTTTCAAACGCCTGACTACCTAATTGCATTATCAAAGCTTTGGGAGAATGTGTATTTAGTATTGAATGGAAGCAATGAGGCGGGTTAAAGAAAATATGTCGAAAAAGTAATAACAGCTAGCGTAGCTCAGTGACCCATTTTGAGGCGATAGCACAGCTGTGGGCAAGGTAGCGACGTCTGTGTCGGCAAGGTAAAAGTTTTTGTTATTTAGTCGCTCAATTTGAGGGAGTATTAACGCTAAATGGAATAATAGAGTGGATCGAACAGATCCACTCAAAGCATAGACTTAAAGTACGTCTAGTAGTTCAACGTCAAAGATCAACGTTGAGAAAGGTGCGATTGCAGCACCTGCACCACGCTCGCCGTATGCAAGCTCATGCGGCACGTATAGACGCCATTTAGAACCTGCTGGCATCATTTGAAGTGCTTCAGTCCAACCTTTGATCACGCCATTTACTGAGAATTCAGCTGGTTGACCGCGCTCGTAAGAGCTGTCAAATGTCGTACCGTTGATTAGAGTACCGTGGTAATGAACACGTACTTTTGAATCTTCAACAGGCTTATCACCTTCGCCAGTTTCAACTACTTCATACTGAAGACCAGACTCAGTTACTGTTACTTCAGCACGCTTTGCATTTTCTTCTAGAAATGCAACACCTTCAGCTGCTAATACTTTCGCTTCTTCTTCACGACGCTGTTGGATTTCAGCATTGATCTTCTCAAATGCTGCTTGAATTTCAGGGATCTCAACGCGGAAGCTGTCACCAGCATAAGCGTCTTTCATACCTTCGAATACAGAGTTAAGGTTTAGACCTTCAAAAGGGTTTGCTTTAAGTTGCTCACCCATTTGTAAACCAATACCGTAGCTCGCTTTATCTGCGTCTGTGTTGAATTGAGACATAGTCTTTCCATATTTTTTATTAACAAGAACCTTAGATTGTATCACAGCCAAAATAGGCAAGATACCGGAGCTGCTTGATTATCAAGCAGTCGAGCTATTCGTCGGACACAAAAAAACCGCTAGCTAGCGGCTTTCTCTTCGGCATATTGTTTGAGTTTTTTCATTACAAAGGTTGCAAATGGCAGCAATAATACAAGGCCTATATTAAGCTCATCACTGTACTCTCCCAAGCTACCAACAAAGTAGTGTCCAAATCCAACCACACCAAATAATGCAATAACCACACTGGCGATTTCTGGCCAGGATTTTTCATATTTAGTGATCAGATGACCAACGAGGCAATTGAATAAAAAAACATGCAGCAGCGTCATCGAAATATCAGGGTCTTGTTGCGAATCAATCGACAACGTTAGCGCCATGTTTAGGCCGCTAAGATAAAAATAACTAAATACAATCCAAATAGAACTATGTTTTATTATTGCCATGTTACTAGCCGCAGACATACACGCCTCCAAACGAAAAAAACCGCCATTTGGAGGCGGTTTTGGGAATGAGGTGGCGGAGAGATAGGGATTTGAACCCTAGATACGCTATTAACGTATGCCGGTTTTCAAGACCGGTGCTTTCAACCACTCAGCCATCTCTCCGTTGTTGGCGCGCATTTTATGGAGTTATCCATCGGTTGTAAAGCACTATTTCGATTTTTGCATTCAAAAGCGCAAATAATAGCCGAATAATCAATAATATTGCTTTGGCCTTTTGGCAATGTAAGCAAAAATACAACTGGCGATAACCATTGCAATCACGATGATCCCCGAATCAATCATACCGATGACTGCGTTTTTTGCAGGCAGCACTTTTTCAATGATAACCGGAATAGATGAAAACAACACAACGGTACTAAGCACTTTGAATGCTCTGGAAAAATCAAATCGCTTGGTGTAACTCATCCATGTTGTTAGTAATCCTAATACCAAAATAGGCGCTAATAGCCCCATCCATATCTCACTGGTATAACTCGATAATGCAACGGTTGCCGTGCATCCTATCAAGCTCCAAATAATCCAGGCGGTCCAATTTTCCCGTTCTTTTAAAAATAAATTACCCATGACACATCTTCTTTCAATTAGCTTGTTATTTTTATTATTGTTATAGAAAACAGGATTTACTGTCTTAGAGTAGCAAACATACTGGCTATAAAACAACCACATCGGTTGTGACAGTTTAAATAATGAAAAGTTCAACAAAAAGTATCAAAGAATGTGTTACCACAACATTAATCGCTGTATAAAAAAAGCGCAGCTATTGCTGCGCTCACCTTACTTTATTTTTACCCGTGGAATTTAACTTTCAGCTTTATCAAGTTCATCCACTAATAATTTGGTTTCATCCGCCCTCGGTTTTGTAAATCTCGCTAAACCGAGATAAACGACAGGTGTGAGGTAAAGCGTAAAGAATACTGCCAAGCCTAAACCGCCAAATACGACCCAGCCGATCGCATTTCTCGACTCAGCACCTGCGCCTACCGATAAAATCAACGGTAAAGCACCAAGCAATGTGGACACCAAAGTCATCATGATAGGACGCAAACGGATCACTGCCGCTTCTTCAACGGCTTGTCTTACTGACCGTCCTTTGTCACGTAACTGATCAGCGAACTCAACTAACAAGATGGCATTTTTAGCAATTAAACCAATCAACATCACTAAGCCGATTTGCGAATATATGTTTAGCGAAGTACCAGTAAGATACAGCGCCAATATGGCGGAAGTGATCCCAAACGGAACTGTGATCATAACTACAACGGCACTATTCACGCTTTCAAATTGTGCAGCAAGTACGAGCAATACAATTAAGAATGCCAGCACGTAGGTAAGTAACACTTCGTTGGCCGTTTCTTCAAACGTTAACGCTTCCCCTTTAAACGCCAGCGTCACGCTGTCGGGTAAACTCTGATCTGCTAGCGTTCGTAATTTTTCAACCACTTCTGCCATAGGCATGTCTTCTGGCTGTTTCATATCCAGCTCGATACTACGACGCTGCGCATGGCGTTCAAGCTCGGCAGCTACGCCCTCTTCTACAATAACGGCAAGGCTACTTAGCGGAACTAATGCACCAGAGCGGCTGCCAACATAAAGGTTAGCCAAATCACTTGGGTCTCTGATGGTATGGTTTTGAGCTTGCAGCATAATTGGTATGGATTGATCGCCAACATTCAAATCAGCAACATCATCGCCATTAATGGCCGCCCTAAGTGTCGTTGAGATATCACTCAAACTAACGCCAAGCTCTTCTGCTCTTCGACGGTCAATGTTTACGCGCAGCTGAGGTTGTGAGGGTTGATAAGAGATTTGCACTGGAGCCACGTCTGGCATTTCTTTTTCAACCAAAGCCGCAAATTGTTGCGCTGCTTTAAAAATCTCTAAATAGTCGTTACCAAGTAGCGCAAGCTCGATACCACCACCTTGGCCTCTTAGGTTTAAGCTATTTGCACCAAAGGCACGAGCAGGTGCACCTGGTATATTACCAAGCGGTCCTCTGATCTTATCGATAATTTCCTGTTGCGAGAAATGACGCTCATCCCAATGCTTTAATGGCACAGTGATAAATACAATATTTGGATCCCACTGACCAACAACCGTATAGATAGACTCTATTTCTCCACTTTCCACAAAAGGTAATAAAATGTCCTCCATTTGTTTGGCTTGTCGGTCCATAAAGTTAAGGCCAACACCGTCAGGCCCTCTTGCGAAAATCCGGATCTTACCTCTGTCTTCAGATGGCAAAAGCTCATTATCCAATTGCGAATAGAGCGCACCAGATAAGCTCGCAATAACCACAAATACACCAAAGGTTAGCCATGCATGGTCAAGTACCCAGTGGATCGTACCGCGATACATTTCTGCGAGTTTCACACCAATACTCGAAAATAGATGCTTTTTGCTATCTTGCTTTACTTTTAACTTAGATGTTAATGCTGGCACCAATGACAGTGCCACAAATGAAGAAATAATCACGGCACCAGCTAACACGCCACCAAACTCCCTGAACAATCGGCCCGCAGTCGAGGGTAAAAAGGCAATCGGTACGAATACCGCAGCAAGTACTGCGGTTGTCGCGACTACAGCAAAGAAGACTTCTCTTGTCCCAAGTACCGCCGCGGCGCGACGACCTATCCCTTCGCCACGACGACGCTGAATATTCTCACTAACAACAATCGCATCATCGACGATAAGTCCAGTGGCCAACACAAGTGCTAGCAAGGTTAAAATATTAACAGAGAAGCCAAGCGCCCAGATCAGCGCCAAAGAGCCGATAAGCGCGACCGGGATTGCAAAAGCAGGAATAAGTGTCGCACGCCACGAGCCGATAAATACCCAAAGCGTGAATACCACCAGCAATATGGTTATCACCAAAGAGCTCAAGACTTCATCTACGGATGAGCGAATAAACTGTGCATCATCGGAGGTGACGAATAGCTCCAGATCTGGAAAGCGTACTTTTATCTTATCAACGAGCTGCAGAACTTCATCTGAGATTTCAATGGTATTGGACTGTGCTTGGCGAATGATCTCAAGCCCAATTACAGGCTCTCCGTCAAGCCTCACCATAGAGCGAGGATCAGCCGGCCCAAAATACACAGAGGCAATATCCCCCACCCGAGTCTCACCACGAATGATGATATCACTCACCTGCTCAGCGGTTACTGAGGTGGCATCGGCACGGACAATCAGCTGTTGATCGTCTGACTTTAAACTGCCTGCAGGTACATCAAACGGGGCTTGTCTAAGCGCCGCAGCAACATCCGGAACGGTTAGATTAAAGCTTGTCAGTTTTAACGGATCAAGTCTTACGCGCAGCACTCGCTCTCTATCACCGTTCAGGCGCACATCGGCAACGCCTGGAATAGTTAAAAACTGCGGCGCTAAGTCTTTTTCTACTCGCTCGGTCAATCCTTCAAGTGTCAAAGAGGCACTACTTACAGTTAAAGACACCACGGCTTCTGCATCATTATCCGCTTTTATAATGGACACCCGTTCAACTTCTTCAGGTAACTCTCTTTGTACTCGAGAAACGGATTCGCGTGTTTCGTTTGCTGCATCGTCTAGGTTAATGCCCGGACGAAATTCAACAACAATCCGTGCATTATTCTCTTCACTTTGTGCACGAATGCTTTTTACACCACTGACACGCGCAACAGCCCCTTCTAACTTACTCGTTACTTCGGTGTCGACAGTCTCAGGCGAGCCCCCAGGAAACGATGCGGACACCGTTAAACGCGGCCTATCTACATCGGGCAGTTCACGAACTTCAACGCCGGCAAGAGCAGCAATACCTGCAATAATAATCAATAAATTTAATACAACGATTAATACCGGACGGCGAATGGCCATCGACGGTAAATCTTGTAGCTGTGGTAACTCCGGTTTAGTCACGATTTATTCCTTCGCCAGTGCATTCGTCACCGCAATTTCTTGCCCAGGACGAAGACGTTGCACCCCTTCTACAACTAATAACTCTCTTGCAGCCAAATCGCCTGATACCAGCAATTTACCCGGCAACCGCTGTTGGATTTTGACATCAATACGCTTAGCTTTGCCATCTACTTCTTTCCATACATAAGGACCTGTTGCGCCCCAAAGCAGTGCGGCTTCAGGAATAACGGCAAACTCTTCACCCAATACCTTTAACGATACTCTAAAGCTCATTCCAGGCAAAAAACGGTCATTGCGGTTTTCAAAGATGGCTTTGATTTTTAGTGTGCGGGCTGTTGGGTCTATTCTAGAGTCCATTTGCGCTATCTTTGCGTCGATCCGTGTTGAATTATCATTCCAAGGTGTCAGCAGCACGCTATCGGTCGATTTAAGCATGCCATACGCCGATTCCGGTGCCGCAAATTGAACATACAACTTATCAAAGTTATCGATACTCGCAATCGCGGTTTGGGTGGTAATGCGATCTCCAACCTCAACGTCGGTGAGTCCCATTACGCCAGAAAAAGGGGCGATCACTTGGCGGTCTTCTAATTCATTCTTAGCTTGGATCAAGGCGACCTTTGCTAAGTCTCTGTCCGTTACCGCTTTATCTAATTCATTAATTGGAACAGCGCCGCGCTTTTGGCTATCAGTTAGGCGGTCGACGGTGCGCTGCGCATCTGCAAGACGAATTTTAGCTTCTTCAAGCGCCGCTTTTTGGCGGCGTGAGTCTAGCTCCAATAGCAAAGTACCCGCTTTAACCTGATCGCCCGGTTTAAAATGTACCGCAGTCACCCTATCACCAATCGCGGGATACAAAATAACCGATTGAATAGCTTCAGCATTACCTACTGCCTGAATTTGCTGGCTACTGCTTTCAAATTGAATAGGCTCTGCAATCACTTGCGAAGGTTTCGCCAAAGCGGCATTGGTTATCAGCATAGTGGCCGTAAAAACCACCAAGCGCGTTACTTTACACATATTAACCTTAATAATTTCCATTGTTCTTAGCTATATTTGAGTGTAACAGTTAATCACTCACATCAAGATAAACTATTCGATAACACACAGGATAAGTGCGATAAGATGCAGTATGCCTTGCAGCGTTTTAAAGGCAAGCTAAGCCCATGTAAAGTAAGGTAAAGTTATGTAAAGATTGAGGCAGAGTTAGGCGCGATAGACTACCACGCCAAATAATGACTATTGTGCGGCCGCGCGCATCAGTCTGTCATTAACATCGCGCCACTCGGGCGCCGTTGGTGGTGCTTCCAACAAAATCTCGGTTGCACTTGATTGGTCCAATTGATGTAACCCGTGATAAAGGCCCTGCGCATACTTGGCTTTGTCAGCACCAAGTTTGAGATCCACCAGCTCGTTGTTTGCTGAATTCTCAGAGATCATTCGCTCAATTTGCGATGAATAATACAACACACCGGTATTCGCTTCGCACTGGCCGCTTAGGCGAGCAACTAACTCTTCCGTTGACAACAGGGTAAGCGGTTTGCTTGGTTGATAATGGGCTTTTACGTTACCAGGGACGGCTACAGTGTGCACATCAGGCTCATCCACTTCAATATTGAGCACCGCTTCAAGTGCAGCTTTAGTAATAGGGCCTGCTCGCAAGATCCTCGGTGTGTCTGAAGATACATCGAGGATCGTTGACTCAAGTCCTACTTCACACGGACCGCCGTCTAACACAGCTGCTACCTTGCCAGACAATCCAAACAACACTTGCTCGGCGGTGGTTGGACTAATTTTTTTGTAAGGATTGGCAGAGGGCGCAGCAAGTCCGGAGTTAATGTGCTGCAATAATGCTAGCATTGCAGGATGATTTGGCACACGTATACCCACGGTTGGGTGGCCGCCTGTGACTACATCGCTCACATGTGCTTGCTTTTTGGCAACGATCGTCAGTGGTCCCGGCCAAAAAGCATCTGCTAAAGCGTCAAAATAGTCTGGCAATGTTTCCACCCACTCAGTGACCAAAGACTTGTCAGCGAGGTGTACGATTAGCGGGTGATCAGCTGGGCGTCCTTTTGCTGCAAAGATTTTTTTTACCGCATCGAGTTGCCTTGCATCTGCTGCTAAGCCGTAAACGGTTTCTGTTGGAACCGCAACAAGGTGACCATCACGTGCAAGTTCAGCCGCTTGCGCCACTGCGCTTGGATCGGTTGCCAATAAATGTAAGGTTGTTAAGCTTGCTTCGCCCACGTGTCTTTCTCAGTGTAAAAAATGGACGCGAATTATAACCAATTTAAAATACAAAGAGCCAGTATTACTGGCTCCAGCGTAAAAACTAACATCAAGAACGGTTTGCGTTATTCAGCGCTTGCGACCATTACGGTTTTCACGTTAACAAACTCTTTGATCCCAAAGCCACCATGCTCTCTACCATAGCCACTGTCTTTAACACCTCCAAACGGCAAATTTGGTTGTGCCAGCGAATAACCGTTGATATTCACCATGCCAGTATCAAATTCCTTGATAGCAAGCTCTGTGGCACGTTGGATGTCTTCAGAAAAAATGCCGCCACCTAAACCATAGCGTGAATCATTGGCTACCATCATTGCCTCAGCCTCATCATTCACACGAATTAGCGACGCCACAGGGCCAAAGAGTTCATCATCATAAGCCGGCATACCGGGTTTGACGTCTTCCAAAATGGTGACAGGATAATAAAACCCCTGTTGCTTTGGAATTTCTCCACCAAGTGGACAAGTCGCTCCCGCCTTAACGGACGCTTCAACTTGTTGGTGTAATTCATCACGTAAATCTTTACGCGCCATAGGACCTAAGTCGGTGTCTGCTGCGGTTGGATCTCCCACCTTAAGCTGCTTAAACCCAGCCACAAAAGCCTCTCTAAATTGGTCATAAATTTCATCAACGATAATAAAGCGCTTCGCGGCAACGCAGGTTTCACCATTGTTGACAATACGACCTTGAATACACGCGGACACCGCTTTATTAATATCAGCATCTGCCAGCACCACAAAGGCATCGTTACTACCTAGCTCTAGGACGGTTTTTTTAGAAAGCTCAGCAGCTTGTTTGGCAACTTGTTTACCTACTTTATCGCTTCCGGTAAACGTAACACCACGAATATATGGATTCTTTATCAACTCGCTTGCTGTCTCACCATCAATTAACAGTGATTGATAGCAACCTTTTGGAAAACCGGCTTCTAAATACAGCTCTTCAATTAATTTAGCCATACCAAATACATTTGAGGCATGTTTCATTACCGTGGTATTACCCGCCATCACGTTCGAAACACTGTATCTGATAACCTGATAAAGCGGAAAGTTCCAAGGTTGTATTCCTAAGATCACGCCTATTGGTTGATAAGTGATAATGGCATGTCCCTGCTCAAATACCCGATGCTCGTCCTGTAATTCTTTTTCGCCATGCTCAGCGGTATATCGGCAAATTTCAGCACACAAGGAAACTTCCTGTTCACCCTGCTCCGTCACTTTGCCCATTTCCTCGGTCATCAGTGAGACTAACTTGGATTTATTTTGCTCAATTAAATCAGCAAGCCTGTTTAGCTTTTGTGCTCTTTGTGTAAATGTGGTTTTCTTCCAAAATGAATAACAGTCATTGGCTAAGTCCACCGACTTTTGCGCCTCGTCCAAGCTCATTAACGTATATTCATTAACGGGTTGCTCTGTCGCAGGATTAATTGTGGTTACCGTATTTGACATCATAAAGCTCCTTCAAAAATTTAACGGCGTAAATCAATTTTTAGATTTACAGCGATAGCCTTTGAATAAGCAAGGAAGGCACCAATCTGAGAACAATGAATATCCCATTGATTATTATGAATTAATTTAATTTCAGAATTAGATTTAAAAGAATTTGAATACGTGAATTAGAAAAGGCTACACACCTAATATGAAAAGTTTGCAGAGCGAATGGCGCTTGCGCAAATAGCTTGCAATGAAAGTTTAGCTGAGAAAAGGGACCATCCGGTCCCCTTGTTATGTATTCTTAATACAATGCACCTTTAGCGCTTTTGACGTTGCGCTTCTTTTTGCGCTAGCTTTTCTTCTTTACGCTTACGAATAGCATCCTGTGCTTCATGACCGATATGACCTTCGCCGCGTAGCTTCGCCAGTTCAATTTGCTTTTGGCGCTCAGCAAATCGTGCAACTTGCTCTTCTGTTAAGTCTTTGTGGCAGTGGTGACAAGACACCCCTTCCATATATTCTTCGAGTTGTTTCTCTGCTTCCGTGATTGGCATACGACAAGCATGACATTGATCATAAGACCCTTTGTTTAAATCATGATCGACAGCAACACGGTTATCAAACACAAAACACTCGCCTTCCCACATGGTTTCTTCTTTTGGCACGTCTTCTAAGTATTTTAGAATGCCGCCTTCCAAGTGATAAACCTCTTCGAAGCCTTGCTCTTTCATATACGCTGTCGATTTTTCACAGCGGATCCCGCCAGTACAGAACATCGCCACTTTTTTGTGTTTTTCTGGGTTTAAGTTATTTTGCGCCCACTCAGGGAATTCACGGAAAGTCTTGGTTTTAGGATCGATGGCATTTTTGAACGTACCGATCTCGATTTCATAGTCGTTACGCGTATCAACGAGTACAACGTCAGGGTCTGAAATCAATGCATTCCAATCTTGTGGTTTTACGTACGTACCAACCACTTCTTTTGGGTCTATACCTTGTACACCCATGGTCACGATTTCTTTCTTAAGCTTTACTTTAGTGCGGTAGAAAGGGCAAGTTTCATCGAACGACTCTTTATAAACGATGTTATCAAGGCCCGGTTGTTTGTCTAACCATGCAAGTAGCGCGTCAATGCCTTCACGTTTACCGGCAACGGTACCATTGATACCTTCTTCGGCAAGTAATAACGTACCGCGAACTTCATTCGCTTCCATCACATCGTGAAGTGGCTGTCTTATCTCTTGATAGTTAGGTAAAGAGACAAACTTGTACATAGCACAAACAACGTATTGTTCTGACATTGTATTTTCCTAGATTTAAGCTTTGATTAGCTTACACATTAAGCATGACGATGTGTAAAGCACGAAAACCGAGTCGCAAACCCGGCGCTGAGGCGCGTATTTTACGGATTTTTGATTAAAATGCAAAAAACACAAATTCTATATCCGATAGCGTCTATGCTTTGGTATAATCTCGTGTTTTTAAAATTCAAGACTTGGAGAAATTGACTTGAGATTCACTGAACTTGGGATAGATACGCGCCTAGAACAACAATTGGCTCACCAAGGGATCACGGAACCGACCGAGATCCAAGCGCATGCCATCCCAACGGCTCTAGCTGGCCACGATGTTTTTGCGCAGTCTAAAACAGGCTCTGGCAAAACCCTAGCCTTCTTGCTGCCTGCCGTACAGCGTGTAATGAAACAAAAAGCGCTGAGTAAACGCGATCCTCGCGTTGTTATCGTAGCTCCAACTCGTGAACTCGCGACTCAAGTATTCTCTGAGTGTCGTGCACTGTGTGCTGGCACTAATATTCAAGTCTGTAAGATTTTGGGTGGTGAAAACTACAATGATCAGGTAAAAGCGCTACGCCGCGACCCGCATTTTGTGGTGGGTACTCCTGGTCGTATTGCCGATCACGTTGAAAATCGTTCATTATTTTTAGGCGGTCTTGAACTGCTTATTTTTGATGAAGCAGATCGTATGTTTGACCTTGGCTTTGAAAAACAGTTGGACGTCATTAATGATTCTGCGGATCACCGCCAAAGACAAACGCTGCTATTTTCAGCCACACTAGACCATACTCAAGTTGAAGCATCGTCACGTCAATTACTTAAATCGCCAAAGCGCATTATGTTGAGCAATGCCCACCAGCAGCATGAAGACATTAAGCAAGCGCTCTACTTTGCCGATCATTTAGATCATAAAGAAGCGCTGCTTAAGCACTTCATCACACAAGATGACGTAGGACAGTGCATTATCTTTACCGCAACTCGTGGCGACACAGACCGATTAAGCAAACTGTTAAATGAGATGTCGATTAAAGCGGTATCGTTGTCGGGCGATATGCCGCAAAATAAGCGGTTAGACATTATGGAAAGCTTCAGCCGTGGGATTTATAAAGTGCTGGTTACCACAGACGTTGCCTCTCGTGGTCTCGATTTGCTCTCCGTTACCCATGTTATGAATTTTGACTTGCCTAAGCAGGCAGAAGAATATGTCCACCGTATCGGTCGTACAGGACGTGCCGGATTTAAAGGCACTGCGATTTCATTTGTTGGCCCCAAAGATTGGGATAGCTATGTGGCAATCAAAAACTATCTTGATGAGCCACTACGTTTTGAAGAAGTCTCTGGTCTTGTTGGTAAATTCAAAGGACTTAAGCAAAAACCACAGCAGAGTAAAAATCGCCCTGCAGAGTCTGCGCCAAAGCAAACAAGTAAACCTAAGAAAAAGCCGGTGAAAAAGTCACAACCGAGAAAAGTGGTCCCGCCACCGATTGATATTGACGGTACTATGCCGATGCGTCGCAAACCAAAACCACAAACTGACGAGGAATAATCATGTTAGGTCAAATCAAAATGTTAACCATTGAAGAGCTTACCGCTGAAGGGGCTTATTTAAACGGTGGTGAGCTTGGTGACGTGTTTCTTCCTCGAGCAGAGGTGCCAAAGCACACCGAAGAAGGTGACTCTGTTGAAGTATTTATCTATTTAGATAACTTGGGACACGCAACGGCAACAACCAAAAAGCCACTTGCACAAGTCGGTGAGTTTGCTCTGCTGCGCGTAAAAGAGATCAATAAGGTTGGTGCTTTTATGGATTTGGGTATTGAAAAAGACGTGTTAGCGCCTTTCAATGAACAAAAACCGAAAATGCGCGACGGCTATAGCTATTTGGTTAGGCTTTACCTAGACAACGCCAGTAAGCGTATTTGTGCGTCTAGTGCGCTGGGTAAATTTTTGAGTAAATCAAAAGCCGAGTACGAAAAATTCGAAGAAGTAGATCTAATCGTCGCGGCAAAAACCGATCTTGGCTATAAAGTGATCGTCAATGAAAAACACTTTGGATTGGTCTTTTTCAATGATGTGTTTAAGCGCATGTATATTGGTCAGCGCATGAAGGGCTTTGTAAAAGCGGTTCATGACGAAGATAAGATTGATATCGTGTTAGAAAAGCCAGGTATAGGTAAGGTTAAAGACCTTGCGGAAATCATTTATAGCAAACTCGAAGAAAGCGGCGGCTATTTACCGCTAGGCGATAAATCAGATCCTGACGCCATCAAGCGTACTTTCTCTACCTCTAAAGCTAACTTTAAAAAAGCCATCGGTGGTTTATTCAAAGATGGCCGAATTGATATCGAAGCGAATTCTATTTCAATTCGCAAGTCTTAAACGCACATAATACTTAACCTGAGGTTTGGATAAGGAATGTTCCAACTCATTGTTTCTAAAGAACAACTTAGTTTTTCCTTTTCTAGCCAGAGAGTTTTAGGGAAAACACCGCTTCCGCGTCCTGCTCTCGCTAAGGTACCTACATCCTGTAGGCAAGGAGAATTTACGCACCAATAGCTGGCTATTGGAAGTGAATTCAACGCGGTTAGCGCTAAAACTGGCTGCTAGAAAGGCATTAATTATCCGCAGCTCAGGTTACTTAGCAAGTCTCAACCTGAGACTTGCTTGTTACATTACACTGACTTCAAGCATATCACGCCATTTATCTACCGCTTTTAATCCCAGCTCAAACCCCAATTTATAATCAGACTTTAAGGTCTCAGGGCTTGAGCCTAAAATCATAGATTCCAGTGGTCTATTGGGCGCTATTTGAATGATGTTAACATCTTCTGGTGGTGAATTCATAAAGTTCACCGCATCGGCATAGCGACTTTGATAGTGATGATACATTTCAAACATTCGAGGAGATTGATTAACGCGCCGCATGATTGGCTTTAAGCGCTCAAGCACTGGCATTTTGCCATCGTCATGTGCCTCAATGGTTCTGATCACCCAAATCGTCTTTGCCCCTTGACTGTGTGCCCAGCGCACGGGTAAAGGATCGGCCACGCCTCCATCCATCATTCCGTGACCCGCAACTTTAACGCCTGGACGATATAAAAAAGGGATCGCACTAGAAGCCTTTAAATGGGTAAACATGTTATCGTGCCATGTATGCAAATAATGTGGCTCAAGCGAGTCTAAGTGACTTGCAACCGCATAAAAGTTACTTTCCGGCGTGAGGTGGTTAGGCTCAGTTGGAAACCGTACTTTGCCGCTGTGCTCTACTTGTTGAAAATACCAATCCAAGTCAATGACATTACCACCGGTAAAAAATCGCGCGGGACGGAAAAACTGCTGCTCCGTCGTCAGAGATTCGATAGCAGTTTGCGCATATTGACTTGCGCGAGCACAATAGGCTGCGAGGTTTTGTGCACCCGCTGAGACACCCACTTTTAAATCAAAAGGCGTAAATTTTTTCTCAAGAAAAGCATCAAGCACGCCCGCTGTAAAAATGCCTTTTTGACCTCCACCCTCAGCGATAATTGCAGAGCGTATGTTAGTTGTCATGTTGTGCTCTTTTTATTATATCAACCTGTACGCATCTTATTTTACTGTGGGCAAAAACCCGAAATTCAAGCTTTCATACCACTTAGCAATAAAAATGCCCTGCAGAACAGCGTTGTTCAAGCAAGGCATTCATAATATCCACAGCGTGATTAATATATGGTTAGAGTTTGCTTACGGAACTCTCTACTGGTCGTTTTAAAAAGCTGACTAATAGCGCGGGTAAAATGGTGAGTGTGACGATAGTTGCCATAGCAATACCACAAAGCACTATCATGCCAACGCCTCGATAAAGTTCAGATCCTTCTCCTGGAATGAACACTAATGGCGCAAGACCGCATAGGGTTGTCATCGTTGACATCACAATCGGTTTTAATCGCGTTTGTAGTGCTGAGATCACCGCCTCGTAAACACTCATCGCGGTACTCTCAAGGTTTCTGCGGCTTTGATCCACAATCAGAATAGGGTTATTAACCACGGTCCCTAACAAGATTAAAAAGCCAAGCATGGTGATCATGTCAAAAGGCTGGTGGAAAGTGCCTGTTATGCTACCAATGCCATTAATAGCAATTAGTCCAAGTAAGCCCCCTGCCATGCCAAGCGGCACTGTTGCCATGATAAATAGCGGGTAGCCCCAATGCTTGAAGATAGCGACAAGTAATAAGTAACACAGTGCTAATGCAACGATAAAATTACTGCCCAGCGCTTCTTTGGTTTTGTCTAGTTGATCGGCAGCACCACCTATACTCACATTGACACCAGGAAGCAGATCGCCCTGCCTATGAAGCTGCGGTAGTAATTCCATTCTTACTAATTCCTGCGCTTCCTCTAGGGCAACATTTCTTGGAGGAATAATATATACAGTCACGGTTCTACGACCATCAACTCGGCGCAAACTATCACTGTCTGCTTTTTCTCGTAGATCGGCCAAAGCGCTCAACGGGATCAGTCCAGCTTTGGTTACAACTGGAGATTGCGCTAATTGCGAAAGACTTTGCTGATTACCCGACTCAGAAAATAAAAAGACGTCGACTTTGTCATCGTCTAAAATCAACTCATCAACATAAGCGCCGTCACTCAGGACTGCGACCGTATAGCCGAGTTCGTCAGCACTCATACCCACTTCAGCCAGCCGTTGCCATCTTGGTTGAATCTCTATTAACGGTTGGTCGAGTGTCAGAGAAGATGGTGCAGAATCCACTTGTGGATTATCAAAGACCTCCCCCGCTAACCGGTACACTGCATCTGCCGCCCGGTAGAGCGCCGTTTGATCTGTACCGCTAATATCTAAAGCGACCGCTCTTGAACCGCCATCATTACTTGAGATAATCGAGCCTCGTGAAGAAAATGCACGCATTCCTGGGTAGCTTCTAAACTTGGTCGTGATTGCCTCCATCATTTCATCGATGTATTCACGGTTGTATGGTTCACTCAATAGCCAAATGCTACCAACACCAACAGACATCGAATAATACTTTAAAGGTGGCAACGACGTGTTACCCGATACAAAATCGCTGTCATCGTTTTCCAAATGCTTATTTAAATAAGGAAGTAGTTCATCACCAATTTTTCGCATATGGCTGAGGTTATAGCCCGGAGGCGCTATCATCATAGAGAACGCTTTTGGCTCCTCTCCCTCTGGCAAATATTCGGCTTTAGGCATAAATAACCACGCACTACCGAGTAACAACACACTACCGAATACAATACACACTATGCGAGCACGTGAACTTGATAACATCGCCGGAATAAACGTTGGCAGTTTAGGCGTAGACAACATGCCACTGGAGATCTCCTTACAGGCAAAATTTGCATTTGCCGCAGGCACCACAAACAAGGCTACCAACATAGAAGCGATGATTGCTCCAGAAATCGCAATTGCAACATCGGAATAAAGCTGTCCGGCTTCTTGCTGAATAAACAAAATGGGTGCGAATACCAACACTGTCGTTAGGGTTGAAGCGAGCACCGCAGGCCATACCTCTTGAACACCGGTAATAGCTGCTTGAAGTTTGTCGAGACCTCGGCGTCTTGCTTGCTCTATGTTTTCAAGTACAACAATGGTGTTATCAACCGTCATGCCAATGGCAAACGCGACACCGGCTAGGGAGATAACGTTGATCGTTCTGTCAAATAGCAACAGACCCAAAAATGCCGCGATGGTACAAATTGGAACGCCCATCACACCAATAAAGGTCGAGCGTGGGCTCTTTAAAAACCAAAACATCACCAGAGTCGCAAGCACCGCACCTAGCGCTAAATTAGTCCAAACATTTTCAACAGATCCTTTAACGTAACGAACATCATCGCTCAATAGCGTCAGTTGTAGTCCATTGCTTGCAAGCATGTCACGGTTGATGCGAGCCACTACCTCCATCATTTCTTCTTTAATCGCCATCACGTTAGAGCCGCTTTCTCGTCTCACCGAGAGCATTAAAGCTCGCTCGCCATTGTTATAGGCAATATCGCGCACTTCATAATGATCAAGCTTTACCTGGGCGATGTCTTTAAGCTTAATTGTGGTGCCCGCACGGTGACTGACTACCAGCTCTTCTAGCGCTTTAGCTGACTCAAAGCGGCCGACCATACGCAGTAAATAACGACGTTTACCACTATCTATATCGCCCGCTGAGGCATCTTGGTTACGGCTGCGTATTGCATTTCTAACGTCAACTAAGCTAATTCCACGGCTCGCCAATTGTTCTTGATCTACCAAAATTTGTACTTGATAGAGTGCACCACCACGCACACCAACCTGAGATACTCCAGTGACTCTCTCCATTTCTGGGCGAATAAAGTCTTCGGCATAATCACGAAGCATATCGATATCAAGATTGCGTGGATTTCCCGGTTGTGGCTTTAGATTAAAAAACATAAAGGCATTGCTCGAAAACGCGCTGCTGTATAACACCGGCTGGTCAACGTTTTCAGGATAATTTGGCACTTGAGATAACGCATTACTCACGTTTATGAGCGCTTCGTTGACGTCGACACCAAATGGAAACTCAAGCTCTATCTCTGCCTCACCGGTATTTGCATAACTGGACATGCGAGTTAGATTCGCAAGTGAGCGAAGATACCTTTCTTGCTCTATAAGTATTTCTTTTTCAACATCCTGTGGCGTGGCACCGGGCCAATTGGTCACCACAGTGATGGTTCTTACTTCAAGATCTGGGATCATTTGCACCGGAATTTTAAACGCCGCAACAATACCCAATATCGAACAGATCAATACCGTGACAGCAACTAAAATGGCGTGATTTACACTGGCTCTTAACATCACCCGCTCCTATAAACCCGGTACAATGTTTAATGCTTGGCCTTCTTGCAATAACTCATTGCCTTCAACCACCACTTGTTGCCCTATCTCTAAGCCAGATAGAACTTCAATATGACCATGAATTCGCTCACCAATTTGAACGTTTAACCGCTTTGCTTGACCGTCAACGGCCACAAAGACACTGAACCCACCGTCGGGATGACGCAAAATCGCATCGCTAGGAATAATCACGCTGTGGTCTTGTGCTCGAATTAGCGGCAGTTTTGCCGTAGCCGATGCGCCGACACGCAACTGCGCATCTGTTGGAATTGCCAATCTTAATAGAAACGAGCGACTGGTTTTGTCAACGACAGGAAGTTTTGCCAATACATGAGCTTGATGCTGCACGCTTGGTGTGCTTGCAACACTAAAATTTACGACACGGCCGAGATTAATAAGCTGAAAGTACTCTTGTGGTACTTGCAAATCGAGCCACAAAATATCACTACTTACTAGCTCAAACACCGTTTGTCCACGCGTCACCCACTCACCTAAATTAACCGTGCGCCTTGCTATCACCCCCGTAAAAGGCGCTTTTAATTGATGGCGGTTAACGAGCTCTCGCTGATAAGCTATCTTAGCTTGTGCTTCTAAAAGAGTGGCTTCTGATGCTTGTAACTTAGCCTCTCTGTCAGCAAGCTCAGTTTGCGCAAATAATTTTTGCTGCGACAGAGACTGTGCTTCTTTTACCAATCTTATCGCATTATTGCGATCGACCTTGGCGCGCTCAAGTGCTGCTTCTACGCTTTTCAGCTCAGCTTTTACTAAAGCGGCATCGAGACTCAGCAGTACAGCATTTTCTTCAACAATATCTCCGGCTTCAGCTGAGATCTTAGTGATTACACCATCGGTTAAACTTGACACTTGTGCGTGTTGTGCTGCACTAATTGAGCCCGTTAAAGACAGTGTTCGTTCAAGCTGTTGTTGCTTTACATCAGTGACCACAACGTTGACCGCTGCAGCATAAAGGTTAAAGGATAAAAGAGAGAATATTAAGCAAACGCATTTCATGTAGTTTGTTCCAAAGTTAAAAGCACTATTCCTTTTCGTAAGCACTTGGCAAAAGTACCTACTGATCTCGACTGAGCATTGCAGCTGGCGAGTTTATATCACTATAACGCGACACACTAACACAAATAAAAATCATTACTATCTAAACTGGATGAATGACCTCAAAAGTGTAGTTTGTGAAATAATGAATGAACAAAGAATATACAGAAATGACGCTTGGAATAAAGTAGACATAAATGTTGCTATGCCTACTTTAAGGGGTTAATTGCAGTGATTTAATTTAACAATACAAGTGAAGTGACATTACGAACACCAGGATGACTCATATAATCATTTTTAATTCCTTCAACTCTCAGTGATTTACCAATCAAACTCGGGTTAAGCTTGGGACTAAATGCATCACGCTGAGCTGCTTCCAACTTAATATATAGCTTGTTGCCAACGACAGTTGCGTCGCTTAATTCAAGCGCATAGATATCGTTTACAGCAGCTGTGATTTTGCCACTGACTACCACTGCTGAGCCATTATTTAGCGCTAATACGTCAGCAACACTCAAATCACTAGATGACTCTGTCGTTGTACCAACGGTTTGTATTTCACTGACTTCTCGTATCCCCGGTGCACTCATGTACGATGAGCGAACACCTTTGATAACTAAAGTAGAATCAAGAATGGATGGATTAAGCTGCGGACTAAATGCAGCACGCTGGTGACTTTCAAGTTTAACATTTATCGTATGAGTTGGATTTTGGCTGTCCTCAAGTACTAAAGCATAGATATCATTAAGTGCAGATTTAACACGCCCAACAAGCTCAATTTCATTGCCCTCGGCGGTTGCAAGCGCCTGCTCAACCGACAATGCCACTGGTGCAATCTGAATATCGCTTACATAACGAATACCAGCCTCACCCATATAGCTGTCTCGGGTACCAGTCACTATGATTGATTGACCAAGGATCTCAGGATTGAGTTGAGGGTTAAAGTCACTGCGCTGAGCAGATTCAAGCTTTACGTTGATACTTAGCGATACGTTGGCAGTATCTGTGAGTAATAGGCCATAGATACCGTTTACTTCGGCTGTCACTTTACCTAACACTGCAAATTTAGACCCAGCTGAAGCAGCAAGTGCCTGTGCTACAGAAATCGTGCCATCAGGAGTTGGCTCTGGATCGGGATTAGGATCTGGATTGGTTTGCCCTGAACCATAAGGCGCATTGAAAGAGTTATTTTTATAGCTATCTGTATTCCACGCATCAAAACCCGATGCAGGCGTCCCCCATGGCTGACCATTGTTTGGATCAGACATTTCTTGCAGCGCCATTGGCACAGGTGTTACTTCGCCGCTTGCATGACCGTTAGTACCATCAAAGTACTGATACGACTCGGGCGTTGCTAGCCAATTGATGATGTTGACCGAAAGTACAGCTGCATTACCTCTGTCCGTCCAGCCGGGGTACGTCTTTTTACTATTGCCATTATCCTGACGCTTGTATTTAGGTGTAGCATCTTCAATTGGAGAAGAATCACCAATAAACGCAGCTTTACCTAATCCGGCTTTTGAGATAGCAACATACGGGCCTTCATTTCTACCACCAAAGTAAAGCCCATCATCTTTAGCATGACGCCACTTAGCTGGTGTATCTGAAGGTGAAAAATAAACCAAGCCCTTCGCTTTTTGTTCATCTACAATCGCAAGCGTCGCGCCTGCGGCCATCAATACAGGAGTAACTCCGAGTGTGATCCCTTCTGTTTTGCTCGCAGACTCAATACCACTTACGCCTTGCTTGTAGTCAGCGGCATTAAAGCGAAAGCGGATCCCAAAATTTTCTGCAAGCCATCCCATGTCTGCTGATTTTGGATTACGCCAGTCACCGTACTCACCACCTAGATTATACTTGGCCAGATCTGAGCGGTTGTAGCCGTTAAAGACTTCAGTGGCATCCCACGTATTTAGATTACGATCCGCGTCATAATGATCTGCGATAAAAAATATCCCTTTTCCATCCGCTACAAACTGCAATAACGCTGCTTGCTCTGATTGAGTGAAAGGACGGTTAGTTTCTGCCAATACAAAGACATCTGCATCTTTAATCGCATCGTAGCTGATAACCGCTTCATTTTGATTGCTTTGAGAGGTACGGTCGTCAAAGAATCTAATCTTGCCGTCATTGTTTAAATCAACACCGCGATATTCTTTTACGGTATATCCTTCATTAACCAATGCATCCGCAAAGTCTGAAAACGCACCGTCAATAACCCAATCGGCATTTCCCTCCACGCCACCGTGTGACACATCAAATAATACTGTCTTACCATTGCTGTTTGTGGTTGGTGTTTTAACTGGAATATGGTTATTCCAGTCATACGGCTGTGCTGCAAACACAGATGTGGATATAGCCGCAGCCAAAACTACGCTGCTAAGCTTGAAGTTTACTTGTTTCATTCGTCAAATCCCGTTGAAAATTATAAAAAGAAGCGATAAAAAAGCCGCCAAAATATGGCGGCGTAGTGTATTAGTTCAGCGGTTGTGTTAAATCCAGCTGATAAAGTGCAAAACCTCGTTCGTCGGTTTTGCCAGTAGGTAGAATATGATTAAATTGCTGACTGTAGGTTTCAGCATCCGCACTAGTTGAACTAAAGAACTCAATATTAGCGCCAACTACAGGTGCAAATGACCAGTTCATATCTGCCGATGGATCAAGTCCTGCGGCACCATTTTGGTCGCTAACAAAAGTAATATAGTCAGCAACGACCTGACGG
Source organism: Pseudoalteromonas sp. NC201 (assembly GCF_002850255.1). NCBI lineage: Bacteria > Pseudomonadati > Pseudomonadota > Gammaproteobacteria > Alteromonadales > Pseudoalteromonadaceae > Pseudoalteromonas > Pseudoalteromonas sp. NC201. The sequence continues at coordinate 2,117,783 of NZ_CP022522.1, forward strand.
TTCTCATTTGGCGAGTCGACAACGATTTTATCTCCCTTAATATTTGGGAAATTACCGCCACCAGATGCACGATAGTTATTCGTTGCAACCAAGAATACTTGGTCGTCCTTCACCAACTCACCTTGATACTTCAATGCCTTAATGCGGTTACCGTTTGACACCTTTTCACCGTTTGCCGCGTAGCGTGCAGGCTCAGTGACATCAATTTGATACGTCACACCATCTAGCACATCATAGTTATATGAAGGAAAGTCTGGATTGATCAGCGCTTGAACGCCTTCAGTATTCGGTGTGATTTGATTGAACTGGCCTGCAGACATTTCAAGCCATTCGCGCACTTCGCTGCCCTTGAGCTTCAACACCTTAAGTACGTTAGGATAAATGTACATATCTGCAACGTTACGATAGGCGATATCACCTGCAGGAATTGCGGTAAAGTCATCTGGCCCGCCACGCCCAGCTCTAAAGGGTGCACCCGCAGACAGAATAGGTAATCCATCAAGCTCAGTACCTTGCACTATTTTTGCTGTATACCATGCTTGTGCGTCAGTCACGATTTGGATTGAGGGGTCGTCATTCACTAACGCAAAATAGCTGTTCACAGTGTTGGTGATTTTAGCAAAAGGCTCATTCACCCATGCGCGCGTTTCAGCATGCTCACTATGCACTACCGCTTCAATTGCTGCATCGCTTTCAACCAATGATATCGTGTTTCGATTTTCATCCGTTTCATAGATTGGTTTAAGCGTTGACTGTGAGTCAACCACCGTCCATTTACCTGACTTAAACTGGATATCTAAGTCAATTACACCAAGGTGATTTCCCCAAAAACCAGGCATTACAGCCGCAACGCCATTGATTGTGCCTTTATCGTTATCAACACCATGTGCCGCTAAGTCTGCATAGCCCGAACCTGGGAAGTTTGCATGCGCATGACCAAACATAATGGCGTCTATATCATCCACCTTAGATAAGGCATAAGATGCGTTTTCAGCCATTGGCTTATCGGCAGATACATCAAGACCTGAGTGCGGAATAGCAACGACAATATCCGCGCCTTCAGCTTTCATTTTAGGCACGTAGTGTTTTGCCATTTTTACGATGTCTTTGGCTATCACTTTGCCTTCAAGATTGGCCTTATCCCATTGCATGATTTGTGGTGGAACAAACCCGATAAAGCCAACTTTAATCACCTGAAGTTTGTCATTCTCGTCAAAGAATTGCTTTTCTTGAATTAGGTAAGGCTTAAATAACGGCACATCATTTGTTTCATCTTCGTCGCCATCAACCTTAAATACGTTTGCACTGATGTAGGGAAAATTCGCATCGTCGATTGCTTCGTCTAAAAACGCCAAGCCAAAGTTAAACTCATGATTACCAATATTTGCGACATCGTACTCTAGTGTGTTCATGGCCTTATAAACCGGGTGAACTTCTCCCTCTTTGAGGTTTTTGATTTTCGCCATATAGTCGCCAAGCGGACTACCTTGGATCAAGTCACCGTTATCTACTAGCATGGAATTTTTAACTTGGCTTCTCGCTTGATGGATTAACGCCGCGGTTTTCACTAGACCCACTTTGTCGTCTTGCTTGTCTGAAAAGTAGTTGTAGTTCAATACATTTGCATGCAAATCTGTGGTTTCTAGTAAACGCAAAGACACCGCAGTGCCCTCTTTTGGAATATCAGGTCCTTTCGGCACGTTTATATCAACATTGTTATCTGAATCTGAGCAACCAGTAATAATGCTTGTGGCACCGCACAATAGTGCGATTGGAAGTAGTTTTGTTTTCATAAGTCCTTTCTTTACTTTGTTTGCATACCCGTGTGCATGCTTTTAGTTATTTCAGCAATACCAAGTCACGTCTCTTCTTACTCCACTTCATAGAAGCTGAACCTAGAAGCACAGCGAGTCAGTATAAACCGTTGCGTTTTGCGTGGCGGGTGTCACTATACGAGGGAAAAAAGTCAGGAAAGCTAAGCTTTTATGGCAGTTCAGTGGGATAAATATGACGTTACTAAGTCAGGAGAAGCGAATTAATTTTAAAGTGAAATATAAACAAAAAGCCTCCACATTGGAGGCTTTAATTGTGACTTTTACATTTACCAATAGTTAATCTTCAAAATCGACTTCTAGCGCGATGATCGTGCCTTCGACCATTTGAGCGGTAACTTCAACCTTAACATCATTACTAAGGTCACTTTTTTGGCCATCTTTGAATACGGTGTCATTGGTTACATGAACCGTCATTCCAAATAATGTAAATTGGTCGCCAGACAAGTTTGCAACTTTACCTTCGAGCTCAAAATAGGCGTAGTCTTCGAACTCTACCTTTTCAGCTTGAATATAAGTTTCACCATTTTCAGTTACTAAATAGCCTTCAACTTCAACGTTTTTGCCTGTTGCAATATCAGATTGACTGCCACCTTTCAACTGAGTTTGCTCAGATACTTTGACTTTTTGGCCAAGGACGTAAAACGCCTCATCTGTCTCAACTTGTGTGATTGGACCTTCAACCTCCACATATTTTACGGCTTCAAATTTGAGCTCTTTAGCAATAACAGTGACACCGTCGGTTGTGTAACCTTCAACCTCAACTGCCAAGCCATTTGAAAGCTTTTCAAAATTACCATTCTTAAGCTTTGTATCTGCCGTAATTTGAACGCGCTGCGCACCAAGGTTGAACTCGTAATCAAACGCAGAGTTTTTGACTAGGTCCTCAATTAAGCCTGCAATTTCGACTTCGTCAACGTCATCTTCCTCAAACTCGACCTTTTTAGCCAACAATACATTGTCGTCAGTTAACACGCCTTCTACTTCAACCGTTACACCGTTTCCAAGGTTACTGCTATTGCCATCTTTAAATTCCGTGTTGCCATCAGTTGCAATAGAGACACCATTCACCATGAACTCAGACGCTGAGACAAAGTTTGTGATTTTGCCTTCGACTTCAAGTTCAATACCATCATCAGACTCGATTTCAATTTTGAGTGCCAAGATTGAACCATCAGCACGCTGAATAGCGGTAACTTCAACTTCATCGCCAATCACAAATAAGCCGTTTTTAAACTCAGTATTTCCATCAAAAAATACTGTCTTACCATCAACACTAAAAGTTGCGTCGACCGGATTAAAACTAACCACTTTACCTTCTAGCTCAAATCTACGGTCATCGAAGTCATCGTCTTTGTCATCAACTTCAACTTTAGTTGCGATCAATGAGTCTCCTTGGATCACATAATCAACTTCCGCGATATCACCTGCTGCCACTTGTTCAAAAAATGTCGTGAGGTTTACATCATCTTCAAGTTCCAGCTCTGTCGCACCATTGATGGCAAAGACAAGTTTGCCTACTGTGATTGTTTGCTCGCCAGCATTAACAGCCGTGATTTTTCCCTCAACCTCATGTTCTTGCTGGTCGTCAAAATCGCTTGCAGAGATACGCTCTAAATCTCTCACAACGTAGGCACCTTCAAAACCAAATGCCTCAATTTCTACGACATCACCTACACTAAGCTTCTCAAGTTTAAGTTCGATGTCTTCTGCATCCGAGTCATCTTCAAACTGGGTATAGCTATCCACAAAATAGGTGCTACCAAATACTGTTAGTGTCTGTGCTTCAAGGTCAATATCTTCCACTACGCCAGTTAATTCGATTTCAGAGTGCTTATCAAAGCGTACTTTTTTTGCGATTAAACCTTCTTCGGTTGCAACTGCAAGCACAAATACGCGCATACCGATTTGCAGGTCATCATCATCCCCTTTTTTGAAATCAGTGTCGTCATTTAATGTGAAGCTGTGCCCGCCGATTGCGAAGGTGTCGTCACTGACTTGAGTTACAATACCTTCAAATTTGGCGACCGCACCTGTTGATACTGGCTCGTTGCTATCAACCTCTACACTGTCTGCAAGTAATACACCGTCAATAGGTAAACTTGATGCTTCCACCTCCACTATTGCATTGTTTTCAAGCGTCCCTTCAACTTCTGTTGCTTGGCTATAGTCTATAGTCAACATACCTAATTTGAATGTTTTCGCATCAAGATCTAGCTCAGCAACCTTACCTTCAATTTCAAATTCGCCATTTTGCTCTTCCACATCAATGCGGGTAGCAACATACTGACCCTGCCCTTGATGCAACGCACTGATCTCTACGAAATCACCTGTCGTTATTTCTGTGAAAGCTACCTCTAATTTCGTACGTTTATCAACACTAAATTCTTGACCCAAAACAGTGATTGTTTGTTTGGCGTAGTCGACTGCCGTCACCACACCTTTAGCAGTTGCGTCATAGATAATAGAGTCAGCTACTGCAAAATTGCCATCTGCGCCTTGCTTACCTTGCAGATTTATCAGCATGCCCACTTTAAGATTTGCTTGTTGATCTGGCGTCGTCTCATAACGCACACCGTTTACGTATACACTGCCAAACCCAGTTACCGTTCCCTGTGCACTTACTGATGTACGGTAGGTAATGGTGATTGTTTCTTCTTCATTACCACTCAAATCGACAGTAACCGAGTTTTCATTTGGCTGATAGAGTGCTTGATCCACAGAACGAGAAGTAGCCGTTAATTTATACTCCCCGTTTGCTAAGGCATTTAGAGTAGTCGTGCTTGTAATGTCTTCGCTATAGCTAGAAGGGCCTGTGAGCGTTAAGCCCGCATCTGCACCAGCAGGTAAGCCTTGTACAATGACTTTTATTGAACCTTTGGTTCCTGTGTTATCACCAGGTTGCGGATCGGTATCACTTCCACTTCCGCCCCCACAAGCAACCAAAAGGCTACTCGATGCCAATAACGATGGTAACAACCATTTTTTATCCATTATATAATCTCCTAAATTTTGGCTCATTTAGTACATGCAGCTGCTAGCCACAAAAACTTAACATGCACTCTAGACGGCCGAAAATGAATGCCCGCTTTACTAACGCCCGAGTTGTACCTATTTTGGTTTTTCGTCGTTACCACACTTCCATGCGATTAATTTGGCAGTCATCGGCATCAAAGTACTTTTTCATCACCTCTGGAAATGGGCCATTGCCGTGAGCATTCTTATTCTTCTTAAACGTATACTCCATAGCTTTATAGTAATATCGGTTGATTGGTTGAGTAATATCCATAAACCTATTCATTTGTGACCAATCGTGAGTATCGCCACCTCCTGCAATACCTATACGATTTCCAAACCAATAGTGCTCGGGGTATTTTCTACAACTTAAGTAACCCGTTTGCATCGATGCGCTGCCTCGCATATTTTTTACTTCTGGACCAACAACATACTCTAGGTCTTCTATGGGGATATAAAATGGCTTTCTGAATAAGGTGTACGGCGTTCTTACCAATCCGGTATGGCGGTTAAACTCGATTGCATCCACAATTCGAATTGCATTCCCTATTTTGTACATTATTAAAGGGAATGCAGTCAGTAAAAACAGCCCCAACCATGAATGCCAAGCTGGCATACTGTCGTCTGTCATACTTACCCCTAACAGACAAACCCCAATGATAGGGCCTAATACCAACCCATGTAGCCTAATAGACCATAATCCCGGTGAGCGCGGTACGGAAACAACCCGACCATCGCATTGGCTAGGGTAACTTACGCCACTAAAGTCGTCTCTCGGCGCAAATCTGTCTTTGCAGGGTTTTGCTTCTTTAAACTTACAGCCGTTTAGCTCTTCAGCCTTGGCTAAGCGTTCCTTATAGCTTAAGTTATGGAGATGATCTTTGGGTAGTTCTTCATAAAAAATACCACTGCGACGATAACTTGTCTCTCTAGCCAAGTATGCATCTCTTTGTGCTTTCTTTTCTTTTTCTTCTTCAGTTGCTTCTTCTCGATAATATCGCTCTCTTTCCTTCGCTTTATTTGCCAAATAGCTATCCAGCTCTTCTTCAGTCATATCTTCAATCTTTTTCATCACCAATTCCTTTTAGTCAACCACTAGAAAGCACTTGTAATGATTAACGCCCTACCACACTTCCATGCGATTAATTTGGCAGTCATCGGCATCAAAGTACTTTTTCATCACCTCTGGAAATGGACCATTGCCGTGAGCATTCTTATTCTTCTTAAACGTATACTCCATAGCTTTATAGTAATATCGGTTGATTGGTTGAGTAATATCCATAAACCTATTCATTTGTGACCAATCGTGAGTATCGCCACCTCCCGCAATACCTATACGATTTCCAAACCAATAGTGCTCGGGGTATTTTCTACAACTTAAGTAACCCGTTTGCATTGATGCGCTGCCTCGCATATTTTTTACTTCTGGACCGACGACATACTCTAGGTCTTCTATGGGGATATAAAATGGCTTTCTGAATAAGGTGTAGGGCGTTCTTACCAGTCCGGTATGACGGTTAAACTCAATTGCATCCACAATACGAATTGCATTCCCTATTTTGTACATTATTAAAGGGAATGCAGTCAGTAAAAACAGCCCCAACCATGAATGCCAAGCTGGCATACTGTCGTCTGTCATACTTACCCCTAGCAGACAAATACCAATAATAGGGCCTAATACCAACCCATGTAGCCTAATAGACCATAATCCCGGTGAGCGCGGTACGGAAACAACCCGACCATCGCATTGGCTAGGGTAACTTACGCCACTAAAGTCGTCTCTCGGTGCAAATCTGTCTTTGCAGGGTTTTGCTTCTTTAAACTTACAGCCGTTTAATTCTTCAGCCTTGGCTAAGCGTTCCTTATAGCTTTGGTTATGGAGATGATCTTTGGGTAGGTCTTCATAATATGCATCATCTAGGCAATACCCCATTAGTCTATCGCCATATGCATCTAGTTCTGCTTCTCGCTTCTCTTCTACAGTAGCTCCTTTTTGGTAGAGCACTTCTCTTTCTTTAGCCCTCTTTGCTAAATAATTACGTATCTCCTCGTGAGTCATGTCCTTAATCTCTTTCACCACCAACTCCTTTTGATTAACTACTTAAAGCACTTGTAATACTAACGCCCTACCACACCTTCCAACGGTTTATTTGGCAATCATCAGCATCAAAGTACTTTTTCATTACCTCTGGAAATGGGCCGTTAAAGTGGGCGTTCTTATCGAGCTTATAGTGATACTCCATAATTTCGTAGTAATATTCTTCTATCGGTTGGGTAGTATCCATAAACCGATTTATCTGAGCCCAATCGTTTAGGTTTCCACCATCTCTGAGTCCGATCGCGTGACCAAACCAAAACTTTTCTGGATATTTTCTGCAACTTAGATAACCCGTTTGGAACGAGCCGCCACCTCTTGCGCTTTTCACCTCAACACCCACCACATATTCAAGATCTTCTACTGGGATATAAAATGGTTTTCTAAACAGGGTGTAAGGTGTTCTCACCAACCCGGTGTGACGATTAAACTCTATGTTATCAATAAACCGTAAAGCGTCAGAAAATTTAAACAACAAGAAAGGTGTGACGAAAAGACCTGCCAAACTCAAGTATAAATAGTCTATTAGAAATACATCAACCAGTGTCAGTACAATCAACATAAATCCAGCAATTGCGGACAATATGGTGATTACCATTCTAAAAAGTATTAGGCTTGGGTGACGAACTACCGCAACTTTTTCACCGTCACAATTCCAAGCGCCAAAAAGGCGTGTAGGGCCATCAAAATCGTCTCTCGGCGCAAATCTGTCTTTACAGGGTTTTGCGTCTTTAAACTTACAACCGTTTAGTTCTTCAGCCTTGGCTAAGCGTTCCTTATAGCTTAGGTCATGGAGATGATCTTTTGGTTGCTCTTCATAAAAAACACCACTTCGACTATAACTTGCCTCTCTAGCCAAGTATGCCTCAATTTTTGCAAAGTCTTCTTTTTCTTCTTCAGTTGCTTCCTCTCGGTAATACCGCACTCTTTCCTTCGCTTTATTTGCCAAATAGCTATCTAGCTCTTCCTGAGTCATATCTTCAATCTTTTTCATCACCAATTCCTTTTAGTCAACCACTAGAAAGCACTTGTAATGATTAACGCCCTACCACACTTCCATGCGATTTACTTGGCAGTCATCTGCATCAAAGTACTTTTTCATCACCTCGGGAAATGGGCCATTGCCGTGAGCATTCCTATTCTTTTTAAACGTATACTCCATAGCACTGTGATAGTACTCGTCAATTGGTTGAGTAATATCCATAAACCTATTCATTTGTGACCAATCGTGAGCATCGCCACCTCCTGCAATACCTATACGATTTCCAAACCAATAGTGCTCGGGGTATTTTCTACAACTTAAGTAACCCGTTTGCATCGATGCGCTGCCTCGCATATTTTTTACTTCTGGACCGACAACATACTCTAGGTCTTCTATGGGGATATAAAATGGCTTTCTGAATAAGGTGTACGGCGTTCTTACCAATCCGGTATGGCGGTTAAACTCGATTGCATCCACAATACGAATTGCATTCCCTATTTTGTACATTATTAAAGGGAATGCAGTCAGTAAAAACAGCCCCAACCATGAATGCCAAGCTGGCATACTGTCGTCTGTCATACTTACCCCTAGCAGACAAATACCAATAATAGGGCCTAATACCAACCCATGTAGCCTAATAGACCATAATCCCGGTGAGCGCGGTACGGAAACAACCCGACCATCGCATTGGCTAGGGTAACTTACGCCACTAAAGTCGTCTCTCGGTGCAAATCTGTCTTTACAGGGTTTTGCTTCTTTAAACTTACAGCCGTTTAATTCTTCAGCCTTGGCTAAGCGCTCCTTATAGCTTAAGTTATGAAGATGATCTTTTGGTAGTTCTTCATAAAAAACACCACTTCGGCGATAACCTGTTTCTCTATCTATATACGCATCAATTTTTGCGAAGTCTTCTTTTTCTTCTTCGGTAGCTTCTTCACGGTACTTTCTGTTTCTTTCTTTAGCCCTCTCAATTAAATAAATATTCCGCTCTTCCTGAGTCATCTCTTCAATCTTTTTCATACTTCGTTTCCTTCTATCTAATTGGCGGCCTTTCAGGAAATCTGAACTTTTGATTTAATCTGGATAGTTCTTTTATGTATCTAACCCCTTTAACAATCAAATAACCATCGTCTTTTTTGGTCACCACCGTTGGTAAAGAGTACAATTCAGTTGCACTTTCGACCACTTTTTTACCTTTACCATTGGGGTAGCTTTCTACTTCTATGATTAACTCAATAGAGCTACCAACTTCTAGGTTTAATAGTTCACAGAGTTTTCCTTCAGTGAACTCAAAGTAATAACCGGTTCGATTAGGATATAGCTTCCAACCACTGCTAAGCTTGGCCAACTGATGATGATTTATCTCCTGTATTTTGTCATCACCTTCTTTTGACCAATAAAAACGAGCAGAAAAGCCTTCTAACTCATTGGTAAGGGGGGCGCTTACCTGCACTTTAAACACACTTAAAAATCTTTGAATATTTATAGTGGGCGAGTACAACATGCTGTAAAAATCGGTTAACGCATTTTCCATTTTTTGCTGCCATGTTGACGCCCGTACAGCAGAAGACTTATTGCTATCGTCTTTATATTTTTGTTGACGCTTTTTACTCCAAGGACAGGCATTTAGCCAAGCCTCTATTTCAGATTCATGAAAAATAAGCAGTAAACCAGCGCCAATTAAGATAATCAACAAACCCAATAACCCTAGCGCACTTGCAATAGCGCCAAATGTTGCGACTGCGCCAACACTTAAGGCGGAAATTAAATGTGTTGCAGCGACTAAACTTGCTGAAGCGGTTAGTGACAAAAAACCCACCATCATCGTCATATTGGCATAATATAATGCGGTATCTCCGCTTTCCTTTTCTAACATCGCATCCTTAAACGCAACATAGGCGCTAACGGCAGCGGCAAGTAGGGAAATCGCGTTTGCTGTAAAAACCAAAACCCCTCTTAATACGACCATGCCTGAAACATGCGATGCTGAGTTTTTCAATATGGCGTTGACTTGCTTAGGAGTTGGTAATCCAGCCTTTTTTTCTACCACATTTGCACCGATATTGATCATAATGTCGGCAAAATCAAGAATTGCTGACGCTTTTGTAAGCCCACTTGCACTGGCATTTTTCATTGTATCGAATAAATTAACTGCCTCTAATGCGGCAACAAAAGACAGTGCCCCGTTTAATGCTATATTGTAAGTGCGAGGTTTTAAGCTAAATTTTGAGAGCCTCCCCAAGGAATCCGCTTCTTTTTTCAGACTATCCAGCTCCCAGATATTTTCATTTATCTTTTTTGTATGGCCTTTAACCTCTTTTCTTATACCTCCGACTTCGAAATCGAGCTTTTCAATCCTACTCGCATCCAACACCAATACTTTTTGCTGTAAGCGTTTTTGTGCAAATTCGGCTTTTATTTTTTGTCGCTCCAGTGTTTTTTCAATTTCACCCAAGGTACCATCCAGAGACAAAATATGACCTAACTGTTGCTGAACAATCTGTCCTCCACCCAACTCGGTTTTGACATAAGGATGTGCTACAGGATTCTTCTGATGACTATCAGCAAACGCCTCTGCCGCTTTCTCCAGCTCATTCAGGCGCTTAGATGCTCGTTCAGCTTTTGACTGAAAGTCCAGTGGTAAAAATCCATCAGGTAAATTGCCATCTAAATAGTCTGCAATAGACAGGTTGATCTCTTTTATCAAACCATTTGTCGAAACATCTACCAATTGCTTAAATCGACCAAAGAGATCCCCTCTGACACTGTTTTCAAATCTAGCTGATTTTGCATACTCTATCGAGCTTGACAATGCACTAAGCTCTCTCTTTGCATTCGTTAGTTGATATTGCACATTGGAGGCAGTTTTTTTGATATCACGTAATGCTTGCTCTTGGCGTTTTATTTGTAAGTCTAGCTGTGCCACTACTGAGTCTGGATTCATGCCTCCTGCAACAGCCGCATTTAAAATTTGGTTACGCGCTTTAATATAAGCACTAATTTCTGCTTGTTTAGCTTTAATAGAGCGCTCTAGTGCCACCTTTTCATCTTTTAGTGCATTTGTATCAAGCGCTAACGTTTCTGCTTTGGCTTTACGGTCTCCGTATACCGATTTAATATCCTGCCCTTGCGCTGCATTTAATCCGGTTGGCACCTCAAGACCAATCACCAAGAATCCCCACATCGCCTGTGAAGCTCTTCGGAGTACTTGTATTACCGCATCTGTAAATGATGAGTCTTGGTCATGCATGGGCTGCAAGTTATCTTGCATAAGCGTAAGATCAAAGCGCGTGTCAAATTCGTCGTTTGAACCTTTAAGACGGCACTCATACGCAGTCATCTCATCCTTTATCTTTTTAGGATAGAGCAGCTCAATTAATCTTAGCCTTTCAGTCGGATGCATCCCCATCACTTTTAGCCAACACTCTTGCCCTACGTCATTCGCATCCAATTCATCTAACTTTTTGAAATCATCGTCTGACACCGCAAAATGACTGATCAGGGTAATGGTTAAGTCCTTTATTGGGCCGAGTACATCGGAGCATACTGCGTATAGCAAGCACCGGCGTATATCATCGTAGTAGGCATAGTCTTCAATAGAGTAATAAAAAGAATTGTTTTTTTGCTCGTCACTAATAATCTCAAAGAGCTTCGCTTTTGATTGATTAATTTGCAGACCGAGTTCAAAGGCGCGGTCAGTGTGAAGATATTCTCTAAATTCAGTGGTGCTGAAGCTATCTTCTATATACTCCCGATACTGCTGTGCAAGATCCTCAGCGTCTTCATCAACTTCCACTCCGAGCGCCTTCTTCTTTTCTATTCCTTTTGGATAGTGAAAGAAAGTGCTCTGAATTGCAGTTGCTAACGAATGCTTTGCCAATTGGTTTGGACTAGGTTCGAAACGTTCAGTCTTAGACTCTGCTTTAAATTCAGGATCTTGTTGTATTGACGTTACGGGAAGGCTTAACAACTCCTTGCGATATATCGCAACCCTGGCGCTGGTGTCACGGGCTAACCCTATACTGTCGGCTAGTACCGGTACATACACACCTGACATATCTGGAACAGGTAAAACTAGGTGATCGGGTAATGTCGAATTATCGTAACCCTGCTTAAAACTTGCCAGTTTATCGAGTTTTTGCATTCTGTTGGCACGTCTGTTGGTCGCTTGGTCTCCGTTAAGACCGGGCTTTACACTTGGTCCATAATTTAAACGCGGATCCGTTTCAGCCATACCGCCAAATGCTTCAATTTGCTTCCAGCTCCATTGAGTTTCTGAATAAGCAATTTCAACACTACACTGTTGACCATACAACTTGTTTGGGACGATGATGGTACTGAGCTCTTCTGTAGTGGCTTTTCGCTCACCTTTGTCAACCATCTCAAGTGCTAATTCTGTATTGTCTACACTACACTCTTTGCCATAGTTATCTTTTTTATAAGAATATTCAGCAACACGAATAACTCTATGACCCTTTTGAAAGGCTAAATTGACATCTTTAAACGCGACACCTTCACCATTTTCCCTTGGAAGTACTTCCAGCTCTCGCCATAAGTGTCCGTCAACGTAAATATAGATAAATCCTTCTCTTAGCTGATCTTCTCCGTCTATCCCCATTCTCAACGGATAAATATGGACCAACTCCACTTCTGCATCTTGTGCAGTGTCATTCGCCGAAGAAGTACCAAGTGGTATTTTGTAGTATCCCGAGGTGCCAAGATCTGGGTTAGTATCAGCAACCATCAAAGACACTTTCTCTTGGTCGTTTGCTAGCCCTTCAAAAACCAGCTCTCTGTGAGCGGTTTCAAGATTCGTTAAGTCTGGTACTGTAAAATCACTCATCCTAGTTTCACTCCATCCTTGTAATACTCTTTACCTGATACGCTTACTTTTAACTTTTTACTTCCTGATTTATCAGGGGTTGCATCTCTTTTTGCCACTGACAGTGAGCTAGGGGTTGCACCGCCAGGTTGGTTAAGAGGAGAAGGTGGCGTGTTTTTACTGTTAGAGATCATAAGATCTCCTTGGCGCACGGCGGGTTTTCCTTCGATATACACATCAAAAGAGCTAGTAATAAACTCTGCTTTGCCTTTGATAGTGCCGCTGGCAATGCCTTTCTTTTTACCGGGTTGGTCACCTGTGCTTTTTGAAAAGTTACTTTTTATATTGGCTGCAGGGTTGCCATTAATTTTTACCGAGCTTGCGGTGCTCGCTGCATCACCTGATTTGGCGAGATTGCTATAAGGAATTGGCACAACAACCTTACCAATCTTAGTCCAGCACACATCTATGGTATTTAGCATGCCACCACTGTCTTTATGGACTGCGGTACGACCATTAATTAATACGTTTTGGCCGCTCACGATGCCTACCTGCTGTGCTTCGCTATCTACATCTTTTTCAATTTGTTCCTCAGTGCCAGCTTGCCATCCTATTTTGCGTTCAACCAAACCTAAAAATGCCCGAGCGTCATCAATTGGCTTATGCATATCCATGCCAGTTTCTGGTTCTTCATGAGGTAAAATCGGCTCGTTTTTTTCATCGTTCCACTTAGGCGGTGGGACAATATAGTCATTGGCAAATTCGGTTATCATTTCACCTAGCATCATATCGCCATATTTAGCGCGCGCAATCTCATCTATAAACGCGTTTTCACCGCTTGCTTTATCAGGAAATACGGCAATCCCATTTACACAGCCAATAGCACCATTATTTTTCGCTGCGATAGTAAGCTTTAGCAATGCGGGATTATTATGTCGCCACGACACACTCCCGCCTACTCGAAGCATTGCAGACATGGCATCTTGATCGTACTGAATCGAATCTGGCTCTTTTCCCTTTACTGCTGCGATAAAGCTCATAACACACTCCTTGTTACTGAGATTAATTGTGGTTTTTCTTGCTCTGTGATCAGCCACACTCTGTCAATATGGCTATTTAACGGGTTGTGTAAATAACTGCTGGCAACCGCAAGTCCCATTGCATTATGGCCAGCGCCAATATAACCAATGGTATTTGCTGTGTTGTTGAGTTCAATTAACGCATCATGCTCTTGGTACAGGGCGCGGCTGGCATTAAGCCACTCTCTTTGCCACTGTTCACTGAGTAAGCGGGTTGAAATATAGGGCTCGCTTATCTCTGCATGCAACTCCTTTAGTAGTTCACCTAAGTCGCCCTGATATGCTTTGGTCTGGCATGAAGTCTTACTAGCGCTTGTACCAAGGAGTACGCAGCCCCCTTCACTTAATACAACACCTTCAGGGCCGCCAACAACTTGTAGCTTGCCTACCCAGTTTGGCTTTGACGCTTCATCATAACCAACGCAACTATCTACAAATACATAGAGGCTATTTGGCGAGAGCGAATCAATATCAAGCACTTGATACAACTGAATATCGTCAACATTCAGCTCAAGGTGGTCACAAAGCGCCCTAACATCGGACAGCTCTATATATGGCTCTTCTGCTTTTGCGTAGGCAGTAATTAGATTAATGGTGCCGTCCCACGTGTTGGCACTGCCATCAAGCCGTTGCTTTGTCTGACTTAACAAAGATTCAAGAATGGCTAAACAGCGGTCTTTACGTCGTGTGACCGAGATTTCTTCAATTTGCGCGCGCAAGTATGGAGCATCGAGGCTTATATCGTATCTAACAATGGCTTTGCTTGGCGTGCAAAAGCGCATGTTGTTTGCGACCGCGGTATATAAAGCACTTGGATGGTTACCGGCGGGGGTTTCTAGCGCGATTAATTCAAACTGCATGTGCCACTCCTTGCGCTTGCGCCTCTTCTACTAAGAACACACTGTTACTGCCTGTTTGGCTCTTTTTTACCCTTCCTCGCCAGATTAATGAAAACTGCTGTGTTTGCGAGTCAATTACCAGCGTATCACACTGCATATCAATAGGCGTGGCGTCTGGGCCATTAACTAAACGACAACGCGGCACAGCTCTTGGTAACGCCAGTTTCAAGCTTTGTCCATAAGGTAAATCTGGCGTTAAGCCCATCATTTCAATCCACCAGCCATCACTAAACGGGTTTGGAGTTTGTTGGTCTTGCGGCGCGACTTGATAATGCGCAGCGGGGACTACTTCTTTAAATGGAAACTTACCCGCGAGGGCTTGGGATTCGTCAACCTCAGGAAGTTTATCCACCCTTGGCGACCAAAATGGTGGGATCGCTGCAAAGCTTGCAACCGCAGTGTCGTGGCTCGGCTTTTTTAATACCTGATTAGCATACTCCACTTGTGGCAATGGCTGGCCTTTCGCTTCTTTATTTTTGAGCTTATAACCACGACCAAGGGGATTTTGGGTAGAAACTTGTTCTTCATCCGACGGACTTGTGCCGCCATAGGCAAGTTGATAATTTAATACACAGGACGATAATACTTGTGGATCGCTCGCCACAGGCCCGAATAGCGATCGCTTCCACACACGCTCACCAGTAACTCGAAGTAATTTATCAACAAATACCCTGTCGTTACAGCCGAGTTTTAGTCCAACTTCAATCACTCGCGCTTGCTTGTCGGTTGGTGGAAAACAGGTCAATTCGCCGTATACTTCAAAACCGGTTTTATAGGGCTGAACTTCGCTAACGGCGGTTAGGCAGGCTTCAAGCCCCTCACCGTCAAAGTCATCAGCAAGCACAACTGGCGCTCCAGTTGGATCGGGATATACATTACCATTTACGTCGTATTCAAAGTTTTGCTTCACAGCGACGACTACGATGGGATCTTTTTCCTCATCCCAAGCCTCAACCGTGCTACTTTGCCACTCGGATTCATTCACTAGCATGGTTCAACTCCTGCTTTACTGATTGCCATTGAAGATAAGCCATCGGCATGTAAAAAAGCGCAGCGCCAAGTGCATGCGAGGAAATTTTGGAAAGCTTGCGCTGTATAGCAAGGCCAGCCAATCCCTGTTGTAACCAAGCCGCTGGCTCAGAGACTTTACGCCCTGCGAGTTGATGTTGGGTATTTGCTGTAATTAGGGCTTGGCGTTCGTATTCTGCTTGCTTAAAACTGGGTAATTTTTGCGATTTTTGAGACTTAACGCCAGTTTGTGCATCACTTATTGCAAATTCTTCAGGTAAGTCGAGAGCGGTGATTTGTTTCCACGCCTCGTAAGCCGGACGTGCGGTACTGGGGACTTCGAGTAACTTAACTAGATTTTGTAACGAACGGGTATGAGAAAAGTACGGAAACACTTCTGCAATGTAGCTTGGGTTATGCTGGCAATAAAGTAAGCATGGTTCATCCCATTTTGGCTCATCGAGTAAACCTGCCAGCTGCAATAGTTTTGCTTTTAGCGCGGCATCATCGGTCATCGCAAACCGCTTAACTAAGTGCTCTGAAAGTTGCTCTGTATTACACAGCCACATATTCACCAATGCCGTGTAGGCAATTTCAGGGTTGCTATGTTCAAGTGCGGCCATGAGTTGGTGGCGCGACAAGTTAACCGTACTAAATGCTAAATAGATAAGGCTCGTAGGCCAATTTTCATCTGTTGATAAAATTCGCTGTCTGAGTGCATCACCAAAATCAATGCGCCATGCCGACAAGTTATGAATGAGCAGCTCAGCAAGCGCAGGCTCGCTGTTAATCGCCGTGATGATCTCACTAGCTTGGGCTTCAAGCGCTCTTGTCCCAAAAAGATGGTTAATAAGTAACAACAGCTGAGGTGAGTCAATCTCTTGGGTTAACGTAAATACATCGTCAATCGACCCATGCGCGATACAATCTAGTTGGGAGCGATTTATCCAGTGTTCTTCGTCCGTCGCAGCTAAGGTATACACATGATTTAATAGTTGTTTTTCAAGAGCATGTAAACGCCCAGTCTCAACTACTTGGCGTGCATTAAACTTTTGATAATGACGCCAAAGCGACTTGAGTTGCTGACGGTGAACGGCCAATTTGGTTGCAGCTAAAAACATAGTCACACCGTATCAGCTTAATTTAATCGAATTGGCCAGCCTTGGAGGCTGAGATCTTGCTCAATATCGGCGTTTAACAGTTTACCTTCAAGCTGTATCTCACCATTGCCGTTGATCGCAATGCTGCCATTTTTGGTTTTGACACAGACTTCTTGCTCGCCATTTAACACCACGGTGCCGTTGTTATTTGTTACCGACGCTGCCGGAAAATCTTGCGGTGCGGCTAAGCGACCAATAACGATAGGCGTTGCCACGCTATGTAGCAACACTTCATCGTCAATATTCACGCGTGTCACGCTGTCTAGTTGACCTTTAACCTTCATTTCTACCTTAGATTCGTCACACTTCACTCGTAACACTTTGCCTAATTTATCAATGGCAGATACACGCCATACGATGTTGCTTAACGACGGTGGAAATTGTACGACATTGGTTTTCATAGACTTTGCTCCCTGCTTAGTTATGGCTAATTGCAGAGCCAGACACTGAAATGTTGCTGGCGCTTAAGTTCAAGTTGTTCGCATCAATGGTAATATTACCTGCCGCATCAATTTCTATTTTACCGCCGCCTTGAGAAAGCTGAATTGAGCCGCTACCTTGGCCAACGATAGAAATGTTTCTATCGGCATTGATAGTGAAGTTACCATTATGCGCCGCAAGCTCGACGTTACCGTCAACACTGAAGTAACTGATGTCTTGCGCGGCCTCTAGATTAATGGATTGCTGCGCTTCGAATTGAATATTGCTATCAGCAGACTGAATTTTAATGTCGGTATCTGCGGTGAGTTGAATAGCCTCTTTGGCATTGATCTCAATATTGGACTCAATACTTTGGATATAAACAGCATCTTCTGCGCGAATGCTTATTTCTTTGTCGGCTTGTGCCACAATATTCGCTTGTGATTGCAGCGTCATCGCTTCTTTCGATTTAATATCGATGTAACCTTTTTTGGTTTCAAGCTTGATAAATTCGCTACCTTCGGTGGCATTAAATTCGAGTATATTTTCTTGCGATTTGGTGAACAATTGGATTTTCTCTTCGCCTTCTTTGTCATCCATCAACAAAGTGTTTGACGCTCTTGTCACCAATTTGTTTTCGCTGGAATTCTCAAAAGTTACAGGGCTTAGTGCCTCCTCGTTAAATAGCGCACCGAGAATAATTGGCCTGTCTAAATCACCATTTTCACCCGCCACCATGACCTCAGTTCCTTTGTTTAAAGGAAAATGCATGCCGTATCCACCCGGTCCACCATAGTGCTGCATAAGTCGAGTCGGTTTACTCTCTTCCCCTTCACCATCTTGGTTAAATGGCAACTTGACTTTATACCGTCCCTTGTTATCCACTTCTTGTTCGATCGTGGCGTTAAACGATGCAAAGACCTTTTTGCGTTTTATGACGGGCGCTTTAAACTGCACATCAATTGGGATGATCGTCGCTTGGTTTTTATAGGTTAAGCCTTTTACCTTGGAGCCATATTCAACGCTGCCACCTTGACAGCCTTTATGGGCAACGGACACCACTAAGTAACGACCGCTGTAATTAGGGTGATCGGTTATGGTTAAAGCTACACCTGGACGAAGCGCTCGACAGTCGGTATCAATAACAAAAAGATTTCGCTGACAATCAATGCTTTGCTGGTGTACTTTGGTAAGCGCGTCGCCATCTCCTTCAGTCATGAAGTTTTCAGCAAATATACTGTCTTCACCAAAGCCACCAACCTCTGTTTGATTGTTACTATTAACAGACAACGCACAGCATTTTTCATAGTCTTCGTCGTACAGCCTAAAGCCACTATTTAGTAGGCTCGCTTTTTTAGAAAAGGCAAAGACAGACTCACTTGGCCTAACTTGTCCGGTAGGTGACGCATAAGGCAAGGTGATCTCTTCCATCTCTGCAGAAAAATCACTGCTGCTGCCAAACACTGACAGATTGGCTTGACTGCCCGTTGACTCTGTGCTGCCGTAAACAAAACCGTAGCGGCGCATTAGACGCGTTACAAAGTCAAAATCACTTTCATCGTACTGCACAGTCATAGCAAGGGATGGTGATGATGCCTTCAGTTGCAATTTTCCTGACGGGAACCCTGCCTTGTCTAACACACTTTTAACGATGGCATCCGCAGACATGTCGGTAAAAACGCGATTAGATCGTTGATGTTTGAGTAACACCAAAAGTGATTGAAAGGATAAGGTATACACGTAGCCTTGATGACTGCGACCATGGCAGACATATTCGGTAATAATCCCCGAAACTGTTCTGTCAGACATAGCCCATGTAATGGAAAATGTAACATCTTTACCAATCACCAGATCAGGCTCAATTAGTTCCTCACTTAACACCTCAATATCGAAGCGATAGTCACTGCATAAGCTGTCATTCTGTGATTCAAAACTCAATACTTTAAATAAACTCCCAGACAACCCCGCAATTTCGATTGCAAAGTGACTTTCGTTTGCCTTAGGCAGTTTATCGGCAAGTGATGCGAACATTTCCATTTTTGTCTCCTTACTCGTATCTACCGTTAACTTAAGTCGGCGAATACGGCTTCAATTTCACCATTTTCATCCAGTGTCAGCGTCAGCAGATCTGGCATATCTTCTTCGCTCATAAAGCCCAAAATTGAGCGAGCGATCCCAGGTAAAATTTGCTGTTCAATTGTTGCGTTAACCAATCGTGCGCCACTATCAGACATAGCGCACTTATCGGCTAGATAATCTAACGCCGTTTGATCTACGCGCAGTTGTATAGCGTGATTGTCACGAAGTCGCGCTGCGACCTTCTCAAGCTTAAGTGCCACGATATGTTTTAACACATCGGTATCAAGCGGGAAGAAAGGCACAACCTGCATACGTGCTAAAAGCGCAGGTGCAAAATGCGCGAGCAAGTTTGGCTTAATTAAGCTGACTAGCTGCTGAAAGCTCGGTCTCTCAAACGGTGTTTCTTCCTCGTTGTTGTCTTGTGCTTCTTCATCTTCAGGTACGCCTTGCTGAATGATCCCATCCACCATTTGTTGCATGGCCTGCTGCTCGGTTTCTGGTGTACAAGCATTGATGATTTGCTCAGCCCCTAAATTAGAAGTCATGATGATAACCGTGTTTCTAAAATCGATTTCACGCCCCTCACCATCACGCATTACGCCCATTTCAAACACTTGGTAGAACATATTCATGACATCTGCGTGGGCTTTTTCCACTTCGTCAAGTAACACCACAGAATATGGACGTTGACGCACCGCTTCGGTTAACACCCCGCCTTCACCATAACCCACATACCCCGGTGGTGAGCCTTTGAGTTGTGATACCGTGTGTGCTTCTTGATATTCACTCATGTTTATCGTGGTTAAGAACTTTTCACCACCAAATAATAGCTCGGCTATGTGTTTTGCCGTTTCGGTTTTACCCACCCCTGAAGGACCTGCTAATAAAAATACGCCCAGTGGGCCAGACGACGCCGACACACCCGCTTTTGCAACCCGTAATGTTTGTGCAATCGCAGTCAATCCAGCATTTTGCCCCACTACACTTTGTGCCAGTGATTGCTCAAGCTTAAGTAAGTTCTCCAGCTCGTCTTTCACCATGTTACCTACAGGGATCCCAGTCCAACTTGCAATCACTTGCGCTACCGTATCACTAGTCACTTCAGAGAAAATAGCATTATCATCTTGATTTAACGCAGCAAGCGCTTGTCTAATCGCAGGTTTCTCTTCGTCACTTGCACCGTGTAAAGCATTATAAGTATCAATTTGCAGCTCACGGCTTTGCTCAAGCTCAGCAAGCTGCTCTTGGGCTTGTGTAAGCGCATCGGTGAGACTTTGAATGCAAGTTTGATCTGCAATCCCAAGCTTTGACTCGATTGCCAAGCGTTCAATTCTGCTTTGATAGTAACGGATCTGCTCTTTGGCTTTATCAATCACCACAGGCGATGTTGCCGGTCCCATTCTGACCATAGCAGCTGCGGTATCTAGTACATCAATGGCTTTGTCAGGTAATTGTCTACCTGTGATATATCGTGCAGACAAAGTAACCGCGGCTTCAATTGCACTGTCTGTGATTTGAATTTGGTGGTGCTTTTCGTATTTATCTTTCAGCCCGGTGAGCATAAGCTTTGCGGCTTGCTCGGTTGGTTCATCGACTTTTATTAATTGAAAGCGGCGTTCAAGCGCAGCATCGCGCTCAAAATATTTTTTATATTCGCTCCAGGTCGTTGCAGCAAGTGTTCTTACTTCTCCACGTGCAAGCGCTGGCTTTAGTAAGTTTGCGGCATCACCCATGCCAGCATCGCCACCAGCACCAATCAAGGTATGTGCTTCGTCAATAAATAAGATAACGGGGGTCGCTGAACGCTTTACTTCATCAATGACTTGTTTAAGACGACGCTCAAATTCACCTTTGACACCAGCTCCGGCTTGTAGTAGGCCCATATCCAGTACGCAGATCTTTACTTCTTTAAGTTCTGGCGGAACTTGCCCTTCAACAACGCGCTGAGCAAGTCCTTCTACCACTGCCGTTTTACCAACCCCAGGTTCACCGACAAAAATTGGATTATTTTTTCGGCGACGACACAGCACATCAATTGCGAGGCGGATCTCTTCGTTGCGCCCAAGGACAGGGTCAATTGCACCTGAACGTGCTTTTTCAGTGAGGTCTTCACAAAATGCTTCTAGTGCGCTTTCACCTTGTGAACGACTATTCGACACCGTGTTGTCAGCATTTGGCTTACTAAATACTTGGCGCTCAGTCGAGCCTTTACAAATCTTATTTAAATTCTGCTTTAAGAAGTGTGTATCAATCTTGTCGAACTCGCGTGCCAGCCCAAATGCAGGGCTGTATATCGCCATGTCTTTGAACGAGTCAATCAGCGCAGCTCCTGTGATCCAATCATTCTGATGGCGCATGTTTGCACTGAGCCACGCTTTTTCTAACCACTCATAGAGACGACGGGAAAAAACCGGCTTGCTCGGGTTGCCTGCATCTTGTTGATTGATAAATTCGAGTGCACTATTCCACAATGCGTCTTGATCAACTTCGAAGAAAGGTAAGATCTTCGCAACATCGCCGTCATTGTGCTCTTCCATTAACTTTAATAGGTAATGCTCTGGTAGCACTTCAAAATGCTTTCGACTCGCTGCGAATCCAGCCGCGGCTTCTAACGCTGTCGCGCTGTGATGATTGAGTTTGTCTATGAGATTCTTTATGCCTGTTGCGTCCATCTTTTAATCCTTGCTATTCCCGTTCGCATTAAAACTGTGATTGTGAATATATTTTCTTCTCTACGCGTGCGTTAACTTTACCTATCGCACAACTTATCCCAAGCTTGCCAGCTCCTAACCGAGTTCCCTCGCGTGCTTGACGATTGATCTGCACTACCAGTTGCCAATTCATTTTGGTTGAGGTGTGCCAATTTAATAATTGTGATAAACGTTTGGCTTTTACACCACCGGGCTCATATAGCTGCGCCTCAGCCTCGTCCATTGGACCCAGCTCAATGCAAATACGATTGCCCGTCACCAATACACGTTTGCCCAATATGCCATTGCCGCCCAACGAAAAGCCGCTTTGTTTTGACCCTAACTTACCCGCTTCGGTAATTCCTTCCCACTCAACGATATTATCTTTAATCGTTAAGCTTTCGTCTTGTAGCGCTTGCTTTAATACTTGCTCAAGCCCAGCTGCGCTGGTTTGTTTGGCACTAATTAGGTTTAATTTGCTCTTATCTGACTGGTTATTTTCAAATACTGCAGCAACTATTTGATCAAATTGCTGCGCACCTATGCCCGCAAGGTTTATCTGAGATTTCTTCCAACTTTGAAATAACTGGCAATACAGCACATGATTAAAGAGATCTAAAAATGCACGTGTTCTTGCACCTATCTCCTCGTCTCCTACGGCTTGCTCTAACAAGTAGTGCGGCATCGCAGCATCAACGCCATACAAACCGAGGAATGAAGTTTCGAGCCTCAGCTTGCCTCGTTGCCTTACTTGTAATTCGCAGCGTCTAACATCCGATGCTGGAAACCCAAGTTCTTTATACGGTGCAATTTCAACGCGATGACTATGGCCACTTTGTAACTCGTTATTGCTAGCCCAGTGCTGTTCAATAAGCGTTAGCGCCTTGTACAAGCTAAAACGCCAAGGTGTGGCCATCAATTTAGCTATCGGCTCTGGCAATTTTGCCCAAATGGGTTGGTTTTGCTGCTCCATCATTTACACCTGATAACTGTCGCCTGCCGTCACATCCCATTCCCACTCGTGGTAACTTGGCAGCAGCGTCACTCTGGTTTTTAAACATTCGTTAATTGGCGCATATAATTTAAAGAACTGATGCAACACATCACAAAAATGATACGCATCAGCCGTACAAACAAAGCTCTTTTCGTTTAGGGTTAAATGGATCTCTATCCCTTTCACGAATACGCCCTTTTGTAGCAATGAGATAGGTTTAGATTCAGCACCTTGGATGCTCTCGATACGATTTCTATTTTCAGAGCGCTCCGACCAATCAAACAGTGCCAATAGCTTTTTCAGCTGGGTTGGCTCCGCAAGCTGAGAAAAACGCATGTTCAACAAGCTAATGAGCTGCCAATGTAAAGCCAAATCAGGAGAATTAAGCAACTTGCTCGGTCTTACGACATTTTTAACACTAAGTACCGACGGCACATCAGCGCTTTGTGCATTGATATCGCCTTCTTGCAGTGTTTGCCTTGGCCACGCCGCGTTATGTGCCAACAGATCCGTCGATAAAGTGGTAATATCACCTACTTCTTGCATTGAAAGCTGAATGTAAGTCTGTGGCGATACCCCGCCAATGTCGCGGCTTATCAGTGAATACAAATGGGCGTTATCTTCATATACCGTGCTATACCGAGAAACAAAGTCGATGGCTTCCCCGGTGCTACTGCTTGCGCCTTGTACCGACTTCACGCTATAACAAAAACTCTCTCCAAGCTTATTTTGCACTGGATGTAGTTGGTATTCGGTTTGGTTTTCACTGACTCGGATAGGCTCGGCATCTACCGGGTAGATATTTACCGCAGGTACACAATTAAGCAGGATATTATCCGCATTTACTTTGTTACCGGGTGGTAATTTAATATCACTGGCTATTTTGATGCTGATGGTATTAGTATCTGGATCAATATTTAGTGTATTCAGTCCCGTTAGTTCAACAAAATAGAACTTTTCACGAGAGTTAAAGTAATCAAGCAGCAACGCATAAGCGGGATGACTCTGTTCGCTGTTCGGCAGCATTCCGGTGCTGTCTTTATGAAAAGCGGCATCTATTTTTGATTTGCTCAAGGTATATTGCGTCGTACTACCAAGCTTTCCTGTCTCAACCCCTATCGCTGCGTTTGGATTCTTCATCATTTGATAAAGGCTGGCACAAAGCGGCGTGTCACCACGTAAATACACCCGCAATTTAGAGAGATCGTAATCATCTAAACTGCCTTGGCCTAACCGCTTGAGGTGCAAGTTTAACGTCGCACCAGTGTGGATCTCATGATAGTCCACAGAGTAGATCTCAAACGGCAGCACTTTCGTTTCTGCGGTGGTAGTAAAGTGACAAGCCACAGGCGCGTTGTCACTTTTATGGGAAGATATTTTCGCGCCTTTTGGCACACTCACCAGTCCTTGCATGGTGAGTTTTGGCGCAAACTCTAGCACCGTCGTAGACGGATAGTAGTTTAATAATATTGGGCAAATCTGTCTGAGTACCTGCTCAGACACTTCAGGTAGCGTCTCGTCCAATCGCTTTTGCGTAAATGCTGTCAAGTAAGCGACTCCTTCGAGCAAGCGCTCAACATGAGGATCTCTATCCTTTAATGCGTCAATATTTAAAAAGCCGGCGTGTTCGGGATACTGCTGAGCAAATTGTTTACCTGCTTGTGTTAACAGCCTCATTTGCGCATCAAAATATTGCTGCATATCCATTAGTCTGCTCCTCCTGCATTGACGTTTGCTTTACCAC
Source organism: Pseudoalteromonas sp. NC201 (assembly GCF_002850255.1). Classification (NCBI taxonomy): domain Bacteria; kingdom Pseudomonadati; phylum Pseudomonadota; class Gammaproteobacteria; order Alteromonadales; family Pseudoalteromonadaceae; genus Pseudoalteromonas; species Pseudoalteromonas sp. NC201. The sequence goes on from NZ_CP022522.1 coordinate 2,142,602, forward strand.
CTGATGCAAACTTAGTATTCAATCTGATTATCTCGCCGGTTTTTAATTGCGCTCTTATCTCAAATCGAATCACACAGTTTTCCTCTTTTATGTCGATGGGTCGAACGATGAGGTTGGTAATTCTTGGTTCGTACTTTTCTATGGTTCTTTTTACTTCATTGGCAAGTGTTTGCTGTGAATAAGGTAGCCCTTCATATAAATCTTCCACATCCGGTAAACCATAATCGCTTAAGTGCTCAAGCACTCCCCTACGCGCATTCAACAGTTGCGTTAGGTGTTTACATACGCTGTCGCTTAGATGCGATAAATTGTTATCGCTATAGGCTTGGCGTGATGGTTGAGCTAGCAAATCAAATAAGGCCATAGAAAAATACGCTCTCTATTCATTGCGCGAACTAGTGTAAGCTTGAAAAGGAGGCCAATAGGCCTCCAACACTCGAAATTAACGACCTTCAGTCCATGAGTCTGAGAACTCAATGTTACCGTCTAGGTACGTCCAAGTGATGCGCTTGTAACGCATGTGCACTGTTTCAAGGTGAGGATAACGCTCTTTATCCAAATCTTTAACGTTGTGCATTGTTGGCGTGATTGAAGTGATTTTCACGTCTTCAAGCGTATGGCGGAAGTACTCACGCTCAGTACCGGTGTCATCAATACGGTACCATTTAAGCTCAAGTTGCTTTAATGTTTGACCGTTTGAACACGCTTTGTACATGTACGGAGTAGCAGCATCCACAGCTTTTGTGATAACAAAAGGCTCGTGCTTACGAGTACCTGTTAGCTCGCCCGTGTCGTTATCAGTTGGGATACGCAATTCGTGATCGAAATGCAAAATCTCAATTGAACCTTCACGCTCAGCTACAGTTACTGAACCTTTAACGTCGTTACCTTGGTCGTCCTTTAACCACATATACGCTGGAATTGCCATTTTTAATTTCTCCTTTTAAGATAAGATGTTTCCTAATTATTAAAGGCATTGATCAAACGCATGTTTTTCACGTTTGATCCCCAAACAAAGCGCCACGCTTTATGCCAATTTGGGAACATGTCCCAAGTTGGTGGCAGCCAACTTGGGGCAATCTTTCACTACATGTTATAAGTCACCACGTAATTCCATCACTAACGTCGCCGCATCAAATGGCGTTTTTAGTATATCCAGCTGCAAAAAGTGCTGCTGAACTGCTTCGGGTAACTGTTTGAATTCGAATTCTCCACGTACTTCTTCCTCCAAAGCGGAAATAACAAAGCTATCAACCTCTAACCATTCATCACGATTAACCAAAGAGTTGTAGTAGTTAACTGCACTTAAGAAACGAATATATTCGTCTTTCATACAATGGTTAAGCGCGACGTAATGCAAATAATATACCGCATCTACAACTAATTCTGTTTCAAGTTTGTCTATTTCTAACTGACTTGGCGTAACTCGTGGAGTATGTTCAAAACATGTTTCCATTGATTTTGTGTAGGAAATGGTTGTTTCTTGTAATTTAACTTTTGCAAAGAATAACTCTGGTGTTAATGTTTCTGCCGAGGTCACAACTGGCAAAAACAACACTAATAAATAATATAATTTATTCATTCTTACATCCTTTAACTAACGCTTTCCAAAATTCTCTCTCTTTGTGCGAAGTAGCATTTCTGTAAGCACTAAATGAGATTCTCGATATTGTATGCCTTTTCATTTTTGGTACAGCGCCTAGAGCCTCTGCCATTTTTGCAAAGTCTGTATTTGCGATATTAAATTGAGATACGAGAGGTCCATTTCCAACGAAGATTGCAGCAAATGTTCCTATACTAAAGACCTGCGCTAACATATCAGTATTTTTTGTTAAATCTCGAACAGCTTCCAAATTTTCAATATTTTTTTTAGAAAACTCTAATCCAGTTATATTTGGGCATCTCATACTTTTATCCTTAAAGTTGATTTGAAATTTAGGCGGGTTTCCCCGCCCTATATACGCTTCATTGGTTCTTCAGGTGGCCTTCATTTTTCACCCGGCATTTGCCCAACGAGTGCGAGGCGTACGTCGATACCTTCCACTTGGAAGTGTGGAACCACATACGTATTCACACGGTAATAACCTGGGTTACCTGGGATCTCCGAAACCGTCACGTTGGCATCCTTTAACGGGTGCGTAGCAATTAGAGACTCGTCTGGATTATTCATCTTAGTAACTAATGCACCTAACCAATCATTAAGTTGCTGTTCTAGCTCGTGACGAGGTTTGCTGGAGCCGATATTTTCACGCTGGATCACCTTCATATAGTGCGCAATACGCGATACCAAGTAGATGTAAGGTAATCTTGCATTGATCCGCGAGTTAGAGGTGGCTTCCGGCGTCTCAAAAATTTGTGGCTTTTGCGCACTGTTTGCAGAGAAAAAACACGCAAAGTCACTGTTTTTGTAATAGCTCAGCGGGATAAACCCTTGGTTTGCAAACTCAAGCTCTTTCGTTTCAGAGATAAGTACTTCTGTTGGGATCTTAGTTTCTTGACCACGACCTGCCTCAAAAGAATGCAGAGGTAGATTTTCAACGCGACCACCAGATTGTGGACCACGAATATTTACCGCCCAACCATTTTGGTGGAAGCTACGGACGATATTTGCGGCGAACGCAAATGTCGCGTTACCCCATAGATAACGTTCATGATGCTCACTGCTAACGTCTTCTTGATAGTTAAAGTGACGAATTGGGTTTAAGTCGCCGTATGGTAAGCGCAGTAAAAAGCGTGGGAACGCTAAGCCAATATAACGTGCATCTTCTGATTCACGGAAGTTCTTCCAACGTAAAAACTCAGCACGCTCCATGTAAGAGCCCAAATCCTGAATTTTTGACACTTCTTCAAGCGAATCTTTTAAGAAGAACTTGGCACCAACACTACCCAAGAAAGGACAATGGGCTGCTGCAGAAACCCTTGAAATTTCTTGCAATAACGATATATCAGGCGCTGAACAATCAAATTCAAAGTTTGACACCATAGTCGAAATTGGCTCGCCCCCTGGCGTGTCATATTCAGCTGTATACACTTGCTTATAAAGCGCAGATTGCGTGGTATCAGGTGCTTCTTCAAAGTCATCACGTAGTGTTTCTTTATCAACATCAAGTAGCTCAAGCTTTACGTTTGAGTTATTTGGACAACGAGTTACCAAATAACGTAGTGAACGCCACGCTGACTCTACTTTTTGAAACTGTGGATGATGTAAAATTTCATCCAGCTGTTCAGAAATAATTTTGTCGACTTTAGCGATGTAGTCATCAAGTAATAGCTTGTCGATACGCGACACTTCTTTGCTGTCATTAGTAGCCATGTCTAAAAAGACATTGATAGCAGCCGTTAAGCGCTCATTGGTGTCTGTTTCCGCAAGATTATTAGCGTCACGGAAGTTATCAATGCTGATTTCGCTTGAAACCGGCTCAATAGACACAAGATTACAGATTGTTTCGTAAGCTGAAGCAGTCAAAGTCTCTTCTTTACGCGCTTCAACGTTTAACGTTTCTTGCATATTCATCGGTCGTGTCCTTACTCTTGCGGTTGTTTTTCTTGCTCAGATAAAAGCGGCGCCAGCTCATTAAGGCGTGCTTTTAACTCATCTAGCTCTGGTTTGTTTTGTAAAATACGCTCCAGTTCTTTTCTCAGTGTTGAGTTATCAAGCAAGTTAGATTTTAGATCACGTAACAAGTTACGCATCGACATCATCTTGTTAAGCTCTGGTACTTGCGCTGCAACCTGCTCTGGGTCGAATGACTTAAAATCATCAAACGTCAGGTTGATACCAATATCACCGTCACCCGCAATCTTGTTCGATACTTGGAACTTTGCTTTTGGTGACATGTCTTTAAGCACTTGCTCTAAATTATTTTTGTTAATAGCAATGCGCTCACGCTCAGCGAGGTCACTGTCGTTTTGGCCGTTGGAATAGTCACCCACAACCAAAACTTTCATCGGTAGTTCGCTCTTTTGCGTTGCACCTTCGGTTTCCAGCTCAAGCGCTATATTAATCCGCGCTCTTGGGATCTCTTTTTGAAACGTATCAGACATAGTCTTTCCTTATTTAATCAGTCGTTGCGCCTGCCGTTACAAGCCCAGCGGTTAACAATCAAACCCAGTCAATCGCTGAGCTTACTTTGGTTACGAGCATCTGCTGCTTTATCGCGGTTGCTCGTAGGTCAAATTCATCTCCTTGCTCCGTAGATACTGCTTCATTGCATTGCTTAGCGTAACGCCAAACCTCCAGAGCAAACGACTCGTGCCATAAATCCAGTCGATACTGTTCAATGTCTTTTAACAGCTGCTCAAACATCGGAGAGGCAAGATCAGCGCGCTCACTACGCATTAATAAACGCGCTTGATATAATTTTTGCTTCGCAAAATCGAACTTGTCTTGGGCAAACCCTTCCATTAGCTGCAGTGCTTGCGCAAGCTTATTTTGGTCAACAAGCGCCTGCGCTTCTTTAAATTTGTCTAGCCAAATTTTTTGGCCTCCATCTGCACCTGCACCTTCACCTTGGCTTAATAGTTTATGCTCACCAATTCGCTCGCGATTCGCCGCGGAGCAGAACTCACTTCCGTCTTCATATTTAAGACTTAACAGTGTTGGATACTGATCAGCAATTGCCGCTAACTCTAATTCTATCCACTGTGCTTCTTTAAATAGCTTGAGCCCCTCAAGTGCAGAAATGGTTAGCCTCTGTAAATTAAGATTAAAATGCATCGCCCCTTCCATAAATAAGGCTTCTGCTTTTTCTAACGCTTGAACAAAGTTTTGTGCGGCTAAGGCGTTTTCAATAGGCACAAATGCGGCTTGCCTGGGAGCTGGTAGGCGCGTTTTCAACTCATTATCGTGTGGTGGTAATGCAAGCGCCCCCCATCTTACTGCGCGCGCCAAGCGAATTGCCCGCATCCAATTTTGACTTTCTTTGTCATACGCCAATAATTTACGAACTTGCTCTGTATAGGCAGAGTCTGACTGTGGTGTTTCCACTACAATAGCAAGCGTGGAAACTGGCTTTGAAGCAACAGCTGTAGGCTGTGAAGTCGCCGCTACAGATTGCTGTACTTGAGGCTGTTCAGCGGTTGCCACTTCAGGCTTTTCAACAGGTTCTTGTACCGTCGCAACAGGTTGTACAGGAACTGGTTGCGAAACCAAACCTTGCTCACACCAGTGTTTTAAATCGGCAAGCGGCCCTGAGTCTGCATCAAGTATCGCCACCGAGTCTGTTGCATACTGTTCAAGTACACGCTTTAATTCTGGCCACTGCTCCGGCATTGTCGCGCTGTGCGCTGTAGCAACACCAAGTAAGCGCTGTTGTTGTTGTAAGAACCAAGTATGAACCGATGCTCTCGCACGTTCTTTCACAGGGTGGATCTGCGCCTGATACTGTTGCAAAAGCTGATTAAACAAATCTAACGAGTGGATCAAACCCTCTAGCCCAAACTCATTGGTAGCGGCCAACGCTAGATACGACGCAATGCGAATATCTTTGGTTTGTTTTTCTAACAGTTCTGATGCCAAAATAAAGTTGGCTTTGAAGTCTGGCTCGGCAACACCAGATGAAGAACCTTTTAGTAATTTAAATGACTCTTCGTATTTTAAATCGTCACCGCATGGCATACCGCCTAAAGGCGCCAATAAGTTTTCATGCCACTGCTGCCAGCTCTGATACTTATGTGGTTGACTCATAACTTACTCCAACTCCTTAACGCATCGAAAACACTCATATTTGATGCTTTTGCCAATTCATACATATGCGGTGTCACCGGATGTTGAGGCAAAGTCCCTGTTAGATTAATGGTCGTTGACAAGCTATTGTGCTCAAGCCAAACAGACGCAAAATACGAGGCTGGCATAGGTCTGCAATACACCACCAGCGAAGCTTTCTGGCTCAATTGACCATAGTTGTAAAAACACCAAGGCTGCCAGTGATGATCGGCCACCATATTGGTAATTAGATGTAGCCAAAATGCACCTAACAGCTGAGTATCTTCACCCACTTGTGGCATCGGTAACTTCAACCCGAACTGACAACGCAAACAGCCTTGTGTTTTGATCATTTTGAGCGCAGACATCACTTGGCTTATTAATTGTGCTCGCTGGTCAAGATCTTCTAGTTCAAGTGCATCCCATACACGCTGTATCGGTGAAGCTCGTAATGAAGACATCGCCTTATCGAAATCAATCGGTTGCGAAACCAGCTCACTTACCTGCTTAAGCTCCTGCGCGCTATGACGCATTTGCTCAACACTACTGCAGTTTCTGATCAGCTCATGGCTTAAGCTTAATGATTTAAACGCACTACCACATTCACTAAATAAAAATGCAGGGTTTTGTTTGTAGTCCGCATTACTCGATAACACGAACGAACAAAATGGATATTGTCTTCCACTTTTATCTTCGCTTGGCTGTAATGTGCCTAATAAACAGTTTTCGTCTTGACCTGAGGCGATAAAGAATAGCGTTGACTGCTCTTTTTGAGAAGATGCATCTTTTATCAACGCCTGTCGGCTCATGTCTGCATACCCTTCTTGAAGCCAGCGCTCAAGCGTAATCGCTTCTCTTGAATCAACGTTAAACTTAATGAAGTCTGCTTGGATTGGGTTCTTACCCATAAATCCAAATGGCTGAGTCGTTGGTACCTTGGCGACTTTCTTATTATTAAAAAAACCGAACATGCCTGTGTTACCTCAACGCCAAGTTTTCATTAGAGGCAACACTCACCTTGGTATCAAACAAAGACTCCGGCAGCGCAAATGACGTCATAAAATATTTACTGAATATGCCACTGTTTCTGCTCGACTTAAGTGCAACTTGAACTTGGATTGGCTCAACGCTTGCTTCCGCTTCTCGTTGTAATTGCCACGTTGCCAAAAACTCTGTACCACGGACCCACTGCACATTCGCTTCATTCAATACTTTTAGGAATGCCCAAGGTCCTGACTTTTCGATTTCGATTCTTCGGCCTTCACTATCTAAACCATATATCACTGCTTTTTCAGTTCCCGATCTTGCAGGCCAGTTAAAACGACGCCACTCTTCAGGTTCATTCCTATAACGGTAATTTTGGTCACTAAAACCGATATAAGTTTCTTTTAATCCTTTTTGCGCCACTGGCATCATTTGGAAGCTAATACCCACCTCAGAACCGTCTCGAGGAAATAGCGAACGCGTTACCTTTCTCGTCTTAGTTAACTTGTCTAGTACCCCGGGCTTAAAGCCAATGCCAATACCATTCCATGTTTTCTCTACCCACTCACCACGCTTTAAACGAAGGTAAGGAGATAGGTTCTCAGCCATAAATTGCCAAAAAACACCTGACTCTTGGTTCAGCAGTTCGCTAATATCTTCAACCGCTGCATCTGGCCCGTCGATATTAAACGGATATTTACCACGGATATTTTCTTTGTATGTTAAGAATACTTGATTAGACCAGCGCTCATTAAGCTGCACTTTTGCTTCGTTCATTACTGTCTGCACACTGGCTAAAAGTGGTGCTTTTAGTAGTTTTTCAAGTGCTTGCTTAGTATCTGGGTCGAGCGCTCTGACTTGGCTTTCTACGACCACCCAGGCACTTTGCAGCGCATGGTTTTTGCTATCACCGTTTAACAGCGTTTGAGTAAAAGACATGGCCATATAGTCGTCATTGTTACTCGCCGCAATCGTTTTGATGTCTGAATGAAATGCACTCAAAGCACCGAGATATTGCTCTAAGTAATCAGAGCGTGCGTTCTCTTCTCCTTTTGCGGTATAGCGACGAAGATCGGCAAAACGGCTCGACAGTTCAGGGACACGCTTTCTCGCAGCGGTTTCTATCTTTGCACCTTTAACCTTTCTATTTTTAGACTTTGCTAGTAACGCATTTGCTTGCTCAGTTAATTTTTCTGTTTCCACCATTTTGTTTGGCGAATCAATTAGGTTCACGTTGTTGTCGATTGAAGCCATTAAATCAACCAATGGACCTTCAGGTGATGACAACTGAGCGAGCGTTAAACTTGCTGCATTGCTAGTATTAAATGGACTTATCTCTACTGAATTTAAGAACTCAAACCACACATTGGCATAGTCTCTGAAGTACAGCGCACGGATAGATTTAACCAAAGCGTTTGCTTTTGCTTCATCAACAGAACCTTGGCTTTCTGCGTTGTCTGTGCCCATCACCCAGTCGCCAGAGAATGCTTTGCTCGCAATGACCTTAATGGCGTCGTATACTTCATTTTCCCAAGCTTCTTTGGTGTAAACGTATGGAATACTGATCTTGGACTGCAAAAAGGTCTTGTTGTTTTGCTGCATCATTTGATCAAGCGTTAGTGCGGCTTTCGATACCGTTACTTTTGCTTTGATCTGCTCATATAACGCAGTCGGTTCTGGCGCACTCATTAAGTCTGCACGAGCCTGACTCACTAAGAAATCATTACTTTGCCAAATCGCAAGCTGCTGCGGTGCAGGCTCAACCGCTAATTGGGCTAAATAAAAATCAATCAGTCCTGACAGTTGTTCTGTTAATACTTGCGTGTCTTCGTTTAGCGTTAGCTCTAAGCGGTCCGCCGTGTAGTCTAATAGCTCAGACTTAGCATAGTCTTTGTTTAAACGCTCAAACTCATTACTCATCATGAGTTGCAGCTTAAGTGCTTGATAGTACTTATCACGTAGCTTTGGCTCGATACGTTTAGCAACCTGCTCTTCTGTACTTAGCAGTGCAATCCAGTTTTGATGGCTTTCAAACAGCGCTTGTTGCACAAGCTCCGAACTTGGTTCACCAATGAGCGCTTGTACACGCTGACGTAATACCTGTTCTATTGGCTTTATGGTGTTGTCAGCACTGTAAACACCAAGTAAGAAATACCAAGGCAGCTTTTTCTCATAGCCTATTAGCTCTTGATAGTGTGCAAAAAGAGACAAGGTAGAGTTAAATTGCTCGGCCAACGGCTGGTTTTCAACTCGTGTATTAACAACAGCAGTCGTTAGTTTATCACTGGTTGTTAAAAGCTGCTGATTGTGGGTATAAGAGTTAACCAACAAGCCCGCTAGAGCAAATACCGACGTCACACACAAGCATACAGCAAAGCCTTTTAGCCATTTTTGTACGCGGCGCTTTTTCCGGTTACCCCGAGTGAGGTCTTGCAATTTAAACAACACATCTTTGAATACTTGATTGATAAAAAATGCGGAGGTAATGCTTTCTTGGCGATACTCAAACAATACTGATCTAAACGTAGATAGTTTACTCGTTGCGCTACGCTCGATAGGCGTACCTTCTTGTGTACCAGAGGTAAAATACACACCAGCAAACCACGGTACTTCTTGGTATGGATTTTCTTTAAATAATGTGTCAATAAACTCTTCGACTTTAGCTGACGCCGCTTTAAACTGATTAGGAAAATCATAAATCAATTGTTTCCGTTGAGCGTTACGCTCACGCGTCATTTTAACTAGGCGCTGATCACACAGTCGCTCATACAGGCCAGTAAGGTGCTTTGAAAAGTTTTCGCTCGCCACTTCACCGGTATTGGTGCCATCTTCTTCAAGTAAATACGCGCCCCAGGGTTGCTTACGCTCATCTTCACTTAGTTCATTAAAGAAAGGCTCAAAGCCGCTGATCAAATCACACTTGGTAAATACCACATATACTGGAAAGATAAGTCCAAGTTGATTGATTAACTCATCAATACGAGCGCGGATCTGTTTAACGTGGTCACGGATCTGTTCGCTGTCTGAAGTCAAGATATCAGCAACGCTAATAGCAACCATCACTCCATTGATTGGTTGTTTAGAACGGTATTTACGTAACAGCTTTAAGAATGACAACCATTGATCGTTATCTGATTCTTCAGTGGTATAACGACCTGCGGTATCAATCAAAACGGCTTGATCTGAAAACCACCAGTCACAATTACGCGTACCACCAAAACCTTGGATATGCAGTTGATTAGATTTTGAATAAGGGAAATGCAGTCCTGAATTTGCAAATAATGTGCTCTTACCCGCAGCCGACGGACCAATGATCATATACCAAGGCAAGGCATACAGCGCAGCGTTACCACGATACCCAGCCCCCAAATGAGAAGCTTTTAATGCAGACAGCGCTTCTTCCATTTTGGCTTTGATTTCTTCAACTTCGGCTTCTGTTCCCGCATGATTGTTGGCAATTTCTTTCGCTAACTTGTCACCAGAGCGCTTCACCCATAACCATCGAACTAATAAAGTAAGACAAAACAGACCAAATACAGCACCCATCACCATTAAACGATGATTTTGATCTTCAAGACCAATAAACCGGCCTGCAAACCAAATTAGCGTCAAAATTGCGAATATGCCGACCCAATGAGCCGTCGCACGAGATGACAAAAACCCTAAGACTAGGTGCACTAGTCCACTACGATTCACTCCTGACATGATGTTACCTCGCTTTCCCTGTTTTCTCTAACTGCGTTAGTACTTCAATATGCTTATCAATTTGCACGACTTGCTGGTTCGCGCGATTCTCAATGAAATACGTTGAACCAACATACATACTGGCAAGTAAGGCGAGCGTTACTGACAAAATAACCCAGTACGGTAGATTTCTTCCCACCTTAGTAACCATACTTTCTTGTGGTTTTGCATTATCAGAAAGCTGTAATTTTGCAGGTCCAGCAAGCTCTTCTAATTGCGCTCTAACATCCAACATCAACGCTTTGAGTTGCTCGACCCCTTTTATCTTATAGATCCCTTCGAAACCCAGTTGTAAACAAACAAAATAGACTTCTAGTAATGTACGTTGCTGCGCCGCTGCACGGCGGATATTTTCAAGCTTTTCAAAAAAAGCTTCTCCCCCACGCATATTGCCAAATAATTCTAATTGTAAAGGTCGCGCCATCCATTCCATACTATACGGCTTCTGTGCCGTCATGATTTGCTCATCAACCAAAGCAGTTAGTGCAAATTTGGCTTCTTGCATGTCTGACGCACTGATCCGTGCGTCATAACAGCTCTTTTCATATTCATCAAAAGCATCCATGACTTTACTGCGTAGACCGTCAACTCCTTGATGATCAGACCCGCCCTGGCGAATTGAAGTAAGCACTTCAAGCACCGGTGAAATGCAGGCGACTAGTTCAGATTTATTTTTCGACGCTTCCATGACCTTTACCTACTAACTATTTACTCGCCACTGAAACCACTTCAAGTTTCACGCCTTGAAGGCTAAATGGTACAAAGATTCTTAACGCTAGTTCCTGTACAACTTGTTCCCAAGCAGCGCCATGTGGCTCCACTTTAAAATACTCATACCCACCTTTAACTGACACTCTATTCGGTGGGCGCTGGCAATGCGTTAGCTTCACACCGCCAAGTGCTGAAGCAATTAAGATTTCCAACTGACTTGGCGCAGCCAGCTTAACCTGTTCTGCGAACAACTCGATCCATTGCGTAGATTCGTTTTCATAGAAAGCCGCAATGTACAACTCGCCTCGAGTCAAGGTACTGCTTTCTATGTCTTTAACCTCAAAAATAGACTGGGAGATTGCGCTGAGTACTAAATCAGACGAGCGTGCTGCGCTTATCGAACCAATAAGAGTGTGAATATGAGATTCGATTAAACCAAAGCTGCGCGTTAAGTCTTGATGGTCATAAACAGGTAACTCAAACTTAGTCGCTTCGGGTTCGAAATTTATCAGTTGGCAAACCAGCTTATTTAGCGCCATAAACAGTGCATCAGGACTAGTTTTAGCTGTAGTACTTAACTGCTTAATCTCAGGAAAAACAGAGCTAAATGTTTGTAATAGCAAAAAGTGTTTGAGTTCTGTTGGACCAAAATCTTCCACAATCCCCATACCTGCGCGGTTTGTAAACATCGCGGTGTACTTAGCTTCAACCATGTTGACTAGTTTATTTACACGCTCGGCTAAATAGCCATGGGCTTTGATGTTTAACAGTGGTGGAATATAGCTTGAATCAATTTCAAACTGCCCATGCTCACCACGTGTCACTTTTATACAAGGCAATTGCTCGATAAAACTGTTACTTGCGCTGAACTCAACCAGCATAAGTTTAGGCTTAGCAACCATCACTTCAGCTTTTCGGTTTGGATCATGTGCATCTTGAAGCTCAACAAAATCACAGTCATAAGCACTAAGTTGCCCTGTTTGGGGGTAACCTTGGATATTGCTTACCGAATGATTGTTCGCAAGCGCTACACTGATAATGTATTCGCTTTTGTTATCTTCAAGCTCAAACATAGGTGCTTCGTTATCAGCAAAAACATGATGTATATGACGACCACTTTTGAAGATTGCCGTAATACTTTGCAGTTTGACTACACCTTTGGCCAATGCTGATTCGTCAAATACAATGCGACCTAAACCATATGTATTGTCTCTAAGGCATTGCTGTACACCAGCTAGTTGCGATTGCAGATATTGATCGAACAGTTGTAAATGCTGCTGACTTAGCATTAAACCTTCAGCCCAAACTGGTTTGTATACGTTGTTGTGCTGCATTACTTATCCTCCTCAACTTCAGGTAGGCGAAGCGAGTTACTTGTAATTTCAATATCTAGAGAAGTAGATAAGGGCACCGGCCAATCATTTAAGTCATAAAATGCGCGCCAGTTACCGCCTGTTCTGTCTCTAAATAGAGCAACAAAAGCCACGTACTTTGCAGATTCAGCTTGTTCAAACTCAATTTTTATACGATCTGAGGGGTTTACGGTGCGTTCTTCCACCGTAACTAAGGTGTTAGCCAGAATTGATTTATCGGACTTCCAAAGCTGTTCAAATGTAGAATTTTTAAACGCTTGAATATCAGTAAGTTGATATACTTTTAATACCACAGGTAGTGGCTCGTTAAACTGGTTTAAATTTATGTTATCAGTAGCAGTTACATCTAGCTTAACGTAAGTAGACATACAACCAGTCAAAAACAAAACCATTATAAATAAAGCATTCCTAGCCATATCCGCCTCAATTATAAGACATCCAAATTAGATTATTGGAAACAATTAATCTTTTTAATTTCCCGTACAATAGTGAAAATACATTTGATTTAACTATTTAACAAGAAATTACAGAGCACAAGTATGCAGTTTGTAACTGAATACTAAGTTAACATTCAGAAATCTTCTTAAAAAATATTTAACCAGTTGTTTTTGTGGTGATTTTTGTTTTTATTCGGCATTCAGGTAGGAAGTCACGAGACTTAATGAGCAATTCAGTTTGCATTAAGCTTTCTTACAACTTGTTGAGATAGACACTTCCCTGAAAACAAAAACCACACTAAACATCTGGACTTTTGATGTACATTCTCGAACGGCGCATAAGATACACAAACGCTTTTTACAGATCAACCTTAATATCAAACTAATATTATCAACCACCAAAAAACACACTTGCACTCCACTAAAACCATGTAATAACCTCCATTATTATATTAAATTAACTTAATAACAGATAATTACACATAAAAACCACATTTACACCACATTAACCAAGCTTTATGGATTGTTGTGAGAGTTTTCAAATCAACCAAGGCTAAATATCATGCACACAAAGGTGGTCATTCACGACACAATCCAAAGTACTAAGGTCATTAGTTCTGAACTAACCACTTGTATAAATGAAAGTTTTGTTTTCCATAGTACTTTAGAACCAGATTCCTATATTCATGACAAACTTTCGACTGGGAATGATGTAACTTTTGAAACAATCAAGCCAGATCAAATAATCACTTTTTCCACGGATACCTCTTTTTTAAATTCGTGCAAGGATGACTTCAGAGCGTACCTATTCTTATAAATTAACCTTAAAGCCAAGGATAGAACCACTTAAACAAACAGAAAAAAGCCAAGCTTTTGTAAAAATCAATGTACAATCTTTGAACAACCCTCTTATTTTAATAGCCGGCTATTTACAAAACCGTATAAAGTGGCGAGTCACTAAAGATCTACCCACGCTATCACAGTGTGTACAGCACTAGAAAACGACTCACTGATCTGATCCAAAACTTTTGGACACCTCATTAAGTGAGTAAACTAACTCGTAGAGGTGAAAAATAACGCCCCCAAAGAAAACCAGAAAAACTTATTCAGCCGAATTTAAATAAGAAGCCTTGAAGCTGGCGACCAAAATTGGAATTGCGCAGGCTGCACGAGACCTCACTGTTTATGAATCTCGGCTCTATGCTTGGCGTAATGTCGCGAGCGCAGAGAGTGCCAAGTTAAGACGCCAGTTGGCTGAGCAAGCTAAGGAATTAGAAATCTTAAAAAAGGCGGCCACCTATTTCGCAAAAAACCAAAAGTAACTCGATTTGAGTTTATGAAAGACAACTGCGGGTCATTCTCAATACACAGGATGGCCTATATATTGTCCGTGTCGCCAAGTGGGTATTATTTATGGCTAAAATCGTGCCAGCAGCTGAGTAAGCGCAAGCAAGCCCGCGATACAAAAATTAAAGATGAGTTGAGCGGGACGGTGCTCGACGCATTCCTGCTGAGCTTGAAGAGCAAGGTGAGAAGTATGATATTAAAACCATTATGTGCAGCATGGAGCGCTAAGGGCTTGTAGCCTAAGCGGCCCGCAAGTTTAAAGTTACAAAGTACAGTAAACATTCATGGCCTGTTGCACCGAATTTGCTTGAGCAAGACTTTATCGCTGATGGGCCAAATCAAAAATGGGCAGGCGACATCACCTATTTAATAACGAGCGAAGGTTGGCTCTATTTAATTTAGCTTTCATCACCAATTTATATTCACGGTCAGTAGTTAGTTGGTCGATGAGTAAGCGCATCACATCAATCTTGGTGTGATGCTCTAAAAATGGCGCTTTGGCGACGCGACAAGCCCAAGGAGTTATTGTTCACAGTGACCGTGGCAGCCAGTATTGCTCTCATGCTAATCGGAATATGATTGAGCAGTACGGATTAACTCAGAGCATGAGCCGCAAAGGTAACTGCTGGGAGCGTCAACGCTTGTGTTGAGAGCCTGTTCCATTCACTGAAAGTTGAGGCGGTTCAATACGAACCAATTATGGATCGTTAAGCGATGTTTCAGCAAATACTTGAGTACCTAGAAATTGATTACAACAAAAAGAGAAGGCATAGTATTATTGGCTATCTAAGCCCTGAAAGATTTGAATAACTGAAAGTAGCTTAATGAAGTGTCCTGTTTTACTGGATCAGATCACTTTTTTAGTTATGAGTTTAACGTTGCAGAGACAGACCAAATACAGAGGAAGAGCTAGGTACCACAGCCGTTTTCATATATGTGGCGAAAGATCTTACTGAACTTATCGCAAGCAAAATTAAGAGATTAAGAATCTGTTCTTACGGAAACATTCAGCGCTTCTTGAAAGCGACAGAAAATAAATAAAATAATTTACACATCAATTAATAAGAAAATACAATGATCACGATGGAACAATATTTTATTGGCTTTTTAGTTTCTTTGATCAGTTTTATCGTTGCTGTATCGATTAGCAAACAGGGACATAAGCTAGTTCAACCTTGGATAAAAGCCATCGTGTTACTAACATCAGTACTTTCGTTTTTTATCTGTATGTCTATACTATCAAACCTATTCTCAAATGCGGTTATGATAAGTAAAGCCGCGGATCAGGCGATCATATTTATACTATTCGGTTTTGGGATCTACAAATTCATAGCACATACTAAAGCCAAAAGTCGCCAGTAAAATCAGATCAACATTTATCGCTGAACATAACAAGGAGTTGGAATGCGTGAAGAAAACCGACAAGTCCCACAACAATTGGGTCAATATCTGTATCAACAAATTAAAGAGCCGTGGAGCGAAGCGCGACTCGTATTGGACTATCATGACGACAATATGCCGAGGTGTTCCGCCTTCTACTATGACACCAGCACTCCCAAACAAGCACATGTCATACCTGTAAGTGATGAAATTTCCGTCCTTTTTCTAAGCTTGTTCGAAAATGCGACAGCAAATCAAGAAGAGAACTGGCAAAAGGCTATTTTCTCAGTACAGCGCAGTGGTCAATTTAGTTTGAACTTTGAAACTACGGAAAATGAAGATTAAGTTAAAATCTAACGCTTCGATTAAACTGGTCTCGTAAATTGAAAGAGGCCAACAATAATGTTGGCCTCTCATGTTTAAAGCGAAGCAATACTTTGGTTAATTGCTTCCAGAGCTCCTGCTGGATTGTCAGCTTTAGTGATCGGACGCCCTATCACTAGATAATCACTACCCGCTTTCACTGCTTTTTCAGGGGTCATAATACGTTTTTGATCGCCAGCATCAGCACCTGCTGGTCGGATACCTGGTGTCACAAGCTTAAATTCCTCACCGAGTTGAGCTTTTAAAAGTTCGGCTTCTTGCGCAGAACAAACCACGCCATCTAGACCTGATTCTTTCGCTAATTTTGCAAGATATAGCACTTGCTCTTGAGGTGTCTTTTCAATTCCAAGCTTTAGTAGCTGACCTTGATCCATACTAGTTAATACGGTCACAGCAATAAGTAGCGGCGCTTTATCACCGTAAGCTGCCAACGCTTCTTTTGCTTTTGACATCATTTCATGGCCGCCGCTGGCGTGAACATTTACCATCCACACGCCAAGTTCAGCCGCAGCAGTTACCGCTTTTGCAACTGTGTTTGGAATATCGTGAAATTTTAGATCTAAAAATACATCAAAATTCATATCTACCAGTTTTTTTACAAACTGAGGGCCAAAATAGGTAAACATCTCTTTACCTACTTTCAATCGGCATTCGTCAGGTGAAAGCTGAGAAACAAATGATAATGCAGCTTCTTCATTATCATAATCAAGCGCAATCAAAACCTTTTTTAAATCTTGTGTCGACATAGTTACCCTATTTGGCCAAATTAAAAACCTAAAAACCGTCTAACCCACGGCTCGGAGCAAGTGACTCCCAATGTTTGCAGGAGGGACATAACCAGTACATTGTATGACTTGTAAACCCACAATGACCACATTGATAATTCGGCTTAGTTGCAATATAAGACTTTACCAACTTATCTATTTCTTGTAGTACGTGATCTATTTTAGCATCTTTGCCACTAATGAGTTGCAGCAAATAACTAAAGCCCCTAATTGATGGTTCACGCTTTAAACTATCAGTTAGAAACTCTATCGCCTCAGAAATATGACCTTTTTGGACTAATCCTTGGCAGAACTTAATTCTGATCAGCACTCCTCCTTTTTCTAATAGCTCGGAGACTAACTCAAAGAATTGCTCATGAATATTTAATTTAACATAACAAGATTCGAGGTCTTCTATTACTAGTGGCGCCATAAATACAAATTGGCTCACGAGCTTTCGCCAATAATATATACACTTCACGTAATCATCGTGTTTGTATGCATCTTTGCCCATTTCATACAAGGGTCTGACTGTTTCATGCGCGAGCGCTGTCGCTTTTTCGAATAAGCTTGGATTCTTTTCTTGATTTGCAGCTTCACAATAGAAGTTTGCAATAGTCGCGCAATGAGACGACTTTTTAAAAAGCTCAGGATGCGCTTCATACATATGAACGCCTTTTCGCCAATCTCTAGTTTGAGAGTATAGGTTTAAAATTGGATCGAGTGCATCCTTAAACCCAAGCTTTACAAGAATGACTAAGTGTTCTTCAGCGCTATCCAATAGACCGGCTAAGACGTAATCTTGAGCAAGCTCTAGACGACAGGACTTCACCACTTCTTCGTCTAGATTAGGTTGTTTAAGTAGTAGCTCATGAATTTTTATCGCTCTATCTAACTCTCCCCGCTTTCTAAAGAGCGATGCGAGTGTTAAATAATGGTCGACGGAGTCTGCTGAGACTTCAAGTAATTTGGTGAGGTGTTCAAGACCCTGATCTTCTTCCCTATCTAGTAGGAATTTTAGGCCTTTACTGTATTCAGAGGTAATTTGTCTACTTTGCTCTAGGGCTTGATTCTTAGCACTATTTTTACCCATAACATAACCGTAAGCGGCAGCTACAGGTAGTAATAAAAACAGTAGCTCGATCATAACTAGCGTTCGGCTGCTTGACTAAGCTTACTATTACTTTTTTTTAGGCGATGATTTTGCCATTTAAGCTTAGATAAAACCGACGCTGTTACAAGTAAACCAATAATTATCCCAAGAGCTAAGCAAATACTCATTAAGGTTGCGAGTGGTAACTCTGCACTTGCAATTACAAAATTGACATTAACAACTTGTGGATTTTGTGTTCCAACTAAAAATGCAATCAGTATGGCAACAACAGCTAATCCCTTTTTCAATACTGCAACCAAGTTTAGCTCCGTTAGACTTAATTATTTAAGCTTTCGTTTACTCTATCGCGCAGCTCTTTGCCTGGCTTAAAGTGTGGTACGTATTTACCATCCAATTCTACTGTCTCGCCCGTTTTAGGATTACGACCAGTGCGAGGGGAACGGAAGTGAAGCGAGAAACTACCAAAGCCACGGATTTCGATACGTTCCGAGTCTGATAATGAGCCAGCCATTTGTTCAAGGATTTCTTTTACCGCATTCTCTACATCTTTAACAGGAACGTGAGCGTGCTGCAGTGCAAGTTGTTCTATCAATTCAGACTTTGTCATAATGTTTCCTTTAGTGTAAAAGGAAGGGCTGAGCGCCCTTCCTAGTTTAAAGACTGATTAATTAGTCTTTTTGAGCATTTTTGAAAGCTGCAGCCATTGCGTTTTCGAACGCAGGCTCATCTTTCTTAAGCTTCTCTAGTACTTCTTTTTCTTCAGCTTCGTAGATAGCTTTAACTGATAGGCTGATAGTACGGTTCTTACGATCAACACCTACAAATTTAGCTTCGATTTCGTCGCCTTCAGAAACAGCAGCAGTCGCGTCTTCAACACGCTCTTGCGCGATGTCAGCTACACGGATGTAACCTTCAACGCCTTCGATTAGCTCAACAGTTGCGCCTTTAGCATCAACTTCAGTCACTTTACCTTTAACAATAGCACCTTTTTTGTTGGCGTCTAGGTAGTTAGTGAATGGATCAGCGTCGATTTGCTTAACGCCTAGAGAGATACGCTCACGCTCTGGGTCAACTTGTAGAACGATAGCTGTGATTTCGTCACCTTTCTTGTACTCACGTACAGCTTCTTCACCTGGAGTGTTCCAAGAGATGTCAGATAGGTGTACAAGACCGTCGATACCGCCGTCAAGACCGATAAAGATACCGAAGTCAGTGATAGACTTGATCTTACCAGAAACTTGGTCGCCTTTGTTGTTAAGACGAGCAAATTCTTGCCAAGGGTTAGCTTTACACTGCTTAAGACCTAGAGAAATACGACGACGCTCTTCGTCGATTTCAAGAACCATAACTTCAACAGTATCACCTAGTGAAACTACTTTTGAAGGGTGGATGTTCTTGTTAGTCCAATCCATTTCTGAAACGTGTACTAGACCTTCAACGCCTTCTTCGATTTCAACGAAACAGCCGTAGTCAGTTAGGTTAGTTACACGACCAGTAAGCTTAGCACCTTCTGGGTAACGACCAGCGATAGCAGCCCATGGATCTTCGCCAAGTTGCTTAAGACCTAGAGAAACACGAGTCTTCTCTTTGTCGAACTTAAGTACTTTAACGTTGATTTCGTCACCTACGTTCACGATCTCTGAAGGGTGCTTAACACGCTTCCAAGCCATGTCAGTGATGTGTAGAAGACCGTCAACACCACCTAAGTCTACGAATGCACCGTAGTCAGTAAGGTTCTTAACGATACCCTTAACTTCTTGGCCTTCAACAAGGTTTTGAAGCAGCTCTTCACGCTCTTGTGAGTTCTCAGACTCGATAACAGCACGACGTGAAACAACAACGTTGTTGCGCTTCTGGTCTAGCTTGATTACTTTGAACTCTAACTCTTTACCTTCAAGGTGAGCTGTGTCGCGAACTGGACGTACATCAACAAGTGAACCAGGTAGGAATGCACGGATTGAATCAACTTCAACTGTGAAACCGCCTTTAACTTTACCGTTGATAACACCAGTAACAGTCTCTTGCTCTTCACAAGCTTTCTCAAGACGGATCCAAGCTTCGTGACGCTTAGCTTTTTCACGAGAAAGGATAGTCTCACCGAAACCGTCTTCGATTGCATCTAGTGCAACGTCTACTTCGTCGCCTACTGCAACTTCTAGTTCACCAGCAGCATTTTTGAATTGCTCTGCAGGGATTGCACTTTCAGACTTAAGGCCAGCATCAACAAGAACAACATTGTTCTCAATAGCGATTACTGTACCTTTAACGATTGAGCCTTGCTCAACTTCAAAACCCTGTAGGCTTTCTTCAAATAACTGCGCAAAATTTTCTGACATACTAAATACGTCTCTATAAAGTTAAATTACCAATTAGCAACCATGCTGCATGGGGTTATTAAATAAACACTAGCTTCCTGCCTGTGTCATTATAAATTACTTAGGTAAACAGCTTTTTGGAAGTTTACCGGCCACAATGGCGTCTTGAATAAAAGACATAACCCGTTTGAACACTTGCTCAGCATTATGCTCAGTTGTATCAACAACTATCGCATCGCTAGCAGGAACTAATGGGGCAACCTTGCGATTCATATCGCGATCATCGCGAGCTTTAATGTCTTCTAACAGACCACTTAGTGTAACATCATGGCCTTTCTCATTCAACTCAACAAATCGCCTGCGAGCACGCTCTTCTGCACTTGCAGTCAAATAAATTTTAAGTTCAGCATCTGGAAACACCACCGTTCCCATATCACGTCCATCAGCAATTAGGCCAACTTCAGTTCTAAAAGCGCGCTGACGTCGTAACAATGCTTCTCTCACTCGTGGCAATGCCGCAATTTTTGACGCAGCTGCGCCTACTTCTTCATTGCGAATAGTGTTAGTAACATCTTCACCTTCAAGTACAATTTTGCTTTTTTTAGTTTCTTTATCGATAGAAAACTGTACATCCAAATTGGCAGCGAGTGGGACTAAACCCTCTTCGTTATCAGTTGCAATTTGGTGGTGTAATGCCGCTAACGAAAGCACGCGATAAATCGCACCGCTATCCAACACTTCCCAATTTAATGTTTCAGCTAACAAGCGACAAACAGTTCCTTTGCCTGAACCACTTGGGCCGTCTACGGTGATAACTGGCATAGCTGCCTGCATTTAGACCTCCTAAAAATGCTCACCTGAATTTGACGGCGCATAGTATACGTCAATTTGCTGAATATATCCTTATTTACCTGTCATTTTTTGTTATATCTCAAATTATTAGTGCAACGCAAAATGCTATACGTCAGGTGCGAACTGGCTTTAATTGAAAGAAATTCAGTCAAACACCCGTGTATTTGACTTTGTTAAGATTGACTATTTTATAGAAGATTTTAAGGTGTTGAAGATCTTCAACACCTTGGATGAAATTAATACTGACTAATGCTTTCTAACACTGAAAAATAGGTTGGGAAAGTTTTTGCCGTACATTTAGGGTCGTTAATCGTGATAGCTTGACCACCCACAGCAACCATCGAGAAACACATCGCAATACGATGGTCATTATATGTGTCTACATCCGTGAAATTAAAATTAGCCGGTGGCGTAACTTCGATAAAGTCGTGCCCTTCTACCACTTCTGCGCCTACTTTTTTTAGCTCAGTCGCCATGGCAGCTAGCCTGTCGGTTTCTTTCACACGCCAATTGTAGATATTACGAATTGCCGTTTTACCTTTTGCAAATAGCGCTACGGTTGCAAGCGTCATCGCCGCATCAGGGATAGCATTGGCGTCAATATCCACACCATTTAACTCACCTTTTCGGACAACGATACGCTCATCATGCCAATCAATGTTTGCACCGACTTGTTCCATCACTTTGGCAAAGCCGATATCACCTTGCACACTTTGTTTACCCACTCCCTTGATCTCAATTTCACCACCTGCAATTGCGGCTGCAGCAATGAAATAAGAAGCTGACGAAGCATCCCCTTCGACCATAAGTGTTCCAGGAGATTGATACTGCTGGCCAGCTTTTACCACAAAATGTTGGTAATCGTGGTTTTCGACATGAACCCCAAAGTGCGCCATCACGCCAATAGTAATATCAATATAAGGCTTTGAAACCAGTTCACCTTTAATCGCAATATTCGTATCGCCACTAAAAAGCGGTGCCGCCATCAATAATGCAGTTAAGAATTGGCTTGAGATACTGCCGTCAATCTCAACTTCACCACCAGCAAGTTGCTTACCTGCAACTTTTAACGGCGGGTAGTCTTTGTTTTTGAGATATTGAATATCGGCACCAAGCGTTTGCATGGCATCGACAAGATGGCCAATTGGGCGCTCTTCCATTCGTGGCTCACCAATCAGTTCATAATCACCGGGTATAGCTGCAAGCACTGCTGTTAATGGGCGATATGCTGTACCAGCATTGCCTAAAAATAGCGGCTCAACGGGGGTGTGAAAGTTGCCACCATTTCCTTTGACCAGTGCCACCGTATTATCGTCTTCTAACGTTACTTCAACGCCTAACTGGGATAGCGCACCTAACATATGGCGGATGTCATCGCTATCCAATAAGTTCGTCACTTTTGTCGTGCCTTCGCACAATGCTGCAAGCAACAAAATACGATTTGATAAGCTTTTAGAGCCAGGTAGCGTCACACTGCCACTGACTTTAGTAATAGGCTTGAGGGTCAATTGTTCCATCAACAGTTCTCCCGTGCGAATTTATCCATAAATGCAACTAACGCTTTGATCCCTTCAATTGGCATGGCGTTGTATATACTAGCTCGCATACCGCCAACAAAACGGTGGCCTTCAAGTGCAATTAAACCGTTTTGTTCTGCCTCTGCCAAGAATTTAGCATTTAGGCTGTCATCATTTAACCAAAATGGTACGTTCATCAATGAGCGACAATGTTTTGCAACTTTGTTTGAATAGAAGTCAGAGCCATCGATGTAATCGTATAAAATGGCTGCTTTTTCTTGATTGTGCGCTTCCATAGCTTTAACACCACCAATGCTTTCAAGATACTTGAATACCTCAAACGCAAGATACCATGCAAATGTCGGTGGTGTGTTGTACATGCTTTGCTGATCAGCCTCAATGGCGTAATCAAGGATAGCAGGTCTTGGCAGCCCTTCACGCTTCAATAACGTCTTACGTACAATGGCGATACTGAGACCCGAAGGACCGATATTTTTTTGCGCACCAGCATAGATCAAATCAAAGTCATCGACGTTAATTTCACGAGATAAAATATTGGAAGACATGTCCGCTACAATTGGTGCGGTTGCATGCTTTGGAACGTCAAATATTTCAATACCATCGATGGTTTCGTTTGGACAATAGTGAATATATGAAGCGTTTTCTGGTAGCTTCCACTCAGAGACAGGTAAAATATCGAATTGACCATTTTCGTCAGTACGAATATTAATCGCATGCGTTTGCGTGAATTTTTCACCTTCTTTCGTCGCACCGGTAGACCAGATCCCGTTCTCGATATATACGCCAGGTACACCATCAACATGCAGATTTAGCGGTACAGCTGCAAAGTGACCTCGGCCACCACCATGCATAAACAGGACTTCAAATTCATCAGAGATGTTCATCAAACGACGTAAGCTGGCTTCACACTGCTTCGCCATCTCCAAGTAAGGCGCTGAACGATGGCTAACTTCCATCACCGACACGCCTAAATTTTGCCAATCTAAAAATTCTTTTTGCGCTTTTTTCATAACTTCAACAGGTAACATCGCAGGACCCGCGCAAAAATTATAAACCGTCATATTTTTCCTCATTCCAAATAATCTAGATCATCCAAAGAATAGCGTTATTCTCATGACTTTTTGGATGAACAGTGGGCTGCCCGACTAAAACGTCGGATTGTTGGTAGCCTTAATTTATCAGGCTTCAGGCTCTTGTCATAGAGGAACAGATTGAAAAAATTGACAGAAAGAAAAAAAGCGACCGAAGTCGCTTTTTTTTGGATAGGGTTTTTTATTCCTCTGCGTCAGATCCCGCTGCAAGTGTTGCTTCACCTTCTAGCTCTGCAACATCACCTTCAGGCAACGCTTCCACTTCAATTTCTTCGATGCGTTGAAGACCAACTACCTTTTCTTCTTCCATCGTACGGATCAGAATAACACCTTGGGTGTTACGGCCTACCGTAGAAACTTCGTTTACACGCGTTCTAACTAGCGTACCACGGTTTGAGATCAACATGATTTCATCATTGTCGTCAACTTGAACCGCGCCAACCACAGAACCATTTCTTTCAGTTACTTTGATTGATACAACACCTTGTGTTGCACGGCTCTTCGCTGGATACTCTTCAAGCGGTGTACGCTTACCATAACCATTTTCAGTTACGGTCAAGATTGCACCATCGCCTTGTGGTACGATTAGTGATACCACTTTCACGTCATCTGGCATCTTGATACCACGAACACCTGTTGCTGTACGGCCCATCGGACGTAAAGCCAACATTTCTTCGCCAGTTTCAGGGTCGCGCTTCACTTCACCTGTTTCAGAATCTCGCTGCTTCTCGTTAAAGCGTACAACTTTACCATGCTCAGTAAATAGCATGATGTCATTTTCACCTGTGGTGATGTTAGCACCGATCAGGCTATCGCCTTCGTTCAAGTTGATAGCAATAATGCCACTTGCACGCTGACGGCTGTATGCAGTCAGAGGTGTTTTCTTAACGATACCACTTGCCGTCGCCATGACGATAAACTTATCTTCTTCGTATTCACGAACCGGTAAAATTGTCGTAATACGCTCATCAGCTTCGAGTGGTAACAAGTTAACAATTGGCTTTCCGCGCGCAGCACGTGATGCAAGCGGCAGCTGGTAAACTTTCAACCAATACAAGCGGCCAGAAGTGGAGAAACAAAGAATTGTATCGTGAGTATTTGCAACGAGTAGACGTTCGATAAAGTCTTCATCTTTCATCTTAGTTGCAGATCGCCCTTTACCACCACGACGCTGAGCTTCGTAATCACTAAGAGGTTGATATTTCACGTAGCCTTCATGAGAAAGCGTAACGACAACGTCTTCTTCGTTGATCAAATCTTCTAAACTGATATCGTGCGCAGCAGCAGTGATCTCTGTGCGACGCTCATCACCATACGTTTCTTTGATTTCAACTAACTCATCGCGGATCACTTCCATCAAACGCTCTGGAGTAGAAAGGATGTACAGTAGCTCAGCGATAAGATCGAGTAGTTCTTTGTATTCTGCTAGAATTTTCTCGTGCTCAAGACCCGTTAATTTGTGTAGTCTTAAGTCTAGGATTGCTTGGGCTTGTTGCTCAGACAAGTAATACTGACCATCACGGATCCCTAATTCTTCCGCTAACCAATCTGGACGCGCAACATTTTCTTCGCCTGTGCGCTCAAGCATTGATTTAACGTTACCAAGATCCCAAGCTCGCGCAGTTAGCGCCGCTTTCGCTTCCGCTGGTGTTGGTGACTTACGAATAAGCTCAATGATTGGGTCAATGTTAGCTAGCGCAATTGCGAGGCCTTCAAGCGTGTGCGCTCGGTCTCTTGCCTTACGCAGGTCAAATACAGTACGACGCGTTACAACTTCACGACGGTGAATAATAAACGCATCAAGCATTTCTTTCAGGTTGAAACACTTAGGCTGGTTGTTGTCTAGTGCAACCATATTGATGCCAAACACAGTTTGTAGTTGTGTTTGAGCATATAGGTTGTTTAGTACAACCTCACCGACTTCACCACGTTTGATTTCAATAACAATACGCATACCGTCTTTGTCCGACTCGTCGCGTAGTGCACTGATCCCTTCAACCTTTTTATCTTTAACAAGCTCTGCAATTTTTTCGATTAGTCTTGCTTTGTTAACTTGGTAAGGAATTTCATGAACGATGATGGTTTCTTTGTTTGTTTTCTCATCGACTTCGATTTCAGCTTTCGCGCGGATATAGATCTTACCACGGCCTGTTTTATAGGCTTGTTCGATGCCGTTTTTACCGCTAATGATGGCGGCAGTCGGGAAATCAGGACCCGGAATATAGTCGATTAACTCTTCAATGGTGATGTCTGGATTCTGGATCACAGCCAAACAGCCATTGATCACCTCAGTTAAGTTGTGAGGTGGAATATTGGTCGCCATACCAACCGCAATACCAGATGAACCATTCACCAATAAGTTAGGCACTTTAGTTGGTAACACATCTGGAATTTGCTCTGTACCATCGTAGTTTGGTACATAATCAACGGTTTCTTTTTCAAGGTCAGCAAGTAACTCGTGAGCGACTTTCGCCATACGTACTTCGGTATAACGCATCGCAGCTGCAGAGTCACCATCGACAGAACCAAAGTTACCTTGTCCATCTACGAGCATATAGCGTAGAGAGAAAGGCTGAGCCATACGTACAATAGTATCGTAAACCGCGCTATCACCATGCGGGTGATATTTACCGATTACGTCACCAACTACACGAGCTGACTTTTTATAAGGTTTGTTCCAGTCATTTTTAAGTTCATTCATCGCGAACAATACACGACGGTGAACAGGCTTTAGGCCGTCACGTACGTCAGGTAATGCACGACCTACGATTACACTCATTGCATAATCTAGGTATGAATTTTTTAATTCATCTTCGATATTGACTGGCAGGATTTCATTGGCGAGATCAGACATTTGACTCCACTTTCCTTCAGTGTCCACCCCTTTTGTGTCACACTACAACTTGTGTTGAGATGCTATCTGAATAGCAAATTGCTTTTTCTGCTGAAGCGCCAATTAAACGCACTTCAAAAAATAGCCGAATTGCCTCAGAGTATCAGCGGGGGCTTTGTTTATTATAAAATTCGTCAAGCATGCTAACACACTTTTTACCGTTTTACAGGTGCTATTTTTATCTAATCCCCTTTATAATGCGCTCAATTCGACGAGGAAGTTTTTTATGACCGAACATCAAAATGTAGACCCTAATGAAATCGCTAAATTTGAAGAAATAGCAGAGCGCTGGTGGGACCGAGAGGGAGAATTTAAACCATTACACGACATTAACCCGTTGAGGTTGGACTTTATTAACGATAAGTGTGAAGGCCTATTCGCAAAAACAGTATTAGATGTCGGTTGTGGTGGCGGGATTTTGACAGAAAGCATGGCTAAGCTGGGTGCAAATGCAACCGGTATCGATATGGGGCAAGAGCCGCTTAACGTCGCAAAGCTCCACGCATTAGAGGTCGGCGTTAACGTAGACTATCAAAAAGTGCCAGCGGAAGAATTCGCAGCCATGCACCAAGGTGAGTTCGATGTAGTAACTTGCATGGAAATGCTAGAACACGTACCAGACCCAGAATCCATTATTCGTTCAGTCGCACAGCTAGTTAAGCCCGGCGGTCATGTATTTTTTTCTACCTTAAACAAAACTACAAAAGCGTATTTACTGGCTATCGTCGCCGCAGAAAAACTGCTTAAAATGGTTCCTGAAGGCACGCATGAGCATGATAAATTTATTCGCCCTTCGACCCTAATTGATTGGGCTGAAAAATACGACCTCAAAGTTAGGGCGGCGACAGGGATTAACTACAACCCTATCGGCAAAACATTTACCTTAACTAAAGACGTTTCAGTTAACTACATTCTACACTTTGAGAAGCTGGCATGATCCAGGCGGTACTATTTGATTTAGACGGCACCTTGCTGGATACCAGTGATGACTTAGGAGCCGCACTAAACCACGTTTTAGCTGCTAATAAAATGCCTATTGTCGGCAAACAGGTTTATAGCAGTGCGATTTCAAACGGCGTAGCAGCGATGTTGCAAGTAGGATTTGGTGAGTCATTAAAGCACTACGACATTCAAATATTACGGCAGGGTGTACTCGACTACTACCTGGAGAATTTATCAGTACATTCCCAATGCTTTGCGCAAATTGGTGAGTTATTAGCGGCACTTTTAGAAAAAGAGATTCAGGTTGGGATCATGACGAACAAACCTGAGTTTTTAACGCTTCCGCTACTAAAACAGATCCCTGAACTTGCAAAGATCGAGACAGTAGTATGCGGAGATACACTGGCGGTGGCCAAACCTCATCCCGAGCCTTTACTGTTAGTGGCGTCAAAATTGGGGGTGTCACCTGAGCAGTGTATTTATGTTGGTGATGCTGAGCGAGATATTATTGCTGCAAAATCCGCAAAAATGATTAGTGCAGCAGCAATGTGGGGATTCATTCCATCTGAATCCGAAGCTAAGTCTTGGCATGCGGATCTCTATCTTACTAACCCATTAGACACGTTATCGCATATTTAGTGTCGATAAAAAAATAAAACACCATATATTGTGTTTTTGCTATAATAGATACGAATTTGTGTAGAAAAAAATCAGTTAGAATTTTTTTTTATTTTTGCTGAAAAGCATCATCTTTTTGTTGATTTTTCTTTGTGGGCAGATAAGTGGATTGTCATAGGTTAGTGGACACTTACATAAATAAATTATCCCAAACTTATCCACAATTCTGCCCGAGTTGTTCTCTTGCAAATTCACGTCAACCCCACTATCTTGTGATCCCTAGCCACTAGGGCACCATATATAGTGGTGGTTTGCTAAACAATTTTATATTCGTGCGATATCTAAAGCGCGTTCCTAAGGAATACAGGCACATAACATGAACCAACAGCTATCTGTATGCAAAAGAAACGGTCGCAAAGAACCGTTAGATCTAGATAAGATCCATCGTGTCATTACATGGGCGGCAGAAGGCCTAGATAACGTCTCAGTTTCTCAGGTTGAATTAAAGTCACACATCCAGTTTTATGACGGTATTCGTACTGGTGATATCCACGAAACGATTATTAAAGCTGCAGCCGATCTGATCTCAAAAGAGTCTCCAGATTATCAGTATCTAGCCGCTCGTTTGGCTATTTTCCACTTGCGTAAGAAAGCCTATGGCTGTTTTGAGCCGCCGCACTTACACGACCATGTGGTAAAGCTGGTTGAAGACAAGCGCTATGATCAGCACCTTCTTACCGACTACACAAAAGCTGAGTTTGATGAGCTAAACAGCTACATCGACCATAGCCGAGATATGAACTTCAGCTATGCAGCCGTTAAGCAGTTGGAAGGTAAGTACCTTGTACAAAATCGTGTAACGGGTGAGATCTATGAAAGTGCGCAGTTCTTATATGTTCTTGTTGCTGCAAGCCTGTTTGCAAACTACCCGAAAGAAACGCGTCTAGATTACATTAAGCGATTCTACGATGCGGTTTCAACATTCAAAATTTCATTACCAACGCCAATTATGGCTGGTGTTCGTACGCCGACACGTCAGTTTAGCTCATGCGTACTGATTGAATGTGCTGATAGCCTAGATTCAATCAACGCGACTTCTTCTGCGATTGTAAAATACGTCAGTCAGCGTGCCGGTATTGGTATTAACGCAGGCCGTATTCGTGCACTTGGTAGCCCAATCAGAAATGGGGAAGCGTACCACACTGGATGTATTCCGTTTTATAAGCACTTCCAAACGGCTGTTAAAAGCTGTTCTCAAGGCGGTGTACGTGGTGGCGCGGCGACCCTATTCTACCCGCTTTGGCATCTTGAAGTTGAAAACCTATTAGTACTAAAAAATAACCGTGGTGTTGAAGAAAACCGCGTACGTCATTTAGATTATGGCGTGCAGTTCAACAAAACCATGTATAGCCGCCTAATTAAAGACGACTATATTACGCTCTTTAGTCCATCAGATGTGCCAGGTCTTTACGACGCATTCTTTGAAGATCAAGATAAATTCGAAGAACTGTATGTTAAGTACGAGAAAGATGAGTCTATTCGTAAGAAACGCATTAAAGCGATTGAATTATTCTCAATGTTTGCGCAAGAACGTGCGAGCACCGGTCGTATTTATCTACAAAACGTTGACCACTGTAATACACACAGCCCGTTTGACTCTAAGGTTGCACCGATCCGCCAGTCAAACCTATGCCTTGAAATTGCACTACCAACGAAGCCGTTAAGCCATGTAAATGACCCTGAAGGTGAAATTGCACTTTGTACGCTTTCAGCGTTTAACTTAGGTGCTATCAAGTCTTTAGATGAGCTAGAAGAGTTAGCAGAGCTTGCGGTTCGCGCACTTGATAACCTATTAGACTATCAAGACTACCCTGTTCCTGCTGCGTACAATGCAACGATGGGACGCCGTACACTGGGTATCGGTGTGATTAACTTTGCTTATTATCTCGCAAAGAATGGTGTTAAGTACTCAGACGGTAGTGCTAACGGCCTAACACACAGAACATTTGAAGCGATCCAATACTATCTGATGAAAGCATCGAATGAACTAGCAAAAGAACGCGGCGCTTGTCCTAAGTTTAACGAGACGACCTACTCACAAGGTATCATGCCAATAGATACCTATAAGCGTGACCTTGATAAAGTCTGTGAAGAGCCATTACGCCTTGACTGGGATGCGTTAAGAGCAAGTATCCAAGAACACGGTATGCGTAACTCAACGTTGTCAGCCTTGATGCCATCGGAAACATCATCGCAAATTTCAAACGCGACAAACGGTATTGAACCACCTCGTGGTCATATCAGTGTTAAAGCAAGTAAAGATGGTATCTTGAAGCAAGTTGTACCTGAGTACGACCGCCTCAAGAACAACTATGAACTACTTTGGGATATTCCATCTAACGATGGTTACCTTGCGCTGGTTGGTATTATGCAGAAGTTCATCGATCAAACTATCTCTGCAAATACCAATTATGATCCAAGTAAGTTTGAAGCAGGTAAAGTTCCTATGAAGCTATTGCTAAAAGACTTACTCACCGCATACAAACTTGGTGTTAAAACACTTTATTACCATAACACCCGCGACGGTGCTTCTGATGCTCAAGATGAGATGAAACCAGAAGCAGAAGACGATGGTTGTGAAGGCGGCGCTTGTAAGATATAACTTTTTATGCGGGTGGTCATCACCCGCTTTTTTAGGTATTGAGTAACACATTTATGGCATATTCTACGTTTAGCAGAAATCATAACGACCAATTAAAAGAACCGATGTTTTTCGGACAAACTGTTAATGTATCTCGCTACGACCAACAGAAGTTCCCTATTTTCGAAAAGCTAATTGAAAAGCAATTATCGTTTTTCTGGCGTCCAGAAGAAGTAGACGTAAGTAAGGATAGATTGGACTTTCAGGCACTTCCTGAGCACGAAAGACATATCTTTTTGAGCAACCTAAAATATCAAACATTGCTAGACAGTGTGCAAGGTCGCTCTCCAAACGTTGCGCTTTTGCCGATCGTCTCCATCCCTGAGCTTGAAACTTGGATCGAAACTTGGGCGTTTAGTGAAACTATTCACAGTCGCTCTTACACTCACATTATTCGTAATGTGACGCAAAACCCTGAGTTAATCTTTGATGACATCGTGGGCAATGACAAAATTGTTGAACGTGCGGATGCAGTTACCAAGTATTACGATGAACTGATTGAAAAGGTAAGCCTTTATAATCAGTACGGTGAAGGCAAGCATGAAATTAATGGCACAACGGTCGTCATAAACTTGTTTGAGCTGAAAAAGCTCCTGTACCTTTGCATCATGTCGGTAAACATCTTAGAAGCAATCCGCTTCTACGTGAGCTTTGCCTGCTCATTTGCTTTTGCTGAGCGCGAGCTTATGGAAGGTAATGCAAAGATCATCAAGCTAATTGCTCGTGATGAGGCGCTTCATTTGTCTGGCACACAGCATATGCTGAATATCATGCAAGAAGGCAAAGATGACCCTGAAATGTCTATCGTGGCAGCACAATGCCGTGAAGAAGCAATTAAGATGTTTGTTGAAGCAGCTGAGCAAGAAAAAGAATGGGCTGAGTATCTGTTTAAAGACGGTTCAATGATTGGCCTGAACAAAGATATTTTGTGTCAATACGTTGAGTACATCACAAATATTCGTATGTCAGCGGTTGGCTTACCAACGCAATTTGAGACCAAATCGAACCCTATTCCGTGGATCAATGCTTGGCTTGTTTCTGACAATGTTCAGGTTGCACCACAGGAAGCTGAGATCAGCTCATATCTTGTTGGACAAATCGACTCTGAAGTCGATGCCTCTGACTTTGGCGATTTCGACTTGTAATGGTTGAAAAGCCATCCTTCCTAATTCAGGTTGAGAATATTGAGGAGCCACTGGAATATGTGGCTTCTTCGTCTTCGATACTCGAAACCCTTGAAGCAGCAAATATTGAAGTCCCCTATCAATGCCGCGAGGGTTTTTGCGGTGCTTGCCGCGCCAAGCTCATCGAAGGACAAACACAGTACGCGAACGAGCCACTTGCTTTTGTGAGAGATGGGGAAATTTTATTGTGCTGTAGCAGACCCACAAGCCATATTAAAATAGAGTTGCCGTAAATAACCAAAATCCGCGACATAACAACTTGTTCTCTAGCAGCCGTTATCCCGAGTTTAGGTTAACTAGTGCGTTAAATCAGCTTGGTAATTTGAGTACGAATGTAGTGTTCACTATCAGTAACACTCATCGCCCCATTTTCAAAAATCACGTCCCAATGTAAACTTCGCGTCAGCATTTCACACAATTCAACCACAAAGTCCGTGGGAATACTAAACACAGAGAAAGATCCAATAAACTGTAATTGCGCTCGACGCTCTTCAAACCATTGCTCACCGTCAGCACACAACACCACAACCTTAGCATAAAGCTTTTCATACTTGAGTATCTCATCGACCTCTAAGGTACCAATAAACAAAGCGACTTCAACCTGGTCGTTGTCGTCTTCTAGCCATACGTCCGGCCAATGTTTTTTCTCCGCCTTGCTCCACTTTGCCGGCTTATCAAAAGACAGTGCGCATATCCCAAGCAGTTTCATCGCAAAGTGCTCACTACTTTCTTTTGACAACATGGCGGTGGTAAATGCTTCTTCATGGTGGCTATGGTGAAATAAGTCAGCAACCTTAATCCTTGCCTTGAAGACAAATGGCTTGTTCATTACGTTGTGCTCACTTTGACTTGTTCCTTAACTATAGTTGTAATTCTAATTTCAACAATAACTAAGTTATAGTATAACGTTATTGATCCTCCAAATTTGTAGTGTTATATTATCACTCTATTAGCCGAATAGGCTCACTCGTTCAATACATAATCTAACTCGTGGTAATAAAATATGTTTAAGCAGTCTCTTATCGCCAGCGCATTAATTTCAATAATCGGGGCAGCGCCAGCTTATGCTGCACAACTAACAGGTAAAGTTGTTGACGCAAACAATCAACCACTTAGTAATGTAACCATCCATCTTCATGGCAAAAGCAAGTCAGTTAAATCAGATAAGAATGGCCAATTTACCATTGCAATAGATGCTGATTCTCAATTACACGTTACTAAGCCTAATTATCTTGATAAACGTGTAGATGTAGATGAAGCCCAAGGATTTGTTCGAGTCGAACTAAAACCAACATCTGTTGAGAGCATTGTTGTTTACTCTTCTGCCCTACATAAAAATAGTATGGAAATGACCTCTCCGGTCAGTGTATTAAGTGGGGATGAGCTAAAAAACCGTGCCAAACCAACACTGGGTGAAACACTAAAAGGCCAACCAGGGATCAATGCTAGTTACTTTGGTCCGGTGAGTTCAAGCCCTATCATCCGTGGTTTAGATGGTCCTCGGGTTAAAATCACGCAAAACGGGTTAGACAGTAGCGATGCCTCGCGCGTTGGCCCAGATCACGCCAACACTAATGACTCGCTGGCTGCGCAGCAAATTGAAGTGCTAAGAGGTCCTGCAACCCTACTTTACGGCTCAGGTGCAATCGGTGGTGTGGTTAATGTTGTTGATAATCGTATTCCGACAGACGTGATCGATAGCCTTCAGGGCGCTGCCGACTATAGCCATGATACCAACTCAAATACCAATACCTTTGCGGTATTATTAGAATCCGGCTTTGACGGATTTAACTTCCATTTCGATGGCGTTAAGCGTAAAGGTGGTGATTATGAAACCCCTAATTTCGCGCTTCCACACGACGAACATGAAGAACACGAGCATGAACATGAAGGCGAAGATCATGCCCACGAAGCAGAAGAGCATGAAACAGAGTACGCCAATCGCGTCGACAATACCTTTATCGATTCTGAGCAATTTAACTTAGGTACAAGTTACGTTGGCGATCATCTGACCGTTGGTTTCTCTTATGGCCGTGTTGATACGGACTATGGTATTCCTGCTCACTCTCATATTGGTCATGACCATGATCACGAGCATGAAGAGGAAGGGCATGACCACGAAGAAGAATCCGTATTTGCTCGAGTAAAACAAGACCGTTGGCAAGGGCTTGTAAATTATGCAGTACACAGTGACTGGCTTGAATCTGTTGGCCTACGTGTCGGCTACACCGATTACGAACACGCTGAAATTGAAGATGGAAACATAGGTACTGTATTTGAAAATGATACAACTGAGTTACGCTTAACGGCAGAGCACCGCTTAGGAGAGTGGCACGGCACTGTTGGTTATCATTTCTCCGACAGCGATTACGCCGCAAACGGTGCAGAAGCTTTCACGCCATCGACCAATACCAAAACGCACGCACTTTACATCCTTGAAGAACGTCGTTTTGGAGACTTCACATTTGAGTTAGGTGCTCGTATTGAAGACTACCAGTTATCAAGCAAAGGCAATCAACTGGAAGCGTACGAAGAAGATCATGACCATGAAGGTGAACACGATCATGATCACGACCACGGCCATGGTGGTAACTTAGATAATGGGTTTATTTCTTATGACCTGGAAATGACCAATCTAAGCTTGTCTATTGGTGGCGTGTACGACTTTGCTGAAGGCCAAAACGTCGCTGTTTCGCTGTCTCGCTCGGAGCGCGCACCATTAACCGCCGAATTGCTTTCAAATGGCATTCATATCGCAACCAGCACCTATGAACTAGGGCTTGGTTATGAGCTAGAAGGTGATCATTTACACTTTGAGCCGCAAGATATCGAACAAGAAACATCAAACAACCTAGACATTAGCTTTAGAAAGTTCTCAGGTAACTTTGGCTATACCGTTAATTTCTTCTATAACGACATCGAAAACTTCTACTATCAGGCATTAACAGACTATATCTATAGTCCAGAGCACGGTTTAGAAGTGGCGGATCATGCACATGAAGGCGCTGTTCCGGTGTTTAAGTTTGAAAGCAGTGATGCCAAGCTATACGGCCTTGAGTTTGATGCCCATTACAAACTAAGCAACTTTGCACGCGTCAAAGTGTTTGGTGACTCGCTGACAGCGAAGTTAGATAACGACGAATATTTACCACGTATTCCAAGCAACAAGCTAGGTCTCGATTACGAACACAGTTACGAGAACCTAACAGCTAACTTCACGGTGACACATTACTTCAAGCAAGACAACATCGCGAGCTATGAAAGTGAAACTAAGGGCTATACGTTAGTGGATATGTCGTTTAACTATGACTTTGAGTTTATGGGCAGTGACATGGTTGGTTATGTTAACCTTGATAACCTAACAGATGAGCTAGGCTTTGTGCATAGCTCGTTTATCAAAGAGCAAGCCCCTCTTCCAGGTCGGAATATCAAGCTTGGTATCAGAGGCTACTTTTAATACCGATTCCTTTCTTTTATAGAAGCCAAAAAGCTACCTCTTGTGGGTAGCTTTTTTATTTGGATTATTTATATTTTACTACTTCTTATACTCAACGTGATGAAGTTCTCAAAGTTGGTAGCGTCTAAAATATCAAGCGTGAACCTATGGCTATTCACCCAACGAGATAATATCCAATCAATGTTAGGATCTTTCAAATCACGCAGTGCAAGGATAAAGTCGCCTGTTGATGCTCCGCTTTTAACATGTGCTGCATAAAAAGTACGTAGTAAATGATTAAACCTTTCCTCTCCTAGCTCATGATGCAAAAGCGCAAAAAATAGCGCCCCTACCGAATAGGCATTAAGCCCAGCTTTTCCATACTCTTCAAACGCAGTCGTTAAATATTTAGGCTGTTTAACGAACTGGTTTTTTGCTCGTTTTAGTACGTTTGTCATATGCGAGCTTAAAGACACCCTTTTATTCAGCCGTGAATCCGTTAAATATTCTAAAAAGGTAGCCTTACCTTCATTCCAGCGTGGTGAGTAGCTTTCATTCGAACGTGGGTCCCATAGATGACTCAGTTCGTGATACAAACGAGTTACCTCCACAAACCCCTCGCTGTCTTGAATAATTGCGGTAACATCAGCTTGAGCACCAAACCCCTTTGGGATCTCTATAAAGCTAAACTCACCAGTGCTTTGACGTTGACCAAACCAACTTTCATACAATGTTATAGTTTGTTTTGCCTTTTCCATATAGTCAGTTGCATATTTATTTCCCGGTAACGTAAATAGCTTAAAGCCATGCCCTTTTGTCACGGTATATGGTGCGACCATGAAGTCCATTCTCCATGAGGGTTTCTGGTTTTTGTATGAATAAACCTTTCGTCCTTGATCGGTTTCTGTTACGCCTAGTAAAATTCCACCATTTGCTACTACTAAGCCGCTATCCACTTCGATGCTAGCGGTGTAGTTATACAGCTTCTGCCAAAAGCGTGACGCGCGATTGACCCTATCATCAGGCACTGTGATGAGCGGATAAGCATATGCGTCCATACGAATAATAGAAAACAAAGGGGTGATGTCATCTTTAATATAAGCCATCCCAGTTTCTACATACCCCTTTATATGGCCAGAATAATTAACAGTAAAAGTTGTTTGTTGATCGGGTTGGAGCGCCTCAGATAACGATAATTTAATATAATTAGACTGAAATAGTGAGTCATCAATATTACTTACTACTCCTTGTGTATAGTTGAGGGACTTACCCGCTTCCGAAGTGATATCGACAACACTAAGCAAGCGATAAAGTCTTAATGGGATTACTCTAGTTGGTGTTGTTCCTTGATTTTTAACCGTTATCGTTGCGCTGCCAGATAGACTGCTTGTTTGTGTATGTATGTTGAGATTGAGATGATAGTTGGTTGCAAATGTTTCTATTTTTTCAATGCTGGGGAGCTCGCTTGCTGAAGCAGAAATGCAGCTTAGCCACAAGAAAATACGTAGCAAATACATCGTCTATCCTTAATATTATTTTGTTGTTTTAACAAAAATAGAGCGGAAGGCATGTTTTTACTACCATATTTTTTTGTATCATTGTTTTAGATCAAAAAACAAAATCTGTTAATCACTAAACCTGCTAGGTTCTCGTACCAAAGATTTTGTCACCAGCATCACCAAGCCCAGGGGCTATATATCCTTTCTCATTTAAGTGGCTATCTAATGCTGCCGTGTATATTTCAACGTCAGGATGCGCTTCTTCCACCAACTTTACTCCCTCAGGCGCAGCTACCAGCACAATCGCTCTGATCTCTTTTGAACCTGCTTTTTTTAGCATGTCGATAGTAGCAATCAGTGAGCCACCCGTTGCCAGCATTGGATCAATAACCAAAGCGAGTCTAGCATCGATATTGCCCACCAACTTCTCAAAATAAGGCACTGGCTCAAGTGTTTCTTCGTTACGCTGTAAACCCACAACACTTACTTTAGCTGCTGGGATCAATTGCAGTATGCCATCTAGCATTCCCAAACCGGCTCTTAAAATTGGCACCAAGGTGATCTTTTTGCCTGTCAGCCTTTTAACTGTTAATTCGTTACCATCCCAAGCAGAGATGACCTGATCGCTCAACGTCAAATCTTTTGTTGCTTCGTAAGTGAGTAAGTTGCCAACTTCTGAGACAATTTCGCGAAAGTTTTTGGTTGATATACCCTGCTCTCGCAAGAGTCCAAGTTTATGCTGAACTAATGGGTGATCAATTACATGTAATGCCATGGCTGCGTATCCTTATAAACTGCTAAAGAAATCTTCTGGTTTATGCCTTACTGGCTTTGTACACTGCACCGTAGGCGTACCTAAATAAAGATAGCCAACGATCTCATCTTTTTCATCGAGACCAAGTTGCTTTTTCACTTCTGGACTCTGGGCAAAGTAACCCGTTCGCCACACACCAGACAACCCCTGTGCAAAAGCTGCTTGCTGCATAGCAAGTACACTACAACCGGCACTTTGAATTTGCTCAATACGAGGCACTTTTGGATGTTCTTGATAAGGAGATACTGCGATGATCAACATAGGCGCGCGCTCTGGTAGCTCTCTCGCTCTATCTATCACCCGCTGCTCTTGCAGCTCTTTCACCGCCGCTTGATAATAGATTTCACCTAGCTTTTCGCGGCCTTTTTCTTCAACTGTAATAAATCTAAACGGTGTTAAGCCACCATGATCTGGCACTTTTAGTGCTGCTTTTTTAATGATTTCTAACTGAGCTGGATTAGGTCCAGGAAAAGACAGATTGCTATCTGACTGGCGTGTTAAGAGTAATTCTATGGCGTCCATTAACTCATCCCGTGTTGTGCCTTCAAAATGGCCGTGAATTATACCAATTTGACTTAATACGTGTCTCGAAATAGACCAAATACTTAAGCAAATTGGTATTACGTGGCTTGTAGTCTATCATTTTCCCTTAAATTCGACCACGTGACATCACGGATTTCTGGATAGCATCCTTGCAATATTTCGTTTTACTCTGGAAGTAAATTGCGTTGTTTCCTATCAATAAGTAGCCTCAACCAATAGTCAGCACTGACATAACGTCCACCACCGGTAAAAAATAGTGAAAGTAGTAATACAAAGTAAGTTGCCGCAAATTCAATTCCATTGTTTAAAATAACAATATTGCCTTTTTCATAGAGATAATTTGGTCTGCCATTTTCTTCGACTATCTCTTTAATTGAATCCAAACGTTGCTTCGCTGCTACGCTATTTTCTAAGCTCACTTTAGCTTCGTCAAAGCCAAGCCAGTCTAATACTTTTGCGGCGCTGGTGTCTGGGTTTGTTGGCGTTACCGAAAACCAGCCATGCTCCAAATGCACCGTCGTTGCAGCAACGACCATAGTCACCATGAGCGGTATAGACACTAAACGCGTAAGCAAGCCAAGCAAAATCAACCAACCACCTAAAAACTCTGTCCAAGCGGCAAGAAAGGCAAGTAAGTCAGGAAAAGGTAAACCTAAGCCCCATTCACTATTGCCAAACCATGCGACAATATCGGGATCGGCGAGGAGGCGTTGTAAAAATGTCGCGTCCGGATTAGCCAAATTTAATTTATTGTAACCTGCAATGATCATAACTGGCGCGAGAATAAGGCGCATGAGTAATGGCGCGATACCAGAAAAATGTTGAGATAAATGTTGTAGTTGCCGATACGGCTTTAGTAGGTTGGCAAGCATATGCGATCCATAGTTGATGTTTGAATTATCAGTATAGACCGCAGATTGGGTTGGGTTATTTCGTTAGATCTTTCTTGCTACCTGAAGGGCTTCTGCAATCGCTCGCTTAGCATCAATCGCTGCCGCCAGTTTAGCCCCACCGATAACGTGCTGATTTTCAGGTAGCACCTCTTTATCGAACAAGCTATCGTTAGAAACTTGTCCAATACAAGCAATGACCGTATCGACATCTAACAGTTGCTCTTCACCCGCAACTCTTACGGTCAAACCTTGATTATCAAAGCTGATATATTCGCATTCTGCAATTTGCTGAACATTGTGGTGTTTTGCAACGGCTCTGTGGATCCAACCGGTGGTCTTACCTAAGTCTTTACCAAAACGTCCTTCAGAGCGTTTTAACATATAAATCGGCCTTTGCTCTTGTGAAGGCTGCGCTTCGCATTCTATTCCCCATTGAGATTTAAAATCAGGGATCGTTTGTTCTCGCTGTTCAGTTAAAAACGCTACCATGTCAAAGCCAATACCACCGGCACCTAAAATAGCAATTTTATTACCTAATTCTACTTCACCTTTAATAACTTCGTCATAGGCAAACACACGTTTCCCATCTGCGCATTCTATTTTCGACATACGTGGGCTTACACCCGTTGCAAATACCACATCATCAAACGCGTTTGCCATTGTTTCTTCGTATGGTGTATTTAGGCAAAGCTCAACGCCTAAGCGATTTATTTCGCTGACATAGTATTTAAGCGTATGTTGGAAATCTTCTTTACCTGGTATTCTCATCGCTAAATTAAACTGACCACCAAGCTCGCTACCTTTATCAATCAACTTAACTTGGTGGCCTTTTTTAGCGAGATAGTAACTTACAGACAACCCAGCAGGTCCTGCCCCAACAACGAGTACTTGTTTTTTCCTTTGGGCACTCTGAAGTGGATAATCCAATTCAAATCCGGCTTGTGGATTCACCAAACATGTTGCTCGTTTACCTTTAAATACGTGGTCTAAACAACCCTGATTACAGCCGATGCAAATATTGATTTGTTCCGAGCGCTGCTCTTGATATTTGTTAAAGAATTCAGGATCAGCCAGTAATGGACGCGCCATAGAAATAAGGTCGGCATCACCTTTGGCTAAAATGTCATTAGCAAGATCTGGCGTGTTAATCCTATTTACTGCTACAACGGGTATATCGACAGCCTGTTTTAGCCTATGTGACGCTTCACGGTAGGCACCAGGAGGCACCATTGATGCAATTGTTGGAACGCGCGCCTCATGCCAACCAATACCGGTGTTAAGAATATCCACACCTGCCGCGACCAAAGCTTTGGCTTGAAGCACAACTTCTTCTGGAGTTGAGCCATTTGGGATTAAGTCCATGACCGACAGGCGAAAAACGATAATGAACTTATCGCTCACTTTCTCTCTAACCGCTTTTACAATATCTGTTGCCAATCGCATTCTGTTTTCTAAGCTACCACCATAGTCATCAGTGCGCTTATTGGTATGACCCGCCATAAACTCATTGATTAAATAGCCCTCTGAGCCCATGATCTCCACACCATCGTAGCCTGCTTTTTCGGCCAATTTAGCTGAGTGAGCAAAGTCTTTAATCGTACCTTTGATGGCACTTAAGCTCATTGCTTTTGGTTTATACGGATTAATCGGTGCTTTGATCGCACTAGGTGCAGTGTTGAATGGATGATAAGCATAGCGCCCAGCATGTAGTAACTGTAGACAAATTTTGCCGCCGTGTTTATGTACTACCTCGGTGTATGCTTTGTGTTTAATTACATCGTATAACGAGTTAAAAGAAGAAGAAATTGGTGTCAACTTACCACGTAGGTTTGGACTGTAACCACCAGTTACGATCAGGCCCACTCCACCTCTTGCTCGTTCTTCATAAAATGCAGTGAGCCGCTTTCGGTTGTGCCACCCTTCTTCAAGCCCGGTATGCATTGATCCCATTACCAAGCGATTTCGCAAACTGGTATGTTTAAGTTGTAGTTCTTGTTCTAACATTTGCCGCCCCACAAAACTGGTCTTACCTGTGAACATTAACGTTTTTTTATTATTTGGCAAGTCTTAAGAAGAAAGAAATTAACGAATTTGGCAGCATTGGCGATATTTCAATCATGAAAATACTTCGTTACGTTTTTCTATTATTCATGAAACTCGCTCTGATATATGATAAATGTATAGAGTTGTATTGAAGTTAAGCATAAGGGATCATTTTGAAACTGATAGCGAATATTTTTAAGGGCATTTGGGCCACACTGAACTTTTCTAGGCGATTAATTCTAAATCTGCTGTTTTTATTCATTCTTATCGCCATAGTGATAAGCATTGTATCTGGTGAGGATCAGGTTGAGGTCGAAAGTAAAAGCGTATTACGTTTAAACCTAAACGGTATCATAGTCGAACAATTGACCTATGTT
Organism: Pseudoalteromonas sp. NC201; assembly: GCF_002850255.1. Taxonomy (NCBI): domain Bacteria; kingdom Pseudomonadati; phylum Pseudomonadota; class Gammaproteobacteria; order Alteromonadales; family Pseudoalteromonadaceae; genus Pseudoalteromonas; species Pseudoalteromonas sp. NC201. The sequence goes on from NZ_CP022522.1 coordinate 2,184,283, forward strand.
GACCCAGTTGAGGCGGCCATGAGTGATGCTTTCGCCGATTCAGAAGAGCCAAGTGAAATTTTGTTAGATGATGTCATTGATGTTATCAATAAAGCAGCTCAAGATGACCGCATTACAGTGATGTATCTTGATTTACAACGTCTTCATAGCGCCCATCTCGACAAATTACGAGATATCAAAGACGCGCTCGCGCAATTCAAAGCGACAGGCAAAAAAATCTATGCTCACGGCGCTTATTACACTCAAGCTCAATATTATCTCGCCTCAGTAGCCGATGAAATTTCTCTACATCCTTACGGTGGGGTTAACATCACCGGTTTTGGCATGTACCCGCTGTATTTCAAAGAGGCGCTTGATAAGCTTAAAGTTACGCAGCATATTTTCCGCGTTGGTACATACAAGTCGGCCGTTGAACCTTATATTCGCAGCGATATGTCACCAGAAGCAAAAGAATCAAATCTTGGATGGATCACCCCGCTTTGGACACAATATAAAACAGAAGTAGCCGAAAACCGCGGTTTTGATGTGGCTAATTTTGATGAAACCTTCGCAGCATTAACAGACAAAATGGAAGCTGCACAAGGCGATTCCGCCAAATATGCTATCGACAACCAATGGGTCGATGCATTAACCACCAATCAAGCATTTGCTCAGAAACTGATCGATGAAGTTGGTCTTGATGCAAAGGGAAAATCTTTTAAACAGGTCTCGTTCAGTCAATATCTATCGACGTTACCGCCTAAAGAGTTTGCAGAAAATCCATTTACCGAGAAAGTCGCTGTGGTTGTTGCTAAAGGTCAAATCTCTGATGGCAAGCGTAAAGCGGGAGCTATTGGTGGCGATTCAACAGCAGCACTACTTAAGAAGGCTCGCCTTAACGACAAAGTGAAAGCCGTCGTACTAAGAATTGACTCCGGCGGTGGTAGCATGTTTGCTTCTGAAACCATTCGTAATGAAGTTATTGCACTAAAAGCCGCTGGAAAACCTGTGATAGCATCAATGGGTTCAGTTGCAGCTTCCGGCGGTTATTGGATTGCGGCATCAGCTAATGAAATTTGGGCATCGCCAAGCACTATCACGGGTTCTATTGGTGTATTTGGCATGATAATGACCTTTGAAAATGCAGCAAACTCATTAGGAATATACTCTGATGGTGTTGCGACAACCGAATTAAAAGGCCAATCTCCATTCAGAGGGATAGATGGTGGCTATAAAAATCTTATCCAAATGGGCGTTGAAGATGCCTATGATAAGTTTATTTCCATGGTTGCGAATGAGCGAAACCTTGATAAGTCAGCGGTTAATGAGGTTGCGCAAGGACGTGTATGGCTAGCAACTCAGGCGCTTGATTTTGGCCTAGTCGATAAGTTAGGTAACAAAAATGATGCCATTGAAGCGGCTGCAAGTCTTGCTAATTTAGAGATGTATGATGTTATCACTATTGAACAAACACTCACCGAGCAAGAAAAGCTGATGCAGCAATTATTTGGTGCGTCTATGGTGCAAAGTGCCATTAGTGCCCTTGTACCTGAGCAATCAATATTCGCAAAAACTGCATTAAATGCCCTAGACAGCGTTAGCAATACAATAGCACTACAAACTCAAATGTTAGGCCAGCTTAACGATCCTAACCATGTCTATACGCTTTGCTTAGTGTGTAACGTTTCACCTGAGTAAAATCGATTAAGCACTGCAATTGTGGTGCTGTAATTGTTATACTGAGCCCAGATTTTATTCTGGGCTTTTTTATGAAAAGAAAAAAAATATATATCGCCTATACCGGTGGTACCATTGGTATGAAGCAATCCAGTCGTGGTTACGTTCCGGTTGCAGGATATCTAACAGATACGGTAAAGAATAACGCTGAGTTTACTCGCGATGAAATGCCGCTTTTTGATATTCATGAATATTGCCCGTTAATTGATTCGTCAGATATGTCACCGCATCACTGGCAGCTTATCGCGGATGACATTCAATCAAAATATCACGACTACGATGGTTTTGTGGTGCTCCATGGTACAGATACCATGGCCTATACTGCCTCTGCGCTATCCTTTATGTTTGAGAACTTAACTAAACCTGTGATAGTGACCGGCTCTCAAATTCCGTTGTCACAACTGCGCTCTGATGGTCAAGTAAATCTGTTAAACGCGATGTATTTGGCTGCTAACTACCCTATTGCCGAAGTGAGTTTGTTTTTCAACAATAAACTTTACCGCGGTAATAGAGCAATCAAAGCTCATGCTGATGGCTTCGATGCATTCGCCTCTCCAAACCTTTCGCCGCTGGCACAAGCTGGGATCAATATTCAGCTGATCGAAGGGAAGCTAAGCCCTTACGTTGAGCAAAGCTTGCAAGTCACCAAGATTTCACCTCAACCTATCGCAGTAATGCATTTGTATCCTGGGATCTCAACTGAAATCCTTAAGAACCTAACGCGTGGCGAGATGAAAGCGCTGATCTTATTGAGCTTCGGGGTTGGTAACGCGCCACAAGACGAGCACTTTTTAACTGAGCTTAAAGCAATCAGCGATCGCGGAGTGGTAATTATCAACCTCACCCAATGTATTCAAGGAAAAGTGAATATGGGCGGCTACGCGACAGGAAATGCGTTATTAAACTGTGGTGTGATCAGTGGCTACGATATGACACTAGAAGCGTGCTTAACAAAGCTACACTATTTATTTAGCCAGCAGCTTGAGCTTGAAACGATCCGCCATTTGATGCAAGACAATCTGCGCGGCGAGCTAACTCGATAGTAATCGATATCAATAAAGCGAAAAGTATCGCAACAAAAAAGCCGTGATATCTTCACCACGGCTTTTAAATCAGCTCGAACGACTCCGAACGTCGATTATTATCTAACTTTTGCTTCGATATCGACAAGATCAGTAAGGTGACAAGTTTCACCACTGTGTGTCTTTATACCGTGCTCACCAAAGTAATCACGCTGTGCTTGCACCAAGTGTCCGTTGCTTGGCGTGCTCAGTGTTGCAATATAAGTTTGCGTCGCAGCAAGCACTGGGAAAGACAAACCAGTCGCCACCGCTTTACCTGTAATGCTACGTAGTGCAAGTGCAGGTTTCTCAAGTGAATCGATAAATTCAACACCTTCAGCGATATCGTCTAAGTAATCAGCTCGGATAATACAGCCCGCACGCCAGGTTTGTAGCGTTTTATTGAGATCCACTTTCCATTGGTGTGCACGTGACGCGCCCTTAATCAGTGCAAGACCTTGGCGGTAGCATAGCAAACTGGCAAAATAAAACGCATCTTTTAACTCGTCTAAATCAACCTCAATTGTTTGCGTTGATTTATTCGCATACGTCATTTCTTTTGCAGCTGGAGTATCAATAGTATTGGTGAGATGGCGAGCTTGTACCGCAGCCACAAGCGAAGGTACGGCAATACCAAGCTCCAGTGCGTTTTGCGCCGTCCAAAGGCCAGTGCCCTTAGCTCCTACCTTATTGTCGATAAGGTCGACTAAAGACTCGCCCTGATCTGTTTCTAGACTTAAAATGTGGCTAGAAATTGCAAGTAGATAACTATTTAATTTACCTTCAGACCAAGATTCAAAAATCTCAGCAACTTCTTTAGGAGAGCGACCGGTCCCCAAGCGTAGCAATTGATAAAGCTCGGCAATAAGCTGCATCAACGCATACTCAATACCATTGTGCACCATTTTAACAAAGTGACCGCTGGCCGATTGCCCTACACGCGCGAAACATGATTCGTTGTTGTAGCTCGCAGCAACTTTTTCGAACCAAGGCTCGATACGCTCCCAGCCACCTTCTGAACCACTTGCCATCATTGCAGGACCATGGCGTGCACCTTCGGCACCGCCAGAAATCCCCATAGTGGCAAACTCAAATTTATTCTGATATTTCAATTTACGTGCAATACCATCTTTGTAATTACTGTTACCACAGTCAACGATGATATCGTCTTTCTCAACTCCAGCTTCAACCAAATCGCTACAAACTTTATCTACTAGTTCACCTGCTGGAACGAGTAATAAAATCGAGCGAGGAGTCTCTAATCTTCTGATCATATCACCGAGATCAGACACTATGTGTAAGCGCTCCGCCATACCTAACGACTGTGCGCAACTCAATAATTCCGCACCTACTTCGGGGTTCTTGTCATAAGCGACTAAGGTCATCCCCTTCTCAATTAGATTTAGCGCGAGGTTTTTACCCATCACACCCAAACCAACTAATGCAACCTGCATTTAGTTTCCTCCTCGGTAACATCAAAACTTTATGCGTTCGTGTATGTGCATTATACCTGAGCGACCATGATTGACCAGCGAGACACACAATTCACTGGTATCATATCAGTCCCCAAAATATGACAGCTAACACAATTCACTGTATAGCAATATAGTGACAGCAGCACGAATTCACCAATTTTGTGATAAATCTCAAATGGTCCCCTAAGCTGTAAGGTAAAATATTCGAGATTGACGGCCACTGACACCGGTGTCATAATGATGACATATAGATCATATAACTTAATTCGAGTGTTAAAAAGGGTTTTGCATAATTCTTTATGCTCTAATTAGTTAAATCGTGATTTTACAATGTGGCATGTGTAAAAAAACAGCAATTTTGATTTACTTTTAACACATTCATAAGTTTTTGCTTACCTTGATAAGCTAACAGGAGAATCTGATGCTTAGACGCACAAAAATCGTCGCAACACTGGGGCCAGCGACGGATAGAGATAACAACTTAGAAAAAATCATTCGTGCCGGCACCAACGTAGTCAGACTAAACTTTTCACACGGTGTAGCTCAAGATCACAAAAATAGAGCCGAAGCCGTTCGCGAAATTGCTAAACGCTTAGGTGTAAATGTAGCGATCCTTGCAGATTTGCAAGGTCCTAAAATCCGCGTTTCAACATTTAAAGAAGGCAAAGTGTTCTTAGAAGTGGGTGTAAAATTCACGCTCGATGCAAAAATGGAGCCTGGCCAAGGTCACGTTGAAGCCGTGGGTATCGACTATAAAGAATTACCGAATGACGTAAAACAAGGTGATTTGCTGTTATTAAACGATGGACTTATTCAGCTTGTTGTTGAAGAAGTACAAGGTCACTTGGTTCACACTAGTGTTAAAGTTGGCGGCGTATTGTCGAACAATAAAGGGATCAACCGTTTAGGCGGCGGCTTAACAGCACCTGCATTTACTGACAAAGACAAAGAAGATTTGATCACAGCAGCTGAAATTGGTGTGGATTATATTGCGGTTTCGTTCCCTCGCAGTGGTGACGACATGCGTTACGTTAGAGGGTTGGCGGAGAAAGCAGGTTCTAATGCACAGTTACTTGCAAAAATCGAACGTGCAGAAGCGGTTGAAACCGTAGAAGCGATTGACGATATCGTATTGGCTTCTGATGCGGTGATGGTTGCCCGTGGTGATTTAGGTGTAGAAATTGGCGATGCCGCTCTTGTTGGTAAACAGAAGCAAATTATCAGCCGTGCCCGCTCACTAAACCGTACTGTGATCACTGCCACCCAAATGATGGAGTCAATGATTGACAACCCAATGCCAACACGTGCTGAAGTTATGGATGTTGCAAACGCAGTGCTTGATGGCACAGATGCGGTAATGCTTTCAGCAGAAACCGCTGCTGGTGATTATCCTGAGCAAACGGTCGCGGCAATGGCACGTGTGTGTTTAGGTGCTGAATCTCAACCGCAGATCCATATCTCTAAACATCGTTTAGACAGCCGTTTTGCCGATACCTGTGAAACTATCGCGCTGTCGGCAATGTACGCTGCGAATCATTTAGATTCAGTAAAGGCGATTGTCGCACTAACTGAATCGGGTAATACCGCAAAATTAATGTCTCGTATCAGTTCTGGATTGCCTATTTACGCTCTGTCTCGCCATCAATCAACACTTGGGCAGGCATCACTCTATCGTGGTGTATATCCGGTAAGATTTGACTCGACGCAATGCTCAGATGATTCAACTGTTCGCGAAGCGCTTGATACGCTAGTTGCTGCTGGCTCATTGGAAAAAGGCGACACAGTGATCATCACACACGGTGATAAGATGGAAACTATCGGCGCCAGTAACACGCTGAAAATCGTCACAGTGTAAAAGCGTTGAACTAGGTAGCCTTGCTGCCTAGTTCATCTTTCCTTAGAATACTCTAAAGTGTACAAGCACATAAAATACACTACGTCACCGTAGGCTAAACACGGTGCAAATCACTTTAGCTCGCGCTTTTATTAGCTCGCGAGTGCGGCCTTTACTTTGTCACGGTAACTACGGCTGACTTTAAGCTCTTGACCATTCTCAAGTACCAATAAATACTCGCCACTGCTTTGTGTGACTAGTTTACTAATCTGCTTAGTATTAACAATTGCAGAGCGATGTACGCGCACAAATAACGTTGGATCTAACTCTTGTTCTAGATCTTTCATTGTTTTACGTAAAATATGAGTCTGACCATCGCTACAGTGTAAGCACATATAGTCACCGGCTGCATCAATCCACTGAATTGACGATGTAGATACTCGAATGATTTCCCCTTGTTCTTTTACCGCGAGCGACTCCGGGAATTTTTTATCTTCAATTGTATCTCCTGTTGCAAGTTTTTTAAGGATTTCTTCACAGTTATTACCAGTGATCCCTGCAACAAAGCTGGCTAGCTTTTTCTTATGCGCATTGTCTTGTTGTGTTTTTAAATAGCTTTGCACTTTCTCCACCGCCTGTTTTAATCTGTTGTCATCAACGGGTTTTAAGATGTAATCCAGCGCATGGATCTCAAATGCCTTTACAGCATATTGGTCGAACGCGGTTACAAATACGATAGCAGGCAATGGTTTAACACTTTCACTCAGCGCTCTCGCTACTTCAAAGCCATTCATGTTCGGCATTTGAATATCGAGAAAGACCAGATCTATGTCCTCAGATTTGCATAGATCGATTGCTTGTTGACCACTGCCACACAATTCTACAACTTCAATTTCAGAAAAATCTCTTAACCTTACCGCTAGCCCTTTTCTCGCTAACGGTTCATCATCTACGATTAGTGTTCTAATTTTGCTCATTACTTCTTCGCCCTTTCATATGGAACGCGAATGTTTACCTTCAAACCAGTTGGCTCATTATCCGAGAGCACAAATGAATAGTTGTTTTCGTACAAGGTTTTTAAACGGTCTTTGGTATTCGCTAAACCCACTCCCTGTGCACTTTTCAGTTGCCCATCTTCCAGTTCTGCGCCAGGACCATTGTCTCCTACTTCCAAGAGTAGTTCATTGGCAAACACCTGCGCTTTTATTTCAATTTTGCCGCCATGCTCCATATGGGCAATTGCGTATTTAATGCTGTTTTCAATGAGTGGTTGTAGGATCAAGCTAGGTACCAACGCCTGTTCAGCCTCTTCTGTCACATCAAGCTCAATAGATAAGCGCTCATCAAAACGGACCTTTTCAATTTCTAAGTACAGTCTCAACGCATGTAACTCTTGCTCAAGCGGTACCTTTTTTATCGGATCTGTATTTAATGTATGGCGCAAGAAATCACTGAGCCTTGAGACCATTTGATTCGCATCTTTATTTTCTTCAACCAATATAAGCGTCGAAATTGCATTAAGGGTATTGAATAGAAAATGCGGATTCAGTTGATAACGCAACATTTTCAATTGCGCTTCATGGGCCATAGTATTGGCTTTCAACGCCTTTTGACGCTCACTTTGTAACAACTGGTAATACTTAATACCAAAATACAGTCCACTCCAACAGAGTATGATATAGACAGAGTCTAGTCCCTGCTGTAAGTAATAAAACCATTCATCAGGTCGATACCCGTGACGATAAATTTCCCAATGATTAAACTTCTGAACGACCGCCCATAGTGTTCCAGTTACATATGACGCCGTAAACACAACGAATATCAGCACCAACGGTGTTGCATTCCAAATTTTACGATAGAGGTATCGTAGCGGTACGGTCATCAAACAACCTGCGTAGGCATTTAAAGCGATGACAAATACATAAATATCCCGCATTTCAAAGACTTTTGAGCCAATATAGTTAACTAGCGCGTAGCCCAGCCAACCAGCTATTTGTAATACCCAGAAAAATCTCTGCCTGTTATCAACCAGTGATTGCCACTTCAAAATGATTATACCTCTTCTATCTTAACTGGATTATATCTCAGCATGTCGTCTCTATTCACTGCTGGTGGTCTCAGTTTTTACACGCCCTGCCGCAAATAAAAAAGGCACCTCAGTGCCTTTTTTTGAAATAAATTAACCAGTTAATTTATCTTCATCTATTCAAACTGTCGCTCTTAAGCAAGCTTGTCAGATGCCACTTTATAGGTAGGATCTGCTTGGCCGTCTAGCTCAACGAGATCTTTAGCCTTACTTAGCAGTACTTTACAGTCTTGGCTCAAGTGGCGAAGATGAAGCGTTTTACCAGCCTTTTTATAACGTTCAGCTAGCGTATCTATTGCTTCAATTGCACTATGATCGGCAACACGACTATGTTTAAATTCTACAATGATGTCGTCTGGATCATTATTAACGTCAAACAGCTCTGCAAAGTTTTTCACCGACCCAAAAAATAGAGGTCCGTGTAATTCGTACACTTTTGAGCCTTGCTCATCAATATAATTATTGGTGTAAATATGTTTCGCATGCTCCCACGCAAATACCAGTGCCGAAACAATGACACCAACGCAAACTGCGATGGCCAAATCTGTAATCACTGTAACCCCCGACACCAAGACGATTACAAATGCATCTGATTTAGGGATCTTTCTAATTAATCTAAAACTTGACCATTCAAAAGTCCCCAATACCACCATAAACATTACACCAACTAACGCCGCTAGCGGGATCATCTCAATAAGGCTTGCTGCAAACAGAATAAATACAAGTAGTAATAATGCTGCTGTGATACCTGACAAACGGCTACGGCCACCAGAATTAATATTGATCATTGATTGCCCAATCATCGCACAGCCACCCATCGCACCAAACACACCACAAGTAACATTAGCCGCACCTTGGCCGATACATTCGCGGTTACTGTGACCACGTGTTTCGGTGATTTCGTCGATTAGCGTGAGCGTTAATAAAGATTCAATCAAACCAATCGCCGCTAGGATAAGCGCGTATGGGAAGATAATTTTAAATGTTTCAAATGTCCAAGGAACTTCTGGAATATGGAAAGCAGGAAAACCACCGGCAATCGTTGCATCTACGTTACCTGACATATCTTTCAGATAATCAAGCACATTACGAGCGTCTAAATCTAAACCAATAACAATACCAGTTACCACTAAAATTGCCGCTAGGCTAGACGGAACTGCAGTTGTTAGCTTTGGTAGAAAGTGAATGATGGCCATAGTCAATGCTACCAAGCCCACCATCACATAAAGGGTTTCCCCTTGCATCCAAGTCAGCTCACCTTCACTATTAAGTACTTTGAACTGACCAAGTTGCGCAAGAAAGATAACGATGGCTAAACCATTCACAAAGCCTAGCATCACAGGGTGCGGTACCATACGTATAAACTTGCCAAGCTTAAATATACCTGCGAGTATTTGTAAGAGCCCCATGAGTAATACAGTTGCAAAAAGATACTCGACACCATGATCAATAACGAGACTCACCATTACCACGGCAAGAGCCCCTGTTGCACCCGAGATCATACCCGGCCTACCACCAAAGATTGAAGTCACAAGACCGACAATAAATGCTGCATATAAACCGACTAATGGGTCTACTTGTGCAACAAAAGCGAAAGCCACAGCCTCAGGCACAAGTGCCAAAGCGACCGTAAGCCCAGACAGTACATCGTTTTTAGCAGAGCTAGGCGCTTTGCTGATAAGATTAAACATCAATATCCTCTGGTGTGAATTGACTATGAACACAAAGGCGGCGGATTTTAGCAAAAAGCAGCGCCTTTAACAAATAAGATACAAGCCTGTATCACAAACTCGCTTGCAATACATAACTTAATAAAGCGGTCTGTATTGTAGTATAGAACAATGGTGAAAAGATGACGGGAAGCCCTACCCAACGAAGCAGGGCAACAAATTGCATTAAAGTGGTAAGGAAGTGCTGCGCTTAACGCAAGTCATTGTAACATTTGAATGTACTTCTTGGACGAACTCTAAATTAAGTAAGTTATCACGAACAAATTGCTCATAACCTTCAATGCCTTTCGAAATGATACGCAACATAAAGTCCATGGTGCCTGCCATAGAGTAGCACTCTGTCACTTCGTCATAACTTAAGATCAATTTTTCAAACTCGGCAAGGTTGTTGCGGCCATGGTTTGAAAGCCTAACATGCGCATAAACCAACATATCAAATCCGAGTTTCTTCTCATCCAGCAATGCAACTTTGCCTTTGATGTAGCCGTCTTGCTCTAATTTAGCGATGCGACGCCAACAAGGTGACTGAGATAGCCCTACTTTATCAGCGATTTCAGCGGTAGAAAGACTTGCGTCTTGCTGTAACAATGCCAGTATCTGGCGATCTACTTGGTTTAATGACATATCTATTCTAGTTTAATTAGCACACCAGTCTATTAACCGATGCTGATTGTTATTCCCTGAAGCATAGCAAATTAAAAAATGCACATCACTACTATGCCACTTCCACTATATCTAACCAAATCGGCCACTCATAAAAGGATTTGTCGCCTTTTCGAAGCCAATTGAGGTATTTTCACCATGGCCAGAATGCACCACGACCTCATCAGGCAAAGTAAACAGCTTATCTTGTATAGACTGTTTTAGTTGGGCTGCATCGCCTTTTGGAAAGTCAGTACGACCAACAGAGCCTTTAAACAACACATCTCCTACTAAGACCTGTTTTGAGCTTGGTTCATAAAAAACCACATGCCCCGGAGTATGCCCTGGACAATGTCTGACTTCGAGTGCGAGGTTCCCCACTTTAACCTTATCCCCATCATTTAACCACTTAGATGGTAAAAAAGCTTCATGATTAGGAAAACCAAACATCTGTGATTGCATTGGCAAGGCTTCCAGCCAAAATTGGTCGCTCTGATGAGGCCCGATAATCTCGATATTAAAATGCTCACTTAATATTGTACTTGCTCCCACATGATCAAGGTGCGCGTGGGTAAGCAAAATCATGCTTGGCGCTACCCCTTGTGTGTTCAACTGCGCAATAATTTTTTCCGCTTCACCACCTGGGTCTACAATTGCAGCGGCTTGTGTTTCTGGACACACAATGACACGACAATTTTGCATAAATGGTGTAACTGGAATGGTAAACACTTGCATGGTTAGTTTGCTCCAAACGACATCAAAACAGGATATTTAAGATACGCTTTATCATAAAACGGCGTTCTTGCATAAAGCCACTCCATCCGCGCTTTTGGATCGTTTGCAAACTGCTTGTCTTCACGTATTTTTTTATCAAAGGCTAATGCCATAGCTGGATTTTGTTTTAGCATTTTTCGTGCAAAAGGTTCAAGTGCATAATTTTCAACATATTCTGTACGTTGGAAGATAGTATTGAACTCCCCCCAAGCAAAAAATGAGTCAGGCGCTTCTGGATGTAGTAAGTGAGTCACCAGCTCTCCAGATTTTTGCGCCGTTGCCACTTTATACCACCCACTGAGATCGACCTTATCTGAGAGCTCCTTAATGTCGAAAGTCGCATTCACTCTAAAGCGCCCTTCAAAAGGAGCAGTATCGAACTTGTAGTCTTTTACTGTAGCTTGACTTACTTTTTCCACTACCGTTCCATCTGGTAATGTAGAAACGGTTATTCCATGCAGTTTTAATTTTTCGACCACTTCAGGGTATGCGGGTGGAATGTAAAACTGCTCAGGTACATTCACCGCTGTTTTTACTTCCTTCTGCCAATAAATTGGCAGCTTCTCATAGTTTTGTGGCTCGCCTAAGTACTTAGCTTCCAAATGACCAGACAATGCACTTTCAAACTGCTTGTATTGGATGCCTTTAAATTGAATGTAGTCGGGCTCTTTTGCATAGCTGCGTTCAACTACCAATTGTTTAGGTGTGAATTCGGCCTCTTTTTGAACCGCTTCTCGTAATGCCTGAATATTGCTTGAGAGGCCACTGATAACGCCATCCATAAACACATAGGTGCCCAGTACACGCTGCTTATAGGGTTTTAATGAGTGATTTTCTACCAGTATAGTCGGCAGTCCCTTTAAATCTCCCCAACCATTTGAAAATCGCGGCGTTGCCACCCATCCAGCCAGCCCTTTTTTAAAGTCTCGTTTATCCATCACAAACACAAGTGGACCAGGAATATGTCCTTGAGCAGCAAGCGCTGCATTAATTTGTGGCGAAATCTGATTCTCTAACACCTCAGCTATTGCCGGTGACTCACTTGCAAAAGTCGGGTTAAAACCATAAGTGACATCGTATTGGTAGTCTGCGCCATCCGTTACATGAATATCAATGTACAGATCCGGATTGTATTCGTTAATTACCTGCATGACCGCCTTGACTCCTGGCGTGTCCAATTTAGTGTAATCACGATTCAGATTTAAGTTATTGGCATTGGTCCTAAAGCCCATAACAGTCGGACCGCGTTGATTTATACGGTTAAACTCACTGCGCCTTTCATGCCCATCGACGTTGAGAATAGGGATAAAGAGTAAATTCACTTTCGTCAAAATATCACGGCGCTTACCTGTTGCAACATCGCGAAGCAACATAAACATGGCATCTTTGCCGTCAATTTCTCCGGCATGAATACCAGCTTGTACTAAAATGGTTGGCTTACCATTATTAATAACATTTGATTTATCACCGCCCTGCTCCGTTGCAACAATCATCTTAATTGCGCGATTACTATTGCTAAACCCAATGGTCTCTAGCTTAAATTGGGTCGGATTGGCAGCCACTAGGCGGTCAACAAATGCCATCGTATCTGCGTAATTAGGAGAATCTATCGCACCGCTTAGTTCAAAATCAGTCGTTAATGGGCCCTGTTGTTGTAATAGTTGTTCGCTTTTGCCCTGCCACTCCATCAAGGGTGGTAAATGACCGTTCATACCTAGCATTGCAGTAAGCATAATAATGCTGGAACTCATCATATTTCTCTATTCCTCTGCTTTTATCTGCCAATTATATCAATATTTTAGATATCGGCTTACAATGTGCGGTGATTCAACAAAAATTTGCAGTTAATCGCAGATAACCATAACTTTAGGGATCAAATGAGCGTACAAAAATCAATTTTAATCACAGGTTGTTCTAGCGGGATTGGTTATTACTGCGCTGTGCAATTGTCAAAAGCAGGATATCAAGTTATTGCTTCGGTTAGAAATGCAAAAGACTTGAATAAATTTGAAGGCACAAACATTCAATGTATTCTGCTAGATTTAGCATGTGAGCAAAGTATAAACGATGGCTTTAACCAAGCTTTGACAATCGCAAATGGTCAGCTAGACGCCTTATTCAATAACGGAGCCTACGGCCAACCTGGTGCGGTAGAAGACTTGCCTACAGACGTGTTACGGCAACAATTTGAAGTTAATTTTTTTGGCTGGCATACGCTCACCTGTCTCGCAGTTGAGCAAATGCGTAAGCAAGGCGCAGGCCGCATTGTTCATAACTCATCCGTGCTTGGATTAGTCGCACTGCCATATCGCGGCGCCTATAACGCGAGCAAATTTGCACTTGAAGGACTTACCGATACCCTACGCATGGAGCTTTCAGGTAGCAATATTCAAGTTAGCCTAATAGAGCCAGGTCCAATTTTGTCTAAATTTAGAGAAAACGCGAAACACGCCTTTTTAGCGAATATCGATCACGAAAATAGCGTACATCACGATGCATATCAGGCGCAGCTTAATCGATTAAGCTCAGAAGAAGCTCCGCAAAAATTCACTTTGGGGCCAGAAGCTGTTTATAAAGTGCTGCAACACGCGCTGAGTGCTAAGACTGCAAAGCCAAGATATTACGTTACGTTTCCGACCTATTTGATGGGATACTTAAAACGAATATTGAGCAGTAAGATGCTGGATAAAATCTTAATAAAAAACCGCTAACGTTAGAGTTTATAACGAATATAAAACTAAAAAAGGAGCCAAAGGCTCCTTTTCAATACCAGATTTAGTCCTAAGACTAATTCTAGTTCCGCTTATTAAGCAGCTAGACCATCTTTTGCTTTAGCAACTAGTGCTGCGAAAGCTACTTGGTCGTATACTGCGATATCAGCTAGGATCTTACGATCAATTTCAATCGATGACTTTTTAAGGCCATTGATGAAACGGCTGTAAGAAAGACCATTTTGACGTGCAGCTGCGTTGATACGAGCAATCCATAGTTGACGGAAAGTACGTTTCTTAGCACGACGGTCACGGTAAGCATATTGACCAGCTTTAGTTACCGCTTGGAAAGCTACGCGGTAAACGCGTGAACGCGCTCCATAGTAACCTTTAGCTTGCTTTAATACTTTTTTGTGACGTGCACGTGCAACTACGCCGCGTTTAACTCTTGCCATTTCTGATATCCTCTATTTAAGCGAATGGTAACATACGATCGATTAGGCCTAGGTCATTCTTATGAACCATAGACTTAGCACGAAGGTGTAATTTACGCTTTGAAGATTTCTTAGTCAGAATGTGACGAAGATGCGACTGTTTACGCTTGTAACCGCCAGAAGCAGTCTTTTTGAAGCGCTTAGCAGCACCTCTGTGTGATTTTAGCTTATAAGCCATTTGCAATAACTCCGAATGATATTGCTTTAACACAATGTAAGTAGGCGGAGATAAACTCACTTGTAGGCCTAGCTTACTACCTAAAACCGGTGAAGGATCAATACCTTACTTTAAAACCGGATAACGCAGGTGGCGTTAGCACTTGAGACCTGCGTTAAATTCGATGCGTATTATGCCGAGATTAAGACTTTTTAGCAATAGGCGCCATCATCATTATCATCTGACGACCTTCTACTTTTTTCGGGAAAGACTCAACAGATGCGATATCTTCCAACTCAGTCTTGATACGGTTTAACAGGTCGATACCAATTTCTTGGTGCGCCATTTCACGACCACGGAAGCGAATTGTGACTTTAGCTTTGTCACCACCCTCAAGAAACTTGCGAAGGCTACGTAGCTTAACTTGGTAATCACCAACATCAGTACCAGGACGGAATTTAACTTCCTTAACCTGAATTTGCTTTTGCTTTTTCTTTTGTTCTTTTTGGATTTTTGCTTTTTCAAAAAGGAACTTACCGTAGTCCATCACTTTACAAACTGGTGGTTCAGCGTTTGGACTGATCTCAACTAGATCTAGACCGGCTTCTTCCGCCATGTTTTGTGCGTCTCTTGTTGAGACAATGCCAGCTTGCTCGCCTTCAGCGTCAATTAAGCGAACTTCTTTCGCTGTAATCTCTTCGTTAATACGATTTTTCTGAGCGTTATTTTGCCCTTTTTTGCCGCCTCTAATGGTACGTTCCTCCAAAAAATTCAAAAGTAAATGCGTGCACCAGAAAAAGTAAAGTACACGCAAGTTTATATTTATAGTCGATTTTTAATCTCTTCGCTAACTTTCGCGATGAAATCGTCAACCGAGAATTTACCTAAATCTTCACCAGTACGGGTTCTTACTGCAACTTCTTGTTGCTCGACTTCTTTATCACCCACCACTAGTAAATAAGGTATACGTTTTAAAGTATGCTCGCGGATTTTAAAACCAATCTTCTCATTTCTCAAGTCGGCACAAGCTCTTATTCCAAGTTTATTCAACTTTTGTACAACTTCGTGGACATAATCGGCTTGTTTGTCCGTGATATTCATGATCACAACTTGCTTTGGTGCAAGCCAAGTTGGGAATTGACCAGCGTATTCTTCCGTTAGGATACCAATAAAGCGCTCTAGTGAGCCTAGAATTGCGCGGTGGATCATTACAGGGGTTTTACGCTCGTTATTTTCCGCAACATATGTTGCCCCTAAACGGCCAGGTAGTGCAAAGTCTAATTGCACTGTACCACATTGCCATGCACGCTCTAAACAGTCATATAGCGTGAATTCAATCTTCGGTCCGTAAAACGCACCTTCCCCAGGTAAATATTCAAACTCGATGTCATTGGCTTTCAAAGCATCTGCAAGTGCAGCTTCTGCTTTGTCCCACATTTCATCTTCACCGATACGTTTTTCAGGGCGCGTCGATAATTTAACAACGATCTTTTCGAAGCCAAAAGTTGAATACGTATCATACACCATTTTGATACATGCTGATACTTCGTCCATGATCTGTTCTTCTGTGCAGAATACGTGCGCATCATCTTGTGTAAATCCACGAACACGCATCAAACCATGTAGTGCACCAGATGGTTCATTACGGTGACAACAACCAAACTCAGCCATACGCAATGGTAAATCACGGTATGACTTTAGACCTTGGTTAAAGATCTGCACGTGACCTGGGCAGTTCATCGGCTTAATAGCATACTCACGTTTCTCTGACTCAGTCGTGAACATGGCATCTGAATACTTGTCCCAGTGGCCTGATTTTTCCCACAAACCACGGTCCATCATCAACGGACCTTTTACTTCTTCGTACTGATATTCGCGTAGTTTTTCGCGAACAAAATCTTCAAGCTCACGATAAATGCTCCAGCCATCATTGTGCCAAAATACCATGCCTGGCGCTTCTTCTTGCCAATGCCACAGATCGAGTGCTTTACCAATTTTACGGTGATCACGCTTCTCAGCTTCTTCTAGACGCTTAAGATACGCCTTTAGCTGCTTTTTGTCAGCCCAAGCTGTACCGTAGATACGCTGTAACATCTTGTTTTCTGAGTTGCCGCGCCAGTATGCGCCCGCCACTTTCATAATCTTGAAGTGGTGACAGAACTTCATATTTGGTACGTGCGGACCACGACACATATCAACATATTCTTCGTGGTGATATAAACCTGGGCGGTCATCTTTCGCGATATTCTCGTCTAGGATTTCCATCTTATAGGTTTCACCGCGTGCTGCAAATGCATCGCGCGCTTCTTGCCAGCTCACCTTTTTCTTTACTACGTCGTAGTCGGTTTTTGCCAACTCCAACATACGCTTTTCTATCGCTTCAAGGTCCTCTTGAGTAAGCGAATGCTCTAAGTCAACATCGTAATAGAAACCGTTGTCGATAGTAGGACCAATCGCCATTTTAGCTTCTGGGAACAATTGTTTTACAGCGTGACCAATCAAGTGCGCACACGAGTGACGAATAATTTCAAGACCGTCGTCGTCTTTTGCGGTGATGATTTCAAGTGCTGAATCATTTTCGATGAGGTCACAAGCGTCAACACGAACGCCATTTACACGGCCAGCAATCGTTGCTTTCGCAAGGCCTGGACCGATGTCTTGAGCGACTTCTAGAGTAGTGACAGGGTTTTCAAAAATACGCTGACTGCCGTCAGGGAGAGTAATAACTGGCATGATAAATCCTATTTACAGTGGTGACACCTACAATGCATCACATGTATTTAATTAATTTTAAAGTGTGCCTATCAACGCTTTTACGAATAAGCATTGTCTTGCGCGAATTATCGCGGCTCATCCGAGGACTTTCGAATAAGAATCACTATTCTCGCGTGTTACTTGGCTAAGTGCAAGCCTAGAGCTAAAATTAATCTATTAATTTACAAAAACTATTTTGGGATTCTTCGTGGCCAAAAAGCGTTATCGGTTTGCAACCTTTAATCTACTAAATTTTGCAGCGCCGCCTTATTCTTTTTATCAACTTCATGAGCACTATAATGAAACACAGTGGCAAACCAAAACTCAGTTCATCACGGGACTCATTCAGCATATAAACCCCGATGTCATTGTGTTTCAAGAGGTCTTCTCACCTGATAGCTTACAGATGCTGTGCGAAGACTTGGGTCTTGTCCACTTTGCCACTGTAGATGCGCCAAGTCCTGATCACGTCTACCCGTCGGTACTGTTTAAACCCGTGGTCGCTATCGCATCAAAACTACCATTTAAATCCTTTGCGCCGTTAGAGCCCTGCCCCGAATTACTCGAATACCTTAATAATCAACATCAATTTAAATTCAATCGCACCCCGATAAAATGTAAATTCGACATTCCAGGCTTCGGGTTACTGGCGTGTTATGCCGTCCACTTCAAGTCTCAACGCGTGCATTCAATGGCCCACATGCTGGGAGATTCCAATCAAGATGACCCGCTACTTACATTGCTTCACGAAACCGTTGGTACGATGCAGTCGCAGATCTCACGTTCACTCGAAGCTTCCATCATTTATTACGATGCATTAAAGACACAAAGGGAGAAACAGGCTGCAACGTTAGTGATGGGCGACTTCAATGATGCGTTAGACAGCCCGGCATTATCTTTTATGACGCAAGCCTTTCCACCCGTCCTTGCTAGTAATGGCTTTGATAGTGTCGGGTTGTTCGACAGTTTTCTTTACGCCGACAACAACCATAAAGAAAAACCAGCCAGTCATTACTATCAAGGTGAAGGTAACGTACTTGATTACATTCTTTGTTCAAAAGAATTCAATCCCAACCGAGAAACGCCCAAGGTGAAGTCGTTACATTACTACAGTTACGATGCTCACCTTGATCCGAAGCGTATAGACGAAGATATTTGCTATTCTGACCATGCAGCGATAGCAATAGAAATAACACTGTGAGATAATTCAATTTTTGCATAATCTGGACACGAAAATGAGAACACTTGGGGTTGAAATTTCAGGCAGCGAAGCTCTGCTTTGTATGCTAACGAAAGAAGATGATGTTTTTGATATCAGAGACATTCGTCAGCGACGCTTTACGTTAAGTAATCAAGGGACAGAACTTGATGAAATGCGCAAGTTCCAATTCGACTTTGCAAAACTAGTAGAAGATTACGGCGTAGATTCTATCGCCATTCGTCAACGCCCACACAAAGGCAAATTCGCAGGTAGTGCGGCTGGTTTTAAAATGGAAGCTGCAATCCAGTTAATTTCAGGTGTCGACGTGCAGTTACTTTCTGGCACTGAAGTAAAAGAGCAATTAAAAAGAAACCCAATTCCTGTTGACTATGAAGACACTGGGTTGAAAAAGTTTCAAGAGCAAGCTTTCATCAATGCCTATGTTTATATTCTTCGTAAAACATACGGCAAAGAAGAATAATCATATCAAGGGCCAGCAGTTACTTAGCTACTGGCCTTTTTATTTGCTTCCACATTTATGTCCCCTGTAAATAATTCAAATATAAAATACTTGTAAAAAATTTGCTTTTATTTGATTCAGCCCTCCGCGCTTTTATGCTATTAATATAACCGTAATAAACCGCAAGGAGTGGATTTAGGTGTTACCTCAACAATATGGAAAAGCCGTTATTTTTTGCGCATGTTCGCTGATATCCGTAACAGCATTAGCAAATTCAAGCGCTAACCCTGCTTCCTTAATCTTTGGTGTTAACTCAGATAAACGTGTGTTTGAAAACACACAGTCACTTGAAAGCCAAATTCCAGTCAAAGGGCATTTAGATAGCAGCTCAGCAAACATTCAATATGCAGCAACTTATCATTCAATTGTCGGCAATTATTTTGAAGCAGAAAAACTCACCTCTGGGGTGATCAACCCAGATATGTTGCTAAACGATTATCGGCTAGTTCCTGCGCTAGAAATCATAGAGCAAAAGGCTGCTGACACGCGTATCACTATGGTAAACGAGGCGTATCATAATGCTAAACACCGAGCGCTAACGATTGCCCTGTTGAAGCCTTTATATGAACAAGGCTATCGCTATCTTGCATTAGAAGCGCTTACCCCACAGGTAAGCGTTGAGCAGCAAATCAATAAACACGGCTTTACAACATATGAGCATGGGATCTACACCATGGAGGCGACTTACGCTAGCTTGATATTTGAAGCCAAATCGCTTGGCTACGAGATTATTAGTTACGATCACGACTCACAACAAGGTAGAGCCAAAGCCGCGGCTAAACACATAAAAGAAAAGGTATTTGATAACAATCGCGATGCAAAATTACTCGTTCACCTCGGATTTTCTCAACTAGATGAACAAAACCAACTGGCAAGTGAACTCAAGCAAACATTGAAAATTAATCCACTCACCGTTGATCAGGTTCGCTTATCTGAGGTTCAATCAGTGAGTGGCAATACTCCTTTGCTCCTCGCACGAGTAGCAAGCCAATCTCAGCACTACTCTTCAGACCCGCAAAGGTTTGATCTTTCTGTGACTTGGCCCAAAACCACTAAAATCAATAATAGGCCAAGTTGGCTCTCTTCAACGTTTGACTTACAACAACAATCACTCGGTGTATGTAAAAAGGTGTTTCCATGCTATTTAGAGCTGTCATTTTTTGTCGAGGAAGGTAATAAACTCGTCCCAATCGATAAAATTACAGTAGAAAAACCACATGATCAGGTCTATTTAAAGCACTATTCTACGCCACTGACTTTGAGTAGCTATAATGCTGTCACTGGTGAGCTCATTACACAAAAACTACTCAACCAAAAACAACTATAATCATTCGTGCAAATTGAGCACCAATCTGTGACTCGCGCATTTCATACTATCAAGGTAGACTAGCTTCTGAACAAATTTAGGGATCATCCATGTATCGAGTATTTGAACGCTTTACCAAACCCTTTCCCGAGCAAGAAGTTGGTCAGCCACCACAAGGTTTGTTGGCTTTCTGTCGCTTCTATACTAAGGGAATGGAATTACCCTTGTTATTTATGTCGCTAAGTGCTGCGCTCCTCGCAATTTTGGAAGTAACATTATTTGGCTTTATGGGTGATTTAGTTGACTGGCTCTCCACTTATACACCACAAACTCTATTTGAAGCTAAACAAACCGAGTTAATTCGAATGTCTGTCATCACGTTAGTGGCGCTGCCACTGTTAGTCTTTTTTCACAGCGCCATTTTACATCAGAGTTTATTGGGTAATTACCCAATGGCTATTCGCTGGCAGGCACACCGCTACTTGCTAAAGCAGTCTATGACATTCTATCAAGACGAGTTTGCAGGACGTATTGCAACTAAAGTGATGCAAACTGCCCTAGCCGTGCGCGAATCGGTCATGAAGCTACTCGATGTGCTGGTTTATATTTTAGTGTACTTCACCGCAATGCTCGCGCTTGTTGCAAGCAGTGATATACGTTTGATGATCCCGCTGGTTATTTGGCTTGGCTGCTATATCTGTTTCCAATTCTATTTTGTTCCTAAACTAAAACGCGTTTCTAGTGAGCAGGCTGACGCGCGCTCAGAAATGACGGGAAGGATAGTTGATAGCTACACCAATATTTCAACTGTAAAGCTTTTCTCTTATACCAAACGAGAAGAAGAATATGCCAAAGACAGCATGGATGTGTTTATTCAACCTGTATATAAGCAAATGCGCTTAGCAACTAGCTTAAACGTTAGTATTCAAGCCTTAAATTATCTTTTGGTATTTTCCGTCGCGGCACTTTCCATCTACTTATGGTCTTTTAATGCGATAACCGCTGGTGCAATCGCAATTACAGTTGGTTTAGCCTTACGACTAAATGGTATGGCGCAATGGATAATGTGGGAAATTAGCGGTCTATTCGAAAATATTGGTACGGTTGCAGACGGCATGAACACACTCTCAAGACCGCTTGATATTGTTGACCAACAAACAGCGCCACAGTTAGATTTTAAAGCTGGAAAAATCGACTTTTGTAACACTACCTTCGCTTATAAGCGTAAAGATGCAGCGAGACAACATAACGTCATCGACAACCTGAACCTACATATCAAACCCGGCGAGAAAATTGGTGTAGTTGGCCGCTCAGGTGCGGGGAAGTCGACCTTAGTGAACTTATTACTGAGATTCTACGATACCGACGGCGGCAGCATCGAAATAGATGGCCAAAATATTGCGAAAGTAAAACAGGAAAGCTTAAGACGTCATATCGCCATGGTGACGCAAGATACTTCTCTGCTTCATCGCAGCGTACGCGACAATATCCTTTATGGTCGCCCTGATGCATCAGAGGAAGAATTAATAGCCGCAACAAAAGAAGCGCAGGCTTACGATTTTATCCAAGACTTAGAAGACAGTCACGGTAATACTGGCTTTGACGCACAAGTAGGTGAACGCGGTGTGAAACTATCAGGTGGCCAACGCCAACGTATCGCCATTGCCCGTGTATTACTAAAAAATGCGCCAATTTTAATTTTAGACGAAGCTACTTCAGCCTTGGATTCTGAGGTTGAGCAAGCTATCCAAGAGAGCTTAGATGCACTGATGGAAGGTAAAACCGTTATAGCGATTGCCCATAGGTTATCCACGATTGCACAAATGGACAGACTAATCGTTATGGATGAAGGTCGGATAGTAGAAGAAGGAAGCCATCAATCCTTGCTAGCTTTAGGTGGTATTTACGCCAAACTGTGGTCGCATCAAACCGGTGGATTTATTGGCGTTGAGTAACGCCATTACAAAATAGCGAGACCGCCTTTTCAACTAATATATCAAGCTCTGCTTCTGGAAGCGGAGCTTGCCATTTTATAGCGCGTTCCCAATAGCCTAGCTTTTTCAGTGCGCCCCAAAAGTACGCTGCGGCAAAGTCCGCATCAAAACTACCAAGACACCCTGAATTCGCAGCATCTTCGAACCATTGGATCATCGCGGCTTCACAATGACTAAACTTTTCATTTAAATTCTGTGCTTGCTCAAAGCTACGCATCGATTCAATCATCACAATACGCGACAAACGCATATAATCCTCGTCATTCAACAAAGTCATTGCGCTTTTCGCAAGATGTTGCAGTTGCACTGAAAAGTCATAGTTTGGGATAAATTGTATCGCAGTTATCGGCTTAATTCGCTCAATTAACAGCTCAACAACGGCATCAAAGAGCTCGTCTTTGGTCGAGTAATGCTTGTATAACGTGCGCTTTGATACTTCCGCTGATTGACTGATCGACTCCATCGTCGTCGCCTGCAAGCCTTTTTGAGCGAACTCTTCTATCGCTGCACATAAAATTGACTGCTGTTTTGGTGAAAGTTGCGTCATTTACTTATTCTGTCTTTAATTAATAGTGGGAAAAGCGAGCCATTGATAGCTGCTACTCACATGGTCAGTTGTATACCGAGAATCACCTCTCTATACAGAGATAAGCCTTCTTCGTAATAAATCAACATTCCCTTTATTTTAATCAATAAAGTCGTTAATAAAAAGTACACATGATCGTATACCTAAATTGAAGAAAAGTACACGCAACCGTTTACCTTTTATTTCTTTAAGTATACACTACCGTTTACTTGTTTAATTGTCGAACAAATAGCCTTTACTTTGGTGTGGTTAAGGTATGAAATGAACTCACTTGACTGATTGCATCCAGTTGAGTGTGCGTTATTAAAGGCAAATTGCAAGGTAGTTCCCCGTCAAAGCCGGGGCAGCATAAAATGATAATATAGGAATTGGAGTGTTCATGTATCCAGCATCAATACGCAGTCGTGTTAAACACCTATCTTTTTTAATGCTCACGTTAGGCACTTTGTCAGCGTGTTCAGAAGCACCACAGCAAGGGGGCCATGCAATGCCACCTGCGCAAGTGAGTGTACAACAAGTTACTACTCAATCAGTGCCTTTCGATATCGAACTTCCGGCCACTCTCGCGGGTGATAAAGAAGTCGAAATTCGTTCTCGAGTTTCTGGGATCATCGAATCTCGCAACTTTGAGGAAGGTCAATTTGTAAAAGCTGGTCATTCATTATTCACCATCGAGCTTAAACCTTTTGAATTAGCGGTAGAAAAAGCGCAGGCAGCACTTCAGGCAGCAAAAGCAAACGTTGATCAAACTAAGCGCGAGAGCGAAAGGCTTGAGCGTTTGAAGAACGAGCGTTCAGTATCAAAGCGCGACTTTGATAACTCAGTATCGGCCTACGATATTGCAGTTGCGAATTTAGAATCTGCAAAAGTCGCATTGAGTGAAGCCAAGCTAGACCTTGAATACGCCAAGGTTGAAGCACCTGTTTCTGGTATTGTTGGTCGTGAACTGATGTCAGAAGGCAGTTATGTTTCTGGTCCGAGTGTACTATTAACTGAACTTACCGACATTAGCACCATTCGTGCTCGCTTCGGCTTTTCAGAGCGTGAGCAGCTAACAATGCGCCAAGATGTAGAAAATGGCTCATTGTCATTACCAGATCATAATGAATTTGATACCACGATTATTCTGCAAGACGGTTCACTATACGGACAAGCCGGTAAAGTAAACTTTAGCGACGTTCGGGTAAACCGCTTCACGGGTACCAGTGAGTTACAAGCTCGTATTCCTAATGAAAATGGCGAGTTAAGACCGGGTCAGTTTGTTCGAGTTAAACTCTCTGGTGCGGTACGCAATAACGCGATTGTACTTCCGCAAAGAGCGGTACTAGACAACGGCACGGGTAAATTTGTATACATTGCCACCAAAAATGAACAAGGCACAACCGTAGCCCTGCCTGCACCGGTCAAAGTTGGTGAGTGGGTCAAGCTTAATAATGAGAATATGTGGGTTATTCGCGAAGGCTTAAAAGAAGGTCAACCTGTCATCGTTGAAGGCATGGCGAGGATCTTCTTCCCTGGTATGCCAGTGTCTGTGAGCGAGCAAGGAGAATAATCTGATGTTCTCCAAATATTTCATAAACAGGCCTATTTTTGCCTTTGTTATCTCTATCGTGATTGTACTTGCGGGCCTTGCTGCCATGCGCAGTTTGCCTGTTGCGCAGTATCCCGAAATCGCGCCACCTCAAGTTGAGGTACGTGCGGTATACCCTGGTGCATCAGCGGATGTATTAGAACAAACCGTTGCAACCCCTATCGAAAACGCGATTACGGGTGTTGAAGGCATGATGTACATGACATCAACCAGTACCAACTCCGGCGTAACAACTATTGCAGTAACTTTTGAGATTGGAACGGATGTTGATCAGGCTGCCGTAGATGTAAATAACCGGGTGAAGCAAGTTGAAGCTCGTCTCCCTGAAGAAACTAGACGCCAAGGCGTTGTGGTTCAAAAGACATCTTCTAACTTCTTGCAAGTACACGCGTTCTATTCGCCAGATGGAACTCGAGAAAGTCTCTGGACATCTAACTACGTCACCATGAATATCCTTGACCGCGTCAAACGCATTCCTGGTACGACGAACGTGCAGATCTTCGGTGCTAAAGACTATGCCATGCGTATTTGGCTGCGCCCGGATATTATGAGTCAACTGCAAGTCACAGCAGACGATATTGCGGGTGCAATTAGAGAGCAAAACTCTCAGTATGCAGCGGGTAGTATTGGTGCAACACCGACATCTCAAGACGCGCAATCGCTCGTTTATAGTGTCACCGCGAAAGGACGTTTATCGACGGCTGAAGAGTTCGAAAATATCATTGTTCGAGCAAACCCAGATGGCTCAACACTGCGCCTTAAGGATGTTGCTCGCGTAGAGCTTGGTTCTAAAGACTATAACTTCCAAGGTACTATTAACGGTAAAGAAGCGGTATTGCTCGGTGTATTCTTGCAACCGGGCGCGAATGCGCTTGACGTGGCTAAAGCAGTAGAGGCTGAAATTGAACAGATCAAACCTCAGTTCCCTACAGGCCTCGCCCACGTTAACTCTTACGACACCACACGCTTTGTAGAAGTCTCAATTCGCGAGGTGTTAAAAACGCTTGGTGAAGCAATGATTTTGGTATTCTTAGTGGTTTACCTGTTCTTGCAAAACTGGCGTGCAACGCTAATTCCAACGCTTGCAGTTCCGGTCTCGTTACTTGGTACATTTGCAGGTCTCTATATGCTCGGTTACTCGATTAACACGCTTACGCTGTTCGGCATGGTGTTATCGATTGGTATCGTGGTAGATGACGCCATTGTAGTACTTGAGAATGTCGAGCGTATTATGCATGAGCAAGGCTTGCAGGCTAGAGAAGCAGCAGTTAAAGCGATGCAGGAAGTAAGCGGCCCCGTAGTCGCGATTGTATTGGTATTGTGTTCGGTGTTTGTACCTATCGCTTTTCTGGGTGGGTTAACAGGCGAGCTATTCCGCCAATTTGCGATCACAATCTCCATCTCTGTAAGTTTATCCGGTGTGGTTGCACTGACAATGACGCCTGCACTTTGTGTATTGCTGCTTAAGCACGAGCACAAACAAGATGCCAAGTTTTTCTTGTGGTTCAATGACTGGTTCCATCGTGTGACCGGACGCTATGTTGGCGCGGTTAGCTTTATGGTTCGCCGTGGTTTTGTAGGCCTAACCTTAATGGTAGCGATGATTGGTGCAACGGTATTCCTGTGGCAAAAAACACCAAGCTCGTTGGTACCAGACGAAGACCAAGGTTACTATATGATAGCGGTGTTCTTGCCTGATGGCTCTTCGTTAGAGCGCACTGCTAAAGTGGCCGATGAAGTGATAGCGGCTGCAAAGTCAAACCCAGCTAACGAAAACGTCGTGGCGTTTACGGGGATGGACTTCATCGGTGGTGGCTTCAAAAATAGCGCGGCGACTATGTTCGTGACGCAAACACATTGGGATGAACGCGATGTGTCGGCGAAGGAACTTGTTGGTGAGTTATTTATGAAAACCGCGCATATTAACGAAGCATTAGTGCTGGCGTTTAACCCACCGCCAATTTTCGGCTTGGGTACAACAGGCGGATTTGAAGTCTTCTTGCAAAATAAAGGCGGCTCTGATCCCGCTAAATTGAAGCAAGGCATGCAGATGATCATGGCCGAGGCGCAGAAGAGCCCTATCCTTACAGGCATTCAAACGCTATGGCGTCCTGATGCACCACAGCTAAAAGTGCATATGGATCGTGAACAAGCGCGTGCCATGGGAGTTAATATCAATTCTGCGTTTAACGCACTTGCAGCCAATTTAGGTAATTACTACGTCAACGACTTCAATAAATTTGGTCGTGCATGGCAAGTGATTATGTCCGCTGAAGCCGAGTTTAGAATGACACCGGAAGATGTTGGCCGCATTTATGTGAAAAACAATCGTGGCGAAATGGTACCAATTTCTGCATTTACGGATGTTGAGTATAGTCGCGGCCCGGAAACCATGAATCGTTACAATAACTTATCTGCAGTTAAGTTAATGGGCGAAGCAGCACCTGGCTACAGCTCAGGTCAAGCTATCGCGGAGTTTGAGCGTATCGCCAACAAAGTGCTACCACCAGATATGACTTACGAGTGGACGGGTTCCGCGTTCCAAGAAAAGCAAAACTCTGGCACAACCGGTATTGCACTCGGCATGGCCGTGATCATGGTATTTTTGATCCTCGCAGCACTTTATGAGCGCTGGTCATTGCCATTCTCGGTTATGTTAGCGCTACCGTTTGGTACTTTCGGTGCCTTGGTCTCAATCTGGATTGCTGGGCTAACCAACGACGTTTACTTCCAAATCGGTTTGGTTACCCTACTTGGCCTTGCCAGTAAAAATGCCATTCTTATTGTCGAGTACGCACTCATGAAGTATCAAGAAGGATGGAGTCCAGCAACTGCAGCCCTTGAAGCGGCAAGACTGCGTTTTAGACCTATTATCATGACTTCACTTGCTTTCATACTTGGTGTAGTTCCACTGGTGATGAGTTCTGGAGCTGGCGCAGGAGCAAGACACAGTGTGGGTACTGGCGTAATGGGTGGTATGCTCTCGGCTACCTTCCTCGCAGTATTCTTCTTGCCACTATTCTTCTATTGGCTAATGGCAAGACGGATGTCAGAGAAGCGTTCTAAGCAAGAACTTTCAGATGAAATCGCGAAGCATCATAAAGATGAGCATGTCGATACAGATGAAGGATTAGCTTAATAACATCCCTTAAGTGAAACCACAAAACGCCTGAATTTTCAGGCGTTTTTTATACCCCAAAAAAGCTACTCTTGACCTTTCCACTACCTCACCATCACACACTTTATCACTAGCCATTAGTCGTAATTTCATGCTTTTCGTCCAAATGCACTTGATTTTGTCGACAATTAGGTTATCACTGATAAAGCATAATGATAAAAACTAGAGATCAACAGCAAGGACAAGATATGACAACAGAGAGCCAATTAATAAATGCAAGTGCACTTACAAAGAGTTACTTCAAAGGCCCCCAAGTAGCACCGCTTACTCAACTCACCATAGGGCAATACCTAGAAGATATTGTCGACAATTATCCAGAAAGAGAAGCCATTGTTGTCTCTCATCAATCTGTTCGCTTAAATTATCGAGAGTATCTCGCCAAAATAAATCAACTTGCCGCAAGCCTTTTAGCTGTAGGCATACAACCAGGGGATAGAGTTGGGATTTGGTCTCCAAACAATCTTGAATGGAGTCTAGTGCAATTTGCAACCGCTAAAATTGGCGCGATCATGGTGTGCATTAACCCAGCTTATCGTCCAAGCGAGCTTGAATACGTGCTAAACAACGTTGAGTGTAAGATGTTAGTTATGGCGAAATCATTTAAACATAGCCATTACGTTGACATGATAAGAGAGCTGGCACCAGAATCTTATGACTGCATGTTTGGCGAATTGTCTTCACAGCGCCTTCCCTCTCTCAAACAGATTGTGCTGATTGACGAGGATATTGAACCAGGCCTGATGAATTTCAGCACCCTGTTATCTAAAGCTAATGATGCCCACTATCTTGAGGCAAATGCGATTGCAGCCAACCTCAGTGCCAGCGACGCAATCAATATTCAATTCACTTCAGGTACTACAGGCAACCCGAAAGGCGCCACCCTCACCCACAGTAATATCCTCAATAACGGATTACTCGTCGCCAATGCCATGAAGCTCACAGAGCAAGACAAGCTTTGTATTCCCGTGCCGCTTTATCATTGTTTTGGCATGGTGCTCGGTAATCTCGTTTGTATCAGTAAAGGGGCGTGCGCTGTATTCCCTAACGATAGCTTTGATCCGCTTGTCACCTTAGAAGTTGTTGAACGAGAAAAGTGCACTGGGCTTCACGGTGTACCAACAATGTTTATCGCACAATTAGAGCACTCAGACTTTACACAGTTTGATCTATCTTCGCTGCGCACTGGCGTGATGGCAGGCTCTACCTGCCCTGAAAAGGTCATGCGCCAAGTACAAACCCAAATGCATATGACCGATGTACTAATTGGTTACGGGCAAACCGAGTGCAGCCCAATCAATAATATTACCGAAATCGATTCGCCTGTTGAGAAACGCGTGCAGACTGTTGGTCGCGCTATGCCACATACCGAGGTCAAAATTATTGACGAGCTAGGACATATTGCCCCAATTGGTACGCCTGGTGAAGTATGTGCCCGAGGATATTGCGTAATGAAAGGCTATTGGCAGGACCCAGAAAAAACGGCGGCAACTATTGATAGCGATGGCTGGCTACATTCTGGCGATTTAGGGGTAATGGACAACGAAGGGTTCGTCAGTATCGTCGGCCGCATAAAAGACATGATCATTCGCGGTGGCGAGAATATTTACCCCAGAGAAATTGAGGAAGTGCTTTATCATCATCATGATATTCAAGACGCCGCTGTATTTGGGATCAAAGACGAAAAATATGGTGAGGAAGTATGTGTTTGGGTTCAACTTAAGCCCGGACACTATATTTCGGAAGAGGATATTCGTATATTTTTAAAAGATAAACTCGCCTATTTCAAAGTCCCAAAACATATCAAGCTCGTTGAAAATTATCCGATGACAGTCACAGGCAAGCTACAAAAGTTCAAAATGCGAGAGCAAATGGAAAGTGAGCTTGATGCATTTGCCGAATCTCAGTAACTAAGATGAGTAAGTGGTGAGCAATATCCTAACTCACCACTTACGTAGCTCTTACAACGCGTTTGAAAACTTTGCTCTGTAAAAATCACAACCACCGCTAAGCTACTACTCAACTAATTGTTTAAATTGAATTTTTCTTTGGTTCATTTCTTGCTGTTAGTTTCTAAATTTTATATGAAGGAAACGAGCAATGACCAAGTGTCCATTAACCACCACAGCTGGTAATCCAATCGCCGATAATCAAAATAGTCTTACCGCAGGTCCTAGAGGCCCCTTATTGGTTGAAGATTACCAGTTAATCGAAAAACTGGCGCATCAAAATAGAGAACGTATTCCAGAGCGTACCGTGCATGCTAAAGGATGGGGTGCGTTTGGAACATTTACGGTAACAAACGATATAAGCCGATATACCAAGGCAAAACTATTTGCTGAGGTTGATAAGCAAACCGACATTCTGATGCGCTTCTCAACGGTAGCCGGCGAAAAAGGGGCTGCCGATGCGGAGCGTGACGTAAGAGGTTTCTCGATAAAGTTTTACACTGATGAAGGAAATTGGGATTTAGTTGGTAATAATACCCCCGTATTTTTTGTCCGTGATCCGTATAAATTCCCAGATTTTATTCATACCCAAAAGCGCCACCCAAAAACCAACCTGCGTTCCAACACCGCGCAATGGGATTTTTGGTCACTGTCGCCAGAAAGCCTGCATCAAGTATTGATTTTAATGTCTGACCGTGGCTTGCCAACGGATGTGAGACATATGAATGGCTATGGCTCTCACACCTTTAGTTTGATTAACGAGGAAAACCAAAGAGTTTGGGTGAAGTTTCATATGAAAACCCAACAAGGCCACCAGCATCATACCGATGAAGAGTCAAAATCAGTAATTGGCGAAAGCAGAGAGAGTTTTCAAGAGGACTTGCTTGAGGCCATAGAGCGCGGAAATTATCCGAAATGGGATATGAAAATTCAGGTGATGACTGAAGCACAAGCAAAACAGTTCCAACACAATCCGTTTGATTTAACCAAAGTCTGGCCGCATGGCGACTTTCCACTCATCGATGTTGGCACACTCGAATTAAATCGCGTACCAGACAATTATTTTGCAGAGATAGAACAAGCTGCATTTAGTCCGTCTAACGTGGTGTCTGGCATTGGGTTTTCTCCGGATAAAATGTTGCAAGCACGCATTTTCTCCTATGCCGATGCTCACCGCTACCGACTCGGTACGCATTATGAGGCATTACCCGTTAATCGTCCAAAATGCCCAGTGCACCATTACCACAAAGACGGTGCAATGCGGTTCTTTAACAATGAGCCGGGTGGTAACGAAGATGCTTACTACGAGCCTAACTCGATGGGAGGCCCAAAAGAGAGCCCAGAGTATAAACGCCCTGCTCTTGAGCTTGAAGGAATGGCGGATAGATACGACCACCGCAAAGACAATGATGATTTTTCACAGCCTCGTGCCCTATATTGCCTATTTGATGATGCCCAAAAACAGCGCTTGTACGGCAACATAGCACGCGCTATGGAGGGTGTACCTGAATATATCATTGAACGCCAACTTGGGTTATTTAAATCTGTTCACGAAGAACTTGAAGCCGGTGTTAGAACGGCACTGAATGAAAAAGGTTAACTGCCTAATCTGAACAAAAAGCTAGCACCTGAAGTGCTAGCTTTTAAAGCTGCTAGATTTGTGACCATGCCTTTTTGGCTCCAAGCGCGTAAGCCCCTCCAATTACCAAGCAAATGGAGGAACTCACCAGCCAAAACGTCATGCTGTTATCAGGGATCGTTGGCATGATAAAAACAAACCCAATTCCCCTTATTAAAAAGATTGCACTGATCACACACAGGGCGATTTTCAGCAAAGGTAATTGTCGGATCCGTTTCGCCCCTGAAAACGCATAGCATGACCAGAGCAGTAAAATCGTAGCGATAACGGCAGTGATAAGGTGCGGATAAATAAGCCCCTGTTCGGCCATAGTAGCCATTTCCTCGCCCGCACCAAAAAAGCGATACCAAGGCGCGCCAAAGATAATGCAGCCAATGTGCGCCACTGCCGCAATGGCTGTACACACACCCGCGAAGAGTAAAAAGTGGTTGGTCGTTTGAGTTTTCGTGTTCAAGTTTATTTCCCTATATTGTCAACTTGCTTGAGTATCGCTGCTCTGCCGCTGCCTGTCGATAGATATGCGCTCAACAGGAATTATTTGTAGGTCGTGATTTATCTGGGCACAAAGACTTCCGCGGCCTAAGGTACGGCATTAAAACCAAAAAGATCGCGGGGTGAACCCGCTCCTACTAGATATGGGTTTAGCAGAAAGTGAGGCTAACAGGATAAACCTATGAAGCTTGATATTTGTAGGTCGTGATTTATCACGACAAAAATTTCCCCCGCTTAAGGTGCGGCATTACAACCTAAAAGATCGCGGGGTGAACCCGCTCCTACCAGATATGAGCTTAGCAAAAAATGAAGACAACAGGATAAACCTATGAAGCATGTTATTTGTAGGTCTTGATTTACCACGACAAAGATTTCCGTAGCATAGGGTGCGGTATTACAACCTAAAAGATCGCGGGGTGAACCCGCTCCTACCAGATATGGGTCAGTGTCATTACGACGCTATGTTTTTGGTGCGACGAGGGGCAAATCAAACTGCACCATTAGTCCGCCCTTTTCGCGATTAAATAGCTTAAGTTGTCCACCGTGGGCAATGGCGACTTCATTGCAAATACTCAATCCTACCCCTGTGCCACTTGGTTTAGTAGAAAAGAATGGCAGTACCGCGTTTGCTAGTTTTTCTTCTTCCATTCCTACACCTCTATCAACAACCACGACTATCAGGCGTTGATAATCAACCAGCAGTTTAACGCCTATTTCACCTATCTTAGATCCTGACTCATGGGCGTTTTTAACCAAATTAATCATCACCTGCTCTACCTGTATGGGATCAAAAAAAGCGCGCTCCACAGGAAGTGGTGCCAGCAAAGTAAAGTCATAAAGCTTATTTACGGTATCAAGTAAGGGCAGCAAGGGTTGCTCTGTAATATTTGGCGCTGGTAATCTTGCAAATTCGCTATATTTAGCCACAAATTCACTGAGGTTTTCCGTGCGGCGGTTAATCGTCGAGAGCATTTCGGGCAATAGTTGAATAAGGGCGTGGTTTTGCTCTTTGGCGCTGCGCTCTACAATTGTATTTGCCGAGTTGGTCAACGAAGAAATGGGTGCTAATGAATTATTAAGCTCATGACTTATCAGCCGAATGGCGTTTTTCCAAAGCCCCACTTCTTGACGGCTCATTTCGCTGGATAGATTTTGACACATAAGCAACACGTGCGGCTGGTGGTTGAGTGTTATGCTTTGCCTTGAAAAGTAATAGCTTTGCTTTTCATCATTGGCTTGAAAGGTCACAAACCCAGATTCTTTTTGTAGCAAAATGGTTTGCAGTTTAGGATCTGCATTCGCGATGGCATGATGCAGTACTAGGCCGCTTAACGACTTGTTGTTATTAAGTAATTTTCCTGCTTTATCATTGGCATATACAACCTGATCAAACTGATTGAGTAATATAATCGACACCGGCGACACCTGCAAAATGGTATCGAGTAGTAACTCCCTTTGGCTAGTAGCGTGGCGCTGTTTTTTTAGTGTCGTCGATAAACGATTATATTCCAAAATTAGATCAGACATTTCTATGCTTTCAAAATGTGTAATTTGAACTGAGAAGTCTTGATCTTTAAAACTGCGGATCCCGTCCGTTAAGCAATCTATGATCCGTTGTTGGCGAGAGAAAAAGTAACTGATACCGACAACGCCTACTACCGTTGCAACAAGCAGCCCCACCGGAATTGACAGAGTAATTGGTATTGCAAATGAAGCTGCCAGCCATAGAATAGCCGCAAACACCAATAGTGATACAAATAAGCATGCAGACACCGCTGCTTGAAGAGACACCGTCATTTTAAACCAAACTTCTCCATTCTCCGGTATAGTGCTTGCCGACTTAATCCAAGCTTTCTTGCGGCTTTACTGACTACGCCATCAGCGCTGTCTAATGCAGCTTCGATATCTGCTTGTGTATATTCAAGCGGCTCTTCATGTTGTGGTATTTGAATTGCTAAATGCTCACACTCAATTTCTTGCCTGGGGCTCAGCAACACAGCACGACCTATGGTGTTTTCAAGCTCCCTGACATTTCCAGGCCAAGTATGATGCTTTAACTGCTTCATTGCTGCGTTACTCAAACTCTTATTGCTAGGCAAAAAGTGATCCACTAACACGGCAATATCTTCTTTTCGCTCAGATAGTGGCGGCAATTTAAGCTCAATCATATTGATACGATAGTACAAGTCTTCTCTAAAAGTCCCCGCACGAATAGCCTCGGGTAAATTACTGTTGGTGGCACTGATCACCCTAACATTTACCCTTTTTGTTACCGTACTGCCAACGCGTTCAAACTCACCACTTTGTAAAACCCTTAGTAACTTTTGCTGACCTGCCAAAGACAAGTTGCCGATTTCATCCAAAAACAAGGTGCCTCCATCGGCTGCTTCAAAGCGCCCAGCTCTCGATTTTTGTGCGCCTGTATAAGCACCACTTTCAACCCCAAATAACTCGGCCTCAATGAGGTCCGCCGGAATGGCCCCCGCATTCACTTTAATAAAGGGTTTATGTTTATAGCTGCTATTGGCTTGCACAATTTCTGCAATTTTCTCTTTTCCAGCGCCGTTTGGTCCTGTGATCAGAATTGGCGCGTCGGAGTGCGCAACCTGAGTCGCCATTTCAAGCAAGCTCAACATGGCCGGATCGGCAACCACCACACCACACAGGTCGTATTGCGCTTTTAGCTTTTGTAATCTGGCATTGCGCTGATTAGCAGCGCTACTTACTTGCTCTTGTAGTTCTCGCATTTCGAGCAAGTTTTTCACTGAGGTGACGAGTTTATGATCTTTCCAAGGTTTAGCTAAGTAGTCTGCAGCACCATCTTTAATTAGCTCTACTGCCATTTCAAGGTTTGTCCAAGCCGTCAGTAAGATGATGGGTAAGTCTGGCTCTAAATCTCGAATAGCTTTATACAGGGCTTTACCTTCTGCCCCGCTGGTGGTGTCTCGGGTAAAGTTCATATCTTGAATAACTAAGTCGAACTGTTTGCTACGAACCTTCTCTAGGCCCAGCTGCGGAGAGGTAACACCTTCACACGGAATATCATTGAGTAACAAAAGGACTTTAATGGCTTGAATTACATCCGGATTATCGTCAATTACCAATACACTCATGAACGCTTTTGATCCTAATTTGTAGATTTAGCCCCTTTCGGGGCTTTGTTGTTTTTATTATTAACTCGATTTAGTTACTTGTGCCGGCGACACTTTCGCAGCTTCTTTGGCAGGCAGGTACACCGCCAATGTACTCACAAGCCAAGTAAAAATAGCGACCCCAACCAATAACGGGATCTCTACCACACTTTGCACGCGAACATTATTCATCAAAAAATAGTAAAGCAAAATCGAGAGACCAAAGCCTAGCACTAAACCGATAAAGACTAAAATTGTATTTTCTTTAATTAAAGACCACATCACTTTGCCTTTAGATGCTCCTAACGCACGAAGTACACCATGATCTTTCTTTCTTAGGCTAACAGAAAAGCTGACAAGTGCGACAATACCAAGCGCGGTGACCACGCATGCTATGATGCTTATACCTGCCATGGTGAGTGCAAAGGTGCTACGGCCATCCCACAAACGTTTTTTTGCCCTAGCAACAAACTCTACTCGCTCAACCATTCGTCCGCTGGTGTGATACAGTGCCGTTTCAACTTCTTCTAGCACTCGCTCAGACACACCTTTTTCAACCCTGACTAAATAATTTGCCCGTTGACGGTTACCCCATATGACCTCAGGTACAACCCCTGAATTGTAGTGTTGTTGATTGTACGTTGCGCCTTCCCCAAGCATTTTACCTTTATAAACACCAATCACTTGATGTGGAATGCGTTGTCTTGAAATATACACCGTCTGCCCAAGGGCAGAGTCACCACCAAATAAAGACGTGGCAAGGTCGTCACTTATCATAATAACGCCTGCATTTTTTTTTGCCTCATCACCTTTTATAAATTCGCTGGCATAAAATCTCCGCCCCTCAACAAGTTCAAGCCCAAGTACATCTACCCCTTTTTCATCCAAGCCAAAGTAGCCAAACACGCTGTAATCCGTTTCTGGTTGGGTATCTTTAAAAATAGTCCATCCAGGGCCTAAGCTGTTTAATACCAGCTCTCTACCAGCATAAGATGCGGCAACGACCCCAGGCACATTTTCAATCGCTTGAATATCCTTTTCTATAAGTGACTGCACGTCTACCGAGGTATCAAACACACGCGTCGTTACATTGAGAATTTGTTGCTCTTCCAACTTTGAAGGAATTAGCCAGTTTTGCAGCGTTGCATAGCTGATAAACGCGGTATTGCTGACAATCATCACGGTGATCGCGATTTGTAGAATAATTAACAGCGCAATACTTTTTTGTTTTAAGATCAGTTTTAAAATATGTTTAATCGCCATACTTACCCCCTTAACTCTGCAGCTGGTGATACACGGCTACTACGGTATACCGGATATAATCCAGATATCCCAACCGCCAAGAAAATACCTATGGTGGTCAAAAGTGCCAGCTCACCATCAAACTGATAGATTTGACGAACCTGCTCGGCAAATGCCATATAATCCGTCTGATACATACGCAAATGGAACATCAACTCGAGTCCTGCAAATGCGAGTACAAAACCAAGCAACACAGATGCAACTGTGAGCATGAGAATTTCTAGAAAATGAATTTTCATGATCACCCCACGATTTGCACCGAGGGCTCGGTAAAGGGAAATAAGCTTACGATTGGCTTGGAATTTGGCCAGTAGGATCCCCACAGTGTTCACTAGACAAATGGCAAATAGTAAATATGAAAACGTTAGGTAAATGGCTTCCCATGCCATAAAACGCTGGATCAAAATATAGAGCTCACCCATGCTATAAAAATCGGTGAGATTGTTGTGTTGAAAACGGCCAACCACTTGCTGATTTGCAGTATAGTTATTCAACCAAGTTTTTAGCTCTGCAAGATGTGCCACCCCCATATCATTTTGGTACTGGAACCAAACCGTCAAATAACCACATTCAGCACTTTTCAGCATGTCGATACTGCCGCTGCGTGGGTTGGTTGCGGTGTATAAATCGTCGGTTCTACACGATACTTGCCCTGTTCTTGGAAAGTTTTGCGCATAGGCATAATTTAGCGGGATAAATGCATCGTGATTGTAATTATTACTAAAGCTCAAATCTTGGAAACGACGTTTATAATTGCTTAAATCAACCACGCCCACGACTTGTATTTGTTCGCCTTGAACTTGAATAAACTGCCCGATAGAATTCGCCCCACCAAAAAGATGGTCATTAGCGCTTTTACTGATCACAGCGACCGCTTCACCACTTTGCTGGCTTTGTTCACTCCAAGAAGCACCGTGAATAAACGGCGCATCTAGTACACTAAACATCTCTCTATCTGTACCAGAAGCCTCTACACTAATAGGCCTAACCGAGTTATCCGCCAGCCCCACAATAAACTCTGTGGTGTAGTTAAATGATAGATGCTCGTATGGTAAATCCGCTTGCTTAAGCGCTTGCGCATCTTGATATGTCCAGCGTGGAAATTGGTTAAAATCAACAACGTCTTGGTCGCCATCAAAAAAATTCAGGCCCGCAGTGTACAAGTGATCTCCCTTATAACCAATCACCTCACTGCTGCTTTGTTTTACAATGGCTGACATCGTCAACATTAACGTGATCCCAACTGCAAGGTTGATCACCATCAGTGCGCTTAGCTTGGGTTTTTGCTTTAATCCCTGCCAAGCTAATAGTATTAGCTCTTTCATCGCTTACTCCTACACTGCCAGTTCAGTTAGCTGAGATTTGGTGATGTCGGTTAGCTCACCATCAAGAATTTGGATGTTACGACCCGCTCGTCGTGCCAGCTCATTGTCATGGGTTACCATAATCAATGTTGTACCCGCCTGATTCACTTCTTGTAATAAATCCATCACTTGCCTTGCCATTAAGCTGTCTAAGTTACCCGTTGGCTCATCCGCTAGTAGGAATCGCGGTTTCCCCGCCAAAGCTCTGGCAATAGCCACACGCTGCTGTTGCCCGCCACTTAGCTGTGCGGGATGATGTTTCATTCGGCTTGCAAGCCCAACGAGTTCAAGCGCTTCTTCAATGCGCTTTTTACGCTCATTGGCTTTTATTCCCCTAAAAATAAGGGGGACTTCAACGTTGTCATATAAAGATAAGTCGCTGATAAGATTAAAGCCTTGGAAGATAAAGCCAATTTTTTCGTTTCGTAGCTGTGACAGCTTTTTATCGTTAAGATTGGCAACGTTTTCACCATCTAGAAAATAGTCACCACGCTCAAAACGCTCTAATAAACCCGCAATATTCAAAAAAGTGGTTTTACCCGATCCTGACGGCCCTGTAACCGCAATAAACTCCCCTTCTTCAATGGTTAAATTAACATTGCTGAGCGCATGGGTCTCAATCAGATCTGTGCGATAAATTTTGCTTACTTCATTCATTTTTAACATTGTCTATTCCTTCTCATTCTTATTCGGTACGCAAGATGAGGCTACTTCCCGAGTAACACTCGCGCTTTGTTATTGAACGGTTCTAAACTTGAAATCACGATTTCTTGTCCTTCACTCAGGCCCTCGATAATTTCAACTTCAGAAATACTTTTTACACCGAGCTGAATGGGTGTTTGATCGGCCTGCTCACCGACAACCGTATAGGTAAAACGCCCTGCGCCAGTTTCAACAAATGCACCACGCCTTACTTTGAGCACGTCTTGCTTTTGCGACAGGATAATTCTTGTAGATACCTTTTGGTTTTGGCGAAGACCACTTGGTTGTTCATCAAAGCGTACTCGCGCACTGACACGGCCAGCTTCGATTTCAGGGGAAATAGCGACCAGCTTTGCATGGTATTGGTATTGATTGATAATTACTTCAGCGGCCATGC
Source organism: Pseudoalteromonas sp. NC201 (assembly GCF_002850255.1). NCBI lineage: Bacteria > Pseudomonadati > Pseudomonadota > Gammaproteobacteria > Alteromonadales > Pseudoalteromonadaceae > Pseudoalteromonas > Pseudoalteromonas sp. NC201. Next base: position 2,223,066 of record NZ_CP022522.1, read on the forward strand.
CGACACCTAGATTGTCGGCATAAATTTCTGGTATTTGCGCTTCAACCTCAAGCTCTGAAAGGTCAACCAAGGATATTAGCGCCGCATCTCGCTGTACAAACTGCTTTTGCTGGACATGCACCGTACCAACAATACCCGACAACGGCGATATAATGTTAAGTGCCGCTACCTGACGCTGCACTTCTTCTAAAATATGCTGTTGTCTGGTTAGGCTCAGCTCGCTACTTTTTAGCTCAAACGCAAGTCGCTCTTGCTCAAGCTTTAGCGAATCGATGGCGTGACGCTCTTGTAGCTGCGCGCGCTTAAGTTCAACCATTGACTGTTCAAGCTCTAATTTTGAGATAATTTGCTTTTCGATGCTTTGTTTTGAGCGTGCCATTTCCCGCTCTGCCGCTTCTAAGTCTACTTTCGCCATTTCCATGCGTTGTTTAGTATCAAGTAGCTGCTGTTTAATCGAGATCCGTTGGCGCTCAACTTCCGTTTGTAAACGTTCAAATGTCGCCTCCTCTTGCAGTAAACGGTTGGTAAGCTCTGGACTGTCTATGCTAAGCAACGCTTGCCCTGCTTTGATGGCATCACCTGGTTTAACGTTTAGCGTTACTGTGCCTGATGCGATGGCGTATAAGTCGGGATTATTCGCAGCCAGCGTGCGCCCTTCAACACGAATATCTTCGCTAATACCACCTTTCACTACCGTGGCGAGACGTACTTGCTCCCGCGATACCGTCTGCTCTGCTGATAAAATTGTGTTAATGCTTGGCCAAGCACTGGTCAATCCACCTAAGGTGATGCCAACGGCCAACAACGCAAGCACAGGCTTTTTTATGGTTCGTTTCTTTGCGATTTGTTTGTCTTGCGCACTTGTATCTTTAATCATGCTACCTCCTTGCGGACAAGAGGGTGTCCGCGATTATTATGAGTAACTAATAACAAGTAGCGTGCCATAATTTATCTTACTGTTTTATATGCTATTTATGTAATTTAACAGCTTTATTGAGAGAGTTTGGACGGACACCGGACAGTTTGCGGACAAGGGAGCTTTATATCAATTTGCTTAATTAAGTGATCTATTCTGCAGCGAGAAAATTTTGTCGATAACACCGCTACTGCATCCTGCTACCGCCAAGGTGCCTACATCCATATCTGCAAGGCAAAGATTTTGCTATTGAGTTGTTCTAAATAAGAAATTTTTAACGCAGGTAGCGTCAGATTTACACCTTCAAATTGAGCTAGTATTAAGACAAATTGGTATTAAAAAAATATGTTTAAGCTTGATGGTTAGGGCCTGTCCAGCTGTGCGAGTCACTTTGACATTTTAGTGATGTGAACACATGCAAACATCTTGATACTTGATCAAACGTTTCCTCTTCTATTGGGAATTTAATCTATCTGCAGCCAATATATACTTGTTATAGCCGGTTTTACCGGCTATAAATTTTTGCCATCATCAGCCATTTCCCAGTACTTTGGCAGGATCCGTTTTGGTGGCTTGCCAAGCGGGATATAAGCTTGCGACGACAGCCATAACAAAAGTCGTGACTAAACTGATATAAATGTCTGTCCAAATAATGTTGCTCGGTAAGTACTCAATAAAGTAGACGCCTTCAAGCGGATTGGTATCACTCATATTGATCCAGGCTTTAAAAATATCGGGGATATTAATAGCAATAAAAATGCCGATCCCTGTGCCTAGCAGTGCACCTATCCCTGCATACGTCACACCTTGCAGCGCAAAAGTCGAAAAAATCGTACTGTCCTGTGCCCCCATCGTTTTCAAAATGGCAATATCCGCCCGCTTTTCTTTTACTTCCATCACCATAGAAGAGACGATATTAAAGCTCGCTACAGCGATGATCAGAAATACCACGAGATAGACGATAGTGCGTACCATCTGAATATCTTGATACAGTCCGCCTTGCGTTCGAAACCAAGACGATACGTACACTAAATCGGGTAATGCCCTGCCCGCTGATGTCGCAATTTGCTGTGCCTGAAACACATCACTCACCTTGGCACGCAAGTCCGTTACTTGGTCTTCTCTAAAATCCATCGCTTCTTGCAGTGCGTTAAGTGGCACTAAGGATAATGTTTGGTCAAGTGGCCCGCCCATATCGATAAGCCCCACCACCGTCGCCGTTAATCGCTTTGGCGCAGCGAGTGGATTATCCGAATGTTTGTTAGCAACCAAGAGCTGGATATTATCGCCAGCCACGACGCCAAGCTTGTCAGCTATCCCTTTGCCGATGATCACTTCACCCGGTTTTAGTGCCTTTAGTTCTGCGCCTTTTATAAAATCACCTATGCTCGACACCGTATGATGCCTATTCGGTGCGATCCCTTTTAACTGCGCCGCTTTTAAGGTGCCTTTGTATTGCAGCATGGCTGTTAAGTTAATTTCAGCCGTCGCGCTTACGACGCCACGTTGACTCTCCAAGATCTCTACTTTTTGCTGCCACGCTTGAATAGGGTCGTAAGGTGCTTGATAACTAACTTGCGGTACCACCGACAACAGCCGCTGCTCTAATTGTTCTTCAAAACCATTAATCACAGAAAGTGCGACTATCAATACTGCCATACCCAGCATTACACCAAGCGTAGAAGCACGGGTTAAAAAACCAATAAAGCCAAGCTGACGTTTAGACTCTCTAAAACGTTTGCTTAAAAAATAACTAAGCATGCTGATACACACCTACTTTGCCATCGTCCAGTTGCACTGCACGACCAAGCTTATCTGCCAACTCTAGGTCGTGTGTTACAACAACAAAGCTGGTTTTTAGTTGCTGATTGAGTTCAGCTAGGAGGTCATAGATCCTTAGCGCATTATGCTTATCAAGATTGCCGGTCGGTTCATCAGCTAGCACCAAATCAGGTTCTGTTACTAACGCTCTCGCTATCGCAACACGCTGTCTCTCCCCCCCAGAAAGCTCTGAAGGCTTATGATCAGCACGATGACTCAAGCCTACTTTCTCAAGCATGAGTAATGCTTTTTCGCGGGCTTGTTTTGCTTTATTACCGGCAATTAGTAATGGCATCGCCACGTTTTCAACCGCGCTAAACTCCATCAACAAATGATGAAACTGATAGATAAAACCCAAATGCTTATTTCTAAATTCCGCCTGCTTTTTACGTGACAGCTTGCCAACTTCCACACCTTTGATTTTTACACTGCCGGTGGATGCTTTATCCAAGGTACCGAGAATATGCAGTAAAGTACTTTTACCTGAACCCGAGCTACCTACAATGGCAAGCATCTCACCTTGGGTTACAGATAAATCAACGCCTTTTAGTACCGTTACTTCGGCTTTACCATCTTGGTAGCTTTTGACCAAATCTTGGCAGTCAATGACTAAATCACTCATATCTTAATACCTCTGCTGGCAGCACACTCGACGCGCGTTTAGCTGGATACAAGGTTGCTAAAAAGCTTAGCAATATGCTGCCCACTGCCATAATCGTTAAATCTGTTAGTTCTATTTTGACCGGAAGTTCAGCGCCACCAAGCAACTGAAGGCCTGCGAGGTGGAGTACCTCATTAATATTGTTCGAAAGCAATAATCCACCAGCAACACCAATGAGTGTGCCAAAAATGCCGTTATACATCCCTTGCGCCATAAATACTTTAGCTATCATTTGTGGTGTAAAGCCAAGCGTTTGCAAAATAGCCACTTCCCCTTGCTTTTCACTCACCATCATAGATAGCGCTGAAATGATATTAAATACAGCCACTATCACAATAAGGCCAAGTAATAGCGACATAATGCGCTTTTCCATTGCAACCGCCGCAAACAATGTGCCTTGCTGAGTTTGCCAATCCTGTACCTCGAGCCCTTGTAACAAGCTATCCGCTTGCTGATAAAAATCAGGCAGACTAAAGGCATCATATAAATGAATGTTAAGGTCGTATTGCTCTGGCTTCTTGCGCATTAACCGCTGTAAACTCTTCCCGTCGGCAAATGCCAAATAAGTGTCAGCTTCGCTTTGGCCATCATATATGGCAGCTACGGTGAATAAGCGCTGCGTCGGTGTGCGGCCAAGCGGTGTGTATGTGGTGAATTCAGGCATGATCACGCGAAGTTGTTGACCAACGCTTACACCAAGTTTATTGGCTAAATAGCGACTCAGCGCCACTTGGTATTTTTGCTCATACAATCGAGTTAAGCTACCTGCGCGTACGGCGTCATCTAACGCTGTTTCATACCCTTGAAATAGTCCTTGAAGTTGCACACCCACCAAATCTTGATTGGTTTGTAGAATTACGTCACTTGCAACATATGGCGAAACTTGCTTAACCAAAGGATGATTTTCAATGGCTTGTAATTTATTTTGATCAAGTTGCTCATTTTCCTTAATTTGCACATGCGGGATCAAATCAAGCATGGCGGCTTTTAAGGTTTGCTCAAAGCCATTCATCACTGAGCTGACGGTGATCAAACTCATCAAGCCAAGGGCGATACCCGCAATTGAGAAAAATGAGATAAACGATATAAATGCATTGCCTTTCGCAGCACGGCTATATCTTAACCCAACAAAGAGGCTAACTGGTTGAAACATAATCTATCTCGTAAAAAACTGCTGCACGGATACTAACATACTCAAAACCAGATTGATGGCAGGATTGCTATAAAAAGTGTGACAAACTATAAATTTGTTGACGTTTAGCTGCACATTGCTTATCCCGTCAACACTTTACTGCTCGCCATACTTAGCGATTACCTTTTGCGGATCTGATATGGCACGTTTCTGCGTTTGACTACTGTTGATTTCACCACCGATGTGTGGGTATCACCCAGCGTGGAGACTTTATCCAGAATTTCGTCTAGCTTAGGCATACTCTCAAAACACAACCTCACATAAAAACAATCCTCTCCCGTCACTTTGTCACATTCAATCACTTCAGGAATGTTTTGGATCATCGCTTCAAGTTGTTTTAGTTTACCAGGATGCTGGCGAATACGCACAATCGCTGTCAGCGGGTAATCAAAGCTTGCTGGGTCTAATTCAATACTGTATTTACTAATTACCCCATACTCTTCCATACGTTTCATGCGCTCATTCACACTCGGTGAAGACATATTCACAGCACGAGCCATTTCAGCAACAGACACTCGGCTGTTGTTTTCTAACAGCGCTATAAGCTTGCTATCTATCGCATCAAGCGACCATTTTTCATTATTAATTAATTTTCGCATTTTTGCCTTTCATTTTTAGGAAAATAGAAAAATTAGCCTTTTATTGTCTATTAGCAATACGGCAAACCCTAAGTAATATGCAAGTATAGAATTGAATATGACAAGGTGTGAACAATGTTTGGCTCAGATAAAGAAAAAGGTTCGATAGAGATGATAATAGCTATGGTGCTATCTGGCACCATAGGATACTTTGTCGTCAGTGCACAACAATCCTATTGGAACGTGGTATTTTTACGTTGTGTTATTGGCGCGTTGTGTCTTCTCGGATACGTACTCGTAACAAAGCAACTGACAAAAGAGGTGTTTAAAGGTCCCGTTTTTATAACTATCTTGCTCGGCGGTATCGCGCTGGTCGGAAACTGGGTGCTGTTATTCGCCTCATTTGACTATATTCCTTTTTCAATTTCAATCATCGCATACCATCTACAACCTCTGATGTTGGTATTACTAAGCGCGGTGCTTTATCGTCAGTATCCAAGTAAAGCAATCCTTTTATGGTTGACCATCGCCGTGGTGGGGTTATGGTTGGTTGTGGGGATCCCGTATCAAGAAATAGTCGCAGTTATTTTTGCACAAGAGAGCAATCAAGCCGTTTTTGGTCTGCTACTGGCGCTTGGAGCTGCATTTCTGTATACCATTACAACGCTGATGACAAAAAAGGTAAGCCAAGTGCCATCCGGTGTGGTTGCTGTGATCCAAATCTTTTTGGGCGGTTTATTTTTATTGCCTTGGGTTGACTTTGCACATTTCCCAGAGACTTCATCGAGCTGGGGCAATATCCTATTCTTAGGCATCGTCAACACAGGGTTTATGTATGTGATCATGTATGATGCGTTTCAACGCTTAAGCACCACATTAATCGCTATTCTTTCTTTTATTTATCCGGTCGTGGCGCTGTTTGTAGATTTTATTGCATTCGAGCACACGATTTCGATGCTACAAACGCTTGGGATTGTTTTAATCTTAACGGCCGTCAGCGCTGTAAAGTTCGATTGGAAGTTAGGCAAGTTATTTAACCTGAGGTTTGGATAAGGAGTGTTCCAACTCATTGTTGCTAAAGCACAACTTAGTTTTTCCTTGTCTAGCCAGAGAGTTTTAGGGAAAACACCGCTTCCGCGTCCTGCTCTCGCTAAGGTACCTACATCCTGTAGGCAAGGCGAATTTACGCACCAATAGCTGGCTATTGGAAGTGAATTCAACGCAGTTAGCGCTAAAACTGGCTGCTAGAAAGGCATTAATTATCCGCAGCTCAGGTTATTTAGCACACCAAAGCAAAAAATCAGTTAATTTAGCTAATTTGAACTTAAAGGAAACACCAGTGATAAAAGCAGAGTAAAGTGCAAGTACTTTGCTCTGCTGCTGTTGACTAGCTTACTGCTCTAGGTAACAAATAACCGCTGCTTGCTTAGGGTTGCTTTGTGTATCTTCAATCAGATAGCTCGCTTTTTTACTGTTTTGGCATAAACACATGTCATAATGACTGATCATGTAAGCATTACCTACAGCATCTTCATCCGTTTTTTGGATGCTACAGGTAGGCTCTCTCCAAATTGGATCCCAGCCGCTTTGGCCAATGGCAACAATTTTAATGTTTTGTTGAGTAACGAGTGCTTTCGCCTCTTCTACTTCTTGAGCAGATACAGACAATGCGGTGAATGCAACGAGTGCGGTGATTAGCTTTTTCATTTTTCATCCTTAATTTAAGTCAGCGCTATAGATAAAAACAGCAAAATACTGTAACAGTAATCAAAATATTGAATAAAAGCTCTATAGCGCTCGCTATTTTATTCATTAAATATGACAACTCAAGAATAAATTCATTAAATTTATAAAAACAATTTAAACCTTAAAACTTCATCATAAAAAATCTTGCCCACATACGTATGCCCACACCTTTTAGGCCTCTCACATTTAGAATAAATAGAAATATAAAACACAGTTAAAATAACAAAAATGAATAACGAAGTTTAATTCCATTTATCTTAATAGCGCAATTTACACAACAAACTCGCACACTTTAAAAAATAACAATTTCATTAACGTAAATACCATCATTTTTTTAATTCCGAATAACACAAGACATAACTCAAGAAACAAAAACCCGCCCCTGATTATTAAGATAAATTACTTTTCACACATTCAGAATATTAGTACATAGAGCATTTACACCAAAATTAATTCAATAAAACTCAAATATAAAAATTAGCCAAACAGCATTAAAAATAACAAATTTTATTACTTAATAAAAAACAACAATAAAATTATCTAGGTTAATTTAGTCAAAATAAAATCATTAGCATCTAAAGAATTTCAATGTTTGAATACGCAACTTGTGAACGCAGTGTAATTAAAATGTGTACAAGCGAGCTTTTAATTGCCTATTTATCATACTTCTGCATTAAGGTTTTTTGAGATGAATGACTTTTCTTCAAGCACTTGCTTTGAACTTGTCTCTGAAGCACTAGAGGATATCGAAGCTCTTCATGACGAGCTTCAAGGTATTGATGAGGATAAACATACCAGCCACCGCGTTGTTGACATCGCAAGGCAGTTAGTCGCATTTAAGTCGATCACACCAGATGACGTTGGTTGTCAACTGTGGTTAGCACAAGAGTTACGAGCTTTGGGCTTTTCAATCAAACACTTACCCGTTCGTGATGTAAGTAACTTAGTCGCAAGCATAGGTAATAACAGCGATGCTAGATTTGCTTTTCTTGGTCATACCGATGTAGTACCGGCCGGAAGTGCACAAGATTGGCAGTTTAACCCTTTTAAGCTGACAGAACACAATGGCTGCCTCTTCGCTAGAGGTATTGTTGATATGAAAGGCGCTATTGCCGCATTTTTCTGTGCAATTGAGGCTCTAGTGACAGAATTTGGAATACCGGAAAAAGAGCTTTGGTTGCTACTCACTAGCGACGAGGAAGGCGAAGCGGAACACGGAACCAAGCGGATCACTCAGTTTTTAAAACAGCAGCGTATCACATTTGATTTTACCTTGGTCGGAGAGCCAAGCTCAGAAGCGCAAGTAGCAGATACACTGAAAGTCGGCCGCCGTGGTGCTTTGTCTTTTACCATCAATTTACATGGTAAAAGTGGACATGTGGCTTACCCTCAAAAAGCGACCAATGCCATCCATCTAGCGCAAAATATTATGCAAGCATTATTGTCAATGGATTGGCCTAAGCACTGTGATAACTTTGACTCGACCACACTACAATTCACTCATGTAAATTCTGGCGATTTTGTTGACAACATCATTCCAAGCCAATGTCAGCTAAATTTTAATATCCGTTATACACCCGCATACAACGAATATGAATTGGTCCAGCTGGTCAGAGAAACCATCGAAAAACATACACTCAATTATGCATTAACGACCAATAACTCCTGTAAACCCTATTACTGCGTAAATAATGATGAGATCCCTTCTCCATCCCTCGCTATCGTCTGCGATGAAATCAACAACCAATGTCATTTCACACCAAAACTATCGACCGCAGGGGGAACATCGGATGGCCGCTTTATTGCTGAAATATCAACCTCAGTATTAGAACTTGGATTGGTGAACAAAACCATTCATCAAATAGATGAACACACAACAACATCCGACTTAATCCAGCTTCAACAACTTTACTACGGCATCTATAAACGCCTGCTCTACCCTACGCTTCATGTTCACTCAACCACTCAAGATGAACTGCTGCAACTTCGCTAATTAACAGAAAATAGATAACTTCAAGGAATGCATTATGGCAATCGAAAATGAACGCTCTGTTCGCCCCGCAAACGACACGCTACCGATAGCAATTATTGGCATGGGTTGTCGTTTCCCAGGTCACGCGAATAGTCCTGAATTGTTTTGGGAAAATATTAAACATGGTGTCGATTGCATCATAGAAACCCCAGAATCGAGATGGAATATCGATACTCATTATTCGTCTGTCAAAGCGAATAAAGGCAAGTTGAGCTCAAAATGGGGTGGCTATATCGATGATATCGATAAGTTTGATCCAGCATTTTTTGGGATCACGCCTCGTGAAGCCGAGTTTATGGACCCTCAACAACGTAAACTGCTGGAGGTAACTTGGGAAGCGTTGGAAGATGGTGGGCAAAAGCCATCTGAACTCGCAGGAGAGTCGGTCGGCGTTTTCATGGGTGGGTTTACGCTTGATTATAAAATCATGCAATTCACTAACCCAGATTTTGACAACATTGATGCTCACACTGCGACGGGTGTTATGATGACGATGCTTTCTAATCGCATCTCTCATACTTTTGACTTTAATGGCCCCAGCATGTCCATCGATACTGCTTGTAGCTCCTCTATTGTCGCATTAGATATGGCCTGTAAAAGCCTACAGACCGGGGCAAGTAATATGGCACTCGCAGGTGGTGTGCTATTACATTTGGCACCACAATACACAGTATCCGAGTCTAAAGGCGGTTTCTTATCTCCGACTGGTTTTTCTCATGCTTTTGACGACTCCGCAAACGGCTATGTCCGCGCTGAAGGCGCCGGCGTTGTTGTGCTCAAACGCTTAGATGATGCAATTAAGGATGGCGACCCAATTCATGCGGTGATCTTAGCCACTGGTGTAAACCAAGACGGTAAAACACAAGGGATCACGGTGCCGAATGGGGATGCCCAATTGCGCTTGATGAAGGAAACCTATGCCAAAGCGAATATTGACCCCGGTAAAGTGCAGTACATTGAAATGCACGGCACAGGCACGCCTGTTGGCGACCCTATTGAAGCAAAGTCAGTTGGAACACTCCTTGGGATCAACCGTAATCAAGACGATAAATGCTACATTGGCTCAGTAAAAACCAATATTGGCCATACCGAGGCAGCCGCAGGCATGGCTGGTTTGTTCAAGGCGGTCAAAGCCATTCAAAACAAACAGATCCCACCGCATTTACACTTAAAATCAATTAATCCTAAGATTGATTACGCCAACGCGCCGTATGAGATCCCCACTAAACTTACACCTTGGCCTAAGCATGAAGGTTTAGCCGTTGCGGGGGTAAACTCCTTTGGTTTCGGTGGAACCAATTCCCACGCGGTTATTCAAGAATTTATTGCGCCAGAAGTACCATCAATACCTCCAGCAAATGAGAATGGCCTAAAACTTTATCCATTAAGTGCAAGAGATCAACACGGGATCCATCGCTTTGCCAAAGCGCATAATGAATTTTTGCAAGACAGCGATGCATCACTCAGTGATATTATCTACACACTGGGTGAGCGCCGTGAACATCACCAATATCGTCATGCAATTTGTTTCAAAAATGCAGAGGATCTGCAACAACAACTGCAAACACTAACTCATGATGCTGAATTTGCTGCGGCCAGTACGTTGCGCACGCTGAAAAAAGATGAGCAAAAACTCGTATGGGTCTTCACCGGCATGGGGCCACAATGGTGGGCAATGGGCCGTGAGCTGTACCAATCAGAGCCAACTTTTAAAGCGATGATCGATGAGTGTGATAGCTATATGTCAACACTTACAAATTGGTCATTGGCTGATGAAATGCTTGCCGATGAATCAGCGTCAAACATGCAATATACTTGGCTCGCTCAAACGGCAAACTTTGCCGTGCAAGTTGCACTTGCAGCAATGTGGCGTCAACACGGCATTTCACCTGATGTCATTGTTGGCCACAGTACTGGTGAAGCAGCAGCATTTTATGAAGCCGGGGTCTACTCATTAAAAGATGCTTGCACCATCGTAGTCCATCGTAGCCGTTTACAACATCAATGCCGCAACACAGGTAAAATGATGGCGGTAGGACTCTCTGACAGTGATGTCACGCCTTATCTCAACGACCAAGTTGAAATTGCAGCAGTAAACAGTCCAAACTCTGTCACCCTAGCTGGTGAAGAAAATGCGTTACACAGTATCGAAACACAACTGAGCGAAGCTGGTGTGTTTTGCAAGTTTCTCCGCGTTGAAGTGCCCTATCACAGCCAGTTTATGGAACCGATTAAGACCGAATTGCTCGAGTGTTTAGCTGGTATTCAAGCTAACACCGCACATACTCCATTGTATTCAACGGTAACAGGCACACTTGCAGAGGGACCTGAGCTTGATGCTAACTACTGGTGGCTCAACGTCCGCCAAGCCGTGCGTTTTGTTGATGCCACCCGCGCAATATTACAACAAGGTTATCAAGCATTTTTGGAACTAGGTCCACACCCTGTGCTTGGCGCATCTATTGCCGAAACCGCAGAAGAACAAAGTTGCTCAAGCGTTGTCGTCTCGAGTATGCGCCGTAAATCCGACGAACAACACACCTATTACCACGCCGTAGCTCAACTGTTTGGTTTAGGCTTTGAATTAAATTGGTCAGCCATAAATGGTCGAGGTAAGTTCACTACGTTGCCAACTTACCCGTTCTTGCAAGAACGCTTTTGGACCGAGCCTGAGTACTTTAATCAAGTGCGTTTAGGGCAAAGTAACCATGCTTTCTTGGGCCGTAAACGCAGTGAAGCTGAACATGTTTGGAACGCGGTAACCGACACAAATCGCGATAGTTTTTTAAGCTGTCACCAAATCCAAGGCAATACCCTCTTCCCCGCTGCTGGCTTTATTGAAATGGCGTATGCTGCAGCCAAAGAGACTTGGGGCAATGGCAGCTATGCACTCGACCACTTTGTCATCGATAAAGCGTTATTTTTGAATAATGAACACGCTCCCAATGTGCAATTCATTTTGCACCATGATGAACCGAATTTTAAAGTGGTAAGCCTTGAAGATGGTAAAACGACCCGCCATGTTCAAGGGACAATCCGCCGAGTACAAAGCGCCAACCTTGCTGAGCCTATTGATCTCAATGCTATTCGTAGTGCCGCTACCAGCGCGCAGCAGCACGATGAGTTTTATGCACACCTAAAAGAGTTTGGTTACGAATATGGTCCATGTTTTAGAGCCATTGAACAAATCTGGGCAACAGACAACGGCGTGCTTGCCAAAATCTCTTGGCCTACTCAACTTGAGCGAACAACACAATTTACCCTACACCCAAGTCTACTAGATGCGTGCTTCCAGACGTTAGTATTTACAGAGCTTGCAAGTGCTAATACTCAGCAATTCTCTATCCGCTTACCAGTGATGCTAGAGCAGATCCTGCTTTGCGGGCAGAACAATACTGACTTTTGGTGTTATACCCAAATCACTCATCGTGACGACGAAAAAACGGTCGGTGATTTATACCTCTGTGATGAGTCTGGTCAAGTCTTTGGTGTTATCAAAAACTTTATTGCACAAAGCGTTGACTCCGCTGCAAGTGGGATCACCACCAGAACCATAGATAGCTGGCTTTACCAAGTCAATTGGCTTGCAGAGCCTGATCAGGAAATACAAGAAACTGACACATCGGGGCGTTGGGTGCTCCTCGCAGATCAATCAGGAACAGCCGAACAGGTAGCCGAACGTTTAGCAAAGCTTGGCCACTCTAGCTGTATCGTTAAATCTGGAGAATACTTTGATATCGACAGAGACCATTGTCATGCATGGCTAGTTCCCGATTCACGGGATCACCTTTCACAACTTATCGAGACTTTGGGCAAACAAGAAATTCGTGGCGTTGTGCATTGCTTTAGTCTAGATAACAGCGCGATAGAATCACTGACCCTTGCTCAACTGCAAAGAGAAAAACGTCAGTCGCTACATTCATTGTTAAATCTAGCCAAAACCGTAATTGAACAAGACTGTAAATTCCCGCTTTACGTGGTAACACGCAACGCCAGCCTCGTTAATAGTGAGCAACTTACCGCGGTGATGTCCGCTTCGTTAACTGGATTTAGCCGAGTGCTCGCACAGCAAGAACTGGTTGATAATTGGGGTGGCCTCATCGATGTTGATGGCCAAAATGATGCCGAACATATCACAGCTAGATTATTAAGTGACCGCCAAGAAGGGGAAGTTGCTTTTAGGGAAAATCAGGCCTATGTTGCTCGTTTAGAGCAGGCAACGTCACTTCAACCCGCCTTCCCAACTCGCGTGCAAAGCCATAAAGCACAGTTGATCACTGGTGCATTTGGTTCAATCGGTCAGTTAGTTTGTCAGCTACTCGTCGATAGAGGTGCACGAAACCTCATTTTGCTTGGTAGGAGTCAATTACCTGAGCGTAAGAGTTGGTCAGAACTTACCTCAAGCGACCGTAACTATGATCGCGTTCGGTTTATTCAACACCTTGAAGATCAGGGCGTTAATGTCTCGTTATGGCAGACAGACTTAACTCGAGAGCGTGAACTTCACGCGGCCCTTGAGTCTTATCATCTAAGTGCACAAGCACCGATCAACGGATTATTTTTCTGTGCTGGTATCGTCAATGACACCTTACTTGGCAATATGGATACCAGAGCATTTGACGGTGTGTTTGACACCAAAGCGATTGGTGCGTTGATGCTTCACAAAGCACTCAGTAAAGTTGACCTCGAACATTTTGTACTCTTCTCCTCTGTCGCGGCTCAAGTCACTACCGCAGGACAAACAAACTATGCTTCTGGCAATGCTTTCTTAGATGCCCTCGCCCACTACCGTCGCAATCAGGGTCTTCCGGCGCTGAGTATCAACTGGGGTCCTTGGGCTATTGGTATGATTGAAGAGTTGGGTCTCGCCGAACATTACAAGAACCAAAGGGGCATGAACTGCATCTCACCAAGTGCGGGGATGGCTGTGCTTGAACGTATTCTAGACCAAGATCAACCTCAACTCTTAGTGTGTGACGCCGATTGGTCCAAAGTAACCAATTGGTATGCAGGAAAGCCGAGTTTATTTAGTCACTTGGCTACCCAAGAAAACGACAAGCAAAGCCACCAAGAGCAAGAGTTTGCTCCTTTATACCAGCAAACAGACAGCGCGCTTCGGTTACCGCTTGTTGCCGATCATCTCGCTAATGCTGTCAGCCAAGTATTACGCTGTAAACGAGAGCAAGTGGAATTAGATCTATCGCTCGGTAATCTCGGTATTGACTCTATTATGGCGACAGAACTGAGAAATAAGATCACCACCCATTTTGGTGAAACCCTAACGATTGTACGCCTTCTAAGTGGTGCATCTATCAACGAATTAAGTATAGAGCTTAATGACAAACTCGTTGAGTCGCTTGGCTTTGAAGTCATAACCACAGAAACATCGCAGGTTCAGCCGGTTTCCGAGACCAAGGTTAACTCTATTATCGTATCTGATGCCAATGTGGAAGCCGAATTCCCACTTTCCTATGGACAAAAAGCGATTTGGTTTATCAATCAACTCAACCCAAGTAGCGCTTCCTACAATATCGGCGGCGCGATGCACATTCCTAGTGCCCTGAATATCGACGCGCTGAAAAAAGCCCTTAGTGCTGTAGTTGCTCGCCACCCAATGTTAAGAACAAACTTCTTCTTTAAAGATGGCGAACCCTATCAAAGAGTCTGGACTCATCGCGAGGATGCACTGCAAGTCATTGATGTACATGGTAAGTCTTGGGAAGATATTCAACCTATGATGATTGCAGACAATGAACAGCCTTTCGACCTTGAGCACGACCCGCTGTTTAGACTGTATCTGTATAAGCAAAATGATCAAAGCTACTACTTTGCAGTGACGATTTATCACATCATCTCAGATGCATGGTCAAATTACATGTTTATCGATGAAATGCAGTCACTGTATGCGCATTTTGCAAAAAGTGAACCGTTAGTACTCAGCGAGATAACGTCAAGCTATGAAAAATTTGTCGATTGGGAAACACGCTTTGTTCACTCTCCACGCGGCGCGGCAAACTATAAGTTTTGGCAGAATCACTTACCTGCTGAGATCCCCGTATTAGACCTTGCAACCGACAAACCTAGACCTGCGGTACTCACCAACGTTGGTGATTCATATCATTTTGAGTTGGATAAAGCCCTCACGTCTTCATTGAATACCCTTGCAAAGGCACAAGGGTCCACCATGTTCATGGCGTTGCTTAGCATCTATTACGCAGTCATGCATAAATATACTCAGCAGGATGAGATCATTATTGGCAGTCCCGTGGCCGGTCGTACAAATCCAGAGTTTTCAAACGTCTATGGTTACTTTGTGAATCCCCTACCGCTATGCGCAAGGTTTGATCCTGAAACGCACTTTACTTCGCTTTTAGCGCAGGTGAAAGACATTACCCTCAACGCACTAGATCACCAAGAATATCCGTTTGCGCTGTTAGTGGATAAGCTTGGTATTGAACATGATGCCAGCCGCTCTACGGTATTTCAGGTCATGTTTGTAATGCTCAATCACCGCGTTGAGCAATCGCATATGGATGAAAATAATGTCGCGTACTATAAGGGCTTTCCTATGCAATTTATGGAACTGCCTGAAGAAGAAGGTCAATTTGACATTACGCTTTCGACCTATGAAGAAAATGGCGTGTTCAAAGGCACATTAAAATATAATACCGATCTATTCGAAACCGAAACGATAGCGCAGCTGGCTCGGGACTATATCGCACTGACGCGAATGGTCGTTGATAGTCCAAATCGGCCACTTTCGGAGCTTGCCTTAACAAGTCCAGACGCAATAGATGCCTTGGCGACATTTGCTGAAAGTCAACAAAAGGCACCTGCATTACCGACTTTGGTCAGCCAAATAGAAAATGCGGCGCAACATAGTCCTGAGCTTCCTGCCCTCAGCATTGCCTGTGGAACAAATGCCGGAGAACTGGCTGCTACTTTGAGCTATTGCGAACTGAACGGTCAGGCAAATCAGTTGGCGCGACTAATTAATTCGCAGCTAGATAACCAACCTAGTCAAACGATTGCCTTACATTTTGAAAAATCTATCGCATTAGTTGTTGCTTGTATCGCTACGTTAAAAGCAGGTCATCATTTTGTGGTAATTGACCCGCAGCAACCCAATGAACGCAAGCAACTGTTGCTTGAGCAAAGTCGCTGCACGTTACTACTTTGCGAAGAAGCGCTAACATCAGATCACCCTACACTACTTTGGGAAAGCTTCCAAAGCCAACGAGATGAAATCAGCGAGCACAATTTGGCGTTAAATCATCAGCCAAATGACATCTCGTATATTGTCTTTACTTCTGGCTCTACGGGTACGCCAAAAGCTGTCCAGGTCAGCCATCAAAACTGGGCTACGATCGCTGTGGACTGGTTAGCCCAATTTGATTTAGCACCCACCTCTCATCATTTACAATTGGCCAGCCCAACCTTTGATGTGTTTTGTGGCGATCTCGCGCGCGCATTTTACAATGCGAAGCACTTAGTGTTGTGTCCTAAAAATATGATGCTGAACATGCCGGTGTTGTATGACCTCATTGAGACACAGCAGATTGATACGGTTGAGTTTGTGCCCTCTGTGGTTCGTAATCTCATCTTATTCGCAAAGCAAAGTCAGGTTGGATTCACCAGCTTACGTAGAGTGATTGTTGGCTCTGAGCAATGGCAAATCGCTGAATACCGCGCACTCAAAGGATTGCTACAAGAAGATGCTCGACTATTTAGCTCCTACGGCACATCTGAAGCAACCATAGACAGTAGTTTCTTTGAGGAATCAGAGCAGTACTTAGAAACCAGTGCAACGGTGCCTATCGGCAAGCCTTTCAATGCAACGCAACTTATCTTGCTCGATAAGCAAAACCAATTAGTATCCAGTAACGCAGTCGGCGAAATTGCAATTGCGGGGCAAGGCATAAGTCTTGGCTATCTCAATAATCCAGAGAAAAATGCCAGCCAATTTATCCAACTTCCCGTGTCAGAAAATAGCACCCTACGGGTATATAAAACAGGTGATTTAGGTAAGTGGGACAAACACGGCAACCTACATATTCTGCAACGTATCGACAACCAAGTAAAAATACGAGGTCACCGCGTTGAGCTTGGAGAAATTGAGTCTAGCATCAACCAGATCCCAGGGATTAAGCGAAGCTATGTAAAAGGGATAGAAGTACACGGGCAAACCCAATTAATTGCCTACTTTGAGTCGGATCTTGCGGTCGGTACTGAGTTTGTCCTCGAGCAGTTAGAGAACCAGCTACCAAGCTATATGGTACCTAGTAAGCTGGTTGCTATTGAGCAATTTCCATTACTGAGTAACGGTAAAATCGATGCAGCGGCATTACCACAGGTTGAACTCGCAGAGTTGGTAAGAGCATTCGTAGCGCCTGCCACCTTATTTGAGCAGCAGCTCGCTGAGATTTGGTCCAATATGCTAGGGCAAAAATCCATTAGTCTTCATGATGATTTTTTTGCCCTTGGCGGTAACTCTTTATATTTGATTGAGCTAATGGTCAGGATCCAATCAGCCTTCAGCATCAAAATGGAAGTTAATCAGCTATTTAGATTTACAACCTTACATGGCATGGCGAGTGCAATTGAAGATGTAGTAACAGGAAAAGAAACGGGCGCGTCCCCTTACCTTATCTTCAATGCGGGTCAATCTACTCGTTTATTTGCGCTACCACCAGCGGGTGGTTACAGCATCGTTTACAAGGCATTTGCCGACGCATTGCCTAACACTGAAGTGATCTCTTTTAATTACCTCGAAAGTGACACTAAGGTTAGCGACTATGCCGACCAAATTATGCAAATTCAACCTCATGGCCCCTATACCCTATTTGGATACTCCCTTGGCGGTAATTTAGCCTTTGAGATTGCTAAGGAGCTGGAAAACCGAGGTCAACGTGTCGGGGATGTGGTGATCTTAGACTCATTCAGGATCACCGAAACAGTCAAAATGCGGGAGCAAGACTTCGCGCACTTTGAGCAAGAGTTAAAAGCACATTTCGCCCGCCACACCGGCTCAAATACGGTACACGAGCATACACTGGCACAAGCGAGAGACTATATCGATTGGTGTTATAAAGTGAAAAACCTAGGTCAGGTTCACGCAAAACTGCACTTTATCGTCGAGCAAAATGCACATGCAGAAGCTGCTCGTCTAACCAGTTGGGATGCAGCATCAGACGCCGAAGTCATTACCTATCAGGGAGTTGGTAAACATGAGGAAATGTTGATGCCAGATATGATGCAGGCAGGCAACGGCGCAATTATGCAAAGTATTCTACAGGATACCCAAAGCCAAGCGGTAATAGCAACAAACGTGGAGTAACAGCTCGCCCCAAAGCCATCGCTTTGGGGCTTTCTAACGACTTTAAGGACAGAATTATGACCACACAAAGACAATCTATGATCATCATAGGTGCCGGTATGGGTGGACTCTCAACCGGTAGCTATGCACAAATGAACGGCTACAAGAGCGTGATCTTAGAACTGCACGATATTCCCGGCGGCTGCTGCACATCGTGGGAACGCAGAGATTATATTTTTGATTGGTGTATTAGCTGGCTACTGGGTAGTGGCACAGGCAACGGCATGAATCAAATCTGGCAAGAGTTAGGTGCGCTGGATGATAAAGAAATTAGAGACTTTGAAATCTTCAATTCAGTTATTGATGAAGAATTAGGAGAAGTGCATTTCTATGCAGATCCAGATAAACTCGAAGCCCACCTCTTAAGTATTTCTCCCGCTGACAAGAAACTCATCACACAATTTTGCGATGGCATTCGTGAATTCGTCAAAATGATAGACGCTTATCCCTTTCTGGTGCCAGTTGGCATTATGTCACGCTGGCAGAAGCTAAAAATGATGTGGCCATTTATCAAAAAATTCAATTTAATCCGCAAATCCATGGCGACATTGATGTCGGACTTTGCCGCTAAGTTTTCACATCCGCTGCTGCAAAAGGCATTTAACGTTATCTTTTATGAGCAACATCCTAGTTTCCCGCTATTACCTTTCTATTTTAATTTGGCCTGCGCGGCAAAAGAAAATGCAGGTGTGCCCGAAGGTGGCTCGTTAGGTCTCGCACAATCGATGGAAGCAAGATATAAAAAGTTGGGGGGTGACATCATATACAACACCCGAGTACACAAGATCTTGGTCGAAGACAACAAAGCCATCGGTGTTGAACTCAGCGACGGCCAAAAAATGTATGCCGATATCGTGATCTCAGCATGTGACGGTACGGATGTGGTAAAAAACATGCTTGATGGCCAGTATTCCAGCCCAGTGTTAGACAAGTTATATGACGAGTTAAGAGAGACCGATGGTCAAATGTTCCCAGGATACGTCTCTGTGTTTTTAGGGGTAAACAAGGACTATACCCATCACCCCCATTGCCGCACCCACTTGTTAGACCAACAAGATCTTGTCCACTGCCCAGGTATGACGCATCCGGGGATCAATGTGCAGGTGCGCAATGTACACTACCCCCATATCGCCCCAGAGGGCAAATCCGTGCTTTATATCACTTACTTCTCAACCTATGAGCCGTGGGCTGAATTAAATAATTTTCAAGAAACAACGGCGACTAAACGCCATCACACTAGAGTCAAGCGTAGCGTTCAATATCGCCTCGCTAAAAAGACCTTAGGTGAATTTATAATCGATAAGCTCTCCACTCATTTTGAGGGACTAAAAGAGCATATCGAATATATCGACATCGCAACCCCGTTGACTCAAGTTCGCTATACCCGCAACAGCAAAGGAACGGTATTGGCGTGGCAGCCATTTTTGGAAAGTGGTGAAAGTTTAGAAGACGAAATAAATGCCAACGGGACAACGGGACTGCCAGGCCTTAGCAACTTTTATATGGCTGGTCACTGGGTGACAACCGGCGGGTTGATCCGCGCTGCAGCTACAGGCAGACATGTTCTGCACTTTGTATGCCGTGATGATGACAAGCCGTTTCAGGCTTGGATCGGTGAAAACCCACTACACCAACCTCAATCTTATAGAGAACAAAAGCAGCATGTTGCTTAACCAAGAGAATTAAAAGGAAATATTATGAGTACTCGTATTGGCCTATTTTATGGCAGCACAACAGGTAACACAGAGGCCGCAGCAGAATTAATAAAAGCAAGCTTAAACCAGTTTACCATCGACCTCTTTGATATAGCAGATACTGAATTAACCTTAACCGAGAACTATGAATTTTTGATTTTTGGTATTTCAACGTGGGAATACGGTGGTTTACAGGATGATTGGGAGTCACGTTGGGAAAGCCTAGCACAACAGGATTTCAGCGGAAAAATCGTGGCTATCTTCGGTCAAGGCGATCAAGTTGGTTATGATGAGTGGTTTCAAGACGGTATCGGCATCTTACACGATAAACTAACCGAACAAGGCGCCACAGCAATTGGTTACTGGCCAAATTCAGGTTATCACTTCACCAAGTCTAAAGGGTTAAGTGAAGACGGCAGTGAGTTTCTCGGCTTGTCGCTTGATGATGATAACCAACCAGAACTCACCGAGCAGCGCATCAACGACTGGTGCCAAGAGATTGCCGCCGTGCTTCAAGAACTTACCTGCGAAACAGCTTAAGGCGCACTTTGTGTTTTCGCTCGGCGGGCTAATTCGATATTTAAAATGGCTAGTCGAGCATCATTAAAAGAACGAAACTATGTCCGAACAACAAAAGTCTGTGATTATCATTGGTGCTGGTATGTCTGGTCTTGGTACCGCTGCTTATAGCCAAATGAATGGCTATCAATGCACCGTCTTCGAACTGCATGAAACGCCGGGAGGGTGTTGCACCTCTTGGCAACGAAAAGAATACACTTTCGATTGGTGTATCAGCTGGTTAAACGGCACGGGAACCAACAACGAAATGGCAACCATCTGGGGTGAGCTAGGCTGCCTTGAAAACGTGCCTATTTACAACACTGAGATATTTAACTCAGTCGTCACGGCTAACGGCGAAAAGATCCGCTTTTATGTGGATCCAGACAAGTTAGAGTCCACCCTGATTGAGCGCTTTCCTGAAGATAGCAAACTAATCATTGAATTGTGTGGACATATCCGAAAACTACGCAAGTGTATGCCGTATTTCCCTTTTCTTAAAAGTGGTGGCTTGATGACATGGTGGGAAAAAAGCAAAATGATGTGGCAATTGCTACCCTATATGCGCACCTTTATGAAAACGCTTGCTGTCACTATGGAAGACTTTTCTAAGCGCTTTTCAAACCCCACGCTTGCGGAAGCACTCAACTGGATTATTTTTGACCGCCATAGCGAGCTACGATTAATGCCCTTTGTCTTTAATTTAGCTTGTGCTGCAAACCAAAATGCAGGAGTGCCTAGTATTGGTTCATTAGGCCTTGCAAAGCGATTGGCAAATCGGGCAAAAGAACTAGGGACAAACATTCATTATAAAAGTAAAGTCGAGCACATTCTCACCGACAATAACCGCGCGGTTGGTGTGCAATTAGCCGATGGCTCTGTCCATTACGCTGATTATGTTGTCGCCAGTTGTGATAGTTACAAACTCACTCGTAAGATGTTGCAAAATCGCTACCCTCACCCTGTGCTTGATAAGCTTTTCACAAAGCTAGAAGAAGATGCAAACAGCGTGGTATTTCCGGGCTGTGTTGCGGTATTTATTGCGGTAAATGCAGACTATTCAGACCATGACCCTTATACCTCTTACTTATTACCCGAATCGATTTCGCACCAACTGGTCGGTAATTATCATAGTGGGGTTGGTGTGCAAATCCGCAATACGCTATATCCAGATCATGCACCAAGTGGCAAGTCAGTTCTTTACGTCACTTATTTATCAAAAAGTGACGTATGGCAAGCGATGGAGCAAAGCGTCGTGCAATCTACCTCTTCAGGGCAAAGTCGTAATCCATATACACGTAAACGCCGTTCACCCGAATATAAGCAAGCAAAGAAAAAAGTGGGTCAGGCGATAGTCGAGTTCCTTAACCAATATTTTGAAGGCCTTACAGATAAAGTTGAGTTTATAGATGTTGTAACGCCATTAACCAGTGAACGTTATACCGAGAACCACAATGGGACCGTTTTAGCTTGGCACCCTTTTGCGCCACTGACAGAAGAATTAGAGAATTACCAAATCAAGCATGGTCCTACTTTCCCGAATCTAGACAACTTTTATTATACGGGGCAATGGAGCACATTTAGCGGCGTAACACACTCAACGGCAAGTGGCCGCTATGTTGCACAATACCTTTGTCGACAAGATAAAAAACCATTTAGGGTTTGTTATCCAGAACAGCAAAACACAAAGCAGCACATCACCAATGAGGCAGACAATTATGCCTAGTCCACTCAAAAACCAACTTCGTAGGTTTTTTGCTATTACTTGCTACCCTTTGATCGTTTTGATCCTTATTGGTTACAGTATCTTTGTCTTACAACAAGGCATTGACCTTGGATTAGCAGCATTCTCTAGTGTGCTTATCATCATTGCCTATTTTATTATCATGGAAAGACTAAACCCGTTTAAAACACAATGGCATCCCAGTAAAAAGGAATGGAGCAGAGATGGCTTGTGCTTTATTCTCGTCATCGTATACGGGGCGTTTAGCGAGACACTAGTGCGAGTAATTGCACTCCAGCTCGCCCCTATCGAAAATACTTTGAGCTTGGCACAAAATGCCATTCTAGCCATTCTCGTCGGCTCGTTTATCGGGTACTGGCTACATAGATTAGAACATCGGCATCTGTTTCTTTGGAGCTTTCATGGGATCCATCATCGGCCTAACAAAGTTACGGTAAGTAATAACTCTGTCGTTCACTTTCTGGAAGTATTGTTAAGCGCGCTAGTTATACAGACTACATTTCTATTGCTTGGTTTCTCAGCCGAAGGAATGTTCATTGCCGGTCAATTTACTGCTCTGCACGGATATTTCATTCATGCCAATGTAAACGTTCGTATGGGATGGCTAAACTACATCGTGGCAACACCAGAGCTCCATCGTTTCCATCATAGCGTAGAATTGAAAGAGGCTGGAAATTTTGGTTCTGATTTGAGTATTTGGGATCAGTTATTCGGAAGTTTCTTTTACCGCCCAGATAGTAGTCCAATTCAAGTTGGAGTTACTAAGCCATATTTATTTCCAAGTGCCTTTGAGGTTGCTAAAGGTATTCTTCATCCATTTCGATGGTTCATCAGTAAACGTGGAAATAGACCAAGATACACCAAATCAACTCCGCTACCTCAAGAATATGACATCGAGTCACGTTCCACTCCCTCAACAGTAGATATTAGGAAAAGGTAGCTGCATGAAAGATCTAACTCAAGGTTCCTTACCTAAGCATCTAGTAGCTATGGCGCTACCCATGTCAATTGGGATGTTTGTGCAAACACTTTATGTGCTTACCGATCTCTATTTTGTTTCAGACTTGGGCAGTGCTCCAGTCGCAGCGCTCAGTTTAATTGGCAATATCATGTTTTTGATTTTCGCCGTCAGCCAGATTTTGAATGTCGGAACCGCAACATTAGTTGCACATGCGGTAGGAGAAAAGGATCAGTCCAGCGCCAATCTTGTATTTAACCAAGCACTATTCGCTTCCGTGGTACTTGGTACCATCTTGCTACTAACTGGTATCTTTGGCATCAAATCTTATCTGCACATCACCAGCGAAGATCCCGCCACCACAGAGGCAGCATTAAGCTACTCATACTGGTTTTTACCCTGTTTAGTGCTGCAGTTTATTATGACTACAATCGGTGCTGCACTGAGAGGAACTGGTGTTGTAAAGCCAATGATGATCGCGCAAATCGGCTCTCTTATTATTAATATTATTCTGTCGCCCATCTTAATCTCGGGATGGCTATTCGGAATAGAAATGGGCATTGCAGGTGCGGGGCTGGCCAGTTCCATTTCTGTTGTGATAGCCATGCTTTCACTTTGGTTTTATCTCAATTACGACAGGCGTTATTTGGTGCTAGATAGCCAATTGTTTCTAACGTTTCATCGTCACACCATAAAACGGCTATTTTCTGTGGGGTGCCCAGCAGGTGCAGAACTTATTCTGATGTTTGTTTATATGTCGACAACATTTTGGGTATTAAAAGATTTTGGCACCAATGTACAAGCCGGATTTGGAATTGGCTCGAAAGTGATCCAAGCTCTGTTTTTGCCCGTGATGGCCGTCGCATTTTCACTGCCTGCAATAGCAGGACAAAATTACGGCGCAGGGAACTTCAAACGATTTAGACAGGCATTCTATTGGTCACTGTTCGCGACTTGTAGCTTGATGTTGGGCGTTTCCTTACTCGCAGCACACTTAGGCGCTCAACTCGCCATGCCATTTTCAGAAAACCCGCAAGTCATCGAACACACTCGTTACTTTCTATATATCGTCGCTTGGAGCTTTATCGCAACGGGGGTTATTTTCACTTGCTCGGGATTGTTTCAAGCCTCAGGTAATACGTGGCCACCACTTTACAGTAACACCACGAGACTATTTACCTTTGTACTACCAATCATCTGGTTAGTAAAACAACAGCAACTTACAATTACGGAACTGTGGTATATCACGGTGTTAAGTGTGGTAGTCCAAGCCCTCGTGAGCCTTACGTTTGTGGCTTTCTCGCTACGCACGACCTACAAACTGCCAGCCACTTTCACAGCAACTAAAAAGAACCTATTGAGTTAACAATGAGCCAAGTCACATTACAAACATGTAGAGATTGCATAGATTCAAAATGGCTAGTTTTATTAAATAAGCCTAACACCATTCGCAAACAACTCGTTTGCTTTCCTTTTGCTGGCGCAGATGCAGCTGTTTATCAAAACTGGGCAGGAAAACTGCCTGAAGATGTCGCTTTATATGCACTCCAAGCCCCCGGGCGAAAGGAGCGGAGTCATGAAGCCGCCATTGATAACATTCATACCTTGGTCAATGAAATAGCACCTATTTTGAGCGAGGCAACACCACTGCCTAGCGTATTTTACGGTCATAGCAATGGCGCTTATATTGCGTATGAGCTTGCCTTAGCACTTCAACATAGCAGCTGTAATATCGTTAAACACCTGTTTATTGCAGCAAGGAAGGCACCGCAATATGCGATAAGAAAATCCCCCTACCATACTCTTGACGATAAGAAGTTCATCGACTCGGTAAATTTAATGGGCGGGTTACCACCGGCTTTGCTCAACGATATCGAACTGCAACAACTGATGCTGCCAACGTTAAAAGCAGACTTTAAGCAGGGAGAGACCTATCAATACGACTCAACTTGTAAACTCGACGTCCCTGCAACCGTGTTATATGGTACTCGGGATAAAGCAGCAACAGGGATGGATATGCAACATTGGGAAAGCTGCTTTAAACAAGGTATCGCGCCTAAAGCAATACCTGGTCGGCACTTTTTTATGCAGGACTCCTCGGCTTTGGTGCTAAAAGAAATCAACGCGGTGTTGGAAACACTGAGCCCCTTATAGTTGGGGCTCTTTGGTTACTTCAATTTGCCTAATGGCCAATCCTTGAATTTCTATTACTTTAAACTTAAAACCATCAACTTCTAACGACTCTCCTTCGGCAGGAAAATGCTTTAACCTGTGGATCACAAAACCGGCTAAGGTTTCTATGGCTTCAATCGGTTCAAACTCGTACTCAATCACCGAAGCTTGAAAGTCCTTAATCGACATATCGCCCTGCACTAGCCATCGGGTGTTATCCTTTTGTCTAAATTGGGCTTCTATTGCTTGGTCGTCTTTCAGTGCAATTAAATTCAAGATGCTGGATAACGTTACCATCCCGACCACTGTTGAGAATTCATTGATCACAACCGCACAGTTGCTTTCATGACTTTTCAACCCATCTAGCGCATCGGAAAGGCTTAGAGTATCAAGTAAAATGACCGGCTTATGGAATTCTTGTTGTTGACCATCCAGTAACGGCTTTTTAGCCAAAATATTACTAAGCAGTTGCTTTGCCTCAGGTGCAGCTATCACTTTGTCGAGCGAGCCGTCACACAGCAAATACTGTTGAAAACTGTGCGCTTGAATTAACGTGCTCAGGTTTTCTTCTGATTCTTGAATGTCTAACCACACGATTGCATCGCGATTGATCATCGCTTGGGTAATATTAGTCTGGTTAAGGTCGAGCACATTGCCAATGATATTGTACTCGTGTTCGCACAGTTCACCCTGCTCAGCACTTTGATCAACCACCGCATAAATATCATCACGCGTTACCTGTTCGTCACGCTCATTTGGTAAATTGAATAGCTTTATAATCCAATCAGCGAACACGTTAAATAGCCAGATAATAGGCTTAAAAATCCATACACTGGCAAGCATAAGATGGATAAATCGCATCGCGATAGTTTCTGGGATAACCATAGCTATTCGCTTTGGCAATAAATCAGCAAACAGTACAAATAACGATGTGATCAGTAAAAACGACACCACTGTGGATATTTGCAATAACATCGAGGCATGAGCCGCAACATCGGCAAACATAAAACTTGCAACCCAGTTTAGTAGTTGCAATACATAAGGGGTAAACACCGACTCGCCTATCATACCCGCGACAATCGCCAAAGCATTGAGTACCACCTGTACCGCAGCAAAAAACTGATGCGCATTGGCCTGCAAATACAATACTTTCTTGGCTCTAACGTCACCAAGATCAAATAAGGTTTGTAATTTAACTTTGCGTGCCGCTGCCAATGATATTTCACACAGCGCGAAAACTGCACTCAAGCTAATGAGTAACAACACCCAAAAAAAGTCCACAGATACACCTAAAAAAGAAAGCGAGAATTCGACGCGATGTATACGCCTATTTTATGACTTTAGCAATGTAATTCGCGTCAAATAATTAAATTTTTGTCGCCTATCTCGTACTGTTCGCGACGAATAAAAAAGTACGTCAAGGAAGGAAAATGACAAAATTGATACACTCTCTCAAATTAGCGCTATGATATGCTTGTCAACGGCATGTTCAACCTATCATGAGATCACTACGAGGCGTGTAAAGCACAATTGCTATTAAGTTAAGTCCAAGAGCACCAAGCGAGATAAGAGCCAAATCGCAAGTTTATGGTTTTAAATCCGGCCGCGCTTCTGCAAAGCTTGTTGGTGACAAATACGACAATGGCGAGCTCAACTTTACGCACTTCGGAAAATTGAGTTATCTACTCGCAATTAATTTCGATGTTAAGAGGAGCCTCTTTGAAAAAGCATCTAAAGCGGTTACAACACCTTTAAAAAAACAGCCAAAGGTGCTTTTTCCTCCTTGCCATCTCTGTTATCGCCACTATATTTCTTGGTAAATATAGGTGCTTCAAGCACTAAATGATAAAGAAATAGTACAACGTCATAATGCACTACTGTGCTTTTTTATCAGAGACGCTTTCATAATATGTTGAGGGCCAGCAGGACCACCGAGGTATTTTTCATTTGTGTCTTCAAATCCACCTTTTAGGTAACAGGTAATCGCCGCTGGGTTTCTACAATTTACGGTTAAATATATTGACTCAAACTCTGGATAACTTGCCTGCGCATAAGGGACCAATGTACTCGCGGCTAATGTCCCTAGACCCTGACCTTGTCGCTGGCTATCTATGACAAATGCTCTTAAACCTAAACCGCTTTTTGGGCAAAACGAATATGTGTTCGAATATGCAATATCAAACTTAAAATATCCGATAATTTCATCAGCCACCTTTATGACATGCAAATGGGTGGTCTCACTTTGATCTTCTAAAAATGATTCAGCGGTACCGGCAAATTGAATTTGCTCCTCCGCAAGGTGTACTCGTTTCACTGCCTCTACATGAGTTGCGGTGAATGGCGCTAAGGTCAGCATGACTAAATCCTTCGTTGTCTAAGAGTTATACCATAACATAATACTCTCATTCGTTCCCAATAAGTTTACGGGCAATAAAACCTGTCTTTACTCCCTTATTTAAACTAAAGCTGTCGGTACCGAAATGAGCCACCACAAACAAAACAGACATAGAATATGTATACAGTGCATGAGAATTACTTTTACGTATTTTAAATGGCAGATCAAATTTGAGGAGAAAATAACCAAAGTACCACTTTGAAAAGTTAACAAGTAAACACGCTCTCTTAATGCACAAAAGTAACTTCGACTTAAATTTATCTCTGGCTCCGGAGCAAAAGGTAACTTTAGGCGTAATGCCTAAAGCGCCTCTCTCGCTTTAAAATCAAGTACTTGGGCATTGATACAATAGCGGTCTTGACCTTTTGGCCCTTCATTTTTAAATACATGACCTAAATGAATACCACTGCTTTTTGAGCGTATTTCAGTTCTCACCATTCCGTGGCTTAAATCTTTGTGATAGGTCACGCTGTCTTTTACTGGGTGGGTAAACGACAGCCACCCAGTGCCCGAGTTAAATCTATCTCGGGTGTCAAAAAGAACCTTGCCGCTTAATTTATCGATAAATACGCCATCTGGTGTGTTTTTAAAGATATCATACTGCTTGCAAAATGGTCGCTCTGTGCCTTTTTGAAAGGCAATGTCAAAAGCTTCTGATCGACCCAGCTTAAAAGCACCAAGTGCCTTGTAAAACTCTTCTCTCGCCATAAAACCTTGAAAGCCAAGAGACTCAACACCATTTTCAATAAATAAGATCGTTGGCGTCGCCCAAGTCGCGGTTTTTATCATTAGCCCCTCAAGTTGATCGGCATAGCGAAAATGCAGTGGGATATCACCTTGATAGTCGTTTAACACCTCTTTTTTTAGCTTCTCGCAATAAGGGCAATAGCTTTTAGCATCAACAATCACAATATGCTTACCTTGGGCTAGCATAGTGTTATCTGTTTTATCTTTCGTCACCTTTTCAAAGGTCACTCCCGTGCTGTGATCTGGGCAGTATCCCTTGGGATTCTTGGTTAAGTAGTTTTGATGATACTCTTCCGCTGGATAAAATTTTCTAAGCGGCTTGATCTTGGTTTGAATGTCGCCATAGCCTTGCTCAGATAATAAATGTTGATACTGCGCTTTTAATGTGTGGGCCTTGTCACTTTGCTGCTCGTCAGTGTATAGAATGATCGAACGATACTGCGTTCCAACGTCATTACCCTGACGGTTTTTCTGCGTTGGATCATGACTTTCAAAGTAGTACTTTAGCAGCGCATCGGTGGTGATAAGATTTGCGTTGTAAGTTACCTTTACCACCTCCGCATAGTTGTCTTCATCAAAGCGTCGGCTCGATTTAATGATTTCTCTATAACTTGGCTTAAACCCTTTACCGTCGGCATAGCCAGATTCAGCATCTATCACGCCCGTCATTTTTTCATAACGCTTTTCAGGACCCCAGAAACAACCGGAGCCCAACACTAACGTTTTAATATGGTTACTTGCGCCATCAACTTTAGGCTTTGGCATATCGGTCCCCGCGAGCGCCGATACACCCAAACCTAACATCATGATAAACCCTATCGATGCGGCCACCTGTAATGTTCTCATCACTACCCTCTCAATGCTGTATGTCACAACTAAGTATGACTATCACTTCATACTTATTGAACTTAATATGATTTACTGCGTATTAAATGAGACCGCTAAAGGTTAATTATCATTTCATCTAAAGTCGTTCATGATAGTGAAGTAGGCTGTCTGCAAAATAAAGGAATGGGTGTGAGTAAAATAAGTGAGAATCTCTATCAAAAGCTAACCAATGATGACGAAGCGCGTGCCTGTAAAGCGATTGACGATAAGGCGTGTAAAGAAGTTCCCGGTAACTACGTACTTATTTTATTGAGTCAACTATTTAGCAAATTAGGAGATGCCCTACTCAACCCAAAGATCACGCTACCTTGGCTGATGCAATCACTCGGTGCTCCCGCTTATATGATATCGGCTCTGGTCCCCATTCGCGAGTCCGGTTCACTGATCCCACAATTGTTTATTGGCCAGTGGGTGCGTAAGCACGCTAAACGAAAGCACCTTTGGTCTCTCGGCGCACTTACTCAAGCTATTTGTGTACTACTTATGGCACTGCTTGCATGGCAGCAAACTGAAAATCAATTATACGCTTGGTTGGTACTTGGATTACTGGCGATTTTTAGCATCGCCCGCAGCTTAAGTTCCGTGTCGTCAAAAGATGTCATCGGTAAAACTATCCCTAAACAAAAGCGCGGCCAGCTTAGCGGCCAAGCCGCCTCTGTCAGTGGACTTATAACCGTTACATTTGGTGTCGGGCTTTTTATCGCTGCCACTCAAGTAAACAACGTCAACTTTGTGATCACACTGGTACTAGCTGCAATCTTTTGGCTGATTGGTGCGTTAACGTTCTCAAAAATCAAAGAATATGAAGGGGCAACCGAAGGTGGTGAAAGCGGATTAGATAAAATAAAGCAAGATTTAGCACTGTTGAAAACCGATCCAATACTTAAAAAGTTCATTTTAGCCCGTGGATTGCTATTAAGTTCTGCGCTTATTCCGCCCTATTTCACCGTGCTGGCGCAGCAGAATATTGGCAACGGTGCATGGGTGTTGGCAGCTTTGTTAGCGGTGTCTGGACTTGCTAGTTTAGTCAGTGGTGCATTTTGGGGTCGCCTTGCCGATCAATCCAGTAAACACGTGATGATTTATGGTGCTACAATCACCGTTGCTATCACTGCTGTACTACTGGCAACTTCTTTATTTTATTCTTCACTGCTAGAAAAAATCTGGTTTATTCCACTTTGCTATTTTGTCATTGCCATCGCTCACCAAGGCGTGCGCGTGGGCCGCAAAACCTACGTGGTCGATATGGCCGAAGGAAACAAACGCACCAGTTACGTCACGCTTAGTAACACAATTATCGGTATTGTACTTTTATTAACAAGTGCACTTGGTGTCGTTGCCTCGGTATTTTCAATTAATGTGTTACTTGCACTCTACATTATGGTCACGATATTAGGCATCGTGCTGACAAGCCGCTTACCTAATGTCACTGAACGGTAAAAGCTGTTACTTCACCGACAAACTGTGTCTAAATTTCTCCAAATGAGGTAAAAACGCCGCAATTTTAGTTATCTGAGGATAAAATTATGTCATTGACTACGCGTTTTTCTGCTTTAGCGCTGGCGGTTGCCAGTATGACTTCTGCAAATGCCGCTGACTTTGAGTTCAATACCAAGCTTGCAGACGCTGATGCACTGGTACTTTTTCAAGCTGGTGAAAACCAAAGTAACCTAAAGTTCCTGGATAAAGACACTCGCAAACAATTGGCGCGCGCAATTGCTGCTGAAGATTTTAAAGGCGCGTATGGCAAAACAGTTGAAGTATTAGCACCTGTAGACTCTGATTATAAGCGTATCTTCATTGTTGGTTTAGGTGACGCAGGCGAACTCAACGCCAGCAAAATGACCAAACTTGGTGGTAACCTACACGCTAAATTCGAAGGTAAAAAGCTGGAGAATGTTGCGGTTGCATTCGAAGACGTTGAGGGAGCGCTTTCAAATGCAGAACTAGCAGCACAACTTGCACACGGTGCAAACCTTCGTGACCACACCTTCGAAGTATACAAAAAAGAGCCAAACACTTTTAACGTAAGCTATCACTTCGACGTTGCCGATAAACAAGCAACACAGGCTCAGTATAAAGCACTACAACACATTCAAGCTGGCGTGTTTTTAGCGCGCGACTTAACCTCTGAAGTCGCAACAGAAATGACTCCAGTAGACTTTGCAAAAGCGGCAAAGGAACTTGAACAATATGGCGTTGAAGTAAAAGTACTAGCACCAGCTGAACTTAAAGAACTTGGCATGGGTGCGCTTGAGGGCGTTGGCCGTGGTAGTGAGCACGGCTCTCGCTTAGTTGTTGCACATTATAAAGGTAACAGCGAGACACCAATTGCCCTGATCGGTAAAGGTATTACTTTCGATTCTGGTGGTTATAGCATCAAAACCGGCGCTTCGATCGCACGCATGAAATCTGACATGGCGGGCGCAGCTGCCGTGCTTGGTACAGTAAAAGCAATGGCGCTAAGCAAAGCAGACGTAAACGTGGTAGCAGTCATGGGTATGGCGGCAAATATGGTGTCTCAGTATGCAATTGCACCGGGTGATGTACTGCGCACTGCAGAAGGTATTAGCGTAGAAGTGGTCAACACAGATGCTGAAGGCCGTTTGGTGCTGTCTGATGCGATGTGGTATGCACGTAAACATTACAGCCCTGAGATCATGATTGACGTCGCGACATTAACGGGCTCTAAAATTCGTGCTGTTGGTAACGAATATTCAGCAATTTTCTCTGAAGATGATAGCTTAATTACAGAATTTACCAACGCAGGTAAGGTTGTGAACGAAAACGTATGGCGTCTACCGCTTGGCTATAAGGACAAACTAAAATCTGACATCGCCGATTTCCAAAACGTAGGTTCAGGTGGTCCTGGTGCAACAACTGCTGCGACTTTCCTACAACAATTTGCAGGTGACACCCGTTGGGTTCATATCGATATTGCCGGTAACGCACTTTCAAGCTCAGCCAAAGACGAAGTACCAACTGGTGGTACAGGCTATGGCGTTCGCCTCTTAAGCGAGTGGCTATTAACTGCTAAATAAATCCTCAGATTTTAAGCCGTGTTTAAACACGGCTTTTTTGTGACTGCAACAAAATGGCAACTGATAGCAATAACTTCGTTTCAATTGCGAGGTGTGTTATAAGAAATATAACGTTTACCAAAGCAACCAATTGTTATTGTCTATGTCCGATGTGAGTTGTTATCTATTAGGTGAGCAAGCAATTGTTATAAATGCAACATGTTTGCCTGATAGCAAAAGTCCAATTAATCAACGACTGTTCGCCCTCAAGAAATGGCTTGATAGTAGCGGTGATTTTATTGATGTGGTGCCTGCCAAATCTTCCGTTACTGCCTATTTAAAAGACCCCCGTAAAGCCGAACCGTGGCAACATAAAATCCAAGCACATTGGCAAGGCCTAGAGGTAGCAGAGGTAAAGCCAACACACCATCATATTGAGGTGTTTTATGGCAAAGAATTCGGACAGGATTTTGAACGCATAGCGGACGAATTACAACTGACACCAAAACAGCTTATCGAGCTGCACTCAAGCGTTGATTATCAAGTACAATTTATTGGCTTCTTACCCGGTTTTGCTTACTTGTCAGGGTTACCAGCTGCGCTTCAATTACCCAGAAAATCCACACCAATTACCAAAGTCCCCAAAGGCAGTATTGCCATCGCAGACAGCTACAGTGCAATTTATCCGAGTCAATCTCCCGGTGGTTGGCATTTACTTGGACAAACCAATACTACGCTATTTGACCCAAATTCTGCATCAGCAAGCTTGCTGCAACCAGGAGATATCGTGCGTTTTGTGGAGAAATCATGCTAGAAGTTATTAAACCTGGGCCACTTTCAACTATTCAAGACATTGGCCGTCAAGGACTTCGCCACTTAGGAGTAAGTCAAGCAGGTGTCATCGACCCTGTTGCGCTTAAACTTGCAAATACACTCTTGTCAAATGACGACGATAATGCAGCTATTGAAGTGACCATTGGCTTATGTGAATTTCACTTCCACGCCCCCACTAACTTTGTTATCACAGGGGCAGATCTCAATGCTGCTTTAAACGATGAAGTGATATACCCTTGCTGGCGCTACAGCGCTAAAGCTGGAGATAAGCTAACATTTAAACAAAACCGCGATGGTTTACGCGCTTATTTGGTGGTCGAAGGTGGATTTACCAACATAGACAAGCTGCTTGGGAGTTATTCAACCGATCTCATGGCAGGCTTTGGGGGTATAAGCGGCCGAGCTCTTAAACAAGGGGACAAGCTGAGCTACACGCCAAGCACTGCCAAGGACGCCGTTGGTGGCCTGCAGCCCAGCTACGAAAAGCTCATTCATTTTATCCCAGGCCCACATCTCGAGTTAATTTCCAAACAGACACTGAGTGTATTAAACGACACCATTTGGAAAGTAAATCCCAGCAGTAATCGTATGGGTATTCGCCTAAGTGGCCATAGTAGCCTAGTGCATGCACATAATATTGCAACCCAAGCTGTCCACCCAGGCGTTATTCAGCTCCCCCCTAGTGGCGAGCCCATTATCCTATTGAATGACTGCCAAACCACAGGCGGTTATCCAATTATTGGTACCATCATTCAAGCCGATATGCGCCACTTGAGCCAATTGGGCGCGGGCGATTGTATCCATTTAAAATCAACATCCCTTATAGATGCAGCAAAGGAATCTCACCGAGTACAGGCGCATCTCAATCAGCTAAGGCTAGCGCTTAAAAATAAAGAACAACAAAATGACTGAGCTAAATCTCCTTCCTCTTTCGGGCATTGCTGTGATTGTTATTGGCTTTGCTCTGAGGTTTAATCCCTTGTTGGTTGTCACCTCGGCAGGTCTAGTTACTGGTTTTGCCGTTGGGATAGACTTTGTCGACTTAATTGCCACCTTTGGCGAAAAGTTTATGAACTCTCGCCAGCTTGCAAGCTTTCTACTTATCTTACCCGTGATTGCAATTTTAGAACGTTACGGCTTACAGCAGCGCGCTAAAGCTTGGGTTGCGGGCATAAAAGGGGCGACCACTTCTCGAATTTTAAGTATGTATTTTGTGGTCCGTGAGTGCTCCGCTGCGCTGGGGTTAATCAATTTAGCGGGCCAAGCGCAAACCGTTAGACCACTGCTCGCTCCGATGGCGATAGGCGCTGCGGCAAACCAATACGGCGACCTGCCACAAGATGTAAAAGACATGATAGGCGCACATGCTGCGGCCTGCGATAACATTGCCGTGTTCTTTGGTGAGGATATTTTTATCGCCTTTGGTGCTGTACTACTAATGGATGCATTTTTAAAAGAAAACGGCATTGCCGGGATTGAACCGCTACATATCGGACTTTGGGCAATACCAACCGCAATTGCCGCGCTCATTGTTCATCTTTTCCGGTTAGCGCGATTTGAGGCAAAAATCCGGGCAGAAATTGCGCGCTGTCAGCAGCAACAAAGCGAAGAAGAGCAAACACCTAGCAATACAAATTCAGCGCTTAAGGAGGAGTCATTATGAGCTTAATGAACACTCCTGACGCGCAATCTAGCTTACTTTCAATTGACAACATCTATTTATTAATTGGCTTTATTGTGATGTTTTTAGTGGTGAAAACGCTACAAGATAAGGCCCATCCTAAGCGCCTCACCACCGCCCTATTTTGGTTTTTATTTGGCTCTGTCTTTATCTTTGGTGATGCTTCTATCGCGTTGATTGGTGAGCGAAATACTTATTTATGGATTGGCATCAACGTGGTGATCATCGCACTACTTGCAGGTATGAATATGGTTTCCATGGGAAATTACGAAATGCCGTGCGAACGAGCCAAAACAGAAGATGCAAATCGGTTTGGTAATAAATTGTTTGTTCCTGCTGTACTTA
The DNA here is from genome assembly GCF_002850255.1 of Pseudoalteromonas sp. NC201. Lineage (NCBI taxonomy): Bacteria > Pseudomonadati > Pseudomonadota > Gammaproteobacteria > Alteromonadales > Pseudoalteromonadaceae > Pseudoalteromonas > Pseudoalteromonas sp. NC201. Next base: position 2,258,424 of record NZ_CP022522.1, read on the forward strand.
TTCCAATAGTTACCGTTATCTGCACTATCATCTTAAGTGAGATCCAGCTCGGCGATTTTTATCTATTCGATCAGGAACATGTGACGCTTTCAGCACTGACACTCGCTTGCACCATCGCATTGCTGGTGAGCTGGAACATAACCAAAGGCAGTCCACTACAAGCACTTTCTGAGTCTCGTCGCTTGGTCGACTCAATAGGCTGGGCAGCAATATTGCCACAGATGCTTGCAATGCTTGGCGGCGTATTTATCGTCGCCAACACAGGCACTGCAATCCAAGACTTAGTGACATTATTTATTTCGCCAGATAACCGTTTTATGCTCGTTGTACTGTATTGTGTGGGCATGGCACTCTTTACCATGATTATGGGCAATGCTTTTGCCGCATTTCCGGTAATGACGGCGGGTATTGCGCTGCCATTTTTGATTCAGGGGCATGGCGCTGATCCTGCGCCGCTCGTCGCAATTGGCATGTATTCGGGTTATTGCGGAACACTGATGACACCGATGGCCGCTAATTTCAACATAGTGCCAGCGGCACTGTTAGATTTAAAAGATAAATACCAAGTCATTAAAGTGCAAATACCAACCGCTATAACGTTATTGGTGATTAATATTTTTCTTATGTACGGAGTCGTTTTTTAATGTCCAGTTACAGTAAACCTTGTGTCCTCGTTACTGGGTTCACCCCATTTGGTGGTGAGTCCATCAACCCTTCATGGCAATTAGCTCAGCTATTAGAAGGTGAGACCATTGAAGGCCACCTGATCCACACAAAAGAGTTACCTTGTGAATTTGACAAAAGTATTGAGTCTTTAACACAAGCGATAGATAAGTATCACCCAAGCATCGTGATCTGTTTAGGCCAGGCTGGTGGACGCTGTGATATCTCCATCGAACGTATCGCGATTAACGTTAACGATGCCAGAATAGCCGACAACGCAGGAAACCAGCCGATAGATACACCAGTCGTTACACACGGACCCGATGCTTACTTTGCCTCTTTACCAATAAAAAGTATGCTAAGTAGTGCGATTCAGGCGGGAGTTCCTGCAAGTATTTCTAATACTGCGGGCACTTACGTGTGCAACCATGTGATGTATGGATTACTGCACTATCTTAGTACACATGACTTAGCGTGCCGTGGTGGCTTTGTGCATATTCCATACTTGCCCTCCCAAGCGGCGCACCACCCTGGTGCACCCAGTATGGACATTGACACCCTAGTTAAAGGAATAAAAATCCTATTAACCAGTGCCATTACACAAAAGCAAGATATTAAGCTTGTCGCTGGAACGACACACTAATAAGAATCGCCCTACAATGGTGCAAGATTGCACCATTGCACATCACAAAAAATTCACATTTTCTCTATTTCATTGTGTGACTTATCAAATTATTTTTGGTAGAACTTAAACTATCTCATGGTAACTATGCTTCCATGAGCAATAATAATTTGTTGATATTATCAACACATAAATAGGAATGAGGAAATATGTGTTCAATTTTCGGCGTACTTGACATCAAGACCGATCCCCTTGCACTTCGAGAGCAAGCGATCGAAATGTCAAAAAAACTAAGACACCGTGGCCCCGACTGGTCAGGGGTATATTCAAGTGAAAAAGCCATCCTAGTTCATGAACGTTTGGCAATTGTCGGCGTTTCTAGCGGCGCACAACCATTATTTAACCCTGAAAAAACACATATTTTGGCGGTAAATGGTGAAATTTATAATCATAAAGAGCTTGCAAAAGCACTGACCGTTCCATTTGAATTTCAAACAGAGTCAGACTGTGAAGTGATCTTGGCGCTATACAAGCAAAAAGGCCCTGAGTTTTTAGATGATCTCAATGGAATTTTTGCATTTTGTTTGTACGATGAAACGGAAGATGCCTTTTTAATTGGTCGTGATCATATCGGTATCATTCCACTTTACACTGGCCGTGATCAAAGCGGTAACCTCTATGTCGCCAGCGAAATGAAAGCGCTCACACCTATTTGTACACAAATTGAAGAGTTTCCTCCTGGCCATTATTGGTATTCAAAAGAAGGGGGTCCAAGAGAGTATTACCAACGCGACTGGCAAGCGTTTAGTGCTGTAAAAGACAATGAGGCCAGCCCCGAAGCGGTTAAAAATGGGCTAGAAGCCGCAGTAAAACGCCAATTGATGTGCGATGTGCCATATGGAGTGTTGTTGTCTGGTGGTCTCGATTCTTCTGTGATTTCCGCTATCACACAAAAGTTCGCAGCAAAGCGTATCGAAGATGATGATGCTTCCGATGCTTGGTGGCCAAAACTTCACTCATTTTCCATTGGCCTGGAAGGTTCACCCGATCTCGCTGCAGCACAAAAGGTAGCGGATAAAATCGGCACAGTTCACCATCCCATTCACTTTACCGTACAACAAGGGATTGATGCCCTTAAAGAAGTGGTCTATCACCTAGAGACCTACGATGTCACAACCATTCGCGCTTCTACTCCTATGTACCTCATGGCACGCTACATTAAAGCAATGGGCATTAAAATGGTGCTATCGGGTGAAGGGGCCGATGAACTATTTGGCGGCTATTTGTATTTCCACAAAGCACCAAATGCAGAGGAGTTTCACAATGAGCTAAACCGAAAGGTCTCGAAACTGCATATGTTTGATTGCTTACGTGCAAATAAGTCGATGGCAGCTTGGGGGGTTGAAGCACGTGTTCCCTTCTTAGATAAAGAATTTGTCGATATTGCCATGCGTACCAACCCAGACTACAAAATGTGTAAAGATGGCCGTATCGAAAAACACATTATCCGTGAGGCGTTTGATGGCTATTTACCCGATGACGTATTGTGGCGCCAAAAAGAGCAGTTTTCTGATGGCGTAGGCTATAGCTGGATCGATTCACTAAAAGAGTATGTCAGTCAGCAAGTGAGCGACTCGGATCTTGAAAACGCCCACTACCGCTATCCAATCAATACACCGGATAGCAAAGAAGCCTATTATTATCGCACCATTTTTGAGTCGCATTTCCCAGGAGAAGCGGCAGCTAAGTGTGTTCCTCACGGCAAGTCTGTGGCGTGTTCAACGCCCGAAGCGCTTGCTTGGGACGAGTCTTTCCAGCGCAATGCCGATCCATCAGGTCGCGCAGCAAGCTCACACAACGAAGCGTATAATCAAAAATAAGAAAGTAAAAAAGGGACGCTCGTCCCTTTTTAAAAAACTGACAGTGTTTGAATTAAATAAAACGCTTGATAATAAAGTCGACTTTCACACGCTTAGCCTGGCCAAGAAGTTTTTTCACAGGTGCTGGATAATCCGCTAGTGTCTCGAGATCATCGTGGCTGTCGATGCGGCGACAATGTTTCAATATCTCTTGTTTTTCTAACTCGATTTGAGGCAACAATGCTTTATCGAGATCTTCTATTAGAATGCCATTTTCAATATCTAACCCCCATGCCCTTGGGTTGAGGTTATGACCACTCATTAAATGCGTATCGCCATCTTTGCTCACTCCCTTCAAGTGAAACGAGTTGTTGCCATCTTGCCACAGATACACATCCAACAATCCGGCAGTTATGAAGCGGCGTTGCGACTTGATAAATTTATACAAAATGGTTTCGTACAAATACGGAAGCGCTCCAATTCGGCTAAATGGCTGCTCTGGACTGATATAGAAATCATTTGCCGTTTTATCCCCCACCACTATTGTCACCTTTTTACCTGTTTTCAGTAAACGACGTAATGAGCGAAGTAAAGGAGCCGGAAAATTGAAGTAAGGGGTGTAAAGCACTAACTCTTGTTCAGTGGTATCGAAAAGCGCCTTAATAAGACGGTTTAGCTTATTAGTTCTACGACCAAAACCTAAAAATGGACGAACCGTAAGACCTTCTCGACTGTTCGCCTTTGAAATATCATAACTGGCCTTTTTCAACTGTTTCATCAGCTGTTTTTGCTCAGTACGAATGTCGAGTAAAGTAGGTAATGGACGGATGTCGAGTCTAGGTACTGCGTCAGACGCTATCAGCACTTGATCGGTAAAGTGGCAAAAGCTATCCGCGAGCTGTGCTTGTTTAATCACAAAATAGCGGTCTAGACGGTATTTTTCATCATGATGCAAATAGACATTATTTAAACTAGCACCGCTATAAAGCAGGATATCGTCAATAACAAAGCCTTTTAAATGCAACACGCCAAAAAGTTCTTTTGCTTTTACCGGCACACCATACACTTCAACTTGAGTGTCCAGTTGCTCTTTTAAATCACAATATAGCTTGGCGTTGCCTTCTGACTTTTCAGCGCCAATGAGGCCGCGTTGCGCACGGTGAAAATCAACCAACACTTTTACCGTTAAGTCTGGATTTTGCTGTGCAGCCTCGTGCAATGCGTGCAATATCTCACGACCCGCCTCATCATCTTGTAAATAAAGTGCGGTGATATAAATACGCGTTTTTGCCTGTGAGATCAGTTGTAAAAGTGTCTGATGATATTGCTTAGCATCAGTTAACACCTCACAATCTTGTGCACTTAACCCGAAGCCTGGGGTATTCTGCCAAAATGCCATATGTACCTTTTCAATTAGGCTATCAACTCTTGATAGCAAAACAAAATTCTCTAAAACATATCAAAAAAAAAACCTGAGGTCATGAAATACTGCTGTTTTTTGCTAGTCCCGAACAAGATTGCTCAATCTGTAGTCGATTTAAAACAAAACAGTACAAATTTTTTGACAACTTGCCAATTTATACCAAATCAGATTACGGTTTTTTATTTACTTCCCTATTGAATTACATAGAATCGAACAAACTTTTGCTTAATAGCATTTTTTAGAATTTAGTTAGGAAAATTACATGAGCGATGCAAAACACTGCAAACTGTTGATTTTAGGTTCGGGTCCTGCGGGTTACACTGCCGCGGTATACGCAGCACGGGCAAATTTAAACCCAGTATTAATCACAGGTATGCAGCAAGGTGGTCAGCTGACTACAACTACTGAAGTCGAGAACTGGCCTGGTGATGCACATGGTTTAACGGGTCCAGCTCTTATGGACCGTATGAAAGAGCATGCAGAGCGCTTTGAAACTGAAATCATTTTCGATCACATCAACAAAGTTGACGTGACGAAGCGCCCTTTCACACTCACTGGCGATCAAGGCACTTATACTTGTGATGCGTTAATCATCGCAACAGGTGCATCTGCTAAATACCTTGGTCTTGAGTCTGAAACAGCGTTCCAAGGCCGTGGCGTATCTGCTTGTGCAACTTGTGATGGATTCTTCTATCGTGGTCAAAAGGTTGCGGTTGTTGGTGGTGGTAATACCGCGGTTGAAGAAGCACTTTACCTATCAAATATCGCTGAAGAAGTACATGTTATTCACCGCCGCGATTCTTTCCGTAGTGAGAAAATTCTTGCCGATCGCTTAATGGATAAAGCGGCGAATGGTAACGTAGTATTACACCTAAATCGCACACTAGATGAAGTGCTAGGTGATGATATGGGTGTTACTGGTATTCGTATCAAAGATGCTGATTCAGAAGCGACAGAGCAGCTTGATCTTGCTGGTGTTTTCATCGCGATTGGTCACAAACCAAACACAGATATGTTTGAGGGCCAGCTAGAGATGAAAGATGGTTATTTGGTAGTGCAATCAGGCCTCAATGGTAATGCAACACAGACTAGTGTTGAAGGTGTATTTGCAGCAGGTGATGTGTCTGACCACATTTACCGTCAAGCAATTACCTCAGCTGGTACAGGCTGTATGGCAGCACTAGATGCAGAGCGCTTCTTAGACAGCCAAAAATAATAGATAAATGGGTCGGTCTAGACTGGCCCTCTTCCCTCCTTGCCTTAATTTGCTATATTGAAATAAATAACAATCTTGTAGTTTGTTCAATGATCCAACAACTGTTCCATCTCGCCCGCGATGACTTTCGCTTTCCGCCAAATCACTATGCCTTGTCTGAACCAGATGGACTGCTTGCCATTGGCGGGGGTTTACAGGTAAAACGACTGAAAAACGCTTATGCCAATGGGATCTTTCCTTGGTTTAATGAAGGTGAGCCAATCATGTGGTGGAGCCCAAGCGAACGCGGGATCTTGGAGCTTCAAGATTTTCATTGTGGTAAAACGCTAAGGAAAGCCCAACGCAAACTCAGTCCGACCGTCACAATCAATACCGCCTTTTCACAAGTGATTCAAGCTTGTAGAAATCAACGAATGGCCGCTGAAGGAACTTGGATCACGAATGCGATGTTGGCTGCGTATCAGCAAGCGCACATTCAGGGATTAGCACATAGTGTGGAGGTATGGGATAAAGGCAACCTCGTTGGCGGGCTCTATGGCATCATGCAGTCCGGTGTATTTTGTGGTGAATCTATGTTCCACACCTTACCTAATACGTCCAAAATGGCGATGTGGGCACTGGTTAATTGGCTCAAAGCCCATCAAGCACATTTTATTGATTGCCAACTCGAAAATCCTTATTTAACAAGTTTGGGATTAAAAGTTGTACCAAGGAGCGAGTTTTTGACTAGACTTAGATTGGCGGATCGATTTGAGATCCCATCATCAATGTGGCAGCCTCAGGAGTTGAAAGCTATCTATGAATGAACACTTTCCTTCTAAAATCGGACTGAGCCAACAATTTAGTTGTAGTTATTTACCTGAGCAGAAGGAACAGTTACTGGTCATTCTAGACCCAAATTGTTACAGCCCAGATAGATTTGAACAATTGTTAGCATTAGGGTTTCGCCGCAGTGGAGACCAGATTTATCGTCCGCACTGTCCCGCATGCTCAGCTTGTCAATCAGTAAGAGTATTAACTCAAGAATTTAAACCGAGTAAATCTCAAAAGCGCAAACGTAATAAATTAAAACAAGATTATCAGCTTATTATTAGCCATCAGGAGCGGCCTGAATACTATCCGTTATACGAGAAATATATCAGTCTACGCCACAGCGATGGCTCTATGTACCCGCCTAACCGTCTCCAGTACGAAAGCTTCTTATTTTGTCGTTGGATGAACATCGTCTTTATCGAGCTATGGCACAAAGATAAATTAATTGCAGTGGCGGTCACAGATTCAATGCCTTATTCATTATCTGCTATTTACACCTTTTTCGATCCTGAGTATGAATCACTAAGTATCGGTACTATCATGATCATGGCTCAATTAGAACAGGCGGCGAAACAGAATAAACCGTACTTGTACTTAGGTTATCAAATCGACGAATGTAAAAAAATGCGTTACAAAACCCAATTTATTCCAGCACAAAAGTTAGTTAAAGATATTTGGCAAGATATTGATCCCGCTCCCCCCGCAATCTTGTGATTAGTGCTTAGTATTCCTGCATGCTTAAGCTCAAATGCAGGAATACTTCTCCTTTTACACCCTTATTATCCCGTTGCATGGACAAAAAACATGCGTTACTAGCAGACTTTCCTATGCTAGAATAGCGCCCTTGCCTAGTAATATGGCTCCAGATTTTGAGATGCGTTAGGAATAGAAGCGAAAAACTTTAGTAAAACTGGCTGAATAAACGACCAAATTAACAAAAAATCAGCTTGTAACTTTACTTATTCCCCGCTTTTGGGCAAAATCTGCATCGTTTAATTTAACCAAGAGGTGATACGCTACACATGGCGAAAGAAGACGTAATTGAAATGCAAGGCACGGTCCTTGACACGCTACCAAACACAATGTTCCGTGTTGAACTAGAAAATGGTCACGTGGTTGTTGCACATATTTCTGGAAAAATGCGCAAAAACTACATCCGTATTTTGACTGGTGACAAAGTTACTGTTGAAATGACGCCTTACGACCTATCAAAGGGACGTATTGTCTTCCGTGCTCGTTAATCTGCGTGTGTAGATTTATACTAAGTTGATGCCGTAAACTCGTTGATACCCAAGCGACTTCAACATACTGATGTTACTTAGGTATACCAAGTTCATTCAAGCAATTAGTATACACGAACGACTAACGCTGAGTTTAAAAGACGGTAATGCCGCATCAAACTCAGTGATAACAAAAAGCCCAGCTATTCTGGGCTTTTTGTCGTTTGAATTTATTATCTACCCTAACCTCAGCGTTCAAAGGGAGCACCATGGTCTTCCGTGCTCGTTAATCTGCGTGTGTAGATTTATACTAAGTTGATGCCGTAAACTCGTTGATACCCAAGCGACTTCAACATACTGATGTTACTTAGGTATACCAAGTTCATTCAAGCAATTAGTATACACGAACGACTAACGCTGAGTTTAAAAGACGGTAATGCCGCATCAAACTCAGTGATAACAAAAAGCCCAGCTATTCTGGGCTTTTTGTCGTTTGGGTTTATTATCTAGCCCTAACCTCAGCGTTCAAAGGGAGCACCATGGTCTTCCGTGCTCGTTAATCTGCGTGTGTAGATTTATACTAGGTTGATGCCGTAAACTCGTTGATACCCAAGCGATTTCAACATACTGATGTTACTTAGGTATACCAAGTTCATTCAAGCAATTAGTATACACGAACGACTAACACTGAGTTTAAAAGACGGTAATGCCGCATCAAACTGAGTGATAACAAAAAGCCCAGCAGTACTGGGCTTTTATCCTATAGTTCAAAGGTCTTATGCTGACACCGCTTCCGTTTGGTAATCAAAGGACAACTTGTTGTCTTTCACTGTGACTTTTACCGTCCCACCATCAGACAAATGACCAAACAAGATTTCATTGGCAAGAGGCTTTTTCAAGTTGTCCTGAATAACCCTCGCCATTGGACGAGCCCCCATTGCCTTGTCGTAACCAAGATCTGCCAGCCAATCTCGTGCTTGCGCCGTAAGTTCCAGATTAACAGACTTCTTATCAAGCTGCGCTTGCAATTCAACAATGAATTTATCAACAACTTGCAAGATAACTTCTTTCTCTAGGTGGTTGAACCAAATGATGTTATCCAAGCGGTTTCTAAACTCTGGTGTGAACACCTTATTGATTTCTACCATGGCATCATGAGAGTAGTCTTGCTGCTGGAATCCAATCGATTGACGAACAGTCTCTTGCACACCCGCATTTGTTGTCATCACCAAAACAATGTTTCTAAAGTCTGCCTTACGACCATTGTTGTCTGTTAGCGTACCATGATCCATAACCTGCAATAGAATGTTGTAGATGTCTGGGTGTGCTTTCTCTATTTCATCGAGCAACACCACTGCATGAGGATGCTTGATTGCAGCCTCGGTCAACAGTCCACCCTGCTCAAAGCCAACATATCCCGGAGGCGCACCAATTAGGCGGCTAACGGCATGGCGCTCAGAGTACTCAGACATATCGAAGCGAATAAACTCTATGCCCATACACTTAGCAAGTTGCTTGGTTACTTCGGTTTTACCAACCCCAGTAGGACCTGCAAACAAGAATGAACCTACAGGCTTGTCTTCATTAGCAAGACCTGAGCGTGATAAGCGAATTGCTGATGTTAACGCGTCAATCGACTCATCTTGGCCAAACACCAACATCTTTAAGTTACGATCAAGATTCTTAAGCGTTTCTTTATCACTAGATGATACGCTTTGCTGTGGAATACGCGCCATTTTAGACACAATAGCTTCAATGTCCGACACATTAATCGTTTTCTTCCGTCTTGAAGTTGGCTGTAGCCTTTGACTTGCACCCGCTTCATCAATGACATCGATTGCTTTGTCAGGCAAATGACGCTCATTAATATATTTAGCGCTCAGCTCAGCTGCCGCTTTTAACGCTTTTTGCGTGTAACGAATACCGTGGTGCTCTTCATAACGCTCTTTCAAGCCATGTAAGATCTTCGTGGTATCTTCAACACTTGGTTCAACCACGTCGATTTTCTGGAAGCGGCGCACTAATGCTCTGTCTTTCTCAAAAATATTCTTGAATTCAGAATATGTGGTCGAACCCATACAGCGAAGCTGTCCACTCGATAACAGTGGCTTAATTAGATTAGATGCGTCCATCACACCACCTGAAGCAGCGCCAGCGCCGATAATGGTATGGATTTCGTCAATAAATAATATCGCATGAGGCTTTGACTGAAGTTCTTTCAGTAGCGCTTTAAAACGTTTCTCAAAGTCACCGCGATATTTTGTACCCGCAAGTAATGCTCCCATATCCAGTGAGTAAACCACAGCGTCAGCAATTACATCAGGTACCTGATTATTGACGATCCGATAAGCTAAACCTTCAGCAATCGCGGTTTTACCAACCCCCGCTTCACCAACGAGTAACGGGTTATTTTTCTTACGACGGCACAGCACCTGAACCGTACGCTCAACTTCCTCATCACGACCAACCAACGGATCAATACGTCCAGATTCCGCTTGAATATTTAGATTAGAAGTGAAATTTTCCAGCTTGGTTTTCTCTTCCTGTTGCATTTCACCGCTATCGTCTTGCATCTCTTCATGATCGTCTCGCTCGTGATCATCTTCAATTTTAGAGATACCGTGACTAATGAAATTAACAATATCTAGACGACTAACGTCGGCTTTCTTAAGTAAATAAACAGCTTGGCTTTCTTGCTCAGAAAAAATCGCGACAAGCACGTTTACCCCTGTTACTTCTGAGCGACCAGATGATTGAACATGGAATACAGCGCGTTGTAATACACGCTGAAAACCAAGTGTTGGTTGTGTTTCTCTGTCTTCCTCTAAATCAGGAATAACAGGCGTTGTTTCATCAATAAACTCTGATAACTCGCGCTTCAAGGTATCCATATCGACACCACAGGCATCAAGCGCCTCACTAGCAGAGGGGTTATCGATCAATGCAAGTAATAAATGCTCAACCGTCATAAATTCATGACGGCGAGAACGGGCCTCGCGAAACGCGGCGTTAAGAGTAAGTTCTAAGTCTTTGTTTAGCATTGGCAACCCCCAACAAGAAATTTATAGGTTATTCCTGCTCACAACTACAGAGCAGCGGGTGCTCGTTGTCACGAGCATATCGGTTTACCTGCTCAGCCTTGGTATGGGCTATGTCAGCAGGGTATACTCCACATACCGCTTTTCCCTTGTGATGCACTTCAAGCATCACCTCAGTTGCTCTCTCGCTATCCATATTGAAGAATGTCGTCAATACCTCGACAACAAAATCCATGGGCGTGTAATCATCATTGTTTAAAATCACTTTATATTTTCGCGGCGGTTGAAGCTGCTGCTTCTGTTCCTCGCGAACGGCGTCCAATACACCCGAATCTTTTGTCCCACTCATAATAAATATAGTCTTGTCTTATATACTCAAGCAAATAGATTTGAGAAATAAATAAAATGTTAAAAAAAAGAGCAAAAAACTTGACTGCTTGCTCATATAAACTACAGTCTTACATGACTGTCTAATCTATGGGCAGTTTAGCAAAATTAAAAGAGTAGATTAACATTAATTTAGTCAACTTATAGAAGGATGTAGAAGTATGGCTTGCGGAAAAGTCAAATGGTTCAATAACGCCAAAGGGTTTGGTTTCATCGTAGAAGACGGCAGTGACGAAGATATCTTTGCTCATTACTCAACGATTGTAATGGATGGATACAAGACGCTTAAAGCTGGTCAGGATGTATCATTCGAGCTACAACAAGGACCTAAGGGTCTACACGCAACCAACATCGCTCCAATTACGGAAGATGTTGTTTAAGTGTTAACGTAGTTTTTGGCTAAAGCGGGTTACATGAGTGCTCGCTTATTCCTCTTTTTTGAATATCTGCACAATAACTAAAAGAAATCTTCAATCTCTCCTTATCACGTTTGTTATAACTTTTCACTTTTACACTTTAAATTTAATAATTAGCCCCCATATGCAAACACTGTTAGACTAAAGCACGCTTGCAAAGTCAATTTCAGGTTGATTAGATATTGCTACTTGATGCATTTCAATGCTGAATGAATACCAGTTATTGTAATAAGCCAAAAGTATAAATACCTAACAAACTTGCTAATGCTGCGCTACCTAGGCATCGATTCTAACGAGGATTGTCGAGGTTTTTTGCACCTTTCATTAATCGCTTAGTGAACTGGTCCCGTTTTAACCAGCGACAACGACACGTTGTTGAGTGTGAAAATTGCGTTGCTTAGTCCTATTAGCAATTGTTGAACGGCGTAAAAGCCCACAACTATCTAGGAATGATGATGACATCGAAAATTATCTATACCAAAACAGATGAAGCCCCGGCTCTCGCAACTTACTCGCTATTGCCAATCATCCAAGCATTCACTAAGCCTGCAAATATCGAAGTTGAAACTCGCGATATTTCACTTGCAGGACGTATTATTGCGACTTTCCCTGAGTACTTAAAAGAAGAACAACGTATTGGTGATGCACTCGCTGAGCTAGGTGCACTTGCTAAAACGCCTGAAGCTAACATCATCAAGTTACCTAATATCAGTGCTTCAATTCCACAACTTCGTGCAGCAATTAAAGAATTGCAAGCTAAAGGTTACGCGCTTCCAGAGTACCCTTCTGAAGCAAAAACAGACGAAGAAGCCGATGTTAAAGCGCGTTATGACAAAATCAAAGGTAGTGCAGTAAACCCTGTACTTCGTGAAGGTAACTCAGACCGCCGTGCTCCAACTTCAGTCAAAGGCTATGCTCGTAAAAACCCGCATTCAATGGGTGCTTGGTCTAAAGACTCACAGTCTTATGTTGCATCAATGGCTGACGGTGACTTCTTCGGTTCTGAACAGTCGGTAACGGTTGCTGAAGCGACTGATGTTCGTATTGAGCACGTAGCGAACAATGGTGACATCACCGTACTAAAACAAAGCACGCCACTACTTGCGGGTGAAATCATTGACGCCTCTCGTATGAGTGTACAGGCACTACGTGAATTCTTAGCAGTACAAGTGCAAGAAGCAAAAGATAAAGGCGTTTTGTTCTCGCTACACATGAAAGCAACCATGATGAAGGTGTCAGATCCAATCATCTTTGGTCATGCTGTAAAAGTATTCTACAAAGACGTATTCGAAAAGCATGCGGCGACATTTGCTGAAATCGGTGTTGACGCAAGCAACGGTGTTGGCGACGTGTACTCAAAAATTGAGTCGTTGGACGACGCGAAGCGCAAAGAAATCGAAGCAGACCTTGCAGCCGTTTACGAGACAGCACCTGATATCGCGATGGTAGACTCAGACCGTGGTATTACAAACCTGCATGTACCTAGTGACGTGATCATTGATGCATCAATGCCTGCTGCAATTCGTTCAAGCGGTCAGATGTGGAATGCTGAAGGTAAACAACAAGATACGGCTTTTGTGATCCCAGATCGTTGTTACTCAGGTGTGTACGGCGCAACGATTGATTTCTGTAAAGAAAACGGTGCATTTGACCCACGTACTATGGGTACGATCCCTAACGTCGGTCTAATGGCACAAAAAGCGGAAGAGTACGGTTCACACGACAAAACGTTTGAAGCGCCATCAGCTGGCACAATCCGCGTTGTAAATGCGGCGGGCAACACTTTACTTGAGCACACTGTTGCAGAAGGCGACATCTGGCGTATGTGTCAGGTGAAAGATGCACCGATCAAAGACTGGGTAAAACTAGCGGTTAACCGTGCTCGCGCAACGAATACACCTGCCGTTTTCTGGTTAGACGAAGCCCGTGCTCACGACGCTGAACTTATCAAAAAGGTAAACGCATATCTGCCAGAGCATGACACTGATGGCCTTGAAATCTTAATCAAAGCACCAGTGGATGCAACACTATACTCTCTAGAGCGCATGAAAAAGGGCGAAGATACTATTTCAGTAACGGGTAACGTGTTACGTGATTACCTAACTGACCTATTCCCAATTTTAGAGCTTGGTACGAGTGCAAAAATGCTATCTATCGTTCCACTAATGAATGGCGGTGGCTTATTTGAAACTGGTGCGGGTGGTTCTGCGCCTAAACACGTTCAACAGTTCGAAAAAGAAAACCACTTGCGTTGGGACTCGCTAGGTGAATTCCTTGCACTTGCTGCTTCTTTTGAGCATTTGAGCCAAACAACGGGTAATGCTAAGGCACAAGTACTTGCAGACACACTAGACGCAGCAACGGCTAAATTCTTAGATGAAAACAAGTCACCTTCACGTAAAGTGAAAGAGCTTGATAACCGCGGTAGCCATTTTTACCTTGCAATGTACTGGGCTCAAGAGCTGGCTGCACAAGACAAAGATGCAGAGCTTAAAGCTAAGTTTGAAAATGTTGCTGCGGAACTAACAGCAAAAGAAGCTGACATTGTTGCTGCACTGAATGAAGCACAAGGTCAAGCAATGGATGTTGGTGGTTATTACCAGCCTGAAGATGACAAAGCGTTCGCAGCTATGCGTCCTTCTGTGGTATTTAACGACGTACTAGCGTCACTGTAATCTTCGGATAACAGTCAAAAAGCGGCCTGAGGGTCGCTTTTTTGCTTGCAGGCGACACTCAGGAGCAATTGCGCTAAAATGCCATTTTTCGTGAACCTTAGGAATGCGGCGATGAACACAAGTAGTAGAGCCAATACAAATAACAAAAGAAAATCACATGCTAATAAGCCCGCATTCTCTAGACACAACACAGCACGGAAAAAGCCAATAACTAATCGGCTGTCAAAACCCGCCCTACCGCCAGAGCAAGTAAAAGTCGTTCTATTTAATAAGCCTTTTGATGTTTTGTGTCAGTTTACTGATGATCAAAATCGTCAAACATTGGCTGATTTTATTGATATCAAAGATGTGTATGCTGCAGGTCGCTTGGATAGAGATAGTGAGGGGTTATTGCTACTTACCAACTGCGGAAAATTACAAAACACCCTGACTTCTCCTAAAAAATCGACATATAAAACCTACTGGGTTCAGGTCGAAGGAGAGCCAAGTAGCGAATGCCTAAACGCGCTAAGAAACGGTGTAGAACTAAAAGATGGTCCAACTTTACCTGCCAAAGTGGAAGTAATAACCGAGCCCAATGTTTGGCCGCGTAACCCGCCGATAAGAGAACGCAAAAATATCCCAACAACCTGGCTTTCTATCTCCATCAAAGAAGGACGTAATAGACAAGTTCGTCGTATGACGGCGCATATTGGTCATCCCACGCTTCGACTTATTCGCGCACAAATAGGCAAATATAGTCTGGGCGATCTTAAAAACGGTGAATATCGAGTGCTTTAGCATTTCCTACTAGGACTTTTCTCCTGCGCTTGAACGCCTCACGGACGTGCAATTTAAAGAGATTTGAGTATAATAAGCGCTTTCTATCTGAGCATTAAGATTAATAGCGAAATTATGAGCGATAATAGTCACATTAAAGTCATTGTCGGAATGTCCGGCGGTGTAGATTCTTCTGTATCTGCCTACCTTTTAAAACAACAAGGCTACCAAGTAGAAGGCCTGTTTATGAAGAACTGGGAAGAAGATGACAATGATGAGTATTGTGCAGCAGCTGATGATCTAAAAGATGCCCAGGCAGTGTGTGATAAGCTAGGTATTGAGCTACACACCGTAAACTTTGCTGCTGAATACTGGGATAATGTGTTTGAACACTTCCTTGAAGAATACAAGGCTGGCCGTACACCAAACCCAGACATCATGTGCAACAAAGAAATCAAATTTAAAGCCTTTTTACAGTTTGCAGCAGAAGCGTTGGGGGCAGACTATATCGCAACTGGCCACTATGTTCGTCGCGCAGAGCGTGACGGTAAATTCGTTATGCTTCGTGGAGATGACGAGAACAAAGATCAAAGCTATTTCCTTTACACATTAAGCCATGAACATATTGCGCAAACACTCTTCCCTGTGGGTGAAATTGAAAAGCCAGAAGTGCGTAAAATTGCAGAAGACCAAGGCTTAATCACACACGATAAAAAAGATTCAACCGGGATCTGCTTTATCGGTGAGCGCAAATTTAAAGACTTCCTTGCCAAATTTTTGCCCGCGCAGCCTGGTGTGATTGAAGATTGCGAAGGTAATCATGTTGGTGAACATGAAGGCTTGATGTACCACACGCTAGGTCAACGTAAGGGTCTATTAATTGGTGGTTCTAAAGAAGGCAACGGCGAACCTTGGTATGTGGTAGATAAAGATATCGAACGTAATGTACTGGTTGTTGGTCAAGGTAAAAACCACCCTCGCCTGTTCAGCAATGGTCTAAACGCAAATCAACTACATTGGGTCGACCGCGTAGGTCCGCAAGGTACAACTCGCTGCACGGTAAAAACACGTTATCGCCAAACCGACATCCCTTGTACGTTATTAGTTGGCCAAGATGGTATGGCACGTGTGCTATTCGATGAGCCACAAAAAGCCGTAACTCCCGGACAATCTGCGGTATTCTACGCAAATGACGTGTGCCTTGGCGGCGGTATTATTGAGTCGGTGATTAAATAATGCAAAACCAATACGTAATGCCTCTGGCGGCAATGTGTCAGATCAGTAAACTGGTACAAAAATGTGCGCGTTACGGCACCTTCAATGAAAATGAAGTTGAGGGCTTTTTAAAAAGCATTATTAATACTTCTCCTGAACGCCCAGAGGACGTTTACCCAGACAAATTTGCCATCAAAACAGGCTGTCGAACGCTAATTGAGCAGCTTTCGGCTGGCGGCGAAAAAGACGTTGAAATGGTTAAATATGTTGGCGCGATGATGCAATTAGAGCGAGTGCTAAGTAACGATAGCAAATCTCTTGATTTGTTAGCACAAAAAATTCAGCAAGTTGAGCGCCAGTTATTACACTTTGATATCTGTGAAAGCCAAGTTGTTGCCGCACTTGCCGACATTTACGGTCAAGTAATAAGCCCTCTTGGCCCTAAGATCCAAGTATTCGGTAAGCCTGAGCTATTAAAACAAACAGCAACACAACAAAAAATTCGGGCGCTATTACTTGCGGGGATCCGTAGTGCAGTATTGTGGCGCCAGCTCGGCGGTAAACGTCGTCATTTCTTTTTTACGAAAAAGAAAATCATTACTGCTGCAAAAAGTTATATGTAATACCAATTTGTCTTAATACTTGCTCAATTTGAAGGAGCAAATCTGACGCTAACAGGGCTAAGAATTTCTTATTTAGAACAACTAAATAGCAAAATTTTCGCCTTGCCTATATGGATGTAGGTACCTTGGCGTGAGCAGGATGCGGAAGCGGTGTTATCGACTAGATTTTATCGCCTCAAAGTAGACCACTTAATTAATCAAGTTGGTATAAAATTCGTAGTGGTTCTAATACCACTATCTAAGTATCGTTCAAAAACAAATAGTTAGGAGTTATTATGGAGCTTTCAGCGTTAACCGCTATCTCTCCTGTGGATGGTCGCTATGGTAGCAAGACCAAAGAACTGAGAAGCATCTTCAGTGAATTTGGCTTGATCAAATACCGCGTCATCGTAGAAGTTCGTTGGCTACAAGCGCTAGCGAGCAGCGACGCCATTAAAGAAGTACCTGCTTTCAGCGATGAAGCCAACGCACTTCTTGATAGCATCGTTGAAAACTTCAGCGAAGCAGACGCAGCACGCGTAAAAGAGATTGAGCGCACCACTAACCACGACGTTAAAGCTGTAGAATACCTTCTTAAAGAAAAAGTAGCTGACAATGCCGAGCTAAATGCCGTCAATGAATTTATTCATTTTGCATGTACCTCTGAGGACATCAACAACCTTTCTCATGGTCTAATGCTAACTGAAGCGCGTGACACGGTATTACTGCCATACTGTGATGAACTACTGAGCGCAATCAAAGACAAAGCGGTTGAGTATAAGTCAATTCCAATGATGACTCGTACACACGGCCAACCTGCTTCACCATCAACCATGGGTAAAGAGTTTGCAAACGTGTATGTTCGTCTGCAACGTCAACGCCAGCAAATCGCTAACGTACAAATGCTTGGTAAAATCAATGGTGCCGTTGGCAACTATAATGCTCACCTAAGCGCTTACCCAGATTACGATTGGCATGCACACAGTGAACGTTTTGTATCAAGCCTAGGTTTGACTTGGAACCCATTCACAACGCAAATCGAACCGCATGACTATATCGCTGAGCTATTCGATGCGATTGCACGCTTCAATACTATCTTAATTGACTTTGACCGTGACGTTTGGGGTTATATCGCGCTAAACCACTTCAAGCAAAAAACCATTGCTGGTGAAATTGGTTCTTCAACAATGCCTCACAAAGTTAACCCTATCGACTTTGAAAACTCTGAAGGTAACCTTGGCATTGCTAACGCTATCTTTGCGCATCTTGCACAAAAACTACCTGTTTCACGCTGGCAACGTGACCTAACCGACTCAACGGTTTTACGTAACTTAGGTGTTGGTATGGGTTATGCGCTTATCGCGTATCAAGCAACGCTAAAAGGCGTTAGCAAGTTAGAAGTCAATGCTGATCGTTTGCTTGCTGAGCTTGATGATAACTGGGAACTACTTGCAGAGCCAATCCAAACGGTAATGCGTAAGTACGGTATCGAAAAGCCATATGAAAAGCTAAAAGATCTTACTCGTGGTAAACGCGTAAACAAAGAAATCATGGCTGACTTCATCGATAACCTAGACTTGCCAAATGAAGTAAAAGCACAAATGAAAGAAATGACGCCAGCAAACTATATCGGTCGTGCTGAAGCGTTCATTGACGAACTAAACTAAGTATAAAGCGACACCAGCTTTTTACTACTTGGTATAGAATAAGCGAAAGAGTGCACTCTTTCGCTTTTTTATTACTGGAATTTCCCTATGTATCAACTGCAAATTAATGACCTTACCTTCGAACAATTTCTTGCCCAGTATTGGCAAAAGAAGCCATTACTCATCAAACAAGGATTCCGAGACTTTGAAGACCCAATTGAGCCAGAAGAACTTGCCGGCCTTGCAACTGAAGAATGCATAGAATCTCGAATTGTCACTAATCACAATAATAACTGGGAAGCCCATCACGGCCCTTTTGAACAATTTGATTTACTCACCGATAGCAACAGCACCCTATTGGTCCAAGCCGTTGATCACTGGCACCCACAAGCCGCACAATTAATAGAAGCGTTTAGATTTATACCAAATTGGCGCATAGACGATTTGATGATTAGCTTTTCGACTCCTGGTGGTGGCGTTGGTCCGCACTTAGATCAATATGATGTTTTTATAATTCAAGGACAAGGTAAACGTCATTGGCGAGTTGGCGAACGGGACAACAGCCTAAAGCAATTTGCGCGCAACAAGAGTCTATTACAAGTAGAGCAATTCGAAGCGGTCATTGATGCAGTTCTTGAACCGGGTGATATCTTATATATTCCGCCAGCTTGTCCTCACGAAGGTTATGCAGTTGAGAATGCTTTAAACTACTCAGTTGGCTTTCGAGCGCCTGATCAAAAAGACTTACTTTCAAGCTTTGCTGATCACGTAATTGATATGGAAGCTGGCAAACGCCGTTTTAGCGATCCAGAATTACAACTCAGAGCGTCTATTGGCGAAGTCACCTGCAGCGACCAACAACAGATAAAGTCTCTGCTCAATGCTTTACTTGAAGATAAGGCACTATACAGTCAATGGCTTGGAAAGACACTCAGCGAACCAAAACATGAGATGGATCTCGCGCCATTAGAACCCATAATTGATCCTCAGGAGCTTCTCGAGATCGCCAAAGATCACCCATTGGTTTATCGCGCTGGTGGAGTACGTGCTATTTACCAAATCTGTGACGATCATATTTTGTTCAGTGTTAATGGTGAAAACTATGAATTAGACCATCATTGTTTAGATGCCGTAAAGCAGCTAAGCGATCATGTTGTGTTTGAGTTTAATGCAATAATTCCTGCATTAAATAGTTTGGAATTTAAACAAACGTTAACTAAACTGATTAATGATGGGACCTACTTCGTTGAAGACAGCGATCCAGCCAATGCTGACTTCGATGAGGGCTGGGAGTAGAGCCTGTTAGAACAAGATAGCCGCGTTCACAAAAATAACAATATGCCGCGAAATCCTTGATCTTCAAGGTTTTCGCAAGCTCTAGCTTGTCGCTAAACAGGGAATGCAGGTGCAATCTGTAGATGGGGGCAGTATGAGTTATAGGATCAGTAGAGTAACTTGGCAAACCAAAAAATTGGAGCTCAAAGCAATACGCGAGCGCGTATTTGTGTATGAACTTCATATTCCTAAAGAAGTCGAATTTGATCAGCAGGATATCACTGCTGAGCACTTAATCATTATTGACGAATTCGATGGGCCAGTTGGCACAGGGAGACTGTGCGAAGACGGGTTATTAAGCCGCATTGCCATATTCAAATCTCACCGTAATCGAGATGCTTATGCTTCGTTGATCGGGGGACTTGTTGACTTGGCAAAAGACAAAGGCTTTGAAGATGTTTTTATCCAATGCATTTTGGATGAAGTGCCCGAATTTTTACAGTCGGGGTTTTCCACGCATGGGCACGTATTTATGGAAGCTGGCATTCCAAGACAGCGCTTGAAATGCCCTATTCAATCACTCAAGATGGAACCGTTTACGATGCTTCATTAGCCCAAAGTTCATCTTTAGCGAAAAGGTCATATAAACCATGAGCTCGGTTTACTAGTAGATTAGCAAACTGGGCTTGTGTTTTTTCTACTGGCTTTGCAGACATAATTTCTTCTGCTTTCATTTGCCAATGGAATGAAAAATAGCGCAGTGCTTCACGTGCTGTCGCTGCAGCGGAAGCCTCAATATGATCCGTCGGTAGATTACCTGTGATCACCCAATACTTTTTGCCGTTTTGACCTTTGATTTTCCAAAGCGCAACCAATGGCTCAATATAACGACATTCTTTTTCAATTATACTTTGCGGTAACACTCCTTTATCCGCGAGGTGTTTTTGTGCAGCTTGTACGCAGCTACGCTGCCATTGTATTGATCTTTGCTGCTGTTGTTCTGGTGTCAACGTCTCTTGCTGCGGTTGGTTTTGTTCTTCACTCATTGTTCACCCTTTTATTCTTTTTAGATTACCGAATAGCATTTTACTTTATCGTTATTTACGCGGTGTGTTTCAAAGCAAATTATTCAGCAAATCGGTTTTGATTCTTATACACCAAGCACTCAAACGCTTGCGAAGTTACCTGATACTAAGCTTTTGCAGTCATAACGGCAATACGAACGAAGGAATTTTGAGTTTATATGATTAATTACTGAACTGTAAGTTTCGAGAAAGTTTCTTTCTCTATTCTAGCCATATCAACATGATTACTTAAACTCAAGGTATACTGACTATGGCTAGATTATTGTTACTTATCGTCTTTTCATGTAGAGGCTATTAGCGCTGCACCAAACAGCGCCGTATTTATTGTCAAAAATTTTAATCGGTAGATTGAAACCTCAAATCAATAACCAAAGAAAACCAAAGCTTTGTGGTTTTGAACTGCTGTATCGAAAATGAAGTTCACCGTTTCTATATAGGAAGTTTCCTTAGTATATGGTTCGTCACTACCAAGAAAAACCTGTCGTCCCTGCTCTAATTCTTCAAAAGGGACACTGTAGAATTCAGGCCAATCATCATTTCTGGGGATAGGAATAAATGCTTTATGATTAGATGGCGTCACATCTTCCATTATGTCTAGAAAGTCATCATGGCGAACCATCTCACCAAATTCTTGGCACAGCATTTCATATAGATAACCGTAAATAAAGTTGTCTTCGTCGTCCTCATCCGTACTCGTTCCATTTATAATATTCGCCATGCAAGCGGCATATCCCTTAACATCCAGCTCTTCTTCTTGTCCTGCGATTTCATCTCGGTATTTGGATAAAAATCGTTGCAAAAATTGCTGATCTTTACTTCCCCACACCGCTTTTACTTTTTCTGCATCGACTTGATATGCAATGACATTATAACTCATTAAAAATCTCCTTTTTGAGTAAAATAGCTGGTTAACTTCTTTGCAGATGCTACAAGCGCGAAGCTATATCAGCAAAAAATAACCCGCTAGCGCAATAACGATTACACTGGCTGCAAACGTAAACACTTTGCCAGAGCTTACCCCTCCGACTCCGCTGTTGTTACCCTCCCCTATGCGCTCAATAACCGTAGACTCTGCTCGTAAAGGCGTTGAAGCTGAACTAACATGGTCATTTGTTAAATCAACATAGCTATCGCCAGTTTGAGTACTAAGAGGGGGAGATTCATTTTTAAGCTGTGTGTCAATAACCGTGCTATCGGTTGCTTCAACTGCCGCTATGTCTTTATGCGCTTCTAAATTATCGCATGTAGCCTGATGAGAAGGCCTATTGAACTCGACCAGCGTAGAAGGTTCATTATCCAAAGCTGGATCTAACAATACTTGAGCTATTAAGGCATCAATATTATCTTCTTTCGATTCAGGAAGTGTAGTCTCAGGCCCAATATACTCGGGGTGATACAAAGTGACGATCGTTTCACCTGCAACGACTGCTTGCTCAAGCTTTTTGATAAAATCGCACACTACGCCATCATTGGGAGCACAAACTTCGAGGATGACCTTGTCAGTATAAACATCGCAAAGCCTATCGCCACAAGCAACCTTATCTCCTTCTTTGACATAGATTTCAATAATCGTTGCGCTATCGACAAAATCGGGTAATACATCGATCTGCACGTCAATATTACCTTTTCCTTTCAACTTATGGTCAGTTGTGATGCCTTCATTACTGAGCAGCCGATGAACTCTCTTCGGTTCAAGTGCAACTAAGTGGTTTAATTCTGGATCTGGAGTGACTGACATAATAAGCGCATCGGCTTTCAAAACATCGCCTTCGTTCACCACGATTTTACCGATACGGCTGGCTTCTGGCGCTCGTAGCTCCAATACGACCTTACTCGTTTCGATATCACATAAGACTTGATTTTTTGCAACTTGATGTCCTTCGGCTACATAGAGTGTTGCAATTTTTGCAGTATCTATTAACTCAGGCAACACGGGTACTTTCATTTCAACCGTCATAATTTCCCTATTACGTTTGAGTATTAAAAGATGAGGCTCGAAACCTCAGATGAAAATCACTGAGATATATCTGATTTAGTCGATTAACGTATTATAAAATAGGGACAGGCGCAAGCTTTTCACTGTTCCAGAGGAAAGGAAATAGTAAACTGACTACCCACTCCTTCTTGGCTCTGAACATCAATTTTCCCTTTGTGCTCTTTTACAATCGCATGAGTAATGGCAAGTCCCATGCCCGTACCTTCACCGACAGGCTTAGTCGTAAAAAAAGGATCGAACAATCTAGGAAGCACATCAGCATCAATTCCAATTCCGTTGTCGCTAACACTTAAGATAATATCTTGATCGTTACCCGGTGCGAGTAACACTTCTATTGATTTATGCGATTTATGGCTCATGTCTACCGCATATTTAGCATTCACCAAAAGATTGATGATCGCTTGTTTTAGCGCTCCCTCCTTGCAATAGATAGTTGGCACATCTTCGACCGCGACGGTCAGCTCGTATCCCTTAAGTTGACCATGGAGTAAGCGAAGCGTGTCTTCAACAATAGACTTTAGAGACGCCCTACCGAAACTATCATTATTGGAGCGGGAGAAATTCATTAAATCGTTTACTATGGTTTTAATTCGCTCGCAGCCGTGCAGCGTATCGTGAACGAGATCTGGCAAATCATTCGTAATTTCGTCAATACGTTGCCTTAAATATATATCAATAAGGCGAGCTTCCAATTGATCTCCTCTCAATTCATTTTGCTCAAGTAATTTTACTGTCTCAAGCAATTGTAATATGGGCGAGATATAGTAATTAAGTGACTCTAGGTTACCTGCCACATATGCCAACGGGTTATTTAATTCATGCGCAACGCCTGCTGATAGTGTCCCTAACGTCGCCATACGTTCGTTGTTTATTAATACGGCTTGTTGATTCTTAAGTTGCGCTAATTGACGTTCAAGTGTTTGATTGGCTAGATATAACGCTCGCGTTTTCTCTTCAAGTAATGACTCGACTTCATCACGTGCACGACGCTCTCTTAGATACGCCTTTTTATAGTCGTTATATTCAGACATCGAATTAATCCAAATGAAGAATGAGTACGCAATGTTTAGCGCCGCTGTGCATGCACTGTGGATGTTCAATTTTTAGTTTGCGACTGTAAAATTGGGCGGCACCATAAAGAAGCCCTTCCGCACAAAAACACAATTTACGATTCGAGCAATACTCTAATACGATAGTTTTGTCATCTTTCACTATCGCCGCAATTGAGGGGAGATTCGGTTCATCGTAAAGCTTTTTTACCTCCATGTGTATCACGCTATCGATAGATAAAACCAATTCTTCAAACGACGTAAATTTTGATGAAATACCTTTGTGCTTTTCCGCTAAAAATCCAAATAACGACTGTCCGAAAATGGCCAATACATCTGTCAATGGCTTATTCAATTTGTCAGCAACGCCTTGCGCTAACGCAAATAACTCTGCATCTGGGTAGGATGTAGGGGAAACATAAACCCTTCCCTCAGGTGCATGTGCTTCGAGTAACTCATCCCAAGCTTGCATGCCAATCGCTTCTACAACTAATTCTTCTAAACCTCTAAATATCACGCCGCGCATTAAACTCTCCCTTAACAAAGTTGCTGCGTTATATAGTCAAGACTCAACTCGAAACAAGCCTTTGAATTAACTAGCTTGTTTCGTTCTTAATTAAGTGTAGAACAATATTTGGGATGTAATAGATCTTTCTCTATTCAGCTATAGGAGTTTGTTCGTCAAGTTCAGTTGTATCGAGTTCAATTCTTTCAAGCATAGACATATTGAGAAAGTTATCTAGTTCCTCATTATGCGCAAATACCTTGTCTTTTATGCCTTGATAGTAGTCATTTACAATTCCAGCTAAATTGCGCTCCATCCAAGTTTCGACAGAATCTGAGCGTTTAAACGCACCGGGGTTTTCTTCAACATCTTCTAAAATAGATAGCCACATATTGAGCTCAGCTCGCACTGGCATACCTTCTGACTGCTCCATTACGTCATTCATCCAACCGAGCCCCTGATTTTCATAGGCTTTTATCAGCTGATTGTATAACCTACTTTTTTCGTTATCATCAGCTGGTGCACCTTTAAATTTAACGTATTCTCGATTGTCAGTTCTAAAGTATTCTGTGTTCTCATTTTCGTAATTGAGTTTGCTCAATCTTGTGAACAGGTTATTCGGCTCCCGCGTATCCACTTCGTTTAACATTTCTATAAAACTAGTTCGGTCATTTGCCTTAACCAAGGTTGCCATATCTAGCATGCCACGACTCGTATCAAAATCAGAATTTGCTATATGCGCGTTCAGATCTAAAAGATCACCGTCTGAGAATTTGTTATCAATGATAAATTTTGCATAGTCATTTAATAATTGGTTGTTCATGTCACCATATGCATTAAATTGGTCGAAAAGATCTGCCTCTCGCACAGTTAAGTCCATGTCTGCTCTACCGTCTTCATCCAATAAATAAGCGGGCAACGCTGGATCGGAAAAAACTTTATTTTCAGCCTGTTCCATTAAGCTAGACATGGTTTTTACGGTATCTTTTAATAAGTCATCAGACATACTGCTCAGTTTATCAATCAACTTTTCTGAGTAGTCTTCACCCCTTTGACCAAAGCTGTTAACACTAAGTGACTGAACGATAAAATCGGTGAGCTGACCAAGCTCTTCATCAGTTAATCTGTTAGCCACGTCTAGAAGCGATTCTGTGGGCTTGAAGTGTGCAAATTTAATCTGTTGTTCTTCATTCAAACGGTCAAAGATTGCTAAAAATTCATCAATTTTTTCTCGGCCTTCAAACTCACCGTAAGTATCCTTATAGATACGACCAGTTTCATCCGTCCCTATGTGTTCTCGGTGAATACCGTAACTTTTCATGCCTAACATTCTGAATTCAAAATTACGCATAAAGTCTCTATCATATGAGACAGGTGATTCGGTGTAGGAAAAATCAATTGTGAACTCACTATTCACATCTGGAAGTTGGGATACCTCTTCATCAGGTCTATCTTTTGCGAGCGTTTTGAGTGCGTCTTGCATTTCTTTCGACGAAGATGGAGCACCAACACTGCCGTGGTTGGTGTGAAAATGTGGCTTTATATTCATAACCTAAATCCTTGTTACAAAAATCGGCTAGCTCTGGCGCTTTGTTACTTATCGACTCAATTAGAATAAACTTTACCCAATTTTGCTCCTTATTTGAGCTTTATCTAGTGTAGCTCGCCAAAATATCAAACCCACTGACGCTATCTTCAAAGTATCGCGCTTTTACCTCTACATATTCAGCATCACTAAAGAAGGACTCCATTGAAGCTTGATCAGGAAAATATATGGTAAAAAGTCGATTAGCTTGACACTGTCCCTCTGTTAGCAAGGTTTCTGCGATATGAAAATCGTTACTAAATCCACCACCATATTGTCTTAAAATTGGCTTCATCGCTTCACGATATTTGGCATATCGCTCGCTGTTATGAATTTCCATCGCCACTAACATCTCATACATAATTTAACCCTTTTAGAGTAGTTAACTAACATTGCTCATAAAGCTCCAGCGGCAAACCATCAGGATCGCTGAAAAAGGTAAACCGTTTGCCTGTATATTCATCTATTCGAACAGGCTCTACAGCAACTTGATACTGCACAAGGTGTGCAATACAAGCATCAATATCTGATACACTAAATGCTAAATGCCTCAGCCCTTGCGCCTCTGGATGTGAGGGTCGCTTGGGAGGATTTGGAAACGAAAACAACTCAACCTGGCTCCCATCAGGCAGCGCAAGATCTAATTTATAGGACGCTCTATCTTTTCGATAGTTCTCCCTGAGTACGTGCAAACCAAGTACTTCGGTATAAAACACTTTTGATCTTTGGTAGTCAGAACAAATAACAGCGACGTGATGTATTCCAGATAACTTCAAGCACTTCTCCTAACTAATTTAATGTCTTTCAAATAAAAAAGCGGCAATTTGCATTGCCGCTTCACACACTCAAGTAGGAACTTGGACTACAAGTTGTAAAACCAAGCCTATTTTTTCATTACAAGCGAATGCCGCCGTCAATCTCAACGACACGTCCCGTAAAGAAATCGTTTTCAATGATATATTTTGCAGTATGGGCAATTTCTTGCGCTTCGCCAAGACGCCCTACTGGCTTCATTTTCACTAGGCGCTCTTTGGCTTCAGGCTTCATTGCATCGGTCATTTTTGTACGGATCACACCTGGCGCAATTGCGCCCACGCGAATACCAAAACGACCTAATTCTTTAGCCCAACTGGTAGTCATCGCAACGACTCCAGACTTTGCCGCTGAATAATTGGTTTGTCCCATATTACCAGCGCGTGCAACGCTCGACATATTAATGATCACGCCACCATTACCCGCTTCTACCATTTTGACAGCAGCTTCGCGACCGCACAGGAAAACACCCGTGAGGTTGACATCAATAACGGATTGAAATTGCGAAAGCGACATTTTGTCGATGACTTGCCCATCTTTTGCTTTAAGTAGCAAACCGTCACGCAAAATACCCGCATTATTTATTAATACCGAAATATCGCCGAAGTCATTTACGATGGTATTAAACACATTTTCCACGTCTGATTCTTGACTAACATTAGCCACATACGTGTTAACTTGTGTGCCGAATTGAGCAAGTTCGTGCTTTGCTTCTGCCAAAACCTCTTCTTGCATATCAATCAGGGCAAGTTTTGCCCCATGCTTTGCCATTTCAGTCGCCATAGCAAGACCTAAGCCTTGCGCACCACCAGTGATCACAACTGTTTTATTGTTAATATCCATAGTGTCCTATTTCTCTGAATAAAGCTTAAAAATCGCACTAAAGTCTTCACTGCCTTTGCCTTGATTTTGCATCAAGTTATACAGATTCTTCGCTAGCGCCCCCATGGGCGTCGCAGAATTCGTTTGCTGCGCAGATTGCATCGCAAGGCCAAGATCTTTAGCCATTAAATCAACCATAAAGCCCGGCTTATAACCGTTCGAAGAAGGCACATTTTCTAGTACATCAGGACATGGGTTGTATAGCTCTAGCGTCCAGTTACGACCAGAGCTGTTTAGCATAATTTCGCTCAATACCTTAGGATCTAAGCCATGATCTACACCCATTTGCAGCGCTTCACTTGTGCCTGCCATAAGTATTGATAACAGCATATTGTTACATATCTTAGCAACTTGTCCGGCACCAATATCTCCAGCATGGAAGATATTCTTACCCATATTGGTCAGTACCACATGCGCACGTTCAAAGTCTGCTTTATTACCGCCGACAATAAAAGTTAAGGTACCGGCCGCTGCACCCGCCACACCACCAGACACGGGCGCATCGACAAATGAAATACCCGATTCTGCCAACTTGTTGCCAACAAACTGAGCAGATTCAGCATCAATGGTCGAGCAATCAATTACTTGTGTGTTTTTACTAAGGTAATTAATTAATCCGTCATCGTCGGTATACACAGCTCGAACATGTTTGCCTGCAGGCAGCATACTGATCACATAATCGGCTTCGCGACATACATCGCTCACAACCATCGCTTTCGTCGCGCCACTTGCTTCAAGCGTCGCAACGGCTTCAGGGTTCAAATCGAATACACATACTTGGTGGCCAGCCTTTAATAGGTTAATGGCCATTGGACCACCCATATTACCTAAGCCGATAAATCCTACTTGTGCCATTTAAGTCACTCCTTATAAGTCACGCAATGGGTGATCGTTTTCATCCCAGCGAGGTGCAAAAAAGCGTTCTACCGCGTCGTCTGTAACTTCGGCGACAGATTTAAATCGCCAATTTGGCTTGCCATCTTTATCAATAAGCAACGCACGAACACCTTCTTGAAACTCACCAAACTCGCCAGCCGTTACCGACATTCCTAATTCCAGCTTAAAACAGTCTCTTAGTGTTTTGCCTGCACTTCTAGTGAGCTGAGCTTTAACCAATGCAGCACTTAATGGTGAACCATGCTTTAATGCAGCCTGTGCCTTGCTTAGCCATTTGTTGTCAGTGCTATCCAACGCCAAAATAAACTCAACCTGCTCTGATAAAGTATCTTTCTCATCAAGCGCTTCGAATACCTTGATAAGCGGTTTAATTTCGCTTTTTGGCGGCGCATGAGACGCTTCATCTAGTGACAACAGCAACTGAGTAAGCTTTTCATGATTTAATACATTGGTTTTGCCCCAGTTCACTTCAACTAGGTTTTGTAACAGTAAGCTCAGTTTTTCTGAGTCCATAAAATGATCGGCGAGCCCAACCAGCTTGGCATCCGCAGCGTTAATGTTTGCAGCGGTGAGACCCAAGAATAGTCCAACGCCCTTTGGCATCTTATTGAGGAAATAGCTCCCTCCCACATCAGGGTATAAGCCAATGGTGATTTCCGGCATCGCGATGCGCGACGTTTCGGTCATCACTTTATGGCTTGCGCCAGCCGTTAAGCCCAGTCCGCCCCCCATGATGATGCCATTACCCCATAGTAGGATTGGCTTATCATAGTTATGGATTTGATAATCTAACCGGTACTCTTCACTGAAAAAGGTTTCGATCAATGCGTTACTCGTATCAGACGACATTTCGCGATATAAACTCACGACATCGCCGCCGGCACAAAATGCCTTCTCTCCAGCACCTTTTAGCATAACCATTGCTATTTGCGGGTCGTTTGCCCAAGCGTCTAGTTGTGGCGCGAGCAAACGGATCATATCGAGGTTTAAGGCATTTAACGCTTTTGGCGCATTTAATGTCGCCAGCGCTATTTTCATCCCGTTATGGCACGTTGCCTGTTCAAATATAACCGGCGCCTCTTCGTGATTTATTAGCTCAAATTCAATCATTAGCCATTTACCCAATTCGCTTTACGCTTCTCTAAAAACGCGTTTACGCCTTCTTTTTGATCTTGCGTATCGAATAGTGTTACGAACAGTTCGCGTTCAAGCGGCAATGCGCTATTGATTGTGCCAGTGCGGCCTTTTTGAATGAGAGCCTTACAAGCCGTCACCGCAACTGGGCTTTGATCTTCTACTTTCTTAGCAAGTTCGAGCGCAGCTTCCAGTGCTTTACCCTGCTCGACCACTTCTTCAACTAAGCCAATTTGCTGTGCTTTATCAGCTTTTAAGCGCTCACCGCATAAAATCATACGTTTTGCCCAGCCTTCACCCACAAGCCAAGACAAGTTTTGTGTGCCGCCAGCACAAGGTAACAACCCTACTTTCGCCTCAGGGAGTGCCATTTGTGCTTGAGCTTCGGCGATGCGGATATCGCATGCTAGTGCTACTTCTAAACCGCCACCCATTGCAAAACCATTGATAGCAGCAATAGATACGCCTCTAAAGTCGCTTAATGTTTCAAATGCCTCACCAAATACTCGAGACATATCCGCAGCGACTCCTTTGTCACCGTCGGCAAATACGTTTAGATCAGCACCGGCTGAAAAGAACTTTTCACCTTCACCAGTGATCACTAACGAATAGATTTCTTTATCTGCGTTCAATTCGATTACTAAATTTTTAAGTGCAATTAATGTGTCTTTTGTCCACGTATTCGCCGGTGGATTTGACATAGTAACAACGGCAGTATGGCCTTGTTTTTCGAGTTTTAATTGTGCAGTCATGATACTCTCCTTATAGGACGCTTGCCGCGCCTTCAGCTAAGATCCGACGTGCAATAATTACACGCATGATTTCGTTTGTACCTTCAAGGATTTGATGAACACGTACGTCACGTAAATGACGTTCAAGTGGATATTCTTTGATATACCCGTAACCACCATGAATTTGCAGTGCATCATCACACACCTTAGTGCCTACATCAGTGGCAAAACGCTTCGCCATTGCGCAATAAGTGGTCTTTTCTGGATCGTTGCTATCCAGCTTAAATGCTGCAAGTCGAACCATTTGGCGTGCAGCCACAAGTTCTGTATTCATATCTGCAATTTTAAATTGCAGTGCTTGGAACGCCGCTAACGGTTTACCAAACTGAGAACGCTCTTGCATATAC
Source organism: Pseudoalteromonas sp. NC201 (assembly GCF_002850255.1). NCBI lineage: Bacteria > Pseudomonadati > Pseudomonadota > Gammaproteobacteria > Alteromonadales > Pseudoalteromonadaceae > Pseudoalteromonas > Pseudoalteromonas sp. NC201. The sequence continues at coordinate 2,289,337 of NZ_CP022522.1, forward strand.
TGCTTGGCGGTATTGAGCGCCTGCTGGGCTGTACCAATCGAGCAAGTTGCAATATTAATACGACCACCATCAAGGCCTTGCATCGCAAATTTGAAGCCTTCGCCTTCTTGGCCTAGTAGGTTGGCAGCTGGGATACGGACATTTTCAAGCGTGATAAGGCGCGTAGGTTGAGCGTTCCACCCCATTTTTTCTTCTGCTTTGCCATAAATAACGCCATCAGCATCGGCAGGTACAACAAAGGCCGAAATACCTTTTGGACCTGCTTCACCAGTTCTTGCCATTACTACCAATACGTCAGTTTCACCCGCGCCTGAGATAAACATCTTAGAGCCAGACAAAACGTACTCGTCGCCTTCTTTTATTGCTTTTGTTTTCAGCGATGCAGCATCAGAGCCAGAACCAGGCTCTGTTAGACAGTAAGAAGCCAGTAGCTCACCTGTTACTAACTGATCCATATATTTTGCTTTGGTTTCTTCCGTTGCAAAGCTCGCTATCATCCACGTTGCCATGTTATGGATAGTCAACATGGCGGTTGTCGCTGTACAACCCATTGAAAGTTGTTCAAAAATAATACTTGAGTCAAGGCGAGATAAACCCAGACCACCTGCCTCTTCAGGCGTATATAGACCGCAAAAACCAAGCTCACCTGCTTTTTGAATTACGTCTTTTGGAAAAATGTGCTCTTGATCCCATTTTGCTGCATGTGGAGCAAGCTCGCTCATTGCAAATTGGTGCGCCATATCGGCAAATGCTTGTTGATCTTCGTTTAGGTTAAAGTCCACGCTAGACCTCTCTTGCTGTTCTGACACCCTGAATGTGTGTCGGTAATTCTTATCGTTTCGGTAAAAAATAGCGTGCTCCCCCTGCAGAGCACGCTATGCAATATGAGTTATCTAAGATTGATACTCATATTTGGACCACTGACAGCCTCATCGTCAAACCAACGTGAGGTAATCGTTTTGGTTTCTGTATAGAAACGCACGCCTTGCTTACCATAGGTGTGTTGGTCGCCGTAGAATGAATTCTTCCAACCGGTAAATGAGAAGAACGGCAATGGCACAGGAATAGGAATATTAATGCCTACCTGACCCACTTCGATTTCACGCTGGAACTTACGTGCTGCGCCACCGCTTGCAGTGAATAATGAGGTGCCGTTACCGTATGGGTTGTTATTAATAAGCGTAATTGCTTCATCTAAACTATCGACAAAGACACAGCAAAGAACTGGGCCAAAGATTTCTTCTTTGTAGATATCCATTTCAGTTGTGACATTTGAAAACAGGGTTGGACCTACCCAATTACCATTTTCATAACCCTCAACTGTAAAATCAGAACCGTCTAGCAAACACGTTGCGCCTTGTTGCTTACCGCTGTCAATCAGCGATAGAATGCGCGCTTTAGCCTGTGGAGTCGTTTGCGGACCATAAGCAGCTTCAGGATCATCCCAAACGCCGGGACGAACCTTCGCCATCGCGTCTTTAAGTTCCTCTACCCACTGTTGTGATTGCCCAACAAACACGGCAACTGAGATCCCCATACAGCGCTGACCACCCGCGCCGACCGAAGAGCCAACCAGATTATTGATCACTTGTTCTTTTTTCGCATCAGGCATGATAACCATGTGGTTTTTCGCACCGACACATGCTTGAACGCGTTTGAGATTTTGCGTACCTTTGCTGTAAATGTACTGACCAACACCACAAGAACCCACGAAAGAAATCGCACGAATTTCCGGCGCTTCAAGGATCTGGTCAACCTGATCCTTACTACCGTGTACTACCTGTAGTACGCCTTTTGGCGCACCGGCTTCTTCAAACAATTCAACCAAGCGCATTGGCGTTAGTGGATCTTGCTCTGATGGCTTAAGTACAAAGGTGTTACCGCATACAATTGCCATTGGGAACATCCACAGCGGGATCATCGCTGGGAAGTTAAATGGCGTAATACCCGCACAAACGCCTAGCGGTTGGGTATATGAATAGGTGTCGATATTTCGGGCAACGTTTTCTACCGTCTCGCCCATCATCATTGAAGGGGCATTACATGCTTGCTCAACCACTTCAATACCACGCCATACATCACCTTTCGCATCTTCAAAAGTTTTGCCTAGTTCATGGCAAATGATGGTTGCGATTTCTTCTTGATGCTCTTTAAGAAGCGCTGCATAACGCATCATAATTCGCGCACGCTCAGTTACCGGAACATTACGCCACGTTTTAAATGCTTCTTGAGCTGAATGAATTGCAGCTTGTACTTCTTCGTTAGTAGCACAAGGTACTTTTGCTAACACTTCTTGATTAGCCGGATTAACGACGTCTAACCATTTGTCAGACTGAGACTGTGAAAATTCACCGTTGATGTATAAAGGTACTTGGTGCATGAAGCACTCCTCCCCATAAAACGAGTTTATGCGCTGCGTGAATGATTAGAATTATGGAAAACGCAGCGCCCCTTGAACGAAATAAATTGCAGTAACTTACACTTCTACCGCGAGCGCTACAGCTTCACCACCACCGATACATAGTGACGCTACGCCTTTTGATAAGCCGCGATTTTTTAGTGCATGGATAAGTGTAACTAAGATGCGTGCACCGCTTGCACCGATTGGGTGACCTAGTGCACAAGCACCACCGTTGACGTTGACTTTGTTGCTATCTAACTGCATTTCGTTGATAGCTAACATAGTCACCATGGCAAACGCTTCGTTGATTTCCCAAAGGTCAACGTCTGCTGTCGACCAACCTGCTTTTTCAAGCAGCTTACTCATCGCACCGACTGGTGCCACGGTAAATTCAGCAGGCGCTTGTGAGTGAGTTGCATGGGCAACAATCTTACAAAGTGGTGTCAAACCGTGCTTTTTCGCTTCTGATTCACTCATTAAAATCAGCGCTGCTGCACCATCAGAAATAGACGAAGAGTTAGCAGCAGTGATAGTGCCGTCTTTTTTAAATGCTGGGCGAAGTGATGGAATTTTGTCTGGACGCGCGTTACCAGGTTGCTCGTCAGTATTAACCTCAACATCCCCCTTACGCGTACTCATTACATGAGGGGCAATTTCATTGCCAAAGCTGCCATTTTCGATTGCGGCGTTTGCTTTACTTAGTGAGCCAAGTGCAAATTCATCCATGTGCTCACGGGTAATGCCATATTCATCAGCAGTAGCTTGTGCGAAACAACCCATCGCTTTATTGTCATAAGCATCTTCTAAGCCATCAGCCATCATATGGTCTTTGATTTCGCCATGACCCATGCGCATTCCGCCACGGGCTTTTGGAATAAAGTAAGGTGAGTTAGTCATGCTTTCCATGCCACCAGCGATAGCAGAATTAATGCTACCTGAGCGGATGAGATCATGCGCGAACATCGCCGCTTTTAGACCCGAGCCGCACACCTTGTTAATAGTGGTTGCTCCCGTCGAGCGTGCAAGCCCCGCATGTAGCATCGCTTGACGCGCTGGCGCTTGACCTAGGCCTGCGGGTAGTACGCAACCCATGATAACTTCGTCTATACTCGCGTCACTAAGGCCTGTTTCATTCATTACTGCTTTAATTGCAGTCGCACCTAAGTCTGTCGCGGTTGCGTCAGATAGGCTTCCCATAAAGCCACCCATTGGTGTACGCTTAGCAGCGACGATGACAACAGCTTCGTTACTCATTGCAAAACTCCTGTTTACAAGCCAATCTTGGCTTGTTAAAAATTAACTCTGTATTCGAGCATACATAATATTTACGTTTACGCCAACGTAAATCTAAAATCAAGCCAAACGAGATCAGTGAAAGTGTAAAGCTAACTTGCACAAATTTGTTTCCAAGGCTTATTTTCTCTAGCTGTAATGAAGATTTGATGACAATTCGAACGGACAGATTATTCCTTTTATAAGACTAAAGAAGGATCTGCTATTCTTACTTTACCTTTACGTAAACTTCACTTATATTGGTCTAATCAGTGACGTTGTAAGTGTAAATAAAAATGCAAGAAATTAATGAACCTACCTATTCAATCAGCGAGTTAGCTAAAGAATTTGATATTACTACTCGCAGTATTCGTTTTTACGAAGACCAAGGACTCCTTTCTCCTAGGCGCCAAGGGCAAACGCGTATTTACTCAAAACGTGACAAAGTTCGATTAAAACTGATCCTTCGCGGCAAACGCCTTGGTTTTACACTTGCTGAAACTGGCCGACTATTTGAGCTTTACGACGCCGACAAATCGAGCGAAAAGCAACTTAAAACCATGTTGCAACTCATTGAAGAGAAAAAAGCCGATTTAAGCCAACAGATGGACGACATTAAAGTTGTCTTAATGGAACTGGTGACGGCTGAGCGCCGTTGTCGCGACACCCTACACGAGCTCGAAAAATAAACTCTCACAACAGGATGAAGACCGATGAGCACAGTATCTTTATATAAAGAATTAAACTTTGGACTAGGCGAAACAGCAGACATGATCCGTGATCATGTGAATAGCTTTGCGACCAGTGAAATTGCCCCACTTGCTGAAAAAACAGATCAAGAAAATGCATTTCCAAACGAAATGTGGCCAAAGTTTGGCGAAATGGGCCTACTTGGGATCACCGTCGCTGAAGAATTTGGCGGCTCAAACATGGGTTATCTTGAACACGTTATCGCAATGGAAGAGATAAGCCGTGCGAGTGCATCAATTGGCTTAAGCTACGGCGCACACTCAAACCTATGTGTGAACCAAATTAACCGTAACGGCAACCAAGCCCAAAAAGAAAAATATCTACCAAAACTTATCAGCGGTGAACACATCGGTGCACTAGCAATGAGTGAGCCCAATGCTGGCTCTGACGTGGTGTCAATGAAACTGCGTGCTGAAAAGCAAGGTGACAAGTTCATCCTTAACGGTAATAAAATGTGGATCACTAATGGTCCAGATGCCGACGTTTTTGTGATTTACGCAAAAACGGATACCAATGCAGGCCCTCGTGGGATCACAGCCTTTATCGTCGAAAAAAGCTTCCCTGGTTTTTCAACGGCACAAAAGTTAGACAAACTTGGAATGCGTGGTTCAAACACCTGTGAGCTGGTATTCGAAAACTGCGAAGTACCTGCAGAAAACATCCTTGGCGAATACAACGAAGGCGTTAAGGTACTCATGAGTGGCCTTGACTACGAGCGTGTGGTGTTAGCAGGCGGTCCGCTTGGTATTATGCAGGCTTGTATGGATGTGGTAGTACCTTATATTCACGAGCGTAAACAATTTAACCAATCCATCGGTGAATTCCAGCTGGTGCAGGGCAAAGTTGCTGACATGTACACGCAAATGAACGCAGCACGCTCATACGTTTATACCGTGGCAAAAGCCTGTGACCGTGGCGAAACCACTCGTAAAGATGCTGCTGGAGCGATTTTATATGCCGCAGAACTTGCAACCAAGCTTGCACTTGATGCCATTCAGCTACTAGGCGGAAACGGTTATATCAATGAATATCCTACAGGTCGACTACTTCGCGATGCCAAGCTTTATGAAATTGGCGCTGGTACGTCTGAGATCCGCCGTATGCTTATCGGACGTGAGCTATTCAACGAAAGTCGCTAGGAGTGCTACATGACGGTACTAAATTCTGCGGTTAATCCGCATGATCCCCAGTTTAAGGCAAACAGCGATGCAATGGCATCGCTGGTTGCTGATCTTAAAGATAAAGTCTCCATACTGAGCCAAGGCGGTGGTGAAGCGCTTATTGCCCGTCACCAAAGTCGCGGTAAATTATTTGTACGTGACCGAATTGAAACCTTGCTTGACGAGGGCTCGCCGTTTTTAGAAATTGGCCAATTCGCCGCGTTTGGCGTTTACGAGCAAGATATTCCTTGTGCTGGTGTGGTCGCCGGGATCGGACGCGTTAAAGGCGTTGAATGCATGATTGTGGCAAATGATGCGACGGTAAAAGGGGGAACCTATTTCCCTATTACTGTAAAAAAACACCTACGAGCGCAAGAAATCGCTGAGCGCTGCCATCTTCCTTGCATCTATTTGGTGGATTCTGGCGGTGCGAACTTGCCAGAGCAAGATGAAGTGTTCCCAGATAAATTGCATTTTGGTCGAATTTTCTACAACCAAGCACGTATGTCTGCAAAGGGGATCCCACAAATCGCAGTGGTCATGGGGTTATGCACCGCCGGTGGCGCATATGTACCAGCGATGGCCGATGAAAGTATTATCGTCAAAGAACAAGGCACCATTTTCTTGGCAGGGCCACCACTTGTTAAAGCGGCCACGGGTGAAGAAGTGAGTGCAGAAGACTTAGGCGGCGCAGATGTTCACTGTAAAGTCTCAGGTGTAGCCGATCACTATGCAGAAAATGACGAGCATGCGCTTTCTATCGCAAGACAGTGCGTGTCACGCCTTAACCATCAGCGCCCTACTCGCCCGTTCCTGCAAGATGCCAAACCACCACGTTATGACATCAGTGAGGTGTATGGCATTGTCGGTACGGATCTGAAAAAACCGTTCGATGTACGCGAAGTCATTGCCCGTATCGTGGACGATTCTCAGTTTGATGAATTTAAACGCTACTTCGGCGAAACGCTCGTGACTGGTTTTGCTGAAATTTACGGTCACCCTGTAGGGATCGTAGCAAACAACGGTATTCTCTTTTCTGAATCCGCGCAAAAAGGCGCACACTTTATTCAACTCTGTGCACAGCGCAATATTCCGCTGCTATTTTTGCAGAACATTACTGGATTTATGGTTGGTCAAAAATACGAAGCGGAAGGTATCGCCAAGCACGGTGCGAAAATGGTAACTGCCGTTTCCTGTGCTGATGTGCCTAAGTTTACAGTATTGATTGGCGGCTCATATGGTGCTGGTAACTATGGCATGTGTGGTAGAGCGTACGAGCCAACCATGATGTGGATGTGGCCAAACGCACGGATCTCCGTAATGGGTGGTGAACAAGCTGCAGGCGTATTAACGCAGGTTAAACAAGATGGTTTAGCGCGTAAAGGCCTTAGCATGAGCGATGCCGAAGTGAGCGAATTTAAAAAGCCAATTATCGAGCAGTACGAAAAGCAAGGACACCCATACTATGCCAGCGCAAGGCTTTGGGACGATGGCGTTATCGACCCTGCGGATACGCGCACAGTACTTGGTCTTGCCTTAGAGGCTGCGAGCAATGCGCCGCAAAAAGAGTCTAAATTTGGCGTCTTCAGAATGTAAGGAGCACTTATGCCTGTCACTTTAAATATAACAAAAAGCAAAGTGGCGATTTTAGAGCTAAGTCGCCCAGAAAAACATAATGCCTTCAATGCGGAGGTGATTGCCGAACTCATTAAGAATATCGAATATGCCAGCGGCCTCGATGTCAGAGCGCTGGTATTAAAAACCGAAGGTAAACACTTTTCAGCGGGGGCTGATCTGGCGTGGATGAAATCCATGGCAGACAACGACTATGACGAAAACGTCGCTGATTCTTTAGAACTTGCTAAATTAATGCAAGTGCTGGCCACTTGCCCTCACCCAACGCTGTGTTTGGTGCAAGGTGCAGCTTTTGGCGGTGCACTCGGATTAATCGCCTGTTGCGATATCGCCATTGCAGAGCACAACTCTAAATTCTGTTTAAGCGAAGTCAAGCTTGGTCTTATTCCGGCAGTAATTAGTCCTTATGTCATTAAAGCCATTGGGGAACGCCAAGCGCGACGCTATTTTTTAACAGCCGAAGTATTCGATGGTGAAAAGGCGCTAGAAATGGGTTTAATTCACGAATTGAGCGATGATTTAGCAAAAAGCGAAGCGGATTTTCTCGAGACCTTGCTTAACAATGGCCCTGCTGCTGTGAAAAGTGCCAAAGCACTGATCAGCGAAGTTGCTGGTAAAGAAATAAATGAAGCTTTGATCGCCCATACCGCAAAGCGTATCGCTGAAATTAGAGTAAGTGACGAAGGCCAAGAAGGGCTTAGCGCCTTTTTCGATAAACGAGCACCACGCTGGCAAACCGCCGCAAGCGAATAGGAGTCAACATGCTAACTAAAATTCTAGTCGCGAACCGTGGTGAAATTGCCTGCCGCGTGATGCGCACCGCAAAGAAATTGGGCCTAACCACAGTGGCAGTTTATTCTGATGCAGATGCCAATGCGATGCATGTGAAAACAGCTGACGAAGCCTATCATATCGGTCCGGCACCAAGTAAAGAGTCTTATTTGGTCGCAGACCGAATTCTTGAAGTCGCCAAAGCGGCGGGCGTCGATTGCATCCACCCAGGTTATGGTTTTTTGTCTGAAAATGAAGTATTCGCAAAAGCGTGCGAAGCGGCAAACATTGCGTTTATCGGTCCGCTGGCAAGCTCTATTGAAGCGATGGGCTCTAAAACACGTGCCAAGGAAATCATGCATGACGCTAATGTGCCTTTAGTCCCTGGGTATTATGGCGACAAACAAGAAGATGATTTCTTACAGGCAGAAGCTGAAAAAATCGGCTTTCCGGTACTTATCAAAGCCGCTTACGGCGGTGGTGGTAAAGGGATGCGCGTGGTACGAGAAAGCAGCGAGTTTTTATCGGCGCTGCATGGCGCTAAACGTGAAGCTGCGGCGAGTTTTGGCAATAACTTAGTACTGCTTGAGCGGTTTGTTGATAAGCCTCGTCACGTTGAAGTACAAGTTTTTGCCGATAGTCACGGTAACTGTGTTTACCTTGGTGATAGAGACTGTTCACTACAGCGTCGTCACCAAAAGGTGATTGAAGAAGCGCCCGCGCCAGGTTTGAGTGATGCTATGCGCAAAGCTATGGGTGAAGCGGCAGTACGCTGTGCGCAAGCGATTAACTATCGTGGCGCAGGTACAGTAGAGTTCTTACTATGTGGCGATGAGTTCTTCTTTATGGAGATGAATACTCGCCTGCAAGTAGAGCACCCAGTGACAGAAATGGTAACTGATCTCGATTTAGTCGAGTGGCAACTGATGGTTGCTGCGGGTGAACAGCTACCGCTGACTCAGGAGCAGGTTTCGTTATCTGGTCATAGCTTTGAAGCGCGTATTTACGCAGAAGACCCTGAAGAAAACTTCATGCCGTTTTCAGGTGTACTTTCACATCTTAGCTTTCCTGAAGCCAAAGATGGCGTAAGAATTGACACAGGCGTGCAACAAGGCGATGAGATCAGTCCATTTTACGATCCTATGATCGCCAAGCTTATTGTTCATGGCAAAAATCGTGAACAAGCCTTATTGAAGTTAAAATCGAGTTTAGAGCAAGTACATCTGTGTGGTTTAAAATCCAATATTGCATTTTTGCATCACTTAGCAGGCCACCCTACTTTTACAGCAGGTGCACCTGATACCCACTTTATCGACACGCAAACTGAGGTACTAACTCAATCGAATACGCCGCTGGATAAAATGGTGTTATTAGCAAGTGCGGCCTATCTTAGCCACCAACAACCATGTAAAAACACGGTATGGGGAAACTTAGGCTTTAGGCTTAACCAAACCGCGAAAGTGGATTTACCATTTGCAGATCATGTCGCCTGTGCCTATCAATCTCAAGGTGGTTGGAAGGTTTCGTTTAACGAGCAAATCCACCAAATTGAATGTGCATTAAATGGACACCAGTTAACAGTGGTGATTGATGGTGCAAGGTTACACGCCAGTGCCATTGTGACCGAAACCGCGATCACTATTATGTATGGCCCGTATCAACATACCGTTGAACTCAAGTCAAAGCATTACATTAGCGATCATGAGCACGAAGCTGCACCGCTGGCAGCGCCATTGAACGGCACCGTGGTTAAGCATTTGTTAGCCGTCGGTACCCAAGTTAATAAAGGCGATGCCGTGGTGATAATCGAAGCCATGAAGATGGAATATACGCTCAATGCACCATTTGATGGCACGCTCACTTCATACTGCTTTGCAGAAGGCGAACTGGTTAGTCATGGTGATATGCTGGCGATTGTTGAGGAGCAAGACTAATGTCTCAGTATCCGGCTAACGTCAAAATTGTAGAAGTTGGCGCACGTGACGGCTTACAAAATGAGGTCAGTGTTGCTACAGAAGCTAAAATCTCGCTGGTTAACGCATTAAAAGACGCTGGTCTCAAGCACATAGAAGCAGGCGCGTTTGTGTCGCCCAAGTGGGTGCCACAAATGGCCGATTCTGCTGCGGTGATCCAAGGCTTTGAGCGTAGTGAAGGCGTTGAAATAAGCGCCCTAACACCAAACCTTAAAGGCGCAGAGCTTGCACTAGAAAATCAAGTCGACGAATTTGCCATTTTTACTGCCGCCAGTGAGGCATTTACGCAAAAAAACATCAACTGCACGATTGAACAAAGTATTGAACGCTTTCATCCTGTTGTTGAACTTGCACAAAAAAACAACATAAAAGTAAGAGGTTATGTTAGCTGCGTGGTTGGTTGCCCATATCAAGGTGAAGTACAACCAGAGCAAGTTTTAGCGGTATGTAAACAATTGTTGTCACTTGGTTGTTATGAAATCAGCCTAGGCGACACTATAGGTGTTGGTACGCCTAAAAAAGTCCAGCAGCTGCTCACCTTGTTACTGCAACATATCCCTGCTAACAAGCTTGCGGTGCATTTCCATGATACCTACGGACAAGCATTAACGAATATTCACACGGCCCTGCAAATGGGGATCGCAACTGTTGATAGCGCCGTTGCAGGTCTCGGTGGTTGCCCTTACGCCAAAGGCGCGTCAGGAAATGTTGCCACTGAGGATGTAGTTTACTTGCTGCAAGGACTTGGCATTGAGTGTGGAATTGATTTAGAAAGGCTAGCAAAAGCAGGATGGACAATTTGTGATGCGCTAGGCAAGACACCAAGCAGTAAAGTGTCTTTAGCACTCAAACAAACTTGTCAATCTTAAAACAATAACATTATTAGGAGTGGGCTTATGGCCGGTTTCGATAAAGTCGTATCAAGCTACAGCGAAGCGATGGCGGGTCTTAAAGACGGCGATACCATCATCGCAGGTGGCTTTGGTTTGTGTGGTATTCCAGAAGGCTTAATTGCAGAAATTAAGCGCCTGCAAACAAAAGAACTTACCGTGGTTTCAAACAACTGTGGGGTCGACGACTTTGGTTTAGGTATTTTGCTTAAAGATCGTCAAATTAAGAAGATCATCGCCTCTTATGTTGGCGAAAATGCGCTGTTTGAACAACAACTTCTCGATGGCATTATTGACGTTGAATTAACACCACAAGGTACGCTTGCAGAGAAGATGCGCGCTGGTGGCGCTGGGATCCCAGCTTTTTACACGGCAACAGGATACGGTACTCCCGTTGCTGAAGGTAAAGAAGTAAAAGAATTTGATGGCCGACCATATATTTTGGAAGAATCAATTACCGGTGAGTTTGCTATTGTTAAGGCTTGGAAAGCAGATCGCTATGGCAACTTGGTGTTCCGCCACACAGCAATGAACTTTAACCCAATGGCAGCGACAGCCGGAAAAATCACCGTAGCGGAAGTTGAAGAAATCGTAGAACCGGGTGAACTTGAGCCGAGTCAAATCCACACCCCAGGTATTTATGTCAATCGCGTGATCAAAGGTGACTTTGAAAAACGTATTGAACGTGTCACAACGCGCAAATAGGAGGCAATCATGGGTTTAAATCGTGAACAAATTGCGATGCGCGTGGCGCAAGAGCTTGAAGACGGTTACTACGTTAACCTAGGCATAGGTATTCCAACCTTAGTGGCTAACTACGTACCACAAGGCATCGAAGTGATGCTGCAATCGGAAAATGGCTTGTTAGGTATGGGTCCCTACCCAACCGAAGACCAGGTTGATGCCGATATGATCAACGCGGGTAAAGAAACCGTGACAGCAGCGACAGGTGCAGCAATTTTTAATAGTGCGGAAAGCTTTGCCATGATCCGTGGTGGTCATGTAGACTTGACGGTACTAGGTGCATTTGAAGTTGATCAACAAGGCAATATCGCGTCTTGGATGATCCCGAAAAAATTAATCAAAGGCATGGGTGGTGCAATGGACTTAGTTGCTGGTGCACGCAACATCATAGTGACCATGACCCATGCTAGCAAACACGGCGATTCTAAATTGCTTGAATCATGCACATTGCCGCTAACTGGCGTAAATTGTGTTAAGAAAATCGTAACAGATTTAGCTGTGTTAGAAGTAAAAGACGGCGCATTCCATTTGCTAGAACGCGCACCGGGTGTTAGTGTTGATGAAATAATCAGCAAAACTGCAGGCAAGCTTATCGTCGACGGTGAGATCCCTGAAATGCAGTTTGAGGCGTCGTAAAACACACCCTAACTTACAAATGTACCGACCTCATTCCCAGTGCCAAAGGCGCTGAGTTACCCAAAACCCCTCGCAAGAGGGGTTTTTTTCACATGCCATCAAAGAAAAACTCCTTAGTCTACATCACTCTTCATGTCTAGTTGATGAATGTGATGATTTTTAAATAAAAAATTCAGTAGCCATTTACTTTTCAATCTCACCCCCTAAACTAGTAGAGATAGTTTTGGTTGGCATTGAATATTCACCTGCCAGTACAACTTAAAACTAAAAAGTTGCTGCTTTGAAGCATCGACTGAATATCAAGTTGACACAATATATTGATACCATAGCTTAGTAGCATAACGGTTCGGTTGGTTTATCTTAATTACAAGTATTGAGGCAGTATACTGTCGCTGTAACTAACATAAACCCATCATATATTTAGATAGTCATTCGGCTGATGTGATTGAAATGCATAAATCGAATGAATACGCTAAATAATCTAAACTAGACTAAGTAATTTTTGTGGCTTATGGCTAGCATATTTTACGACTGATAAAGTCATTCTAAGCCGCTAATGATTAGCATTAATAGCCAGATTACATTTTGCTTTGTTGCATAGTTAGTTTATGTCGAATTGTTATCACCCATTGTCTAGCGATTAATTCAGTATATCAGCTTGGTGTCGTATCACGATGAGAACAACAAGAGGATATCATGGGCAATCACCACGATAAGTACAGCATCGATAATACAGACTACACAGTTGGACAAGACAATGTTCAAAAGTGGGGATTTGACGTACATAACCCTGTATTTGGTGTAAGTGCTGGATTAATACTGGCGTTTTTAGTCGCCGTATTATTAGTTGATGCAAACACAGCTAAAACCACTTTAGACGGCATAAAGTGGGATATCATAGGTAACTTTGATGCCCTATTTATGTGGTCTGGTAATTTCTTTGTGCTATTTTGTTTGGTGCTCGTTTTATCGCCTTACGGTAAAATTCGTTTAGGTGGTGAAAACGCCAAACCAAGCTATACTCGGGCGTCATGGTTGGCGATGCTATTTGCAGCAGGTATGGGTATTGGTCTGATGTTTTGGGGTGTAGCGGAGCCTGTCGCCTATTACACTGGCTGGTACAAAACACCATTAAATGTTGCTGCAAACACACCTGAAGCGGCTGAACTTGCAATGGGCGCGACCATGTACCATTGGGGTTTACATCCTTGGGCTATTTACGCCGTTGTCGCGCTTTCTTTAGCATTCTTTGCCTACAATAAAGGCTTACCACTGTCGATCCGCTCAATCTTTTATCCTATTTTAGGAGACAGAGCTTGGGGTTGGCCGGGCCATATCATCGATATTCTCGCCGTTCTTGCTACCTTGTTTGGCCTTGCGACATCACTCGGTCTGGGCGCACAGCAAGCTGGTGCTGGGATCCAACATGTATTTGGCATAGAAGCAGGTCTCGGTCTAGAAATTGCCGTGATTGTGGGCGTAACTGCCCTTGCGATTATTTCGGTTGTTCGCGGTATTGATGGCGGTGTAAAGATACTTAGTAACGTTAATATGTTAATTGCATTTGTGTTATTAGTATTCGTTGGTATTGCAGGTTTTGCGATTGCCATGGGTAATATTCCGACGACTTTAATGGCCTATGTTGAAAACATCATTCCACTGAGTAACCCGCATGGTCGTGAAGATGAAGCATGGTTCCAAGGTTGGACCGTATTTTACTGGGCATGGTGGATTTCTTGGTCACCGTTTGTCGGTATGTTTATCGCACGCGTTTCTGAGGGGCGTACCATACGCGAGTTTATTACCGCAGTTTTATTAATCCCGACATTGGTAACCGTGATCTGGATGTCAATTTATGGTGGCCTTGCTATCGATCAGGTAAAAAATGGCATTGGCGCTCTAGGTACTGATGGCTTGACTGAAGTGCCACTGGCGATGTTCCAAATGTTTGAAAACCTACCGATGAGCGATTTACTCTCGTTCACGGCGATCGTACTTGTACTGGTTTTCTTCATCACCTCGTCGGATTCTGGTTCTTTGGTTATCGATAGTATTACCGCTGGTGGTAAAATAGATGCCCCAGTACCACAACGTATATTCTGGGCGAGTATTGAGGGTGCAATTGCTGCAGCGCTATTGTGGATCGGCGGTAAAGAGGCAATTGAAGCACTGCAAGCGGGTGCTATTTCAACAGGTTTACCGTTTACTTTTGTACTACTACTGATGTGTGTAAGTTTGATCCTCGGGCTTAGAACTGAGCCTAAAAGCTAACGGTCGTTAATCTCATTACAAGCGGAGCTTGGTGTATGCTCCGCCTTTTTGTTATTTGGGATTAGCTCCACCAGCGTTTCACCATATCTGATGGGTCTAAACAATATTGAGCTTGAGCTTGAAATAGCTCCGCCGTTGCTAACGCATCGGACAAGGCATGATGTGGCTGATAATATGGAAGCCCATAGCGCTTTCTACAGTCAGCTAAGCGTACCGAAGGAATAGGTTTACGTTTGAGCTTATCAAGCCAGCTTCTGGCGTTGTTTATCGCTGACTTTTCAATTTCCATCGTATCAATCACTGGAAACTCAATACCCTCACCCAATCTCGCTTTTAGCGCAGAATCGAAAAATGACTTTTCGACAAACTGATAGTGCACCACTATGACTTTACCATGCAGCGAAGCAAACACTTCCTCAAGAATATCTTGCAGATCTGGCGCGCTTTCAACTTGTGAGTGTGTGATCCGGTGCAGTACCACAGACTCCTCAGCCAGCGGACTGGTTGGCTTCACTAACCAATGCTTCGCTTGAGCCAAGCGGATCCGTCGTAAGTCAAATGGTACGACGCCAACGCTCACAATATCATCGGTGTTTGGGTCGAGCCCTGTAGTTTCAAAATCAAGGGCAACAAACTCGCACTGGCTCAATTGCTGGTAAGGATCTACCACGCCTTGCTGATAAAATGCTTGAATTCTCGGGTCTTTCGACGTTTCTACCAAATGCTGAAAGCGATTTGGCCATGACATAATCTCGCCTTGCATATTACACCGCTACTTCATCATGGATTTGTTTTGATAGCGAAACTTTAAAAAGCTCTGTGCTTTGTCTAACACGCCAAAAGCTTCTTTAAGATTACGCTGTTCAAAATCAGAGAGTGTTTCAGGCGGCAAGCTGTTATCAGGCTTTTCGCCCTGCTCAATTTGCCATGCTTGATGGCGAATACGCATGATGGCAATATATTCAAGCGCAGCTTGCAAATCTAGCACCTTACCCTTTGGCAGTATATTTGCCTCGTCAATATCTTCTAATCGTTCAAAGGAGTTTTGTTTTTTAGAACCAACACCAAGGGCATGCACTCGAACCAAGTCTGAAAGCGGTGCTGTGCCACGGCGTTTAATGTTCATCGAACGCCTGTGCTCACCGTCTTGCTCAAGGACAAAACCATTAAAAAAGCCCAAAGGCGGTGTTCTTCTTAGCGCATTATGTGCCATCGCAGCCAAAAATTTAGGGGTGCTTTTGGCCTTTTTACTGATAAAAGCAGTGAGTTTCTCAGCCCATTTTGTTTCACCCCATACGCCTTCCAGATCAAAGAAAATCGAACTATTAAGTAAAGCCTCAGGACTGGGGTTTTCTATCCAGTCTTCAAATTGTGCTAACCATTGACTGTAAGTTAGACGCCAAGCTGGGTTGCTTGCCATGATCCCACCATCGCAATATTTATAACCGCAATTGGCTAGACCATCACACACAAACTTCGCCAACTTTTCGAAGTAAGCGCCATGCTCAGCGGGTTGATAACTGTCATCCAAGATCAGTGCATTATCCTGATCGGTCACAATTAATTGTTCGTCCCGAGCCATTGAACCAAGGGCAATAAAGCAGTATGGGATTGGTGGCGGACCTAATTTTGCTTCCGCGAGTTCGAGTAACTTGTGTTTAAACGTTTTGCCTATAATCGACATCGCAGAACCAATCATGTGTGAGTTGGCGTCTTCATTCACCATCCGAGTAAAAATTGCAGGAAGCTGCTTGGCGTAACTACTCAAGTCTTCAACACTTTGTTGGTCCATTAGCCCTCTAACAAACAACAGACTGCTTTGAGACTCATAGCGCAAAATATCGGATAGCGCGACCACTCCTATCGGTTTACGCTTATGAACAACGGGCAAATGATGCACATTGTCTCTTAGCATCAGCATCATGGCTTCGAAGACATAGGCATTGGAGTCAACAATAATAAGATCGGTCGACATAATCTCAGAGACCGGAGTTTGATAATTCAGCCCCTCAGCGACTACTTTTGTACGAAGATCTCTGTCACTGATAAGGCCAACCACCTGACCATCATCTTCATCTGGATCTTCGACAACTGGTTTCTCGGGGTCATAGATAAGTAGTGATGACACATGCTCTTTTGCCATCACTTGAGCTGCCTGCTGTACCGTGGCGTTGCGTTCAACGTACACCACATCGCGTAGCAATAGTTTACGCACTTTGGCCGTGGTCAAATCGTTGCTGTCGGCTTGCTCAGAAACCGTGATTTTTAGTCTCGCATTATCGTCTGCTTCAAAATAATCAGCAAACGCTTCATAAACGTCGCAATACTCATCAAAAATGCCTACAGGAATACAGTACACCAGTGTATCTTCAAGGCTTTGAGCGCCAAAACGAACTTTGCGATTCATCAATAAACCACGCTGGCCAAAGATCCCACCTGTGGAAATACGATTGTATAACTCACCTGAGCGCCGATAGAGCTCGACAGCACCAGATCGGATCACATACAAGTAAGTGATCTGCTCTCCATATTCCAAAATGCCGCTGCCCGCTCGGTAGTAACCTACTTCGACTTGGCTTGCGAGTTTATGTAGTGCCTCTTGAGGCAAATCCGAAAACGGCGGGTAAGCTACTAAAAAATTGGCAATTTCCTGATGTTCAACTTCCATGGTTTGCCTTGATATAAAAAGGAATTTAACCCTATTGTGGGCAACGAGGGATAAATTTGCAATGAAAGCTGGTTTAACTAAGGCTGCAGCAATTGTTTTTCCACTGTTCACCATTGTGATCAGGAGACTCGCTAGGATGCAGTCGAATTTAGTAAACGTGAGGAATTGCGTTGTAATAGGTTAATTCCAATTCCCTATTAATTTGTTTTGCAATGACTGCGTGCTAAAGCTAAATAAGTACAAACGCCTAATTTGACCTAAGTCACTTTAAAAACCAGCAAAACCGCCTCATACTAGTTACCTATAACTATTCGCAACAGGAACCGCACTCATGACTTATGAAGTCAATTTCGACGGCTTAGTAGGGCCAACACATAATTATGCCGGATTATCTTATGGTAATGTCGCGTCACTTTCTAACGCTACCAGCGTCTCTAATCCAAAAGAAGCGGCATTGCAAGGTCTTGAAAAGATGAAAGCAATGCATGATATTGGTCTAAAACAAGGGGTATTCGCACCTCATGCACGCCCGAGTTTAACCCCACTACGCCGCGTTGGCTTTTCAGGCACCGATGCACAGGTACTTGAAAAAGCGTATAAACACGACCCTATTTTGCTTCGAGCTTGTTACTCTGCCTCTGCAATGTGGACGGCTAATGCGGCGACTGTATCGCCTTCTATTGATTCCAGCGATGGTAAAGTACATTTCACAAGTGCTAATTTAAACTGCAAATTCCACCGTTCAATAGAGCCCGAAACCACCACGAATTTACTTCGTGCTATGTTCGCCAATGCGCAATATTTTGCACATCACCAGCATTTGCCTGAGCAGCCTTTTTTTGGCGATGAAGGTGCGGCAAACCACACTCGCCTCGCCGATAATCATGGCAGTAAAGGTCTACAATTATTTGTGTACGGTTCAAGTGGCTTTAACAGCGATATAAAGGGTCCTACTAAATATCCTGCTCGGCAAACATTAGAAGCAAGCCAAGCGATTGCAAGACTACATCAATTAGATGATAAGCAAGCAATTTTTATCCAGCAAAACCCAAATGTGATTGATCAAGGCGTGTTCCATAATGACGTCATTGCAGTGGGCAATGAGAATGTGCTGTTTTGCCATGATCAAGCCTTCATCGATCAGACCACCAGTCTAACTAAAATTAGACAAGCGTATATCGGCGAAAAACCTTTACATATTGTAGAAGTTCCGACGCATGCAGTGAGTGTTGAAGACGCAGTAAAAAGCTACCTATTTAACTCACAATTGATCACCTTGCCATCAGGCGAGATGATGCTGGTTGCACCGGAGGAATGTGCGAAGAATGATAACGTTGCCGCGTATATCGAATATATGCTCGGTGCAAAAAATCCGATTTCGCAAGTACGCTTTTTTGACTTACGCCAAAGTATGCAAAATGGTGGTGGACCTGCATGTTTGCGATTACGAGTAGCACTCAATGAAGATGAGCTAAAAGCGGTAAATCCAGAAGTGATGATGAGTGAAGACAAATTTATTCAACTAAGCGCGTGGGTCAATAAACACTATCGCGATAAAGTCACAGAGCAGGATTTAGCTGATCCGAGCCTACTGCAAGAGTCCTATGCTGCACTAGATGAACTCACCCAACTACTTAATCTTGGTAGCGTTTATGACTTCCAACGCGCCTAATTTCAAGTTTTGCTTGTCAAACTGCAATTAATCTGAGGTTTAAAGGGAGTGATTTCACTCCCTTACTTTTTAGCAAGTACGTTAACCGCCCACGTCTCAAGCATACCGTCGCTATTTAGCGTTACTAAGGTGTCTGGGTTTGGGACATACATATCGACTACCGTTGCCCCCTCATTCTCAGTATGAATAGACCAGGTACCTAATTCTTCCCCGCTCTCATAGCGCCAGATGGAGAGGTGAGACTTTGACGATGATGTCGCAAGTAAGCCTGAGTCAGAAATAAATTTGGCCTTTCTAAACATCTTAAAACGCGCCATATACTTTAGCTCACTGAGCTGTTTTCCAGACTCAAAGTCTAGTACATGTTGCGCATTCAACCCATCTGAGACGAATAAGTGCTTGCCATCATGACTCACTGTTAAACTGGTAACACGATGACTAAATTGATGCTCATATAAAGGTTCTGGTGAGGCAAATTGCCAAAGGGCAACCAACCCATCTTGCGCGCCTGTAACAAAATAGTCGCCACTATTGTCAAACGCCAAATGCTCTATCGGTCGAGTATGTGGCATAAAACGATTGTTTAACTTAGTGAATAGATCCGCCATATTGAGTGAGCCATCATCCATCGCAACAAGCAAACGCTGATTGTTATGGGAAAGCGCTAAAGCAGAGATTGAAGCTAGTGGACTCACCCCTGCAAAAGGTACGTTCGTTATCAACTTTTGCTTTGGAACAGACCAAATTGAGATAAGGTTTTCACCTGCCACGATGAGCATTTCCTTATCATCTGACAGTAAAACTTCTTTAACTGGTGTTTTTATTTTGTCTTTGGGTACTGAGAATATGACAGACTGATTGGCATTGTCATAAATATGGATTTCAGCATTACTGTCTAATGTTACGCTCCACTTTCCATCTTTAGAAAAATGCCCGAGTATTATGCCATTTTGCGTCAACTGGCTTGTTACCCCTTTACTAATTTCAGGCTGCGATCCACACCCTACTAAAAATAAAGCGAACCAAGCTAGTGATATTAAACGAGACATCTTAAACCCTTAGCACATAATACATTTATTTCATTTACTGGCTTTACATATCGGCCGTTAGCAGACAAACTTAACTTATTGTGAATAATTTTAGACTGCATATGATGTATTTTAGCATGACAAAGTCACTTATTAAGCAAACTTTCGTTGTCTTAGCCGCAATGATTTTACTCTCAGCGTGCGGCTCAGAGGATAATGTCAGTGGTGACAAGGACACTCCTGGATATGCCGCAACAATGTATTTTGACGCACTCTATAATCAAAAAGATTTAGACGCTGCAATGAAAATCGCCACTCCCCGTCACGCGCGTATCATGCGCTCTTACGGTACTGCGTCGCAATTCGCCAGAAATTTAGTGAATATGCAATACGATGAAGTCACCATAGAAGTTGATATGACCAATCAAAGTCTGCGCGAACAGTATGGCGACAGCGCAAAAATTAATTTAATTTTTACAGGTCAGCTTCACGGTGAGCAAGTAGACGACATGCGTAGTGTCAGTATGGTGCGCAAAAAAGGCAAATGGTACGTAGACAAGGTACTAGCCGACCCCTTTGCGCGTTAACTCAAGAATTAGATTGGAAAGCCCCGTTGTCGGGGCTTTTTTAACAAATTAGCCAATATCCCTCCGTCACAACAAACTAGTTGGGCGCTTTTGCATCAACAGCAATCGCTTTTGCAACTAGCGTTTCAATACAAAAGATGGTTTCAGAACTCTTATCATCAATCACCTTGTCGTCCATTGCGATACTGAGTTTTTCATTCAATGTCTTACCCACCAATTTCACGCTATTTTGTTTACACCACTTACGATATTTTGCCATTAGTGGAGCATGCGCCTTTTCCAGTAAATAAGCATGCTCAACCGTATCTATCGCAGAGTGTTTTACTACGGCGCACAGATGCGAGATACGTTCACGGGTCGAGTTGTGATCAGAAACATTGCTACATACCTGCACCGCCAATTTATCGCTCGGCGCTTTGAGCCACTTACCAACGGGAAACGCCAAACGTTTTAACAAAAATGCCAGAGGTGCTGCGGTAAAGTTATCGCAAAATGCATAAATAGCCTTACTTGCTTCGTTAAGACAGTGATCTAAGGCAAACTTTACCAGCGGTAAGTCCCCTTGCTGACGACCATCATCTTCGTATTTCTTTAATACACACGAGGCGATATAAAGAAAGCTCAGGACATCTCCTAATTTTGCAGAGAGCATTTCTCTACGTTTTAGTGAACCGCCTAGCTTTAACATAGCGATATCGCTATACACAGAAAGCGCTTGGCTCAACCATGTTAGCCGTCGGTAATACGCCGCCACATCACCACCAACTGGCGCACGTTCGAAACGTGCAAGTGTGAAGCCATTAAAAAATGCCTTAAGCCCATTCATAGAGGTATGCTGCAAGTGTTTGCAAAGCACTTCATCAAACTCTTTCAATGCGATTAATTGATCTTCTTGCTGTACGATACTCATTTCTTTGAGTATGAAAGGATGGCAACGCGTTGCACCTTGACCAAAAATCATCAAGCTTCGCGTTAAAATATTGGCGCCCTCAACGGTAATAGAAATCGGCATCCCCATATAATTGTGGGCAAGATAATTCATTTCCCCCATTTGAATGGCTTTGCCGCCATGAATATCCATCGCATCATTCAATGCCACCCTTGCATGCTCTGTGAGATGATACTTGGCAATCGCAGTGACTACCGAAGGGCTTTGCTTTAAATCAATTGCCAACGCAGTGGTTTGTCTCACCGCTTCAATAAGATAGCTATAGCCGTAAATTCTGGCTAACGCGCTTTGCACTCCTTCAAAGGCAGAGATAGGTACACCAAATTGACGACGGACACCAGCGTAAGCCGAAGTCGTTCTGGCACTTAATTGAGCGGTTCCCGCGCTCAGTGCAGGCAAAGATATCCCCCGCCCAGCACTTAAACACGACACCAACATGCGCCACCCTTTGCCAATACCTGACTGTTCGCCTATCACCCAAGCCATTGGAATAAAAACATCTTCACCACTGGTTGTACCATTCATAAAAGCTTGCCCCAGCGGATTATGTCGATCTCCAGTTTTTACGCCTTCATGTGCCGTAGGAATAAGTGCACAAGTGATCCCAAGCTCTACTTTATTTGAAAGCAATTGATCCGGGTCGTAAGCCTTAAACGCAAGTCCTAATACATCAGCGACGGGCGCCAGCGTGATGTATCGTTTTTGCCAAGTTACCGCAAGTCCAATTTGCTTTTCTCCCTCAAATTCTCGCTCACACACAATCGCAAAGTCTTGAATGCTACCAGCATCCGATCCCGCCTCTTGAGAGGTCAATGCAAAACAAGGTAGCGCCTCACCCGAGGCAAGCTTTGGCAGCCAAGTATTCTGCTGATCATTGGTCCCGTAATGAAGCAGCAGCTCCGCAGGGCCTAAACTATTTGGCACCATCACGGTCACTGCCGTAGACAAGCTACGGCTGGCTATTTTTGCAACGATGGTGGAGTTCGCCTGAGCACTAAATTCCCGACCACCAAAAGCCTTTGGAATAATAAAAGCAAAAAAACCCTTTTCTTTTAAAAATTGCCAAACTTCTTCAGGCAGGTCTTGAGCCTCAGATATTTTTTCTTCATCAAGCATTTTTAGCAGCGTGTGTAATTCGTTATCTATAAATGCCTGTTCTTCATCGCTCAGCTTTGGTTTATCATTACTTAACCACTTTCGCCAATTCGGCTTACCCGAAAACAACGCGCCATCCCACCAGATACTCCCTGCTTCCATCGCTTCTCGCTCGGTTTGGGAGAGTTCAGGTAATGATGTTTTGAAATAATTAAAGAGCGGTTTAGTGATCAACTTAACCCTGATATCACGGACACAAAATACCACCACTATGGCCAATATCACCAATAAAACTAAAGTCATATGCACTCCTTTTTGCAGGCTTCAAATACGGCCTTTTGATACAATTGACTGCCTTAATTATGGTTAATAATCACACTAACTCAACTTTTATCTGCGCTCGCATCTCTTTGTTTGTCCATCGCAAAATTGTCGTTTTAAAGTCGTCCTGCTATTATTCTTGCCACCACAGCAAAAAATGATGCTTTGCTGCGCGTAAAAGCCGCGCTCACTACGATTAGTTGTTCATACGACTAATACTAATTGGATTAATTTTAGCAGTTAACCCAATTAGCGTAGCTGGCTATAGATACTGAAATGCCGTCTAGCGTTAAGTCGGCTCGTGTATTCATTAAAACAACAAGTGAACCCTATGAAACCAAGATTTAAGTTAAGTGTTGGCGCACTCATTGTTGCCAGTACTTTTGCACTCTCTGCCTGCAAATCCACTGAAACTACAAATAAAGCGTTATCAGAAGCCGATGCAGTAGCATTTTTAGATAAGGCGTCAGAACAGTTGGTTGACCTTAACTTCCGCTCTAGCCGCTCAGCTTGGATTTACGCGAACTTTATTACTCACGATACCGCTTCATTTGCTGCGGACGTTAATGAGGAATACACCGCTGCGCTCGTGGAGCTTGCTAACCAAGCTGCACAATTTGATGGCTCGACGTTAAACGAAGATACTCGCCGCAAGCTTGACAAATTGAAGCTAAACCTGACATTACCTGCACCAAAAGATGCTGACAAAACAGCGGAACTTGCAAAGCTCACTGCAGAGCTTGATGGTATGTACGGCAAGGGCAAATACTGTAAAGATGATGGCACTTGCCTAAGCCTTGGCGACATGACGGCTAAGATGGCGAATAGTCGCGACTATGAAGAGCTTTTAGACATCTGGCAAGGTTGGCGAGAAGTGTCAAAGCCGATGCGTCCACTCTATGAAAAGCAAGTGGTACTTACCAATGAAGGTGCTAATGAGCTTGGCTACGCAGACACAGGCGCCATGTGGCGCAGTAAGTACGACATGCCAGCGGACGACTTTGCAAAAGAACTTGACCGTACTTGGAACCAAGTAAAGCCGCTATATGATTCGCTGCACTGTCATGTTAGAGCCAAGCTTGGCGAGAAATACGGCGAAGATAAAGTGCCTCAAGACCAGCCTATTCCTGCACACTTGCTTGGCAATATGTGGGCACAAAGCTGGGGCAATATCTATGACTTAGTCGCGCCAGAAAACGCAGATCCGGGTTATGATGTAACGGCGCTACTGGCTAAACACAATTACGACGAAATCAAAATGGTAAAAGGTGCAGAAAAGTTCTTCACCTCTATGGGTTTTGCCCCATTACCTGAGACTTTCTACGAACGTTCTTTATTTATTAAACCACAAGACCGCGACGTACAATGTCATGCATCAGCATGGAACTTAGATGCCAAAGACGACCTACGCATCAAAATGTGTATCCAACGCACCGGTGAAGAGTTCTCAGTTATCCACCATGAACTAGGCCATAACTTCTATCAGCGCGCTTACAATCAACAGCCTGTGTATTACCAAGAAAGTGCCAACGATGGCTTCCACGAAGCTATCGGCGACACCATCGCGCTATCTGTAACACCTGGCTACTTAAAGCAAATTGGTTTGTTGGATAACGTACCGGATGAGTCAAAAGATATCGGTCTATTGATGAAGATGGCACTCGACAAAGTTGCATTTATTCCATTCGGTCTACTTGTCGACCAATGGCGCTGGAAAGTATTCTCTGGTGAGATTTCTCCAGCAGAGTACAACCAAGCGTGGTGGGAATTAAGAGAGAAATATCAAGGTGTTAAAGCACCAATTTCACGTACAGAAAATGACTTTGACCCAGGTGCAAAATACCACGTACCTGGTAATGTGCCTTACACTCGTTACTTCCTAGCGCATATTTTGCAGTTCCAATTCCACAAATCACTTTGTGAAATTGCTGGAAGCAAAGAAGCCATTCACCGCTGTTCTGTTTACAACTCGAAAGCAGCTGGTGAGCGTTTAAATGCCATGCTTGAAATGGGCAGCAGCAAACCTTGGCAACAAGCACTTAAAACGCTAACAGGTAAAGATGAAATGGATGCAACAGCAGTACTTGACTACTTTGCACCATTGCAAAAATACCTAGATGAGCAAAATAAAGGCCGTAATTGCGGCTGGTAATTGCTAGCAAATAGAGATTCAGAAACGGGCACACTCAATCGTGCCCGTTTTATATTGGTTTAATTTTGTTACAGTTCAGTAACTTCCTTTTTTAGCGCCAATCATATACGCTCAAATCAAAATCAGCCTACCGCTCTGGCGGTGAGGTCTGTGTTGTCACATGCAAGGATCCTTATGAATATAAAAAGAATTGGCCTAATAGCCATCTTTGAATTGCAACGCTTGTTTGCAACGAAACGCGGATGGATAGCCATCGCCGCATTTGTTTTGGTTTGGTATGCTATTTTGCGCTACGCCATTGCAGAAGCGGTATCCATTGTCAGCGACCCCAACTTCAAAAATATGATCCAGAGTTTTTCCGGCGTCGTTGGTATGCATCGTATTGCCCAGTGGCCTGAAATGGAACTTGCACTGTACTTAGTTTGGTCAATCTTTTTATTTCCTCTTTTTGTGATCTTTTCAAGCGCAGATCAAACTGTAGAAGATAGAACCCGCGGCACACTGAGATTTCTAACCCTGCGCACATCTCGCGCGGAAATTGTTGTTGGCCGCTTTGTTGGGCAGGTATTCAATACGTTGCTGCTCATAGCGATTTCTGCTGTAGGTGCTTGGATATTAATGGTGGTGCGCGACCCAAGCTTGTGGCTCACAGGGCTAAGTCGAGCGACATTAATTGTTTTAGAGCTAACGCTTATTACTGCGCCATTTATTGCCCTGATGTCTGTTGCTAATCACTTTGCTAACTCAAGCAAAATGAGTATGATTTACGCAATTTTAACCTACTTAACGCTCGCTACTTTGGTCGCTTTTGCACTTGAGTACAGCGCTTACGCGGAGTATCTGTTTTATCTTTTTCCTGGATTCCAAGGCACAGAAACCATCGCACAAAATATCAACCTCTCTCGCTTTGCCACACCGGTGCTGCATAGCCTCGTGTTAATTGCAATTAGTTGTGAACTATTAAGAAGGCGCACGCTATGAGTAGCATTATTGAAGTTAATAATTTAGTGAAAGAGTATGGACGAAAGCGCGCACTAGATAACGTATCTTTTACCCTAAACGCAGGTTCACCCATTGCGCTTGTTGGCCCAAATGGTGCGGGTAAAACCACCCTTTTTAGCACACTTTGTGGGTATCTAAATGCAGATGCAGGCAATGTTCAGATTTTAGGTCACAAACCTGGCAGCGCTGCACTTTTTGGTCGCCTTGCCGCACTTCCACAGGATGCTCAGCTTGATCCAAGGTTTTCTGTCAGTAATCAGCTACGTTTATACGGACAACTTCAAGGTTTAGATGCGAAAGCGGCCGAGAGTGAAACGCACAGAGTGCTTGCGCTTGTAGACCTCAAAGACTGTTATCACGCCAAACCTCATGAGTTATCTCATGGCATGCGAAAACGTATCTGTATTGCCCAAACGCTACTTTCAAAGCCTGAAATTGTACTACTTGACGAAGCCACGGCTGGATTAGATCCCGTGAATGCTCGTGAGATCAGAAACCTAGTAAAAAGGCTTCAATCTGAAACGACTTTTATTTTGAGTTCACACGATTTAGTAGAACTCGATGATTTGTGCGATCAGGTATTACATTTACAGCATGGTAAATTAACCGCAGTTGACCGCATCCAAGAAGCGGAACTTGCCACGCTGACAGTAAAACTTAAAGAGTCTGGCACCGGTAGTCACATAGCGCTTTTGAAAACCTTACAAGGCGTTGAAGAGGTGACAGTAAATGCCAGTGGCGCCCTGCTTATTGAGTACCGTAGCGGCCAACAGGTTGATATTGACGTACTCCAACTTTGCCGTGAACAGGGTTGGCGTTACAAGTCGTTAGTTAATGGTAAAACACTAGAAGATGAACTGTTCGGCTAGCGCACGGTTAGTTTAGTAAATTAAAAAAGCCTGCATCTTACAGGCTTTCTTAAATGATTTATAACTTCGCCAGTAACAAAGAGCCGGGTCGAGGTAAGCGAGGTAATATTGCCGGCGTTTTCGCATAATCCGCAGGTAAACGCTCTTTCAACTCGTTCACCTTTGTTTGGTTATTCAGTTTTTCGTATGCATAGTATCTTAGGATATCTTGATATGTTTGATTTTCAGCGCTGGTTACAACATCACTGTTTAATACAGCTAATGCTTTATCGTAGTCTGCCATTTCAATGTAAGCGCGTGCCAAATCAGTAGCGCTACCGATTTGAAAGCGACTTTGCATTTTTTCAGATAAACTCTCTAGTTGCTCTGCTGCCTGCTGATGTTGCCCAAGGTGCATATAAGCTGATGCCAATCTGTTTTTTAAAAATGGCGGTTGAGTAGAGCCTTCAGGAAACCAATTAGTGTAAGCGGTCAAGATTGCTTCGTGTTGACCTAGCTTATGATAGGTTTGGTCGAGCAAGGTAAAGCTTTTAACTTTGATATCCAGCTCTTCAAAACCATTCAACGAACGGCGGTTACTATGCCAATTTAAAATGTGTGAAACCGCTGCTGTTAGCTGTGCTTCATCATCCGATTTCGCACCTTTCGCCCCAGCGAGTAGTTCCTTTAATTGCTGTTGATATCGCGCAGAATTTTCACTCTTTTGTTTACTCGCTTCTTGTGTTACCTGCTTTTCAGAGACGATTTGGTTAGCAGCTAAGGCACCACAAGATAGTGCTGCCGTGATAATCATTAAATGGGATAATTTCATTTTCTTTTCCTTGTTTAGTGTTTTAACTCTTTGAATATTGAAACTTTTCGAGTGAGATACGGCTAATACTGAATGACCTAATGACGCATGTTCATACCGGTATTGATGTTCGGACAACAGTAAACTGGCCAAATCGTATCTATATTTATCACTCAGTTTTTCCATACAGCTTTCATCGCAGCTGAGTTCGATTTGTTGTCGCGCCAAATTTGCTAACAACAAACAGAATGGATTCCAAAAGAAGACGCTTTCAGTCGCACATATTAGCCATAACCAATATGTGTCCTTATGCTTGATATGCGTTAACTCATGCTCAATCACGGAATCGAGTTCTGGTCGACCTTTCATCTTAAAATCTAACCAAATGGTGTGCTGTAATGGGCCTGTCGTAATTGCTGGGGTACTCAATTCTGTAAATTTTACGGTGCAAGACGTGTGTAGATATTGATGCTCTTCACTGGTGTAGGCGCCCTTTTCGATGCCTCTTAGTAATCTTTTATACGACAACACTCTCGCTAGAAATAGTCCTCCACCTACCACTGTCAGAAATACAAACAAATTTGAAAACACTTGGTTTATGGTATAGCCAGAAAGCCAGTTTGATTCGGTTTGCAAAGTGGTTTGCTTGATGCTGTTCGGTGGAGTTGACCCTGAATCTGAAATAGAACTTACCTCAATAGTGTAAAGCTCTAGATCTATTAAAAAAGGGGGTGGGGAAAGTTGCTGCCATGGAATTAGCCAACTCAATAACCCTACTACCAACACATAAAAGCGCGTTCGTGCAGGCGCAGTTTTCAGAAAATAGCAGCTAGTCAAACTAAACATGCTGAGCAAGCTTGCGGTGAGTAAGTAATCAAACATTAGTCGCTCTCTTTCTTCTGTTTTTTGCTCTTAAGTAGGTTTTGTAAATACTCAATATCATCATCGTCTAAACTCTCTTCTTTAATGAAATGAGCTATCAGGCTGCGTGAACTACCTTTAAAAAAGCGATCCATAAAACGCGGTGTTGCCTGCTGTGAAAGCGCTTGCTGAGTCACTTTTGCTTGATAGACGATTGACCTCCCCTGCTGACCACAGCGCTCGACCGCACCTTTTTGCTCTAGTCGATCTACGATTGTTTTGACTGTGTTATAAGCCACTTTTTTTGTTCTTGTATCATCTGCAAGAAGATATTTATGAAGCTCACTGGCAGTACATGCATTTTGTTGCCAAAGTAACTTCATCACGTCTAATTCAAATTCACTTAGTTTCACTTATCACCTCTACCACTACATTTGTAGTTTTAAACCACTACAAATGTAGTTGTTGGTACCCATGAAGTCAACTAGAAATTTTTGGTGAAAAAACAGAAGGTGAAGCTATACATGAAAGCAGCATTACCTTGGAGAAAAGTGAGGGTGTGCAACAACTCCCCCAAAAAGCGCATTTTGCGTTCCTTGGTTAAAGATCATAACAACTCAAATTAGGGTAAAGTGAGACTCAAGTTTTAGCTACAACTAAAGCTCTCTGTGTTGTAGTTCTATTGAACGCTGATAGATGATGAACGTGATGAACGCAGACACCCGTGATGAACGCAGACACCCACCGCTAATGTATTAAAGCGTTTGTATGGTATAGATTACCCGTGGTGTCGACGAATGTGCGTAATTAAGCCCTCTTTATTAAACTCAAGTGAAACAATATTGGTTTTACTATACTCAATCGCTTTATCTAAATGAGTAGGCTTTACTTTACCTGATTCGGTCATTTTTACAAAGACGACATCAGCGCCAACCATTACCTCATTTATTTCTATTGAACTATGGATGATTTCATCTTTTAATTTATTAATCATATCCTCTCGGAGTTTAGATTTATCTGTATAAGTAAATCTAAATTTGACGTGTTCATCGATAAAGTCGTCAGAAAGCAATGAGATATAGTTCTCTATTTCTTTAATTGTTGAATTGGGTTGTTGACGCGCATTTTTTGCCGCTACAAATACTTTTGCTTTCTCAATTAGTTGCTCTGATGTGAAATTATCATGTGCACTACTAGAAAATGAAAAAAGAAAACAAAATAACACTAATATAAATTTATTCACGGTTTTTTCCTTCCTGCTATACCTAGAAATAATGAATCCCACACTGTGCTAGTCTCCATTTCTGTGGGTTATCTTAAAGCCAGTGCCATAAAGCTAAATCGCCAAATCGCTGACACCCACCACTAATTTGCACCTTCCTAAGATACCGCCTACGCTTTAATTCTGCACTCAAAGGATTGAGGAAAACAAACTATGGCTACTGCCCGTAAAAAACAAATCAGTTTAACCGACACCAAATACTACCACTGTATCTCCCGCTGCGTAAGGCGCGCGTTTCTGTGCGGTGAAGATAGATTTACCGGAAAATCATACGAACACCGCCGGGATTGGGTTGAAGAAAAGCTCCTGATGTTGGGTTCCGTGTTTTGTATTGATATTTGTGCTTATGCCGTGATGAGTAATCACACTCATATTGTTTTATATGTTGATGATACAAAGGCTAAGCGTCTGTCGGATGAAGCGATTTTGATACGGTGGCACAAGTTGTTTAAAGGTAATTGGATAAGCCGTAAATTTACAGAAGGTGAGCCACTCAATGAGTCGGAGCAATTGATGCTAGATGAGCTGGTTGATAAGTACAGGGGAAGACTAGCGGATATTAGTTGGTTTATGCGGGTGCTTAACGAAGACATCGCCCGCCGAGCAAATAAAGAAGATAACTGTACAGGCCGATTTTGGGAAGG
Organism: Pseudoalteromonas sp. NC201; assembly: GCF_002850255.1. Lineage (NCBI taxonomy): Bacteria > Pseudomonadati > Pseudomonadota > Gammaproteobacteria > Alteromonadales > Pseudoalteromonadaceae > Pseudoalteromonas > Pseudoalteromonas sp. NC201. The sequence goes on from NZ_CP022522.1 coordinate 2,319,760, forward strand.
ACGATTTAAATCCCAAGCATTACTGGATGAAGCAGCACTGGCTGCTTGTTTGGCATATGTAGACTTAAACCCCATTAGAGCCAAAATCGCCGCAACGCCTGAAACCTCAGACTACACCAGTATCAAAAAACGCATAGACCATGCAAAATTAGGTAAACAACCAAAAAGCCTACTACGCTTTGCAGGCAGCCCACGAAAACATATGCCTAAAGGCCTTCCTTTTGAACTCAAGTCCTATATTGAATTAGTTGAGCTCACGGGCCAGTGTATTCGAGCCGATAAACACGGTTATATCTTTGAGTCTCAGCCTATTCTCACTCGACTAAATATCGGACCGGAGAACTGGATAAAACTTACTACGCAATTTTCACGGGTATTCCACGGTGCAGTTGGTCGAGAGCGGACAATAACCGCTTACTGCGAAACACTTCAAAAACGACGACGGACAAACCTAACAAACTGCGAGCGTTTGTTGGCTTAGCAAAACTCACATTCTCAACGCTAGAATTTCTTACTGTTGTATTTACAGCGCTTTGTCGTGCGCGATAACCCGGTTTTAGTGTAGAGATACGCTTACCCGCCAAAGGTCACCCTATCTAAAAACGCTTTTGTCCATCCTCGTTTAAGTGTTTCCGTACTTTTAAATCTTACTTGCCAGCATAGATACAAATGATGGTGGGTGATGAGATGGACGCTCCCAAATCGGCGTCAATGCGCCAAACTGATAGTTGCAAACACAGTTATTAGGAGAGTCCATCATGAATAACGTTAGCACGCTTTCAATTGATCTAGCAAAAAATGTCTTCCAACTTTTATCGTTTGATAAGCAAGGTAATAAATGTTTTTCCAGAAGGTTAGATAGAGCAAAGCTCTTGCAAACATTGACCCAATTACCTGCTTGTAATGTTGTTATGGAATCATGCTCAACGTCTCATTATTGGGGGCGGTACTGCTTACAAGCTGGGCACCAAGTTCAGCTTATCCCTGCGCAACATGTTACCCCTTTTGTCCGTGGCAATAAAAACGATAAAAATGATTGTATGGCGATTTATGAAGCGAGCCTTCGACCTAACATTCGCTTTGTTCCTGTAAAAACAGAGCATCAACAAGCAATCCTAGCACTACATCGCTATCGGGAACGGCTCATACATAATCGAACCGCCTGCATCAACCAAACATGTGGTTTGTTACTTGAATTTGGCATCGTCATCAAGAAGAGCTTAAAGTCTTTTCGTGCAACCATTGCTGATCTGCTCAACCGTAATTTACATGGAGCTTTAAATCTACTCCTCAGAGACGTTTATGAAGAAATGCAAAAGTTAGACGCCAATATTAAAAATGTAGAGGCACAATTTAAGCAGTTTAATGAACAGAGCCAAGCTGCTCAAATTATCCAATCCATCCCCGGAATTGGGATTATCAACGCATCGGCATTGAGTGCCACAATAGATAAAGGGCAAGCATTTTCTAATAAAAAGGAGTTGGCTGTGTGGCTTGGGATCACACCACGTCAATATGCTTCGGGTGAAACCAATAAGATGGGAGGGAGCACCAAACGAGGTGATCGTTATCTAAGAAAACAACTCATTCATGGTGCCCGTACAGTGGTCAATCATGCGCACAAAAAGCAGGATGATTTAAACAAATGGATCAACGCATTGGTAGAACGTCGCGGTAAAAATAAAGCGGTGGTGGCCACGGCCCACCGATTGGCTCGCTTAATGTGGATATTGCTACAAAGAAATGAACCTTATAAAGCCCAATATACACAAAGTGAGGCGCAATCATGACTCAAATTATGGCTATTAAGGAGCCCGGTCGTGACAAGGGCCTCGAGCCCGAGTGGGTGTTTATGAGCCCTTGATAGCCATATTCTCATTGCTGTAAACATAACGATGAACAAAAGGTCAAACCTACCTAGTTAAACCCGTTATAGGCAAGGCATTCAATGCCGCGTGGGTGTATTCTACTTTTTGGGTGACTAGGTTCGAAACTCATTAGGGGCGCTGAAATTCAGTTAAGCCCGAATATATGTCAGAGCAGCACCTTATTTAGGGTGACTCAAAGTGACTGTTTATCAATACATACAAATAGTAAATGAGAGATAAATAAAAGAAGCAACAAGGCTGTTAAAACAACCTTGTTGGATGAGTATTACTTGACAGCAGCAGAGCGTCCACATATGTCATTAATTTCATACACTTAGGAACGTTTTTTTCCATCTTCGTTTAAGTGTTTCCGTACTTTTTAATCTCACTTTGCCAGCATAGATACAAATAACGATGGGTGTCATTGATTCCATACAATATTCTCATTGCTGTAAACATAACGATGAACAAAAGGTCAAACCTACCCAGTTAAACCCGTTATAGACAAGGCATTCAATGCCGCGTGGGTGTATTCTACTTTTTGGGTGGCTAGGTTCGAAACTCATTAAGGGCGCTGAAAGTCAGTTAAGCCCGAATATATGTCAGAGCAGCACCTTATTTAGGGTGACTCAAAGTGACTGTTTATCAATACATACAAATAGTAAATGAGAGATAAATAAAAGAAGCAACAAGGCTGTTAAAACAACCTTGTTGGATGAGTATTACTTGACAGCAGCAGAGCGTCCATATATGTCATCAATGATTTATAAAGCGCGGATACTAGAGAGCCAGCTAACGCCTTGCTAAGGTGCGGCTAATACCACGAAACCGGAGCAAAGCCACCGTAACCCCTAAACTCAACCAAACCAAAATTGCCAAAGGTCTGGTCAGAACTAATTCACTTAAGCAATTTGTTAGCCATCAACTTAAAGCGCTGCTCTTAACTAAACATTTGATAGTTCTGTTACTCAAAAACTCTCTAACTGAACTTAGAGTTGAATCCTCTAATCCCGGAGCTAGCACGACCTCATCTAAGATTTGAGCCCAGTTAATCGGTACTCTGCAAAGTGGGAAACCTTGGGGCTTAGTTACATTTTGGGCAACCCAGTCATTCGAACCTGGATCGTAAGAATATAACAACCTAACTTCTTGCTCACTCTCAAAGCAATTTCTGAGTGCCATTAGAGAAAGAACAGCCCCCTGACCTAACGAATCCAGATGGTGCTCATAGTGGGTTTGTTTAAAATACTGAACTAGATCATCTGCATCATAATAGTTCACCTTGCCTATGTAGTGATGAAGCATGAAAAAATTGTCGTCTAGTGACATCAAGGCATTAAGAAGTTTTCTTGGCGTGCTCTTTATCCTTACAGCTTCTTGCCCGTAAGAAAAAGCCTGCCAGTTTGAAGAGCGCTCAACATCATCATAAGTCCAAGATAAACCGTAGAAATCATCCACGATCCCAGCTAAAGATAATTTTTCGCCTGTTACCTCTTCTGTATATTCTACTTGTAATAAGGGATTTTCATAATCATCCCCCCAAGTTTCCTTGCACGCTTTGACATGGGTTAACACATTATTACTAACGTCAGAATATAAATGTTGCAGTTCCATTACTCTATATATTGGTGTGTCTAGCTCGACATCAAAGGCATTTTGCTCAATATAAAGAGGTTTCATTTGTTGTTTTGATTGCCCTTGGAAATCTGCTTCTCGAATCTTTTGTACAATATCTAAGTTTTTCTTTAAGTACATTTGCCCTCCTGATGGCTAACGCCCTGTTAAGGTGTGAGCAACGCAATACCGATGTTGCCGCATACTACCGTAAACACCAAACGCAACGCATAGTGAAAATGCCACGCGTTGCGAATCACTCTTAAACAGTTTGTTATGTATCTTGTCGCTTAAGTTCTTTAACGTCTTTTTCAGTCTTCCAGTTGGTAAGGTGCTCTGCTAAGTGGTTAATCTCAGCCACCGCTATTACTGCTATTGTCTGGTCATTAGACTCTATTTTCTGGATGGCTTTTGGAGAAGAATGTAACGCAAGGATTACCCCATAAGGTTGATAATCCTTAAAGCCATCAGGTGACTTAAGCTGAACGTCTACACCGTTTTTAGTAATGGTTTCGTATCGCCTCAGTTTATTCTTTTCCACTTCGCTAAAGATTTTCTCTAAAAACTGGCTGCATGTTCCTATGCTATTGACCAAAACTGTTAGTGGTGCATTTTTTTCTTTAGCCATTTTTACTGCGAAGGTATATGCAGCTCTTAGCTCATCTCCAGAAATTAACTCTGGTGAAAAATAAGCGAATCTTTCCATACTGACTATCTCCATTTTTTATATTGTTCGGATACATAACATTTTAGTATTTATGCGACACGCAGTTTGTGTTGCATAATCGCTTGTTGGACTGAGCCGCTACCCGCTCGATGTTGTCAGAGTTGGTGTTATTTATACTAAGGGAATTTGCTTTTTGGAGGCTCTCACTTTCCTAGCTAGTGTAATCAGCTTAGCTAGTGTTATGTAAGCTTTCCCTGCATCGCTCAGCGCTTATTATGTCTTCATTACACCTAAATCTGCCTTAATAAGCAATTATATTTTTTACGCGTACAAAGGCCGCTAGCCTGAGCAATTAAGCCGGTTAACTAATTGATTTTGAGCAGCTATCAAGCTGCTAACTCTTTCGCTCTACTTTGGTCGGTGTTGCATCTAACTTGAATACGCCAATTAGCCGCAAGATACCTACCTTACAATGCTGACAAGGCCAATTCGGTATCAATGTCACGTTTTCTCCTGTCTTTGGCCTCTTTGCTCTGCATGTGCATGACGCCTGCGACCTTATCAGCGCTAACTTTCGCTTGCGACATGCATTGGCTAAAAAACCGTAATGCCGAATACGCATAAATCCTTTCGGTAGTACATGCTGCAAATAACGCCGTAAGAATTCGTCATTACTCAGTGTCATCACTTTATCACGATTATCATCTGCGTAATCTCGGTATTTGAAGCTCACCGACTGTGCATTCGCTGATACTAAACGTGTTTTGTTATACACGCAGCATTAGAAATGGCTGTCCTTCTTTCTCCTCCTTTTGCATCTACCTTCTCCTTTTACCCATCCCCATTTGTGATATCACTCGCTTGGCATTGTCGGCACACGCCATGTCACCTGGTTTGGCTTCTATGTCATTAAGGATGGAGTTTAATTGTCGTTTGTTGTCTGCAAGCTTTTTCTCCATCAGTTCAATATCAGCAAGTTTTTGACGTAAAGCGTTAAGTAACTGATCATGTTTCCAGTCACTTAGATCACTCGGAAGTAATTTACTCAACTCATCTAAACTAAAGCCTGCCTTTTGACCATTTGAAATTAAATGCAATACAGTTTCAGCTTCAGGGGGATAGGTCCTATAACCATTGGCAGCGCGCTTAACTAATTTAAGTAGGCCAATATCCTCATAGAATCGAGTTTTCGACGTCGCCAAACCTGTTCTTTTTGATAATTCACCAATTTTCATAAACTCAAGTTCCTACTGCGCTCAGTCTGCTAGCTTAAATGAAAAAGTCTGTGCTTATCCCAAACAATAGCAGATAACAGAAATTAAGTATTGACCTTCAAGTTTACTTTAACCTTATGCTTGCACAAAACAGATACAAATTAAGGTGATTTTTATGCAAACAATACTTGGAGCAAACGGTCAAATTGGTAGTGAGCTCGCCCGAGCTTTAAAGAAAGACTTTACCTCTAACATTCGTCTTGTCAGCCGAACACCAAAAAAGATAAACGCCACGGACGAATTACTCAGCGCTAATCTACTTGACGGCAGTCAAACGCAAAAAGCAGTAGCAGGCTCTGAAATTGTTTACTTAACCGCAGGACTGCCGATTGACACAAACATGTGGGTTGAGCAATTTCCTATTATGATGCGAAATGTCATCGATGCGTGCGCAAAACATAATGCCAAATTAGTGTATTTTGATAACACCTATATACCCGCAAAGCAATGAACGTCTCACAGAAGAAACACCTTTTTTGCCATATGGCGAAAAAGGCAAAGTTAGAGGACTAATGGCGAATATGCTGCTCGATGCGATGAGCACAGGCCAAGTCAATGCGATGATTTGCCGCGCGCCTGAGTTTTATGGGCCGGGTAAAACGCAAAGTATCACCAATACAGCGGTTCTTGATAAGCTGCGAACAGGCGATGCTGCGAAAATCTTTATCAGCGATAATACGTTACGTACCTTGATATACACGCCAGATGCTAGCAGAGCAATGGCGTTACTAGGCAATACCTCTGATGCGTATGGCCAGACATGGCATCTACCATGTGATGACAATCGACTCACTTACAAGCAAATCGTTAACTTAGCGAGCGAAATACTCGGCATTCAAGGCAAGTATTCAATATTAAAGAAATGGCAGCTATCACTGCTAAGCATTTTTAGCAAACCTATAAGAGAAACACGAGAACTGTTACCTCGATATGCAGTCGACAACATATTTGTATCAGATAAATTTAAGCAGCGCTTTACGGAGTTTGAAATTACCACTTACCGAGATGGACTAACAACAACTCTCAAGGAATGACGACGTTATTTAATACCTAGATCATTAGGCGTTAAGTTAAGTGCTACAACTAACACACGCTTTGGCGAGGAACAAACACTTAGATTGCTAAACTTGGACTCTGTACGGGAAATTGCCCCGCACAGAGTTGATGCTTTTTATCTCATCCCTTTAAGAATTTCGACAATTTCTAGGGTGTTTTCAAGTACCCTGATGACCCTACCTTCAACGCTTATCGTTACCAAATCCCGATCTCTGTCGCGATAAATCACTTTGCCATGGTCGTAGATATCTGGATCTAAGCGTTCTCCAACTTGGAGCTTCTTTTGCCAACCTGGTGGAAGTGGCTTGCCCTGCTTCAACTTTTTCTCAAGGCCCGGTGGTAACTTCTCCGGTTTAGCATTCGCCTGATTTAAACCTAAAGTCAGACTAAAGGTAAGTAGAGAAAGTACAATAACTTTATTCATAACAACCTCTCTTTTAGCGCGGCATCATACACTTTGTAAACACAATGCCGTCTATAAAGTATTGTTAATAGTTTGAAATAAAGCTTATTGATATAAACTGAACAACAGTCACTAATATTTAGACTGATTTAGTTTTGTTAACGCTTTAACGGAGAAACGTTCAATGGCGAGCCCCAACTGAAGTCCAAACTTCTCAGCAACGCCTTTTTTAGCCTTATAAGCCACTTTATAAAGTTGGTGACTTTCATTTAGTGACATGAGTAAATCGTCGCTGGTTGATATTTCATCAACTAGTTTAAGTTCTAACGCTTGTGTACCAAACCAATGTTCTCCAGTGGCCACTTTCTCAATATCGAGCTCGACACGGTTATCAGAGACAAAGTGTTTGAACAGACCATGCGTTTCTTCAATCTCCTCTTTAAACTTTTCTCTGCCTTTATCCGTATTTTCACCAAACAGCGTGAGTGTACGCTTATATTCACCAGCGGTTACCATTTCAAAGTCAACGTTATTCTTTTTCAATAAACGATTGAAGTTGGGGATCTGCGCAATCACACCGATTGAACCAATAATTGCAAATGGCGCTGCAATAATCTTATCTGCAACACAGGCCATCATATATCCGCCACTTGCAGCAACCTTGTCTACACAGACGGTTAGAGGAATACCCGCTTGCTTGATACGCGTAAGCTGCGATGCACCAAGTCCATAACCGTGAACAACCCCACCACCACTTTCTACAGACACAATAACCTGATCCTTTTCTTTATCTGCAATCGTTAAAATAGCGTTGATCTCTTCTCTTAAACCCGAGACTTCGTGAGCGTCCATACTCCCGTTAAATTCAAGATAAAAAACGTTTTTCTCTGCTTCTTTATCTTTATTTTTTTGCGCTTTTGATTGCGACTTATTTAGGGCTTTTAGCGCCTTTTTATCAAGCGTTTGCTGCAAAAACTGCTGCTTAGATTGTGCCAAGCTGTCGCTTAAATCGATAACTTCAATCTCACCCTTTTTCGATTTTGGTTTTGAGCTTGCTCCCACCATCAAAATAATGACTACTGCGATACCAAAGATAATGGTTACTGTCTTGGCTAGAAATAACCCATATTCAAACAAAAATGCCAAGTCGTTCTCCTCATTTAGCTCATAAAGGGGGCCATTTAACTCAATATTAAATGGACACAAAAAAGACCGCTAGCGCGGCCTTTTATAGTCTCGAAAAATGTCTTAGTTTGCAACAACATCCGGGTTAGATACTTGTAAAACCAAACCCTTTGACTTCAAGAAGCTTGCAACTTGTGTTTGCATTTCGAGTGACGCTGCGGCGTGTCCTGCTGCTGTACCACCAGCTCTTTCATCAAAGCCTGTCGTCAAGATTGAACTATGATGGCCCTGAGAGAACTTCACTACATAACTTCCAGGTGTTCCGTCTTGACTCATTTGCGTTTCGCTTGCAGGCATTAAGCCCATGAAACCAGCAAGTGGTAAGCTACCTGACAAGAAGCTGCGTTCTGTTGTTGGAGGAATAACCAAGTCAGCAGCATTGCCATCAACACCACCCGTAACAACGCTCATATATACTGGCGTTTGTAGCGCTTTCACGGAAGCTGCATAGTTAAGTGGATCGGCACTGCCTAATGCCGTTTGTGCTGCAAAACCAAACTGCGTCACCGTACCATCAATCAGTGCAAGTGTTGCGGTATCTTCAGCCGCCTCTAGCCCTGCTCTAAAGGTTGCATAAGCACACGACACAAACTCACTTTGTACAGCAGCAAGCGCACCACAGTCAGCAATTGCGCCTTCTTGCAGATAGGTATTAAACGCTTGCGATGCTAGGTTACCTGCAGAGCTCAACACTGAACCTTGTACAAACGGGCCAAATGATTTTGATTCAATCAAGAAATTAGCAATACCCGAACCACCACTTGCAAGCGCTGCTGACTCAACTTTAAAGAAGCCATCAATTGCTGGATTTAATGGTGTATTGGTTTGTGCAAGGAAGCTTGGGCCTACAATAGAACCAAGTGAGTGACCTAGGTAACTAACTTGTTGAGTATTAAAGTTAACTTGACCGCCAGATGCTAGATTAATGAAGTTTAAGCCTAAACGTAAACCCATTAAATCTGCTGCTGATTGCTTTAAGTTATCACGCGCAACCAACAACGATGTAAGGTTCATGTAGGATAACACGCTACCTGTCGAGGCATTAAAATCATCAGTGCCATCACCATCGATATCTAAACCGCGAGCACCGTGCATTGGGTGATCGATCGCAACTGTGGCAAATCCTGCTTGTGTTAATGACAACGTCAAACCAAGCATGTCTTCTTTTTTACTCGTGATACCATGTTGCAAGATAACAACAGGCCAGCCGCCTTCTGGGCGCTGAGACTCATCCGCAGGCATTGTGATTTGCACAGGAACATTAGCAAGCCACTGCTCTTTAGGGATTGGATTGTACTTAGTTAAGAACTTAGTACCATCTAAACCTAAATCTCTCAACTTTCCACCCGAAAGTGTATTACAAGCAATATCATTTGGTTCTGTTGGCTCTGGTAAACCACCAGCTTGCGCCGCATATCCAGCGACAGCTACCGCGCTGTCGCAGCGAGCTTGCCAATAGGTATCAGCTAGCGCAGAGATATCTTTATTTTTTGGTTGTGATAAGTACTGAGGTAGTTGTATTTGACCTTGCAATAAACGTACGCTTCTAAAAGCAGGTAAAATAGCATCAGGCACTTTTCCTGCAAGTGCATCTGCAACGGTGATCACCGGTTGTGCAGGTACAGCGACAACAGGGTTAGCACCACCTTGTAATTTAGCGGCTAACAATTGCTTAGTCGCCGCCAATGCGTGGCCTGTCGACTGTGTCGTCATTGCAGCTGTATATATAATCTCTTCTTTACTCACCGAACCCGCTGCAGTTACCGCCCCTTCATAGCTACGAATCACAGCCTGAAGAGACTTCTGAGCATCAGTTACCAATGGCGCGTCTTGGCGCAATAAGGTGTAAGTCGAAGAAGCATCTACACTTTGACCTTTTGAGTCTTTAAGACCTTTGGTCAAAACAGTAATGTACGTAGTTTCAGGTTTGAATGGTTTAACTGGGATAATAGCTAAACCGTTACCTGTGCTATTAGCCATAGTAACAAAATCACCATCAGGGCCAAATTGTAATTCAGCAATTGGCTTACAAGCGATACCTGAAGGCACCTGAGCACAGTCTTCGTCGGTTTGTAATGGTCCACCCATTGCAACTTCAAAAATTCGTACAGAGCCCGGGGTCATGACGCTTTGCGCATCGAGTGTCAAACCATTCGGTGTCGTCATGTCGATAACGTAAGGCATTTGCGTCGACCAACCATCTAAGGCGCCAATCACAATACTTGGGTTTGCGTAGCTTGCACGCGTTACCAGAGGGTTACCTTCACCATCTTTCACTCCTGACATTTCGTCAGGTAGGTTTAAGGTACCGTCTTGAGTGCCGGATAAAAGAATATCGTTTGGAACTGAGATCACACCACCTGATGGATCAAATTTAACAGAAATCGTTGGAGAAACGGGTGTAGTATCATTTTTTACATCTTCTAACGTTTCACCGCCTCCACAGCCAGCGAGTGCTGCTGATACTGCGAGTGAGAGTAGCATTTTTTTCATTTTATAGGCTCCGACATAATCTTATTATTATTGTGATAATTCTCGTTAAATCTATGTAATTGCATTTTTAATAAGACATTAGACCAGTTAAACTTAACTCAAACTTTGTTATTTCGCCAGCCATATTTACAATAAATTCGCTAACTTGCTACGGCATTGTGATAAAATAGCCCAAACATCTTAATTGGAGTCCAGAATGCAGACTTATCAAGCTCCTGAAAACGCACTTGCGAATAAAACGATACTAGTAACAGGTGCCGGCGACGGCATCGGCCGTGTTGCGGCGATTAATTACGCCAAATATGGTGCAACGGTTATTCTATTAGGCAAAACCACCAATAAACTAGAAGCCGTTTATGATGAAATTGTTAACGCCGGTTATCCACAGCCTGCAATTGTACCTTTAGATTTACGTGGTGCAACCAAACAACACTTCCGAGACTTAGCTGCCACTATCGAGCAGCAATTTGGTAAGCTCGATGGCTTGCTAAATAATGCTTCTATTTTAGGCTCTTTAGGTCCAATGGAACACTTTTGCGTTTCAACCTTTGAAAACATAATGAAGGTAAACGTAACAGCCCAAGCGGTGATCACTAAATCGCTATTCCCTGTAATGAGAAAAGCGCCTAATGCTTCTATCGTCTTTACTTCATCGGGTGTAGGACGTAAAGGTCGTGAGTTTTGGGGAGCGTATGCAATTTCTAAATTCGCAACCGAAGGTATGATGCAAACTTGGGCCGAAGAAGTGGGTAAAACCAATATTCGCATCAACTGCATTAATCCTGGTGCAACAAGAACAAGTATGCGTGCATCAGCATTCCCAGGTGAAGATAAAGATAAACTAAAAACACCTGAAGAATTAATGCCAACATACCTGTACTTGATGTCTGATGACTCAATCGAAGTTAATGGCCAATCTTTAGATGCCCAAACCTACTAACTAGCACTTTAAAGGCTGCAGATCCACAATTGCAGCCTTCTATATTAACCTGAGGTTTGGATAAGGAATGTTCCAACTCATTGTTGCTAAAGCACAACTTAGTTTTTTCCTTGCCTAGCCAGAGAGTTTTAGGGAAAACACCGCTTCCGCGTCCTGCTCTCGCTAAGGTACCTACATCCTGTAGGCAAGGCGAATTTACGCACCAATAGCTGGCTATTGGAAGTGAATTCAACGCAGTTAGCGCTAAAACTGGCTGCTAGAAAGGCATTAATTATCCGCAGCTCAGGTTATATTACTTAAGTTAATCTCTCGGCAAGGTTTCAAACGCCAGCACTTGCTCTAATTTTTCATCCCACTTCGCTTTACTCGCGATAAATAGGTGTGCAGTTGGCGTAAGACTCGGCGCATCATCTAAACTACCGGCAGGTACCGCTATACCAACAGGCTGCTGGTTTGGTAATGCAGAGCCACAACAAGTACAAAAGGCTTTAACGTGCTTAGTATTCGGTAAAATAAAGCGGGTTATTAACTTTTCGCCCGCAAGCCAAGTTAGCACTGCATTTTGAAAAAATAAATTCGCAGCATGTGCGGACCCTGTGTCTTTTTGACAATACTCACAATGACATAAATAAAAGCCCTGCGCGTTGCCCTCTACAAGATATTTAACCTGACCACACAGACAACTACCAGCAAACATCTCTTTCATTTGCATCTCCTTATCAAATACAAAAACACCAGCTCACTAGGCTGGTGTTTAATACCAATTAGTCTTAATACTTGATCAATTTGAAGGAGCAAATCTGACGCTAACTACGTTAAAAACTTCTCATTTAGAACAACTAAATAGCAAAATTTTTGCCTTGCCTATATGGATGTAGGTACCTTGGCGATAGCAGGACGCGGTAGCGGTGTTATCGACAAGATTTTCTCGCCTCAAAATAGCTCACTTAAATAAGCTAATTGGTATAAAAAGCTTAAATTACTTTCTTCTTGGGGTTTTGACCCTTTGATTATGCTTTTTCACTGCTTTGCGGATCTTATTAATTTTCGCGCGCTTGTCTTTGCGCTTTTCTGGCATAACCGACAACTTAGTTTGCTGCTCGGCCCTCATGCTTACCGATTTACGTAGGTAGTTAACATCTTCTAATTTTAATTCTTCCCATCCACCTTGTGGTAAACGCTTATTAAGCTCCAATTTACCATAGCGGATACGGATCAAACGCGACACTTCAACATCTTGCGACTGCCAAAGACGTCTAACTTCGCGATTACGCCCTTCGGTCAGTGTTACGTTGAACCATTTATTCAGGCCTTCACCACCAAGTGGCTTAATCTTAAGGAATTTTGCAGGACCGTCTTCTAGCTCAACGCCTTTGGTTAATGTACGCAACGTTTGATTTGTTACTTCACCAAATACGCGAGCAGAATATTCACGTTCCACTTCGTATTTTGGATGCATCAAGCGATTAGCTAGCTCACCATCATTGGTAAAGAGCAACAGGCCTGATGTATTGATATCTAATCGCCCAATTGCTATCCAACGGTCACCATCTAACTTTGGTAGCCTATCGAATACAGTGCGACGACCTTGAGGGTCGCGACGAGTACACAGCTCACCTTCAGGTTTATGATACATAAGTACGCGACAGATGCGCTCTTCTTGCTGCTCTATTTTAACAATATGTCCATCTACACGGATCACCGAAGTCTCTTCCACTCGGTCTCCTAGCTTGGCAACTTTTCCATCTACACTTACGCGGTTAGACTCAATATACTTTTCCATTTCGCGTCTTGAGCCAACGCCAGCTCTTGCCAATACTTTTTGTAGTTTTTCACTCATTCAGATGGTTCTCTCACAGAAGGATCGTTTAATAACTGTTCTATTTTCTCATTATGTTGTTCAGGTAATCGAGGTAATTCCCCAAGACCAGATAATGAGAAGTAATCTAAAAATTGTTTTGTCGTTGCATACAATGCAGGCTTACCCGGTACCTCTTTGTAACCCACCACTTTTATCCACTCGCGATCTATCAAGCTTTTGATAATATTAGAACTCACGGTGACCCCGCGCACTTGCTCTATTTCGCCTCGAGTGATTGGTTGCCGGTAAGCAATCAATGCCAAAGTCTCAAGTGTAGCACGTGAGTATTTTGGTGCTTTTTCCTGCCACAGTTTACTTAGCCAAGGGCTCAAGCTCGGGCAAGCTTGAAAACGGTATCCAGTACCAACCTCAACCAGCCTTACACCGCGAGTTTGATAATGATTTACCAGTGTTTCCAGTGCCTGATCAATACGCGGTGATGACACGCTGATATCTTCCAGCACAGTTTCTTTTAAGCGCTTTTTAGATAACGGCTTATCTGAAACGAAAATCGCTGCTTCAACCAATTCAACCAGTTGTTCATCGCTAACGCGTCTTTTCATATTTTATGCTTGAAGATAAAAATGCGGAGTATAGCAGAGGCTGCAGCCATCCCCTAGCCTTTTAAATGCAGGTAAATCGACGCTGCTGTTGCTGACAGAATATAGTCAACTAATTGCTCCTTAATGAGTTCGAGCATGGCAATAAAAGTAACCACCACACCACTGCGCCCTTCGTCCAAGGTAAAAAATCGCGCAAATTCTACCGGCTTATTCTGTTCTCGTAGCAATTGCAATATAAAGCTCATACGCTCTCGAGTCGAAAGTGCTTCTGCGGATATATGATGGTGCTCAAAGGTCTTGGCTCTAGCCATCACTTCCGACAGCGCCAAAAGTAATTCCCTCAGTTCAATGTCTGGGAATTCTGGCTCAGAGTCGGTACTACTGTCTACCAACGCATGAGCGACAAAGATATCACGCTCAACACGAGGGATATCATCTAAGTTCTCAGCAGCTTGCTTAAATTGCTCGTATTCCTGCAAGCGCCTCACCAGCTCTGCTCTGGGATCTTCCTCTTCCTCTAACTCTTCGTGTTTTGGTAATAGCATTCTTGATTTTATTTGTGCCAGCAAAGCTGCCATCACTAAGTATTCACCCGCAAGTTCGAGCTGCATGTCCTTCATCATTTCAACATACTGAACATACTGCTGAGTAATACTAAAAATCGGTAATTCTAGAATATCTAATTTATGTCTTTTTATAAGATAAAGCAGTAAGTCCAACGGGCCTTCAAAGGTCTCTAAGATAACTTCTAGGGCTTCGGGGGGAATATAAAGATCTTCCGGCTTTTCAATTACCGCTTCACCGTGTAAAAAAGCCAGCGGTAATTTCTGTTGGAGTGCTTCTGTCATCTCAACATGCGTTATTCAAAAGGCGACGTATCACCACAGCCACGACGCAAAATTTCAATGGTGTCTTCAGACATATCAATAACGGTGGTTGCTTGCTCGATTAAATAGCCACCATGGATGATTAAGTCTACGTGCTTCTCAAGACGCATGCGGATATCATCGGGGTCAGACTCAGTAAACTGCTCTCCTGGCAAAATCAAAGAGCATGACATCAAAGGTTCACCTAGTGCTTCCAACAACGCGCAAGTAATTGGGTTATCAGTCACACGGATCCCGATGGTTTTTTTCTTCTCATTGAGCAAACGACGAGGAACTTCTTTCGTCCCTTTAAAAATAAACGTGTACGGACCGGGCGTATTATTTTTAATCATCCTAAACATTTGATTATCGACACGGGCATAGGTCGAAAGCTCCGACAGATCACGGCATAAAAGAGTGAAGTTATGGTGTTTTTCGATGCCGCGGATCCGCTCTATCCGCTCCTTAGCTTGCTTATTACCGAGGTTGCAACCAATGGCATAGCCGGAGTCGGTTGGAAACACCACTACGCCACCTTGTTCAATAATATCAGCCGCTTGGCGAATTAAACGCGTTTGCGGGTTATCTGGGTGAATATGAAAAAATTGACTCATAAGCTTATTCCTCTTTGCCTCCCCAATGACGCCAAACTCCCTGACAATCTTTAGGTAAATACAAGTTACGACCAAGGTCGACCCAAGGCATTGGGAAGTGGAAATCTGACCCTTGGCTTGCTAACAATTCAAACTCTTGACTTAGCCGCCCCAAAAATTGGCGCTCAGTAGGCGCTTGCTGCGGCTGTGCAACTTCCATTGCAGCTCCCCCAACCGCTTTAAATTCAGCGATTAACTTTCTTAGCCACTTATTCGACATCTTATATCGAGCAGGATGCGCCAACACACTTACTCCACCCGCAGCATGAATAGCAGCGACAGCCGTTTGTATATCGCACCATTGACTTGGCACATACCCAGTTTTGCCACGTGCTAAAAATTTATTGAAAACGCTTTGCACGTTTTTAGCCACACCTCGCTCAACCAGCACTTGAGCAAAATGCGCTCTGGTGATCTGCGCAGTTTGGGCAAGCGCAAGGGCATCTTCGTAGACATGCTCATAGCCCTTTTTGGCTAATCGCTCGCCGATTTCTTTTGCTCTGGCTTCTCGCTTTTGCTGCTGTTCGTGCAGTAACTTTGTTAATGCTTCATGCTCAGGGTCAAAATTCAATCCAACAATATGGATCTCAAAGCTTTCCCATTTTGTGGAAATTTCAACGCCATTGATAAGTTCTAACGTGAGATTATTTTGACTAATGTAGTCACGGGCAGGCTGGATCGCATCTATCGTGTCATGATCTGTAATTGCAAGAATATCAACGCCTTTTTCCGTTGCTCGCTCAAGCAATTCATCAACAGCTAAGCGGCCATCGGAAAAAGTAGTATGGCTATGAAGGTCATATTTAATCAAAATGTATTAACTATCTCTATGAATTATCAACGTTTTGATTATATCACAAGTTAACTGATACGACCTTAGGTTATTTTCTGATATTTGCCCTTGACACTTGTAGCAAAAATAGGGTTTACTGTAGCTAATTTAGATTAAACAACGAAATATTCACAAATGAACAAACAAATTCAAAAAAACATTTGGTGGTGGCACTCGAACTAAGCGGGTGTGTTTCGTTATATCTACGATTTATCAACCCGCGCAATGTCGCGGGTTTTTTTATACTTTTTAGAGGCTTATATGAACAACAATATCACAGTAAACACAATTTGGTGGTGGTGGATGCCCTAGCGGGACGGTATTGTTGTGTCTGAACAATAACCCCCGCAGAGCTCAGCTTTCGGGGGTTTTTTATTTTCTAAACAGAATATCTAGAAATTAAGAGGAATGAGGTTTGATTTTTAGTCACATAACGACCACACCAGGTGAGGTCACCAGCATAAGACAAAGGCGCGATTATATTGCCAGCCCACTGTCTTTATACGCAGGTTTAAACAAAACAAACTCGCTACTGCTCGAATCAGCAGAAATAGAGTCTAAAGACAATGTGAAAAGTATCGTGCTTGTGGATAGTGCGATTCGATTCGAATGTAACGGCGCCCAAGTCATTGCCAAAGCCTTGTCTAACAATGGTGCTCAGTTACTACCGTACCTTGCGCAAAAGGTCACAAATTGTGACGTGACCCTCAATGATAATACCTTGACGCTCACGTACAACGCATTGGAAAGTAACATTGATGAGTATACAAAACTAAAAGCGGATAACGCCTTTAGTGCGCTCAGAACCTGTATCAATGAAATTAAACGTAACTCAGATACGCCGTTTTCCGTCTTTTTAGGTGGTGTATTCGCCTATGATATGGTTGCAAACTTTGAGCAACTTTCTGAAGTACCAGATGGGGACAACGACTGTCCCGACTATGTTTTCTATCTCGCTGAAACCCTAGTTGTGATCGATCATCAAGCACGAACTACTGAGCTCATTGGTAATGTTTTCAATGGCCCTGAGGTTCACGCCAATTGTTTTGAAGTAGGCAAACAGCTAGAAGAGCTAAACAGTCAGTGTGACCAAATCACTGAATTTCAGTTTGAGCCACAAAGTGGCGGTGCAGACGTCAAAGTCAATGTGAGTGACGACGAATATTGTCAACACGTTGAAAAGTTGAAAACCAACATTATCAACGGTGACATCTTTCAAGTCGTTCCCTCTCGCACTTTTTCACTTCCTTGCCATAACTCACTCGCCGCCTATAAACAGCTCAAACTACAAAACCCTAGTCCTTACATGTTTTATATGAAGGATGAGCGCTTTGTGTTATTTGGCGCATCTCCAGAGTCTGCACTCAAATATTGTGAGCAGAGTAACCAAGTTGAAGTCTATCCCATTGCGGGGACAAGACCACGAGGTAAGTTTGCTGATGGTAGTATCAATCCAGATTTAGATAGCCGCATTGAGCTTGAGCTGCGCAACGATCAAAAAGAGCGTGCAGAGCACCTTATGCTGGTTGACCTTGCTCGTAACGATGTCGCACGGATCAGTATTGCAGGTACTCGACACGCAAAAGAATTATTGAAAGTGGACCGCTACTCACAAGTCATGCATTTAGTATCGCGCGTCGTTGGCCAATTAAAGCCGGATTTAGATGCGCTTCACGCCTATCAGGCTTGTATGAATATGGGCACTCTCGTCGGCGCACCAAAAGTTAAAGCCGCAGAACTGGTTCGCCATACAGAAAAGCAGCGTCGTGGCAGCTACGGCGGAGCGGTAGGTTATTTGATGGGCAATGGCGCCATGGACAGCTGCATCGTAATTCGCTCCGCGTTTGTAAAAGATAACGTTGCTTACGTGCAAGCGGGTGCGGGTGTTGTGTTTGATTCAAATCCACAAAGCGAAGCAAATGAAACTAAAGCTAAAGCCATGGCAGTGATTAAAGCAGTACAGTCCACGTATGAAGGAGCAAACCATGACTAAGGTATACTTTTTAGATAATTTTGATTCTTTCAGTTATAACCTTGTGGATGAGCTTAGTTTGCTAGGACTCGACTTGGTCGTTTATCGTAACAATATCTCTGCCGAAACCATTTTCAATAAAATGTGTGCAGAGGTTGATCCTGTGATCTTAGTTTTATCACCAGGACCTGGCGCGCCATCGGAAGCAGGCTGTTTGCTCGCGTTAATTGAGCTATGTAAAGGTAAATTCCCCATGCTTGGGATTTGCCTTGGTCAACAAGCCCTAACCCAAAGTTATGGTGGTGAAGTTGGCAAAGCAGGTGAGACGGTACATGGTAAATCTTCTATTATTGAAGCGGATGAGCATCCGGTATTTGCCGGACTCGGGACGCAATTCCCCGTGGCGCGCTATCACTCTCTAATGGCAACAAGCGTACCACCAGCACTGCAAGTGATCGCGAGATATCAAGCCATTCCGATGGCTATCTATCACAGTGAACACAAAGTGATTGGCTATCAATTTCACCCAGAGTCAATATTGACCCCCAATGGCGCTCAGCTATTACAACAAAGTATCGCGTACCTTAGCGCTTAGGAGATCAGGATGGAAAAGTTACAACCTCTATTACAGCAGCAAGATTTATCGTTCGACGCCGCCAAATCCTTGTTTAGCGATATTATGGCTGGACAACTGAGCGACATCGAACTTACCGCAGCGCTACTTGCGCTAAAGTTTAAAGGTGAAACAGCGGCGGAAATAGCCGGAGCAGCTCAGGCCATGCGTGATCATGCAACCGCATTTGACAAGCAAGACCTACTCGCAGCAGACAGCTGTGGTACGGGTGGCGATGGAACAAATACCATCAACGTGAGTACCACCGCCGCCATTGTCGCCGCAGCATGTGGTATTAATATGGTCAAACATGGTAATCGCAGCGTGAGCAGTAAATCAGGCTCTGCGGATTTACTAAAAGCACTTGGGATCAACATTGATATGACCCCCGCACTTGCAGAAAAGTGCTTAGCAAAGACCGGCTTTACCTTTTTGTTTGCACCGCATTACCACGCTGGTGTAAAGCATGCCATGCCGGTTCGCACGCAACTAAAAACACGCACGATATTTAATATTCTCGGGCCATTGGCAAACCCTGCTAAGCCTGAGGTGCAATTACTCGGCGTTTACGACCCTGCCCTTGTTTTACCCATGGCAGAAACGCTAAACCGCTTAGGTACGAAACGAGCGATGGTAGTTCACGGTAGTGGCACAGATGAAATTGCTCTGCACGGCGAAACGCTAGTCGCAGAAGTAAAGCAGGGTGAAGTGACGCAATACTCCGTTACCCCAAGCGATTTTGGACTAGAAAACTATTCACTTGAATCTATTGCTGGTGATACGCCAGAATATAACGCGAAAGCGAGTCTTGCGATTTTAAATGGTGAAGGCGAAGCAGCACACAATGCAGCGATCATTGCAAACGTTGCAGCCTTGTTGGTATTAACCGATAAAGCCACAGATTTTAAAACCGCAAGCGAACAAGTACGCGAAGTGCTTGCTACCAAGAAAGCCATGACAACCTTGGCTAACATTGTAGAGGTGAGTAATGGCTAATGTATTAGAAAAAATTGTTGCCGATAAAGTCGAAGAATTAAAAGCGCGCAAGGCGCAGCGTCCGTTAAGTGACTTTATCGATGAAGTAACCCCCACCACGCTTAACTTTATCGCTGCGTTGGCGCAAGCTGGGACCCAATTTATTTTAGAGTGCAAAAAGGCGTCTCCTTCAAAAGGCCTTATTCGCTCACATTTTGATTTGACTGAAATTACCAATGTTTATCGTAAGTACGCGACGTGTATTAGTGTGCTAACCGACGAAAAATACTTTCAAGGCAGTTATGAATACCTTGCCACGGTGAGAAAGCTGGTTGATCAGCCTCTGATCTGTAAAGACTTCTTTATTGATGAATACCAAGTTTATCTCGCCCGCTTACACGGTGGCGATGCCATTCTTTTGATGTTGTCTGTATTAAATGACGAAGAATATTTGGCACTAGCGAGCGTGGCTAAATCACTTAATATGTCGATTTTAACGGAAGTAAGCAACGAAGAAGAAGTGACAAGAGCGCTTGCGTTAGATGCTGAACTTATCGGTATTAACAATCGTGATCTCAGAGATTTATCAACGGATTTAGCAACAACAGAAAAGCTACGAGCGTTAATCCCCGAAGACAAAGTGGTGATTTCAGAGTCTGGCATATACACGCACCGCGATGTGAAACGCTTATCACCGATTTGTGACGGCTTTTTGGTTGGCAGCTCACTGATGGCTGAACAGGACTTAGAACTTGCTTGCAGACGCTTGATTTTGGGCGAAAACAAAGTGTGTGGTCTTACTCGAAGCCAAGATGCGCAAGCAGCTTATGAAGCTGGAGCGGTATACGGTGGCCTTATCTTTTATCCAAAATCGCCTCGTTATGTCGACATTGATTGTGCGAAGGCCGTCGCCGATAGCGCACCGCTCAAGTACGTTGGTGTGTTCGTTAACGCACCGCTTGAGCAAGTTGCTGAGTATGCGCAAATATTAAAACTGAGTGCAGTGCAATTACATGGCAATGAAGATGCGCTGTACATCGATACCCTGCGAAAACAACTTCCAGTTACCTGTCAAATTTGGAAAGCACAGGGTGTGGACACAGCACTGCCAAGCCCCTTTGCTGGCGTAGACAAGCAATTGTACGATACCAAAACCGACACCGCATTTGGTGGCACGGGGCAAGTGTTTGATTGGCAGCTATTAAATCGTAGTTCGAGCAATTATATGTTGGCTGGCGGCCTAAACCCCGACAACATTCAAGGTGCCGTCAATATAGGTGCCGATGGTCTTGACCTAAATTCAGGCGTTGAGCAATCGCCTGGTAAAAAATGCGCTCAAAAAATCGCTAACGCGTTTACACAAATTCGAAAATATTGAGGTGGACATGAGTAATTCAGCTTATTTTGGTGACTTCGGAGGCATGTTTGTGCCCGAGTTACTCGTACCTGCGTTAAAGCAGTTAGAACAGGAGTTTTATAAGTCACAAAAAGACCCAGAATTTCAACAGGAGTTTTATCAACTTTTGAATGAATTTGCGGGTCGCCCAACACCACTGACCAAGACACGCAACTTAGTTAAAAACCCTAAGGTCAAACTGTACTTAAAGCGTGAAGATTTACTTCACGGTGGTGCACACAAGACCAACCAAGTGTTGGGTCAAGCGCTCTTAACCAAACGTATGGGGAAAAAAGAAGTCATCGCTGAAACCGGCGCTGGACAACATGGTGTTGCAACCGCCCTAGCCTGCTCCTTACTCGGCTTAAAGTGCCGGGTATACATGGGGGCTAAAGATGTTGAGCGTCAGCAACCTAACGTATTTAGAATGCGTTTGATGGGTGCGGAAGTTATCCCTGTTACTGCTGGCTCAGGCACATTAAAAGACGCAGTAAATGAAGCATTACGTGATTGGTCTGCAAACTACAAAACGGCACATTATTTACTCGGAACGGCTGCAGGTCCTCACCCATTCCCGACGATTGTCCGAGAGTTCCAAAAAATGATTGGTGAAGAAGCGAAACAACAAGTACTAAAAGCAGAAGGTCGTTTGCCAGATGCGGTTATCGCTTGTGTGGGCGGCGGCTCAAATGCTATTGGTATGTTCGCAGATTTTATTGACGAAAAAGGCGTGAAATTAATCGGGGTGGAACCGGCTGGTAAAGGCTTGGATACTGACGAACACGGCGCAGCATTATGTAAAGGTACTAAAGGTATTTTACATGGCGCCTATACCTATATCATGCAGAACAAAGATGGCCAAATTGAAGAATCTTATTCTGTCTCAGCAGGTCTTGACTACCCAGCTGTTGGTCCACAACACGCCTACCTTCATGAAACAGGCCGCGCGCAATATGTTGGCATTACCGACACTGAAGCATTAAATGCCTTTCAAGCGCTTGCTAAACACGAAGGTATTATTCCAGCCCTAGAGTCAAGCCATGCTCTGGCATACGCACTAAAATATGCAGAAGCGCAAACGGAAGAAACGGTGATTGTTGTTAACTTAAGTGGTCGCGGAGACAAAGACTTAGCTCACGTCCACCAGGTACTATCTGAGCGAGGTGAACTATGAGACGTTATGACGCGATGTTCGCGCACTTAAATGAAAAAAACCAAGGTGCATTTGTTCCTTTCGTGACGATTGGTGATCCCGATAAGGCACTCAGTATTGAGATCATCAAAAGCCTGATTGACGGTGGCGCTGATGCATTGGAGCTCGGTATTCCGTTTTCCGATCCCATCGCTGATGGTCCTGTTATCCAAGCGGCTAACATCCGTGCATTAGAGCAAGATGTTAATACGCAAGACTGTCTTGAGATCATCGCTGAAATTCGTCGCTACAACAGTGATATTCCAATTGGTTTGTTGCTTTACTCAAACTTGATTTTTGCTCGTGGTATTGAGCAGTTTTATCAAGACGCCAAAACTGCGGGTGTGGATTCTATCTTAGTTGCTGATGTGCCACTGCACGAAGCCAAACCGTTTAGGCTCACTGCAATGGCAAATGACATCGCGCCAATTTTCATTGCCACACCGAATGCCTGCGATGATACGTTACGAGAATGCGCCACCCGAGGTCGTGGCTATACCTATTTACTTTCGCGTGCAGGCGTGACAGGTACAGAAACGACAGCACAAATGCCGGCAACAGAGATGATCACCAAACTTATCGAATATCATGCTGCGCCGCCACTGCTAGGGTTTGGTATTTCTGAACCGGAGCATGTAAAGCATGCGATTGGCTCAGGTGCAGCAGGTGCGATAAGTGGCTCTGCAGTGGTGAAAATCATCGAAAAACACTTGGATGACCCTAGCACCATGTGCTTTGAGCTAAAAACCTTTGTTGAGCGAATGAAAGCTGCAACGCAGAAGTAATATTACTTTCAAGCCAGTGTTTAACACTGGCTTTTCTTAGAATTAACGCAAGTTATCTTTTAAGGCTTTAGCAGGCTTAAATAATACCTTATTTTGTCCCTCAATGGTGATGGTCTCACCCGTTTGAGGATTACGTCCTTGCTTTGGGGGATGATAACTTAACGCGAATGTCCCAAGTCCATTGATTTGCATCTGATCGCCTTCTGACAAGCGCTTTTTAGTGGCCTGTAAAATGACATTTAACACCGTCTGTGAATCTTTCTTTGTTAATCCACTAATTTCCGCCATTTTTGTAACTAAATCGCTCTTATTCATGCAAATACCTCTGAACCATTGAATGAGCGCAGCAGGCTATGGGTTTCGTTAAAGAAAGTCAATGTTGATGTTCTCGCCGTATCTTGGTAAAACCCTTACAACCAACTTTGTTAGGATAAAAAATGTCATTTTTAATTGAGTACTTACCGCTTATCCTGTTTTTTGCGGTTTATAAGTTTGTCGATATTTTTTGGGCAACGGGTGTGCTAATCATCGCTTCTCTTATACAGGTTGCACACCAATACATCACTAAGCGCGAAGTCGCAAAACGTCATTGGGTATTCTTAGCGATTGCGTTGATCCTCGGTGGAATGACGATTTTCTTCCATGATGAGCAATTTATAAAATGGAAAGCCACTATTATTTATGCAATTTTAGGTGTGGCTTTACTCGTATCGAGGTACTTGTTTAATAAAAACTTGGTAAAAGGCGCACTCGAAGGGGTTTTAAAGTCAGTAGCTGAGAAGGAAAAAAGCGAGATTGATATTGATTTACCAGTAAAAGACTGCGACCAATTAAACCTATTTTGGGCAGTATTACTTTTCTTCATCGCTGGCCTAAACCTTTACGTTGCGTACCACTTCTCTCTTGATTTTTGGGTGAACTTTAAAGTCTTTGGTTTAATTGGGATCACCTTCGTTGCACTCCTCTTTACCATGTTTAAAATTCAAAAATATTTACCTGAAGAGTAACCATTCAAGGTTCATCTACAGCTGCTATAGTTAACGAGTAAGAGCTAACTATAGCGGCTTGTAGCCGCCAAATATTTTGGGGAACCAGCCTTGAACGCAAGCCAATACCGGTGGTGTGAACTCGTATTTGTATTCTTTGTCCTGCCCATTGTCGCTTATCAATTCCGTGATCACCTCAACAATTGGCTTTTTCCAGCACTGATCATTTTAATGGCAGTCTGTACCCATTTACTACTAACCGACCCCCATTTCAAACGATTTAGGTTAACCAGTTTGGGAGAGTTTTCGTCCGTCAAAAAACGTTTATTCACCACGTTTTTCGCAGGTGCGATGTTTTCAGCCATGCTCTATGGTTTAGTTAGTCAAGGAAATTGGTTTTCCCTGCCGCTCAATTCACCCAGCGACTGGTTATTATTATTATTTGCTTACCCTATTCTTTCTGTCTTACCACAAGAGTTAATTTTCAGGAGCTACTTCTTTCATCGCTATAAAAGGATTTTACCAAATAAAAACAACCGAGTTTTGTTAAGTGCATTGGTGTTTGCGCTTGCTCACTGCGTCTATGACAACTGGATAGCCGTGGCGTTATCTTTTGTTGGAGGACTACTATTTTCTTATACTTACGCACACAGCCGTTCCCTTGCCGTGTGTGTGTTAGAGCATAGCCTGTGGGGGCTGTGGATGTTTACAATAGGAGTTGGGCAGTACTTAGATTCGGGCGTAAAATTTTAGTGGCTTAGTGAAGAATAAACATCGGCGCATTAATACGCCGATGTCATCGTGCCCAAACCAAATGTTCCGTTGCTAGAAGCCAAAGATACTGAATGCAAAATATTTAGTTGCAACGGTATTAATGAAAATAGCTAACAGGATCACCGGGATGAATGTAGATAGGGAGAAATTAATATATTTCTCAGTAAAGCTGCCTACGTACCCCTCTGAACCTTGCGCAAGTTCTTCATTCAAACCAGATTTTTTCCAGCGATAAGTAACAAATAGACACAACAGCAGACCATTCAAGGGTAAAATAGTGTCGTAAAACACATCGTAGATTAGGTCAAAGAAGCTCTTCTGAGCATCGCCATAACTTACAAAACTTGTAAGCCAATCCACCATTCCAAAAGACATAGTAGATAGCACAGTCAAGATACCTGTGGTCAACGCTAAGATAATCAATGCCTTTTTACGTGAAATACATTTTTCTTCCATCAAAGTCGCTGTAGGCACCTCGACAATTGACACTAGCGACGTTATCGCAGCAAAGAAAACCAGTAAAAAGAAAGTACCTGCAACTATTGAGGCACCGACGTAGCCAATATCATCTTGTAAAGCCAATAACAATTTCGGCAAGTAATCGAAAATCATAGATACAGAAGAGTCAGATAACTTACTTGGATCTGTATTCGGATTGAAACTGAAGATAGCCGGAAGTACCATCAGACCTGCGATAAACGCCACTAATGAATCTGTAATAGCGACCATTTTAGAGCTACCGACGATGTCGTCTTTCTTAGAAATATACGAAGCGTATGTGATCAATATACCCATCCCCAAAGACAGTGAAAAGAACGCTTGTGACAGTGCGCCATTTAACACACTTGCATTCATCTTTTCGAAGTCAGGAACGATGTAATAGCGTACACCTGCCATCGCGTTATCAAGAGTTAATACGTATGCGACAAGGCCAATTAACATGACAAATAACGCTGGCATGAGTAACTTAGCTGCTTTTTCAATCCCTTCTTTTACACCGCCAACCAAGATAAGATTCACGATCACACCCACTATCAACATATAGATGAAAACATTGGTATCGTTGATAAAAGTGCCAAAGTACTTCGGAGAGGCGAGTGCATCTAAGTTACCTAAAGCTGTTTGCGCTAAGAAGCCAAAAATCCAAACGGTAATAACCATATAGAAGACGGCAATCATAAACGGCGTGAGTACAGCCAAGAATCCAGCTATTGACCACTTTTTATCATGATTAGATAGCAGCTTATATGCGCCAAAC
Organism: Pseudoalteromonas sp. NC201; assembly: GCF_002850255.1. Taxonomy (NCBI): domain Bacteria; kingdom Pseudomonadati; phylum Pseudomonadota; class Gammaproteobacteria; order Alteromonadales; family Pseudoalteromonadaceae; genus Pseudoalteromonas; species Pseudoalteromonas sp. NC201. The sequence continues at coordinate 2,345,986 of NZ_CP022522.1, forward strand.
GGGTCCTTTTGGGCTTTCCTACCCATTGCCATTTCGGCCATCATGACAGGTAAACAGATAAACACTACAAATAGTGCATAGATTAGTAAAAATGCCCCACCACCATTTTTTGCGGCGGAAACAGGAAAGCCGACTAAGTTACCAATACCAACAGCAGAACCTGCAGCGGCAAGGATAAACCCTAATCGGGAGCTAAAATGCTCACGGTTTGCACTCATTGCAATCAACCTTATTATTATTTTCTACAAATATCCGAAGGACTCTACCAGTCAAGCTGAGTGTTTTTCAAGTTTAAATGTCTAATCACTGAAAAACTCTGTGTACATTTACTTTTGCACTGAGGGCGTTTTATCATAGTATTGATAAACGGGCCTGAACAGCCGACAAAATACGTAAAAATAACAATAATAACCTAGAAACCAATCCGGAACTAATACTTATGCTTTACATGATCTATTCAACCGACGCTGAAAACTCATTAGAAAAGCGTCTTGCTGTACGCCCTGCTCATCTAGCTCGTTTAGAAGAATTAAAACAACAAGGTCGATTGTTTGCAGCAGGCCCGTTACCGGCGATTGACTCGGAAGATCCTGGTGAAGCGGGTTTTGCGGGTTCTTTGGTTATTGCTGAGTTTGAAAACCTAGAAAGTGCACAGCAATGGGCGAGCGTCGATCCCTATATTGATGCTGGTGTCTATACTGCTAGTATTGTAAAACCGTACAAGCGAGTTCTGCCATAAAAGTTTACTGAACGTTAAGTTCAGCAAAGGTTAATTACAAAAGCACTAAATTTGTTTGAGATTTATGAAGTTTAGACACTTAGTATCTATGAAACTGTGGAGCTTAAAATGCGATTGCAACTCACTCTTTTAGCGTTGATTTTGGCGTTCGCTTCGAGTGTAGCAGACGCCAATAGCCGCAATGATAAGAATGTAAAGACAATTACAAAAAAAGAAGCGGTGTCTCTGGCGCTTGATAAGTACGCTGGGAAGACGCTTAAGATTTCTGAAGAAAATCAGTTTTTTGTGGTAAGAATTCTCCAACCAGATGGTCGAATTGTTGACTTAAAAGTAAACAAGAAGACAGGTGAAGTAAATAAGGACTAAGGATGCGTATTTTAGTTATCGAAGACGATATTCAACTAGCAGAAAACCTGCGAAATGCATTAGAGAAAGAAAAATATAGCGTTGACTTGTGTCATGATGGTGAGTCTGGATTATTTCACCTTGAAGAATATCCGTTAGATATGGCAGTAATCGACCTCGGTTTGCCAAAACTTGACGGTATTGAAATTATCCGTAGAGCACGTGCTAACGGCGTTAAGATCCCTATTTTAATCTTAACGGCACGCGACCGCTGGCAAGACAAGGTGGAAGGCCTTGATGCAGGTGCTGATGACTACCTCACTAAACCGTTTCATGTTGAAGAGCTAATTGCGCGCTGTAATGCACTTATTAGACGTAGCGCTGGACAAGCAAATCCAGAGATTTGCATTGGTCCAATCAAAATCCATACTCGCTCACAACAAGTCTGGGTTAACGATAACGAGCTATCACTAACAGCCTATGAATATAAAGTTTTAGAATACTTAATGGTTAACCCACAAAAAGTCATTTCTAAATCTGAGCTCACTGAGCACATATACGATCAGGACTTTGACTTAGACTCTAACGTCATTGAAGTGTTTGTCTTAAGGCTGCGTAAGAAACTTGATCCTGATGGCACTCTGAACCCTGTTGAAACCCTTAGAGGACGTGGATATAGGTTCAAAAATCAGTGGTAAACAGCTCTCAAATTTCGCTTAAAATAAGACAAGGATTTATCCTTGTCTTTGTGCTTATTATTGCCCTTCCCGCGCTATTTTTCTCCGTGGGCAGGGCTTATTACTCTTCTTTAGTCGATGCGACTGAAAAAACATTGGAAGCCCACCTCTACTCACTTATCTCTGAAGTCGAATTTGTCTCTAACGGACTCGAAATGCCTCGCAGTATTCTTGCACCTGAGTTAAACAGATTGAATTCTGATACTTATGCACTGGTCTATCAAGATAACTCCCTCGTTTGGTATTCCGAGTCGGCTGTAAATCTCTCAATTTCACCTGACTTTTCAGAAAACCAGGCTGGAGCATCTGAGTTTAAACGAGTTGAATATAATGGCGTACTGTTTTGGCAACTTAGCCTGACCGTTATTCTCGGAAATGCAGAGCAATCGCAGCAAGCCCGCTTTGTACTTTTAAAGAAAAATGACGCGCTGATGGAATTAATGTCAGGGTTTAGAAACACCTTGGTCAACTGGATGCTGGTTATGGGTGTGGTGATAGCCGGATTGATGGCATTTGGGTTTGTATGGAACGCAAGGCCGCTGCAACGACTCGATAGAGAAATTAAAGAGATTGAAGCTGGCGAGCGCGATAAGATCACAGGTCTTTACCCCGTCGAACTCCTAACAATCAAATCCGACTTAAACCTACTATTGGAATCTCAAAAGCGTCAAAAAGAGAGATATAGAGCTTCACTTAGCGACCTTGCGCACGCGTTAAAAACTCCCCTTGCGGTGATCAAATCCAGTCCACTGGCAAAAGATGCAGATGCTCAGGAGCAGCTAGACAGAATCAATGCAATGATCGAACATCAATTGAAACGTGCTGCAACGGGCGCATCCGATACATGGAAGAAACAAACATCAGTAAAACCCGTACTTGACTCAATACTCAACGCCATGACTAAAGTGTATCATGACAAGCACATTCAATTTTCATCCGAATGTGGTGAGGAGGTTGCATTTTTAGGTGATAAAACGGATTTAATGGAAATTCTTGGTAATATTATAGATAACGCCTGTAAAGCATGTGGTTCCTTGGTCGATATAAAAGTAAGTGCACCTAAAAAGCGCCTACTAATCATAGAAGTAGAAGATGATGGCCCTGGCATTCCAGAGCATCGCCGCTCAGAACTACTAACCAGAGGTGCAAGATTAGACACCTATGAAGCTGGCCACGGCGTAGGAATGGCTATCGTATCTGATTTAGTTAAGTCCTATCATGGCTTGATGCAAATCGGTACTTCCAAACATGGTGGCGCGAAATTTACGATAGAGTTTAACCATGAAAAGAATAATTAGCAGTCTATTGGTATCGGGATTAACCTTTTCTGTGATTGCAGACGACGATGTCACACTACAAGACTGTACGAAGTATGAGTCAACGCATCCGGAAAAGGCGAAAAAATTCCTCATGTGCCTGGATGGCAATATCAACTTACTCGAACGTCATCGTCAAACCTGGATCACTAAGTTATTGCTCGATACTAAAAAGTACCAAGCGGACACTGGTAATACACAGATCTTGCCAATTATGGAACGTGCCCTTCGCAATCAGGAGGAATATATGGAAGACAGCTGCCGGTGGCGATACTTACTAGACATGCCAAACGCAACGCGCTCAGCGACAGCTTATAAAAATTGCAAAATTGCATTTTTAAAAGCGCACATCATCGAGCTAAAAAGCAGTAAAGTATTGAAAGAAGATTTGAATCTCTAGCGACATTTTTGATTGGATTATTAGGTGCTAAGCTTTAATAACCTGAGCTTCAGATAATGACGAGTAAACCTCAGAAAGGAGCTGTTTATAGCTCCTTTTTATTTGCCGGATCTCAGCGTTGTTAAGATGGTCTATTATCGGGTTGTTCTGAACCGAGAAGGATTGCAAGCCATTTACCCTCTTCGCTGGTTTCAAGGGCAATTTTCACAACCATGGTAAGTGGCACAGAAAGCAGCATTCCAACAGTTCCGAGTAACCACCCCCAGAAGATTAACGAGAGAAACACTACCAAGGTCGATAAACCTAACCCTCGACCCATAAACCTTGGCTCAATAATGTTGCCCATTAAGGTATTAATACAAATGTAACCCACAGCAACAATGCCGCTCACCAATGGCCCCTGTGTCACTAAGGCCAGAAAAACAGGCGGCACAGCCGCAATGATTGAACCTATGTTTGGAATATAGTTAAGCAAAAATGCAACTACGCCCCAAAGCACGAAGTAATCAACATCTAACGCCCATAAAAAAACGGCCGCCACGACACCAGTCGCCAGTGAAACAAGCGTTTTAATCGCCAAATAGCTATTGATAGAATCTAAAAATCTATCAATTTGCTGCATTTTCATCTCTGGGTCGTCTAGTGCGAGATGCACTTTGTGGCCCAAAGAAGGCGCTTCAAAAAGCATGAAGACGACGATAAGCAGAATTAAAAAGCTATTTGCCATCACACCACCAAAGCCAGTCAGCATGTTGGTGGCCACATCGATTAGCTTATTTGGGTCTAGCATGCTAATAAGTTGTTGTTTATCCAATAATATATTGTAGTTCGCTGCAGTATTGACCAACCAAACGAACTTTTCTTGTAAGTCTTCTTTATAAGTTGGCAGCTGCTTAGAGAAATCATTGACTGATTGCCCAACAAGCCCACCAATACTTGCACCAATTAAAATCACAAGTGCGATAATCACCAGAATGGCCAGACCTTTTGGTATCTTAAAACGGGCCAAAAGCTTGAGCATGGGATTACAGATAATCGCAATGAATGCGGCTAATATAAACGGCACAACAATCTCAGACGCAAGCTTGATCCCACCTAACACTAAAAATAGCGAGGCCAAAACCACCAGCGTTTTGTTAATTCCAGTCAGTGAAGACACAGTTCACTCCTTTTGCTTTTTTACCATTCTAAAACAAACCACCTATAATGAAAATGAGTGATCTAACTCCTTGCTAAAACGTAAGTTTATTTGATTACAATAAAGAGTATTGAGAATGAATATATTCATAACAGGCGCTACAGGATTAATTGGTAAAAAGCTATGCCAATTTTTAGTACACAAACATAATCTGGTTGTACTGACCCGTTCGCCTTCAAAAGCTGTAAGCCTATTACCAGGAGGGGTTAGCTGCGTCACCGATACTGATGATGTCGACTTTAATGAGCTTGATGCGGTCATTAATCTTGCGGGTGAACCAATAGCCAATGGCCGGTGGAGCAAAGAAAAAAAACAAGAGATCTACAATAGCCGGATAAAAATCACTGAGCAAATCGTTACAGCGATAAACACTGCGACGTCACCGCCCAAGGTGTTTATTTCAGGTAGTGCAATAGGTTTTTATGGACGCCAACCGGATAACTTGACCATCACTGAAGATTTCAAGGATTACCATGATGAATTCTCCCATAGGCTGTGCCGAGATTGGGAAGATACCGCCTTTAGAGCCAGCTCCAGCCAAACTAGAATATGTATAATAAGAACAGGCATTGTGCTTTCAAAATCGGGAGGTGCTTTAGATAAAATGTTACCGCCTTTTCGATTTGGCATTGGCGGCCCGATTGGTTCTGGAAGACAGGTGATGTCTTGGATCCATATCGACGATATGATTCAGGCGATAATGTATCTACTTAAACATGACGAGATCTGCGGTGTTATTAATGCAACAGCCCCAAACCCGGTATCAAATAAGCAATTTTCTCAAGCCTTAGCACGCGCTATCTCACGCCCTTGCCTATTTACCGTACCACCGTTTGTCCTCAAATTGGCATATGGTGAAATGTCAGAATTGCTATTGTACGGCCAATACGTCGTACCAAAAAAACTTCTCGATGCAGGTTATCGATTCCGCCAAGATCATATTGAAGATGCCTTGAACGCACTTAACTTATAACTTTGTGCAATACTTTATTCAGATGGTATATAGAGCTTTTCCCGCGTTAAGACTTTATCCAGGTAATGTTTGGTTTCATCATACGGTAAACTTTTGTCTAGCGCTGCTAGTACGTTTTCTGGCGAGAGTGAATTAATTATCTTTGCTGCTTTTGTAATTGATCTCGAATCATCAGCATTAAAAACGCGAGCAACATTTCCAGCACCGGTGTTATAAGCCGCAATCGTGCAATACTTACGACTAAGTGGGTTATGTATTTTACTCAGGTAGCGCTTATCTAGAATATTCAGGTAAGCCGTCCCCGCTTCAATATTATTATCCGTCACATATAGATAAGGTGCCGACATCGGTTCATCGCGATTGTACAACATACGATTCACATCAACACCCGCACTCGTCGGTACTATCTGCATCAAACCAAACGCAGGAATGTGTGACTTTGCCATTGGGTTAAAGTGGCTTTCGGTGTGCATAACCGCAAAAATTAAACTAGGTTCAATGTCAAAGCGCTTCGCTTGTGCATTCACTTGGCTAACATAACGTTCTGCTCGATGCTTGGAAAGTTCAGTCTGCTTGGGTAGCTTAAGCACGATCTCAGATACGACAGTTGCTTCACTTTTACCAGTATTACTAGCTGTTTCTAATAGCTTTTTAAGGCGTTTTTGCTTTAACAACTCCAGCTTTTTCTGTTGCGCTTGTTGTTGAGCCTCTGCTAATTTTGAATCTTCACCGTCAATGATGGCCTCATCCGTCTGACGTTCTATGTAGCGTTGCTGTTGTTCGAATTGGCTATCTATTTGCTTTTTCGCTGCGATCAACGCTTTTGCACGAGCAGCGTTATCCACTTCACGTTTCGTTGTTTCACTTTGGTTTATCGCGAGCGTATCAACATTAAATACATCAATTACTGCACGGTCTTTTGCGGTAAATTCCTTGTATAGGGCTTGAAGTTGAGCCTGAGATACCTTTTCATCTTCTGCATGCCTAATGCTTACTACCAACTCATTGGCTTCAAAGTCGACAACCATTCTGGATGATAAATCGTCACTGTAGGTGACAAATGCAGCTTGATCAGCAACAGTTATATCTCCCCACTGTTGGATCACATTATCACGAAAGGCATCGTACTCTTCAAAATGCTCTTCGACATAATCAGCAAACTCACTTAATTGTTGGCGTTTATATTGCTCAAACTCGCTCAGCTCTTCATCACTAGGCTCGGAGGTTTGCCAACGTGACATTTTCTCTGATAGCTCTTCAAAAAGCTGGGCTTGACTCGCCACCGCACTTGGAATGGCACTTAACGCCATGACTAAAAATGAGTATATCGATTTGCGCATAGAGCGTTCCTTTCAAAAAATTAAAGCGTGAAACTCACGCTTTAATTAGTTAGCCTTGCAATTTCCTTCTCCAGATCTTTTTCTGCTTTGTAAGCTTTAAATTCTTGATATAAAAACTTTTCATCTTGAGGGTTTACACTGCGCTTACTTTCTTTGATCAAATCTTTGAAAAGTTCTTTAGTCTGATCAGGTGATAACGTCGTCAATGCACAGAAATAATCTTTACCAGAAATATCGATAACATCGGCCTTAACGATACGAGAGCCATTTAATGTTTGTTTAGTCAATTGTTTGGATACAGAGCTAAAGGTTGCGCCTACCGTTGTGTCATCGTTTGCATCTGTACGGTTCGCGAATGTCTTATCAAGGCCTTCAACACGGGTTTCAATTTGCTGAGCTAACGCAAGACGTGCATTTGCAACCGCCATTTTTTGATCGATTGAAATGTTGCCCGAGTATTTCACACAATCTGCTGCAGCTATACCATCTTCGATTGTTGGATTGAGAACCCATTCTGGAATATTAACTCTTGGGCTTGAAGCCGCATCATCTTTACTTGAACTACAAGCCGATAGCATCCCTATAACGGCCACTGATATAAGTAGTTGTTTTGCTTTCATGTTGGGTTCCTTAATTGCCCTGATTACGGAATAAAATTTATCAAAAAAATTATTGATTAACAGTAATAAATTGTAAAAACGATTTTTAACAATTTAGCACTTTCAATTCAATTTTTTACTATTTAATTTATTGTTATATGATTGAACACCACAACACTGCCATTATAAGAACAAGTATGCAAGGAATGCGATTCCAAATTGATTTATATAACTTCATGATAAAGCTCTTTATCTTTACAGGTTGCTTGATGCTGAGCGGCTGTAACTTGACCCCTAAAGCCAACAAGCAGGCCATAGAATACGCGGAGCAAGGAGATTTTATCTCAGCCCAACAGCGTATTGACTATGCCTATAAAAACTCATCTCGTGACGAGCTATTGTATTATCTTGAATCAGGTATGTTAGCGCATTTACAACACCATTATGAATTAAGTAATCAACACCTTTCTCACGCAAAGGAAATCATTGAAGCCGCCTACACTGTCAGCATCAGCGACCAGCTTTTTTCTACTTTTACTGGCGCAAGTTACAAAAAATATACTGGTCGCGCTTTTCATAAACCCATGATCCATACATTAATGGCGCTTAATTATGTGTCGTTGGCAAACGCCTCGAAGGTAAACCGTGTTGCTTTGTATGACTCTGCACTGACAGAAATGCGCCAACTGGACTTATATCTCTCTCAATTACAGCAACAAACCGGAGGCTATGTAAGTCAACAAAAAGCTGGAAGTGATATTGAACAAATTTTTAAAGCTATTTTTAATCAACCATTTATCAGTGGTGAACTTGAGTATAAAGACGATGCATTTGCACAGTATTTAAGTGGCGTCTTATATGAACAACAAGGCGAGCTAGATAGTGCTCGGATCCAATATGAGCGAGCGGTGAGCGCATACAAAAATGGCTTTAGTAAACAATACAAACTAGGTCAATATGCAGGCCAACAAGCACAGCAAGATCTCAACAGAATGGTTGCAGACAAGGAAGAAAACTACTTCACATTAGTTCAAAGCTTAGGTGTATCACCGCAGCGCAAAGAGTTTAACCTTTATCTTAGACCTGATGAAGAGGCACAAGCGATAGTGATTACGCCGATTTATTGGGGGACAAAAGAAGAACGCCAAGCCCAGTTCGCATGGTTTAATTTAATGTTTGCTGATACCAGTTTGTTTGATCTCATTCAAAACTATGCAACAGGTGACTTTAGTGATGTTGTCTTAGGCACTGTCACAAAACGCTTACCTCTCGGTGATAAATTATGGCAAAAAGCCGTAGACGAAGGGGTGATTGATGCACTCAAGTATGGCAGTAGAATCTCAGTTACTTACTTACAACCTCATAAAAACGATATCCAACATGTTGCGCTTTTCGCTAACGGACAAAAACTTACAGAATTACACCCCTTTTATTCGGTAAACTTACTCACACTGTATGACGCGCTAGGTAATGCCAATATGGAAATTTACACCGCTATTTCTCGAGAAGTGTTAAAAGCAGTCACAGCAAGTAAAGCTATAAAGCAAGTTGGCATCCAGCAGAACTCGCTGTTGGCAGGGCTTGCTCAGCTAACATCATCTGTCACCAACGCCATTACAGCAGCGGCAGATACTAGACAATGGCAATCTTTACCAGGTGAAATTAGAGTGGCTCGAGTGAAATTACCCAAAAATACCACTCACCTGCAATTGCAAACCCAATTAAGGACTGGCAGAGTGATTAAACAGGATATACCGCTGAATCAAACAGCACCGTTGCTTAGCCACATTCGCACCTTCACCGGTGTAGCTGAACCAGAAAAACAAAATTATTTATCATCTTTAACTAACATGGACTGAATACATGAAGCCTAAATTTGCAGTTAAATTAGTTGTCCCAATGCTCATCGCGTCTAGCGCAGCGATGACGGGTTGTTCTTCAACAACCAAAGTGAGTCGCGTGGACACCAATGAAGAAATAGCGCTTTCAGATAAATGGAATGCCAAAGACTCTCAGTTAGTTGCTGAAGCAATGATAAGCGATATGCTCGGCTTCCCTTGGGTACGCGAACACCGTGCCAAAGAAGGTACTCGACCCGCTATCATTATCCAATCTGTTCGTAATAAGTCGCATCAGCATATTGCAGTTGACACCTTTTTGAATGACCTCAAGCGCGCCATATTGCGAAGCGGGCAAGCTGACTTCGTCGCAAACCGCTATGTACGAGATGAAATTCGTGAGGAAAGGCGAGACCAAGAGCTTAATTCAAGCCTCGAAACTCGTAATGAGATCGGCCAAGAGCAAGGTGCTGATTATGCACTATCCGGCACGATTAACTCATTTGTTGATGAACAAGGTGGTAGTCGAGTCACTTTTTACCAAGTAGATCTTCGATTAATAGACATGACGACTAACCGAGAGGTGTGGAATGGACAGAAGAAAATTCAAAAACTTCAAGAGCGCAGCGGGTATGGTTTCTAAACGTCTAGCGTTACCTCTGTGTATTCTACTTAGTTTATCTGCCTGTCAGTCTACCAAGCAGGCGGTTGCAAAGGAAGAAAGCTTACCCACTTGGGCTACGCAGCAACCGAGTTCCGATTATCTAGTGTATGGCGTTGGTTCAGCGAGTCATATTGTAGATAGGACGGAAGCCAAACTTGCCGCCCAAGAAGCAGCTAGATTAGCGATTGCCAAACAGTTAAATGTGGAAATTGAAGGAACGACACAAGTTGCTCAAAGTCAGGCTAATGGCGATTTTTCGTATCGAGTGGATGAGATTTTATATTCTCGAGTTCCAAGCATACAATTACAGGGGATCAATATTGAGCAGGAGTTTTACTCCACAGCGCAAAAAACGGCCTATGCCCTTGCCTCATTTAACAAGATTGAGTCGAGGATGCACGCTGAGCTTGATATTAGGCAACTTGACGAAGAGATCAGTAACGCGACTATTTCGGCACTAACCAATTCAGAAAAACTAAAAGAAGCGATGGCAATTAAGCGACTAATCGCCAAAAGACGCAAAGCAAACGAATATCACAGGCAATTAGGTGGCGGCAGCATTGCCATACCAACCTCAGTGAGCAACAAAAACAAAATGCTGAATGATTTTATTCAGTCATTAACTTTTAGTATTTCATCAAAGTTTTGGGGACAGGAGTCTATCCGCAACCAGTTAGCCGAAAGCTTGACTAAGCAAGGTCTTACTGTTGTGGGTGAAAAACAAAGTGCAGACTTTCAAATTGACTTTCGCGTAGATTTCGAAGACGTAAAGAAAAACAGCACTTATTATGTTTTTGCCAACTCGAGTTTAACACTCATGGAAAACGATAAAGAAAAGGCGCATGTTTCTGCACAAATAAAAGCAGCGTCTAGTTTTGAGAATATGGCTAAGTCTAATGCTGAAGAAAAGTCAGCAAAAATGCTAAGCAAAAAGCTGACGATGTTAATCATTGATAGTAAAATCTAAAGTAAGGCCCTTTAATAGGGCCTTACTTATCTCTTCCTAGAATGACTTCACCACTTTAACGCTGCTATCTGCAGCTCCCGAAGACACAAACCCAATTAGGTTAGGGTTACTCGCAACGAGTTTAAGTACCTCAGCATCATCGGCGGCTTCTTTTGGTGGCGTCCCTTTTCCAGTAAATACTAATTTTGACCAATAAGCTTTAAGTTGACTTGATGACTTATTAAGTACCTTTTCATTAAACTCATCGGTTACCGTCGAGCCATCAGCCTGTGTTATCGGAAGTGCTTTAGAGCCATCGGAGAATGACTTTGATTTACCAATAAAAATTTGCTTAATTTCGTTTTCATCAAGTGTAGAAGTATTGGCAGGGTTGACAATGACATCCACGGCTAGGCAACTAAAAGCGCTGCAAAGTAGAGTAAGTAAAAATAATTTTTTCATGCTTCTCTCCTTAAAATACCATGTCGATGCCAATTGTAATGGCTTTACTATCACCTGCGACTGCTAAACCAACGGAGTTATCCTCTACCTCATCGTACTGGATCTTGAAAGCGGCGGAGGAATGGAAATCCCAACGTACTCCAAACGAAGTGGTTTCATGGCTTTCGGCATCGTCGCCCTCGCCTTCAAAATCTGCGTAAGATACGAATGGCGTGATATTGTCAAAGCGATAGCCCAGTGTCAGCATCTTAGTGTCTAGATTGCCGTCTAAGTCCAACCGATTTAGCTCAGATAAAATAAAGAAATTTCCCCAGTCTGCATTTACTGCTAAACCATAAAACTTACCATCTCGCTCATCACTCCCCTCCCATAAAACAGGCTCTCCAGAGCGATACCGCTGGTTGGTGTAACGCATATGGGTTAAACGCACTTCAAGCCAATCATTACTGGTTTGAATTACGCCGCCTAGGATGTCTTTCCAGATTTCTCTAGTTGGCTCTTGAAAGAAAAACTCGCTCAACAGCTTATTGTCATCATCGTCTTCTTTACCGGCGTAAATATTCCCGCTTAATGACCAGTCGCCTATACTGCCGCTGTAGAGCATATTGATGCCATTATAATTAAAGATTTGCCAGGTGTAGTTGTCCGCGGGTGCACGCATCCAAATATAGGCGTAACCCACATCATAAAAGTCGGAGTAATAGAATAGCGGTAAGCGCTTTTTACCTGCTTGGAACGTCCAATTCTCATTAATCTCATAGGACAAATAAGCCCACTCGAACTTTGCATCAAAATCGTCTGCGCCGCGCGCAACAATTTGACCAGTAACACTTAAACCTTCTGTTAGATCAGCACTAAATTGAAGGCCCATCAGTGTTTCAGGTTCAAATGAGATATCCTCGTCGTAAACACTGACGATAGGATAATCGGCGAGAAATATTGGATCGTTTATTCCGAATTGTGGAACACCGCTTCCGCTCAGCACCTTACCAGCATTGATACTTGCGAATCCGGAAAAGTTAACCTCTGCATGCCCTGAAAAACAGGCAAGGCAAAGGGTACAACCTAAAGCTAGTTTCATCTTCATTGTGATTCATCCCAATTGCTTGTTCTACAAGTACTACATTGCAAGTATAGTTAAATTTAAGAAAATGCTAGCAAAAGCAGCAAATTGATATAAATATTTGCAGAAAAAGGGATGGAATAGGAACAAAAAAGCAGCTTACGCTGCTTTTTATAAACTAAGATTCGCCATTATAATAACGTTCAATTTGGTCCTTTAAGTTAGGCGGTACACCTTTAATCGTAAGTGTATCAGTCGCAGCATCATAAATAACCCGCTCACCCAAATGCTTACGTTCAAAGCCAACGCTTACTCCACCGCCAAGCCCGGAAAATTTCACCATACTCGTTACTGTCTTTTTATCGACAGGAAAGCTTTCTTCCAGCTCATAGCCCTGCTCTTTATAAAAGTCTTCAAACTTTACGTCTGAAGACTTAGAAAGCGTCTCGGACAGTGTATTAACATCTGCGTCCTCGCCGCTTGAAACACAGTCGTTACAGTAATCAAAAATTTCCTTGCGGATGTCGTCTTTTTCAGACTTTTCAAATTGCTGTGTAGACAAATAATCCTCAACCGCGTGTAACATAGTTTGTGATTGCTGCTTTGGATCGATCCCCTCTTCACAACCAAGAAAATCTAAAAAGAAATCAGCAACTTTTCGACCAGCACGCCCCTTAATGAAGGAAATATAACGGTTTTCTTCTGCGGCTGTATCCCAAGCATCTAAATCGATTCTAGCAGCCAATTGCATACGTGAAATATCTAAGTGTTTTGCTGCGGATAAGTCTAAGTCTGAGGTAATCGTGTAATGCTCTTTAATATTAATCAGTGCAATCATAATAAAATTGCTGGCAACATACTGATAATGACAAAACACTAAATACCCAGTTTCATGAAACGCATATTTATTAAGCTCTTCTTTAAGCACATTGGTTGCTTCTTGGGTTAAATTCCAAAAGTTAAGCTCATTATTTCTATAACTCTGCATCGCAGACGCGACCACACTGCTTTTTTCGCCGCTAAAAGCACAGAACCCTTTACCCGGTTTGCCATTGTAGGCATGATGCAATTGTTCAATGAAAACATTAACTTTGTCATTGACTTGCATTTCATCGTCACGTAGATGTATTTCGGTATCTTCGTCTTGTTTGTCTACATAGTGAACAACTAGTTTTTTTACCTCAACGCTCATCTTTGTTTTTCACGCCTCTAATGTTAAAATGTAAAAATTATTGCTTTTATAAATTGAACCAACTGATGCCTATCCAATCAAAGTATTCCAATAAACAAGTAGAAGAAATTGTTGACCAATTAGTTAATGTATTAAGCTCGCAAAACGCACCAGTTGATCTCAGCTTAATGTGTTTGGGTAATTCTATCACGCACATTCTAAAAGAACATGTTCCAGAGAGTAAGAGACAATCTGTTGCCGAAAATTTTGCCAAAGCACTTACACAATCAGTAAAGTAACGGAATGAATCTTACACCGCACAGTCCTTTTTCATCAAAAGCAAGTCAATTACTCAGCTGGGGACACTGGTTTACCTTTGCTAACATTGGCTTGGTTTTATTGATTAGCTCAGTTTATTTGTTCGCCGACAAAGCGCCAAGTACCTTTGTCGGTTGGTTTTATATGCTGATCACGTGGATAAGCCATACCAGCTTTATCACTTTTTGTGCGTTTGTATTAACTATCTTTCCGCTTAGTTTAATATTCCCTTACCCGCGACATATTCGCGGGATGGCTGCAATTATTGCCTCGGTTGGTATTGTTGTACTAACAGTGGATGCCTTTGTTTACCTACAACTTGGCTACCATATAAACCCAGCTTCGCTTTCCGATATTTTTGTTTTATTGTGGGAAACCTTAGTCGGATCATCCCTCATTAATCTCATTGTTACCATTGCAATGCTTGGACTGGTGCTCACTTTTGAACTACTCGCAGGTAATTATGCTTGGCGTCATTTGGCCGAGCTTAAATCCTATAAATTCCCTCGCTATGCAACGGGGACCATTGTTACCTGCTTTGCGCTCAGTCACAGCCTGCATATTTGGGCCGATGCGAATGCCTTTTTCGATATCACTAAGCAAGATAATGTATTACCTCTCTCATATCCTACAACCGCAAAGAGCTTACTCGCCAGACACGATTTACTTGATATCGAGCAGTATGAAGAAGCGCACTCACTAAGCATTGGTGATACGCATTCAAAATACAAAGCCCCTGTAATTTCGGCGGTATGCAAAGAAAAGAAAGATACCACAGAGCAACCTATCAACGTTTATGCTTACACAGATGAGGCGCTTTTCCAAAAAACAGCAACAGCACTTCAGAGCAACGGTAAAAATAACGTGTTCCGAATGGATTCTGTTTTACGCGCAGGAAATAGCAGCGATGCACTATTCAGCCTGGTATACGGTCTACCGAGTTATTATAAAGAGTCTGTCCTGCTACAGCAGCAAGTTCCGGTATGGTCAATTAATAATGACTTAATGAGTGTTAATGCTAACGGCGAGTTCTCTTTTGTACCCTCTCATCAAACAAGTAAATTAACAATCGTTGAAGTAAGTGACGAAATTGACATTGATAGTTCAAAGCCGTTCGTGGCAATTGATATTAGTGCACAGCAAGCGACGGTATTAACCAGTTCTGCGGTAACGAACATTGAGCTGTTTGCTCAGGCTTCTGGTCTTGTGCAGCCCAATGACATCACCTACACCCTATTAAGCTCTTATCTAGGCTGCGACCCCCTTGCTCAACAAAGTATGCTGGCATCGAACATTAAAACTCGCTCTCATGCAGAAGGCGTTAACTTTACGCAAGGTGTCTTAGTTGCCTTCAAAAAAGACAAAATCACCTTAGTCAATCAAGATGGTAGCTTCAAGCAGATGTCAGCAAAGGAAGGCTTTGTGTTAAACGGCAATCTAGATATTCCATTTTTAATACAAAGTATTAAGACATTAAAAAAATTCACAGCCCCTGAAGCGCAATAACCTTGAACAAAATGGGATGTCATCTATGGTTAAGTAGATATTAACTGTTACAGCAAGGATGCCAGATGCAATTATATCTAAAACTACTCGTACTGATTTTTGTCTCTACTCATTGTTTCGCCACAACAACGGTAAAATACTTTAAATGCACGACCGACAGAGGCATCGTTTTTAGCCAATTTCCCTGTTCGGCCAATGCGACCCAGCATACGATAACCACATCCGATCCTAAAGCCTCGGCTCCCTCAGAGCAGCACTATAAAACGTTAAACAATTTGGAACGTAACCAAATTGCGAAAAGGACAAAGCGTGCACTCAGAGCCAAACACCATGAAAAAGCCGTGCTCAATCGCAAAAGAGATACCGCAGTTAGAGAGCAACAAGATCAATTAACTAAACTGATGAATGAAGACAGGCGCAAAAAGGTCGTCAGACAAGTTAAAAAGGAAATAAAGGCCATTAATAAGGCACATGCTAAAGCGATTAAAAGCCTAGAGAAAGAGATTTCAAAATTAGAAAGGCAACTCAAAGAATATGAGTGATATAACCGCTCAATTACATTGGTTGTTTTTTGAGAATCACACTTGGTCTATGCGCATTCGCTATAGTTATGCAAATACCTTAACTGGTATTACCAGATGACTTTTCGCACATTACCTTGTAAAGTGAAACCACTCCGCGTGGATAATTTATGAGGGATGTAGATGCAAGCACAGCAGTTAGCAGAGCGAATTTTATCAGGTTTTCAAAACCACTATCACGCATTTGTAAAAATTACCAAACTGGCACCCATCGCTTTTGCTGCTCAAAATTGGGGAGAGATAGAGCGGATAAGTAAAGCGAGGATCAGCCAATACGATAGTAAAGTTGATGAAACCGCACAGAAGTTAATACAACTCTATGGCTCTACGCAACTGGATGAATCGCTATGGTATAAAGTAAAACAGGCTTACCTTGAGCGTCTTACCTTTCACCCTCAACCAGAGCTTGCTGAAACTTTCTATAATTCAGTTTTTTGTCGCCTCTTTCACCGCCGATATTACAATAGCGATTTCATTTTTGTTGAAACCCAGCTTGCTAACGCCACATCACTCCCTGTAGAAGCAGAGTATCGAAGCTATTTTCCAGTCGTCAGTGGCCTCAAACCCACCATCAAAAGAATCATTGAACACATTGACTTTCATTGTGAATTTGAAGATTTAGATAGAGATATTCGACTACTCGTTAAGGCGTTTCTTAAACAAGCACCTAACACGCATCATCAGGCACACTTAATGCGCTTCGACATCCTCAGCGCACCTTTCTATCGTAATAAAGGCGCCTATATTGTCGGCCGAGTGGTATCTAAATCTGGTGTACAGCCGTTTATCATTTCGGTATTACACGCACAAACTGGGGGCTTACTGATCGATGCGCTGCTTACCAACAGCTCACAAATGCGGGTGATTTTTGGTTTTGCGCGGGCTTACTTTTTAGTAGAGACCCACGCCCCATCTGCGCTAGTTAAGTTTTTAAATCAACTCATGCCAAATAAAACAAAGGCTGAGCTTTATAACGCCATCGGCTTTCATAAACAGGGGAAAACCGAATTTTATCGTGAGTTTTTACACCACTTAGCTAATTCCGAAGAACAATTTGAAGTCGCTCCAGGTACGCCCGGCATGGTAATGATGGTATTCACTCTGCCAAGCTTTCCCTATGTTTTTAAAGTGATCCGTGACCAATTTCCAGAAAGTAAGCCATTTACAAAAACAACCGTTCTAGAGCGGTATCAACTTGTAAAACGCCACGATCGCGTAGGTAGAATGGCAGATACAATTGAATATTCCGATGTGGTGATCCCACTTGCACGTATTTCACCAGCCCTTTATCAGCTATTGCTGGACTCTATCTCTCAAAGTATACGTATTGAGGGGGATAATATGGTGATAAAGCACTTGTATATTGAACGCCGTATGACACCGCTCAACCTCTTTGTACAGCAAGCCGATGAAGAAACGTGTGAGCAAGTCATTAGAGATTACGGCTATGCGCTCAAAGAAATGCTCGCTGTAAACATTTTTCCAGGTGACATGCTGTTAAAAAACTTTGGCGTGAGTAAACACCATAGAGTTATCTTCTATGACTATGATGAGGTGCAATATCTCACGGAAATGAACTTTAGAGCGCTGCCAAAACAAGGGCTAGATAATATGTACGACTCTGGCGATATTTCCAGTGCACCACAAGACGTCTTTCCTGAACAGTTGTGTACATTTGTTCTGACAAATCCTACACTAAAGGAAATGTTTCTGCGCCATCATGCTGATTTGGCTGAGGTGTTGTTTTGGCAGCAAGCACAACGAGATATTCGTGAGAAAGTCGTAAGACATATTTACCCTTATCCACATGACAATCGCTTTCTCCAAAATGCCAAAAAAGAAGAATAATACAAAGGAAAACTGAGTGAACATTAGTAAAATTGACCTTAACCTGCTGGTTTACCTCGATACCTTACTTCGAGAATGCAATGTAACACGTGCCGCAAATCAATTAAGTATTACCCAACCGGCAATGAGTAACGGTCTTAAGCGTCTCAGAAACCTCTTTAATGACCCTATTTTAGTACGTACCAGCGAAGGCATGGTGCCAACAGAGCGCGCGCTTGAGCTACAGCCTGTGATCCGTGGCATACTCATGACTTTGGAAGAAACCTTAGCCCCTAACAGGGAGTTTGAAGCAGCGAGTAGTAATCGAGTGTTTAGGATTATGGCCAGCGACTATGCTGCAAGTACGCTTGCGCCGAAACTTCTAACTAAACTTCATGAGGAAGCCCCAGATACGACCCTTGATATTCTCACGCCGAGTGATGTTACTTTTCATGATGTAGAAAATGGCAAGGTAGACATGGCAATTAACCGCTTCGAAAATCTACCGCAATCGTTTCACCACAAACGAATTTGGAAGGATAGTTTTTGCTGTCTGGTGAAGTCCGATAACCCCGTTATTACCAACTTTACGCTTGATGCCTATTTAAAATCTCGCCATATTTGGGTAAGTAAAACCGGATTTGGTGTTGGGGTCGGAATGGATCCTGCCGATGTACAGAAACTTGGCTGGGTTGACGAGGCACTCGCACACTTTGGAAAACACAGAAACATCGCAACTTTTACACGTAATTACCACGTTGCAATTCACTTAGCAAAAGAGCAGAACTTAATCGCAACATTACCGTCAAAAGCCGCGAATATCTATCGTGATGATCCGACCTTAACAGTTTTGGAGCCGCCATTCCCTATTCCGCCGTTTGAGTTAGATATGATTTGGAGCCCGCTATTACACCGTGATGCAAGCCACATTTGGCTGAGACAAAAAATCGCTGAGGTAGCTGAAGAGCTAGCATAGCGATATAACTAAGCTTTGCTTTGGTGCGCTTTTTGAAATTGGTATCGCCAGCTAATTGAACTATCCTTTTATCTATATGCATAAAAGGTGCAATAGAGCATGGCGAAATTCTCTTATAGAGCAACGGTTGATAGTAAAGAGAAACTTATCCACGCAGCCGCATACGGGGAATGCGTGGAAGCCAATATCATCGAGATGTACAAAAATTTAGGGCTTGCACTTAAATCGAATCAGCTAAAAAGTTTAGTTATCGACGTCTCTCAATTACATATCACCTACGACTATCCAAGCGTGCTAACCGCTTTACAAAAACTCAATCAATTTGTCGATGGGGTTACTCTTGCCCGAGTTATCTCCCCCTCAGACACCAAAAGTGGATTAATTGAAGCATTTGCTGACAAGCACGGCTTAGCGATTAAAAACTTCGAGAACTACAACGACGCAGTAGCTTGGGTACATGCTGTGAATACATAAAATAATTAAGGAAATTCAGAATAAAGTCATGAAATTAGTGATATTATTTGCCGTTGGTCAATAGCAGATGGCCAACCATAAGCAATTTTTGAACAACCTTTATTTCATAATAGGGAACTATGGAACATTATATCTCAACGTTCATTTTTTTCTTTGCGGTCATCGACCCCATTGGCACCATCCCAGTATTTATCGCAACCACTACTGGCTTTGATATTGCGACGAAACGAAAAATAGCGGTAAAAGCTACACTGGTTGCAGCCATTGTGTTGCTGTTTTTTATTATTGCGGGCGAAATCATTTTAAACGCGATTGGTATTCCCCTACCTGCATTCGCGATTGCCGGAGGCATCGTACTGTTCATCTTTGCCATGACAATGATTTTTGGCGAGGGTAAGCCAAGTGAAGAGATTAAGTTAGACAGTAAAGCATCCGATACCGCTATTTTCCCTTTAGCAATGCCTTCTATCGCAAGCCCAGGGGCAATGCTAGCAGCCGTTTTGCTTACTAAAAACAGCGAAAACAATGTATTTGAACAACTCCAAACGTCGATTATTATGCTCAGCGTATTGGCTATCGTGTTGATATTTCTACTGGTTGCGACAAAAATTCACCAATGGATTGGTGATAGTGGCGCAAGTATCGTCAGCCGAGTAATGGGACTTATTTTAGCTTCAGTTGCAGTATCTAGTGTATTGGCGGGTATTAAAGAATATTTTATGTTGTAATAGAGAGTAACGAGAGGGTTAGCCCTCTCTTTCGATGTCATTGTTTCAAAATAAATTTCTTCACCGCTTTATTATGTTCAGTCAGTGTTTTCGAAAAGTGGTGTCCACCATCTCCTGACGCAACAAAGTACAAGTATTCGGTTGTTGCTGGATTAAGTGCCGCATGGATCGCAGCACGAGACGGCATTGCAATGGGTGTCGGTGGCAAACCATCAATCCGATAGGTGTTATATGGTGTCTTTTCACGGATATCTTCACGTTTAATATCACCATCAAACTGCTCACCGATACCATAGATAATGGTTGGATCTGTCTGTAAACGCATGCCCTTACGCAAACGATTGATAAAAACGGAGGCAACTTTATCTCGTTCTGCGACTACACCCGTTTCTTTCTCAATAATCGAAGCCAAGATCAAGGCTTCATAAGGCGTGTTTAAAGGAAGATCTGGCATTCTATTTTGCCACTCTTCTTCAAGCACACTCTGCATTTTGGTATGGGCACGTTTAAGTAAGCGCTGTGCTGAATCATTTCCATGATAGTGGTAGGTGTCGGGGTACAACCACCCTTCAGCTGAACTTTGCGATATATTCAGTTGTGCTGTCAGCTTATCAATGTCTTGCGTTAAGTAGGGGGCGCTGAGGAGCTTGTCTTTGACTTCCCAAATGGGCATCCCTTCAATGATTGTAAAGCTAAAGTTGTGTTGCTCCCCGCGACTAATTTTGCTGATGGCATCTAGTACAGTTAGCCCTTTAAGATCGTAAAAGCCCGCTTGTAACGCGAATAACTTAGGCTCTAACTTACTATAAAGTTGATAAGGAAAGCAGTTAGATAACGCCCCGCTACGCTGCCATAGATGACATAGCTGATTGAATGTTTGCCCAGCCTTTATCTCAACTAATGGCTCAGAGATATTAAGTGGTTCAAATTTAACCTTATTTATTTGCTGAGATAACCACCATGACGCTGCTGCTATCAAAAATGCGACTATGATGAACAGTTTTTTCATTTATATTATTTCCCTAAAAATCGCCTTTTCAATTCATGTAAGTCGGCGATATCGAAATGTTTATTCTCAATTCTTACTACAGGTACCAACTGCATTAAACTATTACAAATAAATACACCATCAGCCGCTTGTAACTCGTCAAAAGCAATATTTTTGACCCTAATATCGTGTTTACTTTCAAGTGCGGTTAAAAACACGCCTTTAATGCCTGAGCCACTAAGTTCTGGTGTATACAGCCTGTTGTCTTTAATCATGATGATATTTGCCGCTGACGCTTCAATCACCCTATCATTGATGTCCGTCACAATGACATCGTCACAAACCAATGTCTGAGCATCTTGTTTAATAAGTACTTGTTCTAACCGATTCAGTGTCTTTAATCCAGCGAGTAACGGCTGAATACCCAGTTTAACCCGGCTTAATGCGACTTCAATCCCACTCTGCTGCCAAGTTGTATAGTGTGAAGGAAAAGGTAATATCTGAATACTCACACTCAGCTCAGGCGTCTCAGGAGCTTGATAACCACGGCCCCCTTCCCCTCGAGTGATAAGGAGCTTTAGCACCGCTTCCCTTTTATCTTTAACTTGCTCTTGAACCAAAGACTCGATTTCGCCTAGTCGTAACTCAGGAAAGCCCAAGCGCTGCTGACATTCCACCAGTCGGTTTCTATGAAGTGGCCACAAATCAACATTTCCATCACGGACTAACGCGGTGGTAAAAAAGCCATCGCCATAGGCCAATCCTCTGTCAGTGTTAGAAAAAAGCTGTTGATTATCCACATCACTTTCCTTTTTAAGGGTATCAAAAACATAAAAAAACTCGGCAATGCCGAGCTTTTTTATCATAACCTACTTTGCTATCAAATTACTAAGGCTGATCTACACCTTTTTAAATAGCAACGAACCGTTTGTTCCACCGAAACCAAACGAGTTACACAAAGTGTACTCTAGTTTCGCATCACGGGCAGTATGAGGCACATAATCTAAATCACAGCCTTCATCTGGGTTATCCAAGTTAATGGTCGGCGTTACTTTTTGGTCTTGCAGCGCAAGAATCGAAATAATTGATTCAACTGAGCCTGCAGCACCAAGTAAGTGACCCATCATTGATTTAGACGAGCTCACCATCACATTTTTTGCCGCAGAACCAAATACCGACTTAACAGCATGCGTCTCTGCAACGTCACCCGCTGGAGTAGAAGTGCCGTGTGCGTTGATATAGCCAACCTGCTCTGCATTGATCCCTGCATCATTCAATGCATTAACCATGGCCTGTGCAGCACCTGCACCGTCTTCTGGTGGTGATGTCATGTGATATGCATCGCCACTCATACCAAAGCCAACCAGTTCAGCGTAGATCTTCGCACCACGAGCTTTCGCATGTTCATATTCTTCCAGTACGATCACACCGGCTCCATCAGCTAGCACAAAACCATCACGGTCTTTATCCCAAGGGCGAGAAGCCGCTTGCGGATCATCGTTACGTGTAGAAAGCGCACGAGCCGCGCTAAAACCACCCATACCAATTGGCGTTGACGCTTTTTCAGCACCGCCTGCTACCATCGCATCCGCGTCGCCGTACGCAATCATACGTGCCGCATGGCCAATATTATGAAGGCCAGTTGTACATGCAGTCACAATCGAAATATTTGGACCTCTCAAGCCATGCATGATGGACAAGTGGCCAGAGATCATATTGATAATGGTAGACGGAACGTAAAACGGAGAAAGCTTGCGTGGACCGCTATTTAATAGCTTAATGTGGTTTTCTTCAATTAGCGTCAAACCACCGATACCAGAGCCGATGGCCACACCAACTCTAGCGGCATTCTCTTCGTTAACTTCAAGACCTGAGTCTTTTAAAGCCTGTACACCTGCAGCGATACCATACTGGATGAAAACATCCATTTTTTTAGCATCTTTAGGGGAAATGTACTCAGTGACATCAAAGTCGTTCACTAAACCAGCAAACTTAGTCCCGAAACCTTCTGTGTCAAAATGCGTGATATTGCGAATACCACTACGGCCTTCTAATAAGCCCTGCCAGGTAGATGCAACATCATTACCCAGCGGCGTCAACATACCTAAGCCAGTTACTACGACTCGACGTTTAGCCACGGTGTCCTCCAAAAAGGGATTATTATAATAATTGGGGGGTCTAGAAAGAGTTAGGGCAGCGAGTGCTGCCCTAATAGAAAAGCTAGTTACTCAGCGTGAGCAGTAACGTAGTCGATAGCTGCCTGAACAGTAGTGATTTTCTCAGCTTCTTCATCAGGGATTTCTGTATCGAACTCTTCTTCTAGCGCCATTACAAGCTCAACAGTGTCTAGAGAGTCAGCACCTAAATCATCAACGAAAGACGCTTCTGATTTAACTTCTTCTTCTTTAACACCTAGTTGTTCAACAATAATTTTCTTTACGCGTTCTTGGATGTCGCTCATTCTTCTTTCCTTTATTTAAACGCTACTGCGTTAATTTTCAGATTGCGGCGCAGTTTACGACGCATCATTCTGGGATTCAAGGATTGACCCGTACTTTTTTTTCTGGTCAAACCTGTTACAAAGCTTTGGATCTTTTTATCGCCTATTTTCGTGACGATTTCAAGTACGTTGTCGACAAGATCACAAAAATTTCAATTGATTTGTGATCTTAGCGGGTTAAACCATGTACATCGCACCATTTACGTGCAAAGTTTCACCAGAAACATAAGCTGCCACATCTGATGCTAAATAAACCACAGCCGCTGCGATTTCTTCAGGCTGACCTAAACGACCTGCTGGTACATTCGCCAAAGTCGCTGCTTTTTGCTCATCAGTTAGCTCATCCGTCATGTCTGTCTGAATGAAGCCCGGTGCTACAGTATTTACCGTAATACCACGAGATGCAACCTCACGCGCCAATGATTTTGTAAAACCAATTACGCCCGCTTTTGCAGCAGCATAGTTAGCTTGACCCGCATTACCCATAGTGCCCACTACTGAACCAATGTTAATGATACGGCCATTTTTCTTCTTCATCATTGGGCGAAGTACCGCTTTTGATAAGCGGAAAATGGATGACAAGTTAGTATCGATGATGTCATCCCACTCTTGATCTTTCATGCGCATCAGCAAGTTATCACGAGTGATACCAGCATTGTTTACCAACACATCGATATCACCTAAGTCTGCTTTGATTGCATCCAAAGTTGCTGCGATTGAGTCGGCATCTGTCACGTTTAGCGCATAACCTTTACCACTTTCGCCTAGATACTCAGAGATACGCTCTGCTCCAGACTCACTCGTTGCAGTACCCGCAACTTTTGCACCTTGTGCCACTAAGGCGTTAGCGATTGCTTTACCAATACCTCGGCTAGCACCCGTTACTAGTACTACTTTTCCTTCTAAAGAAAATAAATTACTCATAATACTCTCGTTATTATTCTGCTGCTGCAATGGCAGCTAAATCATTTACCGACACGCACGACACTGAGCGGTCGATGCGTTTGACAAGACCCGAAATCACTTTACCAGGGCCGAACTCAAAAGTTGTTGTAACACCTTCTTTTGCAACCGCTTGTACAGTTTCAGTCCATCTTACTGGACTATAAAGCTGGCGAATAAGCGCATCTTTTATTGCTGCAGCATCTTTTGCAACAGCAACGTCAACATTGTTAATCACGTCAAACTTTGGCTCTGAAAAAGCGAGTATCTCAAGATCTTTAGCTAATTTATCAGCTGCTGGTTTCATTAATGCGCAATGAGATGGAACGCTAACTGCAAGTGGTAATGCGCGTTTAGCTCCTGCTTCTTTACACGCTTCAGAGGCTCGATTTACTGCTTCAACATGACCCGCAATCACCACTTGACCTGGTGAGTTGTAGTTTACCGGCGAAACAACATCCCCCTGTGCAGATTCGGCACACACCTTAGCAATCACGTCATCATCTAAACCAATAATTGCCGCCATTGAACCCGTACCAGCAGGAACTGCTTCTTGCATGTATAAACCACGTTTTTCAACTAACTTAACGGCATCTGCAAGGGTTAATACTTCTGCACATACTAATGCAGAGTATTCGCCTAGACTATGGCCTGCTAACGTCAGTTCAGCTTCAACACCTTTCTCTTGCCACGCTCTAAAGGTAGCGACACTTGCGGTCAATAAAGCTGGTTGAGTACGGTGCGTTTGGTTTAATTCTTCTTCAGGACCATTTAGCACAAGTTCGGCTAAATCGTAGCCTAGTGCTTCTGACGCTTCAGCGAACGTCGCTTTAACGATGTCAGAAGATGCTAATAATTCAGATAACATGCCCACGCTTTGTGAGCCCTGCCCTGGGAAAAATAATGCGATTTTTTGTGACATATTGTGCTCTTATTTTCTCTGTTGTCGCCACGTCCTCATGTCACTTAGCAGTGTTAGGGATGCGGACCTGACGGTTGTTTTTCTGTGTCGACCTGAGCAAACACCGTTTGGATCTTTTCAGGGATCTTACGTTGTACTTCTTGCGCAGCTTCTTCAATCGCGGCTAAAAATGCCTTAGTTGTGGCATTTCCGTGACTTTTCACAACAATACCGCGCAATCCTACCAGACTTGCACCGTTATACTGGTCGGGGTTCACCCTTCTATACAATTTTTTTATAACGGGTCGAAGTAAAAAGGCCAACGCTTTATAAAAAAAGTGCTTTTTTAACGCTTTGCTAAACTTATGCATGATGAGTTTGGCAATCCCTTCACAGGTTTTCAAGGCAACGTTGCCGACAAATCCCTCACACACAATAACATCGGCTTTGCCAGAGAACATATCGCTCCCCTCACAATAGCCTTGATAATTAATAACAGATGAGGATTTCATTAATTTTGCAGCTTGCTTGATACCATCATGGCCTTTGATTTCTTCAGAGCCAATGTTTAGCAAGCACACTTTAGGTGAAGGAATATTTAATGCCTCTCCAGCCACGATTGAGCCCATAATACCAAACTGATAGAGGGTCTCAGGGTCACAATGCACATTCGCACCAAGATCAAGCAGATAAACGGGCTGTTTTTTCTCTGTTGGAACGGCTGAAATTAACGCGGGACGCTTGATGCCAGGCAACATTTTTAGCACATAGTGGGCCATAAAAAAGAGCGCACCTGTATTGCCTGAACTTACACAAGCCTGCGCTTCGCCAGATTTCACCAAATCAAGCGCAATACGCATTGAAGACTGCTTTTTATTTCTAAGTGCAGAGGCAGGTTCACAACCGTTAGTGACGACTTCTTTACAGTGTTTAATTTTGAGTCTTGGATGATCCAGCATATTTGCTTTAGTCAAAGCACTTTCAATAACTTGCTGATTACCACAGAGGATTAGATTTAAATTTGGGTGCTTAAGCACAGCAGCGATGGCTGCGGGGATAGATGAACGGGGGCCGTAATCGCCCCCCATCATATCTAACGCAATGGTTAGATCAGTCAGCATAAAGTAATCTCTTACTTAGAAATTACTTTAACGCCTTTGTAGTAACCGTCAGCAGTCACGTGGTGACGACGATGAGTCTCGCCAGAAACCTGATCTACAGTTAGAGCTGGTCCACTGATCGCATCGTGTGAACGACGCATACCACGACGTGCGCGTGACTTCTTGCTTTTTTGTACCGCCATTAGCCTTCTCCTAAGAATCTTTCTTAAGTTGTTTCAAAATTTCAAATGGATTTGGTTTGCTATCTTCTGCTTCAATTTCACCAAAGCTCTTTGGCTTATCAGAATAAGAGCATAGTGCTTCATCATGCGTCGGGACTATCGGAATCGCGAGTAGCAGTTCATCTTCGACGATTTGTCTTAGATTAACTTCACCCTCTTCATCCAGTTCCAACACATCATAACGCTCGGGAAGATCATCCGACTCTGCACCTAATCCGACTGGCGAATACGCAAAGTCTTGTTCCAAATCCAACCCTAATTCATCATTACAACGCTGACATACAACAGTTAGATGGGCTCGGACTTTGCCTTGCACAACAACCAAACCTTGTTCGTCGATGTTGAAATGAATGTCTACCGCTATTTCACTATTTTGATCACGCACAACTTGCTGCAATCGAGAAAGTTCTTCAAGCATTACAACACCGTCATAAGATGCTCGACGTTGCGCTGCTCTGCATGGATCAATAGTGATGGGAATTTTCACCTTTTGCATAGGGGCTGCATCATATAGATAGTTACTGTGTTAGTCAAAGTAAAAATACACTTTCCCTTTGTTTTTCGCGTTATTGCGCATTATCCTGTTGGCAATGTTGTCACAAAGATAAAAATCTCATGAAAACGCCCCTTATTCTAGCCTCAAGTTCGCCATTTAGGCAGTCAATTTTGAAAAAATTAATGCTTCCTTTTGCATCTTTTTCACCGGATGTAGATGAGCAAACACTCGAAGGTGAATCAGCGCAGCAACTTGTTGCACGGTTGAGCGAATCAAAAGCCAAAGCAGCAATAGCAAAATATCAACAAGGTGTGGTGATTGGTTCAGACCAAGTCGCGCTGTTCAACGGTGAGATCCTAGGAAAGCCGCATAATAAAGAGAACGCGATTAAGCAACTAAGCCTATTTAGTAATAATCGCGTGACTTTTTTGACTGGTTTAACCGTTTTCGACATTGAAAGCGGCAAAACGGTCACTGAAGTAGTACCGTTCTACGTTTACTTTCGCCAACTTACCCAAGCACAGATCAGTAACTATTGTGATGCGGAAACACCTTACAACTGTGCTGGAAGCTTTAAAAGCGAAGGATTAGGGATCTGTCTGTTTGATAAACTTGAAGGAGAAGACCCCAATACCCTGATTGGCCTTCCCCTTATTCAACTCACTAAAACACTGCTCACATTTGGTATTGATGTGCTCGCTGAGCAATCAGGCCAACAATAGGTTAGACAAGTCATGATAGTTATCGCAAATATGGGCAGCCGATGTTTGCGATAACAGCTCTCTTGTTGCAACACCCATAGTGACGCCGATCGCGTCAATGCCTGCATTCTCCGCTAAATTCATATCAATTATCGTATCGCCTATCATGACAGCCTCTGTAGCTTCCACATTTAGTTCAGCCAAAATCTGAAGCAACATATCGGGATGCGGTTTAGACTCCGCCTCACATGCTGTCCGTGTCGTGACGAAAACATCACTCAACCCGCTTTCTGTCATCAGACGGTCAAGCCCGACTCGGCTTTTTCCTGTTGCAACCGCAACTTTGACTCCATTGCCATGTAATTGCTTTAAAAGTGTTTCAGCGCCTTCAAATAGAGGCGCTGGAGTTTTATCTTGATGTTTATAGATATACTTATAAGCCGCTATTAAAGACGCTAATTTGTCTTCATGATTTGGAAAAAGTGTCAGTATCGCTTTATCGAGAGACAGGCCGATAATACTTTTCGCCGCTTCGTTACTGACGGGTGCAATTCCACAAGATTCAGCAGCTTGATGAATGGTGTTTACGATTTTTGGCACAGAGTCCATGACGGTACCATCCCAGTCGAAAATTACACACTTATAACGCATGTTACTTCCTTAATTTAACTAAGCATGCTTCCAAAGCCCCATCCAATGGCGCCTCTACATGGTGTGTCGTTTCTGTTTTTGGGTGCATAAATCTGAGTTCTTTGGCATGCAAAAACAGCCTATTTAATCCCACTTCACGCATTTTGGCATCAAACACCTGATCGCCATACTTATCATCACACGCAATCGGATGTCCTTTACATTGAGTATGCACTCGGATCTGGTGCGTTCTGCCTGTTACTGGTGACGCCTGCACTAAAGTTGCGGACTCAAAACGCTCGACGACTCTAAAACGAGTATGAGAAGGCTTGCCTTGCTCATGATCCACTCGCACCACTCGCTCACCTGACTTTAAGGTATTTTTACGTAGCGGTTCGGTGACATTTTTATGTTTGGCATCCCATTGCCCTGAAACCAGCGCAAGGTAATTCTTCTCCATGGTCTTTTCTCTTAGCTGCTCATGAAGTCCTTTAAGCACAGCGCGGCGCTTTGAAATCAACAAACAACCCGATGTGTCGCGGTCCAAACGGTGCACCAACTCCAAACTTTGCTCTTGTGGGCGTAATGCTCTTAATGCTTCAATTAAGCCATAGCTTAAGCCGCTGCCACCATGTACCGCCATACCGGCTGGTTTATTTATAACTATCAGATGCTTATCTTCATAAAGAATGGCATCTTCTAAGTTTGCGACTTTATCTAGATTTTTAGGCACAAACTCTGTTTTCTCCGCAACACGCACAGGTGGGATACGGATTTCATCATTGATTTGTAGTTTATATACAGGCTTCACCCGCTTTTTGTTTACGCGCACTTCCCCTTTACGAAGAATTTTATATACGGCGCTTTTTGGCACCCCTTTCAAATGCGTAACTAAAAAGTTATCGATCCTTTGACCTTCTTGGTCTTCCGTCACGGTAACGAAGCTAACTTGTAATGCGGGTTTCTCTGACATTGCCTAATCACTGATTTGAGTAATAATTTAGTTGCTATCTCGACATTATTAGTGGGATAATCAGGCCGCAAATTTTTGCGAGGTGCTTTTTATCGCAAAAACAATATCGTGATGCACATCTTGGATGGCAGATCATACAGATTAGAGCTAATATTTCCAAAGCTTTTATCATACATCTAAGATAAACACGTGCGAACAGTCAATGCGAAGCGCGTAATATTTCGTTTAATGACTGGACACGATGAACAAACCAAAAAGCAAGAAATTAAAATTTGTCTGATACGTTTACCACAGTTGCAGTAATACCCGTGCATAGCAGGCCGCAACTCGTGAATAACCACAAAGCAATCAAGTCAAAAGATGGTGATAGCTAAGCTTGGCAAACCAAGCTCAACTTGCCCCGTGCATGACTACTTTGTGAAACGAATAAACGTGCAAAGAGCGAACGATGGATCAGTGATTTTACCCTGATTTAAAGCGGAAACTGTGAATATGTTCCCTTTCCCCCAGTCGTGAGACTGCATCATTTAATAGGAACATCCAAGGTGTAGCACGCTGTCGCTGGCAAGACGTATCAGGCGCTGTAAATAATTAAGTAGAGAATTACAATATGAAACGTATGCTGATCAATGCAACGCAGCAAGAAGAAATGCGCGTGGCACTGGTTGACGGCCAGCGTCTATACGATCTAGATATAGAAAGCCCTGGTCACGAACAGAAAAAAGCCAATATCTATAAGGGTAAAATTACCCGTATCGAACCATCCCTAGAAGCCGCATTTGTTGATTATGGCGCTGAGCGTCACGGATTCCTTCCTTTAAAAGAAATCGCTAAAACGTATTTCCCAGATGGCTACACATTCAATGGTCGTCCTAACATCAAAGACGTGATCAAAGAAGGTCAAGAAGTCATCGTTCAGGTTGATAAAGAAGAACGTGGTCAAAAAGGTGCGGCACTTACAACGTTTATCAGCGTCGCTGGTAGCTACTTGGTATTAATGCCAAATAACCCAAGAGCTGGCGGTATTTCACGTCGTATCGAAGGTGACGAGCGCATTGAGCTTAAAGAAGCATTGAGTCGCTTAAACGTACCTAAAGGTATGGGTCTTATCGTACGCACCGCGGGCGTAGGTAAATCTTTCGAAGAACTAGAGTACGACCTTAAAGCGTTACTTGTTCATTGGGACGCAATCCAAAACGCAGCAAATAGCGGTAAAGCACCTTTCTTAATTCACCAAGAAAGTAACGTGATCTTCCGTGCTATTCGCGATTATTTACGTCGTGATATCGGTGAGATCCTAATTGATAAACCGCGTGTTTTTGAAGAAGCGAAAGCGCATATCGAGCGTTTCCGTCCAGATTTCATCAATCGTGTTAAGCTTTATCAAAACGATGTGCCATTATTCACGCATTATCAAATTGAGAGTCAGATTGAGTCAGCTTTCCAGCGTGAAGTGCGTTTGCCTTCAGGTGGTTCTATCGTTATTGATCCAACAGAAGCACTCACTTCTATCGATATCAACTCGTCAAAAGCGACGAAAGGTGGCGATATCGAAGAGACTGCGCTGAATACTAACCTAGAAGCGGCTGACGAGATTGCACGCCAGTTACGTTTACGTGACTTAGGTGGATTAATCGTTATCGACTTTATCGATATGACTCCGCCTCGCCATCAACGTGAAGTAGAAAACCGCTTGAAAGAAGCCGTTCGTACTGACCGTGCTCGCGTGCAAATCGGTAAGATTTCTCGTTTCGGCTTATTAGAAATGTCGCGTCAACGTTTGCGTCCGTCTTTAGGTGAAGCGAGCCAACATACGTGTCCACGCTGTGACGGCCAAGGCACCATTCGCTCAAACGAATCCATTGCTTTGTCTATCTTGCGTCTAATCGAAGAAGAAGCGATCAAAGATAATACCGCTCAGGTCAACGCCCAAGTGCCTGTCGCTGTTGGTGCTTATCTATTAAATGAAAAGCGTCGTTCTGTACAACGCATCGAAAAGCGCCACGAGTGCCACGTTGTTATCATCCCTAATCAACACCTAGAAACACCTCACTATGAAGTGGTTAGGTTGCGTAAAGATGAAACAACAGAAGCTGCAAGCTATGAGCAGATCACCGCGCCAGAGCCTGAAGTCGTTGAAATTGCTCGAGCTCAAGCGATTGTGAAAGAGGAGCCTGTGTTAAAAGGTGTCGTTATGCCTGATGCACCAGCACCGGCGCCTGCGCCAGCCCCTACTCCAGCTCAAACAGCAAAACCACAAACGCGTAAGCCACAAGCACAACCTGCTCAAAACGGCACCAGCCTGTTTGCAAAGATTGGTCAATGGTTCAAGAGCCTATTTGCTAGTGACAGCGATAACCAAGAAGAAAACAAGCCTTCTGAAGAAAAATCATCACGCGATAACAACCGTGATAATCGCCGTCGCAATAATAACAATCGTCGTCGTAACAATAACCGCCGTCGTAACGATCAACAAAAAGACACAACGGTTGAATCGAAAGACGAAAACAACAGTAACGAGCAACGTGGTGATAACCGCAAACGCCGTCGTCCAAATAACAGAAAGCGCCAAGATCAGGACAAAGCAAACCGTCCAGCTAAGGAGCCTGTAAACGATAACGTTGAAACGGTTCAGGCTAAAGACGCGCCAGTTAAAGAAGCGACAGTAAAACCACGCAGACAAAGACGTAATCTTCGCAAGAAGGTACGTGTGGAAGAAACCAATGCGCAGGATACTAACACGTCAGAGCAAGCTAGCACTGAAGAAGTGAAAGTAGAAGCAAAGCCGCTTGAACAACCAGCGAAAACGGCAGCTGATTCTAAAGCTGAACAAAAGCCAAGGCAAAGAAAAGCGAAACCTGTCGCTGACAAATCAGAACAAGAGTCTGCAACTAACGAACATGTAGCAGCACCTTCTGAACAATCTGACGTACACGCTCAAGCAAAGCAGCAAGAAACTGCTAACACTGAGCGCCACGAACAAAACGATGTTACCGAGGTGGTATCTGCCGAACTTTCAGAATCGCAAAATGATGACGAAAATAAAGAAGGCCGCACTCGCTCTAGACGTTCTCCGCGTCATCTGAGAGCGGCAGGTCAACGTCGCCGTCGTCAGGATACGCCTGAAAAAGGTCAAGCTGCTGCATTTGTGCCCGTTGCAGATCAAGCAGCTGCAGAATACGAAGCAGAGCTAAAAGCAAAATCTTCTTCTGACATTGACGTTCAAGAAGGTGTACAGCAAGAAGCAAATACAGTTGAGACTCAATTGTCACCTGAAGCGGTAACTGAAGATAATGCGCCAGCGGCAGAAGTGACAGTTTCTGAGACACACACTGATGCAGAGCAGCATGTCGAAACTAAGCCAGCCGAAGCACAGGTTGACGAAAATGCAGCGCAAGAAGCGGAGCCTGTAAAAGAAGTTGAGGCAAGTACTGCTGAAGCACCATTGCAACAAGCTGCACAGCCCGAAACATCCGCAAGCGCTGACGAAGTAGTCGCAGAAGCAGTAGAAGCTATGCCGCCAGAAGCAGCAAAAGAGGTGAAAGCTGAGCCAATCGCTGACACAGTAGAGGCTGAACAAGTTGAATCGACAGAGGAAAAAGTTGAGGCTGAAACTGCAGTTGTAGAAGAAACTCAGGCTTCTGACACTGAGGCAACACCTGAAGTTCAGGAGCCAGCAGCCGAGGCACCGGCAGCAGAAGCGGTTGAGGAAACAACAGCTGCTGAAACAGTTACTGAATCTTCAACTGAAGATACACCAGTCGCTGAAACAGTTGAAGCACCTACTCAACAAGTAGTAAACAGCAATTCAGTACAAAGCCGTATACGCTTCAACCAAACGGCTGCCGCGCCAATGACAAAAGCACAAAGTGTGATTGAGGATGTCGTGGTAGAAACACCATCTGCGATGCCACATGAACAGCGTCAGACTGTGGCGAATAGCGGATCAGGTGTTGGCTCTAAGTCACCAACAGGCAGAGCAAGCGCCGACATGGCCTCTCCTGCTCAGGTTGACTAAGCAGTAATTGAAAAGCCAGTCTTTTTAGACTGGCTTTTTTGTGTCCGAATTTTACTGAGCAGACAAATGGTAATACCAGTCCTTCGTAGCACTCCGTGTTATTTATCAGTAGAATGCCGTCAATTCTTTGATCGTTAAAGTCAAAAGTATGATCACACTTAAGAGATTTAAAAACGCCTCTTTAAAAGGTGACCTATTCGGTGGTGTAACCACTGCAATTATTTCTTTACCACTCGCACTCGCTTTTGGTGTTGCCTCTGGTGCTGGCGCAGAAGCTGGGATGTGGGGCGCAATTTTAGTTGGCTTATTTGCCGCGCTGTTCGGTGGTTCAACCTCCCTCATTTCTGAACCAACCGGCCCAATGACTGTTATCATGACAGCAGTACTCACCGCCATGATGAGCAAGTACCCCGAAAATGGTCTTGCGATGGGCTTTACTGTTGTCATGATGGCAGGTGCTTTTCAGGTTTTACTCGGTACGCTCAAGTTAGGTAAATACGTTACCTTGATGCCTTACAGCGTCATCTCCGGATTTATGTCTGGTATTGGTGTTATCCTCATTATTTTGCAGCTTGCTCCTTTACTTGGACATCAAGCGCCTGCAGGTGGTGTTGTTGGCACTTTGTCTAACTTGCCCAGCCTGCTGATGGACTTACACTTTTCTGAGTTGTTCCTCGGGGTGATCACACTTGCAATCTTATTCAAAATGCCAAGTAAGTGGCGCCAGTACGTGCCAGCTCAACTGGTCGCACTCGTCGCCGTTACACTGCTTTCAATTATTATTTTTGATACCGATAGTATTCGCCGCATCGGAGAAATTCCAAGTGGCCTGCCAAGTATTGTGTTGCCAGTATTATCACCAGAGCTCTTCGTTGAAATGCTTATCGACGCATTGGTACTGGGCACTTTGGGTTGTATAGATACGTTGCTAACAGCAGTAATAGCCGACAGTTTAACGCGAACCGAGCATGATTCTGATAAGGAGCTCAGAGGCCAAGGTATTGCCAATATGATAGCTGGCCTTTTTGGTGCATTGCCAGGTGCTGGCGCAACGATGGGAACTGTGGTCAATATTCAAGTGGGCGCTCGCTCGCCCATCGCTGGCATATTCAGGGCACTAATTTTGATGGCCGTAGTCTTTATCGCGGGCAGTTTGACCGAGCCAATCCCAATGGCGGTGCTTGCTGGTATTGCAGTGTATGTTGGTTTTAATATTCTGGATTGGAGTTTTATCCAGCGTGCTCATAAGCTTAGTGTCAGTCAAATGGCGATTATGTATGGCGTAATGCTCCTTACCGTTTTTGTTGACCTGATTGTTGCCGTGGGCCTTGGCGTATTTATCTCTAATGTGATGATCATAGAGAGATTAAGCCGAGTGCAAGCTAATCATGTTAAAGCAATTAGCGACAGTGATAGCGATGAAGATGTGCCACTAACAAAAAAGGAAAGCGAGCTGTTAGATAAAGCCAACGGTAAACTATTATTCTTTTATCTTTCCGGGCCAATGATTTTTAGCGTCTCAAAAGCAATCGCAAGACAACACCGCAAGATTAGTGAATACAAAGCCATGGTATTAGATTTAAGCGACGTAGCTATGATTGATGTCACCGTGGGCTTAGCCATTGAAAATGCGATTACAGATGCGCTTGATGCTGACTGTAGCGTGTTTATCTATTCACCGAATTTGGAGACCACCGATAAGCTCAAGCGCTTAAACATTCACGACCGTCTAGGCGACCGTGCATTTTGTGATAGTCGCGAGATAGCGCTCAGTCAAGCCATTGATACTATGGCTAAAACTTATTAAAGTGCGCACTTAAGTGATCCAGTAATAACCGTAAGCTGGTCGCGACAAATTGTCTGGGTGGATACAGCGCCCAGACCCCCTCTTCTTCAGGTCTAAAGTTGGTTAGTACCTCTGTTAACTCACCACTCTCTAGCGACTCTTGCACGTAATAATGTGGTAACTGTACCAAACCTAAGCCTTGCTTTGCTGCTTCCAAGAGCCCCCAACCACTGTTGCAACGCAGTGGGCCCGCCACTTTAATTTGTCGCGTTTTACCGTGCTCAACAAAGCGCCATTCGCTGCTATTGCCAATCAAACATTTATGATTGCCAAGCTCAGCGAGCGTATGCGGTTGGCCAAATTGATTTAAATAGATATTCGCGCCACACACCATGGTTTTACGTGTGGTTAGCCGTTTGGCGCGCAGTGATGAATCCTGTAACTTACCGAGTCGAATTGCCAAGTCAAAGCCCTTATCGAGCAAGTCGACTTGATTGTTCGTCAAATGCATTTCAACCTCAACTTTTGGATACAAACGCATAAAGTCAACCACGGCTGGCATGACATAAGATTCGCCGTACATTACCGGTGCGGTAAGCTTAAGTTTGCCTGTTGGCTGTCTATCACGTTGACGGATTGCAGCAGTGGCGTCATCTAATCCATGCTGCAAATGCTTTGCATGAGATAAAAACACTTCACCTTCCTGAGTCAGCGCTAATTTTCGGGTAGTGCGCGTCAAAAGTTGTATGTTGAGCCGCTCCTCTAACATTTTCACACGGCGACTAATTTGCGCAACCGAAGTATTTAACTGAGTTGCAGCCCCACTAAATGAGCCATTACTCGCGACCGCTACAAACTCATCAATGCCAATCCATCTATCCATTATTACATATACGTAAAAGTCTTTATGATTTTTATAGATTATCAAAAATCATAATGTAGTTATACTGCTTTCAACTTTTAAGAAAGGAACAAACCATGTCTGAATTTATTAAATCTAAAGCAGCAATCGCTTGGGGCCCAGGTCAACCGCTTAGTATTGAAGAAGTTGATGTTATGCCACCGAAAAAAGGCGAAGTCTTAGTTAAAATCACCGCAACAGGCGTATGTCATACCGATGCTTTCACTTTGTCTGGCGACGATCCTGAAGGCGTATTCCCAGCAATCTTAGGTCATGAAGGTGCAGGTATTGTTGAAGCGATTGGTGAAGGCGTTACTAGCGTTGCCGTTGGCGACCATGTGATCCCATTGTACACACCGGAATGTGGCGAATGTAAGTTCTGTAAGTCTGGTAAAACGAACCTTTGTCAGCAGATCCGTGAAACCCAAGGTAAAGGCTTGATGCCTGATGGCACAACCCGCTTTTATAAAGACGGCCAACCAATTTATCACTACATGGGCACGTCAACGTTCTCTGAGTACACTGTGCTGCCAGAAATCTCTTTGGCTAAAGTAAACAAAGCAGCGCCTCTTGAGGAGATCTGTTTGCTTGGCTGTGGTGTCACCACAGGAATGGGCGCAGTAATGAATACCGCTAAAGTGCAAAAAGGCGATACCGTCGCCATTTTCGGCCTAGGTGGTATCGGCTTGTCCGCTATCATTGGCGCGGCAATGGCTGGCGCGAGTCGGATCATCGGTATCGACATCAATGAAGATAAGTTTGAGCTGGCGACAAAGCTTGGGGCAACCGATCTTATCAACCCGAAAGACTTCGACAAACCTATCCAAGAAGTGATCGTTGAAATGACCGATGGCGGTGTGGATTTCTCGTTCGAATGTATCGGTAACGTAGATGTTATGAGAAGTGCCCTTGAGTGCTGTCACAAAGGTTGGGGTGAGTCTGTCATCATCGGTGTTGCAGGCGCTGGACAAGAGATTTCAACACGTCCATTCCAATTGGTTACCGGTCGCGTATGGCGCGGCAGTGCTTTTGGTGGCGTAAAAGGTCGCTCAGAGCTTCCTGAGATTGTTGAACGCTATATGGCTGGTGAATTCAAACTCAATGACTTTATCACTCATACCATGAAGCTCGAAGATATTAATGAAGCCTTTGATTTAATGCATGACGGCAAGAGTATCCGCTCAGTGATCCATTACTAGTACCCGCTCAAGGACGCACAGGTTGCGTCCTATTTCGCTTAATTAAGGAGCACTTGATGGAACTGATTTCCAGCAACAAAGTATCCGGCGGTTGGCATAAGCGCTACACACATACCAGCCAGTCGACACAGTGTGAAATGACCTTCGCCATTTTTTTACCTGAAATTGTCAACGAGGGACAACAAGTCCCGGTTTTATATTGGCTCTCAGGGTTAACCTGCAGCGATGAAAACTTCATGCAAAAAGCAGGCGCGTTTAAAAAAGCCAACGAGCTTGGTATCGCTATTGTCGCGCCAGATACAAGCCCGCGTGGAGAAGGCGTTGCAGATGATGAAAATGGCGCTTATGACTTTGGTCTAGGTGCGGGGTTTTACGTCAATGCGACACAGGCACCGTATAGTCAACATTATCAAATGTATGACTACGTGACCGAAGAGCTGCCCCAGTTAATCGAAGCGCACTTCCCTGTTAGTCCGCAAAAAGCCATTAGTGGTCACTCCATGGGGGGGCATGGTGCGTTAATTATTGGGCTTAGAAACCCTGATGCCTATACGAGTATCTCAGCGTTTAGTCCAATCGTGAACCCAAGTAACTGCCCCTGGGGTCAAAAAGCGCTAACAGGATATTTAGGGGACGACAAACAGCGCTGGCTACAATATGACGCGACCGAATTATTGTCGCACTATGTTAGTCCAACGAAACGTCCGATACTCATTGAGCAAGGTTCAAGTGACCAGTTTTTAGACGAGCAGTTAAAGCCTTGGTTATTCGAACAAGCTGCAGAAAAAGCAGGCTACTCTATCACGCTAAACATGCATGAAGGTTACGATCATAGCTATTTCTTTATCTCGAGCTTTATTGAAAATCATCTTGAGTTTCATGCTAACTATATGAGATGAGCCTGACTGCCGCTTGCGCTTTGAGCACTAAGCTAAAAATAAAAAAGGCGTACTCCCTGTACGCCTTGCTTGCTTAACATTATTCTTTGTGTCAAATCATCAGATTAAATCGCCGTATGGATTCGTTGGACAAAGCTGTATACTTTGCTCGAACCCAGGAATGGCTAACTCTTGCTGACTTAAATTCAATTCAGACTCATCAATCATGCCATTGCCAAAACGATAAATGAGCTCGTATTGGCCATAATCGGCCGCTTGCTGATATGCAATTTGTCTTTGTGTTGTAACGGCAAGTTGTTGCTCATAATTTGCAAACTCAGCTTGGCTATAACGCTTGCTTAGTAGCTGCTTCGTGAGCTTTGGAGAAAGTACGGTTGCCGTTGCATTGTTACCACCAAAGCCCTTTGAATTTATAAAGGCGATATCCATTGGCTCGCACTCATAGTGCTCGGTACGAATATCTAAATGCTCGGCGTGAACATCTTCAGCTACTGCATTGATTGTGGTAATCCCGGGCATAATATTGTATTCGAACACCCCAAGTGCCATCGCAAGCTGATCGCCAGACGCCGGTGCGATGGTATGACCAACATAGGCTTTTGGCGCCGCCACTTTCCAGCCATTAATCGCAAAAGTTTCTGCAATTTTGTGGTAGATAAGCGACTCAGTAACCCGGTTTTGTGGTGTGCTTGAGCCATGTGCCAAAATAAAGCTGCGTTTTACTAACGCCTCGGTGCCTGCGATTTGCTGAGCCAGCGCGACCGATTTTGCCATGGTAATATAGTTACCAGGTCCAGGTGCCGTAATCGACTTTTTCACGCCGTCTGCGTTGACATATACATCGGCCACAGAGCCCATGATCTGCGCGCCAAGCTCCAGTGCTAATGCGTCATCCATCAAAATAGCCACTTGTGCCCCTTCACCAATTGTAAAGCCACAGTTTTCACCAAAAGGACGACTTGTTTTGCGATAATCTACATGCTCAGTACCATCAAGTTTACGCAAACCTTCTTCATTTGCGAGTGCGCCCATATTACCGAAGCCTTCGATGATCTCTGGTGTAATAGCACACTCAACACTGGCTACAATCGCCACTCGAGTACGGTCAGCCTGAATATCATTCACTGCAGCGCGGAGGTTATATAGAAATGTCGCACAGGCACCTGATGTCGTAAACGTTGTGCCGACGCTGCCAGTAACATAAGCATTGATAAAGTCAGTGGACATGGTGTTGAGTCCTAGCGCCAACTGCTTAGTGCTTACTCTGTCGCCACGTAAACGACTACGTACTAATCCACCTAAGCCCTCATCATTCATTTGCCCTGCCACAGAGGCGGAGTAAGTGCCGATTTGGTCCGGTCGTACGCTGTTCATTACCTTGTCCCACTCAAGACCCGTTGAGCGGATAGCGTCGGTTGCAGCGAAAATAGTTGCCTGAAGGCCGCGTGGTTGATAACGGCTGTTATACATGAGTGACGGCTCAAAGCCTGTTGGTAATTGACCTGCAGCTTTAATTGGGTTGTCTCTGAAGCTATCGTGCTTAACTTCAACCTGGTCCGCAATCGTTACTTCAACCGTTTTTGGATCAAGCTCAATCACTTGCCAAGCTGCAGGAACTGGCTCTGGTAAGTCACGTTTACGGCAACTGAATACTATCTTGCTGTCATCATTTGCTTTCATTGTAAGCTTTTGCTGCCAAGGAGTCGCATCTACATCAAAATGGTTTTTTTCAATTTTACGGATCAACGTACCCGCTAAGATCTGCTCACCAAAACGCGACTCAATCTCCACCTCTTGAACGACTTGGTCGTTTTGGTCAATCAGCTGACCATTTTCATAACGCACTAAGTTCATTAAACTCGCAAGGCCCAAATAGGTCTCTTGTCGGTCTTTAGCATTTAGCTTATCAAGTACAATACGTTTGTAGCCTTGATGGAAAGAGGTGCGCCCCGCGGCGTTAATACCCCCCATTCCTACAATAATTGGCAATGCTGTCATGTCGTTCCTACTTCTGAACTAAGATAATGACTTGATTTTAATTGCATTCGAATTTAAGTTTTTACAAAATACGCCACATATAAATCATTTTTCGCCAAATAAAAGAGGTCGGAGCAGATGAAATCCTGTACAAAGGTCGCTATTGTGCTTTACAAGCATATGCTCGTTACCAGTGTCACCTTACCGCTGGAAATGCTCAAAGCCGGACAAGCCTTTGCTAAAGTGCATCTAAAAGAGGCTTATGTTCCTTTAGAAGTTCTCCTTTGCAGCAGCCAAGGCGAGGCAGTCAACGCCGATAATTACCTGACACTTGAGGCACAAAGTGACTTTAGCTCATTGCCTTTATATGACTACATTATTGTGCCAAGCATATGGCGAAACCCAAGGCCAATTGTAAGGCAAAACCAAGCGCTGAGTGAGTCACTTGCAGATGCATGGGGAGCAGGAAGCACACTAATAGGTGTAGGTACGGGTGTTTGCTTTTTAGCAAGTTCTGGCCTGCTTGACGGGCATTCAGCAACAACCCACTGGCATTTTGCCAAACAATTTTCTCAGCTATACCCTAATGTTGAATTAAAACCGGATTACTTTATCACTCAATCAGAGCGGATCTACACTGTAGCCAGCTTAAATGCGCTGGCCGATGTAATTGTTCATATTATTGAATTACTGTACGGGATAGATGCCGCACATCATGTGCAGCAAAACTTTTCTCATGAAATTCGTAAGCCTTACGAAGAGCAGCGCTACTTAGAGGGTGCTGTGGACCGTCATGCTGATGAGCAAATTGCCGCAATTCAATTTTGGCTGAAAAATAACGCCGCATCGGAAATCTCTTTACCCACTGTCGCAGCGCAATTTGATTTGAGTTATCGCACCTTTAACCGCCGCTTTAAACAAGCAACAGGACAAACCGCCGTTGCCTACTTACAACAGGTGCGTATTGAAATGTGTAAAGAGCTGCTCGCGAGCAGTAATCTCTCCATTCAAGATATTGCCCTCGCTGCTGGATTTAATTCACAAGGGCAATTAAGCAGAGTGTTTAGGCATTTAATGGGAAAATCACCAAGCACATATCGGGCAATAGTAAGAAAGAAATTGTTCTCGTAAACAGGCCCTAGGTTAAACCACTCTACAGTATTTGCATCACGGTTAACGTTTGCTGTTGGCCGTTGAAGAAAAATGAAATATCTTCGTCTACCGCTAACCCTTTTAGGCGCTTGCCAAGGGGCGCATCAAACGTTAACACCAACACTGGTGTTTCTTTATATTGGATTTTTAGCCCGCCTTCGCAAGGCGCAAAATAGAACCAATGACAGTTGCCCTGCTCGTCTTCAATTTCAACTAGTGTGTTATGTGTAATTGTATTGCCAACAGCGAGTGCCAATTGATTCAATATTGTGTGTTTCGCCAAATGCATGGCATCAACGCGTTCACTTTGCCCTTCTGCCAAATACCCATATTCGATACTCAACGAGTCATATTGTGTTTCAGCAGCACTTTGTTCATGAGTAGCATCAGCACGTGCACTGTTTGCCGCTTCAGTGGCTTCAATCAGCTTTTGTTCAAGTGCAAACTTGAGATATTCGATAAAAACAGATTTATTCATTGGTAGTTTACAGCTATTGGATGACTGGTAGTAACAGACTGGCCGTTAACGGTTAGCGCCAAACGTAAAATCCAACGCATAGATTTATCCGTGCAAACACCGACCATGGTTTTTGCTATCAGTGTGTTTTTGTCAAAGAACACGGGAATTCTCCCCATGTTCATATTTTCTCCCTCAAGCCATGCCGAAACGACCTCTACTTTAGTCGCACTTTTTAGCCCAATGGTAAATTCTGTTTCAGGTTGAACCTGCTTTGAGCCTAGATAAATCTGCACTTGTGGAGTTAAATCACAGGGCGTTGAAAAATTACAGACATTTCTTGTTACTGAACTTTCACTTTTTTCTGAACTTTCATGTATAATAATAGTCGGGTCTGAACAGGCCACGAGGAAAACACCTAGCAACCCGATTGTTAATTGCTTTGCAATCATGAGGGATTTACCGTCACTTCTGAATCCTGCGCAGTGTACGCAAGTTTCAGGGCAAATGCTAGGTTGCTTAAGAAGCGAACAAAAAGCGCGTGAAAACTTGATTGATGTCATAATTTTAGGCGTTTTAGGTATCTTTTCATAAGCAAAAAAATTATCATTTCCTCGCAAAAATAAAGGTTTCTCGGGCTGGTTAGGTTTTCACTCATCTTTTGAGTTAAAACATGACGGGCTTGAAGAAATATAACTAGGGCCTGTAATTCAGGTAATTCATTTCTAATCGCAATAAATTGCAGCGGAATCCAGAAAATGAGCCAAACAGTAGCATCACAAACTGAGTACAATTATAAAGTTGTACGCCAATTCGCTATCATGACAGTGATTTGGGGCATTGTTGGCATGGGTGTAGGTGTATTTATCGCAGCGCAACTTGCGTGGCCTGCGTTAAACTTCGACATTCCATGGTTAACTTACTCTAGACTTCGTCCGTTACACACGAACGCAGTAATCTTTGCATTTGGTACAAGTGCACTATTTGCAACCTCTTACTATGTTGTTCAGCGCACGTGTCAAACGCGCCTGTTCTCTGACAAACTTGCCGCATTTACCTTCTGGGGTTGGCAAGCCATCATCGTATCTGCGGCTATCACGCTTCCTCTAGGTATTACTTCTTCAAAAGAATACGCTGAACTAGAGTGGCCGATTGATATCGCAATCGCGGTAGTATGGGTTACTTATGCTGTAGTATTCTTTGGTACTCTTATCA
Source organism: Pseudoalteromonas sp. NC201 (assembly GCF_002850255.1). Taxonomy (NCBI): domain Bacteria; kingdom Pseudomonadati; phylum Pseudomonadota; class Gammaproteobacteria; order Alteromonadales; family Pseudoalteromonadaceae; genus Pseudoalteromonas; species Pseudoalteromonas sp. NC201. Next base: position 2,389,264 of record NZ_CP022522.1, read on the forward strand.
AGCGTAAAGTGTCACACATCTATGTAGCAAACTGGTTCTACGCTGGTTTCATTATCACTGTTGCAGTGCTTCACATTGTAAACAGTATGGCTATTCCTGTATCACTTACTAAATCTTATTCAATCTACGCAGGTGCTGTAGATGCGATGGTTCAGTGGTGGTATGGTCACAACGCAGTAGGCTTCCTACTTACCGCTGGTTTCTTAGGTATGATGTACTACTTCGTACCAAAACAAGCAGGTCGTCCAGTTTACTCTTACCGTCTATCGGTTGTTCACTTCTGGGCACTTGTTTCTCTATATATTTGGGCTGGTCCTCACCACCTTCACTACACAGCACTACCTGACTGGACACAGTCTCTAGGTATGGTGATGTCAGTTATCCTATTCGTTCCTTCTTGGGGCGGTATGATCAACGGTATCATGACGCTGTCTGGCGCTTGGCACAAACTACGTACTGACCCAGTACTGCGTTTCTTAGTTGTGTCTCTATCGTTTTACGGTATGTCTACGTTCGAAGGCCCAATGATGGCTATTAAGTCTGTAAATGCGCTTTCACATTACACAGACTGGACAGTAGGTCACGTACACTCTGGTGCACTAGGTTGGGTTGCGATGATTTCTATCGGTGCAATTTACCACCTAATCCCTGCCCTATTTGGTCACGGTAACATGTACAGCATCAAGCTAGTTAACACGCATTTCTGGCTACACACTGTTGGTGTTGTGCTTTATATCGTTGCAATGTGGATCTCTGGTGTTATGCAAGGCCTAATGTGGCGCGCAGTAAATGCTGACGGTACATTAATGTACAGCTTTGTTCAGTCACTAGAAGCTTCTAAGCCTTTCTATATCATGCGATTCCTAGGCGGTGTATTCATCGTAGTTGGTATGCTGGTAATGGCTTACAACGTATTCCGTACGGTTACTGCAAAAAGTGGTCAACTTGCCACTGATGCAAACCCGCAAGTGGCTTAAGGGGTATTGAGTATGAGCAACAATAACTCAACAAACAAACACGAAATCGTTGAAAAGAACGTTGGCCTGATGGCTATCTTAACGGTATTCGCGATTAGCTTCGGTGCACTAGTTGAAATTACTCCACTAATGTTCCAAAAAGATACCACTCAGCCAGTAGAAGGCTTACGCCCGCTTACCGCGCTTGAAATGGAAGGTCGTGACATCTTCGTACGTGAAGGTTGTTACAACTGTCACTCACAGATGGTTCGTCCATTCCGTGATGAAGTTGAGCGCTACGGTCACTACTCTGTAGCCGGTGAGTCAGTATGGGATCACCCATTCCAGTGGGGCTCTAAACGTACAGGTCCAGATTTGGCACGTGTTGGTCAGCGTTATTCTGACGACTGGCACTATGCGCACTTAATGGATCCTCGCTCGGTGGTACCTGAGTCAAACATGCCAGGCTACCCTTGGCTTGATAGCACTAAAGTAGATACCACTTATACTCTGAAAAAATTACAAGTGTTCCGTGATGCATTTGGTATTGATAAGTCGTCAGACCGCTACAATGGCAAAGGCTACGGTGATGATGCTGAACTACAAGCGCAAGTGGATGAAATCCACGCGATGAACGGTGGTGAAGGTGCGACAGAAATGCAAGCACTTATCGCTTACTTACAACAACTTGGCACACATTTGAAGTAATTGTTATGGATTACGGCACATACAGAGGCATTTTGACTCTGGTAATTTTGGTACTGTTTATAGTGATTGTTGTGTGGGCATATAGCAAGCGCTCTAAGCGCCGTTTCGACGACGCTGCTAATGCCATTTTTGAAGATGAGAAAAAACATAACAACACTATCTCTAACGAGGAAAAGGAGTCTGAAAAATGACTAGCTTTTGGAGTATTTGGGTTATTGTACTAACCCTAGCGTGTCTAGCTCTGATTTTCGGCCTGCTAATTTGGAACCTGAAAAACTACACAGGTGTCAAAGAAGGCGAAAGCTGTGGTCACGAGTTCGACGGAATTGAGGAATTAAATAATCCACTACCAAAGTGGTGGACTTACATGTTCTTCGCGACTTTTGTTTGGTCAGTATATTATCTTGCTGCTTACCCAGGTCTTGGTAACTTTAAAGGTTTCTTAAACTGGACGAGCTCTAACCAAGGTATTACTACCTTGGCAGAGTCTAAGAAAGCAGTCGCTGAAGCACATGAAAATGGCCAGTGGGTACAACTTGATAAAGAAGTTGAAGCAGCACAAGACCGTTTTGGCCCTATCTTCCAAGAATTTGCAAAGCAAGACGTACTTGCGCTTGCAAAGAATGAAGAAGCACTTGAAATCGGTCAACGTTTATTCTCGCAAAACTGTGCTCAGTGTCATGGCTCTGATGCTCGTGGTGGCGCAGGCTTCCCTAACCTAACTGATAAAGACTGGTTATATGGTGGCACGCCTGACAAGATCAAAGAAACACTGCTTAACGGTCGTGTTGCAGCGATGCCAGCTTGGCAAGATGCACTTGGTGATCAAGGCGTAAAAGAAATGACTGCTTATGTACTAAGCCTTTCTGGACGTACTGTTAACCAAAAAGATGCTGAAGCAGGTAAAGCTAAGTTTGCAATGTGTGCAGCTTGTCATGGTATGGATGGTAAAGGTTCTGTTGCACATAACCTGCCGTTCGGTGCACCAAACTTAACCGATAATATCTGGCTATACGGTGGTTCTCAACGCGCAGTTGAAGACACACTTCGCCACGGTCGTGCGGGTGTTATGCCAGCATGGAAAGATATCTTAGGTGAAGATAAAGTACACCTTCTAACAGCGTATGTTTATAGCTTGTCACAAGACCAATAAGCTTAGCTTTTAGAACATTATTTGAGATCAAAAAAGCCTCCATTTGGAGGCTTTTTTTTAGGTATTTACCGCAACTTACGGTAGAATACGGGCAAGTTTTATAGCCATGTGAGCAACTATGAACCCTACCCCTTGGTATAAGAATTTTTGGCCTTGGTTTTTAATTTTTTTCCCACTTGTTACTGTCGTTGCCTGTGTTTTTCTCATCACGTTTGCAGTCGGTAATGGTCCTGATATGGTCGTTGATGACTACTACAAAAAAGGTAAAGCAATTAATCTAGAGCTGAGTAAGTTTGATAAAGCAAAAGCGCTCTATTTACATGGTGACCTGCAAGTAGCAGAGCAAAAAGTCACCTTTAAATTTACCAAGGGCGACGCTTCTAAAGTTCATGCATTAAAGCTCTCGTTTTACCACCGCACTATTGAGAAATACGATTTTGCAGTCACGCTGACTAAAAACGCCAGCGGCGAGTTTACGGGCTTATTTGATGAACCACATAGCGGTGTGTTCACGGTATTTATAGAGCCTATGGACAACAGTTGGAAAATGAAAGAAAAAATCCAACTGCCACATGATGGTATTATCGCGGTCACTCCACAGTATAAGTAAGCTGCCATGGCAAATTCGTGTTTTCATTGTTTGGAGCCTATTCCTAAAGGGTTTGTAGGCTCGGTTACCTTTGAGGGTAGCGCACAACCGGTTTGCTGTATTGGCTGTCAGGCCGTTGCCGAAACCATTATTTCTCAAGGTATGAGTGACTACTATACTTACCGCACAGAAAGTGCAGGTAAAGTTGAAGAGCTTGTACCTGAACAACTCAAAATGCTACTCAGCTATGATAACGACGAGATCCAAGAGGACTTCGTCGAAATTAGCGGAGAACATAAAGAGGTACTGCTCAGTGTTGAAGGAATAAGCTGCGCCGCTTGTGCTTGGCTTATCGAAAAGCAACTGCTGGCGCTCGGTGGTATCGTTCGTGTTGATGTTAACACCTCCACTCACCGCGCCATGATTGTATGGCAAGATAAACACGTTAAGCTTAGCGATATCATTAAATCTTTGATGGAAATCGGCTATAAGGCCTACCCATTTCAAGCCGATGAAGAAGCTGCACAGAAACAAGCCGTAGCGAAAGCATACATCCGTCGTTTAGGCGTTGCTGGCCTCATGACTATGCAAGTGATGATGTTTGCATTTGCCATGTACTTTGGCATGTTTTCAGGCATGGAAGAGAACTTTGAACAGTACTTTCGTTGGATAAGTCTCGTGCTTGCCTCTCCTGTTATTCTGTATTCAGCGATGCCATTTTTAACGAATGCGGTTAAAGGGCTGAAAGCTAAACAACTGAATATGGATCTCCCTGTTTCACTTGCTATATTCGGAGCTTACGGCGCCAGTACTTACGCGACTTTTATGGAAGTCGGCGAAGTCTATTTTGAATCCATCTGTATGTTTACCTTCTTGCTGTTGTTAGGTAAATACCTTGAGTTCAGGGCCAGATTAAAAGCCAGTGAGTTTACTGCAAACCTGCAAAAGCTGCTGCCATTGACCGCCAGAAAGGTTGATGAGAATAACAATGAGCAACATATTGCCGCCAAAAAGCTAAAACTGAACGATCTGATATTAGTTAAGGCTGGAGAAACTATCCCTGCGGATGGCTTAGTGATCAAAGGCCATACCACAGTTGATGAGTCGATGATGACAGGCGAACATTTGCCAGTTAAGAAATATCAAGGCCATCAAGTGTATGCTGGAACCGTGAATCACGACGGTATAATTACGTTAGAGATCAATAAAATTGGGCAAAATACCTTGCTCAACCAAATTATTCGACTGCAACATAACGCACTTACCAAACGCCCTAAGTTGGTGGAAATCACCGATAAAGTCGCGCAGTGGTTTGTTGCCTGTCTATTAGTTTTTGCCTCAATTACCGCCATCGGCTGGTATCCCATTTCACCAGATAAGGCTTTTTGGGTCACGATTTCGGTGCTAGTAGCAACCTGTCCTTGTGCATTGAGCCTAGCTATACCCACCGCGCTGACTTGCGCCGTGGCGTCACTTACAAAGAAAGGGATCTTGATTAAAGAGGCCCATGTATTAGAAACGGCAACCAAATTAACGCGTGTTGCCTTTGACAAAACAGGCACACTGACCGAAGGCCGTTTCTCAATCAAACATATCGAATTGCTACAAACTGACTATAACGAGCAACAAGTCTTGGATTTTGCAGCAGCGTTAGAGCGGTTTTCTGAACACCCTATCGCTCGCGCATTTGCACATATCACCCCAACCGAAAACCTAGTCCAAGATGTTGAAGTTGTGGCTGGTTCAGGTATCCGTGGTCACTGGCAAGGAATCACTATTGCCCTTGGGAAAAGCCATTGGTTTGATAACCACGCGTCATTTGCTCAAGCAACCTTGTTCATTGATAACAACGCAGTCGCTGACTTTTACTTCAATGACAAAGTAAAAAGCAATGCAGAAACAGTTGTTGAACAGTTACAACAAGCGGGCCTTACATGCCATATGCTAACTGGGGATAGCTCCAATGCAGGTAAAGAGTTATCGCAGCAGTTAGCATTAGATAGCTACCAAAGCGCTTGCACACCAGAGATTAAGCAACAAGCCGTTGAGGCTTGGTCCAAACAAGGCGAGATTGTCGCTATGGTAGGTGATGGCATCAACGATAGCCCAGTATTCAATAGCGCTCACTTGTCAGTTGCGATGGATACCGGCGCTGATATCTCAAAAAATACCGCTGATGTGGTGTTGTTAAATAGCGATTTGAATGCCATTCTAGCCCTTCAGCAAGTAGCGAAACAAACGCGCAGAATAGTAAAGCAAAACTTAACCATATCACTTTTGTATAACGGCTCCATTTTGCCACTCGCTGCACTTGGCCTCATTCCACCTTGGATAGCAGTTATTGGCATGTCAGCTAGCTCGATCATCGTGATCGGTAATTCATTAAGGTTATTAAAGCTATGAGTATCATCTACGTATTAATACCTATCGCCATTTTATTCGTCATTATTGCTATTGGTATTTTCTTTTGGGCAGTAAAAAGCGAACAATTTTCAGATTTGAATAAACAGGGCCACAGCATCTTATTCGATGATGATAAAGCGCAAACGGGTGATAAGTCCGTAAAACCATCAAATGACAAAAGTAATAACGACAACTAGCATGAATGAGATAAGCTTGCTGAGTGCATTTGTGATGGGGCTTGCGGGAAGTGGCCACTGCTTGGTGATGTGTGGCAGTATTGCCAGCTCGCTACAACTGGCGAGCAAGCAACTTTCTGCGGTGGTTGTTACCCTGTTGTATAATATCGGACGTATCTCCAGCTATGCGCTTGCTGGCAGCCTTGTTGCCCTACTTGGGGCAAGTCTCGCCAAGCAAAACACATCTCTCGCCATTATATTACAATTGATGAGTGGTATTTTTATGGTGCTTGTCGCTATCTACGTAATGCGCTTAGCCAGTACCTTAAAATGGCTAGAGTCGTTTGCTAAAAGCTTAATTTGGCAACATATTGTTAAGCTCAATCGCTACTTAGTCCCGGTCAACACAAAAACCAAAGCATTTTGCTACGGCGCCTTATGGGGCTGGCTACCCTGTGGCCTAGTTTATTCGGCTTTAACATGGACATTACAAGCGAGATCAGCAACTGAAGGCGCACTCATTATGCTCGCCTTTGGTGTCGGCACAATGCCTGCAATGATTGTAATAGGACAATCGGCTCAGCTGCTACAAAAGTTTATAAATCATTTAGTTACACGTATTATTATGGGTAATTTATTGATTTGGTATGGTGTTTATTTAATTATTATTGCAACTGATAAGTTAGTACATTAACCTATCCTTATCTAAGCAAACTCATCATTTAAGATTATTGGTTAGCGCTTTGAGATTAGGAGCTCCAATTGATAACCAAATTTTCTTTTGCGTGTCATATGAGTTTGTGGCGATCTGTAGTACCAAAGCCGTTATGCTTTGTACTAGGTTGCCTTCACGTGCGTCATAGACTTATGGAAATTTTATGGACTTAAGTAATCAAAACCGCTCAAAGAGCCAATGCACAATCAGCTGCAATAATTGCAGTATCAGTCAGCTTTGTCTCCCATTTTCGCTCAATGGCAGTGAAATGGACAAGCTAGATGAGATCATTGAACGTAAAAAGCCGCTTCATAAAGGAGATTTTCTTTTCGAGTCAGGTGCGCCATTAAATGCTATCTTTGCCGTTCGTTCCGGCTCATTTAAAAGCTACACACTGTCTGAACAAGGTGATGAGCAGATCACAGGATTTCACCTTGCGGGCGATCTTGTGGGTTTTGATGCCATTAATAAAATGCAGCACCAAAGCTTCGCACAAGCTTTAGAAACCTCTATGGTATGCGAAATCCCTTTTGACACCCTTGATGAGTTAGCTGGTAAGCTGCCAAAACTGCGCCAACAGATCATGCGATTAATGAGCAGTGAAATCAATTACGACCAAGAAATGTTGTTATTACTGAATAAAAAGACTGCTGAAGAACGCTTAGCAACTTTTATCTATAACCTTTCAAATCGCTTTGGCGAGCGTGGTTTTTCTCGTAAAGAATTCCGCTTTACGATGACGCGCGGTGAAATTGGTAACTACTTGGGTCTTACTGTAGAAACCATTAGTCGTTTACTCAGCCGTTTCCAAAAAGCTGGAACAATAAAGGTCGAAGGCAAGTTCATTACCATTATTGATGCTGCAGCCCTAGCTGAAACAGCCGCGATTGCATCTTGATTTAGAACAAACTATTTATCGTTAAGACTTTATCCTTAGATAGGATCGGTTACACTCAATAAGGTCAGAGGTGAAAAGCTTCTGACCTTATTTGTATACCGTTTTAAGGAGATAGTCGTGGATAAAATCAAAAGTATACTCACCGTAATTGATCCAACTAAAGAGCGCCAAAATAGCTTAGAACGCTCTATCAATCTTGCCAAGCGTACCGGTGCAGCCATCACTGCATTTATGTCTATTTATGACTTCTCCTATGAAATGACCACGATGTTGTCTAAAGACGAGCGTGAAGCAATGCGTGAAGCGGTGATCAAAGACAGAGAAGCATGGCTTGCCGATATGGTTAAGGACTTTTCTGATGTGAGTATCCAAACTAAAGTGTTGTGGCACAATCGCCCCTACGAAGCGATCATCAAAACCGTGCTTGCGCATGATTATGATTTGGTCATTAAATCTACGCATCAACACGACACCCTGAAATCAGTGATCTTCACCCCAACCGATTGGCATTTAATTCGCAAATGCCCTGCGCCTCTATTACTGGTTAAAGATCACGCTTGGCCAGATCAAGGCAACATTATTGCAGCGGTAAACTCTGTCAGCGATAACGAGCAACATCAAGAACTTAATAAACGTATCATTACGGATGCTCAGTTTTTATGTGAATTAGCCAATGCCAAATTGAGCCTGGTAAACACCTATCCAGCAACGCCTGTTAATATTGCCATTGAAATTCCCGAGTTTAACCCATCGCAATACAATGAAGCCGTGAAAAAACACCATGAAGACGAAACGTTTGCACTTGCAGAAACTTATTCAATAGATAAAAGCGACTGCATCATCAAAGAAGGTCTACCAGAGGACGTTATCCCCTACGTTGCTAAAGAAAAAGACGCTGAGTTGGTGGTCATTGGCACTGTCGGTCGCACTGGACTGAGTGCAGCGCTGGTTGGCAATACTGCTGAACATGTGATTGATAGCTTAGATTGTGATGTCTTAGCACTAAAGCCTGATGGCTATAAATCCCCATTAGAAGACTGAGGCGTAGACTCGGAATAACAGCTGCTAGAGAAAAGAGCTGATCACAAGTTTAGATTGGAATGTGCGGCAAATACACAGCCACACATTCCGTTTACTTGAGCTGTGCAAGCCAAAAAGTAAAATAGTTAAGAAGTATAAGACTATTTAGGCTAGTCTGGGTAAATCACTATTGAGAATTAAATATTGGTTACATCAATGAACAATGATTCATCAATGTTTGTCGAGGAAACCACTGCTTCGTTAAAATCATAAGCTTCTCGCTCACCGTCTCTATCTAGAGGCAAACTTTCAAAATCAAAGAGTTCAGTGTCAGCCAGTTGGCTTGGACTAACATTCTGAATTGATTTGAAAATATTCTCTACTCGACCTGGCGTCTTCTTGTCCCACTCAACCAACATAGATTTAATATTTTGACGTTGCAGGTTTTCTTGCGAACCACATAGGTTGCACGGAATAATAGGAAAATCCTTATGTTCAGCGTATTGAATAAGATCTTTTTCACGTGCATAAGTGAGCGGGCGGATCACCACATTACGACCATCATCAGAACGTAGTTTGGGTGGCATCGCTTTCATTCTCGCGCCGTAGAACATGTTTAAAAACAGCGTTTCAACAATATCATCTAAGTGATGACCCAGTGCGATTTTTGTCGCGCCAATCTTTTCAGCAAATGAATACAAAGTACCACGGCGCAAGCGTGAACAAAGGCCACAAGTCGTTTTTCCCTCTGGTACTTTTTCTTTTACGACTGAGTAGGTATCTTTATCAATGATATAATAAGGAATGTCTAACGTTTCGAAGTACTCTGGCAAAATATGCTCTGGGAATCCAGGCTGCTTTTGATCCAGATTGACCGCGACCACATCAAAGTGAATTGGTGCCGCTTTTTTTAGGCTAAGTAAAATATCCAGCATGGCGAATGAATCCTTACCACCGCTGATACAAGCCATCACCACATCGCCTTCTTCAATCATATTGTAATCTTTGATGGCGTTGCCGACATTACGGCGCAGACGCTTTTGCAGCTTATTAAACTCTAAAACTTCTTTGCGATTATCTTGCTCTGTCATGGTGTTAGGTGCCGTATTCATACTTACTCAACTGCGTACTGTGCGCATTATCGCGCTAGTACATTACTACATCAATTATGGGGCGCCGATTATACGTGAAATTAAGATGAGGTAAAATACAAAAATGGCGCCGCTTTGGGCGCCATAGTTGGGAACAAATAAATTAAAGGCCGAACACTACCTTTTCACTTTTTAGCATACGACTGCTTAGGTAGGTGAAAATAGCAAACAACCCCAGTGTGACCGCGCTCGACAATAATAGTTGTGGTACCGGTATCGCGTTGCCTTTAATGATTTCAATCATTGCATTTTGCTGCGCTGCGATCGGCATCCACTGCATAATGTCAGTGGCAATATCATAGGTCGTTGCCATACTCATCATTACCGGAATGAACAGCGCCATCGCCACATAAGATTGCGCTTCTTTAAATGATTTAGCTAAGAAAGAGATAAATATCAATAAACTGGCAGACATTAACGCAATAGGCAGGCCAATTATAATTGCTGAAATAATAAATTTAGGACCAATGACCACTGTAAAGCCCATCATTTCCCATGGCACCATATTATAAGCAAACTTAGATACTATGGTGGTTAACACTAAAGCAATGATAGAAAAACCTGCGATTGCCCCCACTTTAGCTAACACAATATGCATGGTACTGATCGGATGGCTAAGTAATAGCTGTAATGAGTTACGTTCACGCTCCCCTGCACTACTGTCAATCGCCATACCCATCGCCGCATAAAATAGCGAAATAATAATAGATAATGTTGCAATACCTAATACGAAGCCTCCTTTAGAGGTCGGTGTCGCTTGGTCATGAGTTTGGACATCAATCGCACGTGCAATAGTCGGATCGATACCACGCGCGACTAATCGCAATGAAGCAACTTCGCTGTTGTATAACATGAGGTTACGCTCTAGTCGGTTAATTGATGAACGTAACTTTTGCTCCGATTTATCAGCAATGATAAATACCGTCGCACTCTTACCTTGCATCATATTTTCTTGGTAATCTTCGCTGATCTCCAAGGTAATAGCTTTAACTTCTTCGTCTTCACCATGTTCAATTTCTTTACTCGCTAAAAATTGCACTAAGTTTGGCGCATTTTCTGCGTTATTAATGGTGATTTTGAGTGCTTCAGGCGAAGCCATTTGCTTAAACATGACGGTAAACAATACACACATTAGAATAGGTGCACCGATACAATAGTAAAGGCCAGCCATCACTGAACGTTTGTCGCGGCTTGCGTCTAACACTTCTTTTTTAAATAAAACTGAGATTAATTTCATCATGCTGCAATTCCTTCATCTGTACCTATCAGGGTAATGAAAGCTTCCTCAAGCGACGCTTTACCTGTTTGTTCACATAGGGCCTCTGGAGAACCTTCCGCGACCACTTTGCCTTTCGCCATGACCACCACATGATCACAAAGTGCTGCAACTTCTTGCATCACGTGGCTAGAAAATAAGACACAGTGACCTTGCGCCTTAAGCATCATCAACAAATCCCGTAACACTCTGGTACTCATTACATCTAAACCACGTGTTGGCTCATCAAGTACAATATTCGTTGGTTTATGCACGATTGCCTGTGCCAACGCCGTTTTCATTCTTTGGCCTTGTGAAAAGCCTTTACAGCGTCTATCCGCGATATCCAACATTTGTAGCTTTTCTAATACTTCTTGCGTCGCTGTAGCGGCCGATTTTGCGTCCATGCCACTTAGTTCAGCGTAAAATTGGGTATATTCACGCGGCGTCATGCGCTCGTAGAGCCCACATGGGTCTGGGAACAATCCTAATTGTTGTTTTGCCCTGGTTGGCTCTTTGGCAACATCAATACTATCGATAGACGCCATACCTTGATCAGCTTGAAGCAGGCCAAATACGGTCCGTAAGCAAGTCGTTTTACCAGCTCCGTTGGGTCCCAATAGTCCCGTAATTTGACCATCACGAGCGGTAAATGACAGCCCGTCTAGCGCGTTCACTTCACCAATCTTTTTATGTAAGTTATCTACTTGGATCATGAGTTACTCCTTATCAGCTGTTGCAGGGCCATTGATGTTCATAAAGAATTGTTTGCGTGTGTCTTCTTCAAGACAACTGGTATCAAAGTCTCCCACTGTCTTTTCATCGTAAAACTTAGCAATAAGCTTATTAGCACAGCTTTGTCCTGCGACAATATGCGTTGCCGTTGGTGCAACTAAGTGTGTGGCATTGCTTAGTTTTTCCATCGCAACTTCGGCCCACTGAGCAGGCGTTGCTGGGTCTAATCCGCCAGAAAGTAGTAAGGTTGGAATATCGGACGCAACGGGTTCATAGTAACTACTCGACACCGGACTCACATTCCAAATTGGGCACGTCGCATCCAACCCTGTAATCATCATCTTACCCATATAGTTTTCACCATATTTCGCTTTGTCCGCAGCCGTTAATCGTGGCCAATCTTCTCCACATACAATTGCCTGATGCATCCCCATGGCCAATCCAAGGCCGTCTTCACTTGGTGCCATCATGCCAACTAGAGGAGCAAGGTTACCTTTAGTCGCTTCACTAATCGCAAGCGGCACCAATGCTCGGGAGGTATGAGAGTAAAGCGCCATCCTAATCGCGCTAAATAGCTTCATTTTGGTCATCGTCATTGCGAGCGGTTTACTGGTTCTAGGGTGAAGCACAGAAACCTCTATCGGCGTTTGCCCAACTTGCTCCAGCAAGCTTTGCCATTGCTGCTTTAGATTAGGATAATTATTTGCACACTTTTTATCGGCTTCACATTGTGCAAATAGGGCGTTCAATGACTCTTCTATCGCGCCACCAATCGCCATTAAACTTTGGTTATTGGGTGCAAGACCATCTAACACGGCCGATGCAACACTATCAGGGAACTGTCTCATATACTCAAGTGCGATGCGTGTTCCATATGAGCCACCGTATAAGTGTAACTTGCTATAACCGAGTGCGGTTCTTACCGCGTCAAAATCTTTTGCTGCCGCAACAGTTGTGTAATCGGAAAGATCTGTGTCTAGTTTTTCTTTGCACTTTAGGGCATCTTCTTTGTAAAAATCGAGACCCAGCAAGGTATCATTTAGCGCAAATTGTTGTTCAAGGTTATCCATATCACATTGCAATAGATTGGATTTTCCGGTTCCCCGTTGGTCAACAAGTATGATGTCTCTACTTTCTCTAGCGTATTTAAGGATCCTTTCAAAATTTGCTGCGATTTCGGTGGCTGATTGTCCAGGCCCCCCTGCAAACGCAATAATCGCTTCTTGTGGGTAAAGCTGTTTTATTGCAGGAATAACCATAAAGTGAATATCAATTTTTTGTTCTGTTTTGGTTTCACTTAATGGTTGTGAGATTTTGCCGCATTGTGCTCTATCATCGAGCCCCTTTGCATAGCAAGCGGATAATTCTGCTGTTGATGCTGCTGCTTGTAATGGCAGCACAGTTCCTAAAACGAAAGGAAGCAGCGCTAGCTTTACTAAGCTTTTCTTAAACTTAAATGGCTTTTTCATAGTTATTTCCTTGTTGACTCACGGTCAGTATGCTAACTTTAAGTGAGTGTATCAGTGTATTATTGTATTAATACAGTAGAATTAGAGTAATGCTAGATCTTATTCATGTCAACCCCAACAGCGCAGAGCCGATTTATAAGCAGCTATTTGATCAGGTAGTGCGTTTAATTGTGTCAGGTAAAGCACAAGCCGGAGAAGAGCTACCTTCTGTAAGAAAGCTAGCTGAACATTTCTCGGTAAATCCGATGACTGTCTCTCGAGCAATCGGGCAACTTGTCGATCAAGGTTGGCTTGAACGAAGACGCGGTCAGCCGACACGAGTAGCACAACAGCCAACCACACAACAGACCGATAGTCTGCTCAACAAAAACCTAGATATTTTAATTAATGATGCGAAACAACTTGGGATCACCAAGGTTGAGTTGATATCATTGATAGATAAAAACTGGGGACAAGAATAATGACAAGCCCACTACTACAATTCACCAAAATCCATAAACAATTTTCCGACAAGTCTGTTCTTGAAAACATAAACCTTACTATTGAACCTGGTATGGTTATGGGTCTACTGGGACGAAACGGTGCAGGTAAAACTACGCTACTGCGAATTGCACTTGGACTAATCGAACAAAATAGTGGTGAAGTTAGCTGCCTCAACAGCAGCAATCTAGAGCTGAGTCCTACATGCAAGAGCCAAATTGGCTATGTGCCACAGCAACCCTGTGGTTATCAAGGTTTTAAAGTCAAAGACGCCCTCGCACTGCACCGCAGCTTTTATCAAAATTGGGATAATACGCTAGAACAAGAGTGGCTTTCTCGCTTCGAGTTAGACGAAAACAAGCTAGTAAGTAACCTTTCAGTTGGTCAGCAACAAAGCTTAGCGCTGATAATGGCGATGTCGTATCGACCTAAGTTACTGATCCTTGACGAGCCTGTTTCAAATCTCGACCCCATCGCACGCCGAGAATTTATGTCGGACTTATTTGAGCTAGCGCTTGAGTCCGGCTCTGGTGTACTTTTCTCCTCGCATATTACATCTGACGTTGAGCGCGTCGCGAGTCATATTGCTATTATTAAAGATGGTAAGGTATTGGTTACTGGCGAACTAGATACACTGAAGGAACAGATTAGACTTGTTCCGCATCACCTTACAAGCAACCTTCCATCAGCAGAGCTGCTTCACCAATCTGAACGTTTTAGCATTTACCAAGCTCAAGACGGCTCAAATTGGCCAACGGACCTACAGCAAAGCCATAGCAACCTTGAACAACTTTTTGTGGAGCTACACACATGAGCACGTTAACTCGGCGCAATTGGTGGACAGGGTTTTCCGGCTTTTGGTTACGAGAGTGTGGCTCTGCAAATTTTTTCATTCCGGGGATCTTAGCTTCTATTGCTACACCATTATTAACCTTAATAGAAGAGCAAAACATACAAACATTTAGCTTGGTCTTTGCTATCAGCGCCTTATGGATGGCTTTTTGCTGGCAGTTAGTGAAATTACAAGCACAGGAAAGCGCATTACTATTCCCTGCAATTAAACGGCACGTATACTTACAAGGACTTGTAATACTAGTCGTTGGCTACATGTTCAATGCACTCGCTCTTTTCAACCGCCCCGCGCCAGAAGTTGCTTATGCCATGTTGTTTGCAACAAGTTTTGGTGGTAGTTTCTTTTTATTATGTATTCGAAATAGCTTTTATTTTAAACATAATAGCTACGTTTTCATGCTCGTACTCATGCTCGCTATGTTTTTTGGTGATACTCCACAAGTTTTAGCACTACTCGCCATTCCCTTCATATTAGTGGCAGTTTATCTGCTGATTACACGAAATAATAACTGTCAATGGCATCATTTGGCATATCAAACCTACATAAATAATATACAGACTGGCTGGCTCCCGAGTAATACCTTTACCCCTGATTTCCTCACTCAGCGGTTTAGGCAATTTTTTATGCCGATGAGCTATTTTTCAGGCAACCTGTTGATACAAACTTGTCAAATATTTTTTCTCTCTGGGCTTTTAGCCATTGTGGCAGTCGGCTTTTTTGGAGTCACAATTCAATTTATCACTGGCTTTACCGATATGCTTGTTTTGATGGTCGCTATTTTTGTCTGTTGGTCCAAACTACAAACAAAAATGACATGGGACCAGCTCTATCTATTACCTGTCTATTCAAGCCTAAAATCAATTAAACAGGCCTATCACGTTGCAGCAGTTAAGCTTGGCTTTTGCTTATCTTTGTTTCAACTTACAGTACTGCTGGTTTGCAGCTTCCTTACCACATTTGAGACTGTGGTTTTCTACCTTATGATATTTATCGGCTCGGTTGCAGGATTTATTCTTTGCGTTGCACTAGGGAGCATCATAACGAGCGCCCTTACGTTGTCACTTTCGTGCATGTTCGTAATCATTTTACATAGTGCGTTTAAATCTTACCTGTTAAATCACGAACACTCAGTTGCCACTCTATATCTGTTATTGGGCTATGTTGTGGTAGCCACTTCATTGCTCCTTTACAGTAATAGAAAGTTTGACTAAGACGTGCTCGGATCCGAGATGTTGCTCATATAGGCGTAGCACGAACCAAAGACTGTGCTAATAAGAATAAAAGAGTGATAGTGAGCATAAGTCGATTATCACTCTTTTTATCCGCTATATTTAATGGGAGTGGGTTCGACTATTAATAAAGTCGGTAACCGAAAACAACACCCCAGAGATCACGAAAGTAATATGTATGCCTACTTTCCAAGCAAGCTGCTCACTGGTTAAGTCTTGAGAATGGATAAAGACTTTGAGTAGTTCTACCGCAGATATTGCTACGATGGCACTGATCAATTTGATTTTAAGGCCCGAGAAGCCAACCTTTCCCATCCAAGTCGGCTTATCTTCTTGGGGCTCAACATTGAGCTTAGAAACGAAATTCTCGTAGCCACTAAAAATAATAATGATCAACAACCCGGCCAGTAAAGCCGTATCAACCAATGTTAAGATACCAATGAGTAACTCTTGGTTTGTCGCCGTAAGCGCACTGATGGTCATCACATAAAGCTGTTTAAAGAACTTAAGTAACAACAACACAATCGCGAGCAGTAGGCCAACAAAGAAAGGCGCTAACAGCCATCTTCCTTTAAATAAGGTTCTTTCTAAGAGATATTCATAACGATTAAATTGCTCATTCGCAGACTTAGTTTCTTGCTCCATGTTTTTGATTTTCACCATGTTTAGTTAGTTTTACTTAACCTTTAAATGTAGCATCAACGCTTGTATTTCTCACCATTTATTAATGTAAATTTGAATCAATTTTCTGCTCTTAAGGAGAAAATTAATTCGTTTTCCT
This sequence comes from Pseudoalteromonas sp. NC201, assembly GCF_002850255.1. NCBI lineage: Bacteria > Pseudomonadati > Pseudomonadota > Gammaproteobacteria > Alteromonadales > Pseudoalteromonadaceae > Pseudoalteromonas > Pseudoalteromonas sp. NC201. The sequence continues at coordinate 2,405,835 of NZ_CP022522.1, forward strand.
TATTTTAAATTTTGCTTTAAAACATGCTTGTTCTTTCAACTAACAGGTAACACGAATGAAAACCTTAGTTTCATCATTAATCATCGCTCTATCTCTTTTTGCTTGTGTACAAGTACAAGCGGATGAAGAGTTACCAGTCGCGCCTGCAGATTTGGTTCAAGAGTTAACTCAAATGTGCCTTGATTGGGCAAAAGATGATGATGTACAAGCATCTGAGATGAAAAAATATGTTTTGAATTGCGTTAACGACGAGCTAGAAGCAACTGGCTATCAAAAAGTCAAAGACGTAAACATTAAATAACACCATTTGTTTTAAGTAAATGAGTTATTTCACCCTTCAAATTGCTTGGAGAATTAGTGTAATTGGTATAATACCAGTTCGCTTAATTAAGTGATGGCATTCATGATGAAAAGGCCGCTCAATACGTTGAACGGCCTTTTGTTTTTAATAACATTTTGGACAAAATATCCATAGCATCCGAAGACGCTTATCGATGTTTGGCTAGCTGTTAAGCTTTCTTTTTCTTGGTAGTTTTCTCTTCTTCTACCCATTTACCATTGCTATACGTCGCTTTCCAACCCGTCGCTTTACCATCCACTTCTGTCATCACATATTGTGTCTTGGTTTTTCTAGAGTAACGAACAATCGCAGGATTACCATCCGAGTCTTGCTCAGGCGCATCAGCCAGATAATAGAATTTAGGTGAAATTCTATCTCTAAAGCGTTTTAGCTCTGATACTTTAGGAGCACGTGTTTCACGTGATTTCGGGAATGTGTGCGCCGCTAAGAAAATACCTGAAGCGCCATCTCGAAGCACAAAATGCGCGTCCGATTTTTCGCATTCTAGTTCCGGTAGCGGAACTGGATCTTCTTTCGGTGGCGCAGCTTCGCCGTTTTTCAATAGTTTACGTGTATTTTTACAGTCTTCATTTGTACAACCAAAATACTTACCAAAACGGCCAGATTTAAGCTGCATATCCGAGCCACACTTGTCACACTCAATCAGTGGTCCATCGTAGCCCTTGATCTTAAATGCACCTGTCTCAATGACATAGCCCTTACATGCAGGATTATTACCGCATACATGGAGTTTTTTCGTTTCATCAATAAGATATGAATCCATTGCTGTTTCGCAAATTGGGCAACGTTTCATATGACGAAGAGATTCGGCTTCCGCCTCTTCATCCGCATCCGCGGCAACCGCTTCATCACCTGACACGAGATTAATTGTCGTAGTACAGCGCTCTTTTGGCGGTAAGTTATAGCCTGTACAGCCAAGGAATACCCCAGTAGAAGCAGTACGAATACCCATCTTACGTGAACATGTAGGACAATCTATGTCTGTTTCGACCATCACATTTTGTCGCATGCCGCCTTCACTTTCATCACCAGCTGCAATTTCTAGCTGGTTAGAAAAGTCGGCGTAAAACTTATCAAGTACCTGCGTCCATAAGCGTTCACCTTCTGCGATATCATCAAGGCGACCTTCCATTTTGGCGGTAAAGTCAAAGTCCATTAAATCATTGAAATTCTCAACGAGTCTGTCAGTAACGATCTCGCCCATTTTTTCAGCGTAAAAACGGCGGTTTTCAACTCGAACATAACCACGGTCCTGAATCGTCGAAATGATAGCAGCATAGGTAGACGGACGACCAATACCACGCTTTTCTAATTCCTTAACTAAGCTTGCTTCGCTGAAACGTGCTGGTGGTTTAGTAAAGTGCTGCTTAGGATCAATTGCAATAAGATCAAGCTTGTCGCCAACTGAAACACTTGGAAGCGCCTGCTCTTCTTCATTCTTCTTACGAACGGCTGGTTGTACACGTGTCCAACCATCAAAACGTAGCACGCGCCCTTTCGCTTTTAACGTGTAATCTTCCGCAGCGACGGTCAGCGTCGTTAAGTCATACTCTGCAGGCATCATCTGACACGCCACAAACTGACGCCAAATAAGCTCATAGAGCTTCTTAGCATCAGCCTCTACGCCGTCTAAATGACCGGATAAGATTGTCACATCAGAAGGACGAATTGCCTCATGCGCCTCTTGTGCGTTGCCTTTTGCGGAATAACGCAGCGGTGCTTCTGGTAAATACTTACTACCAAATTCACTATCGATATAGCCACGACACATTTCTAACGCATCGTTTGATAAATTCGTCGAGTCTGTACGCATATAGGTGATGTAACCCGCCTCGTATAGACGCTGCGCTAACATCATGGTTTTCTTTACGCCATAGCCTAAACGAGTACTTGCCGCTTGCTGCATTGTCGAGGTAATAAATGGCGCACTCGGCTTACTCTTACTTGGCTTTTCTTCAACCTTGACTACTTCGTAAGCACTGTTTTCAAGCACTTGTACGGCTGTATCAGCTTGCGCTTTATTTACTGGCTTAAATGCTTCGCCTTTAAACTTAGTAACCGCTAGGCGAATATCATCTTTTGTTGCTTTAACATCAGCGTGAATATCCCAAAACTCTTCTGGAATAAACGCTTTAATCTCACGCTCTCGTTCAACAAGTAATCTCACAGCAACAGATTGTACACGACCTGCCGATAACCCTCTTGCTACTTTTTGCCAAAGCAGCGGGGACACCATAAAGCCAACAACACGGTCAAGGAATCGTCTTGCCTGCTGCGCATATACCATGTCGGTGTTAAGGTCGCCAGGCGCCTCAAACGCTTGAGTTATCGCGTTTTTGGTGATCTCGTTAAAGACCACACGCTTATACTTGCTCTCATCGCCACCGATAATCTGCTCAAGGTGCCAAGCAATGGCCTCCCCTTCTCTATCCAAATCGGTTGCGAGATAGATATGGTCAGCATCTTCAGCAAGCTTTTGTAGTTCTTGAACTACTTTTTCTTTACCCGGCAAAATTTCGTAATGCGGTTCCCAACCCTTCTCAGGATCAATCCCCATCCTCGCAACTAAATTTGCATAATCTTTTTGCTTTTTATATTGCGCTTTTTCTTCAGGTGACATTTTACGTACTTCAGCTGGCGACTTAGTTGCCAAGCCTTTCGTTTTACCTGCCCCTGAGGTAGGAAGATCTCGAACATGGCCTACACTGGATTTAACAATGTAATCCTTGCCGAGGTATTTATTGATTGTTTTTGCCTTCGCGGGAGACTCTACAATTACTAGCGATTTGCCCATAGCTGCCTATTTTTGACCGATTCTGTCTGATGTTTGCCCTTACTTGGGCGTTAAATTACTTATAGGTATATCTACAAACACCTATTGTTACAAGCTAAAAATACTAACTTTTCCCTGATCACCGAATTATTATCCAATTTGTGTACAATATTCAGCCAATTTAGGGACGCATTCATATATATAAGGTTAAGGCACGGGAATATAAAGGAATAGAAACAAAAATGCCAACCCGAAAGTTGGCATTTGTTGAATTATCCTGCGTCTGTAACGCTTATTCCTATTGATTGTGTCTTTCGTTCGTCATCATCATCTCCCAAAGCTGGAAAAGTAAATTTGATCCCTAATACACCAGAAAGTTTGTTGTTTGGCTCAGCTTCCCTCGCCAACGTAACGTTGAAGAAGTTTGGCTTGTCACTTGTGTAATTCCCTAAGGTGCCAGACACACTTCCACTGGTTAATTCACCGTTATTTGTTGAAATCTCGACTTCTGTGCCAGCCGGAAGCGGATTACCAAACTCATCAGTGAAATAAATTGTAATAGGAACAGCTGAAGGGCTACCTGCTGCCGTAAAATCTACACCGGCGAGATCGCACATTCCCTCTACTCCAGATGGTTCAAGCACTAAGCCATTGCCACTTGGGCACGTATTCGAACCTGCAAGCGCAGCCGGCACTGTAAATCGCACAAAAGCATTATCACCAGACATTATCAATTCAAATTGTCTGTATACATTAACTAGCTCTTTCGTACATTCTCCTGCAACTTCAGCGGCTTCTGAACAAAGCAAGCCATTATACTTGCCGTCCCCTTCATAAACACCGTTACCATCGTTATCAAAATCAAAGCGACCATTGTTATTGCTATCCATCCACCAATCGTCATGACCGCCATTTACAGTTCCGGTTGGAGAACAAGGTCCAGTGTTTGCGGCAGAATCACAATTCTCTTTATCAAAGCGACCATTTTCATTGGTATCTAGGAATGCTTCTGTAAGGTCAAACTCTTGGCGATATTCGCCAATATCAAATCGACCATTACGGCGCTCTACACCACCGCTTGATTGCTCATCTCTGAAATTTTCTTGGCCTTTAACAAAAGCCAACACACTTACACGCCCACCCATTACAATTCGTCTAAGCGCAGTTGCAGCATCGTCGCCCGACGAAGCGTCTTTTTGTCGTAGCATGCCATTAATACATGGTGCAGCACTACCAAAATATGGGTCACAGTTCCAATTAGCTGAGTCTTGCTTTTGAGTATTTGATAATGTAGCTGCTAGCCTAGGCGCTACCGCTTCAAAGGTATTCGCATTGCCATCTATATCACCAATGCGGTTACCCCAACGATATTCATAGAAAGGTCTATCTCCTTGGCTGCGCCATACCACAGTACAAGCAGCATTATTCGTTCTACAATCATAAGTGTCCTCAGACTCAGTACTACCAATAGCACCAGCTTCAGCAATCACAGTTGCAGCGACACCATCAGCATTAAACTGATTGAATTGATCACCAAAGAACAAGGTAATATTTGTTGTTACCCCATTATAATTAAGCGAGTTGGTATTGAATGTAACAGGGGAGGCATCAAACGTATCCTGATCTGTGACACCTGAGCTTAAAATTAACCCTGACGATACGCCAAATATTTGCTCACTTAGCTCAATAGTATGCATTACGCCTGTAGGACAACGAGCATCGTCGTTTGATGCATCTGCATCATTACATGCTTTGGCGATATCCGTCCAACAGGTAATCGCATCACCATCAGGTAAATTCGCGTAAGATTCTTCAGGGATATAACATGCACTAACAACGAGCGGACCTGGCACAATACCAGACTTAACAGTCGTTCTTACAATACCATTTGCATTGGTGTTTCCGGTAATTTGCGTCAGCGATGCAAGACCTTGCTCATCTGACAACCTAAAGTCGACTCGAGCACGTGGAATTGCAAGGTTATCTTCATCTACCAGTTTAAAGCTCACAACAGATTGGGTTGGTAAACCGCCTTCACCTGGAGGTAAAGCAATAAACTGATTAAATCCATCTTCCTCAGGTAAAAACTGTACCGCTTGTGCAAGTGCACTGTCCACTTCAATAATTGTTTCTTGATTTATTGGAGAGCTGCCGTTTTGAATAGTAACAGAAATTCTATCTTCGCCTTGACAACCTTTTGCACGGTAAGTAGAGCGGGCGAAGCCATTGGAGGTATTTACCGTTTCATCTAATTCGGCCAGCGCAGGGGTTGCTATAGAACAAGCTGAGCTAAATGCAACTTCAACAGCACTATTGATTAATGCCCCATTCTGATCTTTCAGTGTCACAGTAATAACCGTACTTCCACCTGCGGAAAGCTTTTGTTGGACGCCATTGCTATCCACCAAACCGTTGTCAATCGTAACATTCAACTGAGCAACACCAACATTAAAATTGATAGCCTGAGTGACATCGACATAATCTGGAGAGTTTACGGTAATGGTACCTGCGCCACCTTGGTTACCAGGCTGAAACTTTAAGATTGCAATACCAAAAGAATCCGTCAACGCAGTGCCTGTCGATGGTAAAATAGTCCCTAAAGTAGTTTCAGCGCTAATTAACCCATTGGCAATAGCATCGCCAGTTTGGCTAGATGTCATTTTGATGAATACATCAGCCGTCTCGTTTGACGATACTTGATTGACGCGAGTACACCCAGCAGCGATAGGATCTATCATGGCCTGATCTCGGCTATCATCCCATCCAGCAGGGCATTTACTTAATAGCATGACCTCAAGTTTTGCAGACGCTGTTACATTGCCGTCATCGCCGCCACCTTGAGAAGTAAAATCAAAAGATCCCGTTGCACTATTATCGCCTTGAGTGTAAGTCGCCGTAATACGTCCAGCACCTACAGTAGCAGTTACTTTTAGAGTAATTGACGCTTTACCCTCATCATTGGTAAGGACAGACCCTGAGCTGGGTTCCATGGTTGCAAATTCGTCGCTCTCAAAAACGACTCGACTATTTGCCAGAGGGCTACCATCTTTTGTTAACGTGGCAGTGATTACTAAAGGAGATGAAGATGAAAGTGTATTCGTAGAATTACCACTAGTATCCGCTCCTGAAAGCGTAATGGCATAAGTGCCATCGCTACCATCATCACCATTATCTGTATCTTTTTGAATACTGCCACCGCCACCGCACGCGGTCAGTAAGAATGCTAGCATCAGTATGCTAAAATAGCGCATCAAGGGCATTCACCTATCTCCCTAGCTAAGTTAATTTTATTATTGTTCAATAGTAACCCAATTTTATCGATAAAATCACAATTTTTTATTAGATTAGGTAGATTTTCTGTCGTGAAATGCTGTTCATCTGCGCCAAGCCTGTTAAGCTTTAGCAGTTTTAAGATACATAGTGTTAGGGCAATGTCAGAAAATAAAAAAATGGGCCTAACGGCGCGCATTATGATAGGCATGGTGTTGGGGGTTGTACTAGGCCTCACCCTTCAAGCCATCCTAGGTAAGAATAAAGAAATACTTATTCCTTTAGGTCTCTTTGACCTCCCCATTAAAGGTTTCTTCGTTGACGGTTTATTCCACATCGGTGGGCAGATCTTCATTGCAAGCTTAAAAATGCTTGTTGTTCCTTTAGTGTTTATTTCCCTTGTATGTGGCACATGTAGCCTTAGTGACCCAAAAAAATTGGGCCGCTTGGGTGGTAAGTCCATTGGTTTGTATCTCATTACAACAGCAATCGCAATCACGGTAGCGATTACGCTCGCACTACTTATTGCACCGGGTGGTGGCGTTGAAATTCCAAGCAGCGCGTCATTTGACGCAAAGCAAGCGCCGACACTTGTGCAAGTTATAATCAACATGTTCCCGACTAACCCAATTGACGCGATGGCCAACGGTAACATGCTTCAAATCATTGTCTTTGCGCTGCTATTTGGTATTGCTATGGCACTAAGCGGAGATGCCGGTGCTCGCCTAGCATCTGTATTTGAAGATCTCAATACAGTAGTGCTTAAGTTAGTGACTTTATTGATGAATGTCGCACCATATGGCGTATTTTGTTTAATGGCTAAGCTGTTTACAACCATCGACATGGGGTTAATCGCCGAGCTCGGCAAATACTTTATGGTAGTGTTGGCAGCTCTGCTAATTCATGCATTCATTAACTATTCAATTTTGTTCAAGCTGTTAACAGGCTTGAGCCCTATTATCTTCCTGAAGAAGATGAAAGACGCATGCATGTTTGCCTTTAGTACGTCAAGCTCAAGTGCAACTATGCCCGTAACACTGGAGACCGCGACTAAGAAACTAGGTGCGCATAACTCAGTTGCCTCTTTTACGATCCCTCTGGGTGCAACCATTAATATGGATGGCACGGCTATCATGCAAGGTGTTGCAACGGTCTTCATCGCTCAGGTATTTGGCGTAGACCTCACCATCAATGACTATCTCATGGTTATCTTGACTGCGACTCTTGCGTCAGTTGGTACGGCAGGCGTGCCTGGTGTTGGCTTGATCATGCTTGCAATGGTGCTTAACCAAGTTGGATTGCCTGTTGAAGGTATCGCGCTTATCATTGGTGTAGACAGACTATTAGATATGACAAGAACAGCAGTTAACGTAACAGGTGACTGTATGGTAACTTGTGCTGTGGCCAAATCTGAAAACGAATTTGATATCGATGTTTTCAACGACCCTGATGCAGCAAAAGAACTAGAAGAAACCACTTCTAAAGCAAAAGCGTAAATATCAATAACGCAGCTAACTATAAATAGCTGCGTTATTTTCCTCAACTAGCCAACTCAATACTCCTCTCTGCGACATATCAGCTATCCATACCCTTTTCTTCATTGTCACTTTTTCCTAGTTACAGAATAAGATTAAGCAGAAGATTCTCCATGCCTATGCATGTGAGTGCTTTAGTTATAGCAGGATTTGGACGTGAAGTTATCGGTAATCCTCTCTCATCTCAAAGATAGAACACTTATCTAGACATTTGCTCAGGCTAAGTCCTGTGCAACAAATACACTGTTGTGGATAATACCAATTAGTCTTAATACTTGCTCAATTTGAAGGAGCAAATCTGACGCTAACGGCGTTAAAAATTTCTCATTTAGAACAACTAAATAACCTGAGCTGCGGATAATTAATGCCTTTCTAGCAGCCAGTTTTAGCGCTAACTGCGTTGAATTCACTTCCAATAGCCAGCTATTGGTGCGTAAATTCGCCTTGCCTACAGGATGTAGGTACCTTAGCGAGAGCAGGACGCGGAAGCGGTGTTTTCCCTAAAACTCTCTGGCTAGATAAGGAGAAAACTAAGTTGTGCTTTAGCAACAATGAGTTGGAACATTCCTTATCCAAACCTCAGGTTAAATAGCAAAATTTCCGCTTTGCCTACACGGATGTAGGTACCTTGGCGATAGCAGGACGCGGTAGCGGGGTTATTGACAAAATTTCCTCGCCTCAAAATAGGCCACTTAATTAAGCAAATTGGTATAAGAAAAAACCGCGCTATAAAGCGCGGCTGTCATCTTAATAAACGTTAACGTATTAGAATTGGTATGCAAACTTCACATATGCTTGACGACCAAGGATACTGTGCGTTTTATTGTCAATTCCCATTGACTCTGAAGGAGCAAGCGGCGCTTCTTCATTGAACAAGTTAGATGCACCTAGAGTTACTGTCAGCTTTTCTACGCCAATATAACTGACACTTGTATCTACAGTAGTCCATGAATCAATCTCATATTTATTGCCATCACTGTCAGCAAGATCTTTATAAGAATCAACATAGTTTACGCTGATATTTGCAAGCCAATCGTTTTTAGCCCAGTCCATACCCGCTGTCCAGCGGAACTGCGGATGCTGATACTCTCCATTGAGATCTTCAGCAACATTGAATGTGTTACCTTGTTCGTCACTTTCAAACGACTGTTCTTCAAAGTTAAGCGCGTAAGTTAAGTTGTAATTGAACTTAAACTCACCCATTTCACGAGTAGTTAATGCATAGGCTAAGTTAACATCGAAACCGTCTGTTTCACGACCACCAATGTTAACAAAGGTGTCGTTAATGGAGAGAATACGACCAAGTGTGCTACCTTGATTAGGCGCACGAACTACCAGATTAGGATCGGTACCACAACAATCAACTAACTTCTGTGCTCCAATTTTCTTGATGAGATCTTCCTGATCATAATTCCAGTAATCTACACCGATACTAAAGTCATCAGTTGCTTGCCACACTACACCTAAATTGTAGTTTTCTGACTCTTCTGGTTGTAGGTTTTTGTTACCAGACACAATCGCAGTGTATTCATACGGGCTACAATCATCATCAGCACCCGTTTGGCGACAACGTTCACGGTCTATCACGCTTGGTGATTCGTCTGTTCTACCAAGATGTAGCTGAACAAGAGAAGGCGCTCTGAATGCTGTCCCCCAAGAACCACGAACCACTAAACTATCAAGCGGTGACCAACGGAATGCTACTTTTGGATCTGTTGTAGTTCCAAAGTCGCTATAGTCTTCATAACGCAAAGCTAATTGCAGCTCTAGTGTATCTAGCACTGGTACGCTAAATTCTGCGAATATCGCAGTATTATCGCGATCTCCGTTAGCTTGCGTTGCTTCTGTACCAAAGATTTCGCCTCTGATGTATTGACTATCCGGGTTATCTTCAATTTTCTCGTAGCGATGTTCAAAACCAAACGCTGCGGCAACGTAGCCGGCTTCCAATTCAAATAATTCGCCCGAGATAGTACCATCTAGTGACTGCATGGTTGATGCACCATAACGCGTAGTGGTAGTTTCAAAAAACGCCAAACCGGCTTCTGTATTAGTGCTTGGTTCAAATGGGTTCCATAAACCTTCATCAATCGCTTGCTGCGCTCTTAGCTTGTTAGGGAAACCATCAAAGCCTTTTTCAACTGCACTTGAACGAATAGCAGAGTACGCAACTTCCCAAGACCACGCGTTCCACTCACCACGTGCTCCAAGGACTGCACGATAGTATTCTGAATCGACATCTTTTTTACGGTTGCCGATATCAACCGTTCGACGACGCATTGAAATATCTACACCATGTAAGAAGTGGTCTGGATCGTTAAATAATGGGTGGTTTGGGTTATCACCATCCATAAATAGTTCTGTAAAGCTCGGGCTACCTGCACCTTGAATGAAAGTTGAAGAGTGCTGCGCCGAGATTTCGGCAAAACCTTCAATACCATCGATGATTTCTTGTACGCCATTGTAGTTAAAGCTAATACGTTCCGTCGACGGAATAGCAGTCATGTACGGTGCATAATCGTAGCGACAGATATCACCAATATCTAAAGCAGGGTCGCATTTGTCATTCCCCCATACGTCCGTAAAGATAGTCTGCCTTACCTGAGTGCCATCATCTTCAACACGAACGACTGGTAATCCTGCCCACTGTTCGTCTGTTAGCATGCTTCTCATCACCTCAACGCTGCCGGGAATACCTGCAGAGCTTAATGAGTTGTTACCACCGCGAAAACGTTGATCAGCAGAAGCTGTGTAGTCACGATCGGCATAAGTTAGGTGACCGCGTTTGAAATAATCGAGTGAGAAATTATGATGGCCATTTTGCGTTGACGATCCCCAAAGAAGAGTAAAGTTCTGTTCTTCAGCCCCACCATCGGCGGTGTTGGATAATTTACCAGCGACCTCGAAACCGTCTATATCGTCACGTAAAATAATATTAATAACCCCTGCGACCGCATCAGAACCATAAGTTGCAGAAGCACCGTCTTTTAAAATATCAATACGTTTAACTGATGAAACAGGAATGGTATTTAAGTCCACAAATGATGTTTCTATATCTTTTGCAAACGGGCTCACGGCAACACGACGACCATTAATAAGAACAAGCGTAGATGATGCTCCTAATCCCCTTAATGCAACACTTGAACCGCCATTTGCGGTGTCATCGCTGGAGTTACCTTGTGTACTAAAAGTACCAGTACCCGACACAGGCAGCTTTTGTAACGCCCCAATAAGGTCGGTAGATCCCGTTGAAGCTAGGTCAGCAGCTGACAAGCTTTGAATTGGTGACGGACCTTCTAAGTCTGTTCTTTTAATGTGAGAGCCTGTCACTTCAATACGTTCAACTTGCGTCGTCTCTTCGGCCTTAACTTGTTGATTCATGCCGATTAATACGGCAATTGAGAGCGCACTGAGTGGTAATTTATAGGTCATCCTGTTTCCCCTTAAGTTAATAATTACACTGTAGTTTTTTTAATAATCCAGCCATTATTAGCATACCAAAGCAACTTTAACAATGCATTTATTTAACATTAAGTTTCCATTTTGGGGGTCTAATAGCAGAAATTCGCGACGAAAGAATATCGTTATTTATCAGTATGAATTATTGTTGAAATTGGGATTACAGGGAGGAGAAGCGTTTTACAAACAGCTTCAAAAAGTTGATAAGACGCCTAAAATCTTTACTGAATAAGAGCGGTTTCTTAGCCTAAAGTTTAAAGACGTCAATGATCGTGTTGTAACTACTTAACTATAATGCCAACCAAGGTTGCACTGACTTCACATTTGCAGAGTCGGCAAAGTGAGTATTGTCGTTTGACCACGTCTTCGGGACACTGATTCGACAGACTTGCGACTCACACTTCACTGTAGCATCTGTGACGTTTTGACTTCTGCCAAAGGTCACGATGACTCCCTGTTGCTCAGGCAGCAAAAATGACAACAGGTTTTTAATAAAGAAGCCTGATAGATCAGCCAGCAACTCTTCAAACTCCTGTTGCATTTTATACAGATCAGACTTGCTTAGAGATCTCGTATTAAATAACTCGGCCTCAATCTGCATTTTTAGCTGGCAGTCCGAGCTTTCGCCCTTCGTTTCAATTACCACTTTAGCTTTGTCTTTGTCCAATTCTTTGTCAAATGGTAGCAATAATTGCGCTTCATTGGTGTACGACAATGGAAAGCTCGCTTCCTCGGTCACAATATTACCCGCCGTGATTTTACACGCCTGCATGCTAAGTGTATCGACAAGGTAAAATCCCACACGTGCAAACTCAAACTCGCCTTTATTTACCACTTTCAGTCTGTCGTAAAAGCTGTCGTATGCAAAGGTGACCGTTTTAGCGGACGCTATCGCACTCCAAAGTGTCATTATCAGGACAAGTACAATCTTATTCTTCATCAAAATACGCTCGGTTATGCCTTATCATATCGTTAAGTTCATTTACGTAGTCTTCACCACGCTCTGAATAACTCAAAAGGCCACTTGTTAATACTGTAGCGTCAATCGGTGCTTTTTGAGCTCGCAGCTCTGCTCGTACCGCGCGCAAGTCTTTGTATGCATCATTAGTATTGATATTCCTAAAGTACGATTTGACCGCGGCTCTTACCGACTGAAAGGCTCTTACTTCGTGATCGGCCGCATCTTCTCGCCGTTTCGGCACCATACCGCAGCCTTTGGTGTAACACCATTGACCAAAAAAGTTTAACCCAATTCGCGCAAATCGTGACGTACCCCAAGCAGATTCATTAGCGGCCTGCATCAACGCCAGCTCTTTAGGAATAATATCCACGCGGCGTAAAGCACGTTTAAGCGAAGATTCATTGATGGCTTCACCTTTTAAATCATACTTTGTGAAAATCAATGCAACCTTTTCTATTTGTTTGCGTGTCAGGGTTTCATCAAATTGCAGCATCATTAGGGCGATTTCAAGTGTTGCCCGCTGCTCTAAGATCTGTTTATTTTCGGCTTCTACGTGCGGTTTAATAAAGTCGAAAAATGCCGTTTTCTTCTCCTTGATATCACGAATGGCTGCAAAATTAGGTAGTTTTACGCTATGGAGTGGCTTTTCGGGCACCTTAGGTACAACCTCCGCCCCCGTATCCTCTTGATCTAATACGGTGTCTTGCGGACTTTTATCTTGGATAAAAGGGAATAAGAGTGCCCAAATAGTCACTAGGGCAACAAAGAGTTTAATCAGTTTAGCTTGCATACTTCTCCTCGCAGCGGCGGTGTTCTGGAAACGGAGTCTCTTTCCTTAAGTCTCTAAGAACTTTTATCAAGCCCACTCTGTAACAGAATTATTCTGTTACTATAGTTTGATAGAGCGTTGATAAATTACGCCAAAATAACAGTATTCAAAAATAGCGGCTGATAATATCAAAAGCCGCAATTAAACGCGAATTTTCGTTCAGTTATCGTACATAGTTTAGACGAGTTTAAGATATAAAGAAAAAGGAACAGAAGTATGACGTCTAACGCTTGGCAGCAGCGTCTGCTATCGCAGCAAAAAAACCGCCCTAACGACAATCGTTCAGCATGGCAAATAGACCGCTCTAGGATCATACATGCCGCGGCTTTTAGACGCTTGCAAGCCAAAACCCAAATTATGGCAATCGGCGTTAACGACTTTTATCGGACTCGCCTAACTCACTCTTTGGAAGTATCGCAAATAGGCAGCGGTCTACTGCGCCATTTAAGAAAACAACACCCTGAGTTTGAACACTTTCCTTCGACTAGTCTTATTGAAACTTTATGTCTAGCGCATGATATCGGCCACCCGCCCTTTGGCCATGGAGGAGAAATAGCGCTTAATTACCTTATGCGTGATCATGGAGGGTTTGAAGGAAACGCTCAAACCTTGCGCATTGTCACCAAATTGGAACCATACACTAAAGGTTATGGCATGAACTTAACACGCCGTACCTTACTAGGTTTTATTAAATATCCTGCATTAATCGACACACTTTGGTATCACCAACCAACGCAAACACAAAGTCGAAAATACATTTTATCTAGTGATTGGCTGCCAGCAAAAGGTATTTATCAATGCGACCAATCGGTATTTGATTGGATCCTCTCGCCATTTTCTCAAAACGACCGAATAAAGCTGCAAGAAACCGAGGTTAAAGACACCTTCCGTCGCAAGACTAAGTTTAAATCGTTAGATTGCGCCATTATGGAATATGCCGATGATATCGCCTATGCAGTTCATGATTTAGAAGATGCGATTGCAACCGAGACCCTTAACGAGGCAGCATGGCATGATTTCGCTCTACCTGAATTACAAAAGTTAGACTCACCTTGGTTAAAGCACAACTTACAACGCGTGAGCGAGAGTTTATTTTCAGAAGATGAATCTAATCGTAAAGATACCATAGGTGAGCTCGTGAACCTGTTTATTGTGCACTGTAAACTCACCGTTCAAGACTCAGATTATGACTCCGCCCTACTTCATTTTACCGTTGAGATGGCACCCGAATTTCAGGAAATCCTGCAAGTGTTAAAAGTGTTCGTATATCGAAGATTAATTCGTGAACCTAAAATGCAGCAAATTGAGTTTAGTGGTCAAAACCTGCTTATTGATTTATTTGAAGTTTTTGCCAGTGATCCCATGCGATTATTGCCGTATACAACCCAAACACTGTACCAGCAAGCAACCGATGAAACGCAGCAAATGCGCGTGTTAGCGGACTATCTTGGTGGCATGTCTGATGAGTATGCGCGAAAAACGCATCGACGCTTATTTACCGGGGAACTGTAAACTCTGCTCGTAGAGGTAAAAATTAATCATGAAAAATTCGCATACATTGGCGATTAACTCATTCTTTAATTTTTCTTAAGCCTTTCTTAAGTATTGGCATATATGTTTTCAACGTAGCTTGATATTTTTCAGTTGGAGCATATATGCCAGCCAAAACCGTTGCGGTATTCGTGTTAGTCACTTCAATCACTCCTGCATTTGCTGGTGACCCATTTAGCATCGACTCCCTTTGCAATAATAACGCTGAACATAGTACTAAAATGGCTCGACAGACGGATAAAGCGAGCCAAGAGAAAAACATCAAGATTGAGTCTATCGAAATAAACTCAAACCCTATTTTTAATCCGGACGACCCAGAAACGACCTCTTTCCATGACTTCGTAAACTGGCTGCATATAGAAACCCGAGATGCGACTATCGCTTCTCAACTCCCTTTTCAGGCTGGTGACCTAGTTAGCGAGGCCGATATTTTAGAGGCTGAGCGGATCTTGCGTGCTAAAAAATACATCAGAGAGGCGAAAATTAACTATGCCAAACCATGCAGTAGTGCCGAGCCACAGAAAATATCAGTGCAAACGTGGGACACCTGGAGTTTGCTACCCAGTGTCAACTTTGGCCGAAGTAGTGGAAACAATAAGTTAAGTTTGGGGTTTAAAGAAGAAAACTTGTTAGGGTATGGCGTTAGGGCATCCGTAAAATACAAATCTGATCATGAACGTTCCGGTTACCATACTGTGTTGCAAATGCCTGCGCCATGGCAACCACATGCCATGATAACAGTGCAAGCAGATGATTATGATGACGGTCAAATATTTATGACTGACATTTATCAACCTTTCTATCAGCGCTCCAGCTCTTTGTTATATAGAGCTTATATTAATGCACAAGACCAAACGACTTCTATCTATCATAACGGTCAAACAGAAAGTCAGTTTCGATATAATGGTACATCTGCGCAGTTTGCTTATGGCCGTTTATGGCAGCAAACCAACACCACCACACTTAGGTGGATAGCTGGTGTCGATTACCAAGATGTCAGCTATGACGAGCCAAACTTAGCCATAAGGGATAACCTTTATGACTTCAAATTGTTAGCGCCTTGGATAAGTCTTCAATATATCGAAGATAATTATATCGTGCTGCAGGACGTAGACTTAATCAATCACAGTGAAGATTTCAACCTCGGATGGTCACTTGCGGCCAAAACAGGTATTGATACCGAAGCGGATGGAGTTGGCTCAATTTGGGAGTTTTCAGCCAATAAAGCATGGCTATTTAATGATGATGTCTTATACCGATTTAAAGCATCAACCAATGCCCAAATCGGCACGCAGCAAGGTGATAGAGTATGGTCTACTCTCGCTGCAAAGGTAAATTATCGCTGGAGCGATAGTTTTGCTTTTTATGCTGATGTCATTGCTGCGTGGCAAAACAAGGAATTTGCCGAGCGTCCTCTTGCACTCGGTGGAGAAGAAGGGATCCGTGGCTTCCCACAAAGCTATCAACAAGGTACGCAAACGGTCAAATCTTCATTCGAGCTCCGTATGTACCCTAACATTAATATTTATCAGCTTGTTGATTTAGGATTCGTTGGCTTTGTTGATATGGGAAAAGCATCCGAGAATATACAACATCCTAATATAAGCAATAAAATGCTAGGTAGTGTAGGGCTCGGAGTTCGTTTATATTCCGCCCGTTCAAGTAATGAAAACGTAGTGCATATAGACTTTACTAAACCATTAAGTAACTACCCTGAAGTTGACAGCTGGGAACTTGGTTTATCAGTGGAAACTCACTTTTAAATAGCGCTTCAAAGGGTAAATGTAAAGGTGATGGTACTCGCTTCCAACGCAACAGTGAGTTCCGCGTCAATGGCTTCAGCAAAGGCCCTAGCAATAGGCAAGCCCAAGCCAAAGCAATCATTCGCGCTTCTCGATTGGTCGCTTTGCCATAGTGGTTCAAATAATTGTGCTAAATTCACGTTTTCGAGCTCGCCGGAAACCTGATTGCTCACTCGAACATTTATCCCATTTGTCGCCCCCTTTTCAACAACGATAAGTGCTTCAGAACCCAGTACTCGGTGGCGCTTGGCATTTTTCAGTAAGTTACCAATGATGCTCTCGACTGCCATTAAGTTGGTCTGAATTGGACATTCAGAGCAAGTTGTCTGAATCTCAACATTATCAAATGCTATCTCACCAATCGAACGGTTGATGACTTGCAATACATCAACAACATCGTCTTTAGGTAGCTTTATCTGCTCGTATTTATGTAACAACATGACGTTGGTGACGATGTTTTTCATCCGCTGACTTATTCTTAATACTTCTGGCACAAAGTCATCCGCCAGTTCATTGTCTTCCGGGAAGCGTGAAATAACTTCCGCCAAATTAATAAGCTCCGTAATGGGCGTTTTTAATTCATGCGAAATATCTGAGGTTAGGCGCTTTTCTCGCAAGTACAATTGTCTGTTTTCAACAATAAAACGGTTTAGGCTTTGCTCAACGGGTAATAGCTCAGAGACAGGCTTTTCTAATATTATGGTGTCTGAATCTTTAGAGAAATTTAGTTTGGCTATCTGAGCGTTCATGCTATTCAACGGCGCGAGACCAACATCGACCGTTTTGCGCACAAAGACACGAATAAACACCACAACACATACAATAGTCACGATAAAAACGATATCAATGAGCCAAAGAATAAAGTCCAATCCCTCCGACGAGGCCGCATAGGCAATAACAAGTTCGTCGTCAAAAGATTTTTTTTCCCCTTTTAGGGTATGGATCTGCGGAATAAAACGGGTATATATGATCCGTCCCGCACGACCATCTGGCAGGGTTTCATTTACCACTTTGCTCTCGCCAAGTGATAACGACAAATAAGGTAACTCGTGTTGCGAAAAAAGATCTAAGCTGTCAGAGCGTGCAAAAACTCGGTCGTTCAACCAGATTTGATAATATTCGGGCTCGATATTGCCAGTAAATTCAGGTAAAAACTCACCGGAAAAGTGCAGTTCAAGATGATCTTCATCTTCAGAGACTAACGTCATCAGCATGCCAACTTTTGTATGCATCGCTTTGTCGAATTGTGAGTCAATCCAAGAGTCAACAGCCAAATCTGTAGCGAGTAAAATGGCGACTACAACACCTGTGATGGTAATTGATAATGTGCTAACTAAGTTCCCTCGGATCGACTTCATAGTAGTTGCTCAACATAATATCCAAACCCGCGTTTAGTTTTAACTGGCAAGCATTGACCCAACGCTTTGACCTTTTTACGTAGCGAAGAAAGGTGAGCTTCGATGGCATTTTTCGATACGCTATCGAAATTGCCGGTAATATAAGTGCTCAATTTTTCTGGTGTAATAATCTTATTTTGATTAGTAAACAAACATTCCAAAATTTTATACTCATTGGGTGTTAAGTCTATTTGCTGCCCTGCAATTAACGCCGACTTTAGCTGCAAGTCAATGGTCAAAAAGCCATGCACGATTTCATCACCATCTTGTTTAAATGCCCCTCTTCTCATTAGCGTTAATAGCCGTGCATGCAGCTCATCAAACGAAAAGGGCTTGGCGAGATAGTCGTCTGCACCACTTAATAAACCCAGCACTCGGTCTTCAGGTTGTGACTTTGCTGACAACACCAACACTCGAGTGTCATTCTTCTGCTGTCTTAGCGCTTTAAGCACACTTATGCCATCCAAACTGGGCAACATAATATCTAAAATAATTACATCATAGTGATCCATCAGCGCCATACTCAAACCGCTAGAACCATCCGCCGTATCATCTACCGTAAAACCCAGTTTAGAGAGCCCTAAGGTTAAGCTGCGACGCAGGGATTCAGAATCTTCAATCAGTAACACATTCATAAATAGACCTTTGGCTAGTGCTTAATATCACATAGCTTAGTTGCTCAAACTTAAGATTCGCTAAAGAGAACTTCAACTTTCATCAATTCCGAAGGATTTCCTAAGCTTTTCTTAAGTTTCGTCGGATAGTCTTGTGATAAATGCAACTATTCTTAACATTCTATGAACAAAGTACACTTTTCAACTCCTTATGCACAACCTTTCATGGTGTTTTTCTTGTCCTTGTTGGTGATTTTGACGCTTAGCCGTTTAGGACTATCAGCTTGGATGTTAGAGAGAATGGCAGGCTCTGATCCTTTGACCTTTGTGATATCAGGCTTGCGAGTTGATTTGAGTACTACCGCTTATCTCGCGATACCGCTCTTATTATTAATGGTCACACACTATTTTATGCCTAAACCATTGAAGCCTTTACTTACGGCGCTAGTAACGGGGTATATTGCGTTGGGTATTGCATTTGTCCTACTACTCGAAGCTGCAACTCCTGCATTTATTTTGCAATACGACATCAGACCGAACCGTTTATTTATTGAGTATCTAATTTACCCCAAAGAAGTCATTTCAATGTTGTTGAGTGGTCACTTGGTCACAGTGATATTGACCCTACTTTTATGTGCTTTAGCTTTAATAACCACCTTGAGATATTTTCCTCGCATTGACAACGATGTGCCATCAAAGCGGAATATGGCTATCTCTACTTTTTGTAGTCTTATCTGTTTAGCGCTGTTAGCAAGAGGCACTCTGGGTCATAGACCACTTAACCCTGCTACCGTCTATTTCTCACAAGATGCATTGGTTAATTCGCTGACCATCAACTCAGCCTATAGTGTTGCGTTCGCAGCAAAAAATATGGGCAGCGAAAAAAGTGCCAGTGCGCTTTATGGTTCGCTATCCAAAGAAAAGGTTTTTAATACAGTAAGAAGAGCAAGTTACAAACAAGGTTTTATCTCAAATACACTTCCTACCCTAGCCACTAATCCGGCATATCATCAGGGCAAAAAGAAAAACTTAGTAATTATCTTAGAGGAAAGCTTAGGCGCGCGTTTTGTCAGCTCGCTAGGGGGAGCAAATCTAACCCCAGAGTTAGATAAACTGTATCAAGAAGGCTGGGGGCTGGAGAACCTCTACGCAACGGGCACCCGATCGGTCCGCGGAATTGAAGCCGTGATCACCGGCTTTATACCTTCACCGTCACGCTCCGTCGTTAAGCTTTCAAAGTCTCAGCAACAGTTTTGTACGTTGGCAGATATTTTAGCCAAAGAAAACTATACCACACAGTTTATTTACGGTGGCGAAAGCCACTTCGATAACATGAAAAGCTTCTTCTTAGGAAATGGCTTTCAACGTATCGTTGACTTTGATGATATTGAAAGCCCGGAATTTGTTGCGTCTTGGGGCGCCAGCGACGAAGATCTGTTTAATCAAGCGGATAAAGAACTAACTCAGCTGAGTGAAGAAGAAAAGCCATTTTTTAATTTGATCTTTACATCTAGCAATCACGACCCGTTTGAAATTCCTGACGGAAAAGTAATGTTACCAACAAATCATAAAAGTGATAAACCTGCGCGAGATCTCGCTATCAAGTACGCCGACTATGCACTCGGAAAGTTTATTGATAAGGCCAAGCGAAGTCGTTATTGGCAGGATACTATCTTTTTAGTCGTTGCAGATCATGATGTCAGGGTGTATGGATCCGAGCCCGTCCCTATTAAGTCTTTTCATATTCCAGCCGTTATTTTGAATTCAGACTTTAATCAGAAACAAGATAAAAGATTGGTCAGTCAAATTGATTTACCTGTCACTTTGCTTTCTTTAATAGGGGTTGAACGCCCAACGCCTATGCTTGGTTTTGACTTAACCAAACAATATCCAGTGCAAAGAGCGATGATGCAATATTACGATAATTTTGCCTACATTGAAGATGACAAAGCCGCCATTTTGATGCCAGGCAACAAAGTGAGTTATTGGCAATATGACACGGCGACTAAGATGCAAAAACCATTGCTGAATACAACGCACACCATTGATTTGAAAGAAAAAGCACTATCTCATGTATTATTTAGTAATTTGGCCTATCAGGAGCAAATTTATCGATTAAAAGAGTAAAGCATAAGGTTCTCTTAAGTATTTCTATAGAAAATAAAGATAACTTAGTTTTTATTTTCTCGTCAGGAGTTGGATATGTTTAAATTTTTAAAACATATCTCCCCATCAGGCTATACCAGCCTGATGGTTCTCGCCACCCTTTATTGTACCTTTGCTTTTAATAGCCTATTTTTTATCAAAGCCTTTAATGTTGCTACAATACAGGAGTGGTCCGATTGGCTATTTTTAGCGTCTGTCCCTATTCTTTTATTTTTCCTGACACTGTTACTATTTAGTTGGCTTTCTTTAATCACCTTCGTACGGCCTTTTCTATTCTTTACCATTGTGTTATCTAGTGTGTTGCTATACGCATCAATAAACTACGGCGTCATATTTGATAAAAACATGATGCAAAACGTTATTGAAACAGACACAGGTGAAGCATTTTCATATTTAAATATAAATCTAGTTCTTTTCGTACTAACTTTGGGTTTAATTCCTGCTTATTTAATGACAAAAAACAAAATCAGGCAGCCACTAAAGCAAAGACTAAAATCCTTTATTCTCATTAATTTTGTTTCAATAACCTTCATCTCTTTGATAGCATTTAGCTTTTATCAAAACTATGCTTCCATTGGTAGAAACAATAAAGAAGTCGCAAGCTATATCACGCCATTTTCATTTTATATTGCAGGATATAAATACCTGAGAGATAACTATTTTTATCCTCCATTACCATTTCGATTACTAGATAAAACACCTGCTTTAGCTTCCAAGTCAGGTGCTAATATTACCGTTGTCGTTGTTGGTGAAACTGCACGTGCAAGCAACTTTTCATATGGAGGCTATAAAATAGATACTAACGAATACACTAAACAGGACGGCATCAAATATTTCAGTAACATGTCATCTTGTGGCACAGCGACAGCAATTTCAGTACCCTGTATGTTTTCACGGCTAGATAGAGCACATTACAATAGCCGTCTTGCTCAGAGCCAAGATAACGTGCTTGATGTGATCCACAGGGCTGGCGCCGAAGTGTTTTGGATAGACAATAATAGTAGTTGTAAAGGTGTATGTAATCGGGTTGAGAATTATCGGATTGATACTAACAAGGATAACCCGCTGTGCGACGGTAAGTATTGCTTTGATGAGGTACTAATCCCATCACTTATGACTACCATAAACAACGCGCAAACAAGCAATATTGTTGTTGTCTTACATATGATTGGCTCGCATGGCCCAACTTATTACCGCCGCTACCCTAAAACGCAGCAAAAATTCCTCCCAGATTGCCAGCGTAGCGATATCCAAAATTGTACGCCTCAAGAATTAGTGAACACCTATGACAATACCATCGCTTACACAGATTTAGTGTTGCACAAAATCATTACACAACTGTCTTCATTAGACGCAGAAACAGTCAACATGCTCTATGTTTCCGATCATGGCGAATCACTCGGTGAAACCGGATTATATTTACATGGCTTTCCATATCGTCTAGCACCTAAAGAGCAAACCCAGATCCCGATGATTTATTGGAGTAATCGCCTAACAAATAAAAGCTACAGTGGTTGCATTGACATCGTAAAACAGCAACCCCTTTCTCATGACAATATCTACGATACGTTACTTGGCTTAACCCAAGTTAATTCGAAAACCTATCAGTCCAAAAATGACATATTCGCAACCTGTCGAACTCAATTACTCGCAACTAATGGAGAAACTAATGCATTTTGATAACACCAATAAGCCAACTGGAGCAAAACGACTATTGCTGGCGCTTGGACACTCATTTAGAGCGTTTAATTGGCTCACAAAAAATGAATCCGCCTTTCGGCAAGAGCTTATTCTACTGCTGGTTACTATCATTTTGCTGTTTACACTTGAACTTTCACTCTATGAGCGCGTTATGTTGTTTTGTGCAACGCTGTTTGTGATGTTTGCTGAGATAGTGAATACCGCTATTGAAGCAACAATTGATAGAGTCGGTTTAGAAATCCATCCACTGTCGGGGCTTGCCAAGGACTTGGGCTCTGCAGGCGTATTGATCGCACTTATCGTTTTTATCTGCATCTGGGGCAGCTGTTTATATCAAAACCTCTACTAGCAAATAATGGCCAATAATAAAGCTTATGTTTGGATGAGAGAAGCCAAACATAAGCTTTGGCGCTAACCCATTACTTCCTTTTACGTTTGGTTCTTGTTCCTAAAATACGCTTTTTGTCTCTTTGCTTCTTAGATTTACCAGAATTACGGCGAGTGTCTTTAGGCTCTTTGGTTAAATCAGGTTCATAGCCTGGCAGCCATTGCGGCGCAAATCGCTCATCTAAGAAAATTTCTATTTCTTCTAGTAGCCACTGCTCATCAATACTCACAAGCGAAATGGCTTGGCCGTTTTGTCCAGCACGACCACTACGGCCGATACGGTGCACATAGTCTTCAGCAACATAGGGTAACTCAGCATTGAAGACATAGTTTAGCGAGTTAATGTCAATGCCACGAGCTGCTACATCCGTTGCGACCAAGACGCGAATTTCACCTGATTTGAATTGAGATAGCGCTTTGTCACGCGCGCCTTGAGACTTATCACCGTGGATCGCTGCGGTTTTAAGGCCATCCTTATTCAATTCTTTTGCGTAGCTATCAGCACTATTTTTTGTGCGAGTAAACACCAGTACCTGATGCCAATTATTTTTGCCAATCAAGTGGGAGATCAATTCACGTTTGCGGTCTTCGTCTACCGAATAGAACGTTTGCGTAACTGTACTTGCGGTGCTGTTCTGGGATTCAACACCTACTCGCTTAGGGTCGTTCAACCAAGGCTTTACTTGGGATAACACAGCATCGTCAACCGTAGCTGAAAATAGCAACGTTTGACGCTTAAGCGGCATAGTGCGCATGATCCGCTTAATTTCCCCCATAAACCCCATATCTAACATGCGATCTGCTTCATCGAAGACCAAGTGTTGAATATTTTTGAGTGTTAATGTGCCTTTGATTAGGTGGTCAAGTAAACGCCCAGGTGTCGCAACCACTACGTCTACACCCGCTCTTAAGCGCTTTTCTTGCGGGCCAATATTTGCACCGCCATATAAGCACACGACATTTAAGTTAGTGTTCATCACTAACTTTTCAGTATGCTCTGCAACCTGCTGTGCCAGCTCACGAGTCGGCGTTAATATCAATGCCCTAACCGATTTCTCACCTTGCGTGGCGCCTATCAGCATGGAGTGCAAAATCGGCAGCATGAAGGCGGCAGTCTTACCGGTTCCAGTTTGGGCACTTGCAATTAAATCACAACCACTGAGCAGAAGTGGAATACTCTTTTCTTGAATTGGTGTGGGTGACTCAAACCCAAGCTCAGTAATTGCGCTTAGTAGTTCAGGGTGAAGTTGTAACTCGCTAAATGTCATTGGAGATCAGTGTCTATTACCAAAATTGAGCGGATTATAGCAAAGGATTGTAAGGAAAAAACTGGGAGATAGTTTTATTAAGCTAAACAAGTAAAGGTAATTAACTGATACTATTTTAAGAATCTAATTAAAGCAAACAACTCATTATTAGATAAAAAAGAACAAAACTATTTATAGCTCAGACTTGACAAACACCCAAATTGAAACAAAATTGTAAACCAGGTTAACTAAAGGTTCTCCTGCTTAAATATTACGATTATTAATTTAAAAAAGGATTTAATATGAAATATCTGTTTTCAACTGTCATTATGGCAGCATTTTTGTTCTCTAGTTTTACCTTTGCTATGAATGATAATACTACAATTTATCTCACTGAAAACGGGATTAAAGGAGTTATCCAGGCTCAACATAGCGTTAAAACAGAGTCGTTTGATCAGAAAGGGATGCATTCTCCAATCGAGTTTTCAGTATCCAATGACTTGCTTGATACTATTTCCGCATCTATCAAATATCAGGGCAATCACTATGCTTTGTTACTCAATCAAGTTAAAAAACAAGTTAAGATAACTGGTACTGATATCAATAATAAACCTCTTATTAATACCCCAGCACTTCGTGCCGACATAAAGAATATGCTACACGACGTAGAGCTTAATAGTGGTTTGATTATGAAAAGCCAATCAACTCTAGATAAGGAGTCGAAACTTGCACTCTTAAAATTCTTCGAATTTTTATCTACCTATCCATTAGGTGAAGCAATTGATCAGCAAATAGAGAGCAAAATCAGTGCACAAGATTGGACTGATCTCTGTGCGTATATGGGTAAATCAAAGACTGCTGTTTGGGATATTACCAACTCGTCTGTAAAGACAAAAAATTATATCGTCGGTGGTCATGGCTTTTGTGCAGCTAGATGTGGTGCGGGTTGTCCAATGTTTGGTGATGGTCAATATACCCAAGATTGCTTGAATCACGATGCCTGTGCCGATGTTGAAGGTGAGCAACTAGGTGTATGTGGTGACGAATGGACTTCAGCCTCAGACGACTTTTGGTTTTCTCCTGACTGTACAACTCCACCACCCTCATTACGTTAAAATAATAATTTTTGGCTGGTATGCTGTTTTGCAAGCGAGATCACTACATCCATATAGGCATTGAGCATGACTAAGTGAAATCGGTATTATCAGCCTAGGTTAATCTATCGGGGGCACAATCACCTGAAATGACTAATAAGGAAATGTTCATGTCACGACAAAGATTGAAGCTATTAACGATAGGTCTTTGCTTAATAGCCTTTACACCTTTGCTTGGTTTACTTCTTGCGGAGCTTATCGCTGAAATTCTTCACTGCCATGTTGCAGAAAGTGCTAGCTCAGATTGTATTGTCGCCGGCTATGATTTTGGTATGCCACTAGCAATTTTATACACAGGTGGTTGGGTAAGTATGATTACGGTCCCTGTTGCGGGCTTGGCAGCTTTAGTTTGTTACATCAAATACCGTGATGCAAAACTAAATAACAACCAATAAAAAAGGGGCTTAACGCCCCTTCTATTCACATCAACTTGATTAAATTGCTGCGTTTCTGAATTCTCTTACAAATTGCTTAACAGGCATATCGTTACAACGTAAGTTGCGAACCTGTTGGTTATTCAAACGTAGGTGATTAACGCCGTGACGTACTGCATCTAAGCATAACTCAGTTGCTGTATCTGACTTTTCAGCAATTAGCTCCACTTTCTTTTCTTGCTTTTGCGAGCGCTTCGCTGCTTTTGCAAACTCACGAATATCTTCACCATTACAGTGGATGCTTGGTGAGAAGCGAGAAATAAATAGGCCTAGTGATGCAGCTTCTTTACGTGCTGCACTGAAACCTTGCTCTGCTGCAACAGCACATACTTTTGTCGCTGGTGATGCGTCAGCTTGAGTGAACTCAACCTGTGAAGCGAAAGCTGTTGTAGAAACCAAAGAAACAAGACCAAAGAAAGAGAGAGATTTAAGCATAATATACCCCGATTGAACGATTCGGCGCGGATTATAATTACAACGACGAATAAGTAAACAGCTAAATCATGCAATTTTGGTTATTTAATGATCTATTTACACTAAGCTAAAATCCTCGTTATCCTCTCGCTAAACTTGTGCAAAATTTAACAACTGCCAACATGCTTGTCAGCTGACTAAATAAGTAATTTCACCCAAGCGCTGACCCTCTCGTTTTTAAGTGATAAACTTTGCCAAATAACAGCAAGAATCTAAAGAGAGCGCTATGAAAATTGTTTCGTTTAATATAAACGGCCTCAGAGCTAGACTACATCAATTACAGGCATTGATTGAAAAACACCAACCTGATGTCATTGGACTGCAAGAAATTAAAGTCCATGACGAAGCTTTTCCTATCGACGATGTAGAAGCACTTGGCTACCATGTTTACTTCCATGGTCAAAAGGCGCATTACGGTGTGGCACTACTCTCCAAGAAACCTGCAAAAGCTATCCAAAAAGGCTTCGCTACGGATACTGATGAATCACAACGTCGCATGATCAGCGGTACGTTTGAAAGTGATTCAGGTAACGAAGTTACCGTTATGAATGGTTACTTCCCTCAAGGTGATAACATCAGCCATGAAACAAAATTTCCGTATAAAAGACAATTTTATGCAGATCTCATGACCCACTTAAATGATTTTGCCGATCCTCAATCTAACCTTGTAGTCATGGGCGATATTAATATTTCTCCATTGGATGCGGATATTGGTATTGGTGAGCAAAACCGCAAGCGTTGGTTAAAGACGGGTAAGTGCTCGTTCCAACCAGAAGAGCGCGAGTGGTTAAAAACACTGCTAGATTGGGGCTTTAAAGATACATTTAGAGTGCTGACACCTGATGCAACCGAAAAGTATTCGTGGTTTGACTACCGCTCAAAAGGGTTTGATGATAACCGAGGTCTGCGCATAGATGTGGTTTTAGCAACCGCTCCATTAACTGCGAAATGTATTGAAAGTGACATAGATTACGAATTGAGAGGAATTGATAAGCCCTCTGATCACGCACCAATTTGGGCAACTTTCGACATTTAATCATCTGCTTTTTCCGCCGAGACTGTAAATACAGTGCTCGGCATAGAGCAAAATCACCAATTTTAAAAACTGGATAGAAACGTGACGTTTATCGCTGCCCTTGGGTTATTTTTACTCAGTTTTCATCGCAAAGAATACCTGCAATTACTACAAGTACCAGCCAGACAAACCGGCGTATTAAGTTGTGCGGTTATCCTCACGTTACTGTGGCAAATAAAAGCAGGCATTTTACCTGAGCTGAACATTCATATTCTTGGAATAACAGCAGTAACGTTAATTTTAGGTTGGCGACTGGGTGCGTTGAGTGCAACTTTGGCCTGCCTCGTCCATAGTTACTTTAGTGCTTTTACCTTGGTGGAGTTTGGTAATTTTTGGCTGTTTACTGCACTGATACCTGTCTACTTAAGCTATGGACTTTTTGCCCTTTGCTATCATCATTTACCGCGGCACTTTTTCGTTTATATTTTTGTTTGTGCATTTATTTTCGCAGGTACGGTGGGCTGTTTAAAGATACTTCTAAGCGCATTCTATTATTATGCAATCGATGCCTATACTTGGTATCAGTTGGCAGACAATTATCTCCATTTTGCCGTCATAATGTGGTTCCCAGAAGCCATGTTAAACGGCATGGCCATCACCTTACTCATTACATATCGCCCACATTGGGTAAAAACTTTTTTTGATAGGGAATACTTAGACAAATGATCTCCCACTACCGCTGTCCACTGTGTAAACTGCCTTTATATCAAGGTGGTGCAAGCTACAGCTGCAATAATAATCATCAATTTGATATTGCCAAAGAAGGCTATGTCAACTTACTACCCGTGCAAAATAAAAAATCAAAACAGCCGGGCGACAACCAAGAAATGGTTGCGGCGCGTCGGGCATTCTTCGAAACCGATCATTATCATTTTCTACGTGATAGGCTTGCACAAATCGTCTCTGAAAAAGCGCCGGCTACCCTGCTGGACTTAGGGTGTGGTGAAGGCTTTTACACCCATGAAATCGCAAATCGCTGCGAGAATGCCAAAGTCTACGGGGTCGATATCGCAAAACCTGCTGTCCGCTATGCCGCTAAACGCTATCCTCAAGTAGAATTTAGCGTAGCCTCCATCAAAGAGGCTCCTTTTGAAAATGAATTTGCAGATGTGATTGTGAGCATTTTTGCGCCAGTGTTCGCCGAAGAACTCGCCCGTCTATGCAAACCATCAGGCAGTTTGTATGTCGTCTCACCCGGCGAGCACCATCTATTCGAACTCAAGTCTCTGATTTATGACAATGTAAAGCTACACAAGGCACCAGAAACACCACAAGGGTTTGAGTTGGTTGAACGGACTAAATTACAACAAACACACAGAATGGAATTTGAGTGTGTTGAACACTTAATCATGATGACGCCATTTGCATGGAAATTTAAGCAACAACACATGGACAGATTACAAAAGATGGACCATATCGAAATCACGCTCTCGTTTTTGATAAACCAATATCAGCGCATGTAACCCAACATCAGATCACCCATTATGAGCAAATCGCTGCCTACTTGCTTGGTAGGCAGGCAAACAGAAACTACAGATTTTCTTGCGTAAACGCTTTGTCCATTTTATCGAACATATCTTTTAGCAATCGCGCTAAGTCTCTATATCTAGGCTTTCTTGAGGACAGGGGTGCATCGTAGCCATTGGCAACCATCTTTTGATGCAGTTCTGTATACCAAGAATACAAAGTCGGATTTAACGGCGTTTCAGCTCTTTTACCAAGCCATAATAACCCTTGGACAGGAAGCGATAAAAAGAATAAAGCAATCGCAATGGCTTGCGGCAGATATTGAAAACCCAATTGGCTGGTCTGCAAAAACAGAGTAAACACCGCCAGCATAGGCATTGTATTTAAAGCAAGTTCTGTCGCCTTGATCACCCTAAATTCGGGGAACAACGGTGCTAATTCCTTGCGCATAGGCCACTCTTTCGAGTATTGACGTCCAAGTTGCACTTGCGAAATAAGACTTTTTTGCATCATAACTCCTAGGTGCTAACTTTTATATAAAAAATGAGGTAAAATCGACGTCTTTACTGTCAACTATACCTTAGTCTAAATGCGTAGCTTATATGCGCTATAGCTTTAAGCTTAATACGCAATAACTGTTATTGTCAAAACGGAAAGTCATTATGTCATCTCAGCATGTTTTGGTTCTTAATTGTGGAAGCTCCAGTCTTAAGTTTGCAATCATCGATAACGCAACGGGAGAGGAGATATTATCAGGTCTGGCTGAACGCCTAGCTGAACAATCACCACAAATTAAATATAAGTTCCAAGGCAACAAGGAAATCGTGCCCCTCAATAGTGGTGATGCGCACCAAGTTGCGATCACAACGCTTGTAAAACTCATCAAAGATCTCGCGTTAGACGCAAATCTTGTCGCTGTCGGCCACCGCGTTGTACACGGCGGTGAGCGCTTTACACAATCTGTCATTATCGATGACTCCGTTCTCACAGCTATCCAAGAAACGGCTAGCCTGGCGCCTTTACATAATCCAGCTAACCTACTTGGGATCCGCGCAGCTCAAGCCGCATTTGCACATTTACCGCAAATTGCTGTCTTTGATACGGCTTTCCATCAAAGTATGGATCAAACAGCGTACCTTTATGCCCTACCTTATTCGCTATATCGTGAGCATGGTGTTAGACGTTACGGTTTCCACGGTACCAGCCATGCTTATGTATCGGCGCAGGCCATCGAGATTTTAGGCCTAAAAGGTAAACCATCGCGTATTATTACCGCACACTTAGGCAATGGTTGTTCCGTTACCGCGATTAAAGACGGTAAATCGGTGGACACCAGCATGGGCTTAACTCCATTAGAGGGTCTAGTGATGGGCACCCGAAGTGGTGATATTGATCCGGGCTTATTCTCGTTTTTAGTTAATCACCTTAACTATTCAACACAGCAAATTGACACCTTGTTGAATAAACAAAGTGGCCTTTTAGGTATTAGTGAGCTTTCTAACGATTGCCGAACGATTGAAGAAGCAGCGCAGGAAAACCACCCTCAAGCAACACTGGCGCTTGATATTTTCTGTTATCGTTTAGCCAAACAAATTGCTAGCTTCTTGGTACCACTAAACGGTTTAGATGCACTTGTATTTACCGGTGGAATTGGCGAGAACTCTGATGTTATCCGTGAAAAAGTAGTGAACCAGCTTAACTTCCTTGGCATGCATATCAATAAAGCGCGTAACCTCAACGCACGCTTTGGTAATCAAGGTGTGATCACTGATGAGTCTCACTCTCCTGTCGCTATAGTCATCCCAACCAACGAAGAGTGGGTGATTGCCAACGACGCAGCTACGCTTGCTGAAGGAGTGTAATGATGGGTCGTCGTATTATGCTTATTCCTATTTCAACGGGCGTTGGTTTGACGTCGGTGTCTGTAGGAATAGTCCGAGCACTGGAACAAAAAGCGGTAAAAGTAAACTTCTTCAAGCCAATTGCACAACCTCGTAAAGATGAAGTCGGCCCCGAGAAGTCAACACTCATCGTTCAGCAAGGTTCTACCATTGCCCCACCCACGCCGTTTGAGCTGAGCTACGCTGAGCAAATGATAGGTGATGGTAAAGGCGATGATTTGTTAGAAGAAATTGTGGAGCGCTTTGAAGGCACAGTACAAGACGATGAAGTTGCCATCATTGAAGGAATGGTTCCTACCCGTCGTCAACCTTACGCTGGCCGTGTAAACCGCGAGATTGCGCAAACACTAGGTGCAGATATCGTGTTTGTCTTAACGCCGGGTAATGACTCTATCGACGAGCTTGAAGACCGCTTAGAGATTGCTGCTGGCAATTATGGCGGTGTAAACCACCCTCGCGTATTGGGGTGTATTTTCAATAAAGTGAATGCACCGCTGGATGAAGATGGCAGAGCGCGCGCCGATCTGGTTGATCAATACAAACCAGAAGAACTTGAAAACGAGATGAATCGTTTGGCATCGCTACCTATTTTCAGAAAACACCCATTTCAACTTTTAGGTGCCATACCATGGGACTTTGACTTAGTAGCGCCGCGAGTTATCGACTTAAGCAATTATTTAAAAGCCGAAATCATCAATGCGGGTGATATGGAGCACCGTCGTCTGCGCCGTGTTACTTTTTGTGCAAGAACGGTATCGAACATTCTTAACCACTTTACGCCAGGTGCCCTGTTAGTTACTCCTGGCGATCGTTCAGATATCTTAGTCGCTGCGTGTTTATCGGCCATGAATGGCACCAAGATTGGCGCTATCTTGTTAACTGGTGGATTCAAACCAGAAGAGAAGATCATGACCTTATGTGAGCAAGCGATGGATACCGGTCTACCTATCCTTGCTACTGAGGCTGATACTTGGCGCACTTCTTTGCTATTACACAATTTCAATATGGAAGTACCCAGCGATGACGAGCAGCGCATCGAGCGCGTAAAGCAGCACAACGCCCGTCACATCGATAGCGAGTGGCTGGAAAGTTTGGCCAAAGGGGTAGCAAAAACCCGCAAACTCTCCCCTCCTGCGTTTCGTTACCTGCTGACTGATTTAGCTAGGCGTGCGAGCAAAACCATTGTGCTGCCTGAAGGTAATGAGCCGAGAACAATTAAAGCGGCTGCTATCTGTGGTGCGCGAAATATCGCTAAAACCGTACTGCTTGGAGATAGAGAAGAGATTGAACGTATCGCACAGCAACAAGGTGTTGAGCTTAATGAAAACGTGACTATCTTATCTCCTGAAGAAGAGCTGCAAAAGTACATTGCGCCTATGGTTGAGCTACGTAAAAACAAAGGCCTAACCGAGGTCGTTGCGGCAGAGCAACTGCAAGATAACGTCGTGCTCGGCACCATGATGTTAGCCGAAGGCCAAGTTGATGGCTTAGTATCTGGTGCGGTAAATACCACCGCCAATACTATTCGCCCACCCCTGCAGTTAATCAAAACGGCACCAGGCGCGTCGTTGGTAAGCTCAGTATTTTTCATGTTGCTACCGGACCAAGTGCTAGTATACGGTGACTGTGCAATTAACCCAGATCCAACGGCAGAACAGTTAGCAGATATCGCAATTCAATCTGCAGATTCCGCTGCAGCATTCGGCATTGAACCTCGCGTTGCCATGATCAGCTACAGCACAGGAACATCTGGACAAGGTGCAGATGTAGAAAAAGTGCGTGAAGCCACCGAGATCGCACAAAAGAAACGCCCTGATCTCGATATTGACGGGCCGCTGCAATATGATGCCGCCATTATGGAAAATGTCGCACGTAAAAAAGCGCCAAACAGCAAAGTCGCTGGTAAAGCAACGGTATTTGTCTTCCCAGATTTAAATACAGGTAACACCACATACAAGGCGGTGCAGCGAAGTGCTGAACTTGTTAGCATCGGACCTATGTTACAAGGTATGCGTAAGCCTGTTAACGACCTAAGCCGCGGGGCTTTGGTTGATGACATAGTATACACCATTGCCTTGACTGCTATTCAGGCAACACAAATCGAAGAATAATCTTTATACCAAGGGCTCAATGCATGAGCCCTTTTCTTTTTCATCTCACTAATCCTTTCTTTTGCCTAGAATTCAGGCGAACGCTCTGGTCTTTAAATTGACTTCGCTATACTATGAATTATACCAATTGGTATTTTTCCAAAAACAAGGGTTGGTAATGTCAAAGCAAACGCTGCAATTGCTCAAACAAGAATTTACGATACATAGCTTGGATTGCGATGACGCTGTTCCACAAGCAGTGTTAAACAGTGAAATCTTTTTTATTGCCAAAACTGAGGATGAACTCTCTATAGTTTGCGCGTCAGATATCGCAGTCAGTAGCCTCGCGGCTGAAAGTCATTGGAGAGCATTGGAAGTCGTGGGCCCGCTGGGGTTTTCGCTTACGGGAATTATGGCCAATATTTCTGGTGTGCTAGCAAAGTCCAACGTCTCTATTTTTACGTTATCAACGTACGATACCGATTACATTCTGGTAAAAGAAAGCCAAATCCAGCAAGCGATGCAAGCACTTAAAAAAGATGGATATTTATTACTTTGATTGAACTCTCACCACCAATCCAATATCGGCCAATATCCCAAATCGCAAACCCTATTGCCCATATTCCAAGTCCCTTTTCTGGTAAAGTCTTACCGCTAAGTGCGCACCCAAACGCGGCGATTGCGTCAGGTATGTTAGGGATTGGTGTTTGTGTACAAATGCGCGTGCCTTTGCTGCTATCTCCTTGTAACGGAAAACTAATCCAGATCAGAAAAAATAACTGCGAATACATTTTACACGCCAATAACGGCTTAAAAATGTTACTGAGCTTAGAAATCGGCAATGAGTTTGCCAAACCCGAATATCTCAAAGCAAACAGCTTTGGCAAAACCACGGTAAAGCTTGGAGAGCCGCTATGCTTTTTTGATATTCCACTCAGTGAAGCAAAAACCATGGCCGCCATTGTGCTACTCAATGCACAAAAGCTTGGTGCGTGTTATTATCCTTTAAAACAAGTATCTGCGGCCAAAGAGCCGATAATCACAATTGCAAGGGCGTGTGCTTTATGACAATCACAATGTATGGGATCAGCAACTGCGATACCATTAAAAAAGCCAAAAAATATCTTCAAGACAACAATATCGAATTCACCTTTCACGACTACCGCAAAGATGGATTAGACGAAGCTCTACTCACCGCTTTTATTGACCAACTTGGCTGGGAAAACGTGTTAAACAAACGCGGGACCACATACCGAGCTCTTAGTGAAGAACAAAAACAAAATCTCGATGCGCAGTCAGCGAAACAACACCTTTTGGCGACACCAGCCATGATAAAACGTCCTATTTTGCAGTACCAAGGTCAATATCACTTGGGTTTTAAAGCTGCACAGTATGATGAGATTTTTGCCTAATGAGCGAAGTAGTTAAGCTCGCTCAAGCTCTGATCCAAAGGGCTTCTGTTACACCTGATGATGCTGGTTGCCAACAATTAATAAATGAACGCTTGGCAAAGTTTGGCTTTACCATCGAAGAACACTTCTTTGTTGATACGCTCAACACGTGGGCACGAAAAGGCGACAGCGGACCACATTTTTGCTTTGCTGGACACACAGATGTAGTACCGGTTGGTGACGAGAGTCAATGGCAGCACCCGCCATTTGCTGCAGAGATTGAAAATGACATGTTACATGGCCGCGGAGCCGCTGACATGAAAGGCTCACTTGCAGCTATGGTCGTGGCAACGGAAAGGTTTATCGAAAAACACCCCAACCACAAAGGGTCATTGTCTTTTTTGATAACCTCTGATGAGGAAGGTCCTTTCGTGAACGGCACAACTCGAGTTGTAGATTTATTAGAAGCCCGAAACGAAAAAATTGATATGTGCTTGGTTGGTGAACCTTCATCACGTCATGAGCTTGGCGACGTAGTAAAAAATGGTCGTCGCGGTTCACTCACCGGACACCTAAAAGTGATTGGAAAACAAGGTCACGTAGCCTACCCTCATCTCGCTAAAAACCCCATTCACTTGTCTGCGGCGGCGATTGCTGAACTCAGTCAAACCGAGTGGGATCAAGGGAATGCATTTTTCCCCGCAACAAGCTTCCAAGTTTCCAATATCAATGGCGGAACTGGAGCTGGCAATGTGATACCGGGCTCTTTGCAAGTACAGTTTAACTTTCGCTTTAGCACTGAAGTTACAGCCGATGAGCTCAAACAACGTGTTATTGCAATTTTAGACAAGCATCAACTTGATTATGAGCTTAATTGGATACTGAATGGGCTACCGTTTTTAACAGAGCCAGGCCCATTGCTCGATGTGACGATTGCAGCCATCAAAGAAGTGACTGGAATGCAAACCACACCGGAAACTTCAGGTGGCACATCTGATGGCCGATTTATTGCCCAAACGGGATGTAAAGTAATTGAGCTCGGTCCAATTAATGCCACAATCCATCAAGTCGATGAATGCGTGAGTTGCAAAGACTTAGATCAATTGGCCTTAGTCTATGAAAAGATCTTGGAGAAGTTACTTGCCTAGCCGCTATATGCTTACAAGCGCTGAATGCAGCGCTTGTGGCGTTAATGAATCACATCTGGTTTTTTACCATGGCCGCCATGTGCATAGCGCAATCGTTTCCGATCTCAACGCCCTCTCACAAGCTGCAAAAAAGGCAGGTTTTGAATTCTACATGGCGTCCGCATATCGAGGGTTTGAAAGGCAAAAAGCGATTTGGAATAGCAAGTTTGCGATGCGCCGTCCTGTTTTTGATATCTCTAACCAAGAGGTAGAACTGAGCAACCTCTCAGACATCGACAAAGTAAAAGCAATTATGTTGTTCTCCGCCCTACCTAGTGCTAGCCGCCACCATTTGGGTACTGATCTGGATGTGTTCGCCAAAAACCTTGTACCGACAGGACAATCACTACAACTAGAACCATGGGAATACCAGCAAGATGGACATCAGCACGAATTTTCACTGTGGCTTGATGCGCATTTAGCAACTTTTGGTTTCTACCGGCCTTATGATTGCTATCGAGGGGGAGTTGCTGCGGAGCCTTGGCATATTAGCCACCAGCTAACGGCATCAAAACTTGCCACGTTGCAGTCCGTTGATGCGATTGATGCCGTGCTGAAACGCAGCGATATCAAAGGTAAAGGCGCAATATTGGCGAATCTCAGCGCACTACATCAGCAATTTATCACCAATGTAGCGCAGCCATAACGACTGATCCGAGCTTAAGTTACTTAGACTAGGGCCTGTTGATCTTTCAAGTTTGTTTTTGCAGCAGTTTGATTGGTATTTATACAAGGCAGAGCCAGCGTAGCATAGTCATTCTATGTAAGTCTGGCTATAACACAGTAGAAATGCTAATCAAGCGCTGCCCTTTGGGTTCATCTGAGTGCGCTTTGTTCATTGTTGCTCAACTTTTGCCTAGATTACTAGGCGGCAAGTCGAGCGTCGCGACCAAAACACACTCAGAAGAACAAAAATCAAACAGCAAAGGTCAACAGGCCCTAGAAACGAAAGGTTATTTGTTTTTGTCGTGGATAGCGTCAAGCCTAGCCAGTAGACTTGAGGTATCAAAACGGTTGCCGCCAAGCGCTTGAACATCCGCATAATATTGATCCACTAAAGCTGTAAGCGCCAAATTTGCGCCGTTACTTCTTGACTCGTCTAGTGCAATGCCTAAATCTTTTCTCATCCAATCGACTGCAAAACCAAAGTCATATTCGCCTGCCAACATGGTTTTATAACGATTCTCCATTTGCCAAGAGCCAGCTGCACCCTTAGCAATCGTTTCAATTACCTTTTCACCATCAAGACCCGCCTTTTTAGCAAAGTGTAAGCCTTCTGCGAGCCCCTGTACCACACCTGCGATACAAATCTGATTGACCATTTTACAAAGCTGCCCAGCCCCCACTTCTCCAATTAATTGGCTAAAGCGAGCAAACGCGGCCATGATTGGTTGTGCTTTTTCAAACGTACTTTCGCCTCCTCCAACCATCACCGTTAACACGCCATTTTCTGCACCAGCCTGACCACCAGATACAGGGGCATCTAAGAATTCAACTTGTAATTTTCTGGCTTCTTGCGCTATTTCACGGGCAACTTTTGCAGATGTTGTCGTATGGTCAACTATCACCGCTCCCGGCTTTACCCCCGCTAACACACCACTCTCGCCATATACGACTGAGCGTAAATCGTCATCATTGCCAACACACATAAACACAAAATCACAGTCAGTCGCTGCATCTTTAGGTGTAACTGCAAAGTTGCCAGTAT
This sequence comes from Pseudoalteromonas sp. NC201, assembly GCF_002850255.1. Taxonomy (NCBI): domain Bacteria; kingdom Pseudomonadati; phylum Pseudomonadota; class Gammaproteobacteria; order Alteromonadales; family Pseudoalteromonadaceae; genus Pseudoalteromonas; species Pseudoalteromonas sp. NC201. The sequence goes on from NZ_CP022522.1 coordinate 2,442,769, forward strand.
ACTCAGCGGCCCATTTTTCGGCTTTGCTGGTGGTACGATTGTATACCGTGACTTGGTAACCCGCCTTTTGCAAATGCCCAGCCATTGGATACCCCATGACGCCTAATCCTATAAATGCGACTTTCACTGACATATTTCTGTCCTATTTCGTTGTTATCTTAATAAGAATGGAGTTTTTATACCCGACCACCTCTGTCATAGCAAATGAAAAAACCGCTTTGATACCGAATAACATGAATAAATCACACGGAGCCTGAAAGGATGGAGAATATTTATCGTTTTAGTGCACAGCTTATTGATGGCCAAGTTTTGCCATTACAGTCCTTAGCGGGAAGACCGCTATTGATCGTTAACATTGCGAGCAAATGTAGCTTTGCTCCGCAACTGTCTGCACTTGAAAAGCTATACAGCAAATACAAACCTTTTGGATTTGAGGTATTGGCCTTTCCTTGTAATCAGTTCGGTCGCAATGAACCACTTGAAGATGAAATGCTTAAAGAGTTTTACAATACACATTTCAATTTAAGCTTTAAGATCTGTACTAAAACACAAGTCAACGGACCTGATGCACATCCATTATTTAGCTATTTAAAATCTCACACCCGTGGTATCGCGCAAAACCGCGCAATTAAATGGAATTTTACCAAGTTTCTAATAAACTCTGAAGGCATGCTAGTATCAAGATATGCCCCAAGAACAAAACCAGAAACGCTTAAGTCAGTGATAGAGAGCCACATTAATCATGAGAATCGCCCTATTCAGTTCGCAAAACTATGAAGTGCCGTTTTTTGAGCAAGCCGTAAATACCTACTCAGAACTTGAAATAAGTTTTATTAGTGAGTCACTCAATGAAAAAACGGTTTCGCTGTGTCAGCACTATGACGCGGTTTGTGTATTTGTAAACGATACTGTAAATGCACAAGTGATTGATAAACTGGCTGACTATGGCGTTAAAACCATCGCCCTACGCTGCGCAGGTTTCAATAACGTTGATATTCAACAGGCAAAACAGCGTGACATAAAGGTTGTCCGTGTTCCAGCCTACAGCCCAGAAGCGGTTGCAGAACACTGTATCGCGTTGATGCTAACGCTCAGCCGCAAGACACATAAGGCCTACAATCGAGTTCGAGAAGATAATTTTGATCTCAACGGCTTACTCGGTTTTAATATTTACAATAAAACGGTTGGTATCATCGGCTGTGGCAAAATTGGCCAAGCCTTAGTCAGTATCTTAAACGGCTTTGGTGCCAATGTCCTAGTTTATGACCCAAACATAGGGGAAGGTCCTTATACCTTGGTCTCTCTAGATATCTTACTGGCGCAATCGGATATTATTAGCCTACACTGTCCGCTTAATGAACATACCCATCATATTATTGATGATGCTGCGTTTGCCAAAATGAAAGCGGGTGTCATGCTTATTAACACTAGTAGAGGCGCCCTGTTAGATAGCAAAGCCTGTATCGCCGCGCTTAAGTCTAAACGACTCGGTTACCTCGGCTTAGATGTATATGAGCAAGAGTCAGAGCTATTTTTTAAAAACCACAGTGAAGAAATAATTCAAGACGATGTTTTCTCGCGTTTGGTTAGCTTCCCCAATGTGCTAGTTACTGGACATCAAGGTTTTTTTACCAAAGAAGCACTAAAACAGATTGCAACAATAACCTGTGAAAACCTCGACGCAGCAAGACTTGAAAGGCCACTGACAAACCAAGTAGTCTGATTTCAGAAACCAAAAAAAGAGCATATCAGCCATGATGTGCTCTTTTGGTTACTTCAAAGTCGGGGGGAAGTAATTTGATTTATGCTTTACTCTTCAATTCAGCCGTAACCTGAGCCAAACCTACTTCTGAGATTCTCATCGTGATTTCTTTTTGCTTAGCACTCAATAAAGAAATACCCTCAGCAACCATGTCATACACTTTCCAGTCTCCACCTTTGCTTTGACGAAACTTAAAATGCATGTCTATATCTGGTTTTGATTGCTCTCTTATTACCACCTTTACCGTCGCAAAATCAGCACCATCAGAAACTGGTAACTCTTCAAACAATACGTCTTGGCCTTTGTACTGTAAAAGTGCATTAGCGTAGGTAGATACAAGATAGTTATCAACCGCACCAATAAACTCGATGGCTTCGTCTCTTTTTAGCCCTTTAATATGTTTACCAAGCAATTTAAAAGATACAAACTTCACATCGATGTGTGGCATCAAGCGACTACGTACTATGCCCTTCATCTGAGTTTCAGTTGCTTTGCCATCTTGATTAACCGTTTTTATATCAGCAAATAGCTTATCGCCAACTTGGTTAATTAATTCATAAGGTGTGTCATTCGCAAACGCGACACCTGAGAAGATGAGAAAACTGAAAATAACAAGTAACTTTTTCATTGTTTAATCCTTATTAAACTGATGACACTAGTCTATCCAATTTGACGAGTGCAAATAAACATATCAATTCGCACCAAATTGATGCCCCTCCGACATCAATTAACGCAATGTAAAATTTCGCCTTACGATGACAATGACTATTTATGAAGTCGTAAAGGAAATGCGTATTCCCTTCATGGCGAGGCCTGGAGGGAAGTATACGGTGTTCAAGCGGTGAAAAATGTCAGAAATTGTATCAATTTATTTGGACGCTGAGCCCAGCGAATATTGCCAGGCTCAGTATTGTTGCGTGAAGAGGATAAATTATCGCTACTGATGGGGGCTACAGATTCATATCTGCCGCAAAAAACGTGATGTTATCGTTGTTTTCTAGCTTTTTCAGCGTTTCAATTATCGCATCATGCTGCGGTGAAATTGATTCAAGTTGCTGCAAAGTAATTTCATTTTTTTCAAGCTTTTCAGCCAGAGTATTTCCGATGAATGCCATTCTCTGCTGCGCACAAACACTATTGGAAAGCCAACTACCACACAAAGAAACAATGCCTATGTTTGGCGCTTTCTTCATTAAGAGGTGTTGCTCAATAGCAGGTAATCCCGCTAAGCAACTTACTCGACCACAAAATATCAAATGCGCAATCAATTGTTGGGTATGTGTACCTGTTAAATCTAGTGCGCCTTGCACCTCTGCTGCGCCAAAATGAAGCTGCAGAGCATCGGCTAAGCCGGCAAAGTCAGACTGGGTATACACGAGATCTGCACCTAGCTTTTCAAGCAGCTTTTTATATTTAGACTCGGAACATGCCGCCACCCCAAGCCCCACCTGTTTGGCAAATTGTATTGCCATTTGGCCAACTGGATGATGAGCTGATTCGATTAAAATCGTATCACCTGTATTCAGTTGAAGCTTAAATAGCGCAATCAATGCACACATAGCAGGTGCGATTGCCGCTGAGGCGAGCTTACCATCAACATTTTCTGGTAGTACAGTAAGTGCGTGACTTGGCACCAAGGCAAATTCACTCATCGTGCCTTGCTCTCGAATGTCTCCATGCCAAAAAACCCGCGTACCTGGTTCTGGAAATCCCGTTTTACATGCTTTTTCCACAACACCCACAGCATCCACACCAAACACTCTATTCGGTGTTTCTTCACAGGGACAATTGGCCACTTTGGTATCGATAAAGCTTAAACCAACGTATTCAACTTTGACCAAGACTTGATCATCGGTTGCCTCAGGTAAGTTAATTTCTCCCTGCTCGAAGGTAAGTCCATTTGTGTGATTGAATCGGACTGCTTTCATCATATGCCTTTGCGTTAGGTTAAAAATAAAGTAGTGAGACTAAATTCATTAAACCATTGTTAGCATGTTGCCACAACTTTATTAGTGTAAATATGCCCCTCGCAATTCCAATTGTTTAGTGTCACAATGGCATCAGTCTTAGTGAACTTTCTCGCATTATGGATATTAGCAGCAGATTATTAATCTTTTTAGACGTTGTGGAACGTGGTTCCTTTGCCAGTGCCGCACAACTGAGAAATATCGATCGCTCTGTCATTTCTAAGCAGATGACCAAGCTGGAAGAAGAACTCGGTGTAAGATTAATGAATCGTACGACTCGTTCCTTTTCGCTCACCTCTGCAGGTTCCGAGATGGTAAAAAAAGCAGAAGAGCTAAGGCTGCTACTAAACGACACTCAGCGCATCGCACAGAATTATCACACCGAGCCTAAAGGTTTGCTTAAAATTGCCAGCTCTACTGTGGTAGGTCGACGCTACGTACAACCTGTTATCAATGACTTTCAAAAACGTTTTCCTCATGTTGAGGTTGAACTTAGGCTTGAAGACAGACTCGTGGACTTAGTGGGTGAAGGCTTTGATTTAGCTTTTCGTGTCGGCGAGCCGAAAGATTCATCACTTATCGCCCGCAGAATTGCACGCAATCGATTGCTCATATTAGCAAGCCCGACGTTCTTAAAAACTCATGGCACGCCAAACTCGCTTGAGGAGCTCAGCGAATTACCTGCAGCAACCTACGCCAGTGATGCGTTAAGGTTTACCAGTATCACCTATCAAGACGAGCAAGGCATCGAGCAGCAAATGCCTGTAAAGAGTATCTTCAGAACCAACGACGGAGATACATTGATGGAAAGTGTGCTGTCTGGTACCTGTTATATTGTTGCACCAGCCTTTCTAGTCGGTAAAGAAATTACTGAAGGCAAATTACAACCGATTTTAACTAACACAAAACTGGTCGATTTTGCTGCGATGTATGCGCTCTATCCTCATCGTGATTTACCAGTCAGAACTAGGCTGTTTCTTGATGCATTCCGTGCATATATCGGTGAAGAAACCCCAATATGGGAAACAGAGATCCCTGGATTTGAACAAATGTACGGTTTTATCCCACCTAAGCCGATGTTAACTTTCTAGTCGACAGCAATTTATTCGTATATCTGGATATCAAGCTTTTTGCAGAGAGAGGTTATAGACCTCATCCGTCTAACCTTTTCATTGCGCCTTTCACCATATTCTGGGAATTAATCCACTTTACGCATTCGCTTAGCGAAAGTGGTTCACATATCTGAAAGCCCTGAATATACGGACAATTCAAGCTATACAAATACTGCAAACAAGCATCGCTTTCAACACCCTCAGCAACAATACTGCAGTTCAATTTACGTGCTAAAAACATACTGGTTTCTACTATGGCTTGATCTTTTTCACTTTCATGACTTAGCCTTACAAACGAACCGTCTATTTTGATCTGCGAAATTGGTAACTCTTTTAAAATAGAAAATGAAGAAAAACCAGTGCCGAAGTCATCAATACTCACTGCAAATCCCATATCTATTAATGTTTCAATTAGGCTTCTCGCTTTTTCCACTTCTTCCATTACGGTGCTTTCTGTAAGCTCAAATACTATATGAGTTGGGTCTACTCGGTGAGTATCCAGTAGCATGGCAAGGGTATTAATTAGATTCTGTTCAGCAAAATCTTGGCAGGAAAGGTTGATATGCACAACTAACTTGTCATCTATTTCAATCAATATTGCAAGGTCTTGGAATACACGGTTAATCACAAATGCACTCAGCTGCCGGATAAGATTATTACGCTCCGCTAACTCAATAAACTGATCTGGCATTATCATTGTACCGTCGGGCTGAGGCCACCTTAATAGCGCTTCTACTCCATGAATATCACCACTTTGAGAACACACTATCGGTTGATAATAGAGCGCCAATTCACCTCGAGCGAGCGCAACTTTGAGATTAGCTAAAAGTTGGAACTCGGCCTCAATTCCCTCATGAAGCTCTTCATCAAAGATGACGATGCTTTGACGGCTATGCTTGGCCGAATACATGGCGATATCAGCTTGCTTCAAAAGGTCAAACACATCAAGTTGGCGCGATTTAGTCCATAAGCTTGCTCCTGCGCTATAGGTCACATCCAGTTGTAACTCCTCAATTTCTATCCCAGACTTTAACTCGCTCAGTAGTGCATTGTTTTGAGAGTAAATACAGTTTACGTCTGTAACGTCCATCAGGATAATGAATTCATCGCCGCCCATGCGATATAACTTGCTACGAGGAAGCAGTGCTGCACGCATTTTGTGTGCAAGTTCCACCAACAATTTATCACCAAAGAAGTGCCCTTTTGCATCGTTGATCTGCTTAAAATTATTCAGATCAACCAAGATAACACTAAAGTCGAGCTGCTGATGCTTACGTTCATTAATGGCGTCAATGCAGCGCTGGCGATTCTCTAAATCCGTTAAAAAATCATGTTCAGCGTTATATTTGGCCTGCGTTGCAATTTCATTTAATTCTTGCAGACTTGTTAGACTTAGACAATTCACCACAAAAACAAAAATGGAGCCAAGAAACAGGATTAAACTTAAGCCTTGCTCAATGAAACTAGCGCTATTGTGATCGTACAGAAAGTAGGCAAAGCTCAAGTATCCGAGTTCAAACAGAGCCATAAGAATTAACAACACTCGCCACCCGACCGAAGAGGTTAATCGACATATTTTAAAGGCCGGTGAAAAAGCTAATCCCATGATAAAGCTGCCAGCTAATACTAATATAAGTGCAATCAAAGGAGTCGTCGTGCATGGAATACAATGGTTAGAGTATAGATTATAAATCTGCCCTTGCTCGGGACAGGCTAAATTATTCAACAATTGGTGGGGAATTTAGTAGCGGACTTGGCAGCCCGCTCACATAGACCAGTTGGCCTTGATTAAAAGTTAGTCCGCACTTTTTAAAATTCGGTAAAGTTGATCTTTTAACCACAGTCTCTTTTTCTTCAGTGACTCAAGATACTCATCACTTGAGTGCTCTACACCGTCTTCAATTCGAATAACTTCATTGTCTACTTCATGATAATCTTTAAAAAGTTTTGAGAAATGTCCATCAGACAGTTTTAATTCATGAATTCTGTCTTTAAACTCTGGCAGTTCTTTAGCTAGGCTGTGGCGTTCAATATTCATCGTTTTATTCCCATAAATAGCTAGGTAATCTGAGTTTGAGTATAAATCTCAGATTAAGGCTGAAAATGCATTTGAGTTTAGGGTAGACCCAATCAATGCGCCGTTAGTGACAGTGATTTCGAATACATTTTTTGAAGTTACTGTCTGATTGGGCCTGTTTCCATAGTACGCTGCCACCTTCTTTGAGTATTGATCTAACGCAAATCACATTCAGTTATAAACAATCAAGTTTTTGTCGTTTCTTTATACTGTTCGAGATACAAAATCGAGGACCTTTGACCACATTCTTAGGGTTTCTCGCAAAGTCGCTAGCCGCCTAGATGCAATTGTTGTAAAATGTCGGCGTTTCTAAGCAAATCTATCTAGCAACTTTTGAGGAAAACCTGTGAGCGAACAAAAACAGTCTCTTAGTTATAAAGACGCTGGCGTTGACATCGATGCGGGCAACGCATTGGTCGAAAGAATTAAAGGCGTAGTGAAAAAAACTCGTCGCCCAGAAGTAATGGGTGGCATTGGTGGTTTTGGTGCACTATGCGAACTCCCAACCGGATATAAAGAGCCTGTTTTGGTTGCTGGCACTGACGGTGTTGGTACTAAGCTACGCTTAGCTATCGATTTGAAAAAGCATGACACAGTAGGTATTGACCTAGTTGCTATGTGTGTTAACGATCTTATTGTCCAAGGCGCTGAACCCCTATTTTTCTTGGACTACTATGCTACAGGCAAGTTAGACGTTGATGTTGCGGCAGATGTAGTATCTGGTATTGGCAAAGGATGCGAGCTTTCTGGTTGTGCGCTTATCGGTGGTGAAACGGCTGAAATGCCAGGCATGTACGAAGGCGATGACTACGATATGGCTGGCTTTTGTACTGGTGTGGTAGAAAAGTCTAAAATCATTGATGGAACTAAAGTTGCGGCTGGCAATCAGCTAATTGCACTAGGTTCAAGCGGTCCGCACTCAAACGGCTACTCTCTAATCCGTAAAGTACTAGAAGTATCTGGCGCAGACACTAACGCAGAGTTCGAAGGCAAAACCCTAGGCGAGCACCTGCTAGAACCAACGCGTATCTACGTGAAGCAAATCTTAGCGCTATTAAAAGAAGTTGATGTTCACGCACTTTCTCATATCACTGGCGGTGGTTTTTGGGAAAACATCCCTCGTGTGCTACCTGAGTCAGCAAAAGCGGTGATTAAAGGTGATAGCTGGCAATGGCCTGCAATCTTCAACTGGTTACAAGAAAACGGTAACATTGCAACGCACGAAATGTACCGCACATTCAACTGTGGTGTTGGCATGATCTTAGTTGTTCCTGCTGATAAGCTTGAACAAAGCCTTGAAATCCTGAAAGCACAAGGCGAAAACGCTTGGCACATCGGTGAAATTCAAGACGCTCAGGCTGGTGAAGAGCAAGTTGAGATCTTAGGTGGTGCCGAGTAATGGCACCCACTCGCCTTGTTGTTCTGATCTCTGGTAGTGGTTCAAATTTGCAAGCAATCATTGATGCTTGCAAATCTGGCTATATTCAAGGTGAAATTGCAGCCGTTGTTAGTAATAAAGCGGACGCATACGGCCTAACCAGAGCGCAAGAGGCTGGTATAGCGACTTCTGTTTTAGACCATAAGCAATACGCATCTCGTGAAGAGTATGACGTTGCGCTTGGTCAACTAATTGATAGCTTTACACCAGATTTGGTTGTATTAGCTGGATTTATGCGTATTCTAACTCCAAACTTGGTGCAAAAATTTAGAGGAAAAATGTTGAACATTCATCCTTCTTTGTTGCCTAAGTATCAAGGGCTGAACACCCACCAAAGAGCAATCGATGCAAACGATGCAGAACATGGTGCTAGCGTTCACTTTGTCACAGAAGAGTTAGATGGTGGTCCTGTGGTCTGTCAGGCCAAGGTCGCTGTTCTTCCAGATGATACGGCAGAGTCACTGGCGCAACGTGTGCATAAGCAAGAACACATTCTTTATCCTTTGGTGGTCAAATGGTTCAGCGAACAAAGACTAACAATGGAAGCAGACTATGCTGTTTTTGATAACAAAACCTTACCAGTTCAAGGTGCGCCGTACCCAGAAAAATAAAAAATGGAGCGCTGTGCTAATTGGTATTAGCGCTCTACTTTCCACTTCGACATTTGCGAACTCTCTCACTGAATATCACGCCGAATACCAAGTTTCACGCAAAGGTAAGGTTCATGGTAGTGCCACGCGAGACCTCACAAAAATAGCGGATGCAACATACGCTGTACGTTACAAAAGCGATATCGAATGGATGATTTTTTCAGATGTAAGAACTGAAGAATCATTGTTTAAAGTCGCTGAACATACCGTCAGCCCACTACATTACAGTATGACCCGTGAAGGGACTGGTCCAGATAAAAGCTACAAAATTAAGTTTGATCATCAAAACCAAGCAATTACCTCCAGTGAAGAAAAGTATCCACTGAAAGTGAAGTGGCTTGAGAATCAGCAAGATTTAATTAGTTATCAAGTACAGCTGCGAGAGGATTTAAAGGCGGGAAAGACCAAGTTTAGCTATCCTATCATAGACAAAAAAGGCGACCAGCGAAGCTATGATTTTGAGGTGGCTGGCGAGGAAATGATCACTCTACCTTTTGGCAACGTCAAAACCATCAAAGTTAAACGCGTTTATGATGATAGCGATCGTCAAGCCATTGCTTGGTTTGCACCAAGTTATGATCATATGCTGGTTAAAATGTACAAAGGTAAAGATGGTATGGAGCAGTTTCAGATAGAGCTTAAAACCTACCAACCCAAATCAGAGAGTTGATAGCTACATCGTTAATTCATCAAGGCGGCTCAACTAGGCCGCCTTTGCTTACAAAAACTCAGAACTACACCTTCTCACCTAATTTGAATAAAGCAAACTCGCCGGGCTCAAGTTTCTGCCACTGTTCATCGTTGGTCAGCGGTCGAGTCGCAATAACAGTGACAACATCATCTGGTGTGGTTTCCTTTTGAAAATCCACCACCATATCCGCATCAATTAAGGTAGCCTTACCAAATGGGGCTCTACGGGTTATCCAATGTAGATTATTGGTGCAATACGCCAACACATAAATACCATCGGTTATCAACATGTTGAATACCCCTTTGTCTCTCAATGTGTGCGCTAGCTTTGCGATATACCTGAAAACTGAGACCATGTTTGACGGACGACTTGGGTATTTTTCTCGTACTTTGTCCAAAATCCAACAAAAAGCAAGTTCACTGTCTGTATTCCCAACTGGTCGGTAGAAATCAGTTTTTAAGTCTTTATAGTCCGAAAGCTGGCCATTGTGGGCGTACGTGATCTCCCGACCCCATAATTCTCGAGTGAATGGGTGGGTATTTTCAAGACAAGTTCGTCCCCTATTTCCCTGTCGAATATGGCTTATTACAGACACGCTTTTAATCGGATATGCTTTGACTAGTTTAGCAATTTCAGACTGACAGCTAGGCTCTGGATCTTTAAAGGTTCTACATCCTTTCCCCTCGTAAAAGGTGATACCCCAGCCATCTTTATGAGGACCCGTATTGCCACCGCGCTCCAACAAACCAGAAAAGCTAAAACAAATATCTGTCGGTACGTTCGCCGACATCCCCAAAAGCTCACACATAAATCACTTAAACCCTAAATATCATAAAGTTATGATTAAAATACACATCACAAATATCAAAAGGTCACACGTTTGGTCACACTTATGACTAGTAGCTCGATTATCTTAGATAGTCATACTACTGAATTATTGGCGGTAAGTTTATCATGTATCTCTGTGTCTTTACTTTTTTAAATTCAACTACCTTGAGAGCGGTATTAATACGATTATTTTGAATGACTATCGGGCTGTTCTCATCTAGAAAGCACTTTATTGGTTGAAAACCTTAATGACCACCCCTAGTTGACTGATAGATGGATCACATAGACACAAGGTCGATTACGAACTGAGGATTACTTCGCAATATCTAACCAAGTGCCACCCGTAAGCGTATCTAGATCATGCGCTTTTAACTCAAAAACCGAGTTGGGCGTGCCTGCAGCAGCCCAAATACGATCGTATTGCTTTAAATCTTTATCAATTATCGTCAACACAGAGTCAGTGTGCGCCACAGGAGGCACACCGCCAATGGCAAAACCGGTTTTTTCCCGTACAAAGTTTGCGTTCGCTTTTTCGAGCTTTACATCAGGGCCTGTAGACCTTTGCTGTTTGATTTTTGTTCTTCTGAGTGTGTTTTGGTCGCGACGCTCGACTTGCCGCCTAGTAATCTAGGCAAAAGTTGAGCAACAATGAACAAAGCGCACTCAGGTGAACCCGAAGGGCAGCGCTTTATTGGCATTTCTTCTGTGTTGCCCCACAAGGATGTGGGGTAAGGTGACTTTGCGGGAGCACAAAGTCTTTATCGCCTGACTCACATAGAATGACTATACTACGCCGGCTCTGACTTGTATAAATACCAATCAAACTGCCGCAAAAACAAACTTGAAAGATCAACAGGCCCTAATTGCTGCTTCCACTTTTTTCACGGACACTTGGTTGCTACCAGAAGCAATTATCAAGACCGCCTTTTCAGTATTGCTATCTTTAAATATCAGAGACTTGGCGATTTGAGACTCAGTGCAACCAATCGCATTTGCAGCATCTTTCGCGGTACGAGTAGAGTCTGCAAGCTCTGTAACGGTGAAGTTATGCCCATGACTGGCTAGGAACTCTTGAACACGTATTGATGAGGATTTTAACGGCTGTGACATTCAATTGCTCTTCCATGCTATGGTAGTTAAAACCAATCTAACAGCTAGTGAGCGGATTTTAAACATCATGTATGTTTTATACTATTTGTGATATCAGGCTAACCCTATCTCGGGGGTAGCATTGAAAAATATCCGAGTATCCCATTAAGAGAAACTCGGATCATGGCTGTATATAAACACTCAAGATATTAAGTTCAGTAAAGTCTATATTGTTACCACATGCCATTGATACGCAAGGCTAGCGCCAGCCAATGAGCATGCTAATAAAAAGTTCATTACCTCTTTTGAGCTAAGTGAACGAGACTCCCGAGAAAAATGCTTAGCATGTAATCTCATACCTAGTGGTTGCAATTCTTTTTCATGTTTTGGCAATGCTATCAATCCAGCAAGTAGCATGACTAAACAAAGCATATAACTACCTTGCACGATAAAGAATAGAGTAAGTGAAAATGCGGTGACAGAAAAAATCCAAGAAATGAATTTGAACATAGCAGCTCCGTTTGCTATCAGTGTTACCAGTTCGATTTTACAATCATCAAGCTGGCTAGTTTCTAATTTTAATACGGAGTTTAGAGTTATTAGTTTAAAAGCACAAGCAGACTAAAGTATTAGCCCTTATTTTCGAACAATGCCCTCATAAATTCATAGAATGCCTCTGCCTTGCGTGTCTTCAGCGAGTGCTGAGGCCTGACAAACCAAATAGGTGCGTCGTCACTTTCGAGACAACCTGGAATTATAGGCACTAACTCACCTCTTTTTAGGTTATCTCTGATGGCAATGTGAGATTTAACTGCAATACCATGCCCAGCTAGGGCAGCAGAAGTCATATTGTCTGAGTTTGAAATCGTAAAACGAGTTTTTGCGTTAAAGTGTACAATTCTACCGTTTGGTTCTTTTAACTTAAATTCTCGTTGCCAAGGTAAGCATACAAAAAAGTGGTTTTGTAATTCGCTGATATTATCAGGCATGCCATAGCGGTCAATATAGCTCGGCGCTGCACATAATATCCGATGGTTATCGCATAGTTTTCTCGCCAACAACCCAGAATCAGCCAATTGTCCAACGCGTATCGCTACATCTTGAGCACCTTCAACTATGTTTACAAACTGATCGTTGATCAGGAAATCGAGTGCTAATTGCGGATGCGCTTGCTCAAATTGACTTAGATTTGGCATCACAAATTGTGAAAACACCCAAGGCGGCATAGTGACACGAAGTAACCCGCTCACCGCTGAGCCCCTTGCACCTATTTCGTGCTCAGCATCATAAAGCGCCTCTAATATATGCTCCACCCGCTCTCTAAAAGTACTTCCGGCTGGGGACAATGTAAGCGTACGACTATCTCTAAACAGCAAAGTCATGCCTAAATGTTGCTCTAACTTGTTAAGACGATGACTAACTGTCGCAGGCGAGAGTCTTAATTGCTTCGCAGCATTAACCACTCCTTGATGTTTAATAATAGCTAAGAATGTTTCGAGTTCAGCGATTGAATACATGTCGATTTAGTTTTTTCGAATCTTGCTTTCGAATATGCGCGCTTTGTTTAAATTTATCAAATAAATATACTGCTTCTCATCGCAACTAAATTGGAATTATCAATGAAACGCACCTTAATTAGTCTATTCGTTATGTTAGGAGGCCTAATGCCGAATATTAGCCAAGCCAACTCAAAGGTTGAACGCCCGGAAGTTATTTTCTTCGATGTCAATGAAACCTTACTTGATTTAGAGTCAATGAATAAGCCGGTTAGCCAAGTTTTAGGTGGCGATGAGTCCCTATTAGCCCTTTGGTTTTCCACTATGCTACATCACTCGTTAGTGACTACAGTAAGTGGTGATTATCAAGATTTTGGCAAGATAGGCGTTGCCGCGCTACAAATGGTTGCAAAAAACAAAGGCCTAACGATAACTGACGCACAAGCTAAACAAGCAATCGTGCCCGCCCTGCTCTCTTTGCCCCCGTATAAAGACGTCATTCCCGCGCTAAAACGGCTCAAGCAAGCTGGGTTTAAACTCGTGAGTTTAACCAATTCATCGAATGCGGGGGTTAAAGCGCAGTTTGAAAATGCCGGTCTAATTACCTATTTTGACCAACGCTTGAGTATTGAAGACATCAAAGTGTATAAGCCCGACCTTAGAGCCTACGAATGGGCGTTACAGCAATTAAATATTCGTCCAGACCAAGCGCTAATGGTGGCGGCTCACGGCTGGGATGTTGCCGGCGCAAAAGCCGCGGGCATGCACACAGCATTTATTGCAAGACCACAAAAGCAGCTCTACCCACTGGCAAAGACACCAGATTACGTGCTACCTGACTTAACAAGTTTGGCTGACGAGCTCATCACTTCTGGAAACGAGTAACATTGGAAAGTATCAGCTGGCACCTTGATACCAGCTGATAAAAATGCTCAGCATGCTTTATCTACATAATAAATGTACTAGATTTAAGGAGGTGAATCGAAGGAATAGCCTCCATGAATATAAATAAAAACACCCACATTGTGATCTGGATAATCATAGGTGTCAGCTTAACTATCCACGGCGCATCCCTTTTACTGAGCAATACGCTTCTTAATAATATAACTTGGCCGCTGATAGAAGCGCATGCAGTGGCTGAAACCTTCGGCTCCGCTGTCGCCCTTTTCATTGCATTGGCGTTGTTATTTTTTGAAAAGTACAACACCGGTACAAGTTTTAATATCGAAATCGCCACGGCGCTGCTGGTAATGGGGATCTTAGATGGATTCCATGCCGCCGTAAATGTTGGCCAAACCTTCGTTTGGCTTCACAGTATCGCGACTTTCTTTGGTGGTCTCACTTTTATCACCCTGCTTGCTCACAGCCGATTTACTTGGTTTAAAAACCGCTATTGGCTGATCAGCGCATGCACAGCCGCTATCATCATCGGCACCATGAGCCTAGCTTACCCTACGGATTTACCACACATGGTTGAGCAAGGTCACTTTACTGGTACGGCGATGGCGCTCAACGTCATTGGCGGTACTATGTTTTTTGTCGCCGCAGTTAAAATTCTCCTTGTATATCGCGACTCTCATAATGTGAGCGATTTGCTCTTTTGCTTACATTGTTTCCTATTTGGCGCAGCCGCTATTATGTTCGAGCAATCCAAGTTGTGGGATACCGCTTGGTGGGGCTGGCATATTTTAAGGTTAATGGCCTATATCGTCGCTTTAGGGTTTTTACTAGTTGAAGGAATGCAAATCTTACAAGAGTTAAAACAACATAAAGAGCAGTTAGAAGAGTTAGTGAGTGAGCGCACTCGCTCACTAGTCGAGACCAATCAAAAGCTAGAAGAAACCGTTGCCTATCTCAACCGTACTCATACGCAATTACTTGAACGAGAGAAAATGGCATCGCTTGGCGATTTGGTTGCGGGTGTTGCACACGAAATCAACACCCCCATCGGGATTGGCATCACTTCCACCACTTATCTACAGCAGCACTTAGACGACCTCACCATGAAGTACCAAACCAAAGTGCTCTCTACCGGAGTATTGGAGGACTTTATTTCAGATTCAACTGGCGCTTGCAAATTGCTATTAAAAAACCTCCAACGCACCGCGAATTTAATTAATAGCTTTAAGCAAGTCGCTGTCGATCAATCTTGCGAGCAAGTGAGGGCCTTTAATGTCCATGATTATGTTCAAGAGATCATCGCGGCGCTCAATCCAGAGATTAAAAAGCATGACCATAAAATCAAGTTTCATTGCGATCCCGGCCTTATCGCCACGACCTATCCCGGTGTTATTTTTCAGATCATTTCGAATTTAGTCGCAAATTCCATTGCACATGGCTTTAAAGAGTCGGAACAAGGTGAGATCACCATTGAATTCTTTAAACATGATGAACACATTGAGCTTATTTATAAAGACAATGGTAAAGGCATGTCGGAGCTTGAATTAAGTAAGTTATTCGAGCCATTTTATACCACCAAAAGAGGAAGTGGCGGTATGGGACTTGGCGCTTATATTATCTATAACTTGGTGACTCAAGGGTTAGATGGAGATGTACACACCGTCAGCGAGCCCGGCAAAGGACTCGAATATAGGATAGCATTTGCTAATAAACAAGCGACGCCATTAAAAGTCGTTTCTTAACCGGGTGACTGGTTGAGTACTGTCACAATGGTCAGTACTCAATACTTCTATAATAATTAAATTAGAAAAAGCCTAAAGGACTGGTGCTATAGCTCACCAAGAGGTTCTTGGTTTGTTGGTAATGATCCAGCGCTTTTTTGTGAGTTTCTCTGCCAATACCTGATTTTTTATAACCACCAAATGCCGCGTGTGCAGGATACATATGATAACAGTTAGTCCACACGCGACCCGCTTCGATTTGGCGACCAAATTGATATGCGCGATTCATATCTCTAGTCCACACCCCAGCACCTAAACCAAACTCAGAGCTATTCGCCAATTCCAACGCCTCCGCTTCATCTTTAAAAGTACATAAAGAGATCACCGGACCAAATATTTCCTCTTGGAATACCCGCATTTGGTTATGCCCTTTTAACAGCGTCGGCTGAATATAAAAGCCTTTATGATAACCCTCGCCAAGCTCTGCGACTTCGCCACCGATTAACACTTCAGCCCCTTCCTTCTTGCCAATATCAATATAGCTAAGAATTTTATCAAATTGAGCTTGTGAGGCTTGTGCACCAACCATGGTTTCTGTATCAAGCGGATTGCCGCGTTTAATCGCCTTAGTGCGTTCGATGACTTTGGCTATAAAGTCATCGTATATATCTTCTTGCACGAGCAATCGCGATGGACAAGTACATACTTCTCCTTGGTTAAAGTAGGCCAGCACCGCGCCTTCAATACACTTACTTAGGTAATCATCGTCAGCTTGCATCACATCACTAAAGTAGATATTGGGCGATTTCCCCCCTAGCTCCACCGTTGAGGGAATGATATTTTCAGCAGCACATTTTAGAATGTGAGAGCCCACAGGAGTCGAGCCTGTAAACGCAATTTTTGCGATACGTGTGCTCGTAGCAAGCGCTTCACCCGCCTCTTTCCCGAAACCATTTACGATATTAACCACGCCACTTGGTAATAAATCAGCGATTAGTTCCATCAACAACAAGATAGACGCAGGCGTTTGCTCCGCAGGTTTTAGCACTACGCAATTCCCAGCAGCGAGAGCGGGTGCCAGTTTCCAAGCGGCCATAAGTAATGGGAAGTTCCATGGGATGATCTGCCCCACAACGCCCAGAGGTTCATGAAAATGATAGGCCACGGTTGACTCATCAATTTCACCAATGGCTCCTTCTTGAGCACGGATACAACCTGCAAAATAGCGGAAATGATCAGCAGCAAGCGGAACATCAGCGGCTAGCGTTTCACGTACAGCTTTACCATTATCCCACGTTTCGGCTACCGCTAGGCATTCAAGGTTTGCTTCTATTCGGTCTGCGATTTTGAGTAATATATTGCTTCGTTCAGTGACCGAAGTTTTACCCCACGCCGTCTTTGCAGCATGGGCGGCGTCAAGTGCCAGTTTAATGTCTGCATCATTTGAACGCGGGATCTGACAAAACACTTCGCCATTAACAGGACTAATATTGTCGAAGTACTGGCCGTCAACGGGTGGCGTCCACTCACCACCAATAAAATTTTGATATTGCGACTTAAAGTTGACGACTGCACCTTCAGTATTTGGATTTGCGTATATCATTTTTACCTCTGCAACTTGTGTTATTTATTTGGGCTTCATTCGTCCCAGTTTTGTTTTTACTAATATTTGACATTAGTCAAATTCACCTTTAAAAACTTAACTTAGGGTCTCGGAATGTATACGCACAGTCCAAAAGTAACCGAGAAGGAGTGCATTGTTTGCAGATCTCTAAACATCGCAGTCGTATCGAACGCTTAGTTGAAAACAAAATAAGTTTTGCCGCCAATCAGGTAGAGCTTAGCGTCTATGACACATACGAAAGTACCAATAGAGTCAAACTCGCCTCTAATGAAGTGTTGTTTTGTGCGATGATCACTGGTAAAAAAGTGATGCACGTAGACAGTTGCGACTATCACCAACCCTTTTTACCTCATCAAAGCTTCGTATTGGCACCAGAACAAACCGTATTTATAGACTTTCCCGACGCCAGCTTATCCGCTCCCACCACCTGTTTAGCAATTGAGATCAGTCGAGAGAAAATTAATACCGTGAGCGAGAAGTTAGCGCTTTCGCTTCCTAGTGATTTTAATTATCAAAAGCAGCTGGTGCACACTGAGCATAACTGGCAAACCCAGCACTGTTTGGGGCGATTGCTCCATCTGTTCAGTGAGAATGAGGCTGAGCGGGGGTACTTTATCGATTTGGCAATGGACGAACTAATTGCAAGACTACTACAGCAACAAAGCCGAGATCTGCTGTTAGGCGCAGTAAAACAAACGCCTGATCATAACGGTTTGTATCAAGCGATGCATTATTTGGAGACTCATTTAGACGAACCACTAGATGTAGAGAAGCTTTGTAAACTTAGCTGCATGAGTAGAAGTCGCTTTTTCAATCAATTTAAAAAGTCATTTTCGACGACGCCACAGCAGTGGCTCCAAGCACGGAGACTAACTGAAGCAAAGGCAAAACTAAAAGCAGGAATTCAGATCACCGCAATTAGTTTTGCACTCGGCTTTAAGCATCCAAGTCAATTCAGTCGAGCGTTTAAACAAGCCTTTAATATCACGCCGAAGGACTATCAACTTCAGGCACTAAAAGCCGATAAAAACGACTGGTTACTCCGTTAGTCCAGCCAAAACCCTGTTGCACCACGTATTCTCCGCCACTAGCCTGTTTATCCGGTTCAACCACATTGTACTTCTCAAGCAAACAGCCGGTTTGCTCAAAGCCGGTTTCAACAGCATAAAGCCATGCTTGCATAATCTTATTCGCGAGTTGATTTTGACCATATGCCCTTAAACCTGACACCGCAAACCACTGAAGTGGTGCCCAGCCATTAGGACTGTCCCACTGCTGTGAAGTAGTGACTAAGGTACTAACCAATCCACCTTGCTGCAAAAACTCTGCCTCGAGTTTTTTGCCAATATGCTCTGCCTGCTCAGGTGTAACCAGCTCTGCAAACATAGGCACAACGCCCGCTAGAGATTCAACGGAGGTACGCGCATAATCATTAAGATCTACATCGTAAAACCAGCCTTCT
This sequence comes from Pseudoalteromonas sp. NC201, assembly GCF_002850255.1. Lineage (NCBI taxonomy): Bacteria > Pseudomonadati > Pseudomonadota > Gammaproteobacteria > Alteromonadales > Pseudoalteromonadaceae > Pseudoalteromonas > Pseudoalteromonas sp. NC201. The sequence goes on from NZ_CP022522.1 coordinate 2,461,586, forward strand.
TTATCACACCAACAATATTTCTGTATCAGTGCACTGCGATTTGACGCTAAATTGGCATAGTACTGCGCTTGCGTTAGCTCGTTTAATTTCTCAAAACAACGTGCGATTTGCGACTCAAGCAATACTAGTAGTGCATTTAAATCCACAGGGATAATGTCTGTTGTACGAATGCTCGCTAAATCGTCAGCGTTTGCTAACCAACGGCTACTAAAGTCCCACCCCGACTCACAAGCCGCACGAATGTGCTGATAAAACGTTTCGCTGTCCGTAACCGCTGCGGCTAATTCTATATCCTCAATAAAAGACTCTGGGCGCGGTGCTGCAAGCGGATCCCAGTAGCGATTCAGTTTGCCCCCACATGGCATGTTGACGACTCGGTAATGCGCTTTTTTATCCGTGCAACTCAAATCCTCTCCAGTCTGCCAAAACTGATGTTCTTTCAGTAATGCCTGAGTAACTCGTGACAGCCACTGCTTATCATGAGATTTTTCCTGCCACAGTAAATCAACCATTAATGCTGTTACAGGTGGCTGGGAGCGGCTTTGGTAATAATCTCGATTTCCGTTAGGTACATGTCCAATACGATCAATAAGACTCACAAAGTTATCTAACATTCCTTCAACGAGATCGCTTCTGTTCGCATCCAAAAGCCCGAGTGCCGTAAAGTAGCTATCCCAGTAATAAATCTCATTAAAACGTCCACCCGGTACAACATACGGATGGGGTAAAGGTAGCAAGGAGCCCTTAGCAACGGTGCTCGGCTTTCTAGATAAACGCGACCACAGCGCACTGATATACTGCTGCGCACTCGTAAAATCGGGTAAGGCATTTAATTCTTTGTTGGCAACAAAGTCAAAATGCGCATGCACAAATCTAAGTAATGCCTCTCCCGTCGGCTTTTGCATCACATACTGGTTTTCTATCTCTGCAAGCGGAATTTTTGCGATGGCATCTGCAAAAACCTTACTGTCTGAAAACAGGCCAGCGCTTTGCACCGCCTTAAAAATCTCTGTGGAATAAAAGTTTGATTGGTACTGCATGTAAAACCTCAGCTCACCTTTTGTTGACTTGGCGTGTGAGCATGATTTGATTGGCTAGACTCACTCATCGATTTAAAGAAATATAAACACACTGCAATCACCAGCATGGGAATAAGTGCCCCATAAAACGCTTGTTGACCACCAAAATGTTGAAATACTAAACCTGTGATCATTGAACCCGTGCTACCACCCAGCGCTGAAAATACAACGATTAGCCCTGTCATCGACGCGTGCTGTGTAGTGGGTAAACTACTTAGCATTACCGAATTAATCACTGGATAAATAGGCGCCATAAAAAGACCGATCAGCGGCATGAGAAAAGCCACAAGGGGTGCGTCAAATAACGAAGAAATAAGCGTTTTCTCAATACCCTCAGTCATCGGTAACGTTAAAATCACTAATCCTGCCATAGCGGCAAGGCAAACATTTAACACCACATACCAATGTACTTTGGTGAGCACAACGCCGGCACCGAGCCGACCGAGTGCTAAGCAAGCAGCAAAAACACTGGTAATTTGCACGCTAATATTCACCGGTAATGACAAGATCTCATTATTAAAAGTAGGCAGCCAAGTGCCTATACTCTGCTCTATCAATACGTATAAAAATGCGGAAATCACAAATACCAGCACAAGGGGCTTAGCCACAAGCTTTAACATCGCTATAAATGCAGAGACACTAGACTCGGTGGCTTGCGTTGGCTCTGGCTTTGCAATTGGGGAGATCCAAACAATAAATGCGGTGAACGCGCTCAGCACAGCTAACACGAAATAGACGTTTAACCAGCCAAGAGAGTTATCGCCGCTGTCAATAAACGCCGCAAAAATCCAATAACCGCCGAGGACCCCTAACATAAACACGCCCTCAATAAAATTAAGCAGGCTTGAATGTTGGTTGCTTCCTTCAGTGACTTGGCCAACGAGCGCATAAACCGACACTTTGACCACCGCAAATGCCGCACCCACGCAAGCAAATACTAGTTTAAGAATCCAAAACTCAGCGACCATAGGTGTGATACTGCAAATCAATGCCACGCCCGCGAGCACTGCGGTCAAAGCAATTTTAAATCCAACCCTGGGGATAACCGACGCAACCAGAAATGAAACGATGGCGATGGGAAGATCTTTAAATGCCTCTAAGGTGGCGGCCTGCGCTTTTGTAATGCCAAAGCTATGAATAGACTGCAAGATGACCGTCCCTACGCTATTGAGCAAAATAGCAAATAGGAAGTAACTAACGGCCATGGCAAGTATGATACGTGCTCGATTCATTGTTATTCTCGTTAAAACACTGTGATTCCTTTTTAGTCTAGACAGACTTTCTTATTTTTGCAATCGTTTGCATTTCAAATCACATCAAAACAATTTAAGCTAATGATTGTTATCGCATATTGTGCTGCTTTAACTAGACTGTCTGATCACTAATAATGACGGCACCTCTTGAGACGCACATGTCTCACCACTTAGCTGAGAGAGCAGCTTTTCCACCAATAACTGTGCCGCTGCATTGGTGTCTTGTTTAATCGTAGATAGCGCAGGGAAGCTGATCTGTGCCATGGCTATGTCGTCAAATCCGACTATTCGTACGTCATTTGGTACGCTAACGTAACGCTCTTTTAGCGCTTTTAGTGCCCCAAGCGCGACCATATCACTACACGCAAAGATCCCATCAAAGGTTAATCCTTGTGCTCGCAACAAAGCGTTTATACTCGCGTAGGCAGCCTCTGAAGTAATGTCGATTTTAATCATTTGCGCTTCTACCTTGGCTTTTTCCACCGCATGGCAAAATCCGCGATAGCGCTCACCGAGTTCGGCATGGCCCGGATCGCCCAAAAATAGAAGTTTAGACGCTCCCTTGGCAATTAAGTGCTCCGTTGCGCTAAGGCCACCAATAAAATTGTCACTACCAACGATAGGATAATTTGCAGAAGTTTTAGGGTCGCCCCATACCACGATCGGCGTGCCAGCTCTTGCAGCACGTTCAATTCGTGCTTGCTCCTTGCCTTGCCCGACAACGATAACTCCATCGGCTCGACGGCCAGAAATAAAATAACCATGCCAGTCTTCCCCTGCCATATAAGAATTAGAGAGTAATAACTCGTACCCTTTTCGGTTCACCGCACGATTAATATCGCTCACTACTTTAAGTAAAAATGGGTCATCGACGGATTGTTTGGTTTCGGCTTCGAGATTGATAATAACGGCAATGACTTTGGTTTTTTGCATCCGTAAGCGACTAGCCGCCGCGTTAACGCTAAAGTGATGCTCTTTTGCAAGCGCCTGAATGCGCTCTCGAGTTTCCTTTTTTATCAGAGGGTTATCATTGAGTGCACGGGAAGCTGTGGAGGTAGAGACTCCAGCTAGCCTTGCTAGATCCGATAGCTTTAATTGTGTTGTTCCCATCGCAAACCCCTTCTTAGCACACGTTATTACATCGCTATTCTTACAATTTTTTGATACTTAAACCATAACTAATTGAATCTCCTACCCTAACCAAGCAGAAAAGATAAGCAATCACAGTAAATTTGTAACGCCTTCCATCATTTTATGACAAATTTTTAAACAACATCATTGCAAACGTTTGCATTAAGATCTATTTTAAAAAATAGACAGTCGTTAAATACCAGTCTATGACAACAACAAGAGGGCTTTAGCCGTGATAAAAACTAACTCCTTAAGCTTGATCGCTGCAGCTATAACGCTTGCGTTAAGCGCATCAGCTCAGGCTGAACAACAACCGAACAATAACAAAGAAAAAGTAGAAACCATCATTGTGTCAGGTACACCTGGTGGCGCAGGGATCAGAAAAATTGATGCAAGCTTTGCTGTGACTAACATCGATGCCGTGCAAATTGATAAGCTCGCCCCCAAAAGTACCGCTGACTTGCTTAAAGCGGTGCCTGGGATCTGGGTTGAAAGTTCAGGAGGTGAATCCGGTGCCAACGTTTTTGTTCGCGGCTTTCCAGGCGGTGGGGATGCACCATTCTTAACGGTTAGTTTGCAAGGCAGTCCTATATATCCCGCGCCAACGCTCTCATTTTTAGAAAACACCTCGATTTTCAGACTCGATGAAACCATCAGTATGATGGAAGGCCTGCGTGGTGGACCAAACCCCGTGGTGTCTAATGGTCAGCCGGGCTTAACAACTAACTTTCAACTTAAACGCGGCCAAGCCGACACCGAAGGGACGTTTAAATATACCACCACAGACTATGGTCTTAACCGCATTGACGGCGTGTTAAGTGGTGAGATCTCCAATGATCTTTACTACATGGTTGGCGGCTATATCAAACGCTCTTCTGGGATCCGTGATGCGGGCTTTACCTCAGAAAAAGGCCATCAATTTACCATAAACCTAACCAAAGAGTTTGCTGATGGTGAATTTAACCTTTATACCCGTCAAACTGATGACAGAGGCGCATGGTATCTGCCAACCCCACTTAATGTTGAGGGTGTGGATGCGGGCTTTACTCAGCTGGGAACGAATAATCGCAAAGCTATTATTTATGTCGGTGATGCAAATGCACCGATGAGCGTAGATATGGGTGATGGTCGCGGCTGGAAAGGCCATGTTTCTGGAGGTAGCTTAAAAGTAGAATTCAAAAATGGTTGGCAGTTAAATGACCGCTTTAGCTTAACGCAAGGCGATGCAAATACACTAGGCCTTGTGCCTGCTGGCAGTGCCATGCGTTTAAGTGAAGTGGCGGACAATGGTGAAACCGCAACAGGTAGCGTCACGGGCGATGAATACGCGGGTGATACCATGGTACAACAATATGGTCGCTGGGTTGTATTAAAAGATATCGAAGCTTTCACCAATGACTTAGCCTTAAGCAAAACCTTTGGTGATTGGTCAAGTGCCTTTGGTATTTATACAGCAACTACTTCTGCAAAAGACTGGTGGAGCTTAGGCAATACCGCCTACCACGTTTTGGAACAAGGTGGCGAAGCATTGAATGGTATCGCGTGTAATAGCGATGTTGCCGGTTGCGCCTTCAACTACGACATTAACAGTTCTGGTGATGCCACGACATGGGCAGTTTATACCACTCATAGTTACCAAGCTACTGAAGCGCTTAAATTAGACTTAGGCCTGCGTAGTGAGCAGCACGAGGTAGAATACTCTGTAGATGAAGATTTAGACGGAGTGATCACAAAAGCGGTTGACTATGATGAGCGCAAGACTTCATGGACCTTAGGCGCTGACTATAGTTTGAGCTTAGATTCAGGTGTTTTTGTGCGTATGAACAAAGGCTACAAAATGCCTTATTTCGACGACTTCAGAGATAACTATAGCACCTATGAATCGGGCGAGTCGCTGATTAAAGAAGTCACACAAGCTGAGCTTGGCTATAAATATATGGGTGAAACCGGCGACCTCTTTGTTACTTTATTTACCAACGAAGTAAAAGGCGACACGTTTGTAAGACGCCCAGGTATACCTGCGGAAATTCTAACCAATGAAGCAACCGGTGTAGAACTTGATTACAGCTACAACCATGAATCGGGTTTATCGATAAACTTGAATGCCACTTGGCAAGACACTGAAATTACTGAAAGCCCAACAAATGAGGGAAATAAAGCACAGCGCCAACCAGATTGGATGCTGCGCGTTACACCAAGCTACGACTTTGAAGTATCAGGTATGTATGCCACCTTGTATGGCACACTCTCAGCTGTAGATGACCGTTTTGGCGATAATGAAAATACTGTCGTGTTAGAGGGCTACGAAAAGCTTGATATTGGTCTTATCGTAGAGCCAACAGAGGGCGTAAAATTACAACTAGCGGTAGATAATCTTACTGATAAACAAGGGATCACCGAGGGGGATCCACGTAACCCAGATTCACCTAACGGCCGCTATATCATGCCAAGGAGTGTAAAGTTTAGCGTTGCGTATACGTTCTAGTTGCTGTAACTAAGCGTTTAACATAGCGCTGCCCGCTTATATCAAATGCCTGAGGCTGGTAGCGCTAAAAAGACCTAATCAAATACACTTCAGAACACCGCCTGCTACCCTAAACCTTAGTTATTGTGCCAAGAGAAACCGCCACCAACTTTTCTTCGTCACCGCTTTGCGCATATACCTTACATTCGCATGTCGCCTGACGTTTACCCGAATACAACACGGTTGACTTCGCAATTAGCTTATCGCCAATAGCGGGTCTAACATAATTCACTTTATACTCTGAGGTAACACAGCTGCCCAGCACCGATGCACCAGCAAAAGTAATACAATTATCAGCTAGATAGCTAACCACGCCGCCATGTGCAAAACCATAGTTTTGTTTAAGATCATCCCGAATAGCGAGACTTAACTCAGCAACGCCAACCTCAAACACCTCCAACTCAGCGCCCAACAACAAACTAAAAGACTGCTGTGCTAGGATCTCCTTTCCTTCCTCTAACATAGTATTGCTCAACTTCTTCTCCTTAATTATATTTAAAATATCAACGCTCAAATAGACTCGACGTCGCGAATAGTCTTCACGTTATAGTAAACAATCATAGTTAATTAAAACCGCGATATGATTAGCTCAACACGACTAAAAACTGGGCTAGAAATACCGCCTATCACTAAACTCCCATAGGTCAACTACAATGTAAACAAGCAGCTATATCAATTATTTTACGTATTCTGAATGAGTTTGAAATGTTGCCACATAATTTAGGACGGGGTAGCTACAATAAAAAAGCCGCTTAGCTAGAAACTAAACGGCTTTTTCTATATTCAAGCTAGGGTTGGATTAATCTAACCAGAACTCTTTTTTGAACTTAATACCAAACTCACTGCGGTCATTGCTGCGCATGACACCAACAAAGCCACTTTGCTGTAGACGACCTACATCGTACACTTCGTTTAGCACGTTTTCACCGTATAGCGTTACTTCCATATCACCTTCAGCGTTGGTGTATGAGATGTTAAAGCCTAACAATTCGCGAGAATCAATATACTCGCTTGCTCGTGTTACAGACTGACCTTGCATGTCTGAGCGGTACGAGTAGCTTGCGTTAACTGCAATCGTTGCACCATGCTCTAAGTCATGGAAGTAAGATGGTGCGACCATTACAGTCCATCGAGGTGTGAGTGCTGGCGCATCGCCTTTACCAATACCAATAACACCTTCATCAACATGGGTAATTTCTGAGTCTAGGTAACCGATTGAGCTGCGTACTGAGAAATCATCAGTAATTGCGATTGTCGTTTCAAGTTCAATACCTTGTGCTTTCGACTCACCTGCATTTTCCACGATAGTGACGAAACCACCGCCAGCAGTCGGGTCGTTGAAAGGTAACGCCAGATCGGTGTAATCCGTTACAAATGCAGCAACCATCATAGATACGTTGTCATGCACTTGGCCTTTGAAACCGATTTCGTAGTTAATCGCTTTAGTTTCATCAAACGCAGCGAATTGATCTGGACCACCAAATGGACGTGGTGGGAAGCCGCCACTTTGGTACCCTTTTTGGACCTGCGCGTAAACATTGATGTCACGAGTTAACTGGTATGACGCATTCACGTCCCACGTCACTTCGTCAAAGTCTGCGCTTACATATTTACGAGCACCAAAGCTTGGGAATAGTGCGTTTGCCTCTTTTTTGTCTTCAGAGTAACGTAAACCACCACCTATGCTGAACAGCTCAGTCACGTCAAAGCTTGCATTTATGTAAGCCGCATAGGCATCGGTTTCTTGGTTGATATCAAAGTAACCGTAGTCACCAAAAGAAGCAGTCTGACCATCGTTTAATAAGCCATTTGGCGTGTTCCACGGGCTAAATACGAACGGACCAGAGCTGGTAAAACCGTCTTCGTTAAAGTAATAAAGACCCGATACAAAATCCCAAGAGTCATAAGTACCGTTTAGTTGTAGTTCAAATGAGTACTGATCTGCACCGCCCTCTTCTGGGAATTCAGATAGATTAAGTGCTACCGCATCGTCATCTAGGCCACCGGTATATTCAGAACTACGCTTGCTTGCGATAAATTTAACAGAGTAAACATCACTTGCTTGCCAATCAGCAGTCACTGACCCACCCCAACCAGAATAATCTGTGCTTTCAATGCCAGCAACCGTTGTTGCCAAATCATCAGGATTGTTTGGCAACATAGACTCATCTAGCAATGGGAAGTCACCATTGAAAGGGTCATTTGAGTCAAGTGGACCTGTTAATTCAATAGTATACGGTGATTGACCAGACTCGTTCTCAACGCCGTCAAATGCAGCGGTGACAACTAAATCATTCGTTGCTTGCCATCTAAGTGCTAAACGGCCACTAAACTCTTGCTCTTCGCCGATTTCCTTTTCAGGATTTGCTAAGTTGATTGCTTTACCTACACCGTCGCGCTCTTTATAAGAAGCACTTGCAGAAAAGCTCAGTGTGTCTGTTAACGTCTGGCTTGTATACAGGTCAGTCGCTAAACGACCGCGAGAACCTATTTTAGCTTCAACGCGTGCAACTTCTTCAGCGCCAGGTTGTTTAGTGATCACATTTACCGCACCGCCTAATGTGTTACGGCCGTACAGTGTACCTTGTGGACCACGTAGTACCTCTACGCGTTCAACATTGGGCAGTGAAAGGTTAGAACCCATCTGACGGCCAAGGTATACGCCATCAACGTAAACACCAACACCTGGGTCCGTTGTGATCACATGGTCTTGTAGACCAATACCACGGATAAATACAGAAGCATGTGCAGCGTTACCTACACCATAGCGAGTAATATTTAAGTTTGGAACGAACTTACCAATATCGTCTAGATTGCTGATATTGGCTTTATCAATATCACTAGCACCGATAGAAGTAATCGCAGTAGGCGTTTCGAACAAGCTTTCAGTACGTTTACGAGCAGTCACTTCTATTTTTTCAAAAACTTGTTTTTCTTGCTCTACATTAGCTTGTTCAGCCAATGCTGTACTAGGAAGGGCTACTGCTGCTAACACTGCAGCTGAAATCGCAGATAAACCAAGGCGAGGTAAAACTGTAATCATATAATCTCCAAAGGAATCACCGTGTGTGTGCTAGTTGCGAGAGGTCACAACTAGAGAAGTAACAAGCTAAGTGTCATTACCTCTAGCCCAGTAATCCGTTAAATCTAAATAGACTTAAACACTACAAATTTTGGGCATAAAAAAAGATGCACTAGGGGCATCTCTTTCCTCTGGAGGGGTATTATAGTCACAACCAGAGTAAATTGAAATATTTATTTAATAAAAATTACTTTTAGGGTTTTTGTAACCATAATAAAACCAATATTAGAAAATTAATTTTAATAAAAAATCGTTACAGAACAATTGATTATACTAGATAGTAGGATTATATGTTACTAAAGTGAAACTTCAGCCTAGGTTTTTGCCGTGGTTTTAGTTTGCTTGAAATAGCTTCTATTAGCGAAGCTGTGAATGATAAGACTAATTGGTATTAGGCTTAGTGGCAAACGGCAGACGAAAAAAAACCAGCCTAAGCTGGTTTTTTTATTTGGTGCGAATGGGGGGACTTGAACCCCCACGGCCGAAGCCACCACCCCCTCAAGATGGCGTGTCTACCAATTCCACCACATTCGCAAATTCGGTGTATTTCCTAATGATTAATTAGGTACGTCAGAAGCTGGATTTTCTTCTGTCGCTGGCACATCATTTGTTGCTGGAACTGTTGTTGCAGCAGCTGGTGCCTCTAGGTTTTCCCACTCATTAGTCTTTTTAATCTGACCCGTAGTTAGGTTACCTAGAACAATACTTAGTACAAAGAATATCGTTGCTAAGATTGTTGTTGTCTTGGTCATAAAGTTACCTGCGCCTGATGAGCCGAAAACTGTCGCCGATGCACCTGCACCAAACGAAGAGCCCATATCTGCGCCTTTACCTTGTTGAATTAACACCATACCAATTAATGCTAATGCCACAATTAAGTAAACAACCATTAGAATTTCGTACATTTACTTATCCTTTTGCACTTCTGCATATAGCTGCGAAACTCTCAGGTTTTAGGCTTGCGCCACCTATAAGTCCACCGTCTATATCGTCTTGTGCGAATAACAATTCACTGTTCTGTTCATTAACACTGCCACCGTAAAGGAGCTGCAGTGATTGTGCAATTTGCTTGTCATTGTCTGAAAGCAAATCACGTATAAATTTGTGTACTGCTTGCGCTTGCTCAGGAGATGCTGTTTTACCAGTACCAATAGCCCAAACAGGTTCGTATGCTATCACAGAGTTTGTTAGCGCTGCTACACCTAATTTGGTGATAACTGCGTTTATTTGCCTAGCAACCACTTGCTCTGTCTGCCCATTTTCTCTTTCTTCTTCGGTTTCACCAACACATAAGATTGGTGTCAAACCTTGTTCTTGAGCATGTGCAAATTTGTTCGCAACATCTTCATCGCTTTCGCCGTAAATAGCTCGCCGCTCTGAGTGACCAACTAAGGTATATGTTGCACCTAGCGATTTTGCTAGGGACGCCTGAATTTCTCCAGTATATGCGCCTTCTTTATATTCCGAAACAGTTTGAGTTCCGACAGTAAGCCCTTTACTTGCTGCTTGCTCAATAAGCATAGCAGGAGGAAAAATAATAACATTTGCTTGAAATGCTTGATTGCTTACTGCTTCTGATATTTGGTCAACAAGGGCTTTTGAGCCATTCATTTTCCAGTTACCAGCAACAATTTGCTTTCTAGTTGTCATACGATACTCCGCAGTAGAAAGCGGGTGAGATACTAACTCTACTCACCCGAAGTTACAAGAAATAAATTTAACTTTTGGTTTAATTGCTCACAGATTCAACAACTTCAGCGATTTTTTGGGCAAAATCGATAACTTGCTTCTGTTGCTGAGCTTCAACCATGACGCGAACCACTGGCTCTGTACCAGATTTACGCAATAGCACTCTGCCCTTTCCGGCAAGCTGAGTTTCAACTTCAGCGACAACCGCTTTAACAGCGTCCTGCTCGGTTGGATCATCTTTAGTGCTATAGCGCACATTAATCATCTTCATTGGGTATTTGCTAAAACCTTCACCCAAATCTTTTAATGTTTTATTCTGCGCAACCATGGCAGCAAGCACTTGTAAGCTAGAGACAATGCCATCACCGGTGCTGATCAGATCCAGATTTAAAACGTGACCTGAACTTTCGCCGCCGATTTTCCAGCCTTTCTCACCAAGAAGCTCCATTACATAGCGGTCACCGACCTTACTACGCTCAAACGCAATTCCGCGTGATTTAAGGGCGTTTTCGAGCCCCATGTTAGACATTACCGTACCTACAACACCGCCACCTAATGTGCCATCGGCATGAGCTTGGCAAGCGATAATATAGACGATGTCATCACCATCAAATACATGACCGTCGTGATCGACCATCATGACTCGGTCACCATCACCATCATAAGCAATACCAACATCCGCTTGATGTTCAAGCACGGCTTTTTTCAACGCTTCGACATGCGTTGCACCGCATTTTTCGTTGATGTTGACACCATTAGGTTCACATGCGGTTGTGATCACATCCGCACCTAGTTCACGCATGACACTTGGTGCAATGTGATAAGTCGCGCCATTTGCGCAGTCCAGCACCACTTTCAACCCTTCAAGCGATAGCTCTTTAGGAAACTGGCCTTTACAAAATTCGATATAGCGACCATCCGCACTCTCTAGGCGCTTAGCTTTACCGAGTTTTTCAGACTCGACACACGTCATTGGTTCATCCAGCTTTGCTTCTATTGCAAGTTCCACCTCGTCAGGGAGCTTTTTACCATCGCCACCAAAAAACTTGATGCCATTGTCATGGTATGGATTATGAGATGCACTGATCACAATACCAGCCTCAGCTCTGAACGTTTGCGTCAAGTAAGCAACAGCAGGTGTCGGCATAGGCCCCAATAAAATCACATTGATCCCCGCGGCAATTAACCCAGCCTCTAACGCGGTTTCAAGAAGGTAGCCAGAAATGCGGGTATCTTTGCCAATAATTACCTTTTTGGTACCACGCTCAGACAGCACTTTTCCAGCCGCCCAGCCTAGTTTCATTGCAAACTCAGGCGTAATTGGGAACTCGCCCACCATGCCCCTTACACCATCCGTACCGAAGTACTTTCTTGTTGTCATTGAGTAACTCCATTAACCGACGCTAGCCATACATTAAGCGCGTCGCTTGTTTCTTTTACGTCATGAACACGAATTATGTGCGCGCCTTTCTGTGCACATACCAGCGCACCGGCTAGACTCGCAGCTACACGCTCATGCGTTTCCCGAGTGAGTAGATGTCCAAACATGGACTTTCTAGAGAGGCCTGTCAGAATAGGCAAATTGAAAGCGTGAAACTTGTCCAACCCTCCTAATATCTGAAAGTTATGCTCTAGAGATTTACCGAAGCCAAAACCTGGATCTAAAATCAGCCGATTGGTATCAATCCCAGCTTGCTTGCACGCACTGATCCTAGCTTCGAAAAACTGACTGATGTCTGAAAATAAGTCATCATAGTGAGGGTTATTTTGCATTGAGCGAGGTTGACCTTGCATATGCATTAAACAAATTGGTACATCACTGTACTGAGCTGCGACTTCAAGCGCGCCTGGCTCTTGCAACGCTCGAACATCATTAATGATATCAGCGCCAGCCTCTATTGCTTGTTTCATCACCTCAGCTTTACTGGTATCTACCGAAATCACACAGTTAGAGTGTGTGCGAATTGCTTTAATAATCGGTATTACGCGCTGTAATTCTTCTTCTAATTGTACGTCTGGCGCGCCGGGACGAGTGGACTCTCCACCTATGTCTAAAATGGTAGCGCCTTGTGAAAGCATTAAATTTGCTTGCTCGATTGCGCTATCAAGGTGAGTAAAATGTCCACCATCAGAAAATGAGTCGGGAGTAACATTTAAAATCCCCATTACCTGAGGCTTATCTAAACTAAGGGTGCGCCCTTTGGGTAAACGTAACTCGTACATTCTATACCTATTTTCTGTAGTCTAAGTTTGGTGATAACGAAAGGCTTATAGCAGTTGATTTAAGTTCTCGCATCGAATGTCATAAAACTTATATCAACTGATACAAAAAAGCCCCGATTGCTCGGGGCTGTCGTATTCTACCTAATCTTACGATTTGTCATCAAGCTCTGAGTTTGATGATGTGTCGTTTGACTGCTCTTCTGCTGGTTTTTCAGCTTTAGGCTCAGGTTTTATTTCTGTTACTTTCGCAGATTCTGCTTTTTTCTCTGGCTTAATGTCATGGGCATCCCTTGGTGGACGAACATCACGACGCTCCATTAGATCATCAATCTGCAATGCATCAATCGTTTCGTATTTCATCAACGCATCTTTCATCGTGTGAAGAATATCCATATTATCTTTTAGGATTTGCTCCGCACGTTGGTAGTTGCGATCGATGAAATCTTTAATTTCAGCATCAATAAGCTTAGCGGTTTCATCTGACATACCTGACATGCGGTGAGAACCACCACCCATGTACATCTCGCCTTGCTCTTCTAAGTACATCTGTGGACCAAGTTTCGGACTTAAGCCCCACTGAGTAACCATTTTCTTAGCAATATCGGTTGCGCGCTCAATATCATTGCTCGCGCCTGTCGTTACTTTGTCATCACCGTAAATCAGCGCTTCAGCGATACGACCACCGTATAAACTCGAAAGCATAGATTCTAGGTGTTGCTTAGAGTGACTTACACGGTCTTGCTCCGGTAAGTACATTGTTACACCTAATGCGCGACCACGTGGAATAATCGACACTTTATATACTGGATCATGCTCAGGCACTAAACGACCAACAATCGCGTGACCAGCTTCGTGATAAGCCGTCATTTCTTTCTCTTGCTCGCTCATCACCATGGACTTACGCTCAGCACCCATCATGATTTTATCTTTCGCGGCGTCAAATTCCGCCATACTTACCTTACGCTTGTTGCCACGAGCGGCAAACAGTGCAGCTTCATTCACAAGGTTAGCTAAGTCAGCACCAGAAAAGCCCGGCGTACCACGTGCAATCACAGACGCTTCAACATTATCGTCTAAAGGCACTTTACGCATGTGAACGTTTAAGATTTGTTCACGGCCACGAATATCTGGAAGACCAACCACGACTTGGCGATCGAAACGACCAGGACGTAATAATGCAGGGTCTAGTACATCAGGACGGTTAGTAGCAGCAATAACGATAATACCTTCGTTACCCTCAAAGCCATCCATTTCTACAAGCATTTGGTTAAGTGTTTGCTCACGCTCGTCGTGACCACCGCCCATACCTGCGCCACGTTTACGGCCTACCGCGTCGATTTCATCGATAAAGATGATACAAGGCGCAGCTTTCTTTGCCTGTTCAAACATGTCACGAACACGAGATGCACCAACACCAACAAACATTTCTACGAAGTCAGAACCGGAAATGGTAAAGAATGGTACTTTTGCTTCACCAGCAACGGCTTTAGCAAGTAAGGTTTTACCCGTACCTGGAGGACCAACCATCAACACGCCTTTCGGAATGCTACCGCCCAACTTTTGGAACTTTGACGGGTCACGCAAAAAGTCGACTAGCTCAGTAACATCTTCTTTCGCTTCGTCACAACCAGCGACGTCTGCAAATGTTGTCTTAACTTGGTCTTCGCTCATTAATCGAGCTTTACTTTTACCAAACGACATTGCGCCTTTGCCGCCACCGCCTTGCATTTGACGCATGAAGAAAATCCATACCCCAATAAGCAAAAGCATTGGGAACCAAGAAATAAAGATGTTTGCAAGGAAAGATTGCTCTTCAGGTGCAACGCCTTTGATGTTTACGTCGTTCTTAAGTAAGTCATTAACCAAATCCAAATCAGTTAATGGAATTACTGTTTGAAAACGATCGCCACTTGAACGAACGCCGCTAATTACGCCAGTTTGACGATCAATACTGACTTCTCTTACAGAGCCATTGCGCACATCCTTTACAAATTGTGTGTAACTCGTTTGGCGATCATATTGTTCGCCACCGTTAAAGCTCTGGAACACAGTCATTAGCACTACTGCAATCACTAACCAGAGTATTAGATTTTTAGCCATATCGCTCAAGGAGTTAACCTCTTGTATCCAAAAAAATTCAAATTCAACTTGATGCTTTCCAACTGTACTACAGTTTGTAGCCCGTCGCCACTACATATACTTCGCGTGAACGAGGACGAGACGCTTTTGGTTTACGGATCTTTACGACCTTAAAACAATTACGTACCTCTTGTACAAATTGATCAAAGCCTTCTCCTTGGAAAACTTTAACCGCAAATGCACCGTTGGGTTTTAGCACTTGATGGCACATATCTAATGCTAGCTCGACCAGATACATACTGCCAGATTGATCGGTTGACATATTTCCGCTCATATTTGGTGCCATATCAGAAAAAACTACATCAACATTCTTGCCGTTTATTCTATCCAATAATGCATTTAATACCGCTTCTTCTCTGAAGTCTCCCTGAAGGAAATCGACACCCGCTAATGAGTCCATCGGTAAGATATCACAAGCAATAACTTGTCCGCCAATATCTACCTGCTCTGCGAGATACTGCGACCAGCTCCCCGGAGCAGCCCCTAAATCAACTACCGTCATTCCTTTACGAATCAATTTATCCTTTTGCTGGACTTCTTCCAGCTTAAAAACCGCTCGTGAACGATAGCCACGTTTTTGGGCTTCATGCACATACGGGTCTTCTACGTGTTCTTTTAACCAACGTTTCGAACTGGCGGAATGTTTTTTATTTGCCATATTAACTACAACTCATTAGTAATATTGTCTAGATGGCGTTAGAATATCGATAATTCAAGCCTTTTAATAAATAAGATTGTATCAATATGACCTTATCAAATAAACAAAAGCAGTTCCTAAAAGGGCTAGCTCATTCTTTAAACCCAGTTGTTCTTCTAGGCGCAAACGGCCTGACCGAAGGCGTCATGGCTGAAATTGAGCAAAACCTGAACATTCACGAACTTATCAAGGTAAAAGTACCAACCAATGATCGTGAAACTAAGAAACTGATTTTTGAAGCAATTGTTCGTGAAACAAATGCACATAAAGTACAAACCATTGGCCATATCATTGTGTTGTACCGCCAAAGCGAAGACAAAAAGATCCAGTTACCTCGTAACTAACCTTTGTTGTCTGCGACGTTTTCACCAGAAGACGTCGCAATCTCTTGTAATAAACTCGCTTCTTCTGCTTTTACTTTCTTAATTTCCTGCTCACTCACCTGAGGCAGTAATTTCTTCTCAAGCGCCAATGCGTCAACAATAAAGTCGTTTGTTAACTGATTAATAATGCCACTCTCTGCATTTAACAGTAGGCTAAACCCAATACCAAGCTCTGGAATAATCACCACATCGGTACGATAACCTTGCACCCAGCCACTATGATAATAGAGCAATTTGCCATCGTAACGATAAATTCGCCAGCCAAGTCCATAATAGGCTTCTTCTACATGACCACGCCAAACGCGTCTGCGTAGCTCTCGTTTCGTCAACGTATACGGCACTGATTGCTTACTCAGAGCATCCGGTGATAGGACACTTGGATACAGACCTAATTGTGCTTTTAACCACTGCGCCATATCAGCAGCACTAGCGTTTACACCAGCTGCGGGGAGTACTTTATAGTAATGCGGCTTTAATTTAGCGGTATGCCAACGCTTTCGCCCTCTGACATGCGGCCATGCAAAATTATCATTTTTTGTCATTTGCTCGTAGCCAAGGCCGGCGTCATGCATATTAAGTGGCGCGAAAACAAACTCTTCCATCCAAGTTTTGTAACTGATATTCGTCGCCTGCTCGATAACATCTCCAATCAAGCTAAACATGACATTTTGATAACCATAACACTCACCGGGCTGACATAACGCTTTGACTTGCAGTAAGCGCTCAACAATTTGTGGGTAGTCCATGCGAGACTCGATTAAATTATCGTAGGCATTGGGCACTAAGCCACTCGAGTGACTTAACAAATGATAGAGCTTAAGTTGGCTATAATCACCTTTGGCGACTTGCGGCAAGTAGCTGGCCACTCGATCGTCAATATTAAAATACCCTTCGCTCGCTAATTTAGCCGTTAGACTTCCTGCAAACGTTTTTGAAACCGATGCCAAGCGAAAGCGAGTTTGTTCGTTGACCACACTTCCTTGTCGACTTTTTGTCTTGCCAAAACCTTCTGCGTAGCTGCCGTGCTCGACATGCACGACGGATAAAGCAGCACCGGGCACCGATTTTTCTTTTAGTTTGCGCTCGACTTGCTTAGAATAGCTCTTTAAAAATTGTGACCATTGCTGGTTTGGGGTTTTTGCAATCGTTATTTTTGGATAACTAATGCAAAAAAAACAAACTAATGTGAGAATTAGCGACTTCATAATGACTCATTTCATTAACACTCGCCCGCCATACTAACATGATGAATTGGCGGAACTCACTAAATATAAGAAAATAACTGTTTAATTGAGGTATTTTAATGCGTTTAGTGCTAGCAGCTCTATGTACAAGTCTACTTTTTGGATGTGTCACCACAGCGCCATTAGCGCCAAAGTTAGATGTACCTAAGAAGCCACTACTAAAAAAGTCTGTTTATCAAATCAGCTATAGTACCGAACTTAATTCTGCACGAATTAAATCAGTGCAATTGCCCGCTCACCCACTTGCTCAAGGTGACACAGTCTACATCAATGCCGATAAGGTAAGCTTGACTGATACACTGAGAAAGCAGATTGTTGCTTTACTTGAGAAAAAAGGCCTGAAAGTTGTTGCAGCTAAAAACGCAAACTACACGCTAACAATTCATCAACTTGATTTGGAATTTGCAGCCAATAAAACGTACGCACTGGATAGGCCAAGAAACCCACATCCACATATTGCTGAACTTGCTCAAAATTCGCCAGCATTTCAATGCACTAATATTGTGGCTTCAGTCAGTATGCGCCTAGCACACCAAGCTTCGTCAGATGTTGTCTGGTTTGCCAAATCATCAGTAGATAGCGCTGGATTTCAAGGGATCCCTTTACAATTCACATTTACTGAAGTGGAAAAAATAGAAAACGAGCACGATGTACTGTCGTTTATTGTGGCCCAAAATACCGACGAGGCGCGCCGTCAACGTGGCGAAAAGCCCGTTGATATTCCTCCTTACAAGGTAACTAAAACGGTTTCGCCGCTCGAGAAAACCGCTGGTGCATGTACCCAAACCGAAGTATCAGCGCTAACAGCGGATATGCAAAAACACTTGGCCGAGAGTTTAATTGAAAAGCTAAACGTTAAGTAACATAAGTACTCGCCAGTTTGACAGAGGTCAACTGCTGGCTGGCGCTACACTTATTTACAGACAATGACTCTTTTAGAATTATACTCGACGCAGAAAAATAAAAAGTTCGGAGTAAAGACATGGAGCAATACGGCACAATCTTATTGGTTGAAGATGACACTTCATTAGCGCAATGGGTCGCTGAATATCTTGATAATCAAGGTTACAAAACACATTGCTGCTACCGCGGTGATGAAGTCGTTGAACGTGTTAAGTCACTAGACCCCGACCTTGTTTTACTTGACCTTATGCTCCCCGGTAAGGACGGTATCAGCGTATGCCGTGACTTACGTCAGTTTTATAGCAAGCCTGTTATTATGCTCACAGCCAAAGATGAAGAAATGGATGAAGTCATCGGTTTGGAAGTTGGCGCTAGCGATTATGTAATCAAGCCTGTGCGTCCTCGCGCCTTACTCGCTCGTATAAAAGCGAATGTTCGCGCTGCACAAGAAAAACCACAAGATCATCAAGCTGCCAATCACGAACTCGTGGTGGGACATTTATGTATCGACACTCAAGCTCGCAAAGTCAGTGTTGCAGGTCAAGAAGTCATCGTCTCTAGTGCCGAATACCTACTACTGCAATTTTTAGCCAGTCACGCTGGTGAAGTTGTCTCTCGCGATGCGGTTTTTAAAGCGACAAAAGGGAGAGAATATGACGGCCTCGACAGAAGCGTCGATGTGCTCATTTCTGCCCTACGTAAAAAGTTTAATGATGATCCTCAAAACCCAGAAAAAATTAAAACGGTGTGGGGTAAAGGGTATCTACTCGTACCATCAGCTTGGTAATGAAGGTCGCAAGCTAATATCGTGAAAAAACTCTATATCTACTTACTCGCTGGTGCGTTAATTTCGATCTTCGCTCTGGGTTGGGTGATCGACACCTATAATCAGCAAACCGCTCCCTTAGAAGATAGTTTTGAGTGGCAAAGCAAACTGATTACAGGTCTTGCCAAGCAAGTTGCAGATATTGAACAGGGAAAACGAGAAGACGCAACGGCTTTGATTGCCAAACAATTTGACATCAATATTAGCTATAAAGATGGCGAAACGCTAGCCATGCCGCTCGAGTTAAAGCAACAGATGTTACAACCTGATGGGTTAGTAATAGAAAACGAGAATGTATACCTTCTAAAAACAACCCCTAAAATGGCGCCTGACTACGTTGAACTTGAATGGCAACCTCAGGTTGAACAGGCTGATTACGACGTATTGCTAACATTATTTTTCTACGGTGGAATTTGCGCAATATTATGGTTCATTCTCTCTCCGTTAGTTAAACGTTTGATCGTTCTCAATACTGCAGCAAAGCACTTTGCCAGCGGTAACCTAAGCGCGCGCATCGCCCCCAATCATTTCACCTATATCCGCGACTTGGAAAATACCTTTAATCGAATGGCAAGCCAAATAGAGAAGTTGATGGCTGAGAATAAGCTAATGGCCTCCAGTCTTTCTCATGACATTCGGACACCTGTTGCGTGTTTAAGGTTTGGCTTAGATGCAGCTTTAGATGAAAGTGATATCGATGCCATTCACGATTATTTAGCACGCATGGAAAAAGATTTAGATCAAATGGAGGACATGCTCTCGAGCTATCTATCTTTTGCGACGCTTGAACAAAAGTCTCATTTACTCAAACATGAAGTAACGACTCTATCTCGCTATGGTCAAGATCTAATGCAGCAAATGCAACCAAAGCTACAAAAGAACCAGTTGTCTGGTCGCGTAGAAATTCCTGAACAATTAATGATCCATGGCGACTTACATTGGCTTGCAAGAGCGATAAGTAATTTGATCAGCAATGCCTGTGACTTTGCCACTGCCAGTGTGTTATTAAGTGCACACCATACCGAGCATTGGCTCATTATTACCGTTGAAGACGATGGCCCTGGGATCGCGAGACAAAATTGGGATAAAGTCTTTAGTCCTTTCTTTCAAGAGCAAACTCACCGTAACCGTGCAGGTAAAAGCTACGGCTTAGGCCTTGCAATCGTTGCAAAAGTCATGGATTGGCATCACGGTACAGCCACCGTTAACCAGTCAGAGCGATTAGGTGGCGCAAAATTTGTGCTTTCGCTACCCTGTAAAGAAAAATAATTATTGTAAATAAGTCGCTACACGGTGACTTATCTCATATAGAAATAATCGTGAAAACATTAGCTTATAAGCTAAACTTTGATTTTTGAGTGCAACAACTTAATTACGGCTAAATATCAGGCTAAAACTTGCGCTAAATCAAGGTAATTTACTCTTTTTATTTCTTTTTAATTACAGTAGATTGTCAGCGCCGTTAGAAATTTTTAGAGAAGTATAATAATTATGAGCAATGTCCGAGGAGAGTTCAGCTCTCGCTTTGGTTTTATTATGGCCGCCGCAGGGTCGGCGGTAGGTTTGGGAAACATTTGGGGATTTCCAACACAAACGGCATCCAATGGTGGTGCTGCGTTTGTTTTAGTTTATCTGGTTTTGGCTTTTTGTCTTGCCTATCCAGCACTAATGGCAGAACTCGTCATTGGTCGTCACGGCCAAGCAAATGCCGTATCTTCACTGCGCAAACTAACAAATACAGCATGGCAAAGTAAACTTGCTTTTGTTGTCGGGTTCGGCGGTATAATTTGTGCGGGTCTTATTTTAAGTTTTTATGCAATCGTGGCAGGGTGGATGTTTAGCGCAACACTTGAGCCCATCGCGGAAGTTGCCTCAATGACTCAAGTGCAATCTTGGCTTGCTGATTCCTCTATGTCACGCAATATCGTCTTTACAGCCGCCTTTATTGCACTCACAGTGCTCATTATTAGTAAAGGCGTAGAAAACGGGATAGAAAAGTGGTCAAAGCGTTTGATGCCCGCACTTATCGGTATTTTATTCTCGTTAATTGCGTATGTATTAACCCAAGAAGGTGCCGTTGAAGGTCTTAAGGTGTATCTTGTTCCTGACTTTTCTTCTGTGCTTAATCCACAGTTACTCGTTGATGCCCTAGGGCAAGCATTTTTCTCGCTTTCGCTCGGTACCAGCGTGATGATCATTTACGGCTCATACATAAGTAAAAAAGAGAATCTAGTTTCACTTGGTGCAATGGTTACCTTAATTGACGTTTTTATCGCATTCGTTGCCGGCTTACTTATCATTCCCGCCATGTATGTCGCGCAAGCGCAAGGCGTAGAGATTTTTGCAGCTGACGGCTCACTGCTAAATGAAGACACCTTAGTGTTTCAGGTATTGCCAGCATTGTTTGATAGCATGGGTAGCATTGGCCTGGTGGTAAGCTTCGCTTTCTTTGCTCTGATGAGTATTGCCGCACTCACCTCGTCTATTTCGATGTTAGAAGCGCCTGTTTCCTATGCTGTTGAACGTTTTGCACTAGGCAGAGTACAGGCCACCTGGATCATCGGCACCTTGGTAACAGCCGTGAGCTTCACCATTTTGGTAAACATCGAGACGCTGTTCGGTTTTATTGTTAGCCTGACAACGAAGTTTGGTCAGCCACTACTTGGCATGCTGTGCTGTGTATTTGTCGGTTGGATTTGGCACAGAGCAAAACTGCTTAAAGAAATTGAATCAGGATGCCCGGAAGTTGGCAGTAGTTTCTTCTGGAAAGTATGGCCTTGGTACATCCGCTTCGTTTGTCCAATTGCCATTGCTGCGGTATTTTTAAATTCACTATAATTTCGCTCATAAAAAGAGGCTACGCATAGCCTCTTTTACTTTTTCACAAATAACATATCCTGATGCGGGATCCCATCTTCTAGATAATCTTCACCTTGCTTCACAAAGCCGAGCCCCGTATAAAACTTGTCTAGATAACACTGCGCAGAAATAACTAGATTCTCATGAGTAATCTCCGTATCACAACAAGCAATCGCGCGATGCATAAGGTCATGTGCAACGCCCTGCCTTCGCAGCGTTGACGAAACAATAACACGGCCAATGGATGCAGTAGTTGCGGATTTTCTATAACAACGTGCATACGCTAAAATTTGTTCATCTTTGACCAAAAACAGATGTTGAGTTTCAGGCGCCCTATCGGTATCGTCAATTTCTGGATAGGGACATGCCTGTTCCACAACGAATACCTCTACCCTTAGCTTTAAAATCTCAAAAAGCTCATCTTTAGTGAGCGCATCATAACTTCTAATTTTCCAATTCATTTTCTTCTCTGTCATACCAATTAGCTTTACTAAGACTGATTGGTATCGTTATGCTTAAAACAAAAACGCCCAGACAAAGCTGGGCGTTTTAGAGTAAATTAAGTGATTATGAGAACAGCCGCTCCAACTGATCGCACAATTGAGAGATATTGACGTGATCGTGCTCAATTGTGAGATCGACGTATCCATCCCCTCGAAACGCTCTGTCCAACTCTATCAGTACATGAGTTCGATGTGCTTCAGGTACAAACGAAAGCTCAACTTCTTGTAGTCCAAATAATGCACGTGAGTTTGGTCGGTATTCTAGTTCTTGGTAACAACCAGAAACAGACTGAAACTCGGACGCTCGTAAATAGCCCTTTTCTACATCCGCTTTCACTAAATGGAAGCCTAAACGCTCCATCGCTGTCATACATGCTTTCACTGCTTCATTTGGATAAATGTGTAAAGCATCTTTGTCTGATGGGTCGATGGCTAAATCAATGTCTAAGCCTGTTTCAATCCAAACATGACAACGGTTGAAGCCCGCATTTATTTCTGTGATTGGTGTTTCTGAATGAAGTCGAGCTTCAAAAGGAATAACTTTTTCTTCGCCTGGGCCTATCGTGAAATTATTACCTACACGCCAACGGTCAATAACATGATTACTAAAATATTCTCCGTCTTCCCCTTCAACCTTAACTCTTGTCATTAGCGCAAGTTCTAAACCTGTTACTTCTTGGCTAACGTCACCGCCTTTTACTACAATTTGCGCTTGAAATTTCTGTCCCGGGTGCAAATGCTCTGTTTCCAATACAGTGTCTACTTTTGCCGCACCGATACCGACAGATGCTAGGATCTTCTTAAACATTACGTCTCCTGTCCGGTATGTCCTTACCTGCATCATAACCATATTTTTTCCAACTTGTCAGCGAAAATTTATAATTTATATATCAGGAGGTTTTGGTACACTGCTCATATCTTGGATAAAAATTTAAAGTTATGGAACTGCTCTATTTTGCTGTCGCATTTGCATGCGGATTTTCTGTTTATCAATTAAAGCTTCCTCCTTTGATTGGTTTTTTGATGGCGGGCTTTGTCTTAAATCTACTTGGCCATAAAACCACAGACTTACTTACTCAACTTGCAGATCTTGGTGTAACGCTGCTGCTTTTTAGCATAGGTTTAAAATTACGAGTTGGTAACCTGATAAAGCCTCAGGTTTGGGCGCCTGCGAGTATGCACATTATTACCAGTACGGCGTTTTTCGCTAGCCTGTTGTTGATGCTAGGGGCGATGAGCCTACCTTTATTTACTAATCTAGACTGGCAAAGCGCTTTATTGGTTGGTTTTGCATTTAGCTTTTCCAGTACCGTTTTTGCGGTAAAAGTGCTGGAAGAACGTGGTGAAATGGCAAGTCTTCACGGTAAAATCTCAATCGGTATTTTGGTTATGCAAGATATCTTTGCGGTTATCTTTCTCGCCGTCAGTACGGGCAAAGTACCCAATATTTGGGCACTGGCACTGCTTGTGGTGCTACCGCTTGTACGTCCAGCTATGTTTTGGGTATTAAGCCGCTCAAAGCACGGTGAGCTACTCCCTCTTTTTGGCTTCTTTTTTGCGTTAGTCGCAGGTTATCATGCCTTTGAATTTGCGGGCCTAAAAGGTGATCTCGGTGCGCTGATCATGGGTATGATTTTCGCCCCACATAAAAAAGCCGGTGAGTTATCAAAATCACTATTGAATGTAAAAGACATCTTGCTTGTTGGTTTTTTCTTGAATATTGGTCTGAATGCCACGATTACACTGGACGCACTTTTAATAGCGATTCTACTGGTAATTGTTCTACCGATTAAAGTCTCATTTTATTATCTCTTCACCAATATGTTCAAATTGCGTGCTCGTACATCGCTATTGAGCGCTTTCACACTCACTAACTATAGCGAGTTTGGTCTTATCGTGTGTGCCGTTGCATCTGCTTCTGGTGCGGTTGCTCCTGACTGGCTAGCAGTAGTTGCTATTGCTGTTTCTATTACTTTTGTGATCGCGTCTCCGCTCAACAAACGCTCGAACGAGGTCTACGTTAAATTAGAGCCTTGGTTATTAAAGTTTGAGAACCAAGACCGTTTAGAAGAAGAGCTTCCGGTAAATCTTACCGACACCAAGATCGTTATATTTGGTATGGGAAGGATTGGAACGGGTGCTTACGAAACAATACAGGCCAGCTTCCCAGATACCGTTGCTGGTGTAGATATTAAGCCTGAAGTAGTTGAAAAACATGTTTCCCGAGGGCGCAGGGTATTAACTGCTGACGCAACCGACCCTGATTTTTGGCAGCGTGTAAATCATTCTGAAGTAGAAATGGTTATGCTCGCGATGCCTAAACATATGCAGAATATTTATGCACTCGAGCAGCTCAAAGCATCAGGCTACAACGGCCAAGTTACCGCCATTGCAAACTACCCAGATCAACAGAAAGAATTAGAAGAAATGGGTGTGAATTCTACCTACAACTTCTATTTAGAAGCGGGTAGTGGCTTTGCAGAACACGTAAAAGAGAAATTATTTACTTAAATTAGTATTGGTTCTCAGTATCATAATTGGTACTGAGAACTATTTTCATATTCAGATCATCGTGTTACATCTAGACGTCCATCTTATTATTTCATTCCACTCATTATTCGATTTACAAAGCTTTACATCCAAGATGGTAATTTGCCCTCACTTCAGAGTAAACTGATCACATCGGACATGGCGTAAGTATCTATTTTATGAACAAAAAATTGATACCAAATGCCTTTTGAACATCGTGTCACTGGATTGTGAACAAGCTATACCTTTGGGGGTTTTATGATTAAGAATAAATCTAATGGTCAATTTTCTGCAGTAGTGGATGACGTCAAGGCTGCGCCTTTTTCAGACCTCCAAGAAAGGCTGGATGCAATTCAGGACGGTGGTATGACAGCGTTGGCAATTCGCAATATCCTATTTCATAAAATGCTCGATATGCATTCCGTACCAAACGATCACTATTTAAGGGATGAAGAAACCCCGAACCGGTTGGACGATCCAAAACTAATTGAAAAGTTAAATGAACTAGGCTTTTTCCGCAGCAAGCCTTCATCACAACTACACTAGTAAAGATTTAGGGAGCCTACTCTCCCACATAGGCTGACAATGCCCGTCGTCAGCCTATTTTCCCCTCCCAAGCACGAGCTTCACCTTTGAAAAACTCTCCCATACCGAAATTAATTCATTGCAAATATGTAGTTCTGAATAGTGAAGATCTAGTCACCCTGAGATGATTTAAGTGGTGAGTTACTTTTTTTCTTCGGTAATAAGGCTTTCCAAGCCTGCTCAAATGGCTTCAAATAAATCGCGGTAAGTGAATCATGTCCCGCATCATATTGCCCAACTCCAATGGTAATTTTACCCGCACTCGAGGCCTTAATAAGCGAGCCATACATACGATCCCAAATGGCAAGTGCTGAGCCTAAATTGGTATCAAAATGGATTGGATTGTCACTGTGATGTACTTGGTGCTGTGCAGGACTAATAAACCAATCTTCTAGCTTGTCACCCCAACTCAGCCATATATGTGAATGCCTTAAATTGGCCCCAAAAATATTAAACAAAAAGACAAACGCATTCGCACCCAGAATATCGTACATGCTCAAGCTGCTGCCAAATACATAATACCCTACTCCAACCACTATCCCTTGAGTTAATGCCATACGACAGGCGTACAGGTAACTTTCAACGGGATGTGAGCGATAAATGGTAAAGGGGGTCAGGACTTTTGCAGAATGGTGAACCTTGTGAAACTCCCAAAAGAATGGGATTTTATGTAGGATCAGATGCAGCAGGAATCGAGTGAGGTCATCGACTATAAACAAAAATAACGTAAATAGTCCAATCACTACCCATTCTGGCGCTTCTAGATATAACGCAGGACCAAAGAGCGCTTCAAGTCCACCGGATAATCCTAGCGCCACCGGTACCATAGTCAACACGATAGGCGTAAACGTCGCCGCCTTTATCAACCGATTTGTGATCAATAAACAGTAATCGAGCTTGGCGCTTTTGCACCACCAGACTTGCTTGGGAAACAGAAACTTTAAAAAACCTCTACCAGAGCGCGCTTTTTCTGTGGCGATATAAACAGGAACAGCCATCAAAATGGCACTAAACAAGTATGGCAAATACACTCTTTTATTGGCATCGAACAAGTAGCCTGGGAGTTCAGTAATGCTTTGCCATAGTTGCTCTAACATAGTCATTTCCATCAAAAAGAAATAATGAATTCACATATCTTTGGAACAGCTCCATAGCTCTAGCAACAAGCCGCCATGAAGCTGCGGCTCTTACTCAAGAGCCGCATAGACAATCAGTTAAAACTGGTATTTATAACCTAAACTAAATTGTCTTGGTTTGCCTGGGCGCGCGCCATACGGACGACGACTAACAATTTCTGCTTCATCGAACAAGTTGTCGATTTTAGCATAGACTTGACCATACTGGCCTAGCTCGTAACTTGCGGATACATCAACGATCGTTGTGCTGGGCACCTTTGCGCCTTCAAGGACAAGCTCAAAGTCTTCAGTGCTTCTACCAGCAGCTTCGCTCATCTCACTGATGTATTTGATGGCTACGTTAACTTTCCAATCACTTGCTGCAAGGCCGATGTTAAAAGTGGCTTGATGAGATGGTAAATACGGAAGCTCATCACCATTTTTAATATAACCCCATTGTGCGAACGTTGTCGCACGCTCATTCTGGAATTCACCTTTCGTATAGGTGTAGGTGAGACTATAAGGGATATCCAGTTGAAGGTTCAAAGGATAACGTTGTGCAAACTGCATTTCGAGACCGTAAACATCCACCTCACCGCCACTGAATTGCTGATCTTGTTGGTCATTGACACCACAGTTAGACTGACCACAGCTTTCGTTCAGATTCTCATAATCGTTGAAAAAGCTCACAATCTCAAACTGCGTCACACCATCATTAAAGCGCCCACCAAATTCGTAGTTAACACTCTTCTCAAGCTCTATATCCGGATCTTGTTGGGGTGAAGAAGGCACAAAACCTTGGTGCACACCAAATAAAAGACCGGCATCATCAGAAAGCTGATAGAAACCACTTAGGCTAGGTAGCCAAATACGGGTGGTTTTATCAATCCAAACATCGGCATCTTTATTATCTTGGTAAGACATGTCCATCAGCTCGCCACGAAGACCAAGGCCCAAAGCCAACGCATCAAGTTGTACTTTATCTTCTAGATATACCGACCACGCTTTAGTATTTTCAGTATTCAGCGAGGTAAACTGCTTTGAACCCTCTAGCAACACAGGTGAACCACCTTCCATTGCATATGCTTGCTCAAAATGTTTGCGCTCAATTTCATCTTCATGAAAACGCACGCCAACAGCAATATCATGGGTTAAGTTAAACAGGCTAAAGCTCGTATTGGCATCGACTTGAAGGCCTTGTGAGAAATACTCACGGTCATTAGTCCCCATATTCAAAAAGATATTTGAACCTGCAACGACAGAGTCCCGTGCCCCTGTGATCACAGCGTACTCATTTGCGAAAGCCTCTGGGTTTGCCATGATTTTTGAAAGGGATGGTCCACTTTTACTACCTAGACTATTAAGCTTAAGCCAAGCTCGCTCATAGTCATTACGGTACAGCCTTGTCGTAACGTTAAAGTCTTTACCATCAAGTACATGGGATAACATTACCTGAGTGTGCTTGGTATCCATCTCTGCAGGCTGAGACGCTGCGTATCGACGATACGGATTTTCAGCAAAATCTGCATCCGTTAAACCAAGGTAAGTTTCATCGGACAACTCGTCGGCATAGCTGAGCTTTAAGCCAAACGTATGGTTTAGCTCGCCTTGTGAAAGTTTATAATTAAACTTGGCTAAGATATCGTTCTTCTCAAACCCCGTATCACCACCGCCATCAAGCTCTTTAAAACCATCAGCTTGTAGATTTACCGCTTCGAATAAAAAGCCAACATTATTTACTACTGAACCGTAGTAACCGTGTGCTTTGGAATAACCGTCACTGCCAACCGCAACATCAATACCGCCTTCTGTAAACTCTGGCACTTGGCGAGTCACTAAGTTAAGCGCACCAGCAACTGTTTGCGGACCATGCTTGATAGCCGCTGGTCCTTTAAATACCTCAACCGCAGTCATACGAGTCGTAACCGGGAAATAATAAGCAGCCGGCGCAGAATAAGGAGCTGGGCCAATAAGCACACCGTCTTCCATTATGGTGATTTTTTTGCTTCGCTCAGGTGTTACACCACGAAAACCAATGTTTGGTCGCAAGCCATAACCATCTTCTTCCCGAATATTAACACCAGGTACATTAGAAAGAATACGGTGAATATCATCGTATTCGTATTCTGCCAACTGCGCTTCTGACAACAAGGTTGCAGAACCGGCTTCTTTTCGCAATTTATCGTGGTGGCTGATAATAGAGATATGCTCAATATCTTGATTGTCATCAGCAGCTTGCACTTGAGGTAGTGCAAAAATTACCGCTACCGCTAATAAAGATTTCTTCATGTTCATGCGCTTAATCATTGTCACCTGCCGAAGTTTGTGGAAGTTCTAGGGCGAGCTTTTCGATAAACTCAGTCTTTAAATCATCCGTCACTTTTTTAACGTCTGTATGCGTTTGCGTCACTTGCTCTGTAGAGCCTGCAAGCTCAGCTTTCAGGCTCGCATTCATCGCAAGCAGTGTAGCTTCTGCATCCGCAAGCCCTGCAAGCATGCGCTCTTTTACATCACTACCGTTCTCTGCATCTAAAAAGTCATCAAAGCCCAATGTATTCTCAGCATCTTGGCCATTACCAGTGAAGATGTTTCTAAACGCTCTGATATTAGCAAGTAAATTCTCTTTAGAATGTTCTGCAATTGGCGACTCCACCGCTTCTGGGCAAGCCTCTAAACCACATGCATTCGGAAAACCTAGGCCTAACGGCGTCGCTATTTTGCCGTCTTTTAGCTCTTCGGTCATGTAAAATAACGCCTTTGATATTTCATTAAGCGCTAAATGAGGCGTGTCAAACGGCGAGCCTGGTTGTCCTGCATTAACAAGTTTAGCTGCATAACCACTTTCCCCAGTCCATTGAGACAGAAGTGAACTACTCTGTGCTTCAATGTCTTTAGCCACTTCCGTCGCAAACTCACAACGCGCAACCGCTCTTTCCTGAGTTGAACGGCTATTCCATGGTGCCAACGCATCATTCACTGACGAGCAGTTGTGGTCAAGATTGGCATTGAATAGAAGGTGCTCTAAGGCAGTTAAGCCTTTACGGTTTGCAGTACGCTCAGAGATATTATAAGGATTGCTAGCATTGCCATTAATAACGCCATCTTCAAAATACACTACATCCAAGTCGATATCACATAAAGAGCCTGTAGCGGGCCAAACATAAATGTTGTTTTTAAGCTCTTTACTATTGGCAGTAAGTGGACCCATTTGCATCAATTCAACATACTGCCACCCAATCATAGCGTTGCGCCAACTTTGTTGAGCATTTTGCTTTAACGCGGCGGTATTTTCAGCCTGTACTTTTTCAGCGCTACAATAACTCGCAACTTCAAGTTGCTGTGTTACCGCGAGTTCATTGAATTGCTCAATTGCAGGGGTAAGCACATTATTCACAAGGTTACTTACCAAGGCCGCTTCATCAAATTGCGTAGGTAAAGTTGGGTTATCCGTTCCAGAGTTATTATCCTTCACTCCAGGTCCTTGGCTACTTGAAGTACTTTCACCACAACCAGACAATACCAAAGCCACAGCGACGGCAGCAGCACTTAAACGTTTAGATACTCTCATTTGTATTCTCTATTATCTATATACAACAAAAGGTTAGCAGAATTAACGGCTAACCTTTTAACGTTATAAACGAAAATTTAGATTACCAGTTGGCAACATTCTCAGCATCAAAATCATATGCAGTTGCAATGATTTCTCGCGCTTCCAATAAAGCAGTCTTATAAGCTTCCACTTTATCTGCCGCGAATTCAGGCTTATCACCCATCAATTCATGGATTTTAACAAAATCTGCATCTGTGACAGGAGAAAACGGATTAAACTGAAAATTTAATGCGAAGCCTTTCATTTCAGACCAGTGCTTTGCTACTGCATAGAATTGATCAGCATCAAAATCACCTGATGCGATATCGTCTAAATCACCATCATCATTTGAGATTGTATCATTGATATAATGCACAACGGTTGCAGCGATCGACTTTTCCCATGCTAGCAACGCTTGATTACGCAATGTTTCTAAGCGCGCTTTGTCCTCATCTGACCACTGCGCAACATTAGTACCAACATTAGCGTTGATAAGTTTACGTGCTTCAATAAACGCTAATTGTGCTTGAGCAGTTAAGTCCGTTGGGTTAGCGTTAGATTTAGTGCCACGGTCACGCTTTGCTGCATTTGTTGAGTTACCAAAGTTAAATTCAGATAGTAGATCGATTTTGCCGTCATTATCCAAATCATGATAACCACTTGCATACGCTTCACGGCCACCTTTAGCTGAAAGTTCATCATCTGTATAGTCTAGATAATCAACAGCAGCACCGAAATAGCCATAGCCTTCATCAAACTTGTGTTCAAGTTCCGTGTAGCTTTTGCCATCCGCTAATGTCGCGTTATCAGCTGACTTTTCACCAATGAGTAAATCATCTAGATAATCGTCCGCACCTTGAGAAAGCGACACTGCACCGTTTAAATGTTTTTGCATTAGCTGGGCAAGATCAAGACCTTCCGGTGTTACATATAGTTTGTTCAGCGTGATAGCTGTGCCATTATGCTCTGCTTTGATTGTTGAGCCATTTTCAAACTGCTGAAGTTGCGCTTGTAGCAGGTCTAAATAGTGTAGGGCTAAACCTTCAGGTGTTTTTGGCTGTGTACCAAAGTTAACCCAACCAGCCATGACACCATCCTCTTCCCATGCTTTATGCATATTAGAGGTATCACGTCCCGCAATTTTACCACCTTCGCCAGCGACGTTTTTAAGCGAGCTTGAAATATCTCCTAACGTGGTTTGTGCTGCGTTTGCCGCAACAGCGAAATCAAGGGTTTCATCCAACACTACTGTATCTGTCGGCATCAAGAACATTTTGATCTCTGCAATTGCTGCTTCAGCCGTTTTTTGGCCAGAGGCGTTACCTACAGTTTCATTATTAAGCTTACCCATTAAGCTTTTGATATGAACCATAGCCGCGTGACGTGCGATTTGGCCAGAGTAAGAAACTGAAGACTCACCTTGAGCATTATTGAAGGCATAGCGGTTTACACCCGCTTTGTTTTCTTCAGCAATTTGTTGAACAGCAATTTCAGCTTCAACTTCTGTTTTTTCGCCTTTGCTGTCAGTTGCCGTGATAGTTACCGATACTTTACCGCTTTCAACCTGTTCGAAGTTTAGTGCGTTTGCAGCTTTGAGCTTAACCGCACCGTCAACAATTTCAAAACGGTTGTCAGAGATGGTTAGTGTCAATGCACTTACTTCATCGCTATCGTCAGAAAAAGAGATATTTGCAACCGCAGCACCAAGCGTATCTTCGGATACTGACGCACTGTCTACGGTAATAGTAGGTGCAGCATTGGTGGCTGGAGGTGGTGTTGTGTTGTTATCATCGTTGTCATTTGAATTGCTGCTAGAGCCACCACATGCGGTGAGGCCTAAACTTGCAGCGAGAATAGCAGTCGTTAACAGAGACTTTTTAAGTGCCATTGAATTGTTCCTTTGAGACTAATTATGTTTATATTTTCATAACTAGGTGTAAAGTATACACACACCTAAATAGCAATCAATATTATTTGCATTGTATAAATAACAATTTTCTCAAATTTGTGGTCCAAAAATTCAGCGGCGGGCGACTGTATAAACATTGAGGAGATAAGAATAATACAGTTAAAACAAAGACATAAATCCATTAGTACGAATTTATGCCTTTATTACGTATAACTTTTCATCAAATTTCATCGAATTGAGCATTCGAAAAATTCGAAGTATCTTTGCGTTAAATCAAATTGTTACTTTTTAGTTCCAAACATCGGTAACAAATAGGTAACCTTGACGCCAAATCGTTTTGATCTTCTCTGGTCGACTTGGATTATCATGCAGCTTTTTACGCAAGCGAGAGATTCGAACGTCTATTGTCCTAGTATCTGGGCGATAGTATTTGCCTAGGATCTGCTCGTATACAAAGTCACGTTTCACTACTTTGCCGCCATTGCTCGCAAGTAACCATAGCAACTCAAACTCATGGGTTGTGAGGTCAATGCGCTCCTGCCCATAACTCACGCGCCTGGTGTTTTTGTCGATATGCAGCTGGCCAAAGGTTAATTGCTCTGGCTCATCGTCAAACTGCGAGTTTGCAGCTTGCCTTCTTAACACTGCATCAAGTCGAGCTCGCCATAATCTAGGCTTTGCATCTTTGGAAATAACTTCGTCAGCACCGAGCTCTAAAAACAGGCTGTGAACATCCTCGTCATCGCTGTCAAGACTGACGATCACGGGAGCTTTAAATCTTTGTCTAAATTGGCTGATTGAATCGCAGGTTGGTACGGATGCGATAGCTTGATCAAGCACGATACCGTTAATAGATTTCCCTGAAAAACCGTTCAATTGACCTAATTCCCTCAACAACTCAACAGTATAGCCTTGCTCTTCAAGCATTTTTTGTTGTGATGTCAATATATTGTTATTGCTTTGTGCAACCAAGATAGTGGACACGGACGCACCTCATTCATTCAACATGGATGAACACAGTGTAGTCACGCAACCTGAATGGATGCTTTACAGCGTAAATAATCCTTTTGCCGTATCCCAAAGTGCTTTAACAACTGGGTCATATAACCGTTTATTCTTAGTTACAAGTCCAATTTCAATTTCATCCGATCTAAGCTGCAAAAGCTGAACTTGATTCTTAAATGGACTTTGACTAATTACTATCTCGGGGACACACGCAATACCAAACCCTAAACTCGCAAGCGCAACCATAGCTTCATGGCCCGAAACATGCGCATAAACTTTAGGAACAAAATTGTGTTTTTTGCAAAAGTTATCAATTCGATCTTTTAACACACCTTGCTCTGGCATAATAAAAGACAGCCTCTGCCACGGCATTTCACTATGACTGTATTCATCAATAATAGACTTAAGCGGACAGTCCATCGTTGGGCCAATGAACACCAATCTCGAACGGCCGATTGGCAAGTACTCTATACCGTTTGGTAGATGTTTTGGCTTCACCGCGACCGCAACATCTTCCTTACCACTGGCCACTTCCGCTATTGAATGCGCGGGATCACCAGTAATAAGATTTAACTCTACTTGCGGGTACAGATAGCGAAACTTGGAAAAAAGGTCATAAATAAAACTGTAAGTCGCGGTCACTGAACAAAATAAACTCAGCTCACCAGTCAAAGGCTTATCATCGTCAACGCATTCACTCTTAAACTGCCGCCAGCTTGCCAACGTCGCTTGCGCGTAATGAACAAACGCTTTGCCTTGCTGAGTCAGCTCAACGGTGCGATTATCTCGTAGGAATAAAGGCGCGCCAACTTCCTCTTCTAACTGTTTGATTTGACGACTTAATGTCGGAGGACTTACAAAACAGCGCTCACTCGCTCGGGAAAAGTGCAGCGTATCTGCAAGTGCCAAAAAATATTTAAGTTGTTTGTGATTCATAGTATTTCACCTTTTGAAACACTATAGTTCAAATATATCATTTTACGCAATCAAAAGTTCGCCCTACTCTGACTTCAATCTATTTCTACAGAATCAGGAAATATCATGTCGAATTACTTTAATACTTTATCTTTACGTGAGCAATTAGCTCAGCTTTCTCAATGTGAATTCATGGATCCAAAAGAATTCGAACAAGGTGTCGACGTTCTGATTGGTAAAAAACTGGTCATTGTTGGTTGCGGTGCACAAGGCTTGAACCAAGGTCTAAACTTAAGAGATTCTGGTTTGAACGTCAGTTACGCACTACGTCCTTCAGCAATTGAAGAAAAACGTCAATCGTTTCTTAATGCATCTGAAAACGGCTTTATTGTTGGCACTTATGAAGAACTCATTCCTGAAGCGGATTTGGTCCTAAACTTAACGCCTGACAAGCAACATACTTCAGTTGTAAACGCAGTAATGCCGTTAATGAAAAAAGGCGCAACACTTGCTTATTCTCACGGCTTTAATATTGTCGAAGAAGGTATGCAAGTGCGTGAAGACATCACCGTAATCATGGTTGCACCAAAATGTCCTGGTACAGAAGTACGTGAAGAGTACAAGCGCGGCTTTGGTGTACCTACGCTGATTGCAGTTCACCCTGAAAACGACCCAGAGGGTAAAGGTCTCGCGCAAGCTAAGGCATATGCGGCGGGAACTGGTGGTCATCGTGCTGGCGTATTGCAGTCATCATTTATTGCTGAGGTAAAATCAGATCTAATGGGTGAACAAACCATCCTATGTGGTATGTTGCAAACTGGCTCACTACTATGCTTTGACAAAATGGTAGAAGAAGGCATTGAACCTGGATATGCATCAAAGCTTGTACAATATGGCTGGGAGATCATCACCGAAGCACTAAAACACGGTGGTATCACCAATATGATGGACAGACTGTCTAACCCCGCCAAGTTACGCGCATTTGAACTGAGCGAGCAATTAAAAGACGTTATGCGCCCACTTTACAACAAGCATATGGACGACATCATCAGTGGTGAGTTTTCAGAAGGTATGATGGCTGATTGGGCTGAAAACGACAATAAATTGCTTACATGGCGTGCAGAAACCGCACAAACCGCGTTTGAAAAGCAAGCGAATACGGATGCTGAAATTTCAGAGCAGACTTTCTTCGACCAAGGTATTCTAATGGTTGCTATGGTTAAAGCCGGTGTAGAGCTGGCGTTCGAAACCATGACAGCGGCTGGCATTATTGATGAATCAGCTTACTACGAATCACTACACGAAACGCCGCTAATCGCGAATACCATTGCGCGCAAAAAGCTGTTCGAGATGAATCGTACTATTTCAGACACCGCAGAATATGGTTGTTACCTGTATAATCACGCATGCCTACCACTATTGAAGCCATTTATGGAATCAATCACAAAACGTGAGATTGGTGAAGGTTTGTTAGACAGTGACAATTACGCTGACAATCAAAAGCTCATCGCTGTAAACCGTGCGATCCGTAACCATCCGGTAGAAAAAATAGGTGAAATCCTTCGCGGTTACATGTCAGATATGAAAAAGATTGTTTAGTAAGTAGAAATAAATTTGCGTCAATAATATAGCAAACTAGTTCGCTTGTTAGTAACCAAGGCCACTTTCCACCCTGAGATTGTGGCCTTTTATCTCTGTTTCTCAACATAACCTCCCATTTAACTCAAATACAGTTAACACTAAATACTGAGATTAACTTTATTTTATAAACCAAAATTATTTTTTTGTGACTTGGATTGTTACTTGTTCCGAGCTGGTTATTTACTATGCTAGAATAATCGGTTCCACGGGATTACACACACAAATCGAATGCAAAACACAGGTTTAACAATTACTCAAAGAATTACCCTTCTGGGTAGTCTCATTGCGATTGCTGTCGCTTGTTTAATCGGGTTTACCTCGCTTTACAGCGCCAAAACGCTCATTAATGAACGCATGATGCAATCTGAATTGCCAAGCAAGATAGAAAGTATCAATAAATCATTAAGCAAGCAGATAGACACGTTGAAAAATGCAGCCGAGCAGCTTTCAAGCAATTTATTAATCACCCAAAGTGCCAAGCAAAATACTTTGGATGAAAAACTTCTTGTCAACGAACTCAAACGTATTGCGGCGCAGTATGACTTAGTTACGGCTTCTTGGGCTAACCGCGAAACCAATCAATATTGGAATCAAAATGGCTTTCTGCGAGTACTAAATAGAGAGCAAGATGGTTGGTTTTTCGGCTTTACCACTAGCGGCTCGCCATACTCTATTAGTATCTATCAAGAAGCGCCGGGCGATGTAAAAATGTTTGTAAACCATCAACAACTAAGCGGTGTTGGTTTAGCTGGGCTTGCGAAAAGTATTGATGATATGCAGGCGATGCTTGCTAATATGAAAATCGAGCAAAGTGGCTTTGTTTTCGTCATTAATAGGCAAGGTACGGTGCAATTGCACCCAGATGCAAGCAAAGTCGCAAAGTCCTCAATTGAAGACTTTTACGGCCAGCACAGTCGCGATTTTACCTCCACACGTGGATTTGTCGTTAAAGAGTTGGAAGTGGGTGGCGAAACCAATTTAGTTGCAGCGAGCCCAATTCCAAACACAGATTTGCTTGTTATTGCCCAAGTGCCAACCAGTGAAATCAATAGTGGGATCACTTCTTTGCAGTGGCAAATCATTGGTTTTTCGATAGTAATTGCGCTAGTGGCGAGTTTTTTTAGTATGCTACTGGCTAAGAACTTAAGCGCGCCACTAAAAAAGATGGCAGATTTATTTGAACAGCTTGGTAGCGGCGACGCAAAACTCAATTATCGTTTACCAGACTCAGCACAACCTGAACTTCATGCTTTGGCTGGCGGCTTCAACCAGTTTATGGCTAAGATCGAAGAAGCTATCCACATGGTTGCGGAAGAGAGCCGTTCAATTCGCGTGACGAGCGAAGCCGTGTTTAAACAGAGTCAGCAAAACTCTCAATCTCTTGATGAACAAAAGTCTCAAACCATGTCTGTTGCCGCGGCAATCAATGAAATGGGCGCGACAGTACAAGAGATCGCGAGTAGCGCGACCAACACGGCAAAATTGACAGAAGAAAGTAAAGCGTCAACCAAGCGCAGCCGTCAAGGTGTGCAAGAAAGCCAAGAAACACTTCACTTGCTTGCAGGTGACATCGAAAATATGGCAGGTCAAGTCGCTACGTTGGCCGATAAAACCCAGTCAATTGCCAATATCGTTGATGTGATCAGAGGCATATCTGAACAAACCAACTTGCTTGCACTCAATGCTGCGATTGAGTCTGCGCGAGCGGGTGAGCACGGTCGTGGGTTTGCCGTTGTTGCAGATGAGGTGAGAGCACTTGCGAGTCGTACATCACAATCTACCGACGAGATCCAAGCAACGATATCTGAATTAACTCAGGTGTCTGGCGCTGTCGTAAACCAAATCCAACAATCCAGTGAACAAGCAGAGCAAAGTGTTCAAACGATGCAATCGTCAGTGGAGTTAATGTTGGAAATCTCGGAAACCGCAAATCAAATAAATGACATGACCGCGCTTATCGCAACAGCGACAGAAGAGCAAAGTAATGTCGTTGCGGACGTCGGCCGCAACATCGAGCAAATTAGCGAAATTAGCGATGCCGTGATGAACGAGCAACTTGACACGGAACAAGCAATTCAGCGTCTTGCTGCATCAGCAAAAGCGCTTGATGATCTCGTCGCGAGCTTTTAACCTCTGCTCAACTCTAAAGTAAGCCTGCATGTTTCCTTGTAGGCTTACCCTTTCAAATTGTCTCTTTGTTACATGGTGTAACAATCACACCGCGCAAATTTTGCAATTATGGTCTAAATTCAATAATAGTAAGGGCCAAAGGTAAGCAATTAAGCCATAACTAAAAGTCAGCCGAATGCCCAATCTGGAGGTTGTATGAAGATAGTAATTCAGTTCTCTATTATTGTGCTTAGCATTATTTTACTTAGTGCTTGTAATAGCACTCCCAAAGCGACGATTGATAGATCAATTCTTAATGCAAATCACCAATTTACTGTTCACAAAGTTGAGTCGTATTCTGATGTCTTTCAACTCAATAACCAAATTCGCATTAAATTAGAACAATACTTTCACAACGGAGAGATAGGCCTTAAACGTGCTAAAATGCTGATGAGATTTTTGGTAAGTAGTGGAGATGATTCACTTTCTTACCTTTCAGGTGCAAATTTAACTGCAAATCAAGCATTTAATAATATGAACGCGAACTGCTTGTCCTTATCTATACTAACTCACGCTATTGCTAAGCAGCTAGGCTTACGCAGCCAATTTCAACAAGTACACATACCTGAATATTGGGATGAGAGCCAAGGCTATAGCCTGCTAACAGGCCACGTCAACATCAAAATTTTTGAAGTAGATAACACACAGGACTCAGTTAAAACTTTATATGTTAAACCAACTGCGGTCACTGTTGATTTTGATCCTAATAGCCGCTCTCAACACTTTAGTACTTCACCAATTAGTACAAATACTATCTTATCTATGTTCTATAACAACAAAGGAGCAATGGAAATGATTAGTGGTAACTTAGATATGGCATATAGCTACTACAAGGCAGCCGTAGAAAGCGATCCCTATCATGACGGCGCCTGGGGGAACCTCGGTATTTTATACCGTATAACAAACCAGTACGACCTCGCCGAGCGAGCCTATAATCAGGCCATTGCCATTAACCACGATAATCGAAATGCACTAAGTAACCTTGCTAAACTCTACCACCTGACGGAACGAGATCATGAAGCTAGCATTATTGAAGCAAATATCCATAATTTGAGAAAAAGCAACCCTTATTACATGTTGGTATTAGGGAACGAAGCCTTTAAACAAGGAGAGTTAAATCGCGCTAAGCATTTTTATCAAAAAGCTTATCAACTTGATCGCAACGTTCATGGTAGCTACTTTGGGCTGGCAAAAGTTGCCTATGAGCAAGGCGATAGAAAAAAAGCAGAGTATTACCTCAACAAGGCATACAAAGCATCTGTCTTCGAACACGACAAAGCGCGCTACGAAGGCAAACTGGCCTTATTGAGAGGAGTTGCTAGTAACCAATTGAATTTAACAGACAACGATGAGAGATAACAATAATAATGAAGAAATGTTCTTTCAAGCTAATCGGCATGATGCTGGCCGCGATATGTACCACGAATGTATTGGCTCAGTCGCGACATCAAGGTATTGCTAATGTTGATAATATATTGGTGCAAGATTTACAAGCTCTCACAAGTGCTCGTCACCAAGGCCGTAAAAGTGGTGCTCAATCGCCTAACATCAGTGCCCAATATATTTTTGCTGCTTTTGAGCAATTAGGTGGAAACCCGATCTATCAGCACTTTACCTTTAGAGCAGGTATTTTTAGTAAGGACGCAGGTCACAACGTCACGGCGATTTTACCTTGCACTCAACCTCGATGTGATAAGGCCATCGTTATCAGCGCGCATTACGACCATTTAGGAACCACAGGACAAAGACATTATCCAGGTGCCAATGATAATGCATCTGGCACCGCTGCAATGTTGCACATTGCGAGGCAACTTAGTAAAACAAATCGCGCTCGCGATATATTGTTTGTCGCAACCGATGCAGAAGAGCGCGGCTTACATGGAGCGAAACATTATGCCAAGCACCTTAAACGAGAAGTTGAGCTCAATATCAACCTTGATATGTTAGGAATAAATAACAACAACCGTTTATTTGCATTGTTTTCACCGGGTTTCAAGGAATATAAATCTGAGCTCCAGAACAAGGCGCAATCTTCAGTAAAATTGACCATAGTATCGTCACAACGACAAATTGAGCGTTATATAAATAACCCAAGAGTTGATTGGCACAAAGCAAGCGATCACTACGCCTTTTATCGCCAAGGGATCCCCTATATTTATTTTGGTATGGGTGAAGATAAACATCATCACACCACCAGGGATACACTAGAGAATATGGATCTAAATAAGTATCAGGCAGGGGTTAACCTCATCAATGACTTTATTTTGTCATTAACTCGTTCACCTTTTGACTCTACCAGCTGAATTTTTTGTGCTTTTGTCAGCTGCTTAACATGCCACTCAAGTTTTGCAGCTTGAGATTTAGTACCTGCAGCACATTGAAATTTTAACGTTAAGGGCCCTTTACCTTTTAAATTTTTTGCCCCCTTCCCAGCCTGATGCTGCTCTATGCGCCGCTCTACATTGGTTGTTATTCCTGTGTACCAATGACCAAAGCGCGTTTCTAGGATATATAAGCTCCAAATAGCTTGGTGATCCGTTTTATTGGGCTCGTTAAGTAACATTTTTCCTAGCACTAACAGGCTCTCCTCAAAATCTTATCAATGACTTCTACCACACATGGCAGCTCTTGCAACTTATCTGCGAACTTTTTACACTTAGTGCAGTCCAATTCCGCTAAGAGACTTTACCTTCTCTGTGCAATCGGTATCATGCAAATAACTGATAATAAGGATACACAATTTCATGCTGTCTAATAAAACCCTTTCTGTTTGGCTCAGTGCTGTAGTTATGACGGTATTTATGTCTGGCTGTTCAAGCTGGATTTATCGCATCAACGTGCCACAAGGTAATTTCTTAGAGCAGTCAGATGTAGATAAACTTCGCGTGCAGATGACCAGAGAGCAAGTGCTATATGTGCTAGGTACACCGCTTGCTAAAGATACTTTTAACAACAATATCTGGCATTACCAGTACGTATTTAATATTGATAGAGACTCAGAGGTCAGAAAGTCATTTAGCGTTTATTTCGAAAATGACAAACTAGTTCGCGTGAGCGGCGACTTCGAAGAGCCGGAAGAATTTAACACCCCTTTAGACTCGTAAAGTCAAAGGGCACACATTGTTTCGTAGTCAAAGGGGAAAGGTATTTCCCCTTTTTTAATTAGCCTGAGGTTTGGATAAGGAATGAGCTAACTCATTGTTTTTAATACCACATTAAATTATACCCTTATCTAGCCAGAGAGTTTTAGGGATAACACCGCTTCCGCGTCCTGCTCTCGCTAAGGTACCTACATCCTGTAGGCAAGGCGAATTTACGCACCAATAGTTGGCTATTGGAAGTGAATTCAACGCAGTTAGCGCTAAAACTGGCTGCTAGAAAGGCATTAACTATCCGAAGTTCAGGTTAATTATTCCTTATCTCCTAAAGAGACAGGTCGCCCACCGGTAACTTTGCTTGCACGGCCCTCTTCTTTTGCTTTTTCCGCACGGCGTCTGCGCGCCTCTTTTGGGTCTGCGATTAATGGACGATAGATCTCTATTCTGTCACCGTCACTCACTACTTGATGTAATTTTACTGTGCGATTCCAGATCCCAAGCGTCAAGTCATTCGCATCTATCTCTGGGCATCTTTCTAATATCCCTGACTGTAGTACCGCTTGCTCAGCTGACGTCCCCTCAGGCACATCAACCGACAATGACGTCGCGCTGTCAGGCAATGCAAATACCACTTCAACCTTTATCATCATCTCGCTCCGTAAACAATTTTGGCTCGCTGGGTAAACGCAGATACCATATTCTTGGCCACTTCATTGAATAGCTTGCCAAACGCCATCTCAATTAATTTGCTCGCAAATTCAAACTCTAATTTTAAACTCACCTTACAAGCCTGTTCATCAAGCGCGGTAAATTCCCAATAACCATTTAAAGACTTAAATGGTCCATCTACTAGGCACATTTTTACTCGATTGCCGTCAAATTCATTTTTTGTGGTAAACCACTTTTTTAGGCCGGCTTTCGAAATTTCTAGACTCGCGGTCATCCCTTGATCATCATTGCTGATAACTTTTGCATCTGAGCAATGCGGTAGAAATGCGGGATAAGCGTCAACATCATTGACCAATTCAAACATTTCCTTGGTGCTATACATCACCAAAGCACTTTTTTCTATCTGTGGCATAGACACTCCAAATCTTAATACAAGGATTTTACCAAGGTTTTGCAGATTTATCTTGTTTGCAGCCACTGACTAAGTAAAAATACGTCACATTAATGAAAAAGCGCTGTCTTAAAACAGGATTTATAGGTAGACTAAGCCATTATGGCAAAGAAAAATTCAAGTAAATCAAATAGCAATACCATAGCGCTAAATAAAAAAGCGCGTCATGAGTATTCACTACATGAAAAGTTCGAAGCAGGTATCGAATTACAAGGCTGGGAAGTAAAAAGTATCCGCGCCGGTAAAGTCAATATCTCAGATACTTACATCCATATCAAAAACGGCGAAGCCTATTTGTTGGCCAGTCAAATTCAACCGTTAAATAGTGCTTCTACACATGTGATATGTGATCCGCTTCGTTATCGTAAACTGTTACTAAATAAACGTGAAATCTCACGTCTTATCGGTGCAACCGAGCGTGATGGTTATTCTCTGATAGCCACAGCAATGTACTGGAAAAAGTGCTGGGTAAAACTCGAGTTCTATCTTGCGAAGGGTAAAAAGCAACACGATAAACGTGCTGATATTAAAGACCGTGATTGGTCACGTGATAAAGAACGTTTGATGAAACACAATGTACGTTAATTTATT
Organism: Pseudoalteromonas sp. NC201; assembly: GCF_002850255.1. Classification (NCBI taxonomy): domain Bacteria; kingdom Pseudomonadati; phylum Pseudomonadota; class Gammaproteobacteria; order Alteromonadales; family Pseudoalteromonadaceae; genus Pseudoalteromonas; species Pseudoalteromonas sp. NC201. The sequence goes on from NZ_CP022522.1 coordinate 2,504,387, forward strand.
TTAATATACGAACAGAACGAAAAAAGCAGGCTTAGCCTGCTTTTTTGTGTTTGATATCAAGTTAAGTGTAAAGCGCTTAACCTTTGTACTTTTTCATCACAAGTGTTGCGTTAGTACCACCAAAGCCAAAGCTGTTGGACATCACGGTGTTAAGCGGTCCATCACGGCGCTCGGTTACAATGTCTAAACCTTGTGCTTGTTCGTCCAATTCATCAATGTTAATTGATGGTGCAATAAAGTCATTATCTAGCATCAGCAAAGAGTAAATCGCTTCATGCACACCAGCCGCACCGAGTGCGTGGCCTGTCATTGCTTTAGTTGCACTAATAGCCGGAGAATTATCGCCAAACAACTCTTGAATAGCACCTAACTCTTTCACGTCACCAACTGGTGTTGAAGTACCGTGCGTGTTTAGGTAGTCAATCGGTGCATCAAGACCTTGCATCGCTTGTTTCATACAACGTACAGCGCCTTCACCTGATGGTGCTACCATATCGTAACCATCTGATGTTGCACCATAACCAACGATTTCAGCATAAATGTGCGCGCCGCGAGCAAGTGCGTGTTCTAGCTCTTCAACTACCACAATACCGCCACCGCCAGAGATGACGAAACCATCACGATTTGCATCGTACGTACGTGATGCGCGCTCAGGCGTTTCATTGTACTTGGTTGACAACGCACCCATGGCATCGAATTCCATCGCCAATGTCCAGTGTAGCTCTTCACCACCACCAGCAAAGATAACATCTTGTTTGCCTAGTTGAATCTGTTCAACAGCATTGCCAATACAGTGTGCTGATGTTGCACATGCAGAGCTGATTGAGTAGTTCACACCTTTAATTTTAAACGGTGTTGCCAAACACGCAGAAGTCGTGCTTGCCATGGTACGTGGAACCATATAAGGCCCTACACGCTTTACGCCTTTTTCGCGCAGAATATCAGCAGCTTCAACTTGGTACTTAGACGAACCACCACCAGAACCTACGATAAGGCCTGTGCGTTCGTTTGATACTTGCTCTTCTGATAGCCCTGAATCTTCAATTGCTTGCGCCATCGAGATATAGGAAAACGCTGCCGCGTCCCCCATAAAGCGATGTGCCTTACGGTCAACGAGAGATTTTACGTCGATATCTATTTTACCAGACACTTGGCTACGTAGGTTGTAGTCTGCAAATTCTTGGTTAAAAGCAATACCGCTCTTACCTGCTTTTAATGACTCTAAAACTTCTTGCTTGTTGTTGCCGATGCTCGAAACAACACCGATCCCCGTAATAACGGCTCTTCTCATGGGTTTATTCCCTTCGATATTACAAATTATGCGTAGTATACGCTGAATTTTAGCGCCAAGTGGTCAGCTTTCCAGCGTACACATGTACTCTGAACCTAAATAACTAAAAATGCAACCAGACTATTGAGTCGAAAGACAGTAAAATAGTTCCCAAATAGTCGAACATAGAGTCTTTCATGATAAAAAACGCTCAAATACACTTCAACGATGCTGGTACCCCTGTTGCCGATAGTTTTGACGATGTCTATTTTTCCAACGATGATGGGTTAGCTGAGTCACATTACGTCTTTTATACTCAGAACCATATCGACGAGCGGTTACAAAATCATGGCAAAGACCGATTTGTCATCGCAGAAACTGGTTTTGGTACTGGATTAAACTTTCTCAACGCTTGGTATCACTTCAACCAGCGTAGCAAAGACGCATGCGTTAACCAACTCCACTTTGTCTCATTTGAGAAATATCCAATCCATATCGATGATTTAGTTAAAGCGCTACAAGCTTGGCCTACGCTTGCCCCGCTCGCCGAAAAACTCTGCCAGCAATATCCGATGGCCCTTGAAGGATGCCATCGCCTAGAGTTTGATAATGGTCAAGTGACCTTAGATTTATGGTTTGGTGATATTCACGATAATTTACCACAACTAAGTTTCGAACAAGCCGGATTTGTCGATGCGTGGTTTTTAGATGGCTTTGCTCCGAGTAAAAACCCAGATATGTGGCAACAAAGCTTATTTGATGCCATGGCCAATATGAGCCGGGATAGCGCTACTTTAGCAACATTTACCGCAGCGGGTTTTGTCCGCAGGGGACTACAAGACGCCGGCTTTGCGTGCAAAAAAGTCAAAGGGTTTGGTCGCAAACGCGAAATGGTGGTCGGAACGCTGAGCCGTGCCAATAAAAACTCCAATACTCCAGCGTATTACAGCACCACACCGCGTAAGCTAGAGAGTATCGCTATTATTGGCGGCGGTATTGCCTCAAGTTGTTTGTTGTATCACCTTAGTAAACGTGATCTTAGCGCAACACTTTTTTGCCAAGACGACGCGTTAGCCAAAGGCGCTTCTCACAATCGTCAAGGCGCGCTATATCCAAACCTGCAAGCAGATCACACGCCATCGAGCGAGCTTTACGCCCACAGCTTTTTATATGCAAAGCGCCTTTATCAGCATATTGCAAATACAGGCTACCACTTCGCACACGATTGGTGTGGCGTACTCTTGCAGTCCGTTAGTGAGGCCAAACGAGCGCAACATCAAAACCTAGCCGAAAAGGCAACTTGGCCACATGATTTAATTCATGCCGTCGACGCCAAGCAGGCTTCAGCTATCGCAAACACCATGCTGCCCTACGGTGGACTCTATATTCCAGAGGCCGGTTGGCTAAACCCTGCAGAGATAACGCAAGCAGTGTTTGATGCAGCTCACGCGTTAAAAGCAGTTTCGACTTATTTTAATACTGACATACAAAAGCTCGAAAAAACCGAGAGCGGCTGGCTGTTACACAGTGAAGATAATACGTTTGGGCCGTTTTCAGATGTATTTGTCTGTGGCGGTGAGCACTCTGACCGATTCGAGCAAACCAAACATGTTCCTTTACACGGCGTCCGCGGTCAGGTCTCTCATGTTGATGCTGGAGAAGAATCACAAAAACTCAATACCGTACTTTGCCATAAAGGGTACTTTACTCCTGCAATGGATGGGCAACATTGTATGGGCGCGACATTTGAAAAAAACAGCAAAAGCCGAGAGGTAAAAGCCGAAGATGATGTAGTTAACCGTGCCCAGCTTGAACGCTTTTACAAAGACACGGAGTTAGCCGCGAGTCTTGGCGAAGTCACCTCGGCAAAAGCCGCTGTACGTTGTTGTTTTAACGATCATTTGCCTATGCTTGGTCAAGTCCAACATAACGATGAGTTTTGCTCGGCCTTTGCCAATTTAAGAAAGGGAAAACACTATGGTTTTGGAAATCCAGCACTACCCTATCAAGGAATTCATATTGTTACCGGTTTTGGCGCACGAGGACTGTGCAGCGCTCCGCTGGTTACTGAGCATTTAGTTGCAACTCTACTTGGCGAAGCAAGACCTTTAAGCGAGCGAGTACATCAGGCAATCCACCCTGCCAGATTGCTCGTCAGAGATTTAATTAGAAGTAAAATCTAATAATGGCTAAGGCATAACATCACCTAGATCTAGATATTATGCCTTAGCACTATACGCCCATTACACGGTAGAATTTCAATATCAATTGCTAACGGAGGAGAGCGCATAACAACTAGGCTTTCTCGGGCAGCTTTTTCCTCGAGTACAAATCACCCGAACTGAGCCCTCAAGTCCTCTTTCAATCCACTGGATATTTAAAATCTTGGCGACACGGAGTAATTGGGTTTTCATATGATAGGGCACCACGCTCGCGCCACCATGGCTAATACAAGCTTTTTGTAACTCTCCAATCAAGGCGTCAGCATCAATCCCTTGTGCATTAATAGCAGGATTGAGATCAAGACCCGCGCACAGCACCCTTGGACGATTCGCAACATCAACAATTTTTACTGACTCACAGCAATACAGACGCGGTTTGCCATTGACGTTCAGGATCGAAAGCTGAGCACTGGCACTATTGCTATCATCATGAAATTTACGAAATACGGCCCAGTGCTGACACGGATCGGCAACGCTACGCATATTGCCCCAAGGTAAAGGAATGCCATTGCCCCGATACACCGCCTTGAGTTTACCGGCTTGATAAGCATCAAAATAATGCCAATGTGGATAAGGTGAAACCGATGTCATTCTGCGCATTGCGACGGAAGCAGAAATACCAAGTTGCTCATGGACGCGCACATCGTAACCTCGGCTTTCGAGTAACTGCCGAAATGGTGTACGGGGACACAATAAGGCCCCTGCAAAGAAGCTCGATTCAAAATCCTGCCACGCGCTCAAAATATCCTGAGCATTTGGAGTATCATGATCGGGGTTATCGTTACTTTTACGACTTTCTCCAGTAGTGAGTACACATTCTAAACCCTCACTATTGTGAAGTACGGCATGGCCAATATGAACGGCTAAATCGTATTTCATTCTCGCGGGATGTGCGTGCAATGCGCGATTTATAAACACCATGTTTGGCTCTTTGAAATAAGAAGTGATCATCCCCTCTCCGTCAGGCGATGATTGCTCAAACCACTCCACTTTTCGACCTTTTGCTATCAAAATTGCCATGAGATCATCACAGCTGAGATAGAGATTTTTACCTCCCACTTCATCGGCTGCTCGCTCTAAATCAGGAAAGTGGTTTTGATGGTGTTCTTGGTGGGCACGGATCAAAAGGTGCGCAAACTGCCTACCACTGATCCCCGCTTGGGATAGCATTTCTGGAATCGCAATTTGTAATATCTCTTTGGCAAATAGAAAGTTGGGCTCTAAAGCCATCCCCATTATCCCACCGAAATTGCCTTTATCTGGCGCTATCTCCGGTGCTTCAGGTTGACTGTCTAAAAACCACTCAATCGGTTTTTGAAATACATTAGAGAAGTTTTCGAGCATCGCTTCGCTTGGCGTACGCTGGCCTCTTTCAATCATTGACAGGTAGGAAACGGAAGGCGCGCTGGTTGGATCTTGCTTAACACATCGAGCCGACAAATCTTCTAAAGTCAGATGGTTACGCTTTCTTAGATTTCTTATTTTAGTACCCAAAAAGTGAGACTTTCTAATTAAGCTTGCAACTTTTGCCATGATTTCACACCCCATTTTTGTGAAATTCACACTGTGAAATTCTTTTTGTGAAATTATTTGAATATTTAACTTACACTCAAAATGTACACGAAACAACCAGAATATATTTCCCAATTTATGACAACATGAACAAGTGAGGTGGATCATGGCAGCGCAATTACAACCGCATACAGAGCAACCAATTGACGATACGAAAGCGCAACAGTCAATGCTGGCAAAACAGTATCTTGATGAACAATGTCCTTTAGAGTTTGGCTCACACATGGAGGTGACAGACTATGTGGTTTACTACAATCACCTGCTTGCGTTTTTTGCCAACGGCACCCATTGTGGTTTAAAAAATTGTAGCCAATTCGTCGCGCTTTGCGGTCACCGAGAAACGCCTGAGGCTGTTTTGCTAAAACAGGACGATGGCTTACATATTGAAATTACCTTCAATCGCACCGGAATGCTCGGCCAATTTGATAGCGCCCATATCGAAGATATCATCGTCGAAACGCCACTGGCGTCTGTGGTTGGTAAAAAGACTAAAACCCAGCTACAAAAACTATGGATGAGCTTTTATCACGGGGTGCAACAACCAGCAGGAAAAGCCTGTTATCGTGCCAAAAATGGGGATGATTATGAACTTTGAGTAAACACTCGATAATTTGTAATCAAATCGCTCAAACATTCAGTAAGTTTTAAGCTAAGCTAATTAAAATACCGCTCTTTTTTCGACTGAGCACATGACTAAATTGCTTAATTTTCTAAAAAACATTAACTGGATGCTTTGGGCGCTCATACTTGGCATTTTTGCTGGTTTAGTTTTCGGTGAACGGTTATCATTTTTAAAACCTATCGGTACAGGTTTTGTAAACCTGATGCAAATCACCATTCTCCCCTATATTGTCGTCAGCCTTATCGTGGGTTTAGGCAAATTTAATCCCGAACAGGTTAAAAGTATTCTTGCAAAAGCGGCGCTAGTCATGATCTCCATTTGGGTGGTAGGTCTTGCTGTGATCTGGTGCTTTATTATGACATTACCAGCGCATGATGCCGGGACCTTTTTCTCCCCGGCACTGGTCGCCGCTGCTCCCGAAGTAGACTTCGTCAAACATTATATTCCCGCTAATCCATTTGCTTCTATGGCGGAAGGTAATGTACCTGCCTTAGTCATATTTTGTATTGCGCTAGGTATGGCGCTTATTTCCAATCAAAAGAAAAACCGTTTACTGGATGTGTTAGAAGTCGTTGGTCAAGGTCTGTCGGTGATTTCCAAGAAGATCATTGCCATCTTCCCTATCGGCATTTTTGCGATGACAGCAAGCACCGCAGGTACGATGAGCGCAGAAGAATTGTCTGAATTGCAAGTATACTGGGTTGTCGTTTTATGTGTCGGCGTGTATTTGATGTTAGTACTACTCCCTATGCTTGTTGCCGCACTCACCCCTGTTAAATACCGCGACCTCATCATGGTTATGCGCAATGCATGGATCACCGCATTTAGTACCGGAAACGTTTTTATTGTATTGCCAGTGATCACCGAGGGGATCAAAGATCATTTACGCAAAATTAAGCAAAGCGACGAAAGCTCTGATCACATCGCTGAGGTGTTAGTGCCTATCGCTTATACCTTCCCGAGTTTAGGAAAGCTTACGACCCTCATTTTTGTCTCTTTTGCAGCATGGCTTACCGGCAACCAAATCGGCATCGAACAAATTCCTAATGTGTCTTTGTCGGCGATACTAAGTTACTTTGCTAACGTACATATCGCTATTCCCTATTTGCTCGATACCTTGCGTGTCCCGGCTGATACTTATCAGTTATATCTATCGATGTCAGTACTCACCGCAAAGGTGGTTTCACCGACCACTGTGGTATATATCTTCGCATTTGTATTTTTATGTATTTTCATCAACCGTAGACAATTACACCTAAAACGCGTGCGCTCGGTTTATTATTTAACGCTACTATCTGCACTACTCCCAGCATTTATGTTGTTGAGTTTTACGGCAAATAATTACCTCGGTAAACAAACTAAATCGGCCGATGAGGCCATTGCTAATATGGTGATCTCAGATACCGTCCCTGCTCATGTGCTTAGCTATGTCCCTAAAGCATACCAAAGTGGTGAGTTGTCTTTGACGAATATCGATGTGATTAAAAAACGTAACCTGCTGCGTGTCGGATATCTTATCGATAATGTGCCATTTAGTTACTTTAATCAAAAAGACCAGTTAGTGGGTTTTGATGTCAGCCTAGCACATAGGCTCGCATCTGACCTTGGGGTTAAAATCGAGTTTATTCCTTTTAAAAAGCCACAACTGGCAGAGTATCTCAACAAGGGATATTTCGATATTGCAATGTCCGGCCTTGAAATTAATATTGCCGACTTACAAAGCGTGCGCTTTAGTGACAAGGTATTGGAACTGCAACTAGCGCTCTTGGCCAAAGATCATGATTTGAAGAAGTTTGCTGACAAGTCAGCCCTACTTACGCTTGATAAGCTGAATTTAGCTCACGTTGAGTATGCTCCGTTACTCAAACAATTGGCGCAGCAAAACCCTAAGGTAAAAGTATCCGGTATTAACAATTTGCAAAGCTATTTTAAGCACCCAGAAAGATATGACGCCTTAGTGATCAGCGCAGAGGCGGGCTTTGCATGGAGCATGTTTTACCCTGAGTTTGGTGTTGTGGTCCCGGAAGGGGCGAGTTTGAAATACCCCGTTGGATTTGCCGTCGCCAAGCGTAATCAAGATTTACTGAGTTATGTAAATGCGTGGTTGACTATACAGCATACCAATGGCCGTATTGAAAAAACTTATGATTACTGGATCTTAGGAAAAGGTAGTGTACAAAAGCAAACTCGCTGGTCGTTAATGGATGAACTTGAAATCGACCCTAACACACTTATTGATAAACTGAAGTTCTAATACTAACGGAATAAAAAAACGCCGTCAGTTAACACGTTAACTGACGGCAAGTCTACTCACTGGGCGAGCTAGCTTTCAAGCTCACTTTAACCTTAGCCAAACCACAAAATAAAACAAGTTTTTAACAAAAAATTCATTATTTTGATAGCCGACTTCGCAAACCACTACTGCGACTTACACTTCGATTCATACCCTGCACTATCACTTTATATTGCGCCACCAATTCAAACTGCTGTTTAGCTCGGGTGATCCCAGTATAAATAAGCTGGCGATTTATCCCCTGCTGCGCACGTTGAATGGGTGGTAGTATCATTGCCGTGTAAGCAAACTCAGAGCCTTGCGATTTGTGGATCGTCATCACGTATACTCTATCAAAGCTCGGCAATCTGGCAGGATAAAAGCGCCTAACGCAGCCCTGTTCATCAATAAATGATGCCTGTAGCTCACCCTGTTCGTCGCGTAAAATGATCCCGATATCGCCGTTAAACAGTTTCAGCTGGTAATCATTTTGGGTGATCATAATGGGCATACCAACGTAAAACCGTCCTGTCGGTTGCACTAATCCCATTTGACTAAGCTTGAGCTCTATTCTGCGATTTAATTCGTTCACACCGTAAGGGCCTTCTCTCACGGCCGCAAGCAATTGATAACTGGCAAACTCGCTATGAATTATGGCTTCACTCTCACCATGATGAATGGCAAGCAGGTATCGCTGGTATTGCTCCGCCGCTCTGGCAATTAAGGCATTGTAGGTTTCACTATTTAATTCATGATGCTGTATATCGCTAAAACCTTGCCCCAGCACGCTGTCTAATTGCCGCTTATTGTTACTATTTACGGCAAATGCTAACTGACCTATCCCACTTCGACTGTCAAAACGGTGACTTTTTTGTAAAAACGCCAGATTATCTTCCAACATAAAGTCAGCGCTGGTATCACCCGACTCAGGCAGGTTTTGTTTACTCAACTCAGCTAGCTTTGCTTTCAGTGCCTGACTGTAATGTGGTGCTTGTCCAAGCGTTAAGTTTTCACATAGATCGCTGAGTACGTTACCGGTATCTACCGATGCGAGCTGATCTTTATCGCCGAGCAAAATAAGCCGTGCATGTTTTGGTAGTGCATCCACCAGCTTCGCCATAAGCGATAAGTCCACCATGGATGCTTCGTCAACAATCAGCACATCAACATGCAGCGGGTTATCTTGATTGTGACGATAGTGAACACTATTAGGAATAACGCCTAATAAGCGATGAATAGTTTGCGCCTGCTCCGGCAGTAAGTCGGCAAGCGCTGGCGGCAGGTTTAACCTCGCTTTCGCACCAATAATTGACTCACTGAGCCTCGCAGCCGCTTTGCCGGTTGGCGCCACTAGCTTGATGGTCAACGGCGCACTGTTATAAAGCGATTGTAAAATCGCAAGCAGTTTTGTGACCGTCGTGGTTTTTCCCGTACCGGGGCCGCCCGTGATGACACAAAATCGCTTAATGATAGCAAGCGTACAAGCCACTTTTTGCCAATCAATGTCTTCTTCACTGGCTGGAAAAAACGATGCCAACAGTGCACCCAGTTTTGCTTCGTCCAGCGTTACATCGGCTTTCGCCAACATTTCAAAGTGTCCCGCAAGCCTTGCTTCATAATTTGCTAATCTCGCCAAGTAGAGCTTATCAGCGTATAGCCGAAGCGGCTTATCTTCACCGACCGCAGGATGCTGTGCGAGCGCAGCAACGGCTATACCTGTGCTTGAAAATGGCGACAACTTTACAGATTCATCCGCAACCGCGTAGCTGAGCTCAAACGGATCCTGAAAATTAATACTGTCTAACTCTAAACAACTATGCTGACGTCCATGAGCGATTAATAATAGTAAAAATACATAGAAGTAATCGTCGTAGCCTTGCTGATTCAACAACTTGGCTAACGCGATATCGGCTTTACCAACTCGTTTGTGTTCAAGCAATAGCGCCTTGAAACCGTGATGGTCAAATGCCTCAAAGTCCATACTTAACTGGCTCATACAGACTCCTCAAATAATGCATCTAATTCTAATACCTGCTTTACGCTTAACTGATTGAAGAAAATCCCCTGATTGTCCGGTAATGCACGTAAGAACAAATAGTAGTTTCCACCTAAATGCTGCTCAGGGTTATAGTCCACGAGGCGCTGCTTTAACAAGCGGTGAAGTGCCACGGTATAAATCATATACTGTAAATGATACTGATGAGACGACATCGCAGCATTGAGGTTATCGTAGTGATAATCTTCTGGGCTATCGCCAAGGTAGTTGGACTTGTAATCGAGAACAAAAAACTGTCCTTGCCACTTGAAGATTAAATCAATAAACCCTTTCAACATGCCTGTCACATCATCAAAGTTTAAAAACGACTTTTGTCCAGTAATGTCACTGAGGATCTTGTTCAGCTTCACCGCACTGAGTGGTTTTAGTGGCAAGTAAAACTCCATTTCAACAATGCAGTCGTCCGGTGGCAGCACACCAAGTTGTAAATGAGGATGTGGCGCAAGAGATGCAGCCAAGCAGCTTGTTATCCAACGCTCAGCTGTCTCTTGCCATTCAGTCGCGATACCGAACTTATCCAAAGATTTAGTGATCGCTTCGGTCAGGGTATACTTATCTTCGTTTTTGGGGGAATGCGGCGCGGTAAAATCTATAAGCTCAAAGATTTCGTGCAAACAGCTGCCCGGCTTGGCCCCCTTAGGAAAAGTATAAGAGGTTTTTTCCCGCTCTTGGCGCTGCTCAGGCAAGTCCAGTAAATGGTTTTCGTCCACGGCCCCGGTTGGTTTATCACCATGATGCGTGTGGTAGCTTAGCTGGCTAAAGCTTGTGGTACGCCAATGTCGTTCAACCTGACCGCTGAAGGTTTTCGCAGACAGAGCTAAAGGCTTGTCTTCAAGTCTGGTGTTTATCGCTTGCTGTGGCGTGGTGATTTCATCTAATCTTACACATTCCATTGCCGCATGTGCTTTACATAACTGGCTTAAGGCACTTTGCCAAGCCTCGGCACTGTCGAAAGTTTCCGTGCCAAACAAGGCAAATCCTAAGGCCGTTTTGTGCAGTGCAGACTTTTTACTACGCCCTTGTTGAATGTCGTAAAGCCCAAGCTCGCAATAATGCACCGCTCGCGTCAGCGCAACGTAAAGTAAGCGAATATCCTCAGCCAGTCGTTCTTGCTCTGCTTTTTCTTTCGCGTCATCACTGGCTTCAAGGTCGACAACTAACTTATCCCCTTGGTGATAAACTAACGTATCAGGCTCACGAAACCCAAGTGCAAATGGCATAAAGACAATCGGATACTCCAAACCTTTTGATGCGTGCATGGTCACAATTTTCACCAAATTGGCATCGCTCTCTAAGCGAATTTGGCTGCTGCCACTCTGAGCATTATTTAGCTGCGATAAAAACCAACGTAACACACGACCCGTGCCATCAAGCTCTAATTGCTTATGCTGTAAAAGCTCAGCCAAATGACGGAAGTCAGTAAGCCAACGCTCCACTTCCATTCCCTGCTGCTGCCAAATCACTGGCAGCTCACAAGTTATCAATAAGTGTTCCAGCATCGCCATTGCACCAGAGCGATACCACAGCTGTGTTAACTCACTAAATAGCTGCAAATAACCTTGCCACTGCTGTTCATTAAACTGCAAGTCGTACAGTGCTTGGTTGTTTAAATAAAATAATGGTCCCGCAAGCACGCCTCTGAGCGCCGCTTCGTCGTAACTCCCGTGCAGTACATCAAGCAGTTGATACAACGCGATTGCTAGCGGCTGCCTAAATACACTATCTCTGGCAAGGTACACACTGGCAATATCGAGTTGATTTAAGGCTCGTTTTATCAAGCTCGCTTCTATGCGGTCGCGAACTAACACACAGATATCCGCTGGCACAACTGGGTTTTCGCCAATCTTCGCAACCCCCGACCGCCCTTGCTCGATAAGCGCTGCAACTCGACCAGCGAATGCTTGGCTTAGCCGCGCTTGCGCGGCGCTTTTGTTAAGCGCTTCATCCTCACTTGGTAATACACTAAAGCGCAGAGCTGACGACTTTTTAGACGCGATAGTAAATTGCGCATCCTCGGCTTTACCTTGCGCGCTCACCTCAATGAAAGGGATATCTTTATTGTAGATAAAACTATTGGGGTGACGAGTAAATATCGTATTCACTGCGGCAACCACATCACTATCGGAGCGATAATTGGTTGCAAGCGTATACTGCCTGTCTTGCGCAACTCCTTGCTTTGCACCGATATAAGTAAAAATATCCGCCCCGCGAAAGCCGTAAATGGCTTGTTTTGGGTCGCCTATCAAGGTTAATGCCGTATTTTCCTTTGCGTAAACTCGGCTGAAGATCCCATATTGTATGGGATCGGTATCCTGAAACTCATCTATCATAGCAACCGGATATTGCAGTGCGATTTTTTCGGCTAAGCGCTCACCACTATCGCCCATAAGCGCTTGATACAGCTGCTTAAGTAAATCGTCGGGAGAGATCAAGCCATATTCTTCTTTGTGGGCGTGAAGCAAAGCTCTTACCTCAGTCACCGCTTGTTGCACTAACGCGAATTTAAGCCCACTCCCGACCAATTGGTGGAGCTCTGCCAAGGTATCAAAGTGACGAATAAGTTCGTGCTCCAGCGGCGTTGTATTCTTTTTATATTGAGCAACATCAGCAAGGCTTTCACTGCCCCAAAGTCCAAACGAGTGATTGCTGCTACCAAACTCAAACCACCACTGCTCACTGTTGACATAATTCTCAAGAGCTTGAAGGTTATCCTTTCGCCCTGGTGCACGATTGCCTGCCAGCCCCGATTTTTTCAACACATTGATGTAGTCAGTTTTGACTATTTCGGCCTTTAGCCACAGTGCTAATGTTTGGTATTTTTCACGTGCGGCAAACACTGCATCTAAGGAAACAGAGGGTTTAATTTCGGCATTTTCTCTTGCTAATAACGGTCTAACTTGCTTCGCCAGTGCATAAGGCGTAGCAAATTGCTCTATCACAGCCTGTGTTTTTTCTGTGTCTAGCGGGTAGACAAAACGTCGCCAATGATCTGCCATCGCGGCATCAATCAGCTCGCTCTCATCGAGAATAAATTCGAGGTTAAATGCCACCTTAGACTCAAAAGCGTGTTGCTTCAGCATTCTTTGGCAAAAGCCATGAATGGTGAATATCGCGGCCTCATCCATTGACTTAGCGGCAGCATCAAGGAGATCAAAGGCGCGCTTTTTATCTTCAATTTGCGCCAAAATGGCATTGATCAGTTCATCTTTACAGACTTCACCTAGTAGCACGTCTCGAGCTTGAATAATGCGTTTTCTCACTCGGTCTTTGATCTCTTGTGTTGCCGCTTCTGTGAAAGTTACCACTAAGATTTGTTCAACGCTTAACGGCTCATGTTGTTGATCAGAAGTGCGCAAGCCTAGTAAATAACGCAGATATAAACCGGTGATGGTGTAAGTTTTCCCCGTGCCTGCACTGGCTTCAATTAGGTTTTGGCCACTTAAAGGCATAGTAATGGGGTTAAGCATCTCCATGACGTACCTCCTCAGCGGCATTAAGAATAGGTGTTAACAAAGTAAGGCTAAGTGCGCAAAAACGCGCTTCATGAGCTGACAAATCGCTAAAGCATAGTTGAACATAGGGATCTTCTCCCTCTCCTCGACCAACATATTGCGGCTTAAATTTATATGCGGCCTTTTTAATATCCTGTGTCTTGGCGTATTCCATGCTAGAACTTGGGAAAAATGCCACAGGTTCGCTCAGCGCTTGTTTATAAAAAGCCAGCCACTGCTCCAAATATTGCTGAGCTTGTGGTTGTGAAATAGCGGTAAAGTGCACGCTTTGATCTAGCCCAACAATATAAGTCGTGACTTCATGCCCCATTACGCAAGCCGCGCAGTGATGTAAAAACCCTTTAATTAAATCTTTCGCTTTAATACTGGCGCTGCGATAGTACACTTGCCTGTTTTCATACACACAATCAAGCCAGCCAACCAGCAAATGCTCTGCAATACCAAGTTTTAGCTCTAGAGGCTCCTTTGCTTCATTAAGCAAAGGCGTTAGTACCTTAACCATAGGTTCAACGCGGGTCAGCAGCCCCTCTAGCTGTAGTTTGCCGATGTTCGCTTGTGGCAGCGAGCCTCGTTGTAAAATCTGTTCAAGATTTAAGGACCGTTGTTGTAGCTGAGCATCCAGCACTTCATCTAAATATTGATAGCGCTCCAATGCATCTAAGGCGAAAGGCTCTTCATCAAGTGTTAACGCTTCTATTGGTTTGAGTTTAATGCCCAGCGCTTGCTGATAAAATAACTTTTGCGGCTCGCAAACGCCTCGCAGCAAATCGCTAAACTCAATTTCTGCGTCTAAAACTGGTACTAACGGTTTTACCTCATCAGCATGCGCCGCCCTATGCTGCCAAAGCCAAGTACGATTGTAGCTCTGTAGTGAGCCCGCTTTAAAATGTTCGGGATTAAAAGGTTGTAATGGCAGCTGTGAAGTTAATCGAGTGACTAAAGACTGCTTTGGCATGTCTTCGAAGTAAAAGCTGCGATCTAAATATTCTGTCAATTCGCTGACTAAAACGGATGGCACTTGGGCTTCGTTGTTAAAACAAGAGCGGCCAATATAACTGATATACAAGTTTTCTCGAGCACTGAGTAAGGCTTCTAAGAACAAGTATCTGTCGTCTAGTTTTCGTGAGCGATCGCCTTTACGTCTCGTGGAGTGTGCGACTAAATCAAAACCAATAGGCTGCACGGTACGAGGATAGTCCGCGTCATTTAGACCAAGCATACACACCACTTTAAATGGAATAGCACGCATCGGCATCAGCGTACAAAAGTTTACCGCTCCGGCTAAAAAGCGCTGCCCAACCCCTTTTTCTCTGACGCCTTGCTTAACCAAATACGCTAATATTTTTGCTGAGACTGGCGCTTGAATATCGCCATTTTCCTGGTGTTTTTCGATATTCTCTATAATCTGCTCAAGCTTAAGTAAATCCCAACTCTGTTCAGATTCTGACGAGTAAAATAGCGCCATGGCTTCACGTAGAATTGCTGCGAAGTTCGTTAAGGTCTTTTCGCTGCTGAGTTGTAGTTTTAACCAAATCAGCGCATCAACAAAGCCGATAAGCTTGTTAAGTACCGCCACCGACATACCTTCGACTTCATCAGCAGGATAAATGGAAGCGAACGGCGTCTGTTCATCGTTTGTTGCAACCCCTAAGAGCAAACGGTTGAGTCCATGCTGCCACGTATTTAGTGGTATTTTTGGCAAGCCATATTCGCTTTTATGGCTGTCGTTTAGGCCCCATTTAACACTGACCTGATCAAGCCAATAGCGAATTAAGTCAAACTCATGGCTTTCAAGGTTAAACTGTTCGGCGATCGGCGCAACGCCCAGCAAATCGAGAATATCCGACACGCAAAAACGGTTATTGGGTAAGTCTGTCAATGTCACAAAAGACGTTAAAATAGGCCGCTCTTGCTCAATTGCAAGATCAGAAATCGCATAGGGGATCCGCAGATTGTCTTCACTACTGTCAAACACAGCTTTAATAAATGGCGAATAGGTGCCCACATCAGGCATCATGACGATAATGTCTTTAGGCGTCAGACTAGGGTTTTGTTCAAACTGATTGAGTAAATAATCATGGAGCCGCTCGACCTCACGCAGTGGCGTATGGCAATCCTGAAAAACGATACTGGTATCATCGGCCATAATGGGTAACTTGCCCTGCTGCGAAACAAACCAATTTGGATCAGCAGTTAACGACTCTCCTTTAAATGCCAACTGGTAGATCTCTTGCTGAACCTGACCAAGCAGACTGTCATCAAACGCGTCATCAAATCCATCAATCCAACTGGCATCAAGCTGCAATAATTGCTCAAAATAGTCACGCCCGAGCTTTCCCCATGAAGAGAGTAGTGGATTGCCAACGTAATAATACTCGCCGTCTTTCGCTTCGAGCTCTGGCATTTTGGCGTATTTTGCGGCGACTTTAGCTCGAGTCTTCTCATCGACTAAATCTCCCCAGTAGTGTTCACTAGGGTTAAAAAAGAATAAAAATACATTCGTTTTTTGGCCAAGCGATTGAAAAATATCAAGTTGGCTGGTTGATATTGCCGACAATCCAAATATACAGATCCGCTCGGGAAGCTTGCCCCTTGGTGCATTGGCCAGCCCTTGCAGTAACTTATCGTGCATGTTGGCACGGTGATATGGACTTTGTTCAAGCGCTTCAACATGGCTAACTAAGCGACGCCAGAGATCAGGCTGCCAAGGCGCGATGGCTTCAACATCCACATCGTTCAGCGTATCTTGGCCCTGATCCCAAAGCTCAATCCACTGGGGGCGATACATTAAATATTGGTCAAAAACGTCGGCAATTTTTTCACACAACGCAAAGAGTTTAATTCCTGAAGGGTCGTCATCTAAATAGTGCTTAAGCGCAATATATTGAGGCTTATCAATGCAGCCGGGTAATAGCGTAAATAGTTTCCAAGTCATATTGCCTTTATTAAAAGCGGATTCCTTGGGAACATCATCAATGAAATTTTGATATAGCTTCCAAATGAAGCTAGATGGTAATGGAAAGTCGACTTGTGCACTTATCCCTATGTGTTGACTCATGCCTAGTTTGAGCCATTCAGACATACCAGGAGATTGTACTAACACCACTTCTTTTGCAAAAGGATTTGCGAGCGGTGCCGATTTTATGAGTGTGCAGAGTTGTGCCTGCAAGATTTCCATTCGATTCGATTGGATGATGTGTAACATGTTGTCTGCCATGCAGTTTAACGCTGTATTAAGTGTATCGGAATCTTCCTATAAGCGGTAGTTATTGAAGTTATTGCGAGTGCGCTTGAGTAGAAAATCAACAACCGCCGCTTCTCAGAAACACTTTTATACCTATTTAACCTGAGTTTCGTATAATTAATGCCTTTCTAGCAGAAAGTTTTAGCGCTAACTACATTGCATTCACTTGTTCTAAATGAGAAGTTTTTAACACAGCTAGCGTCAGATTTAATCCCTCAAATTGAGCACCTTATTAAACCAAATTGGTATTAGAACAAATCTATATCAGAGCTCTCTTCCGGCGCTTCAATTTTATGCTCAGACAGCAACGCTTCGTAAAAACAAAGCATATCGCGACCGTTATCTTTTGCGTAATAAAGTGCTTTGTCGGCATTTTCAAGCACAGTGATAGGGAAATCATATGGACTAATGCGAGACATTCCAACACTGACGGTGAGCTTTTTTACGAATGGAAAGTGAGTATTTCGTACCAACTCCATAAACTCGTCCATCTTAGCTTTTATCGAATCGTAATCGGTTGGCTCAAAGACCAGTACAAATTCTTCGCCACCGAAGCGAAACAATAAGTCTGTGGATCGAAAAAACTGACGCATACGCTGCGCTAATAACAGTAAAACTTCATCTCCGCATACATGTCCATAGTTATCGTTGACTTTTTTGAAGTGATCGATATCCATGATAGCAAGCCAGGAGGTTGCGCCTTTATGAACCGAGCGCACATCACCATGCCATACCGTTTTGTGTTGTTTGATAACTTGCTTTTCAATCAGTTGTTTTAAGCGTTTTTCAAAGGTTTGACGGTTCAGTAGTCCGGTGAGTTTATCACGCTCGTTTTCGTGAAGAATGGTGAGATAATTTTCAAAAATGCGGCAAAATGCATTAAGTAGTACTTGATCTGCACTCGACAAGCCCGTACTGATAACCGCTATTGCACCAACCGGCTTTTCCTGAAGGCTGATTGGCACCCAACGATGCTCAGTGCCATCTTTCGCTTGTACCGTAATGATACAGGCCGACTGCAAGCAAGAAATTAATTCCTTATCTGGCTCTTTAACTAGGCTTCGCTCTTCCCAATCAAATTCCTTATCGGAGAGTTTTCTTAAGAGCAGGCTTCTCTCTATCGCGATCTCTCCAGGAACGAGCAAGTCCTTATAGACAGCGACCTCTTTACAGCCTATGAACTCTTGAATAGTAGATACTAAGCTATATTCAAGAGAATCAACGTCTCTCGTTTTTGTTATTTTGATAACGGAATTTAGTAAATCTTCTTGCATGTCCGACGCACTCACAACTGCATTGCTGGCATATTATTACACACTTAGCGAACAAATAAACTCCAAAGTACTCCTTTATTCCTATCAATGTTAAAAAATAAGCTACAATCCAGTTGATTATTAATTAGCAAATACTTGAGGGTTAAACACTTAACTGCTCTCAAGCTTAATTGATAAAGATGACAACTTTTGCATCAAAAGTTTTCGCTTTACCACTGACGCCTGATTTAAGCTTATGCAATGTACAAAAAAATGCCAAACTTAAGTGTTTGGCATTGCTATAAATCCATACTTATGGATTGGTTTTAGTCTAATGTTGCAAGCATAGACTCATCATACTCTTTCACGGCTTGACCAGCTTGCACCTTCTCCACATAATCAGGATTAGCAATAAACGGCCTACCAATGGCTAATAAGTCAAATTGTTGGTTTTGGATAGCCTCAGCACCTGATTCAGCCGTATAACTCCCCACACCTACTAACGTCCCTTTATAAATGCTGCGTAAGTAAGCTGAAGCACTGCCGCCCAAATAATCAAACTCCATTGCATCGTCGAAAATGCCCAGATGCAGATAGGCTAAGTTGCGACTGTTTAACGCTTTAAGTAGGTAGTCAAATACCGCTCTGTCTCTTTGGTCGCCATCCATATTGAAGTAAGCACCCGGTGACACTCTCAGACCCACTCTGTCGGCACCAATACGCTCAGCGATAGCATCTGTCACCTCCAAAGCAAATCGGCTCATATTTTCTGGTGTTTGACCATACTCATCGGTACGCTGATTCGCAGCGTAATGTAAAAACTGGTCAATTAAATAACCATTGGCACCGTGAATTTCAACCCCATCAAAACCTGCTTTTATCGCGTTTGCTGCCGCTTGGGCATAGTCGGCAATGAGTTTTGTAATATCTTCCTTCGTCGCCGCTTTTGGCGTTTGGTAGGTTAAATCACGCATTCTTGGAATTGAACCTTCGATACCAATAGCCGACGGTGCTAAAACTTCTCCGTCAAAAAAGTACGGGTGCGCCACACGCCCAACGTGCCACAATTGCGCAAACATTTTCCCCCCCTCAGCGTGTACAGCATCGGTTACTTTTTTCCACCCTGCAATTTGTGCTTGTGTAAACAAACCTGGTGTATTCGGGTAGCCTTGCCCATCAGGACGAATAATCGTCGCTTCACTAATGATTAATCCTGCTTTGGCTCGCTTAGCATAGTACTTCACCATGTCATCGGTAGGAACTAAATCGTCGTCTGCCATACAGCGCGTCAATGGCGCCATCAAGATGCGATTATTGAGTGATATCGTGTTATTTAGCTTAACATTTTCAAAAAGTACCTGTGGCATGCGTGTCTCTCCATATTTGAATATACATTCAAGATATGGATTCTTGAATCATTATTCAAGTTAAACCTTTACATTTTTTTCATTGTTATCAAAAATAGGGGTGAAGTATTGGTATAATGACGGCGTTTAAACCCATTTGGTGCACTTAGGAAATCGATGAGAACAGCAGAGTTTGATAGAGAAACCGTACTGAGAAATGCCATGCAAGCATTTATGACTTATGGCTACAACAAAACCAGTATGCCCAAACTGACCGAAGTCACCGGACTCCATCCGGGTTCTATCTACTGTGCGTTCAAAAATAAAAAAGGTTTGCTATTAGCCGCCATAGATCAATATCAAGCAGACCGACGAGTGCATTATCAACAGCTGTTCGAAAACAGCACTAGCCTTCGCTGCGCACTTGAGCGATTCTTACAAGATCTCGTCGGTGAGTGTTTGGGCGACGAGTCAAAGAAAGTGTGTTTGCTCACCAAAACGCTTAATGAAATTGGCGAGCAGGATGCGGAAATTCAAACGGCACTCAGCGCTAACTTGCACCAATTTGAATCACTGATCAGGCAACAATTTTTAATGGTTTGGCCCGATAGTGAAGCATTAAGTGAAGATGAAGCCACAAAGAGAGCGCGTTTTTTCATTATGTCTGTATATGGTATTCGGACTTATGCAGCGACTCAGTGCGACAGCTCACACCTAAATGCGCTGGCGGATAGGTTATTGGAAGTCTCTATTTAAATATTTATTCATCAGCATAGCGTGTATTTTCATCGATACTTTTCGTACAAGGAGTCAATTGAGTATTCAAACAGCGCTTTTATGTGATTTTTAGCTTCTGGAATCGAGACAAGCTCAAAATCGAGGGAAGCTGATTTACCACCAAATAGTCCAAAAGCAGCTGGCTTAGACACAACATCCAAAGTTAGTAATCCGCGATTATTTTCTATTGGTGTCAATTGGTAAGACGCGTACTTACCGCCTTCATTTCCAAGTATAAAAAAGAACCCGCCACCTTCCCCAAGTGCCTCAAACAATTCCAATTCTTTGTCCCAAGGGTAATGATCAATAACATCCCAAGCCTCACGATAAGATTGTAATTTTTTTTCATAATTGATGAGCTCAGTGCCACCGTCACGGTGTTGATAATAGACTTTAACTCGTCTCATTAAATTTTCCTTATCCACTAACATCACATTTTTTGAGAATTTGCTGCCGTAGAAAAACCTTCAGCAGCTTAGTTGACATACTCTACATTTGCGCCGCAAATACGTCATGTATTTTCTCTCGCGTTAGTTGGTTGAAATCACCGTCATGATAGTTTTCGACATATTCAATAAAGGCGCTTGGAGTGATAGTAATAGCTGACAGAAGCCAGCTCGAACCGTCATCTTCATCATTATTAAACTCTACAGCTCCCCGAGACCAAGTCGCTTCATTATCAAGTCGCCAAATGCAAAACGTGACCTCTTCTATTTCGAAAGCCTCGTCATTCAGTACTTCCAACAGCTCTGTCGGCGTTCCCTCGTACATCCCAAGCCGTACACCGTACTCTTCTTGAGCATGAGGGCTAACTTCCGACTCATGATCGAACCCCTTGATAAGGATCGACTCGTCTTTGATCACAACA
Source organism: Pseudoalteromonas sp. NC201 (assembly GCF_002850255.1). Taxonomy (NCBI): domain Bacteria; kingdom Pseudomonadati; phylum Pseudomonadota; class Gammaproteobacteria; order Alteromonadales; family Pseudoalteromonadaceae; genus Pseudoalteromonas; species Pseudoalteromonas sp. NC201. Next base: position 2,525,401 of record NZ_CP022522.1, read on the forward strand.
ACAATATTGTCGCCGCCCCCATTTTCGTAAGTCGCGATATCAATACCAGAGGCCCAATTTTCGGTATAAGTAAAACAGCGCAAATACTCATCATCAGAGATTTCAATATCTAATGCCGCACTGGCCTTAAGAGCCAACTTCAATTCCTTATTTGATATTTTGTTGAGTTCCATCTTTTTTTCTCTAAGTTGGAGGTGAGTTATTATGTAATTTAGCACTTTCTAAGGTCTAAATTATGATGAGTGTCGCTGCTTTTTTGACTTTCAGAGTCAACTTCCGGAGCAGCTTAATTATGCTACTATCGAGCTTATAGTAAAATCCTAATAGGAACGCAGAAATTTCTCCTAATGCTTCAGGGGATTTGACTATATCTTATGACTAAGAGCGGATGTTTTAGCACCAATAATACATCATGTAAATGCATCAAGTAGTCTCAACTATATAAAACCAAACAGAGAGAAAAATGTTTCTTTCTACTATTTTACTAACGAATGCTGACTTAACCCTTCATATAAGAAAGGGTTAAGTAAGCACAGGGACAGACAATATGGATATATCAAATACCCAATGGCATGCTAAAACCAAAGCTTCGCCTGCTACCTCATATCGTTCGAATACGGATACCAACCAGAACAATGCACGCAATACACAGGTGTCTGTTTCTTCATTGGCTGTGAAACTAAAAGAAGCACAACAGGCGATTGACGCAGCTCGTTTAAATCAGCAATCATTTCCACAGAATAACAACGTTTTAACGTGGCAAGCGCAAAGCAATCAAGAAAAGATTAATTCGGCTAAGTGGGAGTTTGAGCAACTGTCCAAACCTCAACTGGAGACTATCGCCATGGATCCCAGTAATACCTTTTCAAAAGCAGAGAAGACTGCTGCTTACGAAAAGTGGCATGCACTTGATCAACGAGCGTTGTCTGAGCTGAAGCGGAACGCCCTCAATGATGATAATGCAATGACATCATTTGAAGCTGCGCTATACACACATAGCCAGACATTCTCAGAACTCGGTAAAGCTATGCTCCCTGATGATTATCTTTCGCAAGCACAGTCACACTTCGAGTCAGCGCTCCAAGACATGAACTTATCAGCGCATACAATGAGCAATCAAGCTGAGCATTACTATAGCCTAATGGTTACAGATCTGTTTGCTGGCAATGAACCTAAAGTGCACAATGGCGCTGAAGGGATGTCTTCACATAACTTAGAACGCAGCAACTATGACTTCTTGACTCATAAAGGCAGATTTATGCTGGCTGATATGTATGAATATGCAGAGAAAAGTGGCATAGATTTCGAGTATATTCAAAAACTTGCTAGTGACATAGGAAACTACCGACGACATGATGACGGCAAATTACTCAGTAATTTCAACGAGGGGCATTTTAATACCGAAGGCCAAAAGCTCACTGTCGGATTTACGCAAAGAGATCAAGCCTCTATAGATCGCCTGATGAATAATGGTGCACTATCTTCCAGTGCTCTGGACGCGGGCTTTGTATCTTTTATCACAGACCCAGGCCTTGGCGCACTCTCTCACCAAGGCAGCTACCAGTTTCTGGCACATATAGCAGAAGTAACAGCCGGTATTGCGACCAGTGACTCAGCAACGGAATTTAAAACGTTCACCGAGGCAAGTAGCATCAACGATGCGCTATGTCATGACCCAATCTGAAGAAAGTATTTCCCTCCCAGAACCGGATGTGACATGCAAAAACGGGGTCTGTGAGGTAACCGAAAAAGGACGGAAAAATGGCGTAACCTCAACGCAAAATACTCAAGTGCTCGCACCGCCTATTGAGTTCAAGCCCGCTCAATTTGATACCCTACTCCACCTACAAACCGACCCCGATACTCAGAAATCAGTCTGGTTCGAATGGCTTTTAGAAAAGTAATTTTTAAACTTAAAGTGGGCGTTTCGTATTTTTGTAAATAAGATAGCGAAGTTATCTCCACCTTATGTTCGTTTGACTTAATATCTATCGCTGAGACATTTAAGTTAAAATAAATCATAGATACCCACCTCAAATTCGGATGGCTGTGCTGTCTGCAACTCCAACCGATAATCTAAGGCTAAATGCACAAGCAAAGATATTTTAAATAAAAATGACGTAAGCCAGAATGGCTTTCGAAGATGCGCTGTATTTAGGAAATAAAAACGAAGTTTAGGGTTTTCATAACCCCAAAATGTCCCCAAAAGTACAAACGGATTTTAGTAGGTAATTGATTTGAATAAAGAAGGAATGGCGGAGAGAGAGGGAGTCGAACCCTCGATACGCTATAAACGTATACACGAGTTCCAGTCGTGCGCCTTAAGCCACTCAGCCATCTCTCCGCACTGAATTGCGGGGCTAATACTATGAAAAGCCTCGCACTTTATCAAGCAGTTTTTTGCTTTTAGGATTTATTTGTCTATTAATCCTACTATTTCTGCAAGGATGCAGAAAAATCTAGCATGCGATTTAGCGAACGTAGTGCGCCTTCACGCAATTCCATATCAACGAAGACTTCTTTGCCCTGTGGGCTGATAAGCGCTTCTTCAATTGCCTGTAGGCCATTCATTGCCATCCAAGGGCAATGGGCACAGCTACGACATGTAGCGCCTTCACCGGCGGTTGGTGCTTCGAAGAACTCTTTCTCAGGGCAAAGTTGCTGCATTTTGTAGAAAATACCGCGATCGGTGGCAACGATAAACTTCTGATTATCCATTTCTTGCGCAGCTTTAATTAACTGACTCGTTGAGCCTACTGCATCTGCTAAGTCTACGATTTCCGCAGGAGACTCAGGGTGAACCAGTACCGCAGCGTCAGGATGTAGCTGCTTCATGTCTTTAAGGGCTTTGGTTTTAAATTCATCATGAACGATACACGCACCGTTCCACATGATCATATCGGCGCCTGTTTTCTTTTGAATATAAGAACCCAAGTGCTTATCCGGACCCCAGATAATTTTTTCACCTTGCTCATCAAGGTGCTCAACAATCTCAAGCGCGCAAGAAGAGGTGACAATCCAATCCGCTCTTGCTTTTACCGCAGTTGAAGTATTGGCGTATACCACTACTTTTCTGTCTGGGTATTGATCACAAAACGCAGAAAACTCGTCGATAGGGCAACCTACATCCAACGAGCAAGTTGCTTCGAGTGTTGGCATCACAACGGTTTTGTGCGGTGTCAATATTTTTGCCGTTTCGCCCATAAAGCGCACGCCGGCTACGATGATCATGTCTTTGTCTTCTTGCTTAGCGCCAAAGCGTGCCATTTCTAATGAATCAGCAACACAGCCGCCAGTTTCTTCAGCAAGTGCTTGGATCTCAGGATCAGTATAATAGTGGGCAACCAGTACCGCATTCTTTTCAACTAATAGCGCTTTGATACGCGCTTTATACTCTGCTTTTTCTTCAACGGTAAGAGGGGCAGGTTTTGGAGGGAAGATATAATCTTCCGGCATAATACGTTCAGCTAGACTCATTTCTCGACCACTAGTCCACATTGCATAATTAGGTGGAATTATACGAAAAATACAGGGGTAATCCTAGCGAATGTTTAGCTCTAAATGGCGAGTTTAAGAAAGTATTTTGAATAATATATGAAGAATAAGAGGATGGTGGGTCATGATGGACTCGAACCATCGACCAATGGATTAAAAGTCCACTGCTCTACCAACTGAGCTAATGACCCGCTCAAGCATTAAAAGTGCCATTAATTCATCCTGAAGAGGTGTTCTGGCTCGTCGTCCTGACTCGCGTTCAAAAAGCTGCGAAGCGATGCTCCGGTCTTTTTTCACCCAACTGAGCTAATGACTTGCTCAAAACTGAATTAGTATGCTTGTAAAGTGGTGGGTCATGATGGACTTGAACCATCGACCAATGGATTAAAAGTCCACTGCTCTACCAACTGAGCTAATGACCCGCTCAAGCATTAAAAGTGCTATTAATTCATCCTGAAGAGGTGTTCCGGCTCGTCGTCCTGACTCGCGTTCAAAAAGCTGCGAAGCGATGCTCCGTTCTTTTTTCACCCAACTGAGCTAATGACCCGCTCAAAATTGAATTCGTATGCTTGTAAAATGGTGGGTCATGATGGACTCGAACCATCGACCAATGGATTAAAAGTCCACTGCTCTACCAACTGAGCTAATGACCCGCTCAAGCATTAAAAGTGCCATTGATTCATCCTGAAGAGGTGTTCCGGCTCGTCGTCCTGACTCGCGTTCAAAAAGCTGCGAAGCGATACTTCGGTTTTTTTTCACCCAACTGAGCTAATGACCCGCTCAAATATGAATTATAAAGCTTGTAAAGTGGTGGGTCATGATGGACTTGAACCATCGACCAATGGATTAAAAGTCCACTGCTCTACCAACTGAGCTAATGACCCGCTCAAGCATTAAAAGTGCCATTAATTCATCCTGAAGAGGTGTTCCGGCTCGTCGTCCTGACTCGCGTTCAAAAAGCTGCGAAGCGATGCTTCGGTCTTTTTTCACCCAACTGAGCTAATGACCCGCTCAGAATCGAATTCGCAAGCTTATTAAGTGGTGGGTCATGATGGACTCGAACCATCGACCAATGGATTAAAAGTCCACTGCTCTACCAACTGAGCTAATGACCCGCTCAAAATCGAATTCGCAAGCTTATAAGTGGTGGGTCATGATGGACTTGAACCATCGACCAATGGATTAAAAGTCCACTGCTCTACCAACTGAGCTAATGACCCGCTCAAAATCGAATTCGCAAGCTTATAAGTGGTGGGTCATGATGGACTCGAACCATCGACCAATGGATTAAAAGTCCACTGCTCTACCAACTGAGCTAATGACCCGCTCAAACATGAATTCTAAAGCTTATAAGTGGTGGGTCATGATGGACTCGAACCATCGACCAATGGATTAAAAGTCCACTGCTCTACCAACTGAGCTAATGACCCACTTAACGCAGCAGTTTTTTGTTACCAATCGCCTGCTGCGGGCGCTTATAATACTTATTTAAATTTTGAGTGCAACTGAAATAGCTAGTTTTTTTCACTTTTTATGACTAAGCGCCTAATTTTAAGGCACTCAGCTCAAAAAGTGATAACTACATCTTCGCTAAACGCTCTGTTGCCAATTTTGCAGGCGTCGTACTTGGATACTCCTTAATCAATTTATTAAGGAGTGTCTTCGCTTCTGCTGCTTGTCCCTGTTTATGTATAATAGTACCCAGCTTTAACATCGCTTCTGGACGTTTATTCGATTCAGGGAAATTATCAACAACGGTTGCGAAATGAGACTTAGCTTTACCATCGTCAGATTTTATTAAGAATAGCTGACCTAACCAGTAATGCGCGTTCGGCACATATACTGAGTTTGGATACTGCTGCAAGAAACTTTGAAACTCAGGGATCGCCGCATCGTAGCGTTTATCCTTCATTATCATGTTTACAGTACGGTCGTACGCTTCATTCTCTGATAGATTACTGCTAAATGCTTGTTCGGGCGTGACATCTGGCGTTACCGCAGCAGTTGTTTTTGACTGGTCGTAAGCTTGGCTAACGCGATTTTCAATCTCTTGATACAGCTCACGTTGACGTTGTAGCACTTTTTCAAGCTTATAGCTTTGCTCTTCCGTCACACCGCGTACTTGGCTTACTTCTTCTTGCAGCAGATTAAGTTGTTGCTGTAACTCAGCCTGTAGCAAATTGCGAGTTCTCATCATACTCTCAAGTTGAGAGACACGTTCTTCCAGTGTTTGATTTGAATTTGCAGCTTCTGAAACAGGAGCGGGAGCAGCCCAAACTTGGGCGCTCCCGCTCATGAGTAAGAATGCTGCCAAAATAGTATTCGGCTTCATAATAACTCTTTCTTAGTACACCAATACCGCGCGGCGGTTCTTAGCGAATGCTTCTTCTGTACGTGACTTCACCAAAGGTTTCTCTTCACCGTAGCTCACTACAGAAATTTGGCTGTCAGAAACACCAAGGCTTTGAAGGTACTTAGCTACTGCCTTACCACGGCTTTCACCTAGCGCGATGTTGTACTCAGGCGTACCACGCTCGTCTGCGTGACCTTCTACTAGTACTTTCACACTTGGGTTTTTCACTAGGAAATCAGCGTGCGCTTGAAGTAATTCGGCGTACTTACTCTGAATAGTAGATTTATCGAAATCGAAGTATACGATCTGTTCTTGACGTAGTGCTTCGTATTTCTCTCGTAGTTTTTCTTCTGCTGATTTCTCACGAGAAATAGTGTTTACGTCAACAGTGTTATTATCTTGATTGGTTGCCGCTTGATTGCTTTCGCTCGCCGCGCCCTCGTCAACACTTGAAGATGAGCTACATGCTGCAAGTGTCATCACTGGCAACGCGACCATTAAGGCTTTTAGAGTTTTGTTAAGTTGCATCGAGTATATTCCTATATCTTTATAAATCTAACCAGCAAAATTACTGTAAAAACGGCGACCAGGCTGGTGCCTTAACTTGGCCATCCAAGACAGGTAACCTTGCCTTAAAACGACCATCCATAGACACCAATGCCAATACCTGCTTATTATTGTGCAAGGTGCTGTATATTATCATCGAGCCATTTGGTGCAATACTCGGAGACTCATCTAATCTCGTACGAGTGAGAACTTGAAACAGCCCGGAATCTAATTCTTTTTTCGCAATGTGGTAACGGCCAAGCGTGCGGTTAACCATAATCAGACGCTTTCCATCTGATGTGATCGAACCTGCTAAGTTCATGTCGCCGTCGAACGTCACTCGCTTAGACCTACCAGTTTTTAAATTTAACTTATAAATCTGAGCATTACCACCCCTTTCAGATGTATACACAATTTCTTGACCGTTTGGGTGCCAAGAAGGCTCAGTATCTATACTACGGTGTCGAGTTAAGCGTGTTTCTTGACGAGTTTTAAGGTCAATTAGATAAACTTCTGTCGCACCACCTGAGTCCTTAGAGAGTACCGCAAGTAATTTAGTTCCATCAGGAGAAAACTGTGGCGCACCATTAATACCTGGATGGCTAGTGATCAGTTCACGCTTTCCTGTATAGATATCTTGAATGTAAATTTGGGATTGGCGATTTTCAAAAGTCACGTACGCAAGTTTGTTTGCATCTGGCGACCAAGCAGGCGACATTAACGGCTCTTTTGAGCGCAATAACACCTGCTCGTTGTAACCATCATAATCGGCAACAACTAATTGGTATGGCTTATCCTGTCCGTCACGCACGATAATGTAGGCAATCTTAGTTCTAAATGCGCCTCGCTCACCTGTTAAAGCTTCATATACTACGTCGCTAATTTGGTGCGCGTAATTTCTAAAGCCTGTACTGCTAACAATACTTTGGCGTCCTTCAAGCACATGATCGTCGCTTTGCATTAAGCGACCATTCGACATTATGCGAGTTTCACCACCGGTCAGCTGTGCTCTGATCACGTCAATCAGTTCATACTTTACCAAGTAACGTCCAGCAGATTGCTGGGTCACGGTGCCTACAACTACCGCTTCAACCCCTGCATCGACCCATGCAGCGTAGTCGATTTCCGAGTCAGTTGTTGGTAATTGAGGCATGTCAGCCTCGGCAACAGGCTTAAATTTACCGCTGCGCATCAAGTCTGCAGAAATAACGTCACTTAAACTCGACGGCATTTCACCAGTGCCATTATATTTAAATGGTACAATTGCGATGGGTCTAGCACTGTCTACCCCTTCTGTTATCACAATTTCAAGTGCGGCTTGCGCAAACTGTGAAACACCCAGAGTAAAAACCAGCAATAAGGTTGTGAACTTCTTTAGCATGTTCGTCCTTTAAAAATTTGGTTTAATTGTTAAATTGATATTCTTAAGCTGTTCAAACACGTCTTTATCTTTAGAAACAGGTAAAGTATCTGCCATTTTCACAGCACGGATAGCGGCTTCACATACAAGCTTATCGCCACCCAATGACTCTACATGCGTCACAAGGCCATTGAAGGCAAGACGAATGTTTACTCGGCATTGTTTACCTTTCATTGTTTCATCAATAAGCAAGTTTGCTTGAATGCGTTGCATAATAAGCGCTTTAAACTTATCCACTTCGCTCAATACTTGCTGTTGACGGATCTTAGCTCTTGCTGCCTGCTCTTTGGCAAGCTGGTCACGCAGCATTTGTTCTTCAAGTGCCTTTTGACGTTGACGCTCCGCTTCTTCAGCTTTTCGTTTTTCCTCAGCTTCGCGACGTTTCCTCGCCTCTTCGGCCTTTCTTAAGCGATCTTCCTCAGCTTGGCGTTGGGCAGCAGCCTTTTTAGCAGCTTCTTCCGCAGCGGCTTTTTCAGCTCTCGCTTTATCAGCCTGTTCACGTTGCTTTTTCTCAATTTCGCGAGCGCGTTTAGCTTGCGCCTCAGCTTGGCGAGTCTCTTCCAACTTAGCTTGACGCTCTTGCTCCAGCTTTTTTATGCGCCGAGCTTCGGCTTCACGGTCTTTTCTGGCTTGCTGTGCTCGCTGTTCAAGATCGCGAATACGGCGATCTTCAGCAGCTTGCTTTTCTTCTTCACGCTTTTTTAAATCAGCAATCTTTTTCTCAACCGCTTGCTGATCAACCGACACTGCAGAAACCGCCCTTTCAGGCTTTTGATCTTTCTGCTGTGGATTTAAGGTGACTTCCATCACAGTAGGTGTTTCAACTTGAAAATTTGCCGTAGCAAATAGCAGACCGCCAATCGCGCCATGAAGCAATACTGACTTAACTACGCTGCTAGATAATGAACTCATTACTCATCCTCAAATGATTTAGTCATTAAGCCAACAGAAGGAACACCCGCTTTTTTCAAGAAGTCCATTAAATAGAGTACTTCTTGATATGACACTCTGCCTGAACCTTTGATCATCACAGGAGTATCTGGATTTTGTTCTAACTTTAGTTTAATCACCGCAGCTACTTCTACGGCATCCATCGGTGCTTCAGGATCGGTACCGACAGTAACAAAATAGCGACCTTCAGCATCAATGGTTGCAATAATCGGTGGCGAGTCTTTGGTTTCAACCAATTCAGACTCTTCCATCTGAGGTAAGTCTACTTTTACGCCGTGTTGGATAAGTGGAGCCGTTGCCATAAAAATGATTAACAGCACCAACATAACATCAATATAAGGAACGACGTTGATCTCCGCGACGGGACGACGTCTCTTACGCTGATACATTTTGTTTTGCCTCTACTTGTGTTGCAGCCTGGCGATAAAGAATGTTAGCGAACTCTTCCATAAAGTTAATGTACTGAGTTTCTAGCTTTTCTACATTTTTGGCAAATCGGTTATACGCCATAACCGCTGGAATTGCCGCAAACAGACCCATGGCTGTTGCAATCAACGCCTCAGCAATACCTGGTGCAACCATTTGCAGTGTCGCTTGTTTCACTTCGCCAAGCGCGATGAAAGCATTCATGATCCCCCAAACAGTACCAAATAGACCGATATAAGGACTGATAGAGCCAACTGTCGCTAAGAAAGAGAGGCTCGATTCTAACTTTTCAATTTCACGAGAAAGCGCGACACGCATTGAACGGTGAGTACCTTCAACAACAATCGAAGGAGATTGGATATTGCCTTTTTTATGCTTTGCAAATTCTTTAAAGCCGGATACAAATAACGCTTCTAACCCTGTTGCACTACCAGCCCTTGCAGCTATTTCATTATAGAGTTTGCTAAGATCCATACCGGACCAAAATTTTTGCTCGAAATTCTTTGATTGGCTTTGGGCTTGAGAAATGACAGTTTTACGTTGAAAAATAATTGCCCAAGAAGCAATAGACAATCCCACCAGGGTCAACATTACAAGTTGTACCAAAAAACTGGCTTTTAAAATTAGATCGACAAAATTTAGTCCCGATTCCACGTTATTATACTCCCAAAAGTGTTTCGGCAATGGTAGCCATTTATATTCTTGCGCTCTACTGAGCAATATCTAGAGATAGACTAGATTTACTACCAAAAGGTTCAGCTAGTTTAACCACACTACAAATACCTTACAATCTCAATACTGCGAATTCATTGTATTTGACGATAAATAGAGCAAAACAGTGTAACTCCCTTTGCTTTACCCAAACTTAAGCAAATTCGGCAATCTCCATCACAGTCTCTAAATATGACCCAAAACTGCATAAAATAGGAGTTTTATGCACAAATAGAGAATAAAACCTCAAAAAACAGATTGGTCTTACCAATTAACAACAGATTATCTAATATTTACATTTTGCGCATTTAACATACAACCCCATATTTTACATGAACTTATACAAATACATCGCCACATTTAAGCTCACTTTTTAGCCTTAATAAAAATTCTGATATTAGTTTTTTTTATCTGAAAAAAGAATTTTTCTAGTTTGATGAAAAACCAAAACCTCTTTAATATACACCCTGTACTGAGCGAGCAGCTGAAGTTTCAGCAAAGCACAGTTACTTGCAATAGGATTCTGATTTTTCGTATTGCTTAGATGATGCATTTTGTGGATAAAACCCAAAGTAACTCATCTTGTTCCCTGGATTACTTCCTTCAACTTGTTGTTTTGCCCGCATTATTTGCGGGCTTTTTTTTGCCTGAAATTTGGTGCATGCCCCTTATTACTCTCCTCGTTTTCTTTAACACTCGATTATTTTGCGGTTTTTATTTAGCACTTGGTTTAAAGGACGAGGCAGTCTACAAATAGTTTAAGCAACGTATAACACAGGTAAATTACTTCAGCGGTAATGAATCTTGCTTGAATTGAGCTGATACAAAATTATGGATTTATGCAAACGTGATTTGCAAAACTCTAATGTAGAAATGAAATAGCCGAGTGAATACTCGGCTATGAAGAACAAAGGTGTTTGTTACCCAGCTTGGATTATTCTGGCTTGCTTAGCTCAAAATGCATATAGGCTTTATCAGAGACAATACGTCCTCTTGGCGTGCGTTGAATAAAGCCTTGTTGGATCAAAAATGGTTCTATCACATCTTCGATGGTTTCTTTTTCTTCTCCAATCGCCGCAGCAAGGTTATCAAGACCAACCGGGCCACCGGTAAACTTTTCTATGATTGCCAGCAGATATTTGCGATCCATATAATCGAAGCCACATTTATCAACATCGACCATATCCAGCGCCAAGTGTGCAATCTCTTCAGTGATAGAGCCATCGCCCTTCACTTCAGCAAAGTCTCTTACCCTGCGTAGTAAACGATTTGCTATTCGTGGTGTACCGCGCGCTCGACGCGCCACTTCAGTTGCACCCGACTCGCTGATCTCTAGATTTAAATGATGCGCTGAGCGCGTTACAATCGAAGACAAATCCGCAACCGAGTAAAACTCCAAGCGCTGCACAATACCAAAACGATCTCTTAATGGTGAGGTTAATGAGCCGGCACGTGTCGTTGCACCAACCAAAGTAAAAGGCGGTAAATCCAGTTTAATCGAGCGTGCTGCAGGGCCTTCACCAATCATGATGTCCAATTGGTAGTCTTCCATAGCGGGATAGAGAATTTCTTCCACCTGAGGGCTTAAACGATGGATCTCATCAATAAATAACACATCCCCTTCTTCAAGGTTAGTGAGCAATGCGGCCAAGTCTCCCGCTTTTTCAAGCACAGGTCCCGAGGTGGTTTTTATATTAACCTCAAGCTCGTTTGCGACAATGTTCGCAAGCGTGGTTTTACCTAAACCCGGCGGACCAAATATCAGCAAGTGATCTAAGGCTTCCTGTCTTGAACGTGCCGCCGCTATAAAAATTTCCATTTGCTTTTTGACATGCGGCTGACCGGTATAATCATTTAGTAATTTAGGTCTAATCGCCCTATCTACTAAATCTTCATTACCTTGGATCTCAGGTTCAATTAATCTATCTGCTTCAATCATAGTTACATCATCGATTTAAGAGCGTCTTTAATGATACTCTCGGTCGTCATGCCTTCTCTGTTTACGGCTTTTACCGCTTTTTGTGCTTGAACTTGTTTATACCCTAATGCCATTAAGGCTGCAATCGCTTCATCTGCTGGGGTATCACTTACCGTCGGATGCTCTTGCGGCGCAAGTACAGCGGCATCGCTAAACGGTGTGAGTAAGTCATTGCCAAAGTCTTTTAGCTTATCTTTCATTTCAAGCACTAGGCGCTCAGCGGTCTTTTTACCAACTCCTGGGATCTTAACCAAAGTCGTTGCATCGCCATGATTCACGCAGCTAACAAATTGCTCTGCCGACATGCCCGACAAAATTGCAAGTCCGAGCTTTGGACCGACTCCGTTTGCTTTAATTAACGTGCGAAACAATGCACGTGCTATCTTGGTATTAAAACCAAACAGTAACTGCGCATCTTCGCGCACCACAAAGTGAGTAAATACGGAAACCGGCTCGCCCACGCTCGGTAATTCATAAAAACAGGTCATTGGCATTTGTACCTCATAACCTATACCTGCAACATCAATTAATATCTCTGGTGGCTGCTTTTCTAACAGTGTTCCGCTTAATTTTCCTATCATCGTTATCTCAACCTTCCTCTTACGGTTTTACGCGCTGCGCCTGCCATTTTTATTAAGTTTTGCCTTGAGTGCGCGTGACAAATCGCCACCGCCAACGCATCTGCTGCATCAGCTTGGGGTGTGCCTGGCAATTTTAATATGCGCTTTACCATTTCCTGTACTTGGGCTTTGTCTGCACCACCGGTACCCGCAACGGCTTGTTTAACTTGCCTTGCCGAATATTCACTCACAACCACTGACTGCATGGTCGCTGCAACAATGGCCGCACCTCGCGCTTGACCAAGTTTTAAGGCTGAGCTTGGATTATGCGCAACGAACACTTGCTCAATCGCAAAGTCGCTCGGCGAAAACTGCTCTATGAGCTGTGTGATCCCTTGATAGATCATTTTTAATCGAGTGGGAAAGTCATGTTCACCAACTTTAATGCAACCGCTCCCCAAATATTGGAACTTTGCACCTTGGTGAGCAATCACACCATAGCCTGTAAATCTTGACCCCGGATCAATTCCTAAAATGACAGCCAAACGCATCGTCTCTTGGTTTTTTGGTTATAATGCCAAAATACTGTATAGATTACCAGTTATAAGCTAGTTCATCTGATCAAAAAAGGCGACCTAAGTCGCCTCTTTTACATCAGGTTGACGAACTTACTCGCCTTCACCTTGCTCTGTTAACTGCTTTTCTATTGAGATAGCAAGCTCTTTTAGCGCATCTGGGTTTGCAGGGCTTGGCGCATCAGTCATCAAGCACGACGCTTGCGTCGTTTTCGGGAACGCAATAACGTCACGGATGTTGTCAGTGCCACACAGTAGCATCACCAAACGGTCAAGACCGAATGCCAAACCTGCGTGCGGAGGCGTGCCATACTTCAGAGCATCAAGTAAGAAACCAAACTTCTCTTGCTGCTCAGACTCTTCAATGCCTAGGATCCTGAACGCAGCCTGTTGCATTTCGTTGTTGTGAATACGAACCGAACCGCCACCGACTTCGTAGCCGTTAAGTACCATATCGTATGCATCAGAAAGTGTACCTGCTGGATTTGCTTCAAGGTCCGCAGCACTTACGCCTTTAGGCGCGGTAAACGGGTGGTGTACCGCGTGTAGGTTACCTTCGTCGTCTTCTTCGAACATCGGGAAGTCAACAACCCAAAGTGGTGCCCACTTAGTTAGATCTGTGATTTCTAAATCAAGACCAATCTTCAGACGTAGCGCGCCCATCGCTTCGTTTACAGTATTACGCTTGTCTGCGCCGAATAGAATAATGTCACCTGTGTTTGCGCCTGTGCGCTCAAGCAGTGCATTGATCACTTCTTCATTCAAGAACTTAGCGATTGGTGACTGTACGCCCTCGATACCCGCATCACGGTCGTTCACTTTCATCCAGGCAAGGCCTTTCGCACCGTAAATACCTACAAACTTAGTGTATTCATCGATTTGCTTACGTGAAAGTTGTGCGCCACCAGGTACTGATAGTACTGCAACACGACCTTTTTCGTCATTCGCAGGGCCACTTAGTACTTTAAATTCAACGTCTTTTACGATGTCTGCAACGTCGATAAGCTCAAGCGGGTTACGTAGGTCTGGTTTATCCGAACCATATTTGCTCATCGCTTCGCTGTATGGCATCACAGGGAACTCACCCAAATCCACATCTAGGAAAGACTGCCACATTTCACGGATCATTTTTTCTGTCACGCCACGAACTTGGTCTGAGCTCATAAATGACGTTTCGATATCTATCTGAGTGAACTCTGGCTGGCGATCGGCACGTAAGTCTTCATCACGGAAACACTTTACGATTTGATAGTAGCGGTCAAAACCAGACATCATTAGTAGCTGCTTAAATAGCTGTGGCGACTGCGGTAGCGCATAGAAACTGCCTTTGTGGACACGACTTGGTACTAGATAGTCGCGTGCACCTTCAGGTGTCGCTTTCGTTAGTACTGGCGTTTCAATGTCTAAGAATGCATTTTCATCCAAGAAACGACGCACAAAGCTACTCGCTTTAGCACGCATTTTAATGCGATCGCTCATTTCTAGACGACGTAGGTCTAAATAACGGTACTTAAGACGACGCTCTTCAGAGTTTTGCTGATTGAAGTCAAGCGGTAATGGTTCTGAACGGTTGATAATGGTTAAGCCAGTGCCTAAGATCTCAACTTCACCGGTTGCCATGTCTTTGTTTACTTGGCTTTCAGGACGCGCACGGACAACACCTTTGATCTGAACACAGAACTCTTGGCGCAACGTATTCGCTTTATCCATTAAGCCTTCCACTTCAGGATCGAATACCACTTGCACAAGCCCTTCTCTATCTCTTAAATCGACAAAGATTAGGCCGCCAAGGTCACGACGTTTATTGATCCAACCACATAGTTCAACTTCCTGATCTACATGGCTCTTATTTAGTTTTCCGCAGTATATAGAGCGCATAAAATTCCTGTCAGTCCAGTTTGCTCTTACGACTAATCACTTCTCACCACACAATATGAATTCACAGTATTGGTAAGCCAGTCGCTAAGACTCATTTTCAATAACCGCCAATTATATAAAAATACGCTGCATTGTCATCCTCAATCTAAGGATCTGATACACTATTCACACATTTAATCGTTGTTTTGATCACTATGTTGTATCTGGGTTGCCCACAATGGAGTAGCGCACACTGGAAAGGTCGAGTATTTTCCAGCCATTGTAGTGCCACAAATATGCTCAAAGAGTATGGCCAAATTTTTAATAGCGTTGAAGGCAATACGACTTTTTATGCCGATCCAAATCCGCAGACCGTATTAAAATGGCTAGAACAAGTGCCCGATGACTTTCGCTTTACGTTTAAAATTCCTAAGCGTTTTAGTCATGAAATGGCACTTAGCCACTGCCAAGATGAATTATTGGCTTGGTGTAAAAACATGGCGCCGCTGTTTCCTAAATTAGGCGTGTTAATGCTGCAATTACCTGCGCAGTTTGCGCCTGAACATATAAATAAAATGCGACAATTTTTATCTTGGTTGCCCAAAGCGCTAACTGTTGGTGTTGAAGTACGGCATTGGGACTTTTATCGCAAAGGCGATGCTGAGCGCAGATACAACCAATATTTAATCGAAAATAACTACAACCGCATCGTGATGGATACTCGCGCACTCTTCAGCGAGCCTGCCAGTACCCCTGCGATAGTAGATGCACAGCAAAAGAAGCCGCGATTACCTGTGCATGCAATTGCCACTGGAGACAGCCCTATTCTGCGATTTGTTGGTTGCTCTCAGCTTGAGTCTAATAGAGACTTTTATCAGCCTTGGTTAACTAAACTCAATCAATGGCTCAGCGAAGGTAAATCACCTTATGTGTTTTTCCATACCGCAGACAATTTTGATGCGCCATTTTTAGCAAGACAATTTATCGCTGATTTAGAGATACATCATCAAGTAAGCAATCCATTCCCCGCTGAAAAAGAAGCAAAGCAAGAGGCGCTGTTTTAATGTCCCATCCCTATTTTTTAAACTACTCAGAGCAAGTCCAGACTCAAGTCACTCAATTAATAGAGAGCAAGCGACTCAGTGCTTTTTTCAAAAGCCGCTATCCTGAAGCGCATCAAATCAAAAGCGATAAGCTACTTTACGAATATGTGGAAGGATTAAGACAGCAGTACTTAAAAAATACCCCACGGGTATCGCAGGCCAAGTTTGAGAAGCGCAACAATATGGTATTGAATGCGTTAGGAACCCATACGTTCAAAACCACACGACACGGGCAAAAACAAAAAACGTCGCACCAAATACACATCGCAGCACAGTTAAAACACGCACCCGAGGCAGTGCTACGAGCATTGGTTGTACACGAGCTAGCGCACTTTAAAGAGAAAAACCATAACAAGGCGTTTTACAAGCTTTGTCAGCATATGGAACCCCACTATCATCAACTTGAGCTAGAGTTACGGCTATTTATGCTGATGTGTGAAACAGAAGGCAACACCAATTACACTTAACTTAAGGGTAATTGGTGTTTTGAGAAATTAGCGTTTACAGCTTGGTGCAAAACCACCCGTACGCGCTTTGTTAGCGGTTGCTTGGGCAGTTGTCATGTTTGCTTGTAATTGCTTAATTCGATTTTCAGGCGCAGGGTGCGTCGACATAAATTCTGGTGGACGCTGTTCGCTCATTTTCGCCATATTTTGCCAAAGCGCAACCGAGCCTTCAGGGTTAAAGCCAGCCTTGGCCATTAGATCTAAGCCGATAACGTCCGCTTCGCTTTCATGAGAGCGGCTAAATGGCAGCGCGACACCATACTGCGCGCCAAGACCTAATCCCTGCATAATGGCATTGCGATATTCGATATTATTCATTTCAAGCACCGCCGCCCCTGCTTGCAGGCCAAACTGCAACACACTGTTTTGCGATACGCGCTCATTAGCGTGTTCAGCAATAACATGTCCTACTTCATGGCCCATCACCGCAGCAAGTTGATCTTGGTTTTCTGCAACTTTGAGAATCCCCGTATGAACCCCGATTTTGCCGCCGGGTAGTGCAAATGCATTAGCAGAGTCATCTTCAAATACCACAACTTCCCATTGCTGGTTTGCGTAGTTTGCTGGGAGTTGTGCTATTAAGGCATTTGCAATACACTTAACGTAGCGATTGGTTTTAGCATCAGTATCAACTTTTTGCTCTTGCTTCATTTGTTCAAAGCTTGCAACACCCATTTGGTCCATTTGCTGCTCGGAATAGAGTGCTAACTGAGTGCGTCCGGTAGGCGATGTTTTGCAGCCAGCAAGCGTTGCTGCCACAGCTATCGCGAGAACCAGTTTTTTCATAACTTGTTCCTTTTCTTATTTTATAACTTAAGTTTCTCTAAGTTTACCGCAATTTCGTCACTTAACGAGACTAACTTAGTACAATATAAAAAATTTTTCATGAACTTCTGCTGATCAGAACGCCGTCTTTTCGTTGCTCCACTCTAGTGCACCGAGTTCCATTTCCATATAAAGCGTCTCTGATTGGTGTATTTATTCTGCTTAACATTAACAAGGTAACAATACCAACCTATGAAGTCATCAACACTCCCAGCAATACTCTTGCCATTACTGGCTAGTATTGTCGCGATAACGCCTTTGGCTATCGACTTGTATCTCCCCGCGATGCTTGCGATTGCAGACAGCTTGAATAGCCCGCTTGAGCAAGTACAGGTTTCTCTTAGTAGCTATTTAGCAGGTTATGCTGTCGGCATGATGGTGTTTGGCCCCCTTGCTGATAGATTCTCAAGACAGACGTTAGCTATTTGGGGCTTGGTCGGCTTTACCGCATCGTCAATTGGGCTTGCGCTAACGAATGACATCGATATGTTTTGCTTCTTACGTGTTGTTCAAGCATTTTGTGGTGCCGCAGCGACTGTCGTTGTACCAGGCGTGATCCGCTATTATTACAAAGAACACACAGCCAAAGGGATGTCTTATGTTTCGATGATCATGATGATCGCGCCACTTATTGCTCCCTCTCTTGGTGCGTTGATCTTGTTGTACTTTGATTGGCACGCCATTTTTTGGTTTTTAGCGGTTTATGCAATACTCGTTATCATCGCATTACAGTTTTTCTGTATTGCAATCCCGACCAAAGCTGATGTACCGCTTAGCTTATCGTTTTTCTTAAAAAACTACCGCATTGTATTAACACAAAAGAAGGCCCGCTACGATATTCTTTCTTCGATGCTGGCATCATTCGCATTCTTTTGCTTTTTAACCTCAGTTTCGTTTATCTATCTTGAATATTATGGTGTGTCGGAGCAGCTGTTTGGAGTGTTATTCGCCATGAATGTGATTGCATTGATGCTCGGTAACTTTGCCAACACGCGTTTAGTGCCAAGGCTTGGTTCTAGGAAAATGCTCAATATCGGTCTTACTATTGGTATCGTCTTCGCGACACTACTGGTCATACTCAGCAGCCAATCAGTCTCGGTTTGGGTGCTAGCTTCTGCCATTGCACCTTTGATGATGAGTTTGGGGATCATTGCCAGCAACGCTGATGCGCTGATATTACTGGGCTTTGAGCATCAAACCGGTACCGCTACCGCGGTGATAGGCACGCTACGATTTGGTAGCGGCGCTTTGGTCGGCCCCTTACTTGCACTCGCGGTTCCTGAGTCACCTTTGCCGTTCTCAAGCTTTATGTTCGCTGCCATTGTGTTGACTATCGTCTGCCAATTGTTAAATAGGCGTTTTGAGAAAAGTGTCAACGCTACAGAAATCAAAGAATAATACACAAAAAGCCCCGACTTGCGGGGCTTTTCTCTAAAATCGTTATTATATCAGGTTAATTTAGCTCTTTATCTTTCCAGAACTTAGTGCCTTTTACTGTTGCTTGCAGCGCCAAACCACTTTCAGTAAAGGTGTACACAGTAACATCACCATAATAGGCTTCGCCTTCTACCGACGCACCTTTTTTAGCGGCTTTCGCTGCAGCATCTGCATTTCCGCCAAACGTCCAGCCTGAAGTAACAAACTTATTCATTGCTTCAGGAGTATGGAATACCATCACAATACGATAATCTTTTACACCTAGACCAAGGCCTACACCACCTTCAGCCATATTCATATAGGTGTTACTTCCTACCGTATTATCGTGTACGACACCGTAACCTGTTCCAGCTGCAACAAATAGCAGATTAATATTGGCATTAGAAAAAACAGCATAGCCCGGCGCTGCCGCAATTTGCGAACGCGTATCTGGCTTTTTGCTGTAGAGCTGAGTAAGTACATCGTTTTTCATATCTAGGATGGCACGTTGCTTTTCAACCTTGTCACCATCGCCCATTGAAGCACATGCACTAAGCATGACGGCCAAAAAGCCAGCCATTAAATGTTTAACGTTTACCATAGGTTTTTCCTTTCCTGCATTAATTGAAAATAACACTGCCTATCATAGACGCTTAGTTTGAATGCTGGATTAATTTAGAGGTATGTTTCGAGCCTTGCCAAACCAGCGGCAAAGTTACGCTTACCCGTTCCTAAACGAAAGTGGCACTCGCTCTCCAATAGAAATAACTTTGCGGGTAACAATAGCGTGTTCGAGGTCTCTGCAAATTGACGTGACCACTTTTCAGAGTCCCTTACTGAATTAATCTTCAGCAATGACAACACACCTCCACGAGGCTCAACCCAAGTCACTTTTTGCGAGTATAAACTGACAAATTCACGCATCAATTGGACGTTATTTGCGATGATTTTCGCATTATGCGCTAAGATAGTTTCACTATGCAGTAATGCAGTCGTCGCCAATAAATCATCCACTTTACTGCCACAAATGCTTAAGTAGCTTTTACCGGCCAACAGCGCATCTGCTAGTGCTTTCGAACCGCAAATTGCCCACCCTACTCGGATGCCAGGCAAGCCCATACTTTTAGATAATACGCCTAACGTAATCGACCGCGGATAAGCCGAAAAACGCCCACCTGCGGCGCGGTCATCGCCATGGCTCTGTGCTGATACTTCATCACTTAATATGTAAGCACCACACTGCTCTGCCAGTTGTTGTATTTGTCCAACTTCATTGTCAGTCAAGCCTGCGCCCGTTGGATTATGAGGAGCATTGACGATAATGAGTTTGGTTTTTGTCGTCACTGCGTTTTTGAGTCTTTCTATATCAACCTGCCAGTTGTCCTCCTCTCGCAATGCCACCGTGTTGACGATAGCGCCAAACTGTTTGGGAAGTGTTGCAAGCGATGGGTAACTTGGCGTACAGACCACCACCTCATCTTGTGGGTCTAGTAATTGCGCCATCGTAGTGAAAATAGCTTCTTGAGCACCGCTAAATGACACGATTTGATTAAGATCCACACATGCCGTCGTCGGCAGATGATAAGCTTTAATCGCCGCTTTTAGCCCTTCACTGCCCGCAATCGGATTGTAACCCAGTTCAATGTCTGGCATTTTACCGCCACCAAGCTCAATAAGTTCACCAAGCGTGACACCTTGAGCGCAGGAATCACTCAAGTTGATGTCGATGGGAGTAGCCAAGCTTTGACTAAACTTAATGTGATCGGGTAATACTAATTCCATTCTCTAACCTAAAAAGTCGTGCCAGCACTTTGGCTGGCATGTGTATCAACGACTATTTAAGACGCCATAGCGTAAGTTGGCATCGCTCTAGTTCAACTTTACGTGCGTTTTTGCTTATGGCGGACATTACTTCATCTTCAGCCAACAGTTCAAAATCTCGTCCCAGTAAAATTTCTAAACCATCACGGCCCGTGACGTTCTCACCACTGACCTTATAACCGCCCAACCAGTTTTGTGCTTGGGTTAGCGCTTTGTCCCACTGATAGGCTGAGCTTATCGCAAGGATCCCGCCTGCATTCAAGCGCGATTTAATTTGGTTTAAAAAGGTTTTTGGTGAATATAAGTATTCCACAACACGATGACACAAGATTAAGTCATACTCGGCGAATTGTGGTTTAAGGTTATGCCCATCCCCTTGGCAGAAATGGATACGCTCACTGAGTTCATTAAAACCTAATTGCGAAGTAGACACTTCGTGGAAGTCCACAATTTCACCTTCAATCTCGGTAGCAAAGCGTACCGGCGTGCCTTCTTTTAAGGCCAACGCGTGTTGAATATTGCGCGCAGTAAAATCAATGCCATCTACTTGAGTAAAGTGTTTCGCTAATTCAAAACTTGCACGACCGACCGAGCAACCCAAATCCAGCGCTTTATCTGTATTACCTTGATAATGCACCATTAGCTGTGAAACAACACTTTGCAATGGATTGCCAAAATGCATAACAGGCTTGCCGTAGTGGCTATGTAGCGCATTGGCAACGTCCGCATCCATTTCGCACAAGTTGACCTTTTGCACTGGCACTTGTGGGCTCTCACTTTCGATGTATCTAAATCCGGCATGTTGGAAGAAGTGGCGTCTAAAGGCATAACGAGAGTCTCGCACGGCTTCGTTACCTGTAGAAATCCAAGAACCACCTTTTATCAGATTATGTTTACCGTCAAAAGTGGGAGTCGAGAAATCATCGTATAATGGATGCACTTTAAAGCCGCTATATGCGTCGATCGGACTTTCCGTCCATTGCCAAACATTGCCGATGATGTCGAATAAACCTTCAGTTTCAAAACGGTTAACCGGACAGCTTGAAGCACATACCTCCAGGTTAATGTTTCCCGGCGCTTCACTCCATGTTGGCAAGTCAACATCGAGCTTATCGCGTAGTACTTGCCACTCTGCTTCTGTTGGTAAGCGTACAAAGTGCTCACTTTGCTCAGACTTCCAATTACAAAAAGCCTTAGCTTCAAGGTAATTAACCTCAACTGGCCAATTGAGTGGTAATGGAATTTCCTCGGCTAAGTTTCGTTGCCAAAAGCCTGTGTCTTTTTTTACCCAAAAGCGCGGCATGGTTGATTTAGTTGAAGCCAGCCAAGCTTGACCTTCAGCCGTCCAAAACTCTGGCTGCTTGTAGCCACCAGCTTCGACAAAGGTTAAAAACTCTTGGTTTGAGACCACATATTTACTGGCCTTGAATGGCGCCACATTGACGTCTTGTACGCCATATTCGTTATCCCAACCGTAGGTTTGATTTGATTCAGATTTACCGAGCCGAACATCACAACCGCTTACTGAGATTAGGTTGTTGTCAGGTGCATCACCGTACTCATCACACGCTTCCCAACCGGGTTGTAAAGTCAAGTCAGCCAGCGGCAGCATCCGCATTATTACAGAAGAGGTTTCTAGGTGGATACGTTCGTGTTCAATCCCCATTAGGACAACCCACGCAAGGCTATCTTGAGTGATTGGTAGGGTAATATCCATCTCATCGATTAACCCGTTAATAAGTGCATTCACTTGTTGGCGATAAGCACGCACTTCTGGCACTGTTGGCCAATCGTAATTATTGCTATCAAGGTCATCCCAAGACATTTCGTCTACGCCAACTGCACAGGTAGATTCAATGTGTGGATTAACGCGTTGAGTGATATATTTCCCTAACATCAACTTATTAACGTAAAAACAAGCGGTATGACCGAAATAGAAAATGAGCGGATGCCGTAACCGCTCTGCCTTCACAAAATAGGCGTCGTCATTGTTGATATTGCTAAATAATGATTCGTACTGCTGCCAGCTATTGTTGAAGTATGCTTTGATCTCAGCGCGCTTTTTCTCCACGTCGCCACCTGAAAGCCAGATTGGCTTTAATGTATTTGGTCTTTCCATACAATTATCTTCTTTAAACTTGCTACTTCGATACATACACCATTTCAATGCATGCAGCTTTTAAACTTTGCTCACTTTGCCACTTAATGCCAATGGCATCTTGCTGTATACGTTTGATAATCTAGCTTAGACCACTGATATCAACTTTTTATGACCTTAACTTATTCACATTTAATTTTCACTGCCGACAAGACTATTTTCGGAAAAAACTTCACTTGGTACATCTAGCATATGTGATAAAAATAAAAAGAGCGCAACTTAGGTCACGCTCTTTTGGCAGCCGGGCTGCATCACAATGAAATTTACGCGACCACGGGCTCTAAAGACTCAGCTGAGCTGGACTCCAATGTCAAAAATACCATCACCATGATATTGGCGATGAACCACAAGTCTTTAATCACAAATTGTCCCAAGCCACCCAGCAAGCTCATGTCGCTAAACGCACCGGCTGCGGTAAACAGAAAGCTTTGCGTCATAACAAATACCGCTAGACACCCAAGGCTTGCAACACTAATCAAGACTCGCTGTTTGAACCAAATGCCAATGCCAAGCAAGCCTGCCATCAAAATGTCATAGGCGCCTATCACGTTTGAGGCTTCTTGCACGGAAAACAAGTCATACATCCAAGACATAAACGGTGAAGTTTCTACTAGCGGCACGATTGCCTTTGCCTCAAGTTCGAGAAATTTCATTCCACCGATCCAGACTAAAACCAATGCCACCGGGAAATAGTTCGCCCACACTAGCGTTCGCGTGTTGGTATGATGACGACAGTATAGAAATAGTGCGATGGGTACTAACGCAAAATACTTGATGATCCCTTGCCCAGAACCAATAACGGGAAAGCCGCCATGAGCTGCTATCCAGCGGTTTTCGGCAAACAACGTCAACAAAGTAAATAAACTAATGATGGCGATTAAGGCAAGCGGCCACGCCGCAGGAATAATCTTACATTGCTGTAAAATGACTAGACCCGCGGCAACCATTAACGCAAAGCCAAATACAATGCCAAGTGTGGCAACAGGCACCCACTCTGTTAACCCGTAAAAGCTAAAGGTACCGGAAATGGTACTTGGCCCAGCGCCAAACAAAAATGAAATGCCAAGCAGTAATAAGCTCACTGCTAACACGCCTGAAATAGAATAATCGATAGTTCTAAACGACATATCTAACCTCTTAATATGCTATTGTCTATAAGACCCGAGGTTTTAGAAAGTTCATTCAGCGTTTGTGAAGTTTATACCCATTGCAAGGTATACTAAGTAGTTAGGTCCACAACCCAGTTCAATGCCAGTGCGTCGCAAAGTCAATGAGTCGCGTTAATATTGGGCTTTGAAATTTATCTTTACGCGTCACCAACCAAAACTGCCTCGGTGCGGCTTTTAAACCTGAAAGCGCCTTAATTCGTTGCTGTGCTATGGCATGTTCAGCGGAGTATTTTGAGATACACGCTAAACCGAGCCCTGCCGCCACACCATTTATAATCGCCTCGGTGGAATTTAACTCAAACGCGGTTCGCCACGACGTAAGCTGCGCTGCAATATTCGCTAAGAAAAATTCTCGACTGCCGGAGCCTTGTTCCCGCAACAACCAACGAGATT
This sequence comes from Pseudoalteromonas sp. NC201, assembly GCF_002850255.1. Lineage (NCBI taxonomy): Bacteria > Pseudomonadati > Pseudomonadota > Gammaproteobacteria > Alteromonadales > Pseudoalteromonadaceae > Pseudoalteromonas > Pseudoalteromonas sp. NC201. The sequence continues at coordinate 2,549,664 of NZ_CP022522.1, forward strand.
GACTTTGTATCAGCGTTTGAAAGTCAGTTACCGCAAAGTCCATTGCACTCACGATACACATTTCATCTTCAAACCAAGGCATGATGTCTAAACCTTCGCCTATCACTCGGCCTTCAACAAAACCAATGTCTAATTCGTAGTCACGAAGCATAGCGCACACTTTCGCCGTATTGGTGATAAACAACTGCTGCTGCGTATGCCCTGTTTGCTGCTGAAAAGCCGCTAACATGGGAGGCAGCAAATGATTGCCTAAGGTATCGCTGGCACCAATTTTAATTTCGCCATATAGCCTCTCGCTTTCTTTAAATAGGGACTCTAAGAAGCGACATCTATCTAGCACTTGATGCGCATGCGGTAGTAATAACTCTCCGGCTGGATTTATCATTAATCGATTATTTACACGATCGAATAATGGTTGTTCGAGGTGACGCTCTAACTCCGCCAGAGCCATGCTAACAGCAGCCTTAGTTAAACATAGCTTATCCGCTGCAGCCGTGATCGAACGCTCTTGCACGATTACCGTAAATACATTGAGTTGCTTAAGGGTTACCATTGACGTTAAGAATTACTGAACACTAATTTAAATATATTCAGATATTCTTAATTAAAGCGCAAGCGTATTATTCCCTCATCGAACAATTATTGTGAAATTACGCATGGCTACTCTTCATTCTTACAGTAAAAAACTCACCGCCACTATCCCCACCCCGATGTCTGGTCTTGCTCTTGGGCTGGCTAGTTTAGGCTGGTGTATCAGTAACCTGTTTCCCGCATTTTTTGTGTTAAAACCTTTAAGTGCACTGCTGGCTGGCTTTATTTTATTGCTGTTAGTGCTTAAGTTTATTCATCAACCTGCTCAATTAAGAGCAGATCTCGCGCATCCAGTGGTTGGGAGTGTATTACCAACCAGCGCCATGACAATCATGGTTATTTCTCATAGCATCGCGGCCTATTCTCACCTTATTGCAACTGTGGTTTGGCTACTTGCTATTGCAGTTCATCTGGGTTTGCTAGCCAGCTTTGTGTATTTTCGCAGCCGCAATTTTGAGCTTAACCAGCTTGTGCCAAGTTGGTTTATTCCCCCAGTGGGGTTTGTCGTTGCCGATGTCACCTTTAACGGCATGTCAGCGTTGCAACCATTGGCGATGGGGCTTTGGTACTTGGGAGTGATATTTTATCTGCTGCTGCTACCGTTCATGATTTACCGTTTATGTAGAGGCAGTGCCATACCACAGCAAACCCAGCCCACAATTGCAGTCATGGCAGCGCCTGCGAGTCTATGTTTAGCAGGATATTTAAGTGTCCATCCAATGCCAGCGGCTGGCGTGGTGTTTGCCCTACTGAGCGTCGCTATTATTATGACCCTAGCGATATACCTTGCTTTTATTCAGCTGCTGCGGCTGCCATTTAGTCCTGCCTTTGCGGCATATACCTTTCCATTAGTCATCGGCGTCACCGCCATTAGTAAAGTCGTCACTTGGCTAAGCAGCGAACACTTAAGCCCAGGCTGGTTAAGTGTGTTGCAATACCTAGTTTGGCTTGAACTTGTCGTTGCGATCGCAGTAATTAGCCTCGTTTGTATTCACTATGTGCGATTCTTACTAAAAATAAGCACTGCCAATTCAGAGAGTTAAAGCTAATATTGCAATAACCTAAACACACACCATTTACTTAGCATGCTAACTACTTTAGAATACTTAGCATGCTAAGTAAATATATCTTAAGTTATGTCGTCACTTCCATTTCATGAAACGCTCGATCTCAGCCTCTGTGGCAAGTTAGGCCGAGTCCATAGAATTTGCCGTCAAGCCGTAACCCAAGCTGTGGAGCCACTCGGTTTTACCCAGCCACGCTGGACCGCCATGATGCATATTCATCATTTGGGTGAAGGTTGCACACAACACCAATTGGCGTGCAGTTTAGATATCGAAATGCCGAGCCTTACTCGCACGATGAAACAGTTAGAAGAAAATAACGTGATAGAGCGCCGCATTGATAAGCAAGACAAACGCTGTCGTAAAATCTACTTCACCGAACACGGGCAAGCCCAGTTAGCGCAGCTAAAGATGCGGATCAGTGAAGTGAAGGCACTTTTATATCATGGGCTTAGCGATGACGAGCTCAATGCTATCGCACATGCGTTGGTCAAACTTGAGAACAATGCTCAGCAATGTTGTGACAATATTTCTGAAAATGGGAGTACCAGTGAGTAAACTTAGTCCAGATCAGCAATTTTCCCGCTACGTAAAGGTTTCAATCGCCCTTTTTGCCCTCTGCTTTAGCTATTTTATCTTTGCTGATCTCTACATACCAATGACGCCCCAGGCACGTGTGTATCATCAAGTAACCAAAGTGACGCCCAAAGTCAGTGGTGAAGTGCTTGCCGTGAATGTCAGCAATAATCAAAGAGTTCAGCAAGGGCAACTACTACTTACTATCGATGAAGCGCCGTATCGTTTAGCATTAGCTAAGGCTGAGCTCGCTTTGGCAGAAGTTAATCAACAGAACAAACAATTAGACGCCCAGATAGTTGCCCAACAAGCACAAATAGAGGCTGCTGTAGCCAAGTATGATGAGCAACAGCGACTTTATAAACGCAGCCAATCTTTGCTGTCACAACACGCAATTTCAACGCAGGAATCAGATCAAATTCAAGCAAATTTTGCGACGGCTAAGTCACAGCTCAGTGCACTCAGAGCTAATCTACATGCGCTTGAAGTAAAGCGTGGTGCAACCGACGAACAGAATATTGCACTAATGCAAGCACGAAATGCCGTAGAGCAGGCTAAATTGCAACTCAGTTACACCGAAGTTCGCGCGCCCCATGATGGCATCATTAGTAACTTACAGATCACCACGGGAACCTATGCTCGCACGGGTGTGAGTTTAACCAGTTTGGTTTCGGACAATATTGACTTAGCTGCGGATTTCAGAGAAAAGTCGCTTTACCACGTCAAACTTGGCGAACAAGCGCTAGTGAGCTTTGATGCGTTACCGGGCAAAGTCTATCCCGCCGTGATCCATGAATTTTCTGCCGGCGTCAGTGATGGACAACTCAATGCCGACGGCCAATTGGCTGCCGTTGAGACCTCCAACCGCTGGGTGCGAGATGCGCAGCGTCAACGCGTTCATTTAGCATTTGATGAGCCATTACCTTTACTAGCAAGTGGTGCCAGAGCGACAGTTCAAGTCCTGCCTGAAAGCACTTTGCTTGCAACCCTTGCACAAGCGCAAATCAAATTCGTCAGTCTACTTCACTACGTTTATTGATATGAAAGTTGCATTAAACGCCAATGACCTAAGACAGATGCTGCGTATTGCAACTGGGAGTACGCTAGGCTTTGCACTAAGCAAACTGCTCAACTGGCCGTACGGTATCTTTTTTACCGTATATCCCATGCTGCTACTTGGGTTAGTACCAATGTTAAACGCACACATAGTGCGCCAGTTTATCTTAAGTGGGTTGGTCTGTGCCTTTTCGGTATTGGTGCTACAAGGGCTATTTGGTTTCCACCCTGCGTTAATGTCCTTACTCACCTTTGCCTTATTTGCCTTGTTGTTTTTGCAAATGAGCAAAGGCGTTAATTTCTTATTTGGTGCAATGAGTGTGGTGGGACTATCAATCCAACTTCATTTTGCCAGTTATGCTTCAACCAGTGGTGGCTTATATTCACTCATAGCCAGTAACTCTCTGGCTATTATCATTAGTATCGCAACCGCATATGTAATGCATTGGTTATTTCCGGACGTTACTGTGCGTCAATTACCGCCACGGCCAGCAAAAGATGCTGCAAGTATTCGCCATGAAGTCTTACTGTGCGCCACCGTAGCCACACTCTCATTTATGGTATTCCAAATCCTAGATTTACAAGATTCCGTTTCCGCCCAAGCGGCCTCAATATTAATCCTCTTTCCACTGAGCTGGAAAGCGGCGGGCACAGCAGGCTGGCAACGTGCAGTTGGCACGCTGATAGGTTGTAACTTGGCATTAGCAGCGCAAATCCTACTGCAAACCTATAGCCAAATTTTGCTTTTTCCAATTTTGATTTTATGGATCTTAGTTTTCATTTTTAGTCGCTATCACTTGCTAAGTGGTGGTGCTCCTGGGATTGGCTTTGGTATTATTACCACTTTTGGGATCTTGTTTGGTCAGTCTCTCGCGCCAAATCAAGATTTAATCTACAGCGCACTGTATCGCTTCAGTTCGGTGAGCGTTGCAATTACGGTAAGTCTCTGTGCAATCTACCTTATTCATCGCCTACTTAACCACTTTAGTGCAACGCGCCACCATACCTACGCCTGAATAAAAGGAATCCACTTGAAGCTTGGAAAACGCTTACAGACTTTGCATGATGTTGTTACTGAAGACTATCAACATATTTGGGACTGCTGCTGCGATCATGGCCAGCTTGGCGCACAGTTTTTAGATTCGAGCCAAGCGCACATACACTTTGTTGATGTAGTCCCAGCGCTTATCGCGAAAGTGAAACTGGATCTCACACGCTTCTTTCCAGAAGCCGAAACGCGCTATAGCCTTTACACCCAAGACGTTGCGAAGATCCCTCTTGCACAATACTCAGGCAGGCAATTAGTGATCATCGCAGGTGTTGGCGGCGACTTAACCGCAGAACTGATGACAAGTCTTTGCTGCAATTTGCGTGACGAGGTCGATTTCTTGCTTTGCCCAGTTCATCATCATTATACCCTGAGGCAAACCTTGCAATCTTTGCCACTTAAGCTGACCCATGAATCACTGGTTGAAGAAAATCGACGTATTTACGAAGTGCTCTATCTTACTTCAGGTAAGACTGGCGCTGCCATAACCCCGTTGGGCGAAGCGATTTGGCAACAAGGAACGCTTTCCAAACGCTATTTAGAGAAAACGTTGGATCATTATGCACGAGTTGCCAAAGGCAAACCCGAAGCGCAAGCCATTTTATTGGCTTATCAACACCTTACACTATAAAACACAGCGCACTCAGCCAGACTAGCTGAGCGCCATAACTTAATCGCTGATAGAGCCCACTGTTACGCTTTTGCTTGTAAGCATTGGCAAGCTGATAGCTAAAACCGATACAAACAAGTACACAAGCAGTAGAAAACCAAGCAAATAGCGAGCTTAAAGGGCTTACAAACCAAACCAATAAAGGAGCGATAAGTAAACTTAATAGCATTACCATGCCCGCGAAAGAATGAATATTACACGCTCGACTCGGCGAGGTTGTGTATGGATCGGGATCCATAGGAAAGAAACCTGCAACAGCGGTTGCTAGACCATGACAAACAATCAAACCGCCAATAACACCTAACGCCCAGTTCCCTTCGGGTACCAAGATGATATAAAAACCAAAACAACAAAATAGCAAGGCTAAGGGGTAATTATTAACTGCGGGAGACAATCGTTCTGTTGGACTACCACTGGCACCTAACTCACTACAAAATTGATTTTTGTGACTATAGTTTGGATAACGCTTGGCAACGCCATACACCCCTACCAGCATCCATATACTTGCTAGTATGCCAAAATAACTCACCAACTCTTGCAACATCACGCCTATCCTTAATGCGCTAAATTTATGTCTACACACTTTATACTAATTTAGGAACATACGAAACCAAGCAGCTGCATTCAATTTAGTGTATTTTCCAGCGCTCCAAAATAGCTTGTTGTTGACCTCTTTGACTTAATTCCGCTAGTGCGTGCTGCAAGCGGTTCGCAAGTTCATTGGGAAACTCTGCATTCACCGCCAGAGCCAACTCACTTGGGAAATGCTCAAGAAGTAACTTATGCTCAATTGCTTTTGGGTCCAGTTTTAGGGCATTTAGTTCTTTCTCGAGTGTTAGTGTGTTGGTTAGTACAAAATCAATCCGGCCCTTAAACAATAAATTCCAAAGACTTTGGTAGTTTGACACTAATACCAACTCATAGCCTTCAGAAAAGCCAGCTTGTTTGAGAAAGGTTTCACTATAGTAACCGCGTATGGTTCCAGTACGATAGCGCTTTGCAGCGTCAAGATCGTTTATTGGCGTTTGAGATTGTTTCAGGCCAATAAGTGATGCGGACGTATGGCACATAGTCCCCAAAAAGCGGAAATAGACTTCCCGAGTTGGTGTTTTTAGCCAAGATAACAGCACCACATTAGGTTTAGTTTCTAATTCGTGTAACACACGTGCCATCGGCATTATTTCAATTTTAGCATCAACATTTGCTTTATCTGCTACCGCTTGAGCAAGCTCAACCAAGCCACCATCCACTTCGCCTTGGCCATTGATAAAATGATAGGGAGGCAAATCTTCCGCAACAAAATGCACAGTTTCTTGCAGCGAAGCAATTATTTTGGTTGATGCAAGTAGCGCTACAAGGAATAAAATTTTCCTAATCATTTTATCTCAATAAATTAAATAATCATTCGGTCAGTGTGCCCGTATTTGCATTGCAATTCAATCAGCAGCAATGGCTAGATTGCTTCAGAAAGTATTTCATTTGATAATCCAGTACATCATGTAGTAATGGTTTTACCTCGCCATGGGTACAGTTAGCTACTTATGACCCGCGTTTACCGCTGCCAGACCTTGCCAATCTTCTAAATCTTGTTCTGGCTTTTCAGCACGAAATTGTTGATACAAGGCAATACCTTGCTCATCTTCTAAAATATCGACTTGTACGCCCTTACTTTCAAGTAACGGCTCATTGCCTGAAGCATTAGTGATATCCCCTACCACGACTCGCTGAAAACCACGCATGTAGAGTAATGTTGCGCATACGTCACAAGGACTTAGGCTGGTATACAAAGTGGTTCTACTAAAATCAATCCGTCCCGCATCTCGAATTGCCGAGGTTTCACCATGGTTATATGGGTGGCTCTCTTGTACTAACGTATTATGTCCTTTACCTACAATTTGATTGGTCTCGTTATCAACAATAACCGCACCAATTGGGCAACCGCCCTCTTCATAACCCTTTTTTGCCAGCAAAACAGCAATGCGCATAAAGTCTTGATCGCAAAGCTTACGCGTAAAGTCGCTATCGAGTAATACGCCAAGACTCTTGGTTGGCATATGTGCAATGGCATTGAGCGCTTCGCTATTTACTTGGGTTTCTGCGTTGAGTAATACAGTCATTTTTTTATTCCTTGTTGTATTATATGAACCGAGCTTAACACTATAATTTGGCGCAATTATGAAGTACCCAATCACATAGCTTATCTAACCAAGGTTTTGCCACATCAAGCGGCCAACCACAATTGATCCGCAGATGATCTTGATACAACTCACGACTTGTAAATAAGCTGCCTTGGCGAATCTCAACCCCAAGTTCAGCTAGACGTAAAGCGAGTGCATCACAGTCAATATTAGGCAGTTTCAGCCATAATGCCATTCCGCCCTGAGGGGAAGATATTTTACAGCCCTTTGGTAAACGCGATTTCAAATAGCTTTGGTAAGCGAAGCAGTGTGCCGCTAAGGTGCGATTAAGCGTCCGTAAATGGCGCTGGTAATGTCCTGTCTCAATAAAGCGTGATACCGCCATTTGTAAACATTGATTTGGCATGCCGTGAAACGCCTGCATGAGCGCGGCCACTTGGCTTTGATAACGCCCAGCTTCACACCATCCAACTTGCAAGCCCGGCGCTAACGTCTTAGACACTGAGCTACACCAAATTACATATCCGGCTTTATCCCACGCCTTTATCGGTAAAGGCATTGTGTGATTATGGCTCAACTCCCCAAAGACGTCATCTTCGATAATCGCCATTTGATACCGCGCAGCAAAATCCGCAAGCCACGCATTTTGTTGCACAGATAGACTGTGCCCCGTTGGGTTTTGATGATTTGCTGTAAGCAAACACACTGATACCCTTTGCGTTGTCACTACCTGTTCTAAGGCTTCTAGGTCAAGTCCTTCTGGCGTCGTTGGGATCTCAATCACCTTGAGCTGTAGCGTTGCAAGCAGTTGCAATAAACCTTGATAACATGGTGACGGCACCACCACACAATCCCCCGCTTTTGTAACAGCCTGCAGTCCCGCCATCACGGCTTGAATACAGCCGCCAGTCACCACGAGATTATCAGGATTCAGCGCCAACCCCTTTTGTTTAAAGTGCTTGGTTAGATTCTCTCTAAGCGACCTCAGTCCCATCGCATTGGGATAATGAAAATGGTGATACTGAGGAGAGTCGAACGCTTGCTTTATAAACTTAGTCAGGCGATCTATGGGCATCAACTCGGGTGCTACTTGCACCGTCGATAACATCGTATTGAGCCCTACGACAGAGGGTCTTAACGCACTTTTAGGAGATTTCACTTCACTCGTAAACATGGCAAAGTCAATGTCACTATTTTTCGCTTTCGGTTTACAAATATAAAAACCAGATTTCTCTTGAGAAGCTAAAAAGCCATTATCCTGTAATTCCTCATAGGTTCTAATTGCGGTACTCATGCTCACGCCATGCTGCTTGGCAAAGATCCTAAGTGAAGTCATTTTTTCACCGCATTGACGCTCACCAGCGTTTATCTCTGCAATCACCTGCTCACTTAATGTAATAAACTTCTTCGCCATCTGTACCCCTAACAACCAAGAATTCTGTATCTGTACTGCATTTTTACCGAAGTTACACTGTAATTCCAGTATTCGTTCACAAATGGGATTGACACATGACGATGACACACAACCAATGGCAAGCATTACCCCAATTGCTCACTGAGTTTTCTAAACTTACCGAGGCGTTTATACAGTCTAGCAATAGCCGCCCAGTCGCAGGTCGAGATATTGCTCCGCCCGACCTAACACTCACAGAGTCTGGAATTGCATTTGAATCACTGATAGAGATTTTTAGTAAACAAGTAGTGCCAAACTTAAGCACCAGTATTGGACCTAGGTATTGGGGATTTGTCACTGGCGGCGCAACGCCTGTTGCCACCTTTGCCGATTGGCTAGTGTCAACCTATGACCAAAATGTCTCAAAAGGCGATGGCTCCATTGCGACCAGTATAGAGCGGCAGGCCATTCGCTGGCTAACCGAATTATTCGACCTACCAGCAAGCTTTGATGGTCTTTTTACTACAGGGGCGACAGCGGCAAATTACTTAGGTGCGGTCGTAGCTCGCCAGTTTGCAGGACATCAACAAGGGATCAATGTGGCAGAAGATGGAGCCTTCGGTTTGGAAGTTGAGGTTTTTTGCGCGACGCCCCACGCGAGTATGATTAAGGCGCTTGGTCTTGCAGGCCTTGGCCGCAACCAAATCACTAGAATCGCAACGCAAGTAGGCAATGAGGCTACGGATATTGCAGCGCTTGAGTCAGCGCTTACAACAAGTAACGCCAAAGGAAAAGTTGTCATCGCCAGTGCCGCCACGGTTACTGGCACTAATTTTGATGATTTAATTCAGATCCGCCATTTATGCGATAAACACCAAGCTTGGCTGCATGTTGATGCTGCATTTGGCATTTTCGAGCGTCTGATTTCTGGCTCAGAAGGTCGCACTAATGGGCTAGAGTTAGCCGATAGTATCACCTTGGATGCACACAAGTGGCTCAATGTACCATACGACTGCGGTATTTTTCTCACTCGTCATTTGCACTATTTGGTTGAAAGCTGTGATGTTCCAGCTCCTTACTTAGTCACATCAAAAGCCGAACCCGACTTTTTTTCGATGGGTGTAGAAAACTCTCGTCGATTTAGGGCGCTACCCGTTTGGATGTCATTACTTGCGTATGGTAAAGACGGGATCCGTCAATGGGTAAGCAAAAATATTGCGCAAACTAAACAACTTGCAGACTGGTTTACTGATTCTCCAGACTATGATTTAGTCTACTACGGAGAGCTCAACGTAGTGCTTTTCAAGCCAAGTGGCAAAGATGACGCAGCAACAACCGCCCTTCTTCATGCCATTAATGCGGACGGCCGTATATTTGTCAGCCCAGGGAGTTGGCAAGGACAGAAGGTGATCCGTGCTGCGCTCAGTAATTGGCAAACGGAGCAAATTGATTTAGACATAGCAAAAAGCGCATTAACCGAATTAGCTAAGGCGCTTTAAGATTATAATATTTGCAGTTAGCTAACGCTGTGGTTAGGAGTAATACTTTGCGCCAATTTGCGACTGTATTCCTCAAAATCGATATTGCTTTGCTCACCAAGTCCAGCCACCGCATGAGAAATAAACTGCGGTGGTACAAATAGATAAGTACGTTTTTTAAATTTCCAATGACGCACGATGTGCTTGGGCTGATGCTTGTCTTCATCTAACCCAGCCAACGAAAATAAATCTTGCCAGTCACTCTCGGTATCGCCTGTCGACTGGGCAACGCTTTGTGGTTCAATACTGAGCAAAATTGCCGACGTTTGTGGCACACCCATCAACAGCTCACCAATAAAAAAGATGCTACCACTGCGGCACAACTGCTGCTGCGCTTCCGTCATCTCAGATTGCTCTGCCATCTTCGCCCTTTGATATTGCATACCATTAAACATAGACTTGGCAAAAGGCAGCTGCTTTTCAGAAAACTCTCGATTTAAGACATGCTGAAACAGCGCTTTGCCGAGCGTATTACCTACGCCATCGTGACTAAAAGTGCCTTCTTCCACATTGGTTTCAATGAAAAGCCCTGACTCTACCAAAATATTTTTCACAGCTTGGTAGTTAAATATTGAAAACGGCTTACCCGTCACCGGATTTGTTGTCGACGTCACCGCTTTTGTCATCGCAGCAAAAAACACACTAATATCAACGAATGCACTTTTTAAGTCAGTGTCAAAACTCTGAATGCTATCCGCCGTTGCACACAACATGATATTACCCGTTTCATTAAACACATAATGTTTAGTAATTGGGGTATATATTGGCTTTGATTGCAGTTTTGACGGTTTATCTTGCTTGCTAAACCAAGTTGAGAACATTGTTTACTCCCAACATTAACTGTCCTTTTTAGTCGTTTTACTGGCTGCTGTGGTTTGCGGCGGTGCGGCTATGACACTTCGCATTGATTCAATCAGGTTATTAAACTCTGGATCTGACATCGCCTCATTGAGCGATGCCGCTTGCTTAACAAAAGCAGGAGGAACGAATAAATAAACAGACTTACAAAGTGTAAGTTGTATCTCCGTATGGCCCCCTTTTAAACAAGGGCCTGCTTGCCACACCGATTTGACATCATTGGCATCCGCTGAGATAACAATTGGCGCAATAGAAATAGCACCGAGTAAATATTCGCAAACAAAAATGATGGTGCCGACCTTTTTGTCTTGACTGTCGGAACTCGCACTAATACTTACCGAGGCTTGCCCCATACCAGCGATCATATCCATCAATGATTTACCTATGGAGGCTAAATTACCACTGAGCCCTAGTAAAGTTTGAATCAACTGGCTCGATAGTGTGACCCCTGTCTGTTTACTCTCAAACTGAATATTACTCTCTGTCACTTTGACAAAAAGACCTGAACTTGAGACTAATTTATTGAGCGCGTCATAGTCATATAAACTCGTGCCTGACTCTGCCATCGCCTTGGTTAAAGCAGCAAAAAATACACTCACTTCACCAAACGCATTTTCAGCTTCTTGCGGCAATACACTTCCACCTGCGGTACTGTTTAGCGTACTTGCGATAAATAAGTTGCCGGTGGCATTCACTACAAATTGTTTAGTCGCTGGCACTTCATTGCTGTTTGTCGTCGTTAAATTAGCGGCTCTGGTTTGTGCATTACTCACAACAGTGCCGGGTTGAGGTGTTGACATACTCGTTCCTTAGATCTTGGTCTAGCAGATATTCTTCTTATGTCGATTTAGTGTAGTCGCATTTTCAATTACTTAAAATTTACTTTTGTGATTTTTTACAACCCAACCTATGTCGTAAAAACAGCACTAAAATAAACTGGTGGGCGTACCCTGATGATGTAACAACTGCCACTTATCATTTTGCTCGACCCATAAAGATGACCGATAAGCATGCTCTGAAAGCGTGCCATCAGTGTTCCGCCATGCGGAGCGATAAGTAAGAAGCAAAGCGTCACTATTCATATAAGCACAGTGAAACTGCTCTGCTACTACCTCCCCATCTGGCCATTCTTCTTCATTCATTAAGCATAGGATCTGGCCTAAGTTATATTGGCTTCCAGAGCGTCCAACCTCAATAAATTGAGGGTGAAGGAGTTCGCGACACAGCGCCATATTATGCCTATTTTCTTTGCGGTGAAGCGCACACTCCTTCGCGATCACTTGCTTAATAATTGACGTTGAACACATCAGAGCAGGCTAAGGCTGTTTATCAAATACGATGACGCCCTCTGGGATGGTATACCAGCCTTGCTTTTCACTAACCCATGCATGGGCCGTCGGTTGAATAAGGCGAGTATCGTCCAAATTACTTGGTTTGAGTTTAATTGAATTCGGCTCTGCTGGATTAAAGTGGTAAATGCGATTGCCGCAAGTTGGGCAAAACTTAGCTCCGCTAACGTTACCGCTGTCAGCAGGGCGTCGCCATTCCTTCATCGGACCCGAAAATTCAATATCGTCTTTATCAACAATGGCTGTAATGCTAAATGCGCTGGTTGACAGTTTTTGGCAAGCCTTACAATGACAGGCGACCACCATTTTAGGTGCTGCTTTTAACGTGTAGCTTACTTCACCACATTGGCACGAGCCGTTAATTGGAAATGTCATAAAATATCCTTGCTTAAGTTCGGTCTAACTTCATTGGAACAAATCTAATACCGTTTTTCTGTGCTTCTTGCCCTGTCGCCTGAAAACCTAGCGCAAGATAAAACGATGCTGCATTAAGCGATGAACATAGCGAGATTTGAGCTGCGGATGTACTCGCTAACACAGTATCTAATAACTGCCGGCCAACCCCTTTACCTTGAGCTGACTTAGCAACAAATAAATGGGTGAGGTAGTTACCGTCTCTTAATAAAGCAAACCCGATCAGCTCACCGTTTATCAACGCCTTGGCACCGACAAAGTTGGCGTTGCACATGACTTGAGTTACTTCAGGTATTATTTCGTTTAGATAAGTGTCTTTGCCAAGCTGCGAAAAATTCGGTAAGACGTCAGCCTCTGAGACTTCACGCATTAACCTTTCGATGGCATCCGCATCCTCGCCCTGAATCGCATTGATGTTAATCTTCACTTATGACCTTTTGATTTATTGCGTGCTTACATTTCTGGCAAACATTATCCCAAAAAAGCAATGCATTGCCGCTAGGCTAAATATTAACTTACTTAAACTGGCATCGAAAAACCAAATGCCAATAGCAAATACGGGATGCATAGCAACCATTACCCACCAGCACACTCGGCCAATGTTGTAGAGTGGGTAGCCATGTTTGTTTTGGAAATTTAATAACCCAAACGCCCAAGGCAACAAAGTCCAGACGAGTGACATACAAAGTAATAGCGTTACAACAACCTTAATTAATACTTCCCCGAGCATCTATAACCCCTCAAGTGAGGTACGCAAAACCTCTTGAGGTTTAATATTGAGCCCATCGCGTCCAAACGCAAAACTATCTCGCTTATAGCGGGGGAAAATATGCAGGTGATAGTGGCTCAATTCGTTAAAATGCCCGTTGTTTTGCACCAGCGTAATCCCATCTGGGGAAAATTTACGCTCAATTCGCACATAAAGGTCACGCGCAACGCGGTGGATTTCAGCCAGTATGGATTCAGGGACCTGAAGAAGCGTTTCATAAGGGGATTTGGGGCAAATTAAGATATGGCCAAAGTTTATGGGGTCGTGATCGGCAAACGCAATCACCTGCTCTGATTCATATACAATAACCGCTTCAATATCTCTAGCAACTATCTGTTCTACAATCGTCATCAGCTACTTCTCCTTAACCTGATTACATAGAGTAATGTACCTGAGCGACTCTCTTCCTGCCAGTGATATATTCTATTTTCTCCTTTGTTAAGTGAATAATTTTCAAGCCCAAATTAACTCACAACCTATTTAAACCAGTTACATTATTCAATGAATAACCCTACAAGGAATACAACATGTTAAAAACGTTGGTTACGGTGGCTTTATTAGCTTTTGGAAGTGTAGCCAGTGCCGCAAATCACGCAGCGACCCATCATGCGATTCATTATGAAGGACGCGTCAGTAAAAACTATGCCGATGGCAGTGTGAGTTTTAATTGGCCGGGTAGCCAGCTGCATACCAAGCTCACTGGTCGTGCCTTTCATATCGAGTTGATGGGCTATGGCGATCAATTCGATGTATTGATTGATGGCAAATTTACAAAAAAGCTAAAGACCAACGCCAATGGTGTTGCGGAGACCTTCACGCTATTTGAAAGTACAAAGACAGAAACCGTCACAATTGAACTCGTTAAACGCTGGGAGCACTATGACCACAATACCCAGATCCTAAGTGTTGATGTGGACGGAAAATTAGACTCAATCCAGCAGCCACAGCCCCATATCTTATTTATTGGCGATTCAATTAGCGCAGGCTTTGGCAGTGAGTCCACTCAAAGACAGTGTGAATGGAGTGAAATTCTTGATTTAAGTAACGCGCATAAAGCATTTCCGTATATGAGCGCGCAACAGCTGGGAGCCAGTTTTACCCAAGTTTCATACTCAGGTTTAGGCTTAATTCGAAATTGGGGCGGCAATCAACCACATCATACGTTGCGTAGTTACTACGACAAAATGTCAGCAGTATTTACCGACAACACTGACTTTGAAGACAAGTTTCCACAACTTATCGTCATTGAAGTAGGCACCAATGACTTTAGTACCGATCCAACCCCTGCAGAGCCTTGGCAAACTATTGATGAAGTCAAAACGCAGTGGGTAAAAACGATGGTCGTTTTCACCAAACAGCTGCGTGCAAGATATCCTGCAGTCCCCATTATTTATATGCCTCGTCCGGCATATCCATATAACTTTATTATTCCAGCAACTCACGATGCAATTGCAAAGCTTAATCAGCAAGATATCAGTAAACTATACAGTCATACATTCGACTCACCATTAGAAGGCTGTGTGTGGCATCCAACCGCTTCAGAGCATCAAGACATTGCTGAGAAACTCGTTACCTTTATCAAGCAGCAAGCACTTCTCTGAGCATATGTTCAGCGTTATTCAGTGAGATTAAGCTCGATGTACTGAATAACACGCAAACCATTTACAAACTTTCACATTGTTTTTTATACAAAAATTCACAACAAAAAATCAACTCACCCGCTTTAAAAACAAACTAATGAGAACGATTTTTATTTGTAAAAATAATACTTGTTGAGATTTATACTTTTTCAACACGTAAAGCCGGTACTTTGAACGACCCACATTAATTTCACTTTTCACAACAAAAATCACCAAGGATAACCTTTTGGCAATAACTCCCCTCTTTTCAAGCACGCAAAAACATGATTAAGATCGTTACGTTATAACATTTTTAAAAATAATCATTTGTATCAAATAAATGATGGTTCTTTTCACATTCGTTTTTGCAGTTGGAATAACAAAATGACAAGGTCACTCCTGACAGTTAGCGTGCTTAGTAGCTTATATTCTTCACTTAGTGTTGCCGAACAATCCATTGAAACAATTGATGTGCATGGCACTCGCGCGCCTCTTTACAGCACAAGAGACGTGAACGCTTCGGCGTTGGGGATGAAAGATCCACAGCTTCTTCCTATTTCCATTCAATCATTTTCTGAAGAACTGATCAGCAATCAAAGAGTAAAAACGCTAGGCGAAGTGCTTGCCAACGATGCTTCTGTTCAAAACACCTCAATTGGTACGGTTTTCGACTTTGTGAGTCTGCGTGGCTTTCAACTAGATTGGACTAACGGTCTAAGACGCGACGGTTTAGCGCTTGCCCCCTACCAAGATGTACCGCTAGAGAATATTCAGCGCATTGATATCGTTAAAGGCCCGTCAAGTCTCGTATCAGGCTTTAACAACCCCGGCGGTACCATCAACTATGTGACAAAGCGCCCTACCATGGACGCCTTTTTGGATGTCACAACGGAAGTACGTAGCCGTGGAGGAAAGTATTTACACATCGACCTCGGTGGGCCAATTTCCGAAGAGCAAACGCTCGGCTATCGTATTAATGCCGCAGCAGAGAAAAACGGTGACTTTACCGGTGGTGATGACTTAGAGCGCTATTTCTTTAGTGCAGCACTGGATTGGCAAGTCTCAGACCGCCTATTTATCCGATTAGACGGCGATTACCAAGACAAAAGCACTGTATCACAGCCTTTGATAGGACTTGCCAGCGACCCCAATGATCCTGACCGTAAAATATTACCGCCCTATGTCGACACCAGTGATGTCTTGCTCGGACAACCTTGGGCAAAGTATCAAACCGAGTCATATAACCTTGCCGCACGTGCTGATTTTTGGTTGAACGACACCTGGCAATGGGTAAACCAAGCTGCGCTTTCTGGTAATGATAGATTTACCGTTTTTCCTGATATCTACTCGGTTGATACACAAGGTAATGTGCTGTCTGCCGCTATCCACATTACCCCAGACGAAACGTATGACACACTCTCCGCACATAGTTTTGTCAGCGGTCAACTTACCACCGCTGCAATTGAACATGAGCTAGTCGTCGGCGTTAGTATTCGTGATTATGAGTCAAAGGATGGGCGTTGGTTTGAGTTAACCAACCCCGTTGGCAATATTTTCAATCCAATTCATAGCAGTAAACCGCAGTTCCCTGATTATCCAGAACCAACCAAAACTGAAGCCTCTGAAAGCGCGTTATTTATCACAGATACCTTGCACTTTAACGATGTATTTTATGCCACCTTAGGGCTGCGTCATATTCAATACAAAAAAGAGCAAACTCTACCTGGCCAAACTAAAACCACGCTAGACGACCGAACTTTTAATACCCCCATCATAGGTCTTAACTACAACCCAAGCGATCAGCTCGCGTTTTATGCCAGTTACTCAGAAGGCGCGGGGGAAGGCGGCGTTGCAGTCATCGGCAGCGGTGCAATAAACGAGGGCGAATCACTCGGCCCACAAGAAAGCGAACAAATTGAAGCTGGCATAAAATACCAAACGGACACCATGAACTACTCGATAGCCGTCTTCGAAATAGAAAAAATGTTGGAGTACCACAATCACATTACTAACTATTTCGTGCAAGACGGTGTCCAGTCACATAAAGGTATTGAGCTCAATGCTAGTGGTTCATTGGCTCACGGTCTTGCAACCGTAGCATCCATCACCTTGATGGACCCCAGCTTAGATAAGCTCGACGGCGAGCCCGCGCTTAATGGCAACACCCCAGCCAATGTGCCTGAATTTCAAGCAAATCTCTATGTCGACTATCAGCTGCCATTTTGGGAGGCGTTAAGCATCAATGCGGGTATTTTCCATGTTGATGAGCGCGAACAAAACGTCAATAACACGCTAAAGCTACCAGCCTACACGCGCTTCGACTTGGGCGCTAAATACCACTTTACTGACATTAACACCACGCTACGACTCAAGGCCGAAAACCTGTTCGACAAAGAATATTGGCTATCTGGCGGTGCCAAAGGCATAGACTGGGGAGTCGCTCCCGGTCGTGGCCGCACCTTTATCGCCTCATTAAGCGTGAGCTTTTAAGGATAATTCATGACTACACCTGTTATTCAAATCAATAACCTGCAAAAGCGCTTTGGTGAATACCAAGCGTTACAGGGATTAAACTTGAGCGTACATCAAGGTGAAATTCTAGCGCTGCTAGGCCCAAATGGTGCAGGTAAAACCACCACGATTAATTGCTTACTGGGCTTTTTACAACCGGATGCCGGGGAAATCACCATCGCTGGAATTAATCCACAACATGACGTAGTAACGGCAAGGCAGCAACTGGCTTATATTCCTGAACAAGTCGCGCTCTATCCGCGACTTAGCGGACTTGAGAATCTCGCGTATTTCAGCAAAATGGCCAGCATAGAAAAGACCGACGAGGCCTTTCGCACACTGCTCAGTGAAGTAAAACTGCCAAGTCACGCTGTAGACAAACCCGTTGCAACCTATTCAAAAGGGATGCGACAAAAAGTGGGCATAGCCATTGCCCTCGCAAAACAAGCCAAGGCATTGATCTTAGATGAGCCTACATCAGGTCTTGATCCTTCAGCCAGCCATGAATTTAGCCAGCTCATTCAGTCATTAGCAAAGCAAGGCGTTGCGATTTTAATGGCGACCCACGACTTATACCGCGCTCAAGAAGATGCTCATCGCGTGGCAATTATTAATCAAGGGCAATTAGTCGATACCTTAGTCTATGAACAACTGCAAGAAGTCCAACTTGAATCCGTTTACCTCAAACATATCAAGGTGGGTGTCTGATGTTTCAAACGACATTAAAAAAGGAATGGCTCGATACCAAGCGGCAGGGACAAGCGCTTTGGCTTGGAGGCATTGCAGTATTGCTGCTCTTGCTTGCCTGCTTGACCGGTTTTAAAAGCCACCAAAGCTATCAGCAAGCCGTCACGGAAGTGTCCCAATCAGAGCAATTACGCTGGCTAAATCAAGGTGAAAAAGGTCCCCATTCCGCCGCCCACTACGGTATTTATGTGGTCAAACCCACCACCCCATTGGCTGCACTCGACGCGGGATTACAAGCATACCAAGGGAATGTGTTAAGGCTTGAGGCTCATATTCGCAACGATAGCATGTTTAGAAGTGCGCAAGATAACTTGCCGATGTCACGTTTTGGTAGCTTATCACCCGCCTTTGTGCTGCAAGTGTTACTACCGCTATTGATTATATTAATTGGCTACCCACTACTTGCCCGAGAGCGTGAGCAAGGCACCTTAAAACAACTGCTCGCATCGGGCGCAAGCCCTGCAAAGCTGTTTATCGCCAAATGTGCGCTGCTTTTTGCTATTTCTTGCTTATTTTTATTGCCTGTCGCGCTTTTTTTACTTTATAGCCAAGTAACAAGCGCGGAGCCTCATACACTCAGAAGTGGACTATTTTTACTATTTTATTTGGTTTACTTATTGCTTTGGTCGTTACTCACCACCACGCTTTCAAGTTTACTTCCAACGGCAAGGCGCGCATTGGTAGCGCTATTAACCATTTGGGCCCTTACAACACTTTTACTACCAAAACTGGCGATGAATATCGCAACCACCATTCATCCGCAAGGTTCAGGTCAAGCGTTTCAAGCAAAGCTTGAAAGTGAGGTTTATACCGAGGCACGAGTTGAAGCAATCGCAAAGTTCAAACAACAAACATTGACTCAATATGGTGTTAGCAATGTGGAAGACTTGCCCTTTGACTATGCCGGAGCGCAACTCCAATTTGGTGAACAATACGCAGATAAAATCTTTGACCGCTTATTTTCAGCGCGTTTAGCTCAACTAGAAGCGCAATCACAAAGCTATCAACTTGCAGGAATGTTAACGCCGTTTATCGCGATACAAACGCTGTCGATGGCCACCGCCGCCAGCGACTTTACCCACCAGCAAGCATTTGAGAATGCGGCAGAGCAGCACCGCCGCCTGATGCAAGAGGTGCTTAACTTTAATCAAAGAGATCACGGTCACAAGGCGGACGGACATTACACCGCGGGCGAGGAATTATGGCAGCAGATCCCAAAGTTCGCATTCCAATACCCCAATTTCATTCGTTACCTGCCTCACTACGTTATAAGCCTGTTTAGCCTGAGCTTTTGGTTGATTGCGCTGGTGTTATTGAGTTTCTTCTCGATTAAAAAACTGCGCTTGGAGGAGCAAAGATGAAACGCTTAATGTTAGCTACTGAGTTTAAAAACCTCTGGCGAGAAAAACTCGTACTCGCGCTGTTTGTGACCACTACCATGCTTGCACTAGTGGCATTTTTTAACGCCCATTACTTTGCTAAAAAACAGCATGACGTGGTACTTGCCGCACAGCAAATGCAGCAACAGGCCATCCAAGATGCCAAAGCTGGATTACCCGAAAGACTCGCCAGTACAGCAGACTATAAATGGTGGGAAGACCCATACGACCTGCGCGGGCAGGCTTTTTACTTAATGCAAAATTACGCCACCAAAACCCCGCTTGCAACGTCGCCAATCGCAACAGGGCAAGCCGACGTATTACCTTACTATTTTAAGATGCTAATCAAAGAAAAACAGCACATCGTTCATCAATATGACTATGTTCATCCGCTATCTCTGTTGTTAGGCCAGTTCGATTTAAGTTTTGTGATTGTCTATTTACTGCCATTGCTCATTATTGGCATTTGCTTTAATGCCTTGGCAAGTGAACGCCAAGATGGGCAGCTAAGACTACTGATGCTTCAAGGAGGCAGTGCGACCCGCCTTCTGACCTATCAATTATTGCTGCGAAGCGCGTTAATTGTGCTGCCATTTTTAAGTATTAGTAGCCTGCTTTTAATAACAATACGAGAGCAGCTAGGGGTGGTTGAACTGCTGAGCTATAACCTTATCGCACTATGTTATTCTGGGTTTTGGATTGCCTTAACCGCTTGGGTAAATAGCAGAGCCAAAAGTGCAGCAAACAACGCAGCTACCTTAGTCACCTGTTGGCTTGCCTTAGTGATTGTGGTTCCAGCTTTGGTCAATACCAGCATCGCTTTGCTTGACCCAACCCCTTCACGAATTCACTATATAGATAGCCTCCGTGCCGCTAGCGACGATGCCCAAAAAGCGAGTGAAAAGACCTTAGCTCAGTATTTTCAAGATCATCCAGAACTTGCGAAGAATGGCAGTGGTTCCAGCGATTACGCAACCAAAAAAATCGCCACCATTAATTCTGTTGAACGCGCAATGACAGCCCAAGATTTACGCTTTTTAACTGCGCAACAAGCACAGCAACATAATGCACAAAAGCTACAGTATCTCTCCCCCGCACTCATCGCACAAACACTGCTGGTTGATTTAGCGGGCAATGGATTAGCACGTCATCACGCCTTCATGGCGGAAGTTGAAGCTCATCATCAAGCACTACAAGGTTTCTTTGCCAACGAAATTGCCAAAGCCAACCAAAGAGGAGACTTTGCTCCTTGTGAGGGTTGTAGCGCAAAGCCAACGCTCACGGACTTAGCTGATATTCCTCAATTTAGCAGTGACTTTGCCACACCAGTGAACAACTACACGCCATTAATCTGGTTGCTGCTACTAGCCGTCGGCCTGCTCCTTATAGCAAAACGCCGTGTCAACAAGATAGACAGTGCAAACAACAAAGAGGTGTTAGTCGTATGAGTGATGCCTTCACTGCAAAATTGCATCCGCAAACGCAGAGCCTGCTATCGGAGCACCAAGCCAAGTTATTTGAATGGGCGGCAGCATTGGGAGCGCCGCTACATTTAGTGTTTCCTCAGCGTTTTGCGGAAAATATCGAAACCCTGCAAGCTAACTTAATAAAGCTCGGGCTTGAACATGAGATTTATTTTGCCAAAAAAGCCAACAAAGCCCAATGTTTTACTCAAGTCGCGTCCAATCACGATATAGGAATAGACGTGGCTAGTGTGCAAGAGTTTGAACTTGCCCTAAGCGGTGGTATTCAAGGTGTAAAAATTGGTGTATCTGGTCCGCATAAATCAGATGCACTACTTAGCTTAGCACTTGTGCATCAAGCACTTGTCGCCATAGATTCAAGTGCTGAGTTAAGCTCCATCATTACACTGGCCCGCCAGCGAAAGCGCCCAGCGCGAGTGCTACTGCGTTTACAAACACAACCAACTAAAGCCTCACGCTTTGGTAGTTCGCTGTGCCAGCTTACGCCGCTATTAGCACAGTGCCGAGAATACAAGGAATGGGTAAGCTTAGAAGGATTTAGCTGCCACTTAAGCGGGTACTGCCCACAAGCACGTGGCGAGAGTATCCATACCTTAGTCGGTGCAATAGACGAGGCCAAGCAAATGGGGCTGTCGCCATCAAAAGTGAATATTGGCGGTGGCCTGCCCGTCTCCTACTTACAGAATGAGCAGTGGCAACAAGCCTTGGACTTTGAATGCTTTTTTGCAGATAAAACCTTTGCAGGATTTTATCCCTACCATAACAAACAAAGCCCTGCGGACACCTTACACGCTATTTTGGCAGTGAAGAACGCGCATGGACAAACCGCATTAGCGGCATTACGCCAAAGGAACCTTACATTGATGCTTGAACCTGGGCGCGCACTGCTCGACGAGGCTGGCATTAGCTTGTTTAAAGTGCAAGGGACAAAGCCGCACCTAGGCACATCAGACTGCCATATCGCCACACTTTCGGGCTCAAGCTTATCATTGTCAGAACAGTGGTTTGAAAGCGAATACTTGCCGAGTCCGCTGTTACTCACGGCACATTCAAACCGCAAACAAGGAACGTATCGCGTTGCTTTTGGCGGCGCAACCTGCCTAGATAACGACATGATAAGCTGGCGGTTTATTCCCTTGTCGCAACTACCGCAGCGCGATGACCTAATGGTTTACCTCAACACTGCAGGATATCAAATGGATTCGAATGAATCTGAATTTCACTCTATGCCATTGCCACGAAAAATCGCCGTAACGTGGGAGCACAACAGACTTTCTTGGCAACTACTTAGCTAGAAAAACACCCAACAACACAACGTAAAGGAGCCTATTTATGAACATAAATGCGCAGCATTCACTCGCCTCGACATTATCCCTAACCCCCTATTTAAGGGTTTCGCAAAGTATTGGTAATACCCCGCTAATGCAGTTTTTAAGTCTACCAAACGGTAGCAAACTGTATCTTAAACTTGAGCAGTTTAACCCCACCGGTAGCACTAAGATCCGAATGGCGAAGTCTATGTTAGATGAAGCAGAAGCCAGTGGCCAACTGAAGCCGGGGGGCTGGGTCGTTGAGTCAACCTCTGGCAATACCGGCGTTGGCCTTGCGCTGCTTGCAGCTGAGCGTGGCTATCGCTTTACCGCACTTGTGGATAACCATGCGGCAAAAGAGAAAATTAGTAATATGAAAGCCTTTGGCGCGGAAGTGATCTGCGTTAGCGAAGCTGGAGACGACAGCCTATCTACTGATATTCGCGATGCAATGGCCGCGAAGCTGGCACAAGAGCAAGGCGCATTTTGGACCGCCCAACACAATAATTTTGCCAATAGCCGCGGTTATACAGGACTTGCGCAAGAGGTCTTTCATGAACTTGGTGAACACATTAGTCACCTTGTTGGTGCGGTTGGCACAGGTGGGTCGCTATGCGGCACAACAAGGGCTCTGCGGGATTTAGGTTGTCATCACCTCACAACGATTGGAGTTGAACCTGTAGGGTCTGTGATTTTTGGTGGACCAGGACTGAATTATCATCAGTCAGGAACGGGGACGCCGGAAGGCGCTGAGATAGGTCCCGTTATTGAGTATGAACTTATCGACAAAGGCGTGAAGGTATCTGACAAACAAGCGTTTAATACCGCCAGGTACCTTGCCAAGCACTACGCCCTAATGGTCGGTGGCTCGGCAGGTGGAGTTATATACGAAGCGCTACAGGCGTTAAAAACCGCCCCCGCCGATAGCTTATTTGTGGTACTCGTTTGTGACGGTGGCGAGAAATATCTCGATACCGTATTCAATGATGATTGGATGGCAAAACACGACCTTATCGACATTAACATCGAGCAAGAGCTCGATGACCTATTAACGCAATATAAACCTGCCGCGAGAGCCTAACCATGACCCAACAAACTATTCTGCCGATACTAAATGAAGCCCGACTGGCGCAACTTGATTTTCCCTATAGTAAAGTCATTGAGGTGGTGGAAAATGCCTTTCGTTCACTGCACCACCCTGACTCTGCCAACCCACTCAAAGTGATTATGACGCCACAAGATGGTCGATCCATTGCCTATAGTATGGCTGGCCGAGATGCCGCAAGTAATACCGTAGGGTTTAAGGTGGTCTATGAATACGACCCAGACAGAAGTCGTAACCAATATCAATTCTATTCCTTTATTTTCCTTTGCGATGATGCCACAGGCCACCCTGTGGCCCTAATGGATGTAAAAGAACTAGGCCCTATGCGCACATCAGCCACCTCCGCCTTGTTTGCAAAGTATGCCGTTCATTCAGATGCCAAAAATGCGTTGGTTGTAGGAACAGGTGTTCAAGGGCAAATCGCTTTACCAATGCTCATCACGGCATTACCACAACTCACACACTTAACCGTCCACGGCAGCTATCAAGCAGGTTTGGAAGCGGTTCAGCAAAAACTAAAGGAGCATCACCCACAGCGACAAGTTGCGGTATCACAAGACTTAGAAGCTTCAGTAAGACAAGCCGATGTGATCCTTGCCGTTACTGGGTTATCCGCCAAAGAGAACATTAAATATGAATGGTTAAAACCGGGCGCTGTGGTGATTTTAGTTGGCTATGGGATCGAAAAGCCAGTGCTACACCGAGCTGATAGATTGCTCACAACGGATGCAGAACAAATGAAGGTCACCGGAGACGATTTATTAGACGAGAACGATAAGCTACCCGCCGTTGATGCGACATTGACGGAAATACTAAATGGTGAAAAGCCGGCACGAACCCACCCTGATGAAATTATCTTTGTCTATAACAGCGGCATGATCATTACTGACGTGGCACTCGGAAGAGCGGTTGCAGACTTTGCCATCACACAAGAAAACGTGGAGGAAGTAACGTTATGGTAGCTTCAGCGCGCGCCGATATTTTTAAAGTAAGTCAGCTCGCAGGGCCGCTTATTCTGACCAATCTGCTCTACGTGGCAATTGCAACGATAGATCTTATCATGCTCGGTATGTTGAGCCCGTTAGAACTGGCTGCAGGCGGCCTCGCCATTGGTATTTTTAATCAATTTAGAACCATGGGAACGGGCGTAGTCACGGCAACGGGTAATTTGGTATCTGATGCAATCGGCAAGGCTAAACTAGATCAGATCACTCCTCTTTTTAACGCCAGCATGCTTATCGGAACATTTTTGGGTCTGCTATTCGCCGCCGCGATGTTTGCCATAGAGCCATTTTTAAGGTTTATCGGTACATCCGAGGCAATTGCCAATTTGACGACCCAATATTTAACCGTTGTCGCTTTGGGCTTATTACCCTGTTTTTGGTTTCAAAGCGTGCGGCATTTTAGTGTTGGATTGAAAAGACCAGGGCCATTGATGTTAATAACGGGTGTATCTGTTGTACTCACTATCGTGCTCAATTACGGTCTAATTTTTGGTCAGTTTGGCCTACCACAACTCGGCTTTGTGGGGGTTGCAGCCGCCACGTGTATCGTGCTGTATTTATCGTTTTTACTGTTTGTACTATTTGCCAAGCGCGATGACGTACTCAGCCCCTACCTCACTATAAAGTTTTGGCAAACCGACCGTGAAGCACTTGGTAAAACATGGAAAATGGGCGTGCCAATTGGCGCAACTTACGGGCTTGAAGCTGGTTTTTTCACCGTGCTTGCGTTGTTTGTGGCAACACTCGGCGTAAATGCCTTAGCCGCCCACAACGTGGTAAGCCAAATGGTGTACATCGTATTTATGGTATCTGCTGGCATTTCATCTGCTTGTTCTATTTACATCAGCGAAGCCAATGCTGCGGGGGACTTTCATCATGCAAAACGCATCGGCAATTTGGGGATTATTTGCGGTGCCGTGGTCATGTCTGTTTTCGCCTTAATCTATTTATTCACACCCGAATTTGTACTGCGGCCATTTTTAAGTGCAGAAGAATTACAAAACTCCGATGTCGTTGTTATCGCTATAGAGCTACTCGTTATTGCCGCCTTTTTGCAGTTTTTTGACGCGTGGCAAAATATCGGGCTCGGTATCCTGCGTGGACTTGGCGATGTTAAAAGCACCCTAATGCTGTCTTTAATTGGTTATTGGTGCATTGGTCTTCCCGGTGCGTGGTTATTTCAAGAATTTTTCTCTTTGGGTATTTTGGGCGTTTGGTACGCCTTAATGTTAGGACTTGCGGTCACAGCGCTATCTGAGATTTGGCTTTTTAATCATAGGGCTAATCGTTTACTTGAGCCCACATCACTCAAGGAGCAAAACGCATGACAACGACAATGCCAAACCCAGCCCGCAAGGAAGTCATTGCACTACCGCCCTATGGTGCGGGACAGACCATTGAGCAAGCAGCAGCGCGTAATCTCCACCCCAATATGATAAACCTCTCGGTGAATGAAAACCCTTTAGGGCCAAGTCCTGCTGCGCTTAATGCTTTTAAAGCACAACTGCATACCGCTAGCTGCTATCCAGACAGCCAATGCACTGAGCTAAATGAGCAGCTGGCAACTAAACTTAACGTTGCCAGAGAACAAATTGTACTCGGCAATGGCTCTGAGGATGTACTCTCAATGCTGTGTAAAGCTTTCCTCAGTCAAGGCGATAAGGTGTTAGTGGCCAAGCCTACCTTTGCGCTTCATGGGATTTACGCCAATATGATGGGGGCAAAGGTCCTAGAAGTGCCGATGCAAAGCGATTTGTCCTATCGAATTGATGATTGGCTCGATGCTATCGCATGCCACCCAGATTTAAAAATGCTTATGCTTGCTAACCCGTCGAATCCTATAGGTTGTACGTTTGATGCCAATAATTTGCAGCGCCTCATTGATGCCTGTCCGCTCAATACGGTTATCGTCATTGATGAAGCGTACTGCGAATATGCCCAAGGCCATAAACAGTTTGTCGATAGCTTAACACTACTTCAAACACAGCCTCGTCCCTACGCGGTATTACGGACTTTTTCCAAAGCCTATGGTCTTGCAGGGCTTAGAGTGGGCTACGGCGTAATGGCAAATGCACAATTGGCGGATTATCTGCACCGCGTACGTACACCTTACAATGTAAATCGACTAGCACAACTTGCAGCGATCGCGGTACTACAAGATCCCTCCTATTTGGCAGACACGGTCACGCAAACGAATCGCGAAAGGGAAAAACTCAGCGCCGCCCTCACCGAGCTGGGTTATTTTGTCGCGCCAAGTCTAGCCAACTTTTTATTTATTGATGTCAAGCAGCCGTCTGCGCATGTCGCATCTTTGCTGCTGCAACAAGGAATAATGATAAAACCTTGGCTAGAATCAGGTTTTGATCATTTTGTAAGAGTAAGCATCGGGCTTCCGGAGCAAAACCTTAGGGTGCTTGAAGCCTTTAAACAGTTGTAAGTATCGCCCTCTGTGAGGGCTTTTAAGCACAAGCTGCCTGCTGATTTAAATGGTAAAGTACTTGGCTGTCGGCCTTATGAGTAAATAAGGTCGACTTTTCTGGAAAGTACTTGCCTGCTTTGGCAGCAGCAAAGATGTCTTCAATTATGGGGGCGCGACAGATGGCGGTTACAATATGAGCGTCATCACTTAGCTCAACTTTATTTTTAGACCACAGCTCCTCAAACGCTGGCAGTGCCTGCAGTGCTCTACGCAACTGGGTCTGAATAAGATAAGAATCGCTTGTCGCGCGTTGGAGAGCAAAACATAAAGCAGCTTTCCCCAACCAAATAGTATAATCGCCCTCAGTCTCCGGGGATTCACAGATATCAAAATCGCTAAGGTGCTGTTTGAATTTAGTAACATCTACAGCTTGTGTGTAAGATGCCTGCACCGCGAAACTCGTTATCACCGCATCTTGCTGTGGAACTAACCATGCCATCATCCGAGATTGAGGCGCATGACGTTGGCTGGCAGCAAACATCCTGTGATGTCCATCAGCAATTAGCCATTGTTGGTGCATTGCGATCTGCTGTCTGAATTCTTGTAGCACGTGACGATTTTCAACAGCATAGAGGCGATGAGTACACTCACCGCAATCACTGTGCCACTGCGCAGTTTCAACACATTCCGCTTGCCATCGCACCTTGTCCAAATTAAGTTTTCCGACCAAAAGACACGGGGGTAACAGCAACTTCTCGAGCTGAACACGCTTTTTCAGCGCCATAGCATGGGTAACCGAAACCGACTCGTGAGGCAGAATCGCTTGCTCAGGTAACACTGAAACGTCAAGCTCGGCCAAAATGCCTGTAACCAAAATACCACCTTGCTCCACTTGGTAAAGATGAAGTGGCCCATCCGTTATTGTGATCATAAAATAAACCTTGCACCATTTTAGATACAATATAACATACCATAAATTGAGTAACATCAAGTTTACATGACAATTTATACTGACTTGTTTAGTGTGGTTATTGCTTTGCCTCAATAATCGGAAAAAAATTCAGTAAGTTTGCTTTAACTTACTGAGCTTTTTGTATTACAGATTTGGTGACAACGAGAGTTGATAATCATCAAAGTGTACTTCAGCCTGTTTTTGATGTTGAACCGTAACACTAGGGGAAGCGATAAGAACTTGACCCTCAGAAGATAAGCTGTAAATCTCGGTCACTATTTTCACTTGGTTTTCTTGTTCAATTTTTGAGGTGAGGCGAATTTTTAGCTTATCTGAAAATACAATCTCGCTGAATGCGCCTTCGTCATTCAAAACCTGAACATCAGCCAGCGTTTGTCCCTGAGAGGTTAGCATAAGGTCAACCATCACGGGCTTAGCTGACGCCGTTAAGGTAAAAACACTTGCAGCCATCACAGCAGTACCTGCAAAAAATGCCGCAGCTTTGCGTGTTAATTTGGCACCTTTTAGCTTAGGCTGATGTTGAATTTCTATCACCTTAACTTCATAAACCGCAGCAAGTGCTTTTATCGACTCGAGCGATGCCGTCCCTGACTTTTCGATACGTTGTATGGTTCGCAGGCTTAGCCCAGAAACCTGTGCCAATTCGGATTGACTCCACGCCCGCTCTACTCTTTTCGATTTTATAAGTTGTTTGTTAATTTGCATTTCCATGATTGGTCTCCTGTATTAGTTAGCTCAACTATACTCGGAGACCTTCCTACTGATTACGCCACTTAGGCGACATAGGTATGTCAACTCTATGACATTAAAGAATAAATTAAAACTCTTTCACTGTGTTCTGACACATAACGTTTAAGAGTTAAGCATTAAGGATATTTTCACTTAATATTGGCAAATCAGTTTACACAAATACTAAATGGACATTTCATCGAGTTGTTTCACCATCGACTTTAGCTCATTAACTGTGACTTTTTCTGCACTAAACTCTTTGTTAAGATTTTGCTGGGCTGCTGCGAAAAACGGCTCAGCTGTTAGTGAGTTTCCAAGCTTTTCGTGCAATAATCCGATACGGATGTAAGTAAATGCTAAAATATTGGGCCCCAATTCAGCACGAACACTTGAGGACTCCGCTTGATTCAAAAGCCTAGCCAACGACTCCAAAGCATAGATTCCACTTTCAATTGAACCATCTTTATATTGCTGAAATGATATTTCAACCTCATTTTTAATAAAATCCATTTCCATATCTTCTGCATAAGCGGTTGTTGTATTGAGTGTAATTAAGCCGCATATGCCTATTAAACATCCTTTAATCATCGAATTCTCCTTAGCCTGTTGTAACATTTATTTTTAGAGTTCGTACCTTTTATAGCAAAAAAAGTTTACTGTGTACATTTTATCTGAGTTATTATTGAGCGGGTTTAATTACTGATACAAGCGCCAGCTTCTCTATTCCATGTGTGGGCAACCAACGTTTAAACTCAATAAATCCATACTTTTGATAAAGCGCTATGGCGGGGATATTTGCGCTAGCTGTTTCAACTATTACCTTCTCCGCACCCAACTCAGCTAACACAAAATGCAGTAATTTACCCGCAATCCCTTTGCGAAAATAACTGGGATCAACGGTCAGGCTATCTATTTCTAGCGTTTTCTCAACAATGACAATTTCAATGACAGCAGCAAGATTTTGATTTTCAAAATATCCATAAAAGTGACTCGTCGCACCGCATATATCTTCTATCGTTCGAGATAAAGGCGGAAAATAACTCGCCCCAATTAACTCTGCTTCTATTTTGTATGAGCGTTGAAATACATTGAAAATCTCTCTCGCCACCAACGCATCGCGATTGTTTAATTTTTGGATCATATATTCCGCTTCCTAAAAGCGTTCCCACAATTGTACCAATTGATGACCAAAAAAGTATCAATCTCTTGGTTAAAACACAACGCAACCAGTTGAAAAATTTCCAAGTTTCACGGAAATACGATATAAATGGATCAGGATCATTGCTTTTATTAATATCAGGGAGGTGCCCTATGTCGTTAGCTAAACACACACTCGATTTATCACTAACGGATAAAGTGTGGTTCAAATATGTAACTCTAAAAAACAAAAATGAGTTGAACGATAACTCTCAAGTATCACTCAAATCTATCGCAGCGCTGGGCATGCTTTCCGGTGGCGCTGAGTTTTTATTTGCATTATTAGTCTTCGCCTTGGCTATCACAGCGTCGTTTATTGATGGCGAGTACCCTCGCTACCTTGCCTTTCCTGCTTGTTTAATCGCATTTTTAATTATCTTTTTCACTAAAAGAGTCATGCTGTACAAAAAATTTGGCTTTGGCTCTCAATGGGTGATGGACGTGTCGAAAAACCAATTAACCATTTCGCCCAAAGCAATAAAAACAAAGGTAACTGGCACGCAAAAAATTGCTAGAGAAGATATTACTGAAATCACCTTTCATTACTTACTATTAAAAGACCGCAAAGGCAGAAGAATAAAAACCACGGCCAATTTATGCTTTGCCGAAATCTTATTAAAAGATGGTACAAAAGTAGAACTCAATGGCACTCGGATCGGTTTTTTTGACTTACTCTACTTGCTTATATTTTTTGACTATCCCTTAGTTTATCGAAATACGTCTGCGGGCGGCAGCTCTGATATTGCCATCATTTTACTCAGGTTACTCTCTCTTTCTGCCATTGCCGCCGGTCTTGCTAAGCTTGCGCTGAATTAAAAAAGTTCGCGCTTATTCTCGTGTAAATTGAGTAATAAGCGCTTCTCCTTTGTCGCCATTAATTTTCTCAATGGCCTCGAGCATTTCAATGATCCGTTGACGGTCAAACGGGTTAGTGATGGTATTGCGCACATCGTCGATGATGGCCTCTAGATAATTAAATAAACTTTCCGTCGCTTGTTGATCCGCACTTGAGCGAAACAGTATATTTTTAAACGCTTCCAACACATTAACCATGACATAGCCATCGGTCTTTGCATAGTTTCTTATCGGCGTAAAATTATCATGCAATAGTTCATCAAAAGACGCTTCGTGAATATATAAAAGCGGCTCATTTTTAGCGTGTTTAAAGGAGTAGTTCACATCGCAAATATCCAAACGCTGGATAAGTAAAATACTCAGCATATCAATCGCCTTTACCGCAGTACCGGGGTCATTAATCCCTGGGCTCATGGCCTTCACTGCAATCTCCGAGATTTGTGTTAAACCATAGCGATAATGGTCGCTGATGTACTCTTCAACATAAAAAATAAAACAGCCAAGTAACGCATCCTGTAGCGCCTCATTTTCACTAAGATCCTTATTACACTTAAGAAACGGATAGCCTTTAACGGTAAAAAACCCTTGTTTAACTGCAATATATATTTTTAAGTCATGTTGCTCGCACAACCCGCACAGTTTGTCACTGTGTACTCCCTTAAAATATCCCTCTTCTGTGCTGGGTAAATTATGCCAACTCGAAAAGTCAGGAAAGTTATCAAAAGGCTGCTCTTGCTGTTTGGTGATAATATTCTTCATCTCATTCTTGGTGTTGTTAAACAGGTCATTTAGCACATTATCGACCTGTATGGCGCGGGAGATTGAATGGATAAAAAATACAAAAAAGCCTAATGAGATCAGTCCAAACACCAGCGAAAATA
Organism: Pseudoalteromonas sp. NC201; assembly: GCF_002850255.1. Classification (NCBI taxonomy): domain Bacteria; kingdom Pseudomonadati; phylum Pseudomonadota; class Gammaproteobacteria; order Alteromonadales; family Pseudoalteromonadaceae; genus Pseudoalteromonas; species Pseudoalteromonas sp. NC201. The sequence continues at coordinate 2,581,341 of NZ_CP022522.1, forward strand.
AAACCCCTAACGCCGGGATCCCAGTTTCACCATTGCCCACACCACGAATGTTTATCAGCATAATGATGGCATAAATGATACTGCCGAGATAAAACCCCAATACCAGCTGGTGTGACTTTCTGGTGATCAGGCCCGGCAACACTCTAGGTGATAACCCAGCGCTGGCATTATTCAGCACAATCATCACCATTGAAAAACTAAATACCGTCAATGAGATGATACTACCCACGAGCGTGCTTAAGATGGTTCGTGCGTTCTCTTCACTGTCGACCAGTACAATCGCTATAAGCTCCTTAAAGTTGCTGATAGGAGCTGCATATTCAAGTGCCGTGGTTATGAGCGCGAAAATAAAAAATGCAACTGCAAGTAAAGAGGGGTAGAAACCGATACTACTTATCAGTTCGCGATAATTTTCGGCCAACTTGCGAGGTGTGAACATTGCTATCCTTACACTTTGAGAATCTGATTATATAGCCTAGCAAGACTTGAGCAATAGAGTAATGTATTTTAGAAAGTTAGCTTCGAAGGGTTAGCAAAACTAACCCTAAAACTTACTTGCGATTATGCAATGCTTAAGAAGCCAACAAAGGCAATAGCAGCCGCAATCAACGCATAAGGTAGCTGAGTGATGGCATGACTGACTAAGTTACAATCTGAGCCTTGAGCTGCCAATACCGTAGAATCCGAGTAGAAACACGCTTGACTACCAAATGATGATGCCGACAACAACGCACCTATCACCAAAGGAATATTAGCATCTACCGCAACGGCCAATGGCATCACGATAGGAATAGTCACGGCGAAGATCCCCCAACTAGAGCCTGTTGCAAAAGCCAAAATAGCCATAGATAAAAACACCATCGCAGGCAGTAAACCAGCTGTCATATAAGGACTCAGCGCATTTATCACATATTGTGGCAATAGCAGTTGATCGCACACATCCTTAAAGATAAATGCGGCGATAACCGTTCCTATCGCGGGTAGCATGCATTTAAAACCATTGATCATTTGCTCAAGCATGTCTGCAAGCGGCATCAACCTTTGCACCATATAAAATGGGATAGTCACAGCCAAAGTCGCTAACAAGCCTTTCCATACATCAATGTCAAAATATACCGTAAACGCCACCAGCAAACCAATGGGCAGCAAAAAGTTAACCAATTTGCCTTGAGTGTCGGCTTGTTCAAACTCCTGCTCAATGGCTTTTGCAGCATAGTGATCCGGCGTATGTACTTCTTCCAAATCAACCTGCTCAAGCGCAGGTTGTCCTTGTTTAGCTGCAAGTTCTGCTTTTTTCATTGGGCCTAATAGTGGCACAATACCAAAGATCACCAATGGCACCATAATTACAGCCACCCAAGCATACAGCATGTAAGGAATGGCCTGAATATACGTACTGATCCCCTGTCCTTCTCCCGCGACACCGTTATCAACCAACAAACCGCCAAAGAACACCGCCCAAGTCGAAAGTGGTACTAAAACACAGATAGGCGCAGCGGTTGAATCCACAACATAGGCAAGCATTTCCCTAGAAATCTTAAACTTATCGGTAACGCGGCGCATCGTCTCACCAACCGTCAGCGCATTGAGATAATCATCAATAAAAATGATCACACCTAAAAAATAGGTCATAAGCAAAGACGACTTTGGCCCTTTTGCCATTTTCAGTGCATTGCGACCAAATGCTAAGGCACCACCCGTGTGCACCAACAATGCTATCAAAGCACCAAACGTACCACATACCAGAATAAGCCAGCCGATGGTTTCATCGCCCATCACTTTTAGCGAAGCATCAGCAAAATTTGCCAATACGGTGGCAGGGTCTAACAATGCGAGTCCTACAAGCGCCCCTAAGACAAGGGACAAGATAGGACGACGTAAGATAATTGCAAGCGTCAATACGACGACTGGGGGAATGATGCTAATTGCACTTGGCTCAGCCATGCGAATTTCCCAAATCAAAGGAATTTGAGCAGCGGAAAAAAGGGACGCAACATCGGCTATAAACAGCGGCTGATGCAGTCTTGTCCGTTTCCCAAATTCAGAACAAAAGGTTAAAATCACAGGCACTTAATGCGTGTGAGGATCTGCCTAATATTGGGTTGACGAGTTGACTGTATGGCCCTCATTGAAACATCGCGGAGAAAATATACAGAATTTGACTTTGCGTCAATTTATTTTTTGTCTAATGCTAGTTTTGCCATGTGCTTATTTACTTGCTCTATCTCTTCAGCGGTCAATTCGGCGTAACGTCTAGGATAAGACCACCCGTACCCCCAACGAAATGGCGTAGGTAAATAAGGAAGCCCACCAAGTCGTACACCCGCTAACATCAAGGTTGCCACTTCTTCTTGACCTACCGCAGCAACACATTTTTGCAAGGCAATGTCGGCATTTTCGCGCTCTATAGCGGTACCACCTTTCCAGTAGGCAAGGTCGTGTGCCGTGCAACAGCTCAACCACAGTTCATTTTGCGCCAAAGTACCATCAGGAAATGCACTACAACCATCGCTTGTGAATGGCTTTAATTCATCAGCACTGCCGTGGCTAGATGCAAACAGCAGCGAGAATATAATTACTATTTTTTTAATCATCGTAAATTACCGTATGGCTACTTTCCTTCCAAGCTTAGCTGGCGCACCTTACACTTTCATTTCCATCAGCTGCGCATCTTCACCATAACTTTTGCATACCTTAATTGGCTTTGGAACATCAACCAAAACCCCACGCTATTTTGTACAGCCACGAGCCGAATGCGACAGTACCCCATTTGAGTCGCCAGCTCAACTAAGCGTTTAATCATCAAGGCACCAATTCCCTGCCCAGATACGGCTTGTGAAACAACTAGATCATGTAGAAACAACGACGAACTAGGCGGTTGTTCAGGAAGTAATACCAATTTGCTGAATTAAGTGCTCTATTTTGAGGCAAGAAAATCTTGTCGATAACAAGGCAAAAATTTTGCTATTTAGTTGTTCTAAATAAGAAATTTTTAACACAGTTAGCGTCAGATTTGTTCCTTCAAATTGAGCAAGTATTTAGGTAGATTGGTATAATGTAAACAAACTCGGCGGCTTTTCATCGTACCAAGGGTGCGCCAATAAATAGGCATCCACGGCTCGATGTTGTTTAAAAACAACTCTTTGGCGAGCGCATCCATTTACTTTTTAGGATATCCACAGTTTCCGGCGCAACATCATGATACGCCTGACTTTGTAGCGTTAGGATCTCAGGCCACGACGCATCTTCGATAGCGTAATAAGTCATAATATACTCGCATACGACGCTTAGGTTAACTTCATCCTATGCGCCACCATTTTGGCCTTTTTGAAATATAAGAATGAGATTTGGGTTCTAGGGCTTTACGACTATTGGCATCAAAAACGCCGAGCACTAATGCAATGACAGGTGCGTCATCTATTGCACCTAATGTGCTACCACACTCAGGGCAAAAGGCGCGCGATGAATAATCCGATGAACGCCACGCCTTAGGAGCACCGCCAGGCCCATCCCAGCTTACCTCTTCACTTGCGAACTCTACCCATGTAACGGTTAGAGCACCGCTATGTCTTTGGCACATTTTACATGAGCAGGTATGAGGGTTACGAGGGACGCCAATCGCGGTAAAACGGATCTTCCCACATAAACATCCTCCAACAAAATTGACAGCCATCCTTGTGTTTCCTTAGTATTTCGCCATTATCCTAAATTAAGTACGATAGTAAATTACCGTGCCTATAAAGTTCCAAGTGAAACACAAAACTGAACACTAAGCCACTGAATTTGTGATGCATTAGTTAGGTATCTCTTAGTTACGCACTGTTACCATCGAAGTTATCGTGGGGCTCGCCGGCAAGTTCATACTTCAATACTCCAAGCTCCTGATAATAATGCAAGATATCGATAAAAGATTCGTATTCTCTTTGCGGTGAAACCGTCAAGGCAAAGCACCCATCATCCAATTGCTCGCTCTCCACGCCAGATAGAGTAAGCTCTTGAAGTAGCTCTATGTTTTTGGCATTTTCTAACTCGTTTGTAAAGCGGATCCGCAAAGAGTGATACTCACTTCGAGCCACAATCTCGATGACGTCTAAAGAACCTTCGCTATCTGGTGCAACCAAAACGTGGTCGTCGTAGTTAACACCAAAAGCAAAAAGCGGAGCGCCTTTTATTTGATAAATATTATCGCTCACTGCCGTCGCAACAATAAATTCTTCAGCACATCCTTGAGGATGGTTTTTAAAAGTAAACCGTATTTTGTCAGTGACTACATCATTCATATGGATACAAACCGCCTTTACATGGACTGATCTCGTTTTATTTAACCGACCGTAAGTCCAACAAATAAAAGTTACCCACAATTACAATGTGTTACTTGTATATGGGTTTAGATTGCGAACATGATGCAGTAGCAAAACTGAAGAGAAAATTAAGCGACGACCCATAGAAAACAAAGTGGTTAATCACCAGCTAATTTTAGCTTTGAGATCGACTGTGCGATCTTTCTTTTTATAATTTTCTGTTCAATATATAAAGAGACTCCCACTCCTATCATAGCGGTGATAAGCATCACTAACCAAAAGGACAAATTGTCGTAAGACAATAACCCAGAAACGGCAAGGTAGACGTTAAACGGTACTACAATAAACAATACACCAAGCGCTTTGCACAGCTCATTTAAGGTTGCTGAGTCTGCTTTCGCTTCTGTAATTACCTCATGCAATATCCGATCGTCTATCAGCTCGATTTTCGTGAAATTATTCCTTATCCATCGTAAGTAATCCAATTTATCTTTGCCTCCAAATTTCGGTTTTAGATATAACGTATACAATTTGCGAACGTGGCGCTCTGAGACTCAAAGTGGCATGCTAACGTTTGCCCCAAAGCACATCAATTTCTTTACCGTCTTTAACAAACTCTAGCTTCACCGTCACTTTGGTACCATTTTGTGCCTGAGGAAAAGTGCGCGTACATTGCAATACATAATGGGCGAAAAAGCGGTTATAAAATCCATGTTCGCCCATGTCATCAAAAAGATTAAATGCTTTTTCAAGCACTGAATAATCCCCTTCTTGGTGATAAGCGAGGTTAAGTTGTGCAAAACCATCGCATAGGTTTTTAATGTCGTGCAAAATCCGCGGATGCAACTCGACTATTCCTGCAAGGGTTTGGAATTTACTCGCACCTAGCCTGCGCCAATCCCGCTCTTTGCGTGCAAGTTTTCGACATCCCTTTGCTTTGAGATATTGATATGTCGCCAGAGCCACTTCGTTATGAGAGTTAAGTTGCGAATTTAACAATGCCTCAAAAATCGCATCATATAATTTCACCCGATTTTCTATAGTCGCCCGCTCAGGAAGTATTTTGTGATTGATAGGTAATGCAGCGGCAAGCGAGATGGCCAGTCTTCTACTATCAAACTGACCTAATAAAGGTAGTAGCTGAACAAACGCGTCATGGTCAAGGTGTAAGGACTTAACGATCCGCACATTATCGGCATCTTTGAGTATCTCGCTCAATCGGTGTTTTGTATCCTCAGAGCCAAACTCTGGGATCATACCCCATACCGATAAATCATCGACCAAGTGGTCCAGCTCGTTACTGGTCACACTCGCCTCTTGCTGTTTATGTAAGAGCGTCAGACCCAATGTAAACTCGTTTAGCTTGGGCGGCGTTGATGTTGAAAAGGCCACCATCTGAGCATCAAAGCTGAGATAGTAATGACGTTTATCGCCATTAATATCATCTTGATAACCACGCATTCCAAGCGTAGCAAGTTGCACTCTATTTAGCTTGTCTCTCGTTTCAATGGTTTTAAATGAATAGCTGTTACGGCTCATGGCCGACCAAGCACCAAAGCCTAAATTGAACCCATAGGCTTGCTTGATTTCAGTACTGGTTTGAAAGAAGAAGCGCTCTATCTCAATTTCATCTTGGTAACTATGCTGAGTGATAGTACCAACCCGCCCAAATAACGCATCAAGATGCACCTGCTCTAGGCCTTTGGTAGTTAATTTAGCTTCAAGCAGCGATTGATGACTGGATAAACGCGTGAATTCAAACTTAACACTTAGCTCAGCTTTTAACTTTGCAGCCGTTTCAATATTTGCTAGCACCGTTTTTTTAATGGTCAGTAGCTCGCTTTGAAGTCGTTCTAAACTGTCCGTTAGTGGATCAAGCTGTAAGCGATCTTTTAATCTTAAGATCAGGTCGTTTTGCGCTTCATCGGGTGATTCTGTTGCGACGAGTGAGAGGATTTCTTCAACCTTATCCAGAGGTGCGTTGAATACCCCTGTCAAAATACTCGAATAAGCTTGCTTAAATCCGGTTTGGTCGGCAAATTTGGCGTTCACTCCCCCAGTGATTGTTAAAGCGGTATTCGACAATGTTGATTTTTTAATTGCGAGGAAAGTATGGTGTGGTTTATCCAAGCGTTTAGAAAAGACAACACGAAAGCCACCACGGATCTCGATATTAAGGTCCGCATTCAAAGCCGAATCAAGGTTAACATCAAGTAATTCTCCTTGGTCCAACCAGCGGCTAAACATATCGAGATTTTGCGCGATTATATCTGACCACCTAAAATTGGCGCTCACGGTTAACGCCCCAGCCGTTTCCATCATCAATGCATTGTTAGGTGCAAGTGACTTAACATCCTCAACATCGAAAATAACCGGCATAGTCGCAAGGTCGCGGCCTAAGGCAAGACCCACAGCTTCATGTGGTTGATGGCATAGGTAGGCTGCTAGTTTACATTGTGCCTGCCCATCTGTATTGATGCCAAGCAGCTCCGCTTTGGAGGCACCGGTTAGATCAAAATCAATCTGTGTGCTGTATTTTATCCAGCACACCTCATCACTATAGGTAAGTGTTGTGGTAGGTTCGAGATCTGCATTAACCGCTTTTTGCTCACCAATAATACCGTCTTCATCGATGACAGTGCTCGCGTTTATGAGCTCTACCTTAGCGTCACCAGTAACACTTGCGGTTATCCCCTCCAATGCGAAGCTATGGCTTTCTACCATTTCCCCGCGCCAAGGGAACAAATCACCATGATAGTCTTTAAGTGGTGTGAGGGTAGTCTCGACAAGCATTTGTAAGCCCGCCATATTCAATTCAATCGTCATCGAATTTCCTTTTCATTTAAAGTGGAATTATCTAACCTAAGCTCCGATTAACTATAGCTGTAATTTAACCCTGAGAGGATAATTTTAGACCAATAATCCCAATCACTATCAACAGTAAACTGAGTAGCTTAAGTGATGACAACGGTTCTTTAAAATAGACAAAGCCAACAATAATCGACCCTAGCATACCAATGCCAACCCAGACAGAATAAGCAACGCTAAGCGGTAAAGTTCGTAGTGCAACACTGAGAAAGTAGAAACTTGCGGCCATCGCCACTAAAGTAATAATTGAGGGAACAGGCTTCGTAAAACCGTTGGTAAATTTCAAACCAATAGCCCAAACGACTTCCAATAAACCTGCAAAAGCAAGTAGCAACCAGCTCATGACAACTCCAAAATGGGGTCGTCCCCGCCAGTAAAAGAAAGCTCTGCAGGTCGTCCACCAGAGCAAGAAAAAATTAGCACGCCCGTGAAGCTAATTCAAGCTTCACGGCAAACAAATTAAGACTCAATTAAGATTGTAAAAGAGCGAGGGCCTGTTGACCTTTGCTGTTTGATTTTTGTTCTTCTGAGTGTGTTTTGGTCGCGACGCTCGACTTGTCGCCTAGTAATCTAGGCAAAAGTTGAGCAACAATGAACAAAGCGCACTCAGGTGAACCCAAAGGGCAGCGCTTGATTGGCATTTCTACTGTGTTATCACCAGACTTACATAGAATGACTATGCTACGCTGGCTCTGCCTTGTATAAATACCAATCAAACTGCTGCAAAAACAAACTTGAAAGATCAACAGGCCCTAATATCCTAAAAAATCGCAGTTAGCCGTGACAGACAACACCTTCCAACCACCTTGCTCTATCTGTTCAATCTGTTGGTTGAGTAACTCAACGTCTGGTTGTCGCGAAAAAATGCTTTTTCTTATTATATATTACAACTCTTCTCATGCACCTCTCCATGCGCAACTATCAAACCGGCTAAGTATAAAGAACAACAAAAAAGTACAAAGGCAAATAGCAAATAATAGCTGCGATTAGATGATTTATCACCGTTTTAGTGTGGGTAAGACCGCTACCAGTTTTATTATTCATCATTTACAGCGCAAAAGACGTAACACCAAAGGCTGTAAATCAAATCAATACATTACTCACATTTACCCTTTGATGATATTACTTCGCATGTTGGCGTACAAAGCTATCAAGCGCCGCAACCGACTTAATCACATAGAGTGTTTTGGTTTGCGCACTTTCCTCTAACTGCGATAAGAATTTTTCATTCCAAAATTGCGGGCAGCGCCTTAACGTTTTAATACTGGCAATCGTCCCTTTAAACACTGAGCTACCATCTGGCCAGCCTTCAGGCTTATTGAGCATGCTTTTTAAAAGACGTTTTATCACAAACCAATAACTCACTCGATATGGTAAGTCGATGTAGACTAAGGTATCTGCTGCATCTAAGCGCTGTTTAAACGCATCTAACGGACCAAAGCCGTCAATGATCCACGCATCAGTATTCAATATGTTTTGATGTGCTTTATCAAAAGCGGCTCTGTCAACAAACTCGCCATTTGCTTGGTAGAGCAGCGAGTCTAATTGATATAACGGGATGTGTATTGCCGCGGCCAGTCCTTTACTCACCGTAGACTTGCCGCTTCCCGGTTTACCAAAAACTGCTATTTTCTTCATGTAACCTCCTTGCTGTGGCCCCACAAGGCAGATACAAAAAACCCACCTTACTTTGGTGGGTTCATTAAAAAAGCACACAAAACCACCACTCCTAAGGAATGGTAATAATTCGTGTACTTGTGAGAAATAGTTTTATATTCATACCGATACTTTCACGTAATGATTAGTTATTGTCAAGCACACGCAGGCCAGATGAGTGAATTGAGAAACAGCATCACTTTGTGGGCTGGCGAGTCACTAACTTTGGCATCGCTACTGTCTACTCAACAGTAAGTTGCCGCCAGATAGCGCCAAAAATGAAGCACATGCACGATTAAAACGTTTAACCAGTTTAGGTTTACTAAACCACTGCCTTAGATACAGCCCAATAACAGCGTACATAGCGATAGCCACTATTTCCAGAACGAGAAAAGTAGCCCCCAATAGTGAAAATTGCTCTGTCACATTTTTTGCAACGTCGACAAACTGAGGGAGAAAAGCGGTAAATATCAAAATTGCCTTTGGATTACCCGCAGCAAGAGCGAACTCTTGCTTCATCAGTCCGGTAATGCTCAGATTGCGGACATCATCCGAAACTGGACTAACGTCTGAGCGCCATAAATTATAAGCCATCCATAATAAATAGAGCGCGCCACAAATCTTAATGGCAAGAAACAATATTTCCGACGTATACAGCACAACAGCAAGGCCTGAAGCGGCAAGCGCAATCATCACACAAAATGCGGCGAGCCTTCCAAATCCCGCAAGTAGAGCTATACGAAAACCATAACGACGAGCATTATTTAGCGCTAGAAGATTATTTGGCCCTGGTGCCATATTCAAGGCAAAGCAGGCTGGAATAAATAAAAGTAGTGTCCAGATTTCCATTGTCTTTCCTTTTAAAAAATATTGGCTCAGCGATTAAATTCTGACTTTAATAACCCAAAGCACGTTAGGTCGTGAAATTGTTCTTTCCAATACCCACTTTGTCGTCTAACTCCCTCAGCTTTAAAACCTAGCTTTTCTAACACAGCCTCTGACGCATGATTTCCCGGCACCGTATCTCCTTGAATTCGATTCAGTGCACCACATGCTAGTAAACCATCAAACGCGGCGGAGATAATTTGGTGTAATGCTTCAGTGGTATAACCCTTTCCCCAAAATTTCGGCATCAAATCATAACCGATAACTGCATTTTTCATCGCTGAGTTCCATGAGTTAAAACCACACGTACCTATAAGCTGCTCAGTGTCTTTTAATCGGATAGCCCAACGGATCCCAACACCGCTATCAAATCGAGAATGAAAGAAATCTATGAGTTTCTCAGCTTGTAACCGCTCACTAAATGCCTCTAAATCGTAGTATTTCACTACCTCTTGGTTTGAAAATAGTTCAAAAATAGCATTACTGTCGCATTCGGATAGCGCCGTAAGCTTCAAGCGTGGTGTTTCAAATTCTGGAAATTGCATATTGATCTCCTAAACATTCAAAACGCAACACAGAGATAACTTCAAACCGCGATAAATAGCATGGTGAAAGTTATCTATACTGCGCGAAATAGCACTTTGACTGCATCTAAAAAATGGCCGGATTGCGGCTGTTTAGTATTAAAACTTCTACCACCATCGTCTTCGACCACAATACTGTAATTACCTGACTCAAGTTCAGCGGTATACCACTGCATAAACTCAGAGAACGACTTAGCAATCACAAACTTTTCGTCTTCGTCACGACCAAAGTTTATCACTTGTCCAACTGTGCCATTTTCGGCCGGATCAAAATCTAAACCAAGGTAGTTGCCTGCCCAATCATGGGCAAACGGTACCCACTTTTTATTAGCATAAACTTCTTTGATAAACCCAGGAACGTGAGAGGTTGAAAACATGCTCAGCTCTTTCATTCCCTCTTCACCTTGTGAATCGATGATTTCAGCCCACGAACACCATTCTTCATAAACTCTGTTCAAAGGTAAAAAATTGAGTCCGTAAAATAAACCAGTATTGATCTCATCTTTCTGGCCGTTATGTTCGAGATACATCGCTTTCAATCGCTCAGGCAGTTCAACACCGAGCTTATTCTCTAGGCTTGCTATTTCACTCGCTGTCGCCGGCTGATTAAGATCACACATAAGCTCAGGCAATGTTGCCTGTACCCATTCCATCAAGTTCATTTTAATTACTTCCTTATCACTTAAATCTAAGAGTTAATTCCATTGATATCTAAAATACGCGTGTTTGCTCATCCGCCTTCAACCAAACCGAGCATGCCAATCATTGAATCGGTTCAGCAACTCTGCGCTATTTAGCTTACGATTTGCTGCGCTTTCAAGTTCCAACATATGCTCGCTTGGATCTGCACTTAGCACTGACAGAAAAACATTTTTGGCAAAGACGCCTTCTTGCCTCAACTCTAAAAGCGCCAATACAAAAGCCTTGAAAGTGGGGTTGATAATTTCTTCAAGATAATTTTCATAGAGCTTTGCATCTTCCAGTTCAAGGCGAGCTGCGAGTAAAGTAGCAACACCTTTAAAATGCACATCCCTATCGCTTAAATCCCACTCAACGGGAGAGAACTCAAACTCAGTATTATCATCTTGTGAAAGCCATTGTTGTGTCATGGCAACGTGATAGAGCGTCATTACACTGTCATCAGTACATAAGGCATAACCGAGCAACTCATCTGGCTGGTGTATACGTTGGAGGTTTGTAAAAGTAGTTTTTACGGCATCTTTGACGAGACTTTTCAACTTATCAAAGTCAATCAAATCTGACATGGCACAACCTCCATACACTACACTCTGGATAACACACCAAACAGATCCGCAGGCTTATTTATCTGCTAATGACATCGACCCAACTATTTTGCCATTTTCGATTAAAAAGAGCCTATTTGCGATAGGTGCGTTACCGTAACTATCATCGTTCCAAGCTTCGCTATGTAAATAAATAAACTTATCCAATAAATCGTGCGATGCATCTCTGGATACCACCATTAATCCGGTACGTCTCGCTATTGAGACAAGTAACTGTTCGGCATCTAGCATTTCGTGCGCTTTCAGCATTTGCGTTTGAGATAAAATCGCTTCACTACTAAAAGACTCTCCGCTGGCAGTTAATACTTGGTTGTTTAGCACTGCGGACGGGACAAAGGTTACATCTAAAGCATCAATATTTTGAAAAGCCTGTGGAACTACCACATTTAAATCGATCTCTTGACCGTCTTGATGTGTTAAAAAAACGAAGTTATCTGGGGTATCATAACCAAAACCAATCACGACTTCTGGGTCATCTTCTGGGCCAATTAATACTGAATAAACCGCACCGTATTGAATACCTGGCCAATCTCCAGCCTTAATAATGGGATAAATTGTTCTATCCTTTAAGTCCATTGCTATTTCCTTATCTAAGTTGTTTGGTAAAGTAGTTTCTATTGGCATGTCTGCAACAACATCTCCCGAAAACGCAGCTACCAATAACAGTATTAAAAAGACCTTCATAAAAATTTAAGCCTCAATCAAGTAAGACGTACTGCGTAATTGTCGGTTCGAATGTGTTCGTACTTATGCTGACGGTTGTAAGGGAGATAAATAGACGCACTAGATTTTTGGATTTATTTTGCGATATCCATACCATGCTATCTAAATACGATACTATTCTCAGCAATCCCTGGCAGTATCCATGCTTTTTTATTAAATCACCTTTGTTCCTTTTTTCAAGGTAATTTTATTAGACCATTAATAAAAAATTCAGTGATGTAGAAAAAGGCATGCATGCATGCCGTTTAGTCTAGGTTTTTAGTGGTAGTATGACCAAGAATAACTGAGCACTAGTGTGTTGGTCTCAGCGTTTCAATAACCTTCGCATCCATCCAATATGGATTACCTTCCCAGTAACTCGTGCCGTCTTTTTTGACTTTTTTGTCACCTCGCCAAAAAAATAAGTACTTTCCGTCTGGTGATACTTTAGGTCGTTGCTCGTACGCAGCCGTATTAATCGTATCTCCCATGTTTATTGCGTTTGTCCATGTGCCATCTTGGTTACGAAAACTAATGTAGATATCAGGCGTGTTTTCACCTTCCTTTTCAGCATCCCACATAATATAAGACTCATCTGGCGCGATGTAGGGGTGAGCAATGTACTTTCCTTGGTTAATTGCCTTACTCATTTTGTGCGGTGTTTCATATTTGCCATCAACAAGCCGTGAATAACTCAAATGCCCACTGCCGTCTTTCAAATCTAAGACATAAAAGTAGTGTGTCCCTTTTGCTGAGGTGGTATAACCTCTAATTGGAATATCTTTAAAAGGCTCGATGTTTTGTATGTGTGAAACCGGTGGGCTAAATTGCTCCTGATATGCTTTTATGTCTGCTTCGGGTATTGATTTTTCAATCCATTGATTGTTTTTATATTGCATCACAATCCATGTTGGTTTTTGATATTCCCCACCAGAGCGAGTAAAAGAAAGCTCTGACATATCTGGCAAAAACAACACTTCAGTCTCGCGGTGCTCATCCGTAGAAACGACACCTGGAGCAAATAACTCGGGTGTTAATCCCGGTGTTTTTTGTCCTAAATCGTAATTGTTTTGGGCATAACTTTTATCGCAAATTATTAAACTGCAAAACATAGCAACTAGAATGCTCATCTGCTTCATAAACTATCCTTTTATTAGAGCCTTTAGTTTTCAAGTAAATATAATTGCACTAGGAAACAGACAAATCCAAGCACCTTTACAAAACCTGACAATGACACCAGTTTGTCTTAATACTTGCTCAATTTGAAGGAGCAAATCTGACGCTAACTGCGTTAAAGATTTCTTATTTAGAATAACTAAATAGCAAAATCTTTGTCTTGTTATCGACAAGATTTTCTCGCCTCAAAATAGAGCACTTAATTAAGCAAATTGATGTTACACCGCAAAGCCTCGCCATTGCGGAATCAAAAGGCCTGCAATAAACCAAGGAACTTGTAGTACGAGAATACACAGTGCATACAAACGCAACTGCTCAGCAGTCCATAGCGCAGCAAACCACCCTATGATAAAGAACGACTTCCATCCTTCTATTTTTGCAGCTCCGCCAAAATTTAAAATCCAAAACCAAAATGCCGCAAGTGTGACATGAGAGAGTATCCATGTAAGTAAACTCATACCTAACTCCTTGTCTCTAAGTTCGTACCCGATCCAGCTTTCGCTTCAGAAAGTAAGCTAATGAAGCTGATATTAAACCACTTTAATCAATTGCATATTTTTTAACTTCTTGAATCCGGAATTTTCATTGTCTTTTTAGCGCTTAGCGTGCTCATACTTTTCAACAATCGCATTGGCAATATCATTTAATTTCCCTTGCGTGTTGTTCGCTGAAACATTTGTGGCAATAAATATTCCTAACTTCTGCTTTGGATAAAGCGCAAGCCAAGTGGAAGTACCTATAGAGCCTCCACTGTGATAGAACATAGGATTAGCTGAGTGATACTCGTATGTATTCCAAAAAAATGCATGGCCATGTTCACTGCTGGTTTCTGTTAATAAGGTGCGCGACAACAGCACTTCTTCTGCTTGGGTGCTGAGTAAATACTGCATATAATCGGCAATCGAAGCTGCATTGGATGTTAGTCCGCCTTCAGCAAACGAGTGTGGACTGAGTAACGGTGCAATTTTGCCGTTTCTATCTACCCCTCTCGTTATTTTACTTATCTCACTGGGCTCTAAACGAAACCTTGTATGTTCTTCACCCGATTGTTCCGTGATCAATTGCGCAACAAGTGTAGATAATGGTCGGTTATACACGTTTTCCAAAATATACCCAGTCAGGTTTGCGCCAACATTGGAGTATTGAAATGTCTGACCAGGCATTGAGGTAAGTTGGTACTGAGCTAAATCTTCAAAAAACTTCGCTTTTGAATAGTTAGAGAACAGCTCAAAAGCCTTGCCAGACTTTATATCTGCGCTTGTATATGCAAAATCTTGCGGTAAACCACTTCTGTGAGTCGCGAGATGACGCAAAGTGATAGGTTTGCCTAGATGTTGCAGGTTTTGATAATCACCACCCTGCAAGTACACCCTAATATCTTCATCTAATTGCACTTTTTTATCTACTACCGCCTTGGCAAGCAACAACCCGGTATAAGTTTTAGTGATGGATGCAATTTCATACACGGTATCATGGCGTGGCTTTGTACCATCAGGAAACTCGCCAAATTGCTTTTGATAGTTAAGCTTATCATTCACAATAGCGATGGAAGCAATTTGTGCATTTTCCTCAATCAGAAAATCTGTTAGTTTTTTCTCAACAAACGCGTCAAAGTCTAGTTTGCTATCGTTGTTGCAGGCGGTTAACACCATCAAAAAGAGCATCAAACAAAGTAGAGTTAATGATTTCACTGAACGTAGCAGCATATTTACTCTGGCGCCTCGGTTAATTGATTGATGTATTCCAATAGAAGGCTTTTATTTACTTCATTATCAACCAGTCGCACGGCTACTTTGGTGTTTTTCAGCGCTTGTAAGTTATCCTCATTCGCCTCAAATGCCTTTGCTAATGACTCATAGGCTTGCCAAGACTTAGGTTGATATTCGGTGTAACGTTCTGCGACTTCTATCGCTTCTATGACTCGGCCTTGTCTAATCAAATACGTACTAATGAAGCCGAGCCTATTAACACTATTCCAACGCGTTGATCTTGGCAATATAGTAAAACCATAGCGCTCACTTAATTGGTCGTAGTAGTTATCAATATTTTTTAGAGCATTACCAGGTTTAGTCACAATATCGCGATACTTTGCTGACCAAAGTGGCTTCGGGTATTTTATTTCTATCACATCCAGCATCGTTTTTAGCAATGCATCATAATGTCCCTCGTTATCATAAATTTTGAGGATAAAAGGTAGGTCTTTTATACTCTTCAGGCGGCTCTTGAGTTTATTCACATTGCTTTGATACTTCTTTTCCTTTTTTAGGTCGTCTCCAGCTACAGCAAAGTAAATAAGGGGGCCATTTTTAGGGTCTTCAGATACTCTTTCAACTAGACTATCTACCATAGTTTTATTTGGCGTGTATCCCATCCCTATGATATCAGCCGCAGCTAAAAACACGTATGTATCAAATAACTGTTTTTCATGGATGAGATTATTTAATGGAAAGAAACTACTCGTTGAAATTGCAATCACTGTACGTTTTTCATTAGCCCGATAATGTGCTTTTAAAAACGGAAACAGCTCATTTTGATAAAAATCATGATATTTTTTAGGCTCCCCCCATGATGGCCACTTTTTATTCGACTGACCACCAAACATATCATTATGGTAAATATCTGGTGAAGGGCTTCCTCCATTGATACTAACAACAATGGTTTCAGGCATCCGCTCTACATCAGCTAAGTGTTTTACGATACCACTGACCGCATGGAAGAACTCACTACCATGTTTACCAACTAAAAAGATCACGGGATAAGTATGAAGTTTCGAAGAAAGATCAAAGTTGCTAGGAAGCGCAATATTGAGTGGGATTTCATTATTTAAAATTTCAGACTTCAATACCAGTGTATTACCTATCACCACAGGGTCTTGCTGCGTCACCGTCACAGCTGTACTGCCACAGGCTGGGAAAAATAAAAAAGCATAAAGAACAAGGGTTTTTAATCCTTTTGGCGCTGTCATTAATACCTCCTAGTCTTGAACTTAGCCAGCAATATTCGTTATATTAAATAACCTGAGCTGCGGATAATTAATGCCTTTCTAGCAGCCAGTTTTAGCGCTAACTGCGTTGAATTCACTTCCAATAGCCAGCTATTGGTGCGTAAATTCGCCTTGTTTTCCCTAAAACTCTCTGGCTAGACAAGGAGAAAACTAAGTTGTGCTTTAGCAACAATGAGTTGGAACATTCCTTATCCAAACCTCAGGTTAAATATGAATCGTGTAATAGTCATTGAAATAGTCTCCATACCGCTTTATCTGAACGTCTATACCATTTACTGTCAGCGCACAGACCTACTGGCGCTCATTTGTTTTCTTTAATTTTTGTAGCGTTTCTTGGTCAAGACCTGGCACAACTGTCGCTTGCGAGCTGTTTTGAAGTATTTTTTTGATAGACGTGCCATCCACATTTATAGAAAAGACATCATAAAAGCCAAATACATTCTCTGAAGCGAAATACACCTTTGTGCCGTCTGGAGACCAAGATGGATCCCACTCTTGAATGTTATTACGAGTCAGTCGCTTGTTATTGGTTCCATCAATACTCATAACATATACTTCCTGATTCCCATCTCTATTAGATAGATAGGCTATTTTTGTGCCATCTGGGGAAATTTGAGGAGACATGTTATCAGTGTCGTCTTGAGTGAGTTGAATAACCTCGCTGCCATCCAAATTGGCAATGCTAATTTGGCTTGGGCTGGCTTTAGATTGGTATAGTAATCGACCATCTGGCATAAATTCTGGAGCACGACCTTCGAGATTTTTAATTTGGCGCTGTTCGCTACCATCAGCATTCATTAACCAAATTTCTTCCTGCCAAACACCTTCCTTATTTTCATATTCTCTAGCAAACGCTATCGTCATTCCATCCAAAGACCAAGCAGGTGCACTATCCCACACATATTTTTTACTGGTTAATCTTTTCAGATTGCGGCCAGTAATGTCAACGGTATGAATTGACCATGTTTTGAAGTTATCGTATTTACCGTAAAAGGTTACTTTGTCTCCCAATGGGGAGACAGCAGGATAGCCGTCACTTGACGTGGCTTTCACGATCTTTACTGGCGATTTACCATCTTGGTCACTTAAGTAAATCGCTTTGCTATTACCGTCTTTAGAACCATATATAACACCATACGACTCTGTTGGTGGTTCGCTATATGATTGAACTTCATGAATAAAAAACAACATAATGGTGGAAAAACAAGCCAATTTTGAGATGCCAATTTTTTTAACAAGCATTACTCAATCTCCCTTTTGTAGTTGTGTATCTAATTGGAAGACTACAGAAGTCTATCTACCAAAAACATGATGTTTTATTGATTTTTCGCTGAATTACACTTTTTCGTGCTATTTAACCTGAGCTTCAGATAATTAATGCCTTTCTAGCAGCCAATTTTAGCGCTAACTGCGTTGAATTCACTTCCAATAGCCAGCTATTGGTGCGTAAATTCGCCTTGTTATCCCCAAAACTGTCTGGCTAGATAAGGGTATAATTTAATGTGGGCTTAAAAACAATGAGTTAGCTCATTCCTTATCCAAACCTCAGGTTATTTAGCTGTCACAAAACGCTGATATTGCTATAACCCCTTACATTTATTGCGTAAAATCAATCAATAACCTCGGAACTCGTACTTTCCTAACTCATTGATATTTAAAATCAATGAACAGAAAATGAATAAATTTACCAAAAACCACGTTATTTTCTTGATATTTTTTCACTTTTGCCTGTATTTTAGCTTTGATAATCTCCATTTTTTAGCTAATTTAGCCCTATTTAGCAACAACATTGAAACAAGGTAATTCATGAAAAGAACACTTGCTGCCACCCTAATCGCTAGCGTGACTACTATTCCAACAGTACACGCTATCGAGATATTCAAAGATGAAAAGAATAGTGTCACGGTTGGCGGCTTTATCGATGCTCGAGTTATTAACACTCAAGGCGAGACTGAGTTGGTAAACGGCGCATCGCGTATTAACTTTGACTTTAAACGCCAATTGAAAAACAACTGGCAGGCTTTCGCACTCCTTGAATGGGGTGTAAACCCTGTTGGTAGTAGTGATATTGTTTACAGCAACCGCTTCGAATCAATACAAGACGAGTTTTTATATAACCGATTAGGTTATGTTGGTATTAAGCACGATGAATACGGCCAAGTTACCCTAGGAAAACAATGGGGCGCTTGGTACGACGTGGTATACAGCACCAACTACAGCCTAGTTTGGGATGGTAATGCCGCAGGTGTTTACACCTATAACAAAGACGACGGCGCGATCAATGGTACTGGTCGTGGTGATAAAGTGCTGCAATACCGTAATCAATTTGGCAAGCTGAGCTTTGCTGTACAAGCTCAGCTAAAATCTGATGACTTTTATACTTGTGATGTCGTTGATATTTCGAGCAGCTCCTGCGAAGCCCAATTTAATCAAGGGAACAACGCGGCACAAAAAGTAGAGTTTAATTCAACTTATGGTGCCTCACTTACCTATGCTGCGACCGAAAACTTAACTCTCACAGCCGGTGTTAACCGCGGCGCGTTTGATATTGTGTACGCTGGTGGCCGAAATCAATCGGTTAAAGATTTAATTTATGGCGTCGGTATTACTTACGGGGATTTCTATAAGCCTGGTTGGTATGCAGCTGCAAACATCAATAAAAACGAAAACCACGATACAGATAACCTAGGCCGCTTAATCAAGGATGCCGTTGGATTAGAGTCGCTTGTTAGCTACCGCTTTGATAATGACGTGCGTACATTTATCGCTTACAACGTATTTGATGCGGGCGATGACTATGTGATCCAACCAAACTTTAATGCTGATCCTAATGATGTTTTTAAGCGTCAGTTTGCCGTGATAGGCGCACACTACTTTATGTCTGAAGACACCATTTTGTACATTGAAGCACGTAAGGACTTTAGTGACTTCTCAAGCGCCGATGCCGCGCAAGAAGCACAAATGTCACAAACCGAAGACGACGGTATCGCCATCGGTTTCCATTACACGCTGTAAGACTAAGCACTGTAATAACAACTTCAAGTGCATCAAAGCTCATGACTTTCGTGATCTTTGATGCACAAACTTACAATGAGTTTATAAATGCCAACACGGCTGATTTATCATTTGCCGACAAGCTTTCGTAAGCTACTCTCGCTGCTTGCGCTTCACCATCATGCCATAAAATAGCTTCTTCAATCGTTCGCGCACGACCATCGTGCAGATAGCTTGGCTCAGCGGTACAAAACTCATTGCCCTGCCCACCTAACACATTATCAACACCACCTGTCACACAAGCAGACAATCCAATCCCCCATAATGGCGCTGTTCGCCACTCAGCACCGCTAGCGATGCCTTCACCTAAGTTATCCGCAAGACCTGGGCCCATATCATGTAGTAATAAATCGGTATACGGATGGATCGTTTGCGCACGTAACTCCGCAAATGGATGATACTCACTGGTTTCAAATGTTGCTGTATGGCAACCTTCACAGCCAATTGAGGTAAAGCGTGCCTTTCCTAATTGCACCTCAGGGTCGTCAAGCCCACGCTGCGCTCTTACACCCAATAAAGCGATATATTTGCTTAGCGCAGTGAGGTGTTGATCAGACACTTCTACACCGCCACCTCCGCAGCTTGATTGTGATGCTCCACAGTCAGGATTTGGAAATACCGAGTTGGTTACTCCCAT
This sequence comes from Pseudoalteromonas sp. NC201, assembly GCF_002850255.1. NCBI lineage: Bacteria > Pseudomonadati > Pseudomonadota > Gammaproteobacteria > Alteromonadales > Pseudoalteromonadaceae > Pseudoalteromonas > Pseudoalteromonas sp. NC201. The sequence goes on from NZ_CP022522.1 coordinate 2,601,512, forward strand.
ATCCGTATTAAATGCACTAGCGACTTGGTGTTTAATTGATGCCGCCGCAGCTTTGTAGCCAAAGCGTCCTAACCGTGTTTGACCGGTAATAGGATCGTTCACGCGCTGCGCTTTGCCCGAAATACCGTCGCCGTTACTGTCGTTTTCATCCGCCAAGGCTAACACCGCACTTTCTGGTATCGCTTCAAGTAAGCCCAAGCCCACCAGCTGAGGCGCGATACGGGCTGAGTAGCGTGCTGGAGTGGTTTTATTAAATTGGTAATTGGGTGAACGCAAACCATTATTTTCAGTCCACGAAGCAATCGTTACATCTCCCTCGCCTTGCGTCTCGGTATCTATGCCTGTGTTTTTAGGCTGTAACACATTCCCCAATAAGGGATGGGTGTTGCCATTGATATCGGCCACTTTAAACACCCATTTTGCCAATGAGCCGCCAATAGCTGGTGGAGCCGCACGACCATTGCGAACATGGCAAGCTGCGCAACTGTCGTTGATATAGTGTGGGCCTGACTTTCCAACCACCGCACTAAACACGCCATTTTCTCCGTTGCGTTCATCGTGCTCACCATTAACAAAACTACTGTGGTGAACACGTCGCCCCTGAACAAATGCCTGTCCATTTTGGCTCGATAAATTGGTCGCCATTTGCATAAAGTGATTATCAGGCTCATTAGTGTAATTGTATGGCAATGTGGTTTTGCCTCCTAACCACCCCGATTCTGCAATCGGGTAAGAATCTTCGCGTTGTGATGATGGATCAGCAAAGTCGCCAACGGTTTTCCATGGGACAAGCCCTTCACCTACCATGTATAAATACGTTGTACCATAATAATTTTCTCGTCCTTCTGGTGGCGCATCAAGAAATTGGCTAACTTCAAACTCCATGCGCTGACCAACTTCAAGAGGCAAAAAACCTGCAGCAGGGTCCCAATTTAGCGGCCTGTAGTCATCAATGATCACTCTATAACGATATTGATCACCTGAATCACTTATCTTATTAAAGTTCGTATCATAACTGCCGTTATCAAGCTCAACGACCGCACCGCCACCAAAGTAATTACCGTGGTACTCAGCAACTGTGCCTAATCCACGATACCAAGCACGAAATTCGCGCGCACCGAGTTTCCATTCTGTAATAAAGGTCACTTCAATGCGTGAGCCGCCTTTAGCTACAAAATCAGCGATTTCAAATTGCGCAGTTCGATGCGTCCAATAATGCGATAAATAGTGATCATAGATTTGAAACTGATCTTCTTTTGCATGGCGGTCTCGGCCGCGATCAGCAAAACGCGTAATTAGTGCATCTCCACGGTCATAACTAACGGCTTGCTCTAAAGGTGTTGTTGCATCATAAAGTGGCACAATAGTGCCAAAGCTGAGCTCACAACCTTGGCTGTCAACTTGGCGCCCCGTAGGGGTATTGGGACATTGGTCTAGATTATCTGGCACACCATCGTTATCGCTATCATTGTTAGATGAACCAGCGATATTGAACTCAAGCCAGTTTAGATTTAACTCGCCACCCGCCATTTCAACACGAACGGTATGTACACCCTCATTTAACGTAATCGACGCAATATTTTGACTAATAAAGGTTTGCCAGCCACCCGTAGCAGGCACAACGGTACTGGCAACTAGATTACCATTAACAAGAACGTTATACGCTCCGTTACCAACTTGGGAGGCAACGCGTGCGGTCAAATTATAGCTTCCCGCGCCTAAATTAGCCTGATATTCGAGCCACTCTCCCGCCGACGTCCAACCTACGTTGTAACCACCGCCGTTGTCGCTGGTCAGCTCAATATCAACATCATCATTGCGATATTCGCCACCTGTATTGCCTGCATCGTTATCAAAATAGTTGCTGTAGTCTTCCGCTTCGATACGAAGTTGCTCAGTGATTAAAATGCTACATCCATCGGTGTTTACCACATCCCCCACAGGCGTATCTGGACACTGATCGATACCATCATTCACGCCATCACCATCGCTATCGTTACCAGCTGAGAATTCTGAAAGTATATAGGCCTGCTCTGCGGTATCTACGACCGTTCCGTCCTCCTGTTGGTAAGTAAACCAAAAACTAACTACATCCCCCACTGCTAGCCCAGATATTGTCAGCTCATTGCGACCATTAACCACTTGCATGCGGACATTTTGCTGCACACCGCCGTTGACTCGATAATGAACATCCGCCCAGCCGGTAGTGTTAACATAGAAAGTTAAAGTATCCAGAGAGACCTGTTCCAATCCATCGGGTAAATTATTCAGTGGACAGCCATTCGCATCAACTTCTTCATTTGGTTGAGTATTTGGGCACTGATCGAGGCTATCCTCAACACCATCTTGATCACTATCGACAGGGGCACTACCGCCCCCTGTCCAGGTAATATCGTCAATTGCCATTTGAAAAGAATAGTTAGGTTCTTGCCCAGCGACAGAGACAATATTGAAGTGATTTTTAATTGATTGTAATGCCACCAAGCTACCCGCTAACTCAGTGATTGGAATACGCACTTCACCCCATTGACCATCACGAACAAGGCCATACTGATTGGTGTTCGCGGGGAATGTGATCCAGTTCTCATTAGTATAAGTGTCAGCAATGCCAATTCTGAAACTCACATTCGCAGGAATTTTAATCTTAAAATTTAAGTAACCATCCCTAAAGTTGCTCATATCTCGCGCTTGACGACTTTGAATACCGGCTCCAAACCACTGCGTTGGCGAATATTGCCATGCAATCACTTCATTGCCTTCATAGGCAGGGATATTGCCCTGAGTGAGTGAGTTTTGGTTCCACACATAAATATCCGCGTTGCTTCCCGGCACTAACTGATTATCGCTTGGCCCCTCACTAAAAACACCAAAGGTGCCAACTTCGGGCTTAGTGACATTGCCGCTGAACACTTCACCTTGACCATCTAGCTCATAAATACGCACATAATCCACCACCATTTTCCCAGGAAGTGGCGCGCTCACCTGTTCATTGCTAAGCACGTCCGTAAATAACCCGCCGACAGCCAAATTCATCAATAGATAAAATGGCGCGTTGAATTCGTTTGACTCTTCACTAATAACAAACGGGCTATCGAACATATCATATTCGACCCCATTATCCTCAACTGTGAAACGGATCGTTTCTTCAGTCCAATAAGTACGATAGATAACAAAGCGATTGGTTAAGGGGGTTGAGGACAAATGTGCATTATCGGTTTTGTATGCCACACTTGCTGCACAGGTTGGATTACCTTCATTGCAGGCGGCATCTGCATAAAAAATTAAGTTTGAGCCTGTATAGTTATTGCTTGGCGCACCGGGAAATCCTGCATCATTACGAGCGGCTTGAGATTGGCCCATCTCCATGATGTCGATTTCGCCTTTTGCCGGCCAGCTAGCAGTACTCGTCCCTAGCATCCAAAGTGCAGGCCAAAGCCCCGTGTCGACATCAGATACCTTCATTCTGATCTCTATCATGCCATATTGCACAGCAAGCTTATTCTTACTCTGGATCTTACCTGAGGTAAATGCCTTGCCGCCTATCGCTTGATTTTTTGCTTCAAGAACAAGGCCTTTGTTTCCCACCTCGCCTACAATGTCGGTAATATAGACATTATTTTCACTGTACCACTGTAATTCTTGATTACCCCAACCACATATTCCTTGGTCACAACCATCCCCGACATCTATATTCCATGTGTTGGTATCTAAATTATTAAAATTATCTTCCCAAAGTAAATTCCCCACAGCCGCGTTACTTTGCGAAGACGCACAAACAATCAGACTGATAACGCTAATGTTTGCGAGCTTTGCGATTAACTTGCTACTCGTTTTCACTTTATGTCTCCAAATGTAATGTATAAAACTGCTTTAGTGATCAACCACTAAAACACGGATCCTTTTATCACTTCATAAACCGCAGAAATGAAAGCGCTTACATTTCAATCCATAACAACCCCGAACAATTGAAAAATATAGCGCTTTTCAAACACACGAGCTTTACTACACACTTTTCAGCGCGGTGTAATCGTATGTTGAATGTTAAACCTAACATGTAAGCGCTTACATTAACAAGAAAATAACAACAATTGTTATATTTTTTACTTTTATCAATTGATGGACTAACGACAAGTCGAGCGCTGTGACCAAAGCACATTCAGGGAAATAAAAGTCAAACCGCTGAGGTCAACAGACACGATGGATCTCATATTCAAAGAAAAGTGGACTGTTTTCATCATGCACTTGCTGTGAAAACCCCAGCTTTTTGAGCAACCGAATGGAAGCATGGTTGGATTGCTCCACTCCCGCAATTAGGGTACTCCAACACTCTATACTGGTAACTGCATGAATAAACCCTTGCAGCAACTCACTGGCGTAACCTTTACCCCAGTGCTTTTCAGCCAATAAGTAACCGATATGCGCATCACTTTCGTTTTCAACGTAAACAAACAAAAAGCCAATTGTCTCATGCTGCCCAAGCTTAACTTGCAGTAAGCGGCTCTCTGAACACATACGCTGAAACCAGTTTTCGGCCTGTTTTGTTGAATCAATACCATGAAAATAAGGGGGAAGGTTTTCAACCACGTTAGAACTCAGGATATGGGGAATTTGCTCTATCAGCCGTTCACGATCGAGTGCTGGAAGATCGTCGTTAACCTCAATAATGTGCAACCTTAAGGTCTGAAATGATAATGCCATTAGCTTCCTACTTTTTATCAACTCGATTGTTATCCTAACTAGGATACTAGCATTGCTTCTTTTAATGTGTAAGGCGTACGCAGCTATTTGCTGCAACAATTGATTGGATATAGGTTGCACAATCAACAAGATTGAAATGCACAAAAATCCAACGCTGTCATTTTTATTTGCTTGATAAAAATTCAATATAATAAACAACTTAAAAAACAAACAACTAAAAGAACTACTGAAGTTATTTGCCATCCCCGCTTGAAATGTGTTTAAAAATCAAACACATTATTTAACGGATAAGTACTTAGAAATAGGTATTTATCTACATTACCGAATAATCAAAGATAAAAAATAACTGGATACAACATGAAACTGAAAAAAGTAAAATTAAAAAACCTTAACGCAAATAAAGCGCTAGATGCTAAACAAACGAAAGAAATAGCAGGCGGAACTGGCGCTTACAGTAAAGACTACGGCGCATGCTATACCACTCCTGAATTTTGCCCAACAGTTTACATCTGCTAAGTATGCCAAGCCCAGCAACTAGCTGGGCTTAGTTTTAAGTAAAAAGTAATTGAGAAATATAGCGATAATAAAACATTCGTCGTGTTAGCTACTCCCCTGATCAAACAAGCTAGTAACGTAACAACATTAAGATGTAACTCTATAAGATACTTGTAGTTTCACCATGGCGTGCTGGCAAAATAGTGAGACAAATAGTCTATCAATGCCCTCACGGTTGGAGACATATACTTTCTCGAAGAATAGAGCACATATATATTCATATCGCTTGGCTTCCAATCAGGTAGTACCGGCTTAAGCTCGCCAGATTTGATGTAGCGGTTAACCAAATAAGTGGGTTGAATTGCCAGACCAGCACCACTTAACGCTGCGTGCAATAAGGCCGTTGCTTCGTTCGCAGTTAAACGACAATTTACGGCTACCGACTGTTGTGAGTTACCTTTGCGCAAATGCCAAATATGCTGCTGAAAATTCTTATACCCAAGGCACAAGTGCTCAGCTAGATCATCAGGTTTTGTGATTTCACTTGCACTAGTAAGGTACTGCGGCGACGCCACAATAACAGAGTCACATACTGCAATTGATTTACCAATCAAAGAAGGGTCCGGTGCAGAGGCAATACGAATAGCCAGATCTATCTGACTCTCAGTGAGATCGGCCACAGAATCTTGCAAATCAATATCAATATTCACATCAGGATGTGCTGACATAAACTGTTGAATAGCAGGCACAAGTTGAGAAAAGCCAAAAGACATACTGGTTGCTAGTCGAACCGAACCAGACAGTTTGCCGCTGGTATTCGCCAAGCCGGTTATGGTGTCGGCTTGCCTCAGCCACTGTCTCACTTCTTCCAAGCAGGACTCCCCAGCTGTCGTTAAAGACACTCTTCTCGTGGTGCGATGTAATAAACGAATGTTTAACCAGCTCTCCATTGCTTCAATGTACCGAGTTACCATAGGGCGAGACATATCTAGCCTGTCAGCCGTCGCGGTAAAGCTACCCGTGATTGCAACGTCGGCAAAGACCTTAGCAGCGATGAGTCTATCCATTTATTTGTTCGATTTATGAAACAATGATGTTTAGTTTGGCATGTTTTTCTGAGCCTATCAATTTCATATCATCTGCTCCGTACTAAACCTATTGAGGCAAAAGATATGAAACACCTAACGTTGATAGCAGCATCGACTTTATTAGCAAGCAATGCGATGGCAGCAAACACCGCCCCACTTACACTGGATGTTTATAACGCTGACAAAAACAGCTTCCACGTTAACTCAACACTGGTGATTGGTGAGAGTGAAGTGATGGTCGTAGATACGGGTTTTACCAAAGCGGATGCACTACGCATAGCTGCCAAAGTGCTCGACAGCGGCAAAACCCTAAAAACGATTTTTATCAGCCAAGCTGATCCGGACTATTATTTTGGCGCGGAAGTACTACACACTTTATTCCCTGAAGCTAAGATCCTAACCACAGCGGCCGTAAAAGCAGTGATTGAAGAAAAGCTCGCGGGTAAATTAGCATTTTGGACACCAAAAATGGGCGCGAATGCTCCTGTAAAACCATACATCCCAACAGTTGTAGAGGGAAATACACTCTTTGTAGATGGGCACAAAATAGAGATCCACGGCACGCAATTTGAGCTAGCGCACCGCCCCTACTTATGGATCCCGTCAAGTAAAGCGGTTCTGGGCAATGTTGCAGTCTACGGTAATGTGCACTTATGGATGGCCGATGCACAATCCCAACGCAGTCAACAAGCGTGGATTCGCCAATTAAAAGAGTTAAAAGCACTGAAGCCAGAGGTTGTAATACCTGGTCACATGAAAGCAGGCACCAAACTTGATGCAAGTACCATAAGCTACTCGCAGCAGTATTTAAGCGACTTTAGTCTGGCAAAAAGCAGCAGCAAAAATAGCGCTGAACTGATTGATAGCATGTCTGCACGCTACCCTGATGCAGGATTACCTATGGCGCTGAGTATTGGTGCTAAGGTGCATAGGGGAGAGATGAAATGGTAAAAGTGCACTACTTCTTCGACCCCATGTGTGGCTGGTGTTACGGTGCAACTTCACTGCTGGATGCCATTGCAGCCAACAGGGAACTGGAGCTTGTGCTGCACCCTGGAGGCATGATTGCCAATCAATCTATAGAGAAAGCATTCCGCAACCACATTCTCATAAGTGATGCGCATATAGCCAACATAACAGGCGCTCAGTTTGGCAAAGATTACATCCAACGGGTAAAGAGTAACGAGTCGATGATCCTCGACTCTTACATCACCGCTCGTGCCATCATCACCGCGGAACAGTTAGGCATAACGCCACTGAGCATGCTTAAAACTATTCAGCACGCACACTATGTAGAAGGCAAACAGGTTAACCGAGCTGAGGCTATAGAGGAGCTAGCCGTTGAGCTTGGGCTAGATAAAAACCACTGGCAACGAGCTATGCTGGCAAATCAAGGTGCTGAGCAAACAAAAATCGTGCAAAGCCGTCTATTAATGCAAAAGCTTCAAGTTACTGGCTACCCCACCCTTATCCTTGAAAAGCATGAGAAACAGATAAAGCTTCCGCATACTGCCTATTACGGTAAGCCCGATGCTTGGCGCCAGCTAATTGATGACTATATACACTAGTTCTATGACAAGCTTTTGAATTGAAATTGGATCTGCTGTTACGCTAATGCGAGCCCCAAAAGGGGCTGTCGGCATATCCGCTACACAACTTTGACGTTGTCACAGCAATTTGCATTTAGATTGCAACTAACCTTGCCTCTGAATTATCTAACTTTTTGGAATTGCCAATCCTTTAATTCGATAACGGACATGCTTTTATCAGCGGTTAGTTCGTAGAACTTACCCGGTCTAAGTTCTACTATAAATTCATTATCTGCTTGTCCACTGTAAACCTTGCTCTGTAAATCCCCCCAAGCAAGATGTAAATCTCCACAACTGGCCGACACCCAGCGATCAGGTGAAGGGTTATATGTAGTCTTCACTCTTACCCAATTTACTTGTTGCGCCTCTTGGGCATCAACTTCAATAATGGGGTACGTTTCTCCTGGAGTTGATTCAAGTGAACCGGAGTTGGTTCCTTTACGCTTAGACTGGTACATATCACATGACTGGCTTGCGATAAAACTCCCTTTGGCAGGGGTAGCAGCGGCAGTAAAGCCACACAAATTAGCTAACTATACATTTTTAAACAAATTAATTTTGAGTAATTCAATAATATTTGAGTCTACAGTGGAGCATTAACAACCAACATAAAGGATTTTGCTTTGCTTATAACAAACTTACAATCATCATTTAAATTCGCTCATTTAGCGTTATTAACCTTACTATTAAGCGCGTGTGGTTCGGATATAACTCAAACTTCGCCCTTAATTGATGAAACTGAGCTCCCTAAAGAAGTAGGTATTGCACAAGATGGTGCATTAAAACAGCATTTAGAAAGTATTCGACAGGCATATAATGTACCTGCAATTACGGCTATGACAGTAAAAGATGGCTTAGTGTACGAAATTGCCAGCACAGGCTATCGTGATATACAAAGCCTTGAGCCTGTAAGCGATAATGATCGTTGGGCGATCGGCTCTGTCGCAAAATCTATGACCGCTTTGCTCGCCGCTCGTTTAGTTGAACAAGGCCTCATTACTTTTGACACTACCGTCATAGATATATTTCCTGAACTTAAAGGCCAAATTCGACCAGAACATGAGACCATTACTTTACAGCATCTGTTGAGCATGACATCCGGATTAAAAAAGGACATAGATGTAAAAGATCAGCAGTGGTACGACAATACCAAGCCTTTAACCGAATTAAGATATGAGCTAACAAAAGAGGTGCTTAATACCGCTGCAGTGAAAACCCGAAGCGAGTTTTGGTATAGTAATGTTGGTTATGTGATAGCAGGACATATGTTAGAGCGAGTCAGCAATCAGACTTGGGAGTGGCTTATTGGCGCAGAAGTCTTTGGGCAATTAGGCATCACTAATTATGGTTTTGGTGAACCGAGCTTTGAGAGCGCGAAGCAGCCTAAAGGGCATATTTACGAAAATGGTCACTGGCATGGGGTAACTGAAGAAAAAAAGCTTGCTCCAAAAGTATATGGTCCTGCCGGTACGGTGAATATCAGTTTACCTGAGCTTGCTGTTTATTTTTCTTCGGTATTAGAGGGAATGCAGGGAGGTGACAATATTGTGAGTAAAGAGAGTTACAAAATGTTGCTCTCGCCTTATAGTAAAATTCAAGACAGCCATTCTGAGTATGCGATGGGCTGGTTTGTCAAGTCAGATAAAACGGCTTTTGGTCATGACGGCTTTACGGGCGCATTTTCGGTCAGTAGCCTGCTTTATCCTAGTCAAAATAACGCTTATTTTGCGGCAGTAAATGGCGATACAGATAACGCAACCAAAGCACTCTCGCAAGCGTTAGAAGTACTGATGAAAAGAAACTCTATAGAATAGTCAATTTGATAGCGTAGGCAAATGAAGCATCGACGTTATATTCTATTAGGGCCTGAAACCCATCGCGCTTGGTATTCGACGCTGATGCCACACCTTAAGGCAGAGGGTCAATCTTGTAGTAACTATTAGGGTCAGATCTTGCTTATTGGCTTCATGTTCTTTTCTAAACGAACAACTGCCGTGAATAAGGTTGGGTATGCGCGAGTTTCGACCACAGATCCGTCTTTAGGCTTACAAGTAGCCAAACTTGAGGAAGCGGATTACGACAAAGTGTTTATTAATATGACTTACTTTGTTGATTTGTAGGTCGAATAAAGCGTGCAACGCCACCACCTGACAAACCTTTTGCACAGCAGTTACACTTTTTTCGTAACTCTGTTGGAAAGCGCCTACGACTTTTCCAACCTATGGGAACATGCTAATAAAGTGTTATTGATCTAACGAGCGAAGAATGAGTGTTTTATTTGATTTAGTTTTTAAATTTAGAAAGATAGGAATTAGTATGTTTTAGTATACTTCTGAGTGCTATTAATAAGACTTACACTTCAAACAACACACTTGGTGGGGTTTGTAGTCGACTTACAAATTTATAGCGGAAACCATACTAAATATACAAAAAATAATTAAAACAATGAGGTGTAATGGTAGAAAATTAGTAATCTATAAAAGAAGTAAGACATAGCTGTTCAATTATATTGCGCTTTTTAGCTTGCTATTTGCCAAAAATAGACGTTATTAACTAAGCGTATTGCACATAGCAAGACCTTAAGCTCCGTATCAAGCACGCATCACTTTGTTCCAGTCTATACTATACTCGGCTGCTTCAAGTTCACGCGCTAGAGCCTGTTTCCATCCACCATTATTATCCATTGTCTCCCAAATAACACCCGCGAAATCACTAGGAATTTCCAACGAGCCACGCTTTAGAGCACATATTTTTTCTCTGCCCAAGCGACCAATAAAGTAGCCCAGTTCCAATAAAACATTTTGCCGAGCCCTAGGCTCGAGTATTCCTCCCTTTACACACCCCTCATCATCTGGTGTGAGAAGGACTACCGCAAATCCAACATCGCTGTTTGCAACGACCTTTTCGATAATTGTTTTTCCTTGATTTGCCTGTTCATGAAGAATGACGACCTCCAAGCCCATACGCTCCAGAAAACGAGCCACAGCTTCCCGAGCACCATCGTCATGGCCGTGTACGATAAATATCTTGTTTGAGATTGGCGGCTTCAACACAGTCTCTGTACTCCCCTTCAATTGAATGTAGTTTTTATAATCACGAACGAATGGAATAATAAGCTGTCCAGTAAGTGAATGGATACCTGCGATAATTTTCTTCCCAGAATAGAAATACTGATGACCGAAATTAACGGCGTATCTTGGCTCGCTGGCCAACTTTTCAATGAGAAGTAACGTTAATCCCATCGTTTTTTTGGGATCATCCGGCCATGCAAGCTGGGCACTACCAACCATACCCAGATCTGTTTTTTTGCTTTCTGCAAGGAAAGCATCGAGATCAGCCTCTTTCGTTAATTCTTCGTTGTAAGGTTCAAGATCGGTATGCCGTAACAATTGAGCGAGCTTTTTCAGTGGACGTTCGTACGTTTGCATCTGCGAATTCTGCAAGTCCAAAACAGCATTGTTAATTTCTTCGAAAATATCCTGGGCCATCACGAATCCTCATTGGACTGTAATCGGGCCTCAGCAGCTTTTTGTAGAATACTCTCTCTATATTGGTTTTTCATTTTTTCGGCGAGCGAACCAACGAAGGGGTTATCGGTGTACGATTCAATACGGTTATCTACTATTTGGTTAACCGATTGGATGGCAGCTTCAATACTCATAGGGTCATGAGGATCAAAGCTAACGGCGCCCAAATCACCATCAAGTCGGTTCAATGCTTGCGTTATTTCTTTTAACTCTTTTTGCAACTTGTCGAGCCCAGTAATTTTAAGCATGTTCTCTCCTGTATATAATGCCTCAGTTCTTTTTTACGCTTTAAGGTCATTCTTATCTACTCTTAAGACGATTCACTATCCACCTATAACTGCATGGCTTTAGCTCGCTTAAATCAGCCTTATGCCTTTCAACATTCAGCGTATCAAGCTGCTCAAGAAGTAGGTCATAAACCTTTTGATACCTCACCACCGTATGGGTGCGAAGGTATTCGTTGATCACTTCATCAATGAGGTCATGCACTTCTTGGGGCAATTGCTTGGTACGATTGCCTTTGGCTTTATGCTTAGGCATCAGTGCGTGTTTATCCCAGCCGCTTTCCACAAAGGTTTTATTCCAATAGGCTAGCGTGCGCCATGACGGTGGGCTGCTGTCGTTTATTTCAACCGCCCTTTGGGCAATATACGGGGTTAACCATTTCTCAGTATAGGCTGGAACGCTTTGCTCAAATGCACCTTGCACATACTTATAACGTCGCTGCATTTCTTTTCTGGATGCAACATCTTCCGCAGTTTCAGCTTTAGGCTTTTTAACGTTACTAAGTGGTTTAAAGGTTAACTTGGTTGGTAGCTCACGCCGCGCGATGGTTCTGAGCTGGCCGTTTGAAACCAGTTGCTCAAGCCTTGGCTTTGCAAAATTAAACCGCCCACCGCTTTCAATATCCGTCAACACCACATCACTACCCGCGATACTTTCAACCGCGAAGTAAGAGCATGAATGCTCCGATAGGCGTTTAACTAAAATCAGGTCGGGGTTTTGCAAGTCCATTGTGGTGGCATTTCCTAAAACGACAGCAAAGTATAAGTTCAAATAGCGTATACCCTAATTGAACATCACCAAAACAAGCTAAAAGTGTTCATTTAGGGTGGTTTAAGGCGTTAGTACGCACTATGTTTATTTAGTCTAGATGCTAAATGAACAATTGCCATGAGTAAGATTGGATATGCGCGAGTTTCGACCACAGATCAGTCTTTAGATATACAAGTCGCCAAACTTGAAGAAGCGGGTTGTGACAAGGTGTTTACCGATATGGCATCAGCGTCGAATACCAAACGCGATGGGTTTCAAGCCCTGCTTGGCTACCTTCGTGCTGGTGACACCTTAATTGTGACTCGAGTCGACCGTATCGCTCGTTCCGTACTCGACTTACAAACCTTAGTAAACCACCTAAAATCCAACGATATTCAGCTACAAGCGCTAGAGCAACCCATCTCAACCGACTCAGCTTCAGGCAAAGCCTTTTTAGATATGCTTGCCGTGTTCGCAGAGTTTGAACTCAATATCAGAAAAGAACGCCAGTTCGAGGGCATTGCAGCCGCTAAAAAAGCGGGTAAATACAAAGGCCGCAAGCCAATATCCGACAACACCAAACAAAGCATTTTATCGCTACGCGCAAAAGCTACACCAGTCAGCCAAATAGCAAACTCTGTAAAGGTTTCAAGAAATACGGTTTATAAAGTTATCAATCAAGATATTAACAAATGAATTAACTAGGTATAACATATTGAACTTTGCTATCTGCTTGTGAAAAGGAATAACAGTGGAAGTATTGATACCATTTGCTAAAGATAAAAATGGCTCGCTCGCGTTTGTCGATGAAGTAGAAAGCGGTTTAGAGTGCAATTGTTTTTGCATCAGCTGCGATATGCCTCTTTCCGCGCACAAGTATAAAACGAACATAAGACGCGATCACTTCAAACATGCACCGAAGGTAAACTCCAAAGATAAGCCATGTGAGATAAGTTATAAACGCGCTATTTTTTGGTTGTGCCGTAATATACTTGCTACAAATACTAGCATTCGTCTTCCTAGATATATCGGTTATCCAAACAGCGATAAATCCGATGAAGGCGTGCTGATCACTAATGAAAAGGTATACGAATATCAATCTAAAGTAACATTGAATCCAGCCATCGAAAGCGCGCAAAACGAAATTGCTGTCCTACACACCAATGACTTCGACATCACCCTTGTTTTAACACTAGAAAGTAGTGCTTACCAATTTAGCTCAACATACAACCAAAAGTCCGCCATTGTAGTTGTCGACGTTGAGGATTTTAGAAAGTATGTTGAAGGCAAAGTAAATGGCTACAGAAATCAAGTTGAATCTGAATTACTTGAGAAGCTAAGCATCAAGCATTGGCATTTCCACCCACAGCAAACACAAAGGTTTACAGAGTTTTATCGTAGTAAAAATCAAAAAATACAACTCGCTAAAAAGGAACAAGCACAACGTAAGTGGGAGGAACAACAGCAATTGGCAGAAGAGACCGAGCCGTTATATGACCCAGTTTATGGATTTCAGCAAAACCCTCGCTATAAAAGAAAACCGACACGGGCTTTTAGGGATATTATTGACCTAAGCCCCGCACCAAAACAATACGAAACGAGGTGGTTTAGGTGTGGCTACTGTACGAATATTTGGCAACGCTCAAGTATAGATATTCCTTATTCTGTTGATGAAACACCGTGCCCATCTTGCGATCACCTAATCAGAATAGGTTAAGGCAAACGATATGATTAACGACAAATCAAAAGCCCTTCTTGAGCAAATGAGAATTGACACTGATGAATACTTTAAAAGCTTACATAAACAGTTTGGTGATAACTATAAGATATTCGCAGACATTTTAGATAACTTTGATTGCAAGTCAAAAACGGAGCCAAAATCCGCTTTTGAAGATTTTTGGCGGCAAAAGTACGCTTCTTACCCCATAGGGTCAGAACTGTGTAATTCGGCTTTTGAGCTTTTTAACAATTTAAAACGGTTTTATTCTGGTGGCATATTTGAACTATTCAAAACCAAGCAAGTTGAGTGGGGAGCACCACCAATCAGAATTAAACGCGAAGACGTACCTCCTAACTCAGATATTGAAATGCTTGAAGAAGAAGTAACAATATATCGTGGTTTATCACCAGATGAGTTTGCAAGTAAAAACTTCGCACAGTCTTGGACTATAGACTTAGAAACAGCTAGACGATTTGCTCATGAAATATATAAAGATAAGATTAAAGGCATAGTTGTTAAAACTGTTGTACCAAGAAACAAAGTTATCTATTTTAATGCTAAGGATAATGAACAAGAAGTGATCATTGAGTATGGCGCAGTAAGAGAGGCAGAAGTCTTAATTTAAGCCCATTTTTGTTAACATTTTAATTTCTGTGATGTTAAATAGCTTTATAAATACAGCTTTAACATTATCTGTTTTTTTACACAAAGGAGTTGGATAATTTTGGAAGAGTTTGAAATACAATATGAAGAGTGTTTTGTAGCATTTTTGGACGTTCTAGGTTTTCAAGAAATGCTCAATAAAAATAAAAAAGAAAAATTAGAAAAGTACTTTAGAATTGTAGAAAAAGAGATAAACAATCTAAAAATCGCCAACACTACTATCAAAAGAAACATACAGTCTATTGTGATAAGCGACTCTATAATTTTGTGCGTTAAGCCAAATAGTTTTGAAGAAATTCAAAGTCTTAGAGAATTATGTATTGCGATTGCAAAAATACAGTATGAGCTGATGCCTGAAAATATCTTTCTAAGGGGAGCTATTACATTTGGACAAGTTCATTTTGATATGAGCCGACATCAGATCGTAGGCCCTGCTTATGTCAAGGCTTATAAGATGGAAGAAGATCTGGCCAAATTTCCAAGGGTTATTTTAGATACAAAATTAGTAACTTTGCTTGAAGAGGATAAAAGATCATTTCAAGAGCTGATTTCACGAGTCAATAAAGGCTATTCTACTGAAAAGCTTTACCGTGCAGATGTGCTATACAGCCAAACGTCACCACAGATTACTGCAGACCAACCTTTATTCGTGGATTATTTTTCAGGCCTTCTCTGGGCATCTGATAATGATAAAATCGAACGTGCATTATATAACATTCAAAGCAACCTATTTAAAAACCCTTACCAGCTTCCGAAATATGGTTGGCTTAGAGATTACATACTCACCATAGTCACAATTTCCTCTTATAAAAGTCTGCGTACCCAAAAGTCAAAAACATTCATAAAAAGCTTGAGAGGTTACTAGGTATAGGTTGATTTCTGTAGGGTTGGTCTTCTGTATTAGATAAACTGAAGTATTAAATGTAATTTTTTACAGACTTTTTCAACCCATTCACATATCCACGCTTATAAATTTCTTTCCCCTCAGCATCTTTGACTTGCCCCGTGGGCATAACTTCCCAGCCTTGCGTGTTAAAAAACGCATCAGAAATTGCGGCTTGGATGGCTTCAACTTCCAGCGGTACCAGTTGTTTGTTTTCAAGTGTGGTGTTGGTTTTATCGCCTTTGGTTCGGTCAATAAACAAGCCTGAGTTGGCTTTGAACGTATTGAGTTGGTCGCGGTATTTGTTACGCTCGGCAATCAATGACCCTACTACGGCTCTAATCACTGGGTCGTCGATGGCATCGAGAATATGTTGGTCGTTGCTGTTCAATAGCTGTTTTTGGCGCACTGAGAGCGGCTTTTTACACGTTGTGCCTGCATAGGCTGCCCAAGCCTCAATTAATTGCTGAAAATGCTTACCTGTGCGATTACGGATGGTTTGTGTTGATGGGCCGCCTTGCTCTTTAGACAGCCGCCCGATCGTTGCCATAGAAAAGTCGAGAGGCGTTATTCTACTTTGTTGCTCAAGCACAGCATTCAATACCGTTAAAGCATTAGCGGTTCTTGTGGTGGCGCTTGCGCATAGCTCTTGCAGCACTAGGGTTGGGTCAACTGGTTTAGCCATTTTTCTTCACTCCTAAAGTGGCTGTTGCCATGTTTGCTAATGTTCTGATGCTAATGCCTGTATTACTTTCAATCGCTTGTACACCTTGCTCGAGCAGGCCTGCGTCTTTTAAGTAAGCTTCAGTATCAAGGTACGTAGAGAGCATTGTCATGGCTTTACTTTTATCTGGTTCTTTAGTGGCATTTAGCATGGCATTGACCATCACATTGCCAAGCTTAAGCTGCGCTTCGTCGTCGAGCTGCATCAGGATTGGTTGGTAGCCCATGCGCATCAGCATGGTGTTTAGCATATTTGATCTGTGATTAATGGCCGTGGTTTTCTTTAAGTCATCTTTTAAGTCTGCAAATACTTCTGCGTCATCGCAGATTTGGATCAGCTGCCTAAACTCAGATTTCGTGTCTAAAAAGCTAAAGAATGGTGATATGTCTTGTGCCGAGCCAAGCGCAATCACTTTGTCTTTGCGGTCGTGTTCTTCCCGGTTTTGCTCAATACTTAGTACCTTACGGATCACCTGAAAACACGCTACTAAGTCGTTGCAGTATTCATCGGCTTCGGACTTTTGTCGCTCAATACGCCTGTCTATGCTGTTTAGCTGGTCACGCTTGCTAAATGGAGTGCTGTTTACTTCACAAAAGTATTCTTCATCCAACAAACTCGCTTGCTCGCCCTCGAGTTCCGCAGCAATTTTGGCCGCTTCTGTGGCGTGATAACTTAGGTTGTTAAAGTGAGCCGTAAGCGATTGAATATAGCGGATGCTGGTAATAAACCAACGACAGCGAATACAGTTCTCAATGCCATGGGGTACTGGCGCGTGCAGATCCGCTTAGTTTCGATTCGCTTTTTTGAGTTTATCGCCGCCATTCCAACACCCAGCAATAGAGGCATGTTCAACCAAGGGCGAGGTGTTACCTCCCGCTAAACAAATGCCTATCGACTTTTCTTGCCACCCAGCAGGGTTGCGCACTCTCAATGCAGTTTGTAGCGATTCAATGTCTTTAAACGCCGCTTGTAAGCCGATTTCTTCAATGGATTTATTGGCTAGGAATGACTGTAAACTATCGTCTTCTTTGTCGATTATTTTGCCTTCGGCTTCACGCATTTTTTTGGCCATCATCACAGGCGTGAGCTTGGTGTAGTGCAAAGTCATGATCAAACGACTGTGGCCAACCAACAGCTTTGACAATATCGGTGTGGGTATTTCCCCCTCAATGGCGTAGCAAGTGATCAAAGAAACGCGTAATGCATGTAAAGGGAATAGCGGCCTTCTGGCATTTTTAGGGTCAACAAAATGTACTTTGGCACCATCTCTTAAAGTATGCTCTTTTTTCGCCACATCGTGCTCGAGTTGGGCAAGCAAAGCCACCCAAAGTGCGTTAACATAACCATCTGTAATTGGCATGCGCCGTTCGCGCTTACGATACGCAGCGGCATTGCGAAACAAAAAGCAAATATCACCAATTTCACTGCGCTGAATTTTGGTTTTAGTGCTACCAAAGTGCTTGTAATCTAAGTCGTAAATTGAGGTGGGCTTGTTGATTGGGTTGTACTTTTCTTGCCAGTTTCTGAGCTTTTCTAGCCAATACAACACCTCTTCGTGTTGCCATGGGATCACGTATCCCCGAGTTATTTCGTCTTTGTTTCTATCTGCGGTTTTATTGGTGTTTATGTACATGCCCGTCATCACATCACCAATATCTGGCGTAATAATGCGGTGGAATACCCCTTTTTGCCATGGGCGCTTATCGCTGCCTTCAGCAAAAGGGTGTTGCGTATTCATTTGCCACTCGCCATTACTATAACGCCATGTATCAGCCTCGCCCGAGTCCAGCATTCGCACTTGAAAGGTTCGTAAAGGTAACTGCAACTTAAGGTATAAAGCCATAGCACGAACGGGCGACCAAATTAAGTAAATGCTGTCACCCTTTTCTAGGGTTCTTAGTGCACCATCTATTCTCATCTGACGCTGTTTATCTAGCGTGTGTTTTTGCCAAACACAATCGGGGTCTGCTTTGTCTATCACCGATTCATCAACCAAAATCCAGTCTTTTAAAAAGCGAGCGTTGGTGAAGAAGATCTCACTGTAGTCGATAGCCCACTTCCATTGCTTAAAGTGACCCCGAGGCGCGGGGCATAATATGCTGCGCAGTTGCTTAATATAAGCGAAGGGTAAAGCGTTGTAGACAGTCTCCTGCCTTCTTACAGGGCTTTGCTCTTTATCAAAGGGGTTTTGAAATAGCGGCACGGGATCGCCATTATCATCTGGCTCTGAGTAGTAGGTGCTAATTATCCAATCAATAAAGCGGCATACATCGTTGTTTTGCCTAACACGGTAGCCTTCGTTCAGCTCAAACAACATAAGAAATTTGTTGTAGTCTTGATCTGCCAGTGTAAAAAGCTCAATGGGGTCGATAATAAATCGCGGTACCAAGTATTCGTCTAAAAAGCGTGAAATAGCTGCGCGTGAGTGGTCAATGCCGTATTGCTTTTGTTCAAGCCAAGCAGAGGCCAACTCCCGCCATGTTTCCCAACCTGAGCCGTTTTTCTTGATAAACCAATTGAACTCATAATCCTGTGTTTTCATGGTTTATATCTCCTTAATTTAGGGTACTTACCGCTAAATAGCCCATCAGGGTCAATATCTTCAAAGCCAGATTCCATCACGTTTTGCCAGCTCACGCTGACGTCTTCTTTAAACTCGGCATAGTGTTGACCATCAAGGTTTTTTGACGCTCTTTCACATGCCAACGTCACGTCTCTAATACTGGGCTGGGTATAAACGGCTTGTGATAATAACGAAGCATGGTGGAGTGCCTTTTTGATCAGCCTTGGATCAATGCCCGCGCTCGACATACGTCTGCCATAAGCATGACGATGGGCATGCGGGGTTCGCCCTTCGGGTTTTGACACTACAAGGCTGATACGGGCCATGGCCGCTTTATAACTTTGGTTAAACGCGTTTAGGGTGAGCGATTGACCTTCGTGTGTTTGTGAAAAAGACACAAATGCGTAAGGGTGCATTCTTGGTAACGGTAAAAGGTAAAGTAAGTATTGCTGCCACAACTTGGCAAATAGCTCACCGTAAAAGGCAGGAAACCAGTGCAGTTGAATGTAGTTTTCGTCATCATCAACCACTTTGGTTTTCCAGCCAATTCGGGCGGTACCCGTCATACGGTTACGAGGAATTAGGTTGAAGTTCTCAGCCAAATACGCTGCGCGTGTTTTTTGTCGTTTGCGGCCAGTCCAGTTATTTGGTGCTCTGCCATCTTCGGGGTGATACAAACGTACTATCACACCACTTGGGTTTTCTGGGTCGTAAAACACATCATCCACCCAAAGGTGCAAAGCATCACTTTCGCGTACACCGGTGCCATGCATCAGCAACACAATAAGCTGATCACGCAGTGCCACGCGCTTATCCCTGGCTTTGCCTAAACCTTGAATAAAAAAGGGTTTAAAGAGCTTTTCTGGAAATGAAATGGCATCACCGTCAACCTTAAGCACATCCTTTTTACCACGTACCTTGCGCACGGTTTTAAGCACACTGGGTAAAGGGTTGCTTTTAATATGGCCTAAAAAGTTGTACTGATTGCGTTTGTACCATGCAGCATAGTTAAGGCGTTCTTGATGAGAGCTGGCTTGTTCAAATGGATTTAAGCTAGTTGTATTTCTGTTATTGGCGAGCCAATCCGTTAAGCCATTTAGCGCAGATAAAAGTTGATTTACGTTTGCTGTAGAGCGAGGTAGCCAATATAAACCCGATGGATCATTCCCTTCTGGGCTAATGGTACCCAGTGACAAACGCATTACAAATGATTTAAATAACTTGCTGGCGTCTGAAAATAATCCTGTGTTGGCTTCCATGTACTCGAGTAACAATTGGCAAGCAAACGTAATGCGATTCATCCATGGCAAACTTTTAATGTGCGACTGGCTTATAACGTAATCAAGTAAGGGATCGAATACGCCATATTCGCTAAGCAACACAGGTACTTCAATCAATAAGCCTGAATTATCTGTTTTAACCTGCGCAAGAACTTTGACTAACACGGTAACGAAACCAATTAGTGCTGAAGAGTTTTAGTAGATTAGTATAAGAAGTGCTATTGATCTAATGAACTGAGAATTAGTTTTTAATTGGATTTATAAGGGAATTAGTATGTTTTAGTATAGTTTTAAGTGCTATTAATAAGACTTACACTTCAAACAACACACTTGGAGTGTTTGGGTGGCAGTCTTACCAGCCACATCCCGGCACACAAGTCATACGCTGTGGCTGCTTCGTTCCCGACCTGACCAGATTCACGTACTATTGTTGCGAGAGGACCAATAAGACTACCATTGAGGGCCTTGTTTGGCGCGGGAAGAATTATCTCGAAGATTGCAGGGGGATGCAAGGGAAAAGTCAAAAAGCTTGGCTAACTGGGTGATGTTTAAACAGTTTGCCAAGCTTTTGTGGATTTTATGAGGCTGTGTGCTTATTTGTTCAACACAATTTTGATTTCTTCTAGGCGCTTTTTCACTTTCTTCATGTTTTCAGGGCCCATTCTTAAGAACTGTTTTTGCGCCGGAGAAAGTTGCTCCCATTCTGCATAAGCATATTTATAGGTAACTGAGTCTTTTACCAAAGGCAGTGCAGTGTCTGGAATGGGTGTTGCCAACAACTCGTCGATTGCATCAGTTAACGTGCCGTTGAATTCATCTCCTTCGTAGCCTATTTCTTCGTATGCTTCTTCAAATAATGGTTTGTATTGGTCATATAGTCTAACCACTTGCGCGGTACTCATGGTGTCGAACATGGCGACATAAGGTGTGTAACGCTCGTAGCTGTTAGGATCGGTAATAATAATGTCGTCATCAATTACGCTAAAGCCATCTTGCGGCTTCACCACTGGTGCGTGGTTTTCTGCCACTTTACCCTTTGCTAGGTTATCTACATAAACTACCGTGCGGCGGATCACGTCATCGTCTGCCAGCAATTTTACCGCTTGATTAGAAAGATAATTCGATACCGCTTCTTTAATTTCGGTATCACTTTGTGAAAGCGGTGGTAGTGTTACTTCAGGTTCTACCGGTTCTACTTGCTCTGGCTCGATTTGCTCTCGTTGCGGTGGCAAGGTTACTTCAGGTTCAACCACTTGCTCAGGTGGTGTTTCTCTTGCGGTATTGACCAGTGGCGTTTCTGTTTGTTCAGGCACAACAATATCTTGTTTTACCTTTTGGTTTTCCGTCGATGGAGTGTCTTTTTGTGCTAGCACAAACACAGCCACAATAATCAACGCTAGTACAACTACTGCGGCAAATAACAAGTGGCTGTTAGAAGGTCTTTTATTACCTTCTTGATGATTCTCTGACATGGGGACTCCCTCTTCGTCATTGTTGATACGCGTTAATGTAAAACTATCACCAAATACTTGACTAATAACTTAATGCGCGCTGAAACCCTAAAAAAATGCGTTGTGGTGCAAACTCTGGCTACACCTTGTTCAAACATTTGATCTTAATAAAAATACTTGAGCACCGAACTTAAGTTCAGTACATTGAAGTTAAGCTACATTGCCACTTTATTAAATACAAAATCGCGCCAATTAGCGACTAAATTAAACCGCTAGTTTGTTAAAATTTGTTTGTGCCACCATAGCGCTTTAGTGCTTAAATTTCAAAATAATAGCCTAATATGTTGCGCGGGTATGTGCACTCAGACAACTTGGGTTTTAGCTAGGTTCAACTAGAATAAATAATACAACCTATAAGCGGCTTAAGGGCAGAGTGGCACTTTACTACTAAAAATAACGCATTTACTGGAGTTATCAACTCTTTGCACCTAAAGCATTACAACATCAACAAAGATAAATAACGCATAAAAAGACCAAATTTAAATTAAGCAAATTTAACAGCAGGATGGCCTCTTTTGAGAAAGCATAGAACGAGTGATAAAAAAATTGCCTTACTACTGACTGGAGGTGGTGCAAGGGCTGCTTATCAAGTTGGGGTATTAAAGGCGCTTGCGCAAAGTATGCCTCGTACTTCTCCCCTCCCTTTTGAGATCATTACTGGTACTTCTGCCGGCGCAATTAACTCGGCGGGGATTGCCTGTTACGCATCTTGTTTTCACCTTGCGGTGAAAAAAGTGGAATATATTTGGAAGAACTTTAGCACCGATATGGTGTACAAAAGCTCGTTTACTGGTGCATACGGCCATTTATTTGCCAATATGATGCGCAGCTTTCAAGCGCAATACCTTAATCAGCCACCAGCCAGCTTGTTAAATAACTCGCCGCTTCGAAAGCTGCTGGCCAATGTGCTTGATTTAAATCGCATCGATCATAATCTACACCGCCATTATCTTGATGCCATCGCGATTACGGTTTCGAGCTATTCTACTGGTAAATCAGTGGCGTTTTATCAGGCGAACAATGCTGAGCCTTGGCAGCGCTCAAAGCGCGAAGGTGTTCCGGGCACAATTTCGCTCGACTTACTCATGGCAAGTTCGGCTATACCTATGGTGTTTCCAAGCGTGCGCGTTAAGCATCATTACTATGGTGATGGCTCTATCCACCAGCTCTCCCCGCTTAGCCCTGCCATTCACTTAGGTGCGGATAAAATCTTTGTGATTGGTGTTGAGCAGCCTAAACTACCACAGCCGCTCGGTTATGAGCCGCATTTTCCAGGAATGTCTGTGGTCGCCGGTCACCTGCTAGACAGTGTGTTTAGCGATACCTTAAATTCAGACATCGAACGGCTCGACCGCGTCAACCGTACGGTAAGCTTGCTACCGGCCCGAGAGAAGCACAAAGAGCTTAGGCGAGTAGATCATATGCTCATCAAGCCAACGGTTAATTTTAATGAAGTCGCAGATCATTATTACGAAGATATGCCGTTGGCAATCAAGCTGTTACTCAGAACCATGGGGGTTAAAAAGCATTCTCCGTCGAGTTTAACGAGTTACTTGCTGTTTGAGCGTACTTATACACAAAAACTCATTGAGCTTGGATTTGAAGACGGCATGAACCGCTTGGACGAAATGAGAGAGTTTTTGGAACTCAAATAAGATTTACAATAATAAAAATAGGTAGTGAAAAAGATGTATAAACCTACTATAAGTGCACTTCTGCTTATCGCACTTGGGTCAATTTCATTTAGCGCACACAGCCAAACGTTCGACGTTGTTCAAACCATCCAAAATAACACCGCAGGGTTTAGCGGCTTAGATAATCCAAGGCAGCTGCGTTTTAATCACCAAGGTACACAGGCCGTTGCAGTAAGTGGCGACGATAACGCAGTGGTTACATTTTCGCTTAATGCAAATAAACAGCTAGTCCAAGATCAACTCTTTCAATCGAGCGGTGCGCACCCGCTTTTACTTACTGGCGCATCCGATGCGGTATTCGTAAATAGCAATCTCATTCTTAACACTAGCTTTTACGATGGTGCATTAAATGTGTTTGCAAAAGATAAAGCGGGTAAGTTTAACCTTGTGCAAACCTTTTCTGACGAAGTGTCTTACAAAGTGGTGTTTGATCCAACCAAAAATGCCTCAGCTCATGACACCCTTGGCTTGTTTGCACCTTGGAAAATTAGTTTAAGTGGCGACAAGCGCTATGCATTTGTCCCAAGTTATAAAAGCAATACGGTCACTGCTTTTAGGATCACTCCTACAAACAGCGTGACGTGGCTAGGCCCTATTGATAGCGCTGAGCAAACTGACATGGGTGGGCCTGTGGATGTGCTAGTAAGTAAAGAGGCTAACGCGCTTATCGTTGCAGGTTATGAAGGCGATGTCATTACGCTGTGGCAACAGACAAAAGGTACTTATACTGTTAAGCAGCGCATCGTTAAAGACGACACTAACCAGCTCGCACTCAGTAAACCACAAGCCTTGGTTGCAAGCTCAGATTTCACTGTTTTTTATGTTGCTGCGGCGGGCAGTAACAGCATTTTAGCCTTTGAGCGTCAACAAAACGGCCAATATCATTTGCTCCAGACCATTGATGCAAACCAAGTTGGCAAGCCACTTAACGGTGTCTCCTCCTTGTTACTTGCTGCTGATGGCAAAAGGTTGTTCGCAGCCTCTGAGAGTAGCTCTGGTATTGCAGAGTTTAGCGTTACCGCAACAGGCAAGCTCACACATATCGCAACTTTTGATGATTTGACCAATCCCTTAGCCAATATATCGGCCTTGGCTTTTGTAACTGACCCAAATCACTTAGCTGTATCTCTTGCAAAACAAGATACCATCAAAATACTCAAAATAAGGAAGTAGTAACGCATGTGGCCAACTAATAAACCACTGATAGGACACCATGTCACCCTTGAACCATTATCAACAACCCATGTTAATGCGCTGCAACAAGCAGTAAAAGATGGTGAAGCTTGGAAGCTTTGGTATGCCAATGTGCCCAATCCAGACGATATGGAACGCTATGTTAACACTGCGATAAGCCAAGCATCTGAAGGCAACCTTGCGTATGTGGTAAGGCTAAATAGCAGCAACGAAATTGTGGGAACCACCCGCTATTACAATGCAGATATAGCCAATCGCCGTGCCATGCTAGGCTATACTTGGTACAGCGATAAAGTGCGTCGAACAGCGGTTAACACCGAGTGTAAGCTTTTGCTGTTACAGCAACTTTTTGAAGATTTTGACGCCATTGCCGTGGAGTTTAGAACTCACTTTTTCAACCATGCCTCTCGCAGTGCCATTGAGCGACTTGGCGCCAAACTCGATGGTATCTTGCGCAGCCACCAGATCGGTAGAAACAGCGAGCTAAGAGACACTGTTGTGTATTCGATTATCGCCTCAGAATGGCCCACCGTTAAGCAGCATTTATTGAGCAAGCTCGACAGATAGGTAGTAAAAGCATAAAAGATCGCAGGGTGAACCTGCTCCTACTCCGTGTTGTAGGAGACGCTTTACGCGGCGATCTGTATAGCTTACTGCACGATTTTGCTTTTTGCTTGGGCTATCATGCTTTCAAAATAATCATATACTGACGGGTCGTCGACTTGCTGTGCTTTCGCAAGTTGCAAGGCGTGATTAAAGCTTTTCAGCGCCTTGTTATACGCTTTATTCTCTAAATATCCATGGCCTAGGCTTGCATGCGCATAAGACGAGTCGGGATAACGCGTGACAAATGCATTTAAAGTCGCAAGTGCAGCGTCTAGACGTTTATGGCTGGTTTGCGCGTCAGCAAGTGCTCTGTATATAGACTCTGGCACTAACACATCAAACTCATAGCGCTTAGAGAGCTTTAGATAATAATCTTCAATATCAGGGATATGCGCATATTTTCCTGCTTCTTCATTAAGCTCAAAGTAAAAATCATCAAAAAGTTTCGTTAATCCTTCATAGAGACTTGGGTAAAACGTAGTTTGATGCGTTTCCAATTCTTTGAGGCTAAATTGCCAATTTACTTCTTTTGATCGAAGTGCTTTCAGGTTTGACGCAACTCGCATACCGTTGGTGTAAAAGTCGCCACCTTCCCCAGCGATACTAATATACAGATTGCGACGTAAATCATGAGCTGAGTTGCTAAGTGCTTTAAACTGCTGATCGAGCTCTTCCTCACCCCACCAACCTGGCGGGCTAATAAGCAGATAATTAGTAAATATCTCTGGCTTATTTAGAAAGGTGTGTAGTCCGTAGATCCCACCATTGGAATACCCTACTAACGTACGATTAGGTTTGAGTAAATATTGTGACTCAATGAAAGGAAATAACTCTTGAGTTAAGAAGGCTGTAAACTCGGTTGTCTTGCCAAATTGAGGAAACTTCTCTTTAATCCAGCGCTGTCTATCACTTTGAGCCTCACCGTTAATTGGCGGTAAGTAGTCTCTAGTTCTCACCGTGGTTTTCAACCCAACAACGATGGTAGCTGGTATTTTTCCAGTACTAACCAAAGATTCCACAATGCCCACGGTTTGGGTAAAAAAGAATTCTGCATCGAGTAAGTACAACACTTGATATTGTTTCTTAGGGTCATAATCATTTGGCGTATAAACCATGACCTCCCTATTCTCACTTAATATCTTAGATGCAAAAGTTATTTTAGACCCAATCGTGATCGCTTGTTGTTCTAATGTTTGCCCATACACCTTGCCCAATGCTGCAAGTAGCATTAACAATAGCAAAATAATAAAACGCATGACTTTCCTTTTTAGTTTATTTTTATCAGTGTGTTACATTAGAAAAAAACAGAGCGATAAAACAGCAAAGTTTGCTGATTTTTCGCTGATAATTCGCTGAAAAAAGAATTTTAAAATGGAATTAAAGCAGTTTTTGATTGCGGGGCACCTTGTGGATGTAAACCGCAATCATATTGTTATCGACCAACAAACTTATGCGCTCCCCCCTAAAGCAATAGCGGTGCTTTGTGAATTGGCAAAACAACCAAGAGAAGTGGTGAGCTTTGAGCAACTACTTAACACCGTTTGGCACGGCAGAGTTGTTTCTCCAAATACATTGCAGCGCTGCGTTTTCCAAATTCGCCAAGTATTCAAAAATGCAGATAGTGAGTTAGAGTTTATAAAAACGCACAGCAAAAAAGGCTATAGTTTAGAGGCATCCGTTACGTCAACAAGCAATAAGCCGAGCGCGCATAAAGCGACTCAAAAATCTCGCCCACGCGCTGCAAAATTTGGGGTAGCGGCACTAGCGATAGTTATCACGGCTTATCTCTTTACGGTTATAATTCAACCAAAAATCAACCCCAGAGTACCGATTCAACCTACTTTTACTCCAATGACCACAAGTGACGCATGGGATGCAAATGCCAGCTACTCACCCAATGGACAATGGATTGTTTTTCAGCGCTTTAGCGATAATTGCCATAGTCAGCTTTGGGTAAAAAATCTAGCCTCGCACAAAACCTCTCGTTTAACCGCTCGCCAGGGCGTATACGGAAAACCAAGTTGGTCACACGACGCAAAGCAACTAACTTTTACCGAACGGAGTCATTGCAAGGCTCAAGAGACGTCTCCCTTTTGCTGGTCTTTAAACACACTAAATCTCGATACTGCAATCAACTCACCACAAAATCCACATGCCGTTATTGCTTGCCAAGAAAAGCCCATATGGCGTCCAAATTGGATGAAAAATGGCGAGATCAGTTACTTATCTCATTTACGTCCCAAACAAGCAGTGCCCTACCTTTTTGATTTAAAGACAAAAAAAAGCCGCACTACCGAGTATATGCCAAACTTTGAAAATTACACTCTTGACTATATTGCAGATAAAAATGTTTTCGCAATGGTAAGCATTGATGAGCACAACACTCATCACCTGAATATTTACAATCCCGATAAGACACCAACGATCACGACAAAGATATTACTACCGCACGAATTGTCACCATTACAGCCAATTGAAGTCAGTTATCATCCAAGCGGCGAGTATTTGCTCGCATCGACGACTAATGGACTTTATAAACTGGAAACCAACGGGAGAATGGTTGCACTTGATACTGGGGGTAGAAAGAATCTAAGGGAGGCTTCTTTTTCAGCTGATGGAAAACAGATTTTAGCGACACAGATAAATGCCGATACCGATATTTTTACATTAAGTCTTGCTCAAATACGAAATCACCAAACCACTGCGGCAGCAAAGATAGCCAGAACAACAATGAAGGAAGACAACCCTCAGTTTCAACCTTATGGTGATCATATTGCTTTTACGTCTACACGTACTGGTTCAAGGCAATTATGGCTTTACAATGACCAAGGTGTTGCACAGCTTACCGATTCACAGCAAGACAATATCAGCAAACGAATTGTGTGGTCTCCTGCGGGTAATGAGATAGCGGGCACAACACAACAAGGACTCACTATTTGGTCTTTAAATGGTGAGAAAACCCTCATTGCTAATTCGCTTGCCATTGATTCTGTCCTGCAGTGGCTAACGCCGAAAACGTTGTTGGTCACAGCAAGAGAGAATGGAAACGCGGGGCTTTACATTATAAACAAAGATACCCAAGAAGCTTCACTCATTGTTTCTGAAAATGTAGTTTGGGCCGCACAAGTAGATAGTGGGCATTTTCTTTATCAAGATATGAGTCAGCGTTTTTGGCTTGTTAACACAAACACTGCTCCTACACCGACTGAGATCCATGCGTTACGCGCTCAGTTAGCGCAGCCATTTGCCGTTTATAAAGATGGTATATTGTACGGCGTAAACAACGACAACCAGCTATGGTCTTATCATCTCAGTACAGGGATATATCAACGCCTTGCAGAGGTACCCAGTAATAGCCGTTACTTGGCAGATTTTAACGGTGAAACCTTTTTGTTTACTCAAATGCATTTGATGCAAAAGCATATCGTGTCATTTAATACACCTGATGATCAAGGCACATAGATAGAGCAAGAACGCAGGCCTACTCCGTGTTGTAGGAGACGCATTATGCGGCGATATGTGACAACAAAGGCAACACTCAGGGGTAAACCTGCTCCTACTCCGTGTTGTAGGAGACGCTTTACGCGGCGAACTGTGACAACAAAAATAACACTCAGGATCGCAGGGTAAACCTGCTCCTACTCCGTGTTGTAGGAGACGCTTTACGCGGCGAGCAGTAGCCACATAACAACACTCAAAATCGCAGAATGAACCGGCTCCTACTCCATGTCGTAGGAGACGCTTTACGCGGCGAGCAGTAGCCACATAACAACACTCAAAATCGCAGGGTGAACCTGCTCCTACTCCGTGTTGTAGGAGACGCTTTACGCGGCGATCTGTAACAACAAAAACAGCGCACGAGATCGCAGGGTAAACCTGCTCCTACTCCGTGTTGTAGGAGACGCTTTACGCGGCGAGCAGTAGCCACATAACAACACTCAAAATCGCAGAATGAACCGGCTCCTACTCCATGTCGTAGGAGACGCTTTACGCGGCGAGCAGTAGCCACATAACAACACTCAAAATCGCAGGATAAACCTGCTCCTACTCCGTGTTGTAGGAGACGCTTTACGCGGCGAGCAGTAGCCACATAACAACACTCAAAATCGCAGGATAAACCTGCTCCTACTCCATGTCGTAGGAGACGCTTTACGCCGCGATCTGTTCAAAAAGCATAAATTTAAGAAACGTTATTACGGTAGGCCATCGAGTAAAAACTGCTCCGCACGTTCAACGCGGCGGGGTTTCCCCTTTAACAGCAAAACATCATTAACGCGTAAAATGGTTTGCTCATCTGGTTGAGCAATTTCTTCGCCGTCACGCCTTAACGCAGTAATATCAACGCGCTTAACGTTGAGCTCAAGCTCAGCAATTGACTTGTTAACAGCAAATGCATGGTCAGGCAAAGCAATGGCATGCAGATATTCTAACCGCTCGCCAGTGACTTCATGCAGATCACTGCTGTCTCCAGCAAAAAAACCATGTAAATACGGATAACGATTTTCTCGCTCTTTACTGACGCGACGAAAAATCCTGCGCATTGGCACGCCAGACATGTACAACACATGAGAAACCAGCATCAAACTTGCTTCTAAAGTTTCTGGCACAACTTCTGCGACGCCCATGGCTTTTAATTGCTCCATGTAGCTGTCATCTTTCATGCGTACCAAGATCTTCACTTCGTGGGTACGCCGACGAATGGCGTCAACAACCACCTGCGTCTGTTCAAAGTCATCAAAGGTAATGATAACCAAGCGCGCTTTATCAATATTTGCTGACTTTAACAGCGTTTTTTGTGCCGCATGACCAAATAACACGGGCTCACCCGCAATTTGTGCGTCTTGTACAATTTGCGGGTTGCGCTCTACCGCAATATATGGAATAGCCTCTGGACGTAAAAATCGTGCGATAGTTTGACCAACACGCGCGTAGCCAAAAATCACAACATGATTTTTTAAATCAGCCGCGTTATAACCACTTGGCGCTTCGGGTTGCCAGTCTTTTTCTATTCCCAAGATATTGAGAATATGCGCGGTTTTACTAATAAGATAAGGCGTTAACGCCATAGACAACACGCCAAGCGTGATCAAGAAGGACACTGCATTCTTGTCTAATAATTGATGTTTACTGGCAAGAGCAACCAATACAAAGCCAAATTCCCCCATTTGCCAGATCAAAATACCAGCGCCCCAAGCGTCTTTTTTACGCTCTCCCATTAACTGCGCAACGCCAACGATGATCAACACTTTGATCACAAGCACAGCGCCAAGTGCTGCAACAATATAAATAAACTGGTCGAGCACATAAGGAATATCTAGTTGCATACCCACTGTGACAAAAAAGAGTCCCATTAGAATATCTCGAAACGGTCTAATTTCTGCCTCAAGCTGATGCCGATATTGGCTTTCCCCTAACATCATGCCCGCTAAAAATGCGCCGAGCGCCATTGAAAGTCCGAATGCATAAGTGAGCGAACCCGCGCACAGGGCAACAACTAAAGTAGATAAAACAAAGAGCTCATCTGTTCTTACTAATGCGATTTCGTTAAATATTTTAGGTAGTAACCACTTACCTACTGCCCATAAAACCAGACACACAACCGCACCCTTAGCAAATGCAAAAAGTAGCGCTGACGCCAGCTCTGAATTACTCGCAGAGGAAATAAGCGGAAACGCGATGAGCAGCGGCACAACGGCAATATCTTGGAATAACAACATGCCAATACCGAGCTGACCATGACGTGTGTTGAGCATCCCCAGCTCTTTTAACAGCTTAACCACAACCGCCGTAGAAGAAAGTGCAATGAGGCTTGCAATCACAAATGCACCCACCCACTCATATTGCATAAAACGCAACACAAACATACCAATGATCGTGGTAACGATGACCTGCAAACTCCCTAAACCGAATACTACGTTTCGCATTGCCATTAATTTTGGCACGGAAAATTCAAGCCCTAAACTGAACAGTAAAAACACGATCCCAAGCTCGGCCATAAAGTGGATTTCTTGGCTGTCACTCATCCATCCAATGCCGTGACTGCCTGCAATGACTCCAGTGAGCAAATAAGCCAGAATAGGCGGCAAGCCAATCCGCTTAAAGGACCAGACTAAAATCACTGCACATAACAGCAAGGCAAAAACCTGCGCGAAGATACTTTGCAATCTGCCTCCTGAGCGAAAAAATTGACGGGGAATAAAGGTGGATTTCTTTTTCTTTCTCTTAAATATAGCAAGCGTTTGTTTTTAAGCCAGTTTAAATTTTTGGCACAAAGTTCGCATATTAATCATGTATTGTTGTATTTAAGGGGAAGAAATATGGAAAATGTCCATATTTTGACACAGAGATTGCCGACCAGAGGCGATTACTTGCCGTTCAATTCTGAACAGTATAGTACGCAAGGCGGTGAACACTACGCGCGATTAGTCGACAAACTTCAGACAACACTCAACATTGAAGAGCTGTTGACTATTTACGCGGAGCATGTGGCAAGAATTTCAAAAATTTCGGGGCTCCAGTTCCATTGTAGCCTTGGTGTCTTTCAGATGAAGGACAGCGATAGCCAATTTCCGGCTAGTACGTTTGATCTTGAGCTAGAAAAAGAGCACTTAGGACAGCTGGTGTATTTCAGTGAG
This sequence comes from Pseudoalteromonas sp. NC201, assembly GCF_002850255.1. Classification (NCBI taxonomy): domain Bacteria; kingdom Pseudomonadati; phylum Pseudomonadota; class Gammaproteobacteria; order Alteromonadales; family Pseudoalteromonadaceae; genus Pseudoalteromonas; species Pseudoalteromonas sp. NC201. The sequence continues at coordinate 2,633,417 of NZ_CP022522.1, forward strand.
TTTCCATTTAGTGAAGCGATCAAGGCAAAATTGTCAAAATTACACGCCTGTTTAATTTACCCAATGCGTAATGCCTTGATGTACAACCGTGTATTGCAATTAGCAACTAAGGACTCTCTAACAGGACTTTATAATCGCAGTCAATTTACTGACAATTTAGAAGAGAAACTCGAGCGTTGCCGTCGTCAACATCGTAATTTTAGCCTAATGCTTTTAGATTTAGACAACTTTAAGCAGGTGAATGATGTTCATGGTCATAAAGCCGGTGATGAAGTGTTGGTTGAGTTTTCACGTATTTTGCAAACCTCAACGCGCGCAACTGATTCGGTATTTAGATTCGGTGGTGATGAGTTCGCCATTTTAATTGACGATCCTGCGTTTACAACCAACAAGGTAATTGCAGAAAGAATTATGGAAGCCGTAAGAAAGTCGAGCATGTTGGCTAAATATACGGTGACCACGAGCATTGGCTTTACGCTGGCATCGAGCCATGATACTGCCGACAACATATTTGCTCGTTCGGATAGCGGCTTATACCGCGCCAAAGCAGCCGGACGAAACTGCGCTCGCGCAGTATAAAAAAACCACTTCCCCTTTTGCTCAGTGTTATGCGTTAACGCTGAGCACCTTTTCCTAAGTATAGGTAGGCCATCAGGGCAAGTGCCGCGCCGTTAAAAAATCCATTTATTACCCATGCAAGCGCAAGGAAATCGGGTAACACTGAAAACATCACCGCAAGCATTGGCGCAAGTAAGCCAAGAATAAAATACATTCCACCCTTACCATGCCAATACAGAAGTAAAAACACGATACTGATAATGCCTGACGCGGAAGCAAATACTTGATTTAGCCATACCACTTCACTCGACATAAAAAGTACAATAAACACCACCGCAGTGAACACCACCGCATAAGGTGCCTTTTGCGCTAACTGTTGGCCAATCTTTTTACTTTCAGTCATCTTTTACTACCCAAATAATGCCATCGTCTTCTGCGTGATCGGCACTCACAAACAGTCCGTTCACCGCAACCGGTGTATCATTGTAATAAACAACCGCAATAGAATCACGCTCCCAGCTTGGAATGTGTAAATCTTTTAGCCAATGTTTCAAGGTATTAGAGCCAGGTTTGCTCTGTGGTTTGATTTTATCTTTAAGTCTGCCGTAGCGAATGCTAACGATTTCATCCGTGAAAGGTTTGCGGATCCCCTTGCCAGTTTGTAAAGCAACAGGTGTACTTTGCCCGCTGAGTTCGTTGAGGTTAACGGTCTCAATGTCATGCTTTTGGCTAGTTTCCGTTACCCAATAAAGTGCATCACGATAGCGCCTCACTGCGCCTTGCTTAAAACGAATTTCAAGTTGACTGTCTTGGCGCGATAAAAACGCCTGTTGTACGATTTCATCTAGCTGTTTGTGACTCGGCATCTCTATGCCCTGCTTTGATAGCCACAGTCTGATAACATTATCTCTTCTTGCATAAGAGAGCCGTTGTAAAGCCGTGATATTTAGCGCCATCCGACAACGACACTTTTGCAAGTCTTCTTCACTCACCTCATCAATTATGGCTTGTTGGCGCTGTAAAATATCAATACTGCGCAGTGTGTTACCTACAAAACCTTTGAATCGAGAGGTAAGTAGCGGGATCACCTGATTGCGTAAAAAGTTACGGTCAAACACATCGTCGGCGTTGGACTCATCAGTAATATGCTCAAGGCCAAACTGCTGTGCAAATGCTTCAATGTCACTGCGACTAACGGCTAGTAACGGACGAATACAATATCGCCCTGATGCCAGCTGAGTTGTCGCTCTCATCGCTCCAAGCCCGAGTAATCCAGAGCCGCGCTTTAATCTCAGTAAGAAAGTTTCTACTTGGTCATCGGCATGTTGCCCAAGTACGATTGCAAAACCGGCTTTGGCCGCGTCATCTAAAGCTTGATAGCGAGCTTCGCGTGCTTGAGCTTCAAGGCTAGTGCGGGTTTTTCGAGTAATGACAACCTGTTTTGCAACAAAGGGAACATTAAGTGTTTCACAAAGTGATTGGCAAAATTGCTGCCACTGCGTAGCGTGCTGTGACAAGCCATGATTAACATAAACCGCTTGGAGTATAACGTTATGCTTGTTTGCATATTCTCGACAAAGATGGAGCAACACAACCGAATCCACACCACCAGATAAAGCAATACACAACCCTTTGGCGTCGAGGCTGGAACTCAATACCTTTAAACTTGACTCTACTTGCTGGTAAACCCGACTATTAATCATGTTTTCTACAATCAATAAAAAAAGCCGCTCAATAGCGGCTTTTTAACTTAAATTAGCATTGATATCAATACGAGCAGAACCCGTATTAACAATAACCAAATGACATCAGACGCTTATAACGCTGATCTAACATCTCTTCGGTGCTTAGCGCTTCAAGATCAGCCAAGTCACGTTTAAGCTGCACTTTCAGGTTTTTCGCCATCGCATCGTAATTGCGGTGTGCGCCACCTAGCGGCTCTTCGATGATATTATTGATAAGGTCTAACTCTTTTACGCGAGAAGCTGATACACCCATTGCTTCTGCTGCAAGTGAGGCTTTGTCTGCACTCTTCCAAAGAATAGAAGCACACCCTTCAGGTGAAATTACCGAATACGTGCTGTATTGCAGCATGTTTACTCTGTCACCTACCCCAATAGCCAACGCGCCACCAGAGCCGCCTTCACCAATCACAGTACAAATGGTTGGCACTTTAAGCGCTGCCATCACCTTAAGGTTACGTGCAATCGCTTCACTTTGACCGCGCTCTTCAGCGCCTACCCCCGGGTAAGCTCCCGGAGTGTCGATAAAGGTAATGATTGGCATCTTAAAGCGTTCAGCCATTTCCATTAAGCGTAATGCTTTACGGTAACCTTCTGGCTTTGGCATACCAAAATTACGTTTGATTTTTTCAGCCGTATCACGACCTTTTTGCTGACCGATAATCATTACTGGCTTGTCGTCAAGACGTGCAACACCACCAAGAATAGCCGGATCGTTAGCAAAAGTACGGTCGCCTGCGAACTCGTCAAACTCGGTAAAAATGCGTTCAATATAATCGCGAGTATATGGACGAAGCGGATGACGCGCTAATTGAGACACTTGCCAAGTACCTAAACCATCGAAAATTTTCTTGGTTAGCTCAACATTTTTGTCTTTTAAGCGGCTTATCTCTTCTTCAAGGCTAAGATCTAAATCGCCAGAGCGGCTTACGTTTTGTAATTCTTTGATTTTTGCTTCCAATTCAGCGATTGGAAGTTCAAATTCAAGATAATTGAGGCTCATGCTCTAAACTACCTGTTTAGTTAAATTCTAATTCTAATTCCTGCGCCGCCAACAGTGATAAACGAGTTAAAAGCTCATCACTTGGCGTCACACACCATTGTGTTCCTAATGTTAACTCTGCTAATGCATCAGGACGCTGATATTTAATTTTTACCGGACACGTTCCAAATTTGTATGGTTCTAGCACTTTTTTGAAATTATCAAAGAAGTTCGCGTCAATTTGAGCCATATTTAGCGTCATTTTTATTGCACTAATACGCTTTTCTCGCGCCTGAGCAATGGTAGAGATTTCTCTTGCGGTCATTGTAATGCCACCAGAGAAGTTATCAAAGCTGACCTGTCCAGATATTACCAAGATTTGGTTAATTTGCAGCATTTCTTGGTACATTTCAAACTGTTCAGGAAATAAGCGTACATCAATTCGGGCACTTTTGTCATCTAAAGTGATAAGCCCCCACCGCGCTCCTTTTTTGTTTATCAAGGTACGAGCATTGATAACCAGCCCCGCCGCGGTTGCTACCGTATCACGATTACCGGGTTGTAAGTCAACTAACTTGCCAGAGGTATAATATTTTAATTCTTTACGATATTGGTTAATTGGGTGGCCTGTTAGATAAAGACCTAAGGTTTCTTTTTCCCCATTTAACCATTCTTTATCGCTGAGCGGCGTGGCTTTGATAAAGGCTTGCTCAACCTCCTCAGGCTCAACTGCTAGCAAACCAAATAAGTCGCTCTGTCCAAGTGATTCGGCTTTGTGATGCTGCTCTGCCGACTTCATGGCATCTTTTAAGCTTGCCAGTAAAGTCGCGCGCCCAGGCTGATCTCTGTCAGGACCAAGCTTATCAAGCGCTCCTGCGTAAATGAGCTTTTCAATCACGCGTTTATTTAGACGCTTTAAATCAACTCGCGCACAGAAGTCGAATAAATCTTTAAATTCTCCCCCTTGGGCTCGCGCTTCAAGGATCGCTTCAACGGGGCCTTCACCTACGCCTTTTATCGCACCTAAACCATAGACGATCTCACCTTGAAGATTTACAGCAAATTTGTAGACACCGGCATTCACATCAGGTGGTAGCAGCGTCAACTTCATGTTTTCGCATTCATCTACCAAGGTTACGATTTTGTCAGTGTTATCCATATCCGCTGACATTACTGCCGCCATAAACTCGGCAGGGAAATGGGTCTTCATCCATAGCGTTTGGTACGACACTAACGCGTAGGCTGCGGAGTGTGATTTGTTAAAGCCGTAACCCGCGAACTTTTCTACCAAGTCGAAGATTTTCATGGCAAGTTCGCCTTCGACGCCATTATCTTTGGCACCATCTTCGAACGTTGCACGTTGCTTCGCCATTTCTTCAGGCTTTTTCTTACCCATCGCACGACGAAGCAAGTCAGCGCCACCTAGACTATAACCGGCAAGCACCTGCGCTATCTGCATTACCTGTTCTTGATATAGGATGATCCCGTAGGTTGGCTCCAGTATGGGTTGTAGACTTTCATGCTGGTATTGTGCGTCTGGATACGATACTTCTTCACGACCATGCTTACGGTCGATAAAGTTATCTACCATGCCTGATTGCAAAGGACCCGGACGGAATAGCGCAACCAGTGCGATCATGTCTTCGAAACAGTCTGGCTTCAAGCGACGGATCAAGTCTTTCATACCACGAGATTCCAGCTGGAATACCGCAGTTGTTTGTGCGTCTAATAACACTTTAAAACTTGCAGGGTCATCCAATGGGATCGCAGCGATATCAATCGGCTCGCGACTTTCTCTGCCAAGGCGTTCGTTCGCCATGTCGAGTGCCCATTGCAAAATGGTTAGCGTTCTTAGACCGAGGAAGTCAAACTTAACCAGACCTGCAGTTTCTACGTCGTTCTTATCAAACTGGGTAACTGGGAACTTACCTTCTTCATCGCAATACAGCGCTGCAAAGTCGGTAATGGTAGTAGGCGAGATAACAACACCACCGGCGTGTTTACCTGCGTTACGCGTACAGCCTTCAAGAATACGACATTTATCAATCAGTTCACGAACTTCTTCATCGCTATCGTAAGCTTCAGGCAAGCGAGGTTCAACATCAAACGCTTTGGCAAGTGTCATCCCAGGGTCGCCAGGTACAAGCTTAGAGATCCTATCTACGAAGCCGTAAGGGTGACCAAGCACACGACCAACGTCTCGAATTACCGCTTTTGCCGCCATCGTACCAAAGGTGATGATCTGAGATACGGCGTCTCGACCGTACAGTTTAGCAACGTGATCAATTACCTCGTCTCGTCTATCCATACAGAAGTCGACGTCAAAGTCTGGCATCGAAACCCGCTCGGGGTTAAGGAATCGTTCGAATAGAAGATCGAATTCAAGTGGGTCAAGATCTGTGATCTTAAGCGCATATGCCACCAAAGAGCCGGCACCGGAACCACGACCAGGACCTACAGGGATGCCGTTATCCTTACTCCACTGAATGAACTCCATTACGATTAAGAAGTAACCAGGGAATCCCATTTGGTTGATAACATCGAGTTCAACCTGCAGACGGTCGTCATATTCACCACGCTTTTCTTTGCGATCATTTTCATCAGGAAATAAGAACTGCAACCGTTCTTCTAGGCCATCTCGCGACACTTTTACCAAGAAATCTTCAATCGCCAGATCGCCCGTTGGATAATCTGGTAGGAAGTAGGTGCCAAGCTGTACCGTCACGTTACAGCGTTTGGCGATTTCTACGGTGTTTTCTAAAGCTTCTGGAATGTCACTAAAGAGCGCTTGCATTTGCTCAGAAGTCTTTAAATATTGCTCTTTAGAAAAGCGTTTTGGTCGATTTTTGTCTTCTAATGTATAGCCGTCGTGAATAGCAACACGAATTTCGTGGGCATCAAAGTCTTTTTCGTGTAAAAACACCACTTCATTCGTCGCAACGACGGGTATATTACGCGCAGCCGCGACCTCCACAGCACCATGGAGATATTCTTCTTCTTGTGCACGTGCTGTGCGTTGCAGCTCAATATAAAAATGGTCGCTAAAATGTTGCTCGTAAAACGCCAGCGTTTCTTCAATTAGCTTAGGATTGCCTTTTAAGATGGCTTTACCTAAATCGCCATCTTTCGCGCCGGAGATAAGGATCAGCCCTTCTTTGTATTTGGCGAGCCATTCTTTATCAATAACAGGACGATGGAATACATGACCACGAAGATAGGCATCGGAGATCAACAAGGTGAGGTTTTTATACCCTTGATTGTTCTTGGCGAGAACGAGAATTCGGCTTGGTTCATCAGGAAACTGATCTGACTTTAGCCAAAAATCCGCACCAATTATTGGCTTGATCCCTGCCCCGTGTGCGCCACCATAAAAACGCACCAAACCACATAAGTTCATTTGATCGGTGATGGCAAGCGCAGGCATTGCAAGCTCTTCGGCCCTTGCCACAATTGGTTTGGTCTTCGCTAGACCATCCACCATTGAGAAGTCACTGTGTACACGCAAATGGACAAACTGCGGGGCTGGCATGCTTACTCCTTCTCGGCCAAAATTCGTTGCACAGGCTTAAAGCTTGTACGGTGATGCGGAGTAACACCATGTGCTTCGAGTGCGGCAAAATGGGCTTTGGTTGGATAACCTTTGTGGCCTGCAAAACCAAACTCTGGATATTCCGCATCGAGTGCTAACATCTCATTGTCTCGGGTGACTTTCGCCAATATGGATGCTGCACTTATCTCGGCAACTAGGCTATCCCCTTTTACAACTGCGGTTGCCGCGACACTTAGCTTAGGTAAACGATTTCCATCAACAAATACATGATTTGGTTGAATTTCCAATCCTTCAACTGCGCGTGTCATCGCCAACATCGTTGCGTGAAGAATATTCAGATCGTCAATTTCTGCAACCGATGCTCTCGCAATGCAGTAACATAATGCCTTTTCTTTTATTTCTTCTGCCAATGCAATGCGCTTTTTCTCTGACAGTTTTTTTGAGTCGGTTAACCCTACTATTGGTTTGGTTGGGTCTAAAATGACGGCAGCGGTCACAACGTCACCCACCAACGGGCCACGTCCTACCTCGTCAACGCCTGCAATATACTGCACATCAGGACGTTCAATTTGCATCTATTAACTCCATTACAGCCTGAGCCGCTTGTTTGCTGGCATTTAGGCGAATGTTCTCATGTATCTCGTAAAACTTTCTAACAAGCTTACTATTATTGCCCTTTAACATCGGGAAAAGTGCATCAGCGAGTGCGTCAGGATTACACTCTGCCTGTAAAAACTCAGGCACAAGTGGTGCGTCAGCCAATAAATTCGGCAAGGCAAAGTATTTGATGTTAAAGGTAAAAAAGGTATTAAAAATCCAATAACTCTTAGGATTTAGCTTATACCCTACCACCATTGGCTTTTTATATAGCATCGCCTCAAGTGTGGCTGTACCCGAGGCCAGTAAAACGCTATCCGCAGCTTGCATTGCCAGTGCTGACTGGCCGTCAAGCATAATCGGGTTCAATTCCGGCGCAACTTCCTTCAAGGCTTCCAAAAACTGCGCTCTGCGCTTTTCGTTTACCAAAGGCACGACGATTTTTAAGTCGGGAATTTTATCGACTAGTTTTTTTGCAGTGGCAAGGTAAGTGCGACTCAATAAGCCAACTTCAGAGCCCCGGCTACCAGGAAGCAGTGCTAAAACCGTATCATCTTGACTTAAGCTCAGCTGTGCACGCGCACCTGCGGTATCCGGCTCAAGTGGAATTTCATCCGCTAGCGTGTGACCCACAAATGTACAAGGCACTTCATGTTTATCATAAAAGGCTTTTTCGAACGGCAGCAAAGACAGCACTAGGTTAGTCGCTTCAGCAATCTTATGGATGCGTTTTTGACGCCACGCCCACACACTTGGGCTTACATACTGAATGGTTTTAACCCCAGCCGCTTTCAACGGTTTTTCAACACGCAAATTAAAATCCGGCGCATCGATACCGATGAATACATCGGGTGGATTATCAATAAAGTAATTCACCAATTGCTTTTTAATTTTTAGCAAGCGAGGTAAGCGACCAAGCACTTCGACTAGTCCCATAACAGCCAGTTCATCCATGTCAAACAGGCTTTTACAACCAGCTTGTTGCATTTTAGGACCACCGATCCCGACAAAATTGGCATTGGGGTAATGAAGTTTTAGCGCGTTTATGAGGCCTGCTCCGAGTATATCGCCCGATAACTCTCCTGCGACCACGCCAATGGTGATATTTTTTTCGTTAGCCATTGTTATTTTTCAGTATAAAAAAACGCCATACAAAATGTATGGCGTAAGTATAACCTGTATTGCGGTTCAAGTTTAGCGGATCAAACCACGATTAGAAGTCGCAATAAAATCAATCATTTGTTGAACTGCTGCGAACTCAGAAGCCTCTTCTTTTAGCGCTTCTAACGCATCTTCTAAACGCAGCCCCTTACGGAACAACGTTTTGTATGCGCGTCTTGTTGCCATGATTTCATCAGACTCAAAGCCGCGACGCTTTAAGCCTTCAGTATTAATTGCAACGGGTCTCGCTGGCGTGCCAGTCGTTGTAACAAATGGCGGCACGTCTTGGTTCACACCCGAGTACATACCAATAAAGGCATGTGAACCCACTTTACAAAATTGATGTACACCAGAATTACCCGCAAGGATAACCCAGTCACCAATATGTACGTGTCCGGCTACACTCGCATTGTTAGCGAAAATCACATTGCTGCCAATGACTGCGTCGTGTGCTACATGGGTGTAAGCCATAAATAAGTTGTTGCTACCAATTCGCGTGATCCCTTCGTCTTGAATTGTGCCACGATGGATAGTCGCACACTCACGAATAACGTTGTTATCACCAATAATTAGCTTAGTTGGTTCATCCTTGTACTTTTTATCTTGGCAGGCTTCTCCTACTGACGCGAATTGGAAAATGTGATTGCCTGAACCAATCTCAGATGGGCCTTTGATCACTACATGTGATTCAATCTTACAGTTATCACCAATGACTACGTCATTGCCAATATAACTATAAGGGCCTACAGAAACATTCTCGCCTAGACGCGCGCCTGATTCGATAATTGCGGTAGGATGAATAGCCATTAAAACTCTCTTCTAGCACACATAATTTCAGCTGAACACACAGTTTTGCCTTCTACTTTAGCTTCAGCACTGAATTTCCAGATATTACGGCGTTCTTTTTCGAACTTAACGTGCAAATGCATCGTGTCACCCGGTAGAACAGGTTGTTTGAAACGTGCATTGTCAATCGCTGCAAATAAGTATAGTTCATTCTCGCTGCGATTCTCGACCGTTTTAAAACCAAGTAAACCAGTTGCCTGTGCCATCGCTTCTAGGATCAACACTCCTGGGAAAATAGGTTGCTCTGGGAAGTGACCCGTGAAAATAGGCTCATTAATCGTCACGTTTTTAATCGCGTGAAGATATTCGCCAGGCTTAAAGTCTACCACTTTGTCAACAAGCAACATTGGGTAGCGGTGCGGAAGAAGTTTTAAAATCTCTTGGATATCAAAGCTGTTTAATTCGTTAGCCAAAATAGCTTCCTTATTCTACATCAGTATCTTTAAGCTGTGCTGTCAGCAGCTCAAGTGCCTTCAGGCGCGACTTAAAGTCAGATAAATTGCGTAAGTGTGCAATAGACTTACGCCACTCTTTATTCGTTTGGTGAGGTAAACCAGAAGAATAGATCCCTGGCTCAGTAATTCCTTTAGTAACCATGCTCATACCAGTAATGACAACCCCATCACAAATTTCGTTGTGACCATTGATTGCTGTCATGCCGCCAATTTGGCAGTACTTGCCGATCTTAACACTGCCCGCTAATACCGTGCAGCCTGCGATGGCTGTACCGTAACCAACTTCGACGTTATGGGCAATTTGGATCTGGTTATCTAAAATGACGTTGCTATGAATAATGGTGTCTTCTAGCGCACCTCTATCAATAGAGGTACTCGCGCCAACTTCGACACGGTCGCCAATAATTACGGTGCCAACTTGAGGGATTTTAACCCACTCGCCTTTCTCGTTGGCGTAGCCAAAACCATCACTTCCTATTACGGCACCAGACTGGAATAGACATTGCTCGCCTATCTGTACTTCATGATAGATAGTCACGTTTGCCCAGAGTTTAGTCTTTGCGCCTATTTTGGCATGTTTTCCAATGAAACAGCCAGGCCCTATCTCAACATCATCACCAATCACAGCGCCATCTTCAATTACAGCATTCGCACCCACACTGACATTTTCGCCAAGCGTCGCGGTATCAGAGATAACTGCTGTACGATGAACTCCTGATGCTGCGCTAGGTGTTGAGTCTAGCTTCTGTGCAAGTTTTGCATAGGCTACATAGGGATCTGCGATAATGAGTTTATTACCCGCAAAATAATCCGCGTCTTTTTCACTCAAGATCACGGCCCCCGCAGTCGTGCTTTCAAGCTGACCACGGTATTTGCTGTTGGCTAAAAACGCGATTTGGTCGTCTTTTGCCTGTGCGAGAGTGGCGATATTTCGAATTGATTTATCGCCATCACCTTGCAGCTGAGCACCTAGAAACTCAGCAAGTTGAGATAAGGTGTGAAGTTTTGTCATTACTTATTGCTAACCGCTTTTACCACTTCTTCAGAAAGGTCGGCTACTTTATCAGGATTGAAGTAAATTGTCGTATCTTTTACTTTAACTTCATCAAACTTACCTTTTTTAGCAACAGACTCAATCGCATCTACGATTAGCTTTTGTACTTTAGCAAGCTCTTGGTTTTGACGAACTTTAATTTCTTGCTCTAGTGGACGACCTTTTTCAGCAAGTGTCTTTTGCATTCCTTGGATTTTTTCACGAAGCGCTTCTTTTTGCTCTTCACTCATAGTCGTCGCTTCGCGCTTAAATTTTTCAGCTTCGAAACGAATGTCACCTTGAATTTTTTCAAGCTCTTGACGACGCTCAGCAAACTCAGCTTGTAGCGTTTGTTCAATTTTCGCCATTTGTGGAATTTGCTTATACACTTCCTGCATGTCTACGATGCCGACTTTGTGTGCAAGCGCGCTGCCTGAAGCACCCATCATTAGTGCTGCTGTCATGGCTAGTGTTGATGATTTAATAAATTTTTTCACAATAAAACTCCTTAGAATGTATTACTGATATTGAAGCTGATCGTCTTCGTATCGTCTTCTTCTTCTTTTTTGAGTGGGTAAGCGAAACTGATCAGCATTGGACCCATTGGCGAGATCCACTGAATCGATAAACCCGTTGATACTCTGAATCTTGATGGATCAGAGAAATCAGAAAGTAGATTGTATTGATCTTCCGTCAAGTTGTTATAGCGATCTACATCAAACTCGGTATCCCAAACGTTTGCCGCATCAACGAAGAAGCTGGTTCTTACAGAACTGGTATTATCTTCGTCTAGGAATGGCGTTGGTACAATAAGCTCTAAACCTGCTAGTGCTTTTGCGTTACCACCGATACGGCCACCTAGGTTTAGCGTATCAAATTGCTGATCGCCGCCAATACAGCTACCTGATGTACCATCTGGTTTAGGTGTACCCGGAATACACTTAGGCGCACGCTGTACCGCTCGAGGTAGGATCGTGTTTCGGTCAAAGCCTCGCAGCTCTTGCTCTGAAATACGGAAGAACTCTTGGAATGGCAATACTTGCTCAAAGCCATTGGTCTCGCCATAACCGTTACCATAACCTAAGCCCGCTCTCGCTGAGAATACCCAACGATGGTCGTTACTGATTGGCCAGTAAAAACGTGAATCGTAATTAATCTTGAAGAAATTAAGATCTGAGTTTGGTGTAGTAATACTTAAGTTCAAGCTTTGACGAGAACCTGCGGTTGGGAACATACCACGGTTAACCGTTACACGTGACCAACCTGCGCTTAACTCATATTTGGTAAAGTCATAATCTGCGTTTGGATCGCTTTCGTTTAAGAAGCTCTCACGAAGTACGCGTGTTTGCTCAAAGTCTGAAATTTGCGAAAGGCTTTCTTCAATCCAACGAATACCAAAGTTAACACGGTTAATCGCATTGATTGGGAAACCAAAGTTAGTGCCGATACCGTAGCTCGTCGATTTATAATCTACAATCCCAAACTCACTTGCATCGAACTTACTATAGAAGATACTGCTGCCTTGCGACACACCATCAGGTGTAAAGTACGGATCGGTATAAGATACACTATAACGCTCTGAACCACGCGAAGTGTTAATATTGAAAGCAACTTGGTTACCAGAACCAAGGAAGTTAGACTCACTGACACCGATGTTAAACTGAAGGCCCGCATATGAACCATAAGCAACACCCGCTTGGAAACTGCCTGCAGGCTGTTCTTTTACTTTAAAGTCAACATCAACCTGATCTTCAACCCCTGGAATTGGCTTGACTTCAAACTCTACCGATTCCATATATGGCAAACGTTGAATTTGAAGCTTAGAACGCTCTAAGTTTTGGTTAGACAACCATGCACCTTCAAGCTGCGTCATTTCGCGACGTAACACTTCATCCGCTGTATTCTGGTTACCATTCACTACGATTCGACGCACATACACACGCTTACCAGGGTCTACCGATAGCGTTAGTTGTACTTCTTTATTTTCGTCATCAATTTCAGGGACTGTTCGCACTTCAGCGTTGGCATATCCAAAACGCGCCAAATAACTCTTAATGAAGTCTTCCGTCGCCGTTACAACTGAGCCATTGTAAAGCTCACCAGCGCGAAGTGGCACAATACCTTTAATTAAGTCTTCACGGCCTAGTAAGTCACCAATGAAATCAAATCCTTTAACGGTATACTTTTCACCTTCGGTGATGTTTGCCGTAACATAAACTGATTCACGTTCTGGGCTTACTGAAACTTGCGTTGAATCGATGTTAAAACGTAAATAACCACGGTCTAGGTAAAAACTGCGGATCTTTTCTAAATCGCCTTCAATGGTTTGTTTTTGATAACGGTCATTAGATAGGAAGCGCCACCACGGCAAGTCCTGCTGAGATTCAATTAGGTTAAGAAGTTCTTCGTCCGAGAACAGTTCATTACCAACAAGGTTAATTTGACGTACAGAAGCAGCATCACCCTCTTCAAACTTCAGCATCAACTTCACACGGTTACGTGGCAATTCTACAATGCTCACCTCAACCTTAGCATTGTATTTACCAATACTGTGGAAGAATTCCGTTAAGCCTTTTTCGATACTATCGAGTACCGTTCTGTCTAACGGCTCACCTTGGCGAATATTTTGCTGTTCTAAACTCTCATTTAGCTGCTCGTCTTTGATGTCTTTGTTGCCATCAAATTCGATTGAGCTGATAGTTGGACGTTCTTTAACCTTAAAAATAATCTGATTACCATCACGGAATACCGCAATGTTGTCAAAGTGGCCAGACTTATACAACGCCTTGATTGTGCGTGAAATAGTAAACTGATCGACATTGTCACCAACGTTGATCGGAATATGTGTCAATGCAGCACCTAGTGCAACTCGCTGCAGCCCTTCTACTTTTAAATCTTCTACGATAAAGGAGTTTTGCCCTAAGGCAGCAAAACTAGCGCCCAGTAAACTGGTTACTGCAATGTGTTTTTTTATAGGCATTTTATTATCTTTATCCTTTACAACAATTTTGGCGCGATACGCTAAGGCCCACTACATCACAACATTCAAACGTTACAGCTTTTGTATTATGTTATCCGTTGTATGCTTGAACAAAAATGCAAACATTTAAACTGCATATAATGTGCGCTTTTTAGCACCGCACGGCTTAAAGCCGAGAAACATCATTAAATAGTGCAAAAAACGTTAAGGCAAGAAGAAGCGCTGCTCCAATCTTAAACCCAAACTCTTGTGTCTTTTCAGAGACTGGTTTTCTGCGAATTAGTTCAATTAAGTAATACATTAAATGCCCACCATCTAGGACAGGGAGCGGTAATAAGTTAAAAACTCCTAAATTCACGCTGATAAGCGCTAAGAAGCCTAAAAATGCAACTAACCCGTAACTAACGCTATTTCCGGCACTAACCGCGATCCCCACAGGCCCGCTTAAGTTTTTTACCGAGACTTGGCCCGTGATTAAGTTGCCGATCATGTCGAAACTTAAGGCAATCAAGTCGTAAGTTTTACGAATGCCAAGCACCATACTATCTAGGATGCCATATTGTCTAGTTTCAATATAACCATTTGGCCATTTTTCCATCACAGGCACAACGCCCAAGTAGCCTTGTACGACACCTTCTGATGACGTTTTTGCCCGAGGGGTTACCGTTAGGGTTTGTGGCTTACCATCGCGCAGAATATCAATGCTTATGGCTTGATTTGCCGATTTTTGAACTCGGCTCACCAGCTGTTGCCACGACGCCAATTTGTCACCATTTATCGCAACTAGCGTGTCTTCTACTTGTAAGCCACCTTTGTCGGCAGCCGCACCTTCTTCAATATAACCGAGCTGCAGCGTCAGCGGCGGCCTATATGGCGTAATGCCGACTGAGGTCAGCGGCGCTTCGTCCTGCTTTTCCAGCTTCCATTCACTCAAACGTAGCGTGCGAATTGCTAAGCTACCCTTTTCATCTTGTACTTTGGCAACCAGTGATGGTTCACCTAAATGCGCCATCAATTCAAACGTAACGTCTTGCCATGAGTGCACTAACTCATCATTCAGTGCAATGATGTGGTCGCCTGATTGAAACCCTGCATCCGCCGCGATACTGGTTGGTGTCACAGCTCCAACGACGGGTTTTACTGATTGAACCCCTACCATATACATTGCCGCTAACGTGACAATGGCAAACAAAAAGTTCGCAATGGGGCCTGCAGCTACCACAGCGATACGAGAAAGTACTGGCTTATTATTGAAGGCAAGGTGGCGCTCCTGCTCTGGCACATCGTCGACACGTTCATCGAGCATTTTGACATAACCACCAAGTGGAATTGCGGCGATAACGTATTCGGTTTGGTGTTTGTCATACCACTTAACTAAAGGCTTACCAAAACCGATAGAAAAACGTAAGACCTTAACGCCGGCTTTTCTGGCAACCCAAAAATGGCCATATTCATGAACGGTAACTAAAATCCCTAAAGCAAGAATAAATGAGCCTAAGTGCCAGAAAAATTCAAACATGGTTACCTCAATGTGGCGATAATTTGCTGCGCTCGGTGGCGTGCCGTTCGGTCTGTTTCCATAATAGACTCAACGGATTCTAATACGCTTAGCTCACTGTGCTCAAGCGTTAAGGCATTGACTCGATAGATATCACAAAACCCTATCTTACCCTCTAAAAATGCCGCAACGGCAATTTCATTTGCAGCATTCACTGTTGTTGTTGCGGCCTGACCACTACGACATGCGTCAATCGCTAATTTGAGGTTGGGATAACGGTTAAAATCTGGTTTGGTAAAAGTGAAATCGACAATCTGAGAAAAATCTAATGGCTTGACGCCCGCGTCAATTCTGTCAGGATAGGCAAGCCCATATGCAATCGGCGTTCGCATGTCTGGTTGCCCCATTTGTGCCAGCACCGAGCCATCGCGATACTGCACCATAGAGTGGATCATGCTTTGTGGGTGTATCACCACTTCAATATCGTCAGCTGAACAGTTAAATAACCACTTAGCTTCAATAAACTCTAGCCCTTTATTCATCATGGTCGCAGAGTCGACAGAGATTTTTCTGCCCATAGACCAATTAGGATGTGCAACCGCTTCTTCTACCGTTACTGAAGCTAAGGTAGCCAATGAACGCTGCAAGAAAGGTCCACCTGAACCGGTTAATAAAATCTTACTAACACCGCTGTGGCTTAGATTTGAAGATTGTCCCGTTTGTATAGTCGTTGGTAGGCACTGATAAATGGCATTATGCTCACTGTCAATAGGGAGTAAAGTCGCACCATGCGCTTTTACTTTATCCATAAACAGCTGGCCACTCATTACTAACGACTCTTTGTTCGCCAGCAACACTTTTTTACCCGCTTCGACTGCCGCTAAAGTCGGTAACAACCCAGCTGCACCAACGATTGCAGACATCACGATATCCACATCCACGTGGCGAGCCATCTCAGCCATTGCTTCAACGCCATGGAGTACTTCGGTGGTAGTGTCCGTCAAACGTTGAGAAAGTTGCTGAGCTGCGTGCTCAGAGCTCATAACCGCGTATTTGGGTTGATGATGTAAACAAAGCTCAGCCATCTTTTCCGCGTTTTGCCCTGCGACTAAGGCAAATACACGATATTGTTCTGTATTGCGGCTGACGACGTCTAAGGTTGATAGTCCAATTGAGCCTGTCGCCCCCAGTACTACCAAGTTTCGCTCGCTCATAGCACTACCGTCCAAGCGTAGCAAAAAGCAAAAATGGGTGCTGCAGCCGTTAAGCTATCAATGCGATCTAGGATACCGCCGTGACCTGGCAAACAACGGCCTGAATCTTTAAGGCCTACTTCGCGTTTAAACATACTTTCAAGCAAATCACCAACGGCGGAAAATAGCGCGATAATAATGGTCATTGCAGCGTAAATTGGCCACATATTGAGATCAATCGCAGCGAAGTGACAAAACACCAAAACAAAAACAACCGCGGTGATCACACCACCAACTAGGCCTTCAATCGTTTTATTAGGGCTCACTTTAGGCATGAGCTTGTGCTTACCTAAATTCTTTCCAGCGAAGTAGGCGCCAATGTCTGCGCTCCACACTATACCCAATACCACCATGATAAGAACCGAACCTATGTGTTCGCCATCTTCGTATCCGGCACTACGCATCACGTTTAACGCAAGCCACAGCGGTACTAGTGTCAGTACACCAGCGATGGAGCGCATCATGATCCCTTCATTCCAAGCACGAGCTGCTCGTGGATATTTAACTACCAAGAAAGTAGCAACCAGCCACCACGCAAAAGCGAGCGTAAATACATAATTAGCATCAGCGACTAAGCGCCCTTGCTGCCATAAATCCTGTATTGGCCAGTGGGTGTTAAGCAATAGAATTAACACCGCCATGACGCCAACGAAAGTAAAACGCTGACGCTTTTGACATAGGCCCGCAAGCGCCGACCACTCCCATGCACCAAGCAAAACGATTAGTGCGGCAATCGTACTAAACATTGCCAGCGGTGTATAAAACACCAAAAGTAGAGCCAGAGGTGCAAGCACCGCTGACGTTAGAATACGTTGTTTTAACAAATTTGAACCCTTAACTTGTTGCGTCTTTCTCTGCGAGGAGCTGCTTTATCTGCTCTCCTGTGCATCCGAAGCGTCGCTCTCTAGACACGTAACAAGCAATGGCTTCAGAGAATGCTTGCTCGTCAAAATCAGGCCAAAGCGTGTCGGTAAAATAGAGTTCGGCATACGCAGCTTGCCATAGCAAGAAGTTACTGATGCGGAAGTCGCCTCCCGTTCTGATCAGCAAGTCGAGATTCGCTTGATCGGCCATCGTCATCTGCTCTGTCAAGGCATCTTCGGTTATATCACTTGGTTGCAATTCACCCGCTGCAACTTGTTTTGCGAGGTGTTGTGCTGCCTGTGTGATATCCCAACGTCCACCGTAATTTGCTGCAATGTTTAAGTTAAGCCCTGTATTGTCCTGGGTCAATGTTTGAGCTTCATGAACACGCTTTTGGAGGCTGTCAGGAAAACGAGAAAGTTCGCCAATAATGGTTAGCTTTACGTTGTTCTTATGTAATTTTTTAACTTCTTTAGTCAGCACATAAATAAATAATTCCATTAACGTGCTGACTTCATCTTCTGGCCTACGCCAGTTTTCACTACTAAAGGCAAATAGCGTCAGAGACTCTATACCTAACTTGGAACAGAATTGTACAGCACTACGAACAGAATCTACGCCCTTCTTGTGTCCGAAGGCGCGTGGACGCCTGCGAGCTTGAGCCCAACGACCGTTGCCATCCATTATTATCGCAACATGTTTTGGCAATGATTGCTGCGAAATAACCTCTGCTTTTAAAACCATAATTCCAATTTAAGTGAAAAAAAACGCCGCCTAGTATACCTTAGGCGGCGCTTCAAACCTAATAAATTTGTCAGTGTACCTAGCCCAAAAAAACCTAACTGCTCAGAAACAAAGCAGAATTTTCTGCAATACGTAAACAGTGCGTAAATATAAACGCTAGGATAAAGACATTTAGATTTCCATCAACTCTGCTTCTTTCGCGCTTAGTTGAGTATCCATTTCTTTGATGAACTTGTCAGTCAGTTTTTGGATATCATCTTCAGCTTGACGCGCTTCGTCTTCAGAAATTTCTTTGTCTTTTAGCAATGATTTAATATCACCGTTTGCATCACGGCGAATGTTACGTACTGCAACACGACCACCTTCAACCTCACCACGTACGATCTTGATGAGATCTTTACGACGCTCTTCAGTTAGTGGAGGAAGTGGAACACGGATCACAGTACCTGCTGACATTGGGTTTAGGCCTAAGTCAGAAGACATAATTGCTTTTTCTACCGCTTGTGCAAGTGACTTGTCGAATACGCTGATAGCCAGCGTACGAGAGTCTTCCGTCGTTACGTTTGCTACTTGGTTTAGCGGTGTATCTGCACCGTAGTATGAAACAGAGATACCATCTAGTAGTGCTGGGTGTGCACGACCTGTGCGGATTTTAGAAAGCTGGCTTCCAAGTGCCGCCACACTTTTTTTCATGCGCTCTTGAGCGTCTTTTTTAATATCTTCGATCACAATACTTTCCTAGTCTGTTCTTGTTATGCCAGATTATACTCGCAATTTAGAGATTCGCTACTTAACTGCGAGTTGCTGAAATAGTCGTCAGATTATTCTGCTGCTTGAGAAGAGATAAGGGTACCTTCCTCTTCACCCATGATGACATTTTTCAATGCACCCGGTTTATTCATGTTGAATACGCTGATTGGCATATTGTGGTCACGTGCCAATGTAAATGCAGCTAAATCCATCACTTTCAATTCTTTATCGATCACTTCGTTGTAAGTCAACGTGCGGTATAGCGTAGCATCTGGGTTTTTCACCGGATCGTCACTAAATACCCCTTCAACCTTAGTGGCTTTAATCACGGTATCCGCTTCAATCTCTATACCGCGCAAACATGCTGCTGAGTCTGTAGTAAAGAAAGGATTGCCCGTACCTGCTGAGAAAATAACAACACGGCCAGATTTTAATAGGCTAATTGCTTCTGCCCAATTGTACGCATCACACACACCATTTAGCGGGATAGCAGACATCAAACGTGCGTTTACAAAAGCACGGTGCAGCGCATCACGCATCGCAAGGCCATTCATGACGGTCGCCAGCATGCCCATGTGGTCGCCCACCACTCGGTTCATGCCCGCTTCTGCAAGTGAACCACCACGTAAGAAGTTACCGCCACCGATAACCAAACCCACTTCTACGTCGAGCTCTACTAACTCTTTGATTTCTTGTGCCATACGATCCAATACTTTTGGATCGATACCAAAGCCTTCATCTCCCATTAAAGCTTCACCACTAAGCTTTAAAAGAACGCGTCTAAAAACAGGTTTTTTATTGATAGTCATAATATCCGGGCCAATTAAAAGTGAGGTAAAAAATAACCGCGCTTATGCTAGACATAAATGCGCGGTTATTTTAGAGAATTTTCAGCAATGACGCAAAGCTAATGTCAGCTTTTACGTCATTAGGCATCACAATAAGTGATTACTGACCTTTTGCTGCAGCGATTTGTGCTGCAACTTCTGCTGCGAAATCTTCTTCTTTCTTCTCGATACCTTCACCTACCTCTAGGCGAACGAATGAAGAAACAGATGCATTCTTCTCTTTAAGGTAGTCACCCACTGATTTCTTAGGTTCCATGATGAAAGCTTGACCAGTAAGAGAGATCTCACCAGTGAACTTCTTCATACGACCAACAACCATTTTCTCAGCGATTTCAGCTGGCTTACCTTCGTTCATTGCGATTTCAACTTGAACCGCTTTTTCTTTTTCAACTACTTCAGCAGGTACGTCTTCTGGGTTTAGGTAGTCTGGCTTAGAAGCAGCAACGTGCATTGCAACGTGCTTAAGTGTTTCTTCGTCAGCATCACCAGCTACAACAACACCGATACGCTCGCCGTGACGGTAAGCAACTAGCTTGTCACCTTGAATGTAAGAAACACGACGGATGTTCATGTTCTCACCGATTTTAGCTACTAGTGCAACACGAGTCTCTTCAAACTTAGCTTGTAAGTCTTCGATAGTTAGTTGCTCAGCTACAGCTGCGTCAGCAATTTCGTTAGCAAATGCAAGGAAGCTTGCATCTTTTGCTACGAAGTCAGTTTGACAGTTAACTTCTACTAGTGCAGCAAAACCTTCGCCTTGCTTGATGATGATTGTACCTTCAGCAGCGATGTTGCCTGCTTTTTTAGCAGCTTTAGCAGCACCACTTTTGCGCATGTTTTCGATTGCTTGATCGATATCACCGCCAGTTTCTGTCAGTGCTTTTTTACAATCCATCATACCAGCGCCAGTGCGGTCACGAAGTTCTTTTACTAGGGCAGCAGTTACAGCCATTAGAATATCCTCAAATCTGAATTCAGTTCTTGATAAAACCAACCTTAGGTTGGCTGAATATCAAATCAAGTACAGCTCGCCTCAATTTGATAAAAATCCGTTATCTTTCAAGGTCTGCTTGGCAAACAACGGGATAAGCAGTTAATCACTTATAAAGAATATCAAGTCTTCATCAATAATTTGATGAAGACTTGATGACAGCTAATACCTAATCAGGTAATTACTCAGCTTCAACGAAGTCGTCGTTTTCTGCTTGAGCAACGATGTTGCTTTCACGACCTTCAGTGATAGCAGTCGCTACTGCACCAGTGTATAGCTGGATTGCACGGATAGCGTCGTCGTTACCAGGGATGATGAAATCAACACCATCTGGGTTAGAGTTAGTATCAACAACAGATACTACTGGGATACCTAGGTTGTTAGCTTCACGGATAGCGATGTGCTCGTGGTCAGCGTCGATAACGAAGATAGCGTCAGGAAGACCGCCCATATCTTTGATACCGCCAAGGCCTTTTTCAAGCTTTTGCATTTCACGAGTAAGCATTAGCGCTTCTTTCTTAGTAAGCTTCTCGAAAGTACCGTCTTGGCTTTGAGTCTCAAGCTCTTTAAGACGCTTGATTGATTGACGAACTGTTTTCCAGTTAGTCAACATACCACCTAACCAACGGTGATTTACGTAGAACTGCTCACTTTGGATAGCCGCTTCTTTAACTGCTTCGCTTGCAGCGCGCTTAGTACCTACGAAAAGGATTTTGCCTTTGTTAGATGCTACGTTCTGTAAGAACTTAAGAGCATCGTTGAACATAGGAACAGTTTTTTCTAGGTTGATGATATGAACGCGGTTACGTGCACCGAAGATGAACGGCTTCATCTTAGGGTTCCAGTAACGTGCTTGGTGACCGAAGTGAACACCAGCTTGAAGCATATCGCGCATTGAAACGTTTGCCATTGTATATTTCCTCTAAAAGTTAGGGTTAGGCCTCCACATATCCCATAGCACCAACACGAAGTTTTTATAACTGCATGCACCCAAGTGTATGTGTCGATATGTGTGTGTGTTAATATTAATAAGTGTGTTGTCTTAACTACAAACATTCATTCTCATCGTGTGAGGAAGAATTATTTGTAAAAAGACGGCGCGCTTTATACCATATATAAAGAATTAACTCAATCTTATGCGTAAAATTTGTGCATAATAAATGTTCATCTAAATTGACTTGGAGTCTAAATGAGTGCTGTGATCAAAACCCCTGAAGAAATCGAAAAAATGCGTGTTGCCGGGCGTTTAGCCGCGGAAGTACTGGAAATGATCGAGCCGTATGTTAAGCCAGGGGTGACCACCGACGAATTAAACACCATTTGTCACAACTACATTGTTGATGAGCAAGGTGCCATTCCTGCACCGCTAAATTATCACGGCTTTCCGAAGTCTATTTGTACCTCAGTTAACCACGTTATCTGTCACGGAATCCCGAACGATAAACCGCTAAAAGAAGGCGACATTATCAATATCGACATCACTGTGATCAAAGATGGGTATCATGGTGATACGTCAAAAATGTTTTATGTTGGTACACCAACGATCCAAGGTAAGCGCTTAAGCGAAATCACGCAAGAAAGCCTATACCTTGCGATAAAAATGGTAAAACCGGGCGTGCGTTTGGGTGATATTGGCGCTGCAATTCAAAAGTATGCAGAAGGCTTTAACTACTCTATCGTGCGTGAATATTGTGGTCACGGTATCGGTAAAGAGTTCCATGAAGAGCCGCAGGTAATGCACTATGGCAAACCAGGTACTGGCGAAGTGCTCAAAGCTGGCATGTGTTTGACTATCGAGCCTATGGTTAACGCCGGTAAGCGCCAATGTAAGCTACTAAAAGACGATTGGACTGTTGTTACCAAAGACCGCAGTCTTTCAGCACAGTGGGAACACACGCTGCTTGTCACCGATAATGGCGTTGAGATCTTAACGCTACGTAGTGATGAAACAATAGACAGAATCATCGAACATTAAACACAATTATTTAAAAAGAATGCCAAGTAATACTAGGGCCTGTTGATCTTTCAAGTTTGTTTTTGCAGCAGTGTGATTGGTATTTATACAAGGCAGAGCCAGCGTAGCATAGTCATTCTATGTAAGTCTGGCGATAACACAGTAGAAATGCTAATCAAGCGCTGCCCTTTGGGTTCATCTGAGTGCGCTTTGCTCATTGTTGCTCAACTTTTGCCTAGATTACTAGGCGGAAAGTCGAGCGTCGCGACCAAAACACACTCAGAAGAACAAAAATCAAACAGCAAAGGTCAACAGGCCCTAGCTGAATTCGTTTGAAGCGAACAAACGTGATACTTGGCATCTTTCAAGCTAAGGTTTCATATTTCAGTAGCTACTTTGAGTTGATCTAAATAGCTTTGAAACTGGTTTATATTCGGCCCCAAGCAGTACATTGCCAACCTGGACCTATACCAATGTAATCACAGCTCACAGATGGAACTCTTGAAGATCCGGTTCTTGATTGCCATGCAGCAACCGCATTTGCTGCGCCATTCGTTTCTGAATACCCGTATGCGGACACCCTCACGATTGTACCGCCTGTAGAAAGAAGCCTGCCAGTACACTGCCATGGCGCTCCCATTTGTAACCTACTACAGGTGATCGAAGCAGCTCGACCATTAGCCCAATTAAGCACAGCTTGCCGAGCCTCAAGTTCCGTAGAGCCATAAGCGCTGTATGTTGTCGATGCGCTGGCCAAAGATGAAATCAGCAACGTGCTTGCTATTGCTATTCCGGTACTTATGTTCATTTTTCCGTCTCCTTGATTAAAGTAGTGTTTAATAATTACTCACACCATAGGGAGAAGTAAACTGCCGAGACTTGAATAATATTCACCTTTTAGTACCTTGATAGTGCTCGCTAAATGTTCGAGTGATGGGATGTTCAACGGCGTCACTCGCAATTCTTATTTATTTAGTGTAAAACAGGACTCTACTGTTTTTGCGCGCATGACACAGGATCCTAAGTGGCATTACCGAACAAAGTGAAGACGCTTCTTGACGAAGCACAAGAACTTACCGATTACCGTGATTGTCTTGCTTTTTTCTACAAATGGTTAAGCAATCAATTTGCCAAGCAACCCGTTAGAAATCTAATTAACTCTCGAGCCGAATTTATCGATCGATTGTTGATTAAATTGTTTAATGAAACTGGGCTAGCGCACCAACCAGACTTGTCGTTAATCGCCATTGGTGGTTATGGCCGTGGTGAGTTACACCCGTTCTCTGATATCGATTTTTTGGTGCTGACCAAATCCGTTCCCTGTGAAGAAGTGACCAGCTGCTTAGAGCGTTTTGTCACTTATTTATGGGACTTAGGTCTAGATATTGGTCATAGCGTAAGAACCCATGAACAAGTCCTAGAACAAAAACAAAATGACGTTCACTTTGCCACAAGCCTGCTGGAAAGCCGCCTCATTTGTGGTAACCATATTGAATATGAACGCCTCAAACGACATATTGTTGAAACCCCAATTTGGCAATCTAGTGACTTTTTTATCGCTAAGGTCAATGAGCAGAATATTCGCCATAAAAAATGCCATGGTACCGCCTACAACCTTGAGCCTAATATTAAAGAAAACCCCGGTGGCCTGCGCGACCTGCAAACCATTTTTTGGGTCGCTAAAAAACACTTCCGCGCTGAAACTTTGGAAGAGTTAATCAATCACGGTTATTTGACCCATGAAGAATATCAAGAGCTGTTAGAGTGCATCGAAAACCTGTGGAACATTCGCTTTGCGCTGCACTTAGCCGCTGGTCGCAGTGAGAACCGCTTACTGTTTGACCATCAACCACATGCCGCAGAGCTCCTCGGTTTTGGCTCTGAAGGTAAAGCCTCGGTCGAGCGTATGATGAAACGCTTATTTAGGATCATGAGCCGAGTGCGCGAAATGAACCAGATGCTGCTTTCCTATTTCGAACAAAGTATTCTTCCTGAGCAGTTGGAACAAGAAGCCGTGCCACTTGACAGAAACTTTGAGCGTATTGGCAATAAAATTCGCGTTAAAAACCCCTCGGTCTTTTTCCGTCGAGAGAATTTGTTTGTCCTCTTTGAACATATTGCAGACAACCCTAAAATTAATCAGATTGACCCCAGTACCATACGTACTATGCGCCAAGTCAGACGCCGTTTATTAGGCGATTTGCAAGATTACGCAGGCTGTCGTGACGCTTTTTTAAGGTTATTGAAACACCCTAATGGCATGGGACGAGCGTTTACTCTGATGCACAAACACGGGATCATCGCTGCCTATTTACCGCAGTGGCGTAATATTTTTGGACAAATGCAGTTCGATCTGTTTCACGCCTACACGGTAGATGAGCATACCCATAAACTCATCAATAACATCTACCGCTATTTCGATAAAGAGCATATTAGTGAATTCCCGATTTGTTCTGAGATTGTTGCCCGCATGGACAAACCAGAGCTACTCTACTTGGCTGGGATCTTTCACGATATTGCCAAAGGTCGAGGTGGCGACCATTCCGAGCTTGGTGCCGTTGACGCCATGGCATTTACCAAAATGCACGGTTTTACCGCTTCCGACGCTAAATTGGTAGCTTGGCTGGTGCAAAATCACCTCCTGATGTCTGTCACAGCCCAGCGTAAAGATATTAACGACCCCGATGTTATTGCAGAATTTGCACAAAAAGTGAAAAACGAACGTCAGCTAGATTATCTCTATTGCTTAACGGTTGCCGACATTCGTGCCACCAACGACAACCTCTGGAACGACTGGAAAAACACCCTCTTACGCGAGCTATATCTACATACTCAACGGGCATTGCGCTTGGGTCTTGAAAACCCAATGGATATGCGCGACCAGATCCGTGATAAGAAACGCCAAGCCAAGCAACGACTGATTAATTTGGGCTACTTCGAAGAGTACATTGACCTTATTTGGTCACGCTTTAAGGCCAATTATTTTACTGCCTTTAGTGAACAGCAGATCTCTTGGCATACTGAGCACCTATTACAGTCTGATGATTTAAGTCAGCCAAGCGTGATCGTCTCTAACAAGCCCATGCATGGCGGGACGCAAGTATTCGTATACAGTCCTTATGAGTCGGCGCTATTCGCCAAACTAGTCAGTGTAATTGGTTCTAAAAAAGCACAAATCCAGCATGCTCAGGTCATGACCACAAAAGATGGCTATGTTGTCTTTAGTTTTGTTATCCTAGAAGTGAATGGCGACCCACTCAGCACCAGTCGTGCAGCGGGGATCAGGAGAGGCTTAGAGACACTCTTAAAAGACCCAAAAAAGAAAATCAGAGTCAAAAAGAATCGCTCACAGAAGTTTAAAGATTTTAATATTAGGCCAAAAATTATCTTGCGCCCTCATGCTAGAGCAAACCGTAGCCTTATTGAAATTCAGGCCATTGATATTCCGGGGTTACTGACTAAAATTGCTGAGGTATTTCAGGCCTATTCACTACATATTCATGCCGCACGCATTACAACCGTCGGCGAACGCGCAGAAGACTTTTTCGTCGTCTCAAACAAAGATTACAAGGCACTAGATGAAGTACAAAAAGCTGAGCTTCATCGCGCCCTACTCAAAAAATTAAATGCTGAAACAGATTAACGAGGAATTTATGTCTGATTTAAAAACGACTATTGAAACCGCGTGGGAAAACCGCGATACCATTACTCCAACCACGGTATCAGACGAAGTAAAACAAGCGATTGTCAACGCATTGGAAATGCTAGATTCAGGTGCAGCGCGTGTTGCTGAAAAAATTAGTGGTGAGTGGGTTGTACATCAATGGTTGAAAAAGGCGGTACTCCTGTCTTTTAGAATTCGTGACAACCAACCAATGAACGATGGCGTTAACCAGTTTTACGACAAAGTACCATTAAAATTCTCAGACTATACGCCAGAGCAGTTCCAACAAGGTGGTATGCGAGTAGTACCAAACGCGGTAGCGCGTCAAGGCAGCTTTGTCGGTAAGAACGTGGTACTTATGCCGTCTTACGTTAATATTGGTGCTTACGTCGACGAAGGCACCATGGTAGACACTTGGGCGACCGTAGGCTCGTGTGCACAGATCGGTAAAAACGTACATCTATCTGGTGGTGTGGGCATTGGTGGCGTTTTAGAGCCGCTACAAGCCAATCCAACGATTATTGAAGACAACTGTTTTATCGGCGCACGTTCTGAAATCGTAGAAGGTGTGATTGTTGAAGAAGGTGCCGTCATCTCCATGGGTGTCTATATTTCACAAAGTACTCGTATTTACGACCGTGAAACAGGCGAAACCCATTATGGCCGCGTACCAGCCGGTGCAGTGGTAGTACCAGGATCGCTACCAAGTAAAGATGGCTCTCATAGCCTGTATGCAGCAATTATTGTGAAAAAAGTAGATCAGCAAACCCGCGAAAAAGTTGGGATCAATGCACTACTTCGCTCACTAGACGATTAATTGTCACGATAGTTTCACAAAGGGAGCTTTCTGCTCCCTTTTTCATGTATTACCAACGGTAGTCCAGTGACACTAGAATGTTTCTTGGTCTTCCTGGAAAATACCTTTCACCACTAAATGAAGTGTAATCGGCACGCTCAGCATAACGTTCGTCGGTTAGATTTTTCACTCTCATCGTCAACGCCAAATGCGGATTTACCTGCCACTTTCCTCGTAAACTCAGCAAATCGTGACCAGAATAACGATGAAGATTTTCGGGGTCAGTAAAATACTCTCCTACATGGTGCCAAGCTAAAGACCAACTGAGATTATCCCGTGCTTGCCAGTGTAATTGGGCGTTAATGACGCTCCTTGGTGCTGAATCTAGATCGTTGCCGTTAATATTGATGCCACCAAGAATATTATCTTGTTCATAGGTATGCTTAGCACGCGTTGCGGCAAGATCTAGTTGCCAATGTGCTGAGAATGAGTAACTCAGCTCCAACTCCACACCTCGGTGTCTTGAGCGACCATCGTTGATATAGAAAAAGTCACTATCTCGGAAGAGCAAATTTTCTTTTTCCATGTCATAAATCGCGACCTGATAGCCAAGACTATCTGCACTCCCTTTTAGGCCAAGCTCGATATTGTCCGCCTTTTCTTCCTCTAGCGATGCTTTTACCTGCTCTCGCTGCAATTGGTAAAGCTCGGCAGTTTGTGGTGCGCGATAGCCTTGAGACACGTTAGCATAGGCAATATTTCGCTCAGTGAACACATAGCTTAGGCCAAATTTTGGTGAAAAATAAGCAAAGCTATCTCTGCCACTGGCTGGGCGACTATAACGACATCCTCCCATTGCACACACCGAGCCATCTTCTTTGGTGCGCCCAGTAGGCAAAAAGTTGCGATAATCGTACTTCATTGACTCAAAACGAGCGCCCAGTTCAACTAACCAGTTACCCTGTCGCCAACTGAGATTTGCAAAAGGCGCGAGTTGCCTTGCATCTACTTCATAGTCGTAATGCTTTCCTGTAGGAATAGTTAAGCGCAAAAATGCAGAGCCTTCAGTCGGCGTAGGCTGATACTGCAACATCTCGCCTTGGGTATATTCCGCATCCATTCCCCAATCTAGTTGTATTGAGTCACTTAATTCAGTGTGTATAAGCGTTTGCAGCCCCACACCAGTTTGACCATTTTCTTCAAACGGCTTACCCGGCAAGAAATGCTTAACAAATTCCATCTCTTGCCAGCGTACATAAGGTTTTATCAGTACGGTGTTACTATCATCAAAGTGCCCGGTTATTTCTGTCCAAGCTCTAAATGACTCTGCCTTTCTAAATGCTTCAGGGTTTTCGTTTTGCTTTGCCAATTGCTTATTTTTATAGCTGTCCACTCCGGTTACATAACCCGCAGTTTGCTGATCTAAGTGGGTGTATGTCATTCCAGATACGACACCAACCTTCTCACCTTCATATTGGTGTTTGACGCTCAACTTTTGTTGCTCAACGCTTTCATCCTCACGATAACCCGTATCTTTTGTAAGGGTTAACGCTGCGCCCAAGCCAAGGGCTTTATCGCCAGCTTGTATCCGAGTTCGGCTATAACCATAGGAGCCGATATCTAATGCAATCCTAGGTGTCTTTTGAATGCTGTTTGAAGTAATCACATTAACCACTCCATGCACCGCATTAGAGCCATACAATACGCTGTTTGGCCCTTTTAGCACTTCTATACGCTCAGCCGCTTCAAAGTGCGATTCAAAGAGTTCATTAATATTACAAAAGCCTGCGGCTCTGAGTGCAATACCATCTTCAGCCATTAAAATGCCGCCACATGCGCCTGCACCAGAGAGCACTTGTGAGCGCAATGCAGGTAGATACTCTTGACCATTACCATGTTGTACATTTGCGCCAGCAACGAGCCTCAACGCCTTTTCGATATGCGTGACGCCTGTATCATCTAATTGAGCTTCTGTTAGCAAAGAGAGGCTTACAGGACGCTCTCCTGCCGTCTCAGCCAATCTGGATGCCGTAGTAGTGATGATTTCAAATTCGTTGTTCTCTGTCGCTTCGCTAAGTTGTGGTGCAAGGGCACAACTTGCAAAGACCAACACCATTTTTTTCATTTTGATACCAACTGTATTAACTCGATTACAAGGCAAAAAGAAAGGGCTACACAGCCCTTTCGTTTTCTTTACCACTAAACGTTATGCTTGTCTCGCCTCTAACATCAAACGCTTCATATCTCGTACTGCCTTTTCCAGCCCATCAATTGCCGCTCGAGCAATAATGGCATGACCAATGTTAAGTTCGTAGATTTCTGGCATTTGTGCAATCAGTTTAACGTTATGGTAATGCAAACCATGACCAGCGTTAACGATAAGACCTAGGCCATGGGCATACTGAACGCCTTCACGAATGCGTTCAAGCTCAGCGCTCATTTCGATGTCGTTCTCAGCATCAGCATAAGCACCAGTGTGGATTTCAATGTAAGGCGCACCGCTTTGCTTTGCGGCATCTAGCTGCTTTTTATCTGCGTCGATGAACAAGCTTACTTTAATACCCGCATCAGCTAGGCGCTGAGTTGCCGCTGTGATCCTATCAAGATTACCCGCAACGTCTAAGCCACCTTCCGTGGTTAACTCTTCGCGCTTTTCTGGCACTAGGCAAACATATTCAGGTTTTACTTCGCAAGCAATGTCGAGCATTTCGTCAGTTACTGCGATTTCTAGATTCATACGTGTTTGGATGGTTTTTGCCATCACGTAAACATCGCGATCTTGAATGTGGCGACGGTCTTCACGTAAGTGAATAGTAATGCCGTCGGCACCTGCGTGCTCAGCTACTGCAGCTGCATGTGCTGGATCAGGATAGCTAGTGCCACGCGCCTGACGAAGCGTTGCAATATGGTCTACGTTGACGCCAAGTAAAATATCTTTCATCGTTTATCCCTTGATAATATGACGTAGCAAGTGGATCACCCACCTATTACTGCGATACCAATTTACCGATTTATACTTTTGATTAAATTGGTATTATTTCTTTGAAATAAATAGTTCTCTACTTTTCAGCCCTTGCTTACCAACCAGCGGCGCCATTAATTTTCGTGTTAATAGCTTAGCCGCTCTTCTCACGGCAAGGTCTTGGAAATCTTGATTGGCAATGGCCAATAACATACTGCCCGGTATCGTATCAGGTTCACGACCGACTGCAATAAAACCGTACTCAGATACGTACTTATACGCGGCTTTTGGCCGCACTGGATTACCTTCAGCGTCAAATTCCAGTTCCACCCCGAAACCCAGCTCACCTAACAATTGCAACTCAAAGCTACGTAAGATAGGTTCCACATCTTCATCTTGGGCCAAACGCATTAAATGTAGCTGATAGAGCGCAAAGATCTGCTCTAGCGGTTCGTTGGTTGGTACCACGCGTTGCGTTAATTCATTGAGATACAAACCACAATATAGCTGCCGCCCAACGAGTTGGATTTGGTTGTCTGTGGGTTCAAAACGGTTTAGGTATTTAAAATCGTATCTGCCTGCATATTGCAGTAAAAGTAATGAAAATGGCCGCAGCTGGGCATTATGTTTGAGGGATTGCTTGCCCTTGACTCGGGCAAGCATTTTAAGTTGTCCAATGCCTTCGACCAGCACGTCAAGCAGTACCTGAGAATCGCTGTAAGGTCTGCGATGTAACAGATAGGCCTGTCGAAAGTCGCTATCCAATCAGTCTTCTCCGTACCCTAAGCTACGAAGAGCACGTTCGTCGTCTGCCCAGCCAGATTTCACTTTAACCCAGCATTCGAGATAGACCTTGTTGTCTAGCATGTTCTCAAGATCTTTACGCGCTTCGCGACCGATAACTTTGAGCTTTTCGCCTTTGTTGCCGATCACCATGCGTTTTTGCGATTCGCGCTCAACAAGGATCAACGCGTTGATCTGCCAAACGCCGTTGTCTTGCCACTTAAACTGTTCGATCTCTACCGTCACCGAGTACGGTAACTCATCGCCCATAAAGCGCATCAACTTTTCACGCACGATCTCTGCCGCCATAAAACGCATCGAGCGATCGGTAACATAATCTTCAGGGAAATAGAATTCACACGCAGGTAAACGCTTGTGCACTTCTTCTCTGATCATATCAACGTTTTTACCTTGCTTCGCAGAGATAGGTACGATCCCGATAAAATCCCCCTGTTCACTCAACCACTGAATATGTGGCATCAACAAGTCTTTATCTTTTACCTGATCGGTTTTATTCATCACCACCAAGATAGGACGACCGCTGTCTTTAACTTTAGCCAGTACCATTTCGTCATCAGGCGTCCAATGCGTCCCTTCTACGACAAAAATAACCAGTTCAACATCGCCGATTGAGCTTGATGCTGCTCGGTTCATTAAGCGGTTAATTGCACGCTTTTCTTCAATATGAAGTCCTGGCGTATCAACGTACACCGCTTGATAGTTACCCTCTGTATGGATCCCCATGATGCGGTGACGAGTGGTTTGTGGTTTACGCGAGGTAATACTTACCTTTTGCTCAACCAATTTATTTAATAGTGTCGATTTACCTACGTTAGGTCTACCGACAATGGCAATCATGCCGCAATGTGTATCAAGCGTCATTCTTTAATATCTTAAGCGCTTTTTCGGCAGCTTTTTGCTCAGCTTTACGTCGCGAGCTGCCTACTGAAATTATACTTTCCATCCCTTCCACTATACATTCGACCGTGAATGTTTGGTTGTGAGCTTGCCCTTTGGTATCTATTACAGTGTAGCCCGGTAAAGGTAATTTTCGAGCTTGTAGATACTCCTGCAGCAGCGTCTTCGGGTCTTTTTGGTTATGACCAGGTGAAATCGCAGTTAAGCGTGATTCGTACCAACTTAGTACCAAATCTCTACACACGTCGATGTCAGAGTCTAAGAAAACGGCACCAATTATGGCTTCTACTGCATCTGCGAGCGTCGACTCACGGCGAAAACCGCCGCTCTTCAGCTCACCTGGACCTAGGCGCAGATAATCACCCAGCGCGAACTCCACACCGAATTCCGCCAGAGTTTGACCACGCACTAACGTTGAACGCATGCGGCTTAAATCACCTTCACGCGCTTTTGGAAACTTGTGATACAAAGCATTTGCAATCACAAAGCTTAAAATAGAGTCGCCCAAAAATTCGAGACGCTCGTTGTGCTGGCCTTTGTGACTGCGATGCGTCAAAGCCTGCTCAAGCAGCGCCTTATCAGAGAAGTTGTACCCTATTTTATTATAAAGTTCTTCTACGTTTCTTTTCATTTTTACTGAATACTACCTAGGCGTTCAAAACGAACACCAGTTGGAACCCACCCTGGCAAAATGCTGTCTGGGCCATTATCAAAATCAAAACTTAACCAAATAAATACCGCTCTTCCAACCAAGTTTTCATCAGGTACAAAACCCCACATACGACTATCTTGGCTGTTATTACGGTTATCACCCATCGCAAAATAACTTCCCTCTGGTACTACCCACTCATCGCGGCGAGTACCTGGTTGTTGATAGTAGCGATCTGTTAACTCTAACACTTCAGGATTAATTAAAATATCATGTTCTACGTTTGGCAAATGCTCGGTTAGACGCACTAACTGCATTGGACCTTGCGTAAACTCGTCACGATTTACAATGTCTACATCAATCTTGTTATATTCGCCACACGTCAACCCGTTTGCTTCGCTCTGCCCGTCTTCACACTTAGGTTTAATGTAAAGCTGACGATTGCGATAAACAATATGGTCGCCCGGTAAACCAACAATACGTTTGATGAAGTCAATTCTCTCGTCTAGCGGAAACTTGAACACCGCAATATCACCGCGCTCAGGGGTACCCGTTTCAACGATTTTGCTACGCCACACTGGGTCTTTAATCCCGTAAGCATATTTTTCCACGAGAATAAAATCGCCATCCAATAAGGTTGGCATCATTGAGCCGGATGGAATTTGAAACGGTTCAAAAATAAACGAACGGAAAATCGTGATTGCGGCAATCATAGGAAAAATTGATTTCGCGTTTTCAACAATGGCAGGTTCAGGTGCGATTTCCGCAATGATGTCGGCATCTAACTGAGTGTCAGACGCACCTTGCGCAATAGCAAGCCTAGCTTGTCTTTTTGGTGCATACACCAAATGATCGATCAACCAAATAAGGCCTGAACCGACCGTGAGTAGCACCAATAAAATTGAAAAATAACCTGCCATTTGTATTTCCTGTTACTTACCTACTTTCAATATTGCTAAGAATGCGTCTTGTGGCACTTCAACGTTACCAAGTTGCTTCATACGCTTCTTACCTTCTTTTTGCTTTTGCAGTAGCTTTTTCTTACGGCTCACGTCACCACCATAACATTTTGCGATTACGTTTTTACGTAACTGCTTAACTGTACTACGCGCAATGACGTGATTACCAATTGCAGCTTGAATAGCAATATCAAACATTTGGCGAGGGATCAATTCTCTCAGTGCTTCAGCTAACTGACGGCCACGCGTTTGTGAACCATCGCGGTGAACAATTATTGCAAGTGCATCAACGCGGTCACCATTGATCAGAATATCCACACGCACCATGTCTGATGCTTCAAAACGCTTGAAGTTGTAATCAAGTGATGCAAAACCACGGCTGGTAGACTTCAACTTATCAAAGAAGTCCATCACCACTTCTGACATCGGCAATTCATAGGTTAACGCAACTTGCTTACCGTGATAGGTCATCTTGGTCTGCATACCACGCTTTTCAACACATAGCGTGATCACGTTTCCTAAATACTCTTGCGGAACGAGAATATTTGCTTCAACAATTGGTTCACGAATTTCAATAATGTCGTTTACTGGCGGTAAATCCGATGGATTATCGATTTTCACCACACCGTGCTTAGTTTCTACTTCATAGATTACCGTTGGAGCTGTGGTAATAAGATCCATGTCATATTCACGTTCAAGGCGCTCTTGAATAATCTCCATATGGAGCATACCTAAGAAACCACAACGGAAACCAAAGCCCAGTGCTGTTGAGTTTTCAGGCTCGAAGAATAGTGATGCATCGTTGAGGCTCAATTTATTAAGCGCATCGCGGAAGTTTTCATAGTCATCAGATGAAATTGGGAACATTCCCGCGTATACCTGAGGCTTCACCTTTTGGAAACCAGGCAAACGGTCTGTTGCAGAATCACGAGCCATGGTAATGGTATCACCAACTGGTGCACCATGGATGTCTTTGATACCTGCGATAACAAAGCCTACTTCACCTGTTTTCAACACCCCGGTATTGGTCTGCTTAGGAGTAAAGATACCAACCTTATCTACTTGGTGAGCTTGCTCTGTAGACATGATCTTAATCTTTTCGCCCGCTCTTAATTCACCGTTTTTAATACGCACCAATGACACTACGCCTTGGTACGGGTCAAACCATGAATCGATAATCAGTGCCTGTAGTGGCGCATTTGGCTCACCTTCTGGCGGTGGAATATCACGTACGATCACTTCGAGTACTTCATCAATGCCGATCCCCGTTTTCGCACTACAACGAACTGCTTCTAATGCTTCAATACCAACGATATCTTCAATTTCTTCGGCAACGCGAAGTGGATCAGCCTGTGGTAAGTCAATTTTGTTCAGAACCGGAATAACTTCCAAGTCCATCTCAAGTGCGGTGTAACAGTTCGCTAGTGTTTGTGCTTCTACACCTTGACCCGCATCAACAACCAATAGCGCACCTTCACAAGCGGCTAGAGAGCGTGAAACTTCATAAGTGAAGTCAACGTGTCCCGGTGTGTCGATAAAGTTTAGCTGGTAGGTTTCACCATCTTTTGCTTGATAGTTAAGCGTTACACTCTGTGCTTTGATGGTAATGCCGCGCTCACGTTCGATGTCCATCGAATCCAGTACCTGCTGCTGCATTTCGCGGTCTGTTAAACCTCCACAAACTTGGATTAAGCGGTCTGATAGCGTCGATTTTCCATGGTCAATGTGGGCAATAATAGAAAAGTTACGGATATGCTTCATATACTGGATTCAATACTTCTGTTAGTCACAAATAGAGATTAAGGCCTCGATTTTACATTTTATTTAGTACAATCACCATCTATTTGCGTTATTGGTAGGCTAATTGGGTAAATTTTTATCACTTTTACCTGATGTTTGAGTTTATCCCCTTGGACTCTGGCGAAAAATAAACCGAGTGCAGCACTCGTAAATGCAATAAGTATCTGCAAAGGTTCATTGAGACCAAGTACGAGGGCTGCGATAAACATGCCAGCAAAAGCAAAAAGCAATGGCATCATGTAAACATAAAACGCATGTTTCACTACATTAGAGTCATCTAATGCCAACTTAATTTTTTGGCCAATTTCGACAGATTCCGTCAAATCTACAGGGAATTGTTTTTTGTGGGTGCCAAAGAGTTTGGCGAATACTTGGGAGCCGCATTTGCCGTTACAACCTTCACAGGCGGGC
Organism: Pseudoalteromonas sp. NC201; assembly: GCF_002850255.1. Lineage (NCBI taxonomy): Bacteria > Pseudomonadati > Pseudomonadota > Gammaproteobacteria > Alteromonadales > Pseudoalteromonadaceae > Pseudoalteromonas > Pseudoalteromonas sp. NC201. The sequence continues at coordinate 2,669,165 of NZ_CP022522.1, forward strand.
TTTGGCTGTGCTTCTAAGTAGACAGTTGCGCCTTTTATGGCGGCAACTGTCAGAGTTTGTTCTATCATAAAGGTCTTTTCACAGACTCAGCGATTGCTTTTGCGGTCATTGCTGGAATATTTCCAACTACAGATACGTCAAACGCACCTGTGTTGTGTACGTACACCGTTGTCGCACCTGACGAAAGCGCTCCACTTGGGCGCTGGCCCGGTAAAGGACGTTGTACAAATACCGAAATATCGACAAGGCCGTCGGAAAACAAGTAGTAGTCTGCCAGCTCATTATTTAAATCTAACTTATGTCTGTCAGATTTTAGCAGCTCAAAGCCCTGAGGTAACCAACCAATTTGCCAATTGTTTTTTGTGCCATTCTCAAGTGTCTTCAACAACCCAGATACGGCTTCAGGAAATTGTTTTTGGGAAAGTTCTAACAATTGCTCAGCAGGAGTTTCAGTCACTCTGATATGGGTAAGCTGAAGCTGTTCTAACAACTCGCCTTGTTGGTTTACGTAAGCGGATTTTAGCAACAGAGATGACTCGGTATCGATCCACAACCAATAGTTGTATTTAGCGTCGTCCTTTGCTTCTAACCTGACAAGCTGAGCAGGTCTGTCAACGATCCGACCTTTTCCACCTAAGACAAAATCATAGCTTTCTTTGAGGCTGTCGATATTTTTGAATAAAACTTCGGGAATTGGACCTGCTATCGAATCTGTTTGGATGGTGTAAGGCTCAGACTTTGGTTCAAAATAAGTCACTTTGTCACCAATGCGGATCATTTCAAGTCCAGCACCATTGAGCAAACTTAAAAGCTCAAATTCAGTCCCATCTTGGTTACCATGAAGCCAACGGTAAGGCTCCATAGATTTTCCTTTCACCACGACAAACGATGCATCAAAGTTTCTATGATGCACCGCTTCGGCCATGTCTTTTAGCAGTTGTTTGGCTGATACGCTTTCATTTGCCCACAGCCAACTAGAGAAAAATACACTTACTACAACTAACAGTGCTCTCATTTATTGCTCTTTTTCCTCTTGCTTTTTAGCGGTGTTGTTTTCACCAGATTGCTGCAGCGCATACGCCATACGTGACTGTCTTTGATGCTCTAGCACCAATGCACCAATACGTTGCTGCTGTAACTCTCTAATGCCTTTAGCCGCTGATTCAAGCGCAGGCTCAGTTGATAAGCTTACAGGAGAAACGCCTCCGGCAAAAGGAGTTGATTGCAACTGTAACGTATCGCCCGCAGGTAAAGTCGCGTCAGTGCTTAACGTATTAACCCCAAGCACAGCAAACAATGACACACTTGCCGCGATAGCCACTTGTGCAAACGGCTTACGCCATGCACTTAGCTCAATCACATTGCTCTTCGGCGTCGTTTCTTTCACTTGCCCAACGGCCGGATCACTATACGTTTGCTCTTGTTCAAGTGCCGCTGCAAAGCTGCTGGTGATATCAATGCAAGGTGTGTCTTGCTTTTGACTACGCATTACATCACCAATCAAGGCATACCGAGCAAACTTTTGTTCGTCTAAACGAACATCAGTTTCAGCGTTGAGTGACAGATCACCGTCAAAAATTTGCGATGTCGTTAAATCTTCTGTCACTTGTTTTTCAGCTTGTGCCATATTAAGACTCACCTATTAATGGGTTCAAATTGTTATCTATCGCTTCCCTTGCGCGAAAAATTCTCGAACGAACTGTACCAACCGGACAATCCATAATGACAGCTATTTCCTCGTAGCTCATACCTTCGATTTCACGCAAAGTAATTGCGGTTTTTAAATCGTCAGGCAAGCGCTCGATAGTTTTGAAAATCACTGCTTTCACTTCGTCGCTTAACAATAGATTTTCCGGTGAAGCGTTCGATCTTAATTGGTCTGCACCATCATAAAACTCGGCTTCTTCCGCATCTACGTCGTTTGCTGGCGGCTTTCGACCAAGCGCCACCAAATAATTTTTTGAACAGTTAACCGCGATTCTATACAACCAAGTATAAAATGCGCTCTCGCCCCTAAAGTTAGGCAACGCTCGATAAGCTTTAATGAACGTTTCCTGTGCCACATCTGCCACATCGCCTTGATTCGCTACATAACGAGAAATCAGCGCTGCGACTTTATTTTGATACTTGGCAACTAACAGGTTGAATGCGTTTTTATCTCCCTGTTGAACGCGTTTAACTATATCTAGATCTAAATCCTGCTCGCTCATTCGAGCCGGTACTCCTCTTTTTGCTTTTCTAAATCGTATCTAGTTGCCATCATTCACAGCTACTCTGACTTAGTACTGAATAAAAAGTTCTGTTTTTTTGTATTTTTTTTTAAAATAAACGAATTCATCCATCTTTGCGTACTAGTTTCTTGGCTGCTTTTTAGCATTATTCCATTAGCAGTCACACAAAATGTTCTAAATGATTCTCATTAAACGGAACAAACTCTCTGCCTTCTATGATAGCAGATGTGGTATAAATAGCAGAATTAAACGCAAAAACAGTAAAGATCTTCGAATATGAAAAATACGACTCACCACAATACTGATGTAGTCATTATTGGCAGTGGCGCTGCTGGACTCTCTCTTGCGCTCTCTTTAGCAAACCACTGTAAAGTTACCGTGATAAGCAAAGGGGCGTTAAAAGAAGGCTCCACACTTTATGCTCAAGGTGGCATTGCCGCAGTATTCGATAAGAAAAATGACAGTATCGAATCACATGTCGAAGACACACTTGCGGCAGGCGCTGGCTTATGTGACCGCGATGCGGTGCACTATACCGCCTCAAATGCAAAAAATTGCTTGAAGTGGCTGATTGAGCAAGGCGTACCATTTGATATGGAAGTGGATAGCAAAGGGAAAGAGCGCTTTCATTTAACCCGCGAAGGTGGGCATTCACATCGTCGTATATTGCACGCAGCTGACGCAACGGGTAAAGCCGTTCAAACCACATTAATTAGCCAAGTACAGTTACACCCAAAAATTAATATATTAGAGCAATACAACGCCATCGATCTCATTAAAGATAAATATGGTGACTCAAGCGATATTAAAGGTGTTTACGTCTACAATCGCAAAGCAGATAGAGTTGAGAGCATCTCGGCTAAGTTTGTCGCTTTAGCAACGGGTGGCGCAAGTAAAGTTTACTTGTATACCTCAAATCCAGATGTTTCTTCAGGTGACGGCATCGCAATGGCGTGGCGTGCGGGTTGCCGTGTAGCCAACATGGAGTTTAACCAATTTCACCCGACCAGCTTATACCACCCTGAGCTACAAAACTTTTTAATAACCGAAGCCATGCGCGGTGAAGGCGCGCTGCTTAAACGTCCTGACGGCACACGCTTTATGCCTGACTTCGATGAACGCGAAGAACTTGCCCCTCGCGATGTAGTCGCCCGTGCCATTGACTATGAGATGAAGCGATTGGGTGCAAATTGCGTCTATCTGGATATCTCACATAAAGACAAAGAGTTCATCATTGAGCACTTCCCTACGATTTATGCTAAGTGCTTAAGTGTTGGTTTAGATATCACCAAAGAGCCAATCCCCGTAGTGCCAGCGGCGCATTATACTTGCGGTGGTGTTATGACTGACTTTAACGGTCGTACTGACATCGACAATTTATATGCAATTGGCGAAGTGGCTTACACAGGTCTACACGGCGCAAACCGCATGGCGAGTAACTCGTTGTTAGAATGCATTGTGTTTGCCCACGCTGCCGCAAAAGATATTTTAGCTAAAATCGATAATCGTCCTGAGCCATCTAAGTTACCAGATTGGGACGAAAGCCGTGTCAGCGACTCGGATGAAGAAGTAGTTATCACCCACAACTGGCATGAACTTAGATTGTTTATGTGGGATTATGTTGGCATTGTTCGCTCAACTAAACGGTTAGAACGTGCGCTACGCCGCGTTGAGTTATTGCAGCAAGAGATCCACGATTATTACGCCAACTTTAGAGTGAGTAACAACCTGCTCGAATTACGTAACTTAGTACAAGTAGCTGAACTTATTATTCGCAGCGCGTTAGAACGTAAAGAAAGTCGCGGACTGCACTACACCATTGACTTCCCTGACATGGCTGAAAACTCCACACCGACCGTTTTGTCACCGACAAAATAATAATATTTGCATGTAGAGTATGTGCTGATTTTTATCGCCATGCTCTCGTTGCTTTTTCTAATTGGCTTGCAGTACGGTGCGACAAAGTAAACGCCAGTCCGCTTCTGGTATTGCCCGTCGAGTCAAAAATATCTGCTGCTTAGCTTGGTTCGCATCCATGATTTTTAGCGCTATTTGACTATCAAACCATATGGTCGCACCAATAAGCTGCCCTTTGAAATTTATCGTTTTCGACTGTATTTCAATGAAGTTTTCCTTCGGGATCAAGAGTACAGTACCCGCCTTTGGTGTACGAGATAGAACAGTTTGCCAACTGCAATAACCCGTCACGGCAAATACGATTGCGACTAACCACCACAGCGCTGGAAACAGCAGAAAAAGGATAAAAGTGAGGCAAGAAAAAAGAACCACAAAGAAGGTGTGGTTCTGAAGATTGTGTTGAAAGTCGATTCTATACGCGGATCCGATCAAGGATTAACTTAACCATGCGTTTTAGCTCTGGATCTGGACATTCTTCATGACCCATAAACCAAGCAAATAAATCTGGATCCTCACAGGTAACTAGACGCTGAAACACGTACTTACCTTCGTCGGATAGCGCGTCATAAGCCTGCTCAACAAACGGCTCTAAAATAACGTCCAGCTCTAACATGCCACGACGGCAAGCCCATTTAACTCGAGCTTTAGGCAGTAACTCAACCATAAACTGATTAACCCCTCATAAACTATTGAGAAAATTATACCCACTGTGCAGGACATATGCCATAAAACTTATAGAAATGGCACATTGAAATCGTCCGTCCCTATCTCCACTTATGATTTTACGGTAACATTACGAAAACACTTTAATAGGGATCAACATTATGTCAATTGCTCGTGCTTATGCGCTTCCGTTCAAGGTTATTCGCATTTCAGGACAAGATAAACTTAGCTATTTGCACGGTCAGGTTACTCAAGACATTAACCTTATCAAAGAAGATAATTTTATGTGGTCTGGGCATTGTAGCCCTAAAGGCAAACTTTGGTCTGTGTCGCGCTTAACTCGCTATCAAGACGACTACTTAATGCTTGCAGGTGTAGCCGAAGCTGAAGCATCACTTCGTGAGCTAAAAAAGTACGGCGTTTTTGCCAAAGTTGACATTGATTTTGCTGACTGCGAAGTCTTTGGCTTAATGACTCAGGACAGTAAAGCGCTTGCTACTGCCTTTGGCGTTGAGCTTTCGTCTGACACAAGCGCTGTAGATGTTGCCAACGGCAAGCTGCTAAAACTCGCAGACGAGCGCTTTGTTTTCATCGCGTTCGAAGGCGCAAGTTTACCCGCGGACGTGGAACAACAAAGCAATCCAGCACCGTTTATTGCGGCCAGCATTTTAGCAGGTGAGCCAAGCCTTGATGCAGATCACGTGGACGAATTTGTACCACAAATGGTTAACCTTCAGGCCCTTAACGGGATCAGCTTTAAGAAAGGTTGCTATACTGGTCAAGAAACCGTAGCTCGGATGCGCTATCTTGGTAAAAACAAACGTGCCATGTACATAGTGACAGGCAATGCTGCAGAGCGCATCGAAGAGGCAGACATTGAACTGCAGATTGAAGACAACTGGCGTCGTGGTGGCAAGGTTATTCAACAAACCTTTGATGCTAACAGCAGCCGTTATTATGCGCTGGCTGTGATGCCAAATGACACACCACAAGACGCAGTGCTAAGAGCAAAAAATTCACCAGAGGTGAGTCTTACTATTCAACCTCTACCTTATTCTTTAGAAGACAACTAACGGGATCTTATATGATTATTGGCCCTAACTCGGTAGTGACAATCCACTACTCAGTTCAAGACAAAGACAACAACACGATTGATAGCACATTTGATGATGAGCCTGTGATAGCGATGCTTGGCTCAGGTTATCTGATCCCAGGTCTTGATGATGCCCTACAAGGCAAACAAGCTGGTGACACTTTCAGTGTGACCATAGAGCCACAAGAAGGTTATGGTGAGCGCTTTGACGAATTGACTCAAGCTGTTCCTAAGTCAATGTTTGAAGGCATGGAAATCGAAGTGGGTATGCAATTTAGAGCTACCACCGACGAAGGCGACCAAATCGTTGTGATCATTGGTATCGAAGACGAAGAAGTCATTGTTGACGCGAACCACCCACTTTCTGGGATCACACTGAATTTTGACGTTGAAGTGCTTGAAGTACGTGAAGCAACAGCAGAAGAAGTTGCCCACGGCCACGTTCATGGCGAAGGCGGTTGTGGTCACGACCACTAAGGTTAGTCGAGTTACTAATAAAAAGCGCTGATCATTCAGCGCTTTTTTCTTGTTTAAGTTTACTTTCCATTGCCGTAACCAAGTTAGCTTGGTCATTTGTACCCAAGCGATATTTAGTGCCATCCTTCATCACCACTTCGAGTGCCTTGAATCCGGCAACTGTGTATACCCAACCGTCTGTGCTGATCCGCATGCCAATACCATGGCGTAGAGAATTAGTCACAGGCTGAACATAATCAATATCGTCAAACTTTAAGGTCATTTTGGCCACCGACGGTCCAAACCACCAGCTTAACGTTTGTTGCTCTTGGTTCACTTGAATGGTTAAGCCGTAAAAAATAAACGCAACAAGCGCGAGGATCACCAAAAAGCCAACAAAGGCGAGATTGCTACCAGCTAGGAAAATTGCCAATATGGTAAAACTGGCGATAAAGGCTAGAAACAGCCATATAACCCATGCAAACTGTGTATTTTTATACATCGATAGTCTTCTTAATCAAAGCTGTAAACTAATGTAGCACCAAGTTCGGTGTCTACCTTTTCTTTTTCATTTTCTGGCTGCGAATTATAACGGTAAATAAACGCAAACTTCAGCGCAATCCCGCCAATCACTTGTGTGACTAGCGCAGACTCAGCAAACAATCTGGAGTTTAAACCTGACAGCGATTGTTCAAAACTAACGTCTTGATTAAAGCGGGTGCGCTTTGACACGTTTCTTTCCCACTGCAATGCCATACGCAAAAGCTGGCCTTGCTCCGTTCTATCTTCTTCCGGCTCAAGCTCGATTTCGTTATCCACACGAGAGATAGACATACCGGGGCCGATGTCGACATCTACCGTGTTCTTTCGTCCCTCATACACACGATTGCCATAACCGAGCGCAAATGTCGTGGTATATTCCTTGCCATTAAACCTGTCACGCTCATAGTCACCGTACATAAAGAACGAAGCGTTATCGTCTCCTAGCTTGTAGTTACCTTGCGCAGAGCCAAAGTAGCGCGACGCTGAGACATCTTCGACGTCTGTTTCTGTATTTTGCTCGCGGCGATAAAGGCCATTAAATTTAAATTGATTACGCCACTTGGGGAAATCTTGGTAAAGGTTACTTTTAAACTTAAATGACGTGTTTTGCGTATTACCTTTGTTAACGATAAAGCCAAATTCAACGTCACCGTACAGCATTTCGCCCTTGTGTTTTTGATGAATTTCGTCATCGGGCATTTTGCCATATTCGTGAAAATCTTCGAATGGATCCGTAGCTAAGCTTGGTAGCGAAACCAAGCCAATTGCAAATAAGGCGAAAGTTCTAAAAAACGGCACTGGCAACTACTTTCCGGTTATTGCTTCCATATGATATGACAAAACGGTGCATCTAAATCTCTGCTAATCAAGATTTTTGCGTACACCTGATCCGAGTCATCAAACTCGATACCAACCAAAACCTGTACGAAATGCTCTGGTTCTGCTTCTTGTTCATACGCAGTGATGCTCGACCAACTCTCGTCCGGCTCACTTTCTTCAATGAAGCCACGCTCTTCGCGATGTTCGTTGAACATATTAATATCGTGTTCTTCAAGATTATCCGGGGCCAACTCAAGGAAGATATCATATGCTTGGTGAGTGGCTTCTTCGATGCTACAAAGTCTCGCTGTCATGGACGCTAGCCTGTTGTTTTAAAGTTGGCGCAATGATAGCAAAATGAGGTAAAACATAAATACATAGTCGCGATAATCAAACAGAAAATAACGCTAAATGACGAACAAATTATCGGTAAAAGTTGAATGTTACGTCGCTTTTGAGTTATTACTCTAAAACTATCGCATAAAACCCGCAGGGAGCATCTCATCATGATTTCATTTTCCGAAGCGAACAATATCGCATTTGTGACCTTATCTCGACCAGAAAAACAAAACGCGCTGTCTGTTGACATGTTTGTTGGTTTAGATAATGCGATAAAGAAAATTAGAAAAAGCAAATCAATTAGGGCTGTCGTTCTCCAAGGTGAAGGCGCACATTTTTGTGCTGGCCTAGATGTAAAAAGCGTGCTGAATAAACCTTCTGGGATCATCAAGCTACTTAAAAAGTGGTTACCTGGCAATGCTAACTTAGTACAAAGAGTCGTACTCGGCTGGCAAACTTTGCCAGTTCCTGTCATCGCCAAGATCACAGGCAATTGTTTAGGCGGAGGCTGTCATATTGCATTAGGTGCAGATATTCGTTTAGCCGACAGCAGTGCGCAGTTTGCCATTATGGAAGCCAAATGGGGACTTTGCCCTGACATGGGCGGCAGCTTACTTTTGCCTGCCACAATGAACAAGGATAAGGCATTGCTAATGACAGTCCATGCACAGCGAATAGACGCCCAGCAAGCACTAAAGGACGGTCTCATTACCGAGATCTGTGATGATGTTGACGCTAGACTCTCAGAGTTACTCTCTCAATTTAGCGCACGCTCGCCAGATGCCATTGCAGCAATTAAGAAAGTGTATAATCGAGCCTACAACCAGCCCGCACGTAAACTATTGTGGTTAGAAACGTGGTCACAAATTAAATTGCTCGCCGCTAAAAATACCAAAATTGCAATGAAGAATGCCTCTGTAGCAGATGATAATAAAAAGCCATTTTTGCCTCGCATGAAGTGGTGACGCTAGATTGAATGCCTGTTTGCCCAAAGTATAATGGTCATCGCAATACGAAAGCGTACAATGAGCCATCATACATACTAGAGCCATTACAGCGCTAAGGATTTACATTTAATGGTACACAGAGCGAAGTTGATATTACAATTTGCACTAGGCTTTGCCATCATTTTAGCGTGCCTCTTCAGCGCTAAGTGGATAATTCAGCTTAGTGCTTTACAGATCCCAGCCGCCCTACTTGGCATGGTGCTTCTTGTCATACTCCTTGCCACAAAAATCATTAAAGTAGAATGGTTAGCCCCCGCAGCAGAGCCCATCTTAAAATACATGGCGCTGTTTTTTATTCCAGCGGGAGTGGGCTTGGTAGAACATCTCAGTTTGTTTCAATCCCACTGGCTTATGCTACTGTTATTGCTAGTTGGTGTACCAACAATAAGTCTTGTATTGTTAAGCCCTATCGTTAAGAGCATCAAGTTTCGTGATTAATATGATTATGGCGTCAGCGCTTACTGTGCTGTTATTTTTTAGTGCTCGCAAACTATATCAGCGTATCTCCTTACCGATATTAAACCCTGTGCTGATCTGCATTTTGGTCATTTCGGCATTTCTACTATTCACGAAGTTCGACTACAAGATATATCAACAAGCAACGCTACCAATTCATTACTTGTTAGAGCCAGCGGTCGTTGCACTCGCTTACCCTTTGTATAAACAATTTCACCAAATTAAACCGGTATTTTTTGCATTGTGCTTAACCAGTTGGTTGGGTGTTTCACTGTCTACGTTAAGCGCTTTTCTTATTTGCCAGTTTTTCGCAGCCGATCCACAGCTCTCAGCTTCAATGGCGGCCCTGTCGGTTACAACACCAATCACTCTACTCATTAGTGATTATCTCGGGGGGATCCCTGCTATTGCAGCGATTATGGTGATACTAATTGGTGTATTTGGTGGCGTGTTTGGGCTACATATCTTGCACTGGTGTAAAGTTGACCATATGCAAGCGAAAGGCACTGCGCTTGGTGTTGCTTGCCATGCGATAGGCACAACCGCAGCGATAGAGCATCACCCCATGGCTGGCGCTTTTGCTTCAGCGGCGATGACAATTACCGCCATGATAACTGCACTTTGGGTGCCTTTGTTTTATCATTGGTTGGCTACTCTAATTTAATAACTCGGGATATGACTGTGATCAATCAAGAAATCGAGCAAATAGAACACTATTACAACATTATTCGAGAGTATCTGGTGACGTACAGTTTCCAATTGCTCGCTGCGATATTCATCTTCCTTCTCGGTTTGTGGTTATCAAGAAAGCTGTCTAAAGCGACTGAAAACTTGATGCTAAAACACAATATCGATCCTGCTTTAACCAACTTTATTGGCAATGTGATCAAGGTGCTTATCATTGCCATGTTTGTGATTATTTCTCTTGGCAAGGTTGGCATCAGTATCACACCATTTGTCGCCGCCATCGGTGCCGCGTCTTTAGGTGCAGGTCTTGCACTGCAAGGTATGCTAGCAAATTATGGCGCAGGGCTTGCCATCATCGCTACCCGCCCATTTGTGATTGGCGATACCATCAGCATCAAAGGCGTTAACGGCCAAGTTAAAATGATTGAGCTTGGACATACCACGCTCATCAACGAAGACAAAGTAGAGATCACAATCCCAAATAAACATGTGGTGGGAGAAATTCTCCATAACTCGTTTGCAAACTCTTTGGTTAAAGGTGAAATAGGAATAGCTTATGATGCTGATTATCAAAGTGCATTAACGCTTATCAATAAAGTACTCGCTGATAATGCTAAGGTCAGTCAAGACCCTAAGCCGCAGGTGGGGATTGAGGAATTTGCCGACAGTGCAGTGATATTGAGCTACCGCTACTGGGTGCCTACGACTTCACTTATCGAAACTAAATTAGAAGTGAATAGAGCGGTGTTTGCCGCGATTAAAAATGCGGAAATCGAAATTCCATTCCCGCAACGAGTGGTTAAAATCATTCACTGAGTAAACTCAATAACGGCTAGCACCCTAGCCGTTATTCTACCCTCAGTTTTCATCAGGCTTTTCCATAGAAAAGCCACTGCGTAAATGAAGATCGCGCTGTGGAAACGGGATCTCGATTTGATATTTTCGAAAGGCATCATCGATAGCCCAGAGGTAATCAGAAACCAGCGCTGTTGGTCGCTTTACCTGCTCAGGTTGCACCCAAACTCCTAGCGTGAAATTCAAGCTACTATCACCAAACCCTGTCATCCATACCGTTGCTTCTCGCCCCGGCGTATTCAAGGTATATTGGACATTTTTGGCCGCTTCCAATGCGGCACGCTTCACCTTCTCTTTGTCGCTGCCGTAGGCCACCGAAAAAGGAATACGGAAACGACGATATTTATCCGACATTGTCCAATTGGTAATTGTATTTGACACCATTTCCGAGTTTGGAATAAGCAGGTCGACGTTGTCATTTGTACGGATCCAAGTTGAGCGCATGTGAATGGCTATCACTTCCCCCACCACCCCGTTGGTCAGCTCCACAAAGTCCCCAACTTTGACGGTTTTCTCTAGCAGTAACACCAGACCTGAGACAAAGTTATTCACCAGACCTTGTAGGCCTAAGCCAATCCCAACGCCGAGCGCACTGGCAACAAGCGCTAATTCAGTGATCTCTATTCCTAACGCCGTCAGCGCAATAATAAGACCAATAAATAACACGATGTAGTGAATGATCCTGCCTATCACATAGGCTGAGGTATGCTGGATCACCCCTTGTCTTGACGCGAGACGATTAAATGCTAGTCGTAGGATCTTGGAGATCACCAAAGTCGCAACGATCACCGCGATAAATGAGAGTGCTTCTCCCACCTCTAATGAAAATTTACCTAATGAAAATAGCTTTTGGTCAAGCCACGGAATATCTACGTCTATATCTATTGGTGCTTTTATCATGGTTATATTTTTTGTTATCTCGTGAAGTTAAGTGTGTGTGGCTAGCAGCAAAAATACAAGTTTTAAAGACGCCTAAATCATGCTTTGTTCAGGCTACTCGCTTGACCTTTTACAGGGCTCGTGACTAAATAAAGGACAAATAAATAACAACAATACTACTGCGGATTGGTAAAATACGTCATGAAAAAATCCCTACTCGCTTTAACCACTTGTCTCGCGCTTGCGTTGCCAGCTTATAGTCAATCGCTTGCGGACCTTACCACGCTCGAAGCACAAACCAAAATACAAAATCGAACTTTATCAGCAACGCAACTCACTGAGTTTTATTTAAAAAGGATTTCACAACTTGACGACAGTGGCCCTATGCTCAATGCAGTGATCACGCTCAATCCCAACGCTTTACAAGACGCTAAAAAGCTTGATGCCGAACTACGCGCGGGAAAATACCGAGGGCCACTTCATGGCCTGCCAGTTATTGTTAAAGATAATATCGACACCAGGGCGCCAATGGCAACAACCGCAGGCGCGCTCGCCCTGCAACACAACGTCAAAACCCAAGCTGCACCGCTTATCATCCAGTTAGAACAAGCCGGCGCTATCATCCTTGGCAAAGCCAATTTAAGTGAATGGGCAAACTTTAAATCAAGTTTCAGCTCGAGCGGCTACAGCACGCTCGGTGGTCAAACCAAAAACCCGTATGTGTTAGACAGAACACCATGTGGCTCAAGTTCCGGCTCTGCTGTTGCCGTCTCCGCAGGTCTTGCACTGCTCGCCATTGGTACGGAAACTGACGGTTCTATTGTTTGTCCTTCAGCACATAATGGCGTTGTAGGTATTAAACCGACTGTCGGTTTGGTTTCTGGTGAAGGCATTATTCCTATTAGTCATAGCCAAGATAGCGCTGGCCCTATGGCAAAGTCGGTGATGGGCGCCGCCTTATTGCTCAATGCTATCGTTAGCGATGCAAAACAGCCGATTGATTTTACCCAAGGCTTAAATGCAGCCAGTTTCAAAGGCAAACGAATTGCTATCACCAGTCATCTAGGTCAGTTTCCACCAGCAGTTCAAGCGGTATTTGCAAAAGCCGTTGCAACCATGAAAGCAAATGGCGCAGAAATAATTGAAGGGTTAGACTTACCTGAGCTGGAAGCTTTAGGCTCCGCCGAATTGGATATTTTGCTCTATGACTTTAAACATGATCTCAATGCTTACCTTGCCAAGACACCAGAGCAGGTAAAAGTAAAAAACCTAAACCAGCTCATCCAATTCAACCAGCAACATCCCTCCACCATTAAGTACTTTGATCAATATTTGATAGAGGAAGCCGCAAAGAAAGGCGATATCACAGAACACCGATATCAAGAAGCCCAAGCTTTGGTTAAAAAATTTGCCCGCCAACAAGGCATTGATAAAATAATACAAGAACATCGCCTTGACGCATTTATCGCACCAACGAATACCCCAGCTTGGAGTATCGATATCATTAACGGTGATAATTTCTCCGCTTCCTCGTCATCTCCTGCCGCGATTGCAGGATATCCAAGCATTACAGTACCGATGGGTTTTCATCATGAGCTACCGCTGGGTATTTCTTTCTTCGCTGAGGCTTATAGCGAAGCGAAATTAATCAAGCTTGCCTATGCTTTCGAGCAGTTGACTAATGCACGCAAAGCGCCTGAGTTTAAGGCGACATTAACGCCTTAAAAATAATAGTAGTGTTATAAATAAAAATGCCTTCACACCGATTGATGTGAAGGCATTTTTATTTGCGTATCGTGTTGGTACCAAGAAGGTTAAGCTTTACGCCAAGTTGTTTTGCCCGCGCTATCTTCTAACACAACGCCTAAGGCAGTTAGCGCATCACGCGCTTCATCCGCTGCAGCCCAATCTTTATTTTCGCGAGCGCTGCGGCGCTTTTCAATCAATGCTTCGATTTGCGCTACTTCGTCGTCGTCTTGTTCACCTTGTAAGAAAGATTCAGGGTCTTGTTGCGCAATACCTAAGACTTCCGCGAGTTTCACAAGAATAAATGCATGCTCACCTGCAGCTTCTGCGTCACTCTCTTTTAAGCGATTCACTTCTTTTGATAATTCAAAAATCACTGGCAGTGCTTCTGGCGTGTTAAAGTCGTCGTTCATTGCTGTCTCAAAACGTTCAGCGTAAACATTACCTTTAAGCTCGACTTCCACCAGCTCAACGCCACGTAGCGCAGTGTAAATACGCTCAAGCGACGAACGTGCTTGTTCAAGGTTTTCTTGTGAATAGTTTAGCTGGCTACGATAATGACCATTGATCAAGAAATAGCGTACTGTTTCTCTATCAAAAGCTTTTAGCACTTCACGTACGGTAAAGAAATTGCCAAGAGACTTAGACATTTTCTCTTTGTTAACTTGTACCATGCCGGTGTGGATCCAGGTGTTCACATAACGGCCATTATTTGCGCAGCAAGATTGGGCAATCTCGTTTTCATGGTGCGGGAATTGCAAATCTGAACCCCCACCGTGAATATCAAAAAATTCACCCAAATGCTTTGAACTCATTGCGCTACATTCAATGTGCCAACCCGGACGACCTTCGCCCCACGGAGATTGCCACGCAGGTTCACCCGCTTTGGCTTTTTTCCACAATACAAAGTCGAGTGGATCATCTTTGTCTTGTGCGACCTCAACGCGTGCGCCCGCTTGTAGCATTTCTAAATCTTGCTGAGATAACTGACCATATTGCTCAAACGTTGAGACATCAAACAATACATCCCCATCCTTCGCAACGTAAGCATGGCCTTTTTCAATCAAGCGCGCGATCATCTCGATGATTTCATCCATATGCCCTGTTACCGTCGGCTCAATATCCGCAGGTAGCATATTCAACGCAGTAAAGTCTTCATGCATGGCTTTGGTCATGCGAACGGTTAGATCATTAATCGACTCTTTGTTTTCCGCGGCGCGTTTAATGATTTTGTCATCCACGTCAGTAATATTACGCACATACGTGACGTCATAACCTAAATAACGTAAATAACGGTTCATTACGTCAAATGAAACGTAAGTGCGTGCGTGTCCTACATGACAGAAATCATAGATAGTGATACCACACACGTACATATCAACCTTGCCTTCTTTGAGCGGTTTAAAAGGGGCTTTTTGGCGAGTGAGTGTGTTGAAAATCTGCAACATGTAGTTTTCTTCCTAAGTACGGTTCATTTTTTAACAAAAGTGCTTTTAATCATACCACCTGCATAGCAGCGCCTCTAGATTTTAATAACAAATTACGACAGTTTTTTGATTTTTTACGCTGATTTTTAAGGAATGCTTTTTCACAAAAGCCCAGTTGATATAAAATAGGGTTTTATCATTCAACACGATGGACACTAACATGGTTGTTTTAGAAACAAATCACGGCGAAATCCGTATTAATCTTTTCGCTGACAAAGCGCCTGAAACGGTAGCTAACTTCCTAAACTACGTAAACAGCGAGTTTTATAACGGTACTATTTTCCACCGTGTAATCGACGGCTTTATGGTTCAAGGTGGCGGATTCGCATCGGGTATGGAGCAAAAGCCAGTTGAAGCACCGATCAAAAACGAAGCAAACAACGGTGTTGCAAACAAAGTGGGTACTCTAGCAATGGCACGTACGCCAGATCCACACTCTGCAACTGCACAATTTTTTATCAATGTTAACGACAATGACTTCCTTAACTTCTCAAGCGAAACATCGCAAGGTTGGGGTTACTGTGTATTCGGTGAAGTTGTTGAAGGCATGGATGTGGTAAATAAGATTAAAGGTGTTGCTACTGGTTCTTCTGGTTTCCATCAAGACGTACCGCTTGAAGATGTGATCATCGAAAAAGCATACGTTGCTGAGTAATATACAACTTTTTATTCAAGGCCAGTATTTATGCTGGCCTTATTAGTTTTGAGGTCCCATGGGTAAAACCTATTTTATCGCCGACTTGCATTTAACCGAGCACCGCACTGATATCACCGACGCATTTTTCGCTTTTCTCGACCATCATATGACCGCCGATGTCGACGCTTTATATATTCTGGGTGATTTTTTTGAAGTGTGGATTGGAGACGATGAAAAAGACCCCTACGCCCTAAGTATTGCACAAAAACTGCGAAGCTTGAGTCACCTTGGCATTAAAGTCTTTTTTATTCACGGTAACCGTGATTTTTTAATCAAACAAGCCTTTGCTGACGAATGCCAAATGACTTTGCTACCTGAACAAGCGGTGATAGATCTATACGGCACACCAACGGTGATTTTGCACGGCGACGAGATGTGTACACAAGACGAAGCCTATCAAAAGTTTCGTAAGAAGAGCCGCGGTTGGTGGTGGCCAAGACTGATGCTTGCTATGCCACTTTGGTATCGTCGCAGAGTCGCTGCAAATGCAAGACGTAAGAGCATTGAAAACCAAAAAGGCAAGCCCCTCGAGATTCTAGATGTCACCGAAGAAGCAGTGGCAGACATGTTCGCAAAACATGGCGTAGACAATATGATCCACGGCCACACCCACAGACCAAAGGTGCACACATACCAAGGCGGTAAGGTACGCACTGTGCTTGGCGATTGGTATTCACAAAGTTCATATATCGTCGTTGATGACAGTGGCAAACAGCAGCTCCTTTGCCACCCTTTTGAATAAATTTAGTGCTTAAATAGGCGCACCTGAGTGGAACTTGAAATCAAGGTCCGGTGAGCGGATAAGCTCGTTTTCCACTTGCTGAAATAGTTGAATGCGCCCAGCTACGTCACAGCGCTTAGGATCTGTTGCGTTGGCAACTTGATGCGCTAAATCAATATAGTCTTGGTAATGTCTGGCTTCTGAGCGCAATAGCGACACATAAAACTTAGCAATTTCTTGATCTAAGTGTGGCGCAAGTTTAGCGAAACGCTCACATGAACGAGCCTCAATGTAGGCACCAATGATCAGTTTATCAACCAGAGCTGCGGGTTCATAAGTGCGAATGTGTTTAATCATTCCAGACGCATAGCGAGATGCTTGTACGTACTCAACAGGAATATCACGTGCCCTTATGATTTCTAGCACCTGTTCGAAGTGATGTAGCTCTTCTTTGATAAGCCTCACCATCTTACTCAAAATATCTTGATTGTAAGCATATTCAGGTCGTGCAGTTAGCTCACCAATCAATTCATTTTTACTGCCTGAAAACTCGCCATCACCAACACTGCGATAAATAAAATCTTCGTAAGGTTGCAACCAACTTAACAATGTTTTTGCAGACGCATCATCTATTGCATATTTACGAATTAAGAAGGCCGCGCTTTGTGCCGCTTTTAACTCACAATGCATATGATCGATAAGCAACAATGGTAAGTGCTCGCTTTGTTTTGCTTTTTCAATCCAAGCTTGCGGGGTTTCACAGCCTAAAAATTGGTTAATAGGCGCAAGTAAATCTGTGTACTTTTCTAACATAACAACAAAAGACTAATGTGTTTGCGCCATTTTATCATAACTTCTCGCTACAAGGTGCACCACTAGGCTATTCCCCAAGAAGTTTTAGATCATTCTGAAAATAGTAATATTGCTATTCAACTACATTTTCTTGACAAAAATTAACTCATCTCTCATAACTTAATTGAATTGTACAAAAATAGTACAAACCTATATTTGAGGGGCTAACTATGATCTTTAATCATCTATGGGGCTTATATGCTCACCCGCACGAAGAGTGGCAAACAATTGATAACCGTCACGAAAGTATGTTTTACAGTTTGTCACATATTGCACTTGTTGCGCTGATCCCAAGCATTATGGGGTATTATTCTTCAGTCTACTTAGGCTGGAGTGTTGGTACTGGGGATGCTGTCTATTTAACTCATGAGTCGGCAATATTAATTGGTGTTGCAATGTACTGCGCATTAATTGCAGGCGTCTTTATTCTGGCGTATCTCGCCCACTGGATGGCCATCACTTTTGGCTCAACACCGACCTATACACAGACTCTAGAGTTATCGGCTTACACGGCAACACCAATGTTTATGTCGGCTTTTGCGGCATTTTATCCTGAGCTTTGGTTTGTCGTATCGGTTGGGATGGTTGCACTGGCGTACTCCGTTTACCTGCTTTATACGGGCGTGCCTATTCTTATGCATATTCCTGAGGAGCGTGGGTTTATTTATGCCAGCTCGGTTGTGACTTGTGGCCTAGTGCTGTTAGTCATCATTCTTGCTGCAACCGCTATCTTGTGGACTAATGGTATAATTAGCCCTACGTTTACGTAGCCTGAGGGTGGGATAAAAATAGATTAATCTATGTCTGCTAACGCTAGTTGTATTTGCTTGGAAAATGAAAAGACGAACGTTTTCTTGGCTTTTATCCTAAATGATGAATAAAAACGGCGCTTGTTTAGCGCCGTTTTTATTTTGTAGGTCGAAATATGACATGGGTTGTCGATATTTGTCGACATAAATGTCGACCTACTGTGCTGCGAATACTTCGTCAGTTTTAGCGGCACAAATAAAATCGTTTTTATGAAGACCTTTAATAGAGTGGCTCCACCACGTTACCGTCACTTTACCCCATTCGGTAAGTAGACCTGGGTGATGGCCTTCTTCTTCAGCCATATCACCCACCTTGTTTGTGAACGCAATTGCTTGTTTAAAGTTTTTAAACTTGTAAACACGCTCAAGCTGCATAATACCATCGCGTACTTCAGGTACCCAATCAGGGATCTGTTTGATCAGAACCGCTAGTTCTTCATCTGATACTTTAGGCGCATCCGCACGACACGCTTCACATTTTTGTGCACTTAAATCAGACATTGATAATTCCTTAACTTGCTAGTTTTTCTTTTGGCGGAAACTTAGGTTCAAATAACCCTAGCTCTTTTGCTTGTTCAACCAGCGACATGATATCCATTTTAGAGATCTCAAATAAGTCGTTGATTGAGTTAATTGTATAGTAAACAGGTTGCATAATGTCGATGCGATAAGGTGTACGTAACACATCTAACACGTTAAGTGGATTAATTTCTGGTTTGTCAGAGTAGACATATTGAGTCTCACCTGGACTTGACAGCACACCGCCACCATAAATACGCAGACCTTGCTCTGTTTGCATCAAACCGAATTCGACGGTAAACCAGTATAAGCGTGCAAGGTATACGCGGTCTTTCTTCTCCGCGGCGTAGCCTAGCTGACCATACTTGTGTGTAAACTCAGCGAATGCTGGATTCGTTAGCATTGCACAATGGCCAAAAATCTCATGGAAGATATCTGGTTCTTGCAGGTAATCAAACTCTTCTCTTGAGCGAATAAAGGTCGCTACAGGAAACTGCTTGTTGGCAAGCAATCGAAAGAACTCATCAAAATCAATCAGTGCGGGCACTGGCGCTACCTGCCAACCCGTTTCTTTCGCTAGTGCTTCGTTTAACTCACTTAGTTGTGGAATGCGGTCTTTTGGTAAGTTAATTTTCTCAAGGCCTGCCAAATATTCATCACAAGCTTTGCCTTCGATACACGCTAGCTGACGTGCAACTAACTCTGACCAAATTTGATTCTCTTCATCTGTCCAAGCGATAACACCATTTTCATCTGGCTGCTTAGATACATATTTACTTGCTTTAGCCATTTTACATTCTCACTTACTTCACCCCGAGTTGATGATCTTGCAATTTCAATTGCTGTCCTGTTGATGGTTCGGAGCGCTTCAACTTGTGACTTTGATACTAAGTAAAAGTGAAGGAAAGTTTAATAGTGAGCACGTTTATCACATTTCGCACAACAAGCATTTTCGTAAACTATAAAATACACACCTGTAAAACTAAAATTACACACATAATAAAAAGGGGCTAAACCCAGCCCCTTTGTAAAAATTAACTTACAGCTATATTTTATCAAACGCCTGCTTAAGATCGTCAATAATGTCTTCTACGTCTTCAAGCCCCACTGAAATCCGAATTAGTCCATCAGAAATTCCCGCAGCTAACCTTTCCTCTTGTGTATAAGGAGAGTGTGTCATTGATGCCGGATGTTGAATGAGCGTTTCCGGATCACCTAGACTTACCGCTAACGTACACAGCTCAGTCGCATTGATAAATTGCTCACCCTGCTCTAGCGAGCCGTTGATTTCAAAAGCAATTACCCCACCAGCCCCTTTCATTTGTTCACCAAGAAATTGGTAACCAGGATGCGAAGGTAAACCTGGGTAGTAGACTTTATTCACTTTAGGGTGCGCTTCTAGGAACTCAGCTACCGTTTGTGCGCTTTGACAGTGGCGTTGTACACGCAAAGCTAAGGTTTTCAACCCTCGATTGATTAACCAAGCATCATGAGGACTGATTGTAGCGCCAATGTCTTTTAACACGGTTAATTTGATAAGTTCTATGTGCTCTTTTGAACCGCACACGAGCCCTGCTACCACATCTCCATGACCATTTAGGTACTTGGTTGCGCTATGCACAATAAGATCAGCACCATAATTCACAGGCTTTTGTAAAAGCGGCGTCATGAAAGTATTGTCAACGACAAACAAGAGCTCGTGCTGTTTAGCGATCTCCCCTAACATTTTCAGATCTAATACCGTCATGTTGGGGTTGATTGGCGTTTCAGCAAACAATAGTTTTGTATTTTCCTGTACCGCATCACGTAACGCTTGTTCATCGGTTAAGTCAACAAATGACACCTCAATACCGAATTTAGGCAACATATGCGCAAATAGTGCGAAGCTACAGCCATACAATGCGCTTGATGCAATCATATGGTCGCCTTGCTGTAAAAAGCTCAGCACCGATGCAGACACGGCACCCATACCAGTGGCGGTCGCCGCAGCATCTTCCATTCCCTCGAGTCGAGCTACTTTTTCTTCTAGCTCTCGCGTCGTAGGGTTGCCTAAGCGAGTATAGATATAGCCGGGCTCTTCACCGGCAAACCTTGCGGCTCCTTGCGCTGCGTCTTTAAAGTGGAATGTTGAGGTTTGATACAAAGGAGCGGTTAACGCCCCATGTGGGTCGTCAAAATGATTGGGTCCGTGAATACACTGACTGTCATCTCTTAATTTTTTCATACTTGCCTGCTGGTTTTATTATTGCCAACCAAATAAACATGGTAGTGAATTGATTAGCGTCGTTTTTGTGTAATAACCAATATGTAGGGCAGTTTAGAAAAATAGACAAGCATGCCAGATGGGGAGACGGCTAGTTCACTTATTGTGACTAGCCAGTTTTACTTAAAGAGGTGTATAAAATTGTTGCCGCTTAATCTTTTTTGCTACGCCTTAATAGCACATCAACGACTGAGCTAATCGCATTTTTTAAAAGACTTTGTTTGTGCTCCAAGCGTGGCAATGGTCGACAAAGTTCCATCGCCTTATAGCCCAAGCGGGCTGTGAATATCCCAGCACTTAGGCCCTGTGCCGAACGGGTAGAAAGCTTGCCAAGTAATTCAGCCCCCACACTGGTCGCAGCAAGGTCGCTTACCAGTTCACTTGCGCCAACAAATACCATTTGCTTCAACAACATTTTATACAAGGTGATGCGGCTACGATACGCTAATCGAATACCATAATGTTTGCTGATCTTTTCCACCAGCACGACTCCGCGCCAAAGCACCGCCAGCATATCCACAAGTGCAAGTGGACTTAAAGCAACTAAGAGCGCCGATGTTGTTGCATGCTCCTGAATTAGCTTTTTAGCTTCAGCATCTTGGCCTCGGAGCAAAGTTTTTTCATATAAAGTGATGACTTCTTTGTCTGTGTGGTGAGGCTGTAACGCCTCTTCAAATGCGGCAACCTTTTGCTCTGGATGCGCTTTTAATAGTGGCCCAAGCCAAGCTCGCGCCTCGCCAATTTGGTCACTCTGTAATAAGCGCAGGGCATCATGCTTAATTTGCTGATGTTGTTTTAGCTTGCTAAGTGCGATGACTTCCGAAAATAAGAACTTAAATAGCGCAAGCAACCCAAGAGACAACACGGTGGTGTATAGACTAAACAGCAGAATATTTTGCTCATAGCTCTCTATCAAGGTCAGTGCTGTTTCCACAATGATAAGTATTAATAGCGCAAGCAAAAAGCACTGCTTAAACCCAAATCGCCAAGGCGATTCGTAAATACGTTCAATTTTCGGTAACTCGGGTTCAGGCACAGCATCAAGGCTTTCACTCACAACCAGCTCGTTGCCGAGAACTTTGCCTTCACCACCCAAATGTTGAGACTCATCTTGGCGTTCAGTATCGATGTTTAAGCGCCTACCCGAGCCTTGGTAAGATTTTGTCTGATCTGTCATCTTAATTTATCTCCAATTAAGAACTGCAAAGCATGATCAAGCCTGATATGCGATAAGTTTCCTTGCCTCGCAGGTAGCGGTTCAAACGCTAAAAACTCAAACCCACTTTGGGGCCAAGCCTGCGCTTTTGGAACGTGATCAGGCGGGGTTGGTGGTACATAATTAATAAACTGCTGCTCGCCGACTGGCTTGCCGTAGATACATTGCACATGTTGCGTCCCCTCTTTCACCGCCCTTGACTCAACACTTCTCACCGAAGAAAGAGACATCGTATCCACGGTTACCCCGTTGAAGCGAAGCTCATTGGCACTGTCCACCAGCATTTCATTTAACAACCTTGTCAAATTGGTTTGCTGCTCGTTCAAGACGCCATCACATTTGTTGGCGGCAAATAGCACCTTATCTATTTTTGGGTTAAATAAACGAGACAAAAAGCCACTTTTACCATGGGAAAACATGGCGAGGATCTGCTTTAACGCATCTTCTTGCTCTTTCAGTGTGTCATAGCCATCACTTAGGCTACCCAATAGATCAACTAACACGACTTGGCGGTCAAACTGACAAAAGTAATCTTTGTAAAATGGCGCGACGACTTGCTTTTTGTAGGCTTCAAAACGCTCCACAAGCTGTTGATATTGTGAATGCTCGGTAATGTCGTTTGGGTGAACTTGTACCGGGAAAAACAGCAATATTGGCGCTCCCTCAAGGTCACCTGGGATCAACGCTCGGCCAGGTTGCAGGTTAGATAAACGAGTATTCCGCTGCAACTGCGCTAAAAGCGCATGGTAACTTTGTGCAAGCATTTTCAGCTTACTTTCATCCACCGCTTCCGTCCCATCAAACTGCTTGAGGAGCTGTAAAAACGTTTGTGCAAATGGCTGGTATTTAGGCTTATTTAATAATGCAAATTGCTGCTCACACCACTCGGGAAAAGTCATTTTAAGTAGCGGCAAGTCCATTAACCATTCACCTGGGTAATCATATAGTTCAAGGTATAGTGTATGGGTTTGCGCTAAGTGCTGTTTGAGTCCGCGTTCACTATGATACCTAAACGCCAGTGTTAAGGTGTTGATACGTTTGGTTGACGCAGGCCATGTTGGCGGCTCTTCCAACAAACAAGTTATCGCTTGCTGATAGTCAAAAGTTGGTACCGCCAGTGCCTTCTGCGGCTCAGGACGACACGCAACAAGACGACCTTCACTCACGACATCTAAAAACGGTAAGTTGTCGGTGCTCGTTTGGGTAGTCAGATGCTTGATAAGAGCCGTGATAAATGCGGTTTTCCCGCTGCCACTAAACCCGGTTACGGCAAGCTTTATATGCTTATCAAAAGAGCGGTGGAGCGTTTTTTTGGCTTGTTGTTTTAACTTATCTAGGGAAGATGGGGTTCGAAAACGTGACGTAGTCATAAGTAGAAAAGTGCCCCTCAAGAAAATGCCAAGGCGGCCAATACCGCCTTATAGCTTGTCAATTTCTCTGCTAACCGTAAATTCAGGGGAAGTTACGTAGCGTTCCATGTTCTGAATGCGACCATCAAGTCGTGATAATCTGTCTTTTAGGTCATAAAGTGCCTGTCTTGGCGGCTCGCCTTTTTGCCACACCTTAAACTTCACCGATACTTTATCCTCATCTTTCGCATCAGGCGAACGGTTTGGTGTCACTTCACGTTTATCTAAAATAAACCAGCATGCCACATACACGACGATAAATAATGGGCCACCAGATAATAGCACGGCTGTGATGAATAAAATCCTAACAAGCCATAACTCCATGTTGAAGTAATCGCTAAGACCTGCGCATACCCCTGCTATCTTGCCGCGACTTGGGTCACGATATAGCTCTCGCTTTACTCTACTCATAACTTGCGTCTCCATTGTGGTGACTCTTGATCAAGTAAAGCTTCTAACGTTTCAACACGATCTGCCATTTTTTCTGCCTTGCTGGCTAATTCGATAAGCTGACGATGCTCGTGTTCACTTAACCCTTGGCTTACCTGCTTTTTGCTACGGTAGTGCAAAATCAACCAAAGTGGTGCCACGATGACCATAAAAATAATCAACGGAGCCATTAAAACTTCTGCGTCAAACATAATCTTCTCCTGCCTTCAACCTGGCTGTTATTATTGTAGTTGGTTAGCACCTACCCTGACAGTAGGTGCGACTATTTTCACTTTTCAGCCATTTTCTTTTTCAGCTGTTCAAGCTCATCGTCAATCTTTTCGTTCTTTTGCAGATCAGCAATCTCATCCGCTAAAGATTTCTTACCTAAATCGTAAGATTCGATTTGCGACTCTAGGCCATCGATTTTGCTCTCATAACGCTCAAAGCGATTTAGGGCATCATCTACTTTACTGCTGTCGAGTGCCTTTTTCACCTCTAAACGAGATTCTGCTGAGCGCTGACGTAGTACAATCGCTTTTTGGCGCGCTTTTGCGTCGGCCAGTTTATCTTGTAATGTACTGACTTCTTGCTGCAGCTTTTCAATGTGCGTGTCTACATGCTCTAGCTCTTTTTCAAGGGCTGCAACATCTTCCGCAGACTTTTGCTTTTCAAGTAAAGCAGCACGTGCTAAATCTTCACGTTCTTTACTTAATGCAAGCTCTGCTTTGGTTTGCCAATCATCTACCTGTGCTTTTAGCTGATCTAGACGGCGTGTTAACTCCTTTTTCTCAGCGAGTGTTTTTGCTGAGGTCGATCTTACTTCAACTAGTGTATCTTCCATTTCTTGGATAATTAGGCGAACCATTTTTTCTGGATCTTCGGCTTTATCCAAAATAGCATTAATATTAGAATTCACTATGTCTGCAAAACGAGAAAAAATTCCCATAGTGGTTACCTCTTTGGTTAATAGCTAAATTGCTTACTTCTATGTATCAAATAGCTTGCCAACTTTAACAAAATTAAAAATATAATAAAATCATAAGGTTATTTTATTTTTAAAAAGCCTTTAGTTATCACTTATTTTAAAATACACTAGTTATTAGTAAAAACCACTAAGAGTTAGGCAATATGAGCCGTTTTCGCCAACAGGATAATTTATTAGGCCAATCTGACAGCTTTTTAGCTGTGCTAGACAAGGTTTCACAGCTCGCTCCTTTAGAAAAGCCCGTGCTTATTATTGGCGAGCGTGGCACAGGTAAAGAGTTAATTGCGGCACGTTTGCATTATCTCTCAGAGCGGTGGGATCAGGAATACGTCAAACTAAACTGTGCAGCCCTAAACGAAAACCTTTTAGAGAGTGAATTATTTGGTCACGAGAGCGGTGCCTTTACTGGTGCAAGCAAGCGCCATGAAGGTCGATTTGAACGCGCTAACAGTGGCACACTGTTTTTGGATGAGTTAGCTAATACCTCTGCAATGGTGCAAGAAAAGCTCTTGCGTGTAATTGAATACGGTGAGTTCGAGCGAGTTGGCGGCAAGCAAACCGTAAAAGTAGATACTCGACTGGTATGCGCTACCAATGAAGATCTCCCCACTCTTGCCGATGCTGGAGAGTTCAGACACGACTTATTGGACCGCCTCGCATTTGACGTCATCACCTTACCGCCATTAAGAGCGAGAAAAGAAGACATCTTATTATTGGCCGAACATTTTGCGATAAATATGGCTCGGGATTTAGGATGGGAGTTATTTAGCGGCTTTACCCGCAAAGCCATCGAAAAGCTGCTTGATTACCCGTGGCCCGGCAATATCCGTGAGCTCAAAAATGTAGTTGAACGTAGTTTATATCGTCATGGCAATGATCAAATTCCGGTTCATGATATTGTGTTTGACCCCTTTGCTAGCCCATTTAGGCCGAGCCAACGGATCAAAGCACCAAATGCCCAGCCAACAACTGCAGCCACTCATAAAGTTGAGCCGTTGCCTACGGCGCAACCGAGTAATGAACAACAGGCAGATCCAGCCCTCGAGTTCGACTTCCCTTGTGATTTAAAATCGCTTTCCAACGGCTATGAAATCACAATGCTGCAAAAAGCGCTTGAATTTAGTCAATTTAATCAAAAGAAAACTGCACAAAACCTTGGTTTGACGTATCATCAACTTAGAGGTTATTTGAAAAAATACAACCTACTGGACCAAAACCAAAAACAAGAGGCATAGTGGTGCGTAAATTGTTTTTTGGTGTGCTGTGTACCGCTTTATTTGGCTGTACGGATCAGACGCCAAATAAAGTGAATGATAAGTCACAAGGCTTAGTATATTGTGCAGAAGCGAACCCTGTGTCATTTAATCCACAAGTGACCACAACAGGGTCTACGATTGATATTATTGCCAATCAGCTTTATGACACCTTGATCAGTATTGATCCTGAAAACGGCGAATTCTTACCTGAGTTGGCAACGTCTTGGCAGGTCAGCAAAGACGGTAAATCTTTCACTTTTACCCTGAGGGATGATGTCCAATTTCACGATACCCTCTACTTCACACCAACAAGAAAAATGAATGCCGATGATGTGGTATTCTCATTTAACCGTTTATTTGATGTTTACAATCCGTACCACTTTGTTGGTGATGCAAATTATCCTTATTTTCAAAGTATTGGACTCGACCAACTGATCCGCCAAGTAAAAAAAGTGGATGAACATACCGTTCGCTTTGATCTGTTCAACGCGGAAAGTAGCTTTTTATCCAATATCGCCACAGACTTCGCTGTCATTCTTTCTAAAGAATATGCCGATCAGCTTATACAGCTTGAACATAAGCAAGATTTTGATCAAAAGCCCGTAGGCACAGGTCCGTATAAGTACCGTGAATTTTTACGTGATAACCTGATCCGATATTATCGCCATGAGCATTACTGGAAACACCCGGTATACATGGAACAATTGGTCTACGATATCACCACCAATGGCACTAGCCGCATCGCAAAAATGCTAACTAAAGAATGTGATATTACGGCGCACCCCAGTGCTACCCAGCTCACCGTGCTTGAGCAAAGAAAAGACATAGAAGTTGAAAAGGCCGCAAATCTGAATATAGGCTACTGGGCATTCAACACCGAAAAGCCACCATTTGATAATCCGTTGGTCCGCAAAGCGCTGGCGCACAGCATAGATTTTGAAAAAATCATGCAAGCGGTATTTTACAACAATGGAATTTTAGCCCGCTCGATGCTTCCCCCTTCTTCATGGGCATTTGAAGCACAGCAAAAAATGCCAACATATGACCCTGAAAAAGCCAAAGAGTATTTGAAACAGGCTGGTCTTGAGGGTGGTTTTTCCATGACCTTATGGGCCATGCCGGTGTCGCGAATTTACAATCCTAACGCGCGGAAAATGGCTGAGCTTATTCAACGTGATTTACGTGATATTGGCGTCAATGCCAGAATCGTCGAGTACGAATGGAATACCTTTATTGAACGCGTTGGCCGCCATGAGCATGATAGCGTGTTGTTAGGCTGGGCAGCAGATACACCTGATCCAGACAATTTCTTCAGCCCATTATTGAGCTGCACTGCAACATTTAGTGGCAAAAACCCTTCCAACTGGTGTAATCCGGAGTTTGACTTATTGCTCACTCAAGCGTTAGACACCAACAATATGGAAGAAAGAAAATACTATTATCAGCAAGCACAAAAAATGGTCATTGAGCAACTGCCTCTCGTTCCAATTGCGCACGGGCTAAGGTTCCAAGCAACTAGCTCTGATATCAAGGGCGTCTCATTACGTCCATTTGGTGGTATTTCGCTCGCTGAGGCAAGGAGAGACTAACATGTTCGCAAAATATGCTTATCGACGACTGAGCTTGCTTTGCTTTATGTTGTTTACCCTAACGATTTTTACTTTCGCCCTCAATTATCTGTTTCCTGGTGAGTTGATCACTAACTTCAGTGGTGAAGTCAACTCGAGTTATGCCCAAACGCAGGCGCTAGTTGAAAAATATCGTATTGAAGAAAATATCTTTGTGCAATATGCCGCGTTTATGACTCGTATGTTTGAAGGCGACTGGGGTTTATCTTTATCATCAGGGCAGCCCGTGCTTTCTCATGTGAAACATCTATTTCCAGCAACGCTTGAGCTGTGTTTATATGCTTTGACGGTTGCAGTCTTGATTGGTGTACCAAGTGGAGTAATAGCCAGCGCTTATCATAAAAAGTGGCCAGATAAGCTCATTAACTCATTAAGCTTGATGGGATTTTCCATTCCAGTTTTTTGGTTAGCCCTGCTGCTTATTATGGCATTTTGTCTGGGCCTTGGGCTTTTCCCCATGTCCGGTAGAATTGGCTTACTTTATGAAATACAGCCCGTTACTCATTTTATTCTGATTGATATTTATCTTGAAGATTTTCCCTATGGTGGTGCCGCATTTTGGGATGCACTTCATCATTTAGCGCTGCCGACAATTGTGCTGGCTATGTACCCAACGACAGTTTTGATCCGCTTTACTCGCGACTCTATGCTCGAAGTCCTCGACCAGAACTATATTAAAACAGCTAGAGCAAAAGGCCTTAATCGCAGCCAGCTTATCATCCACCACGCGCTGAGAAATGCGCTGCTTCCAGTGATAAAACAAATTGGTCTCCAATTTAGCACGCTCATCACACTTGCGATGATCACTGAGGTGATATTCTCTTGGCCTGGGATCGGTCGATGGTTAATTGAAAGCATCTATCAACGTGATTTCCCCGCCATCCAAGGGGGACTGCTCGCGGTGTCTTTCTTTGTTATCATTGCCAACATGTTGTCTGATTTTATTCACTCGATACTCGATCCGCTCGCAAGGAATCAGGCTCATGGCAAAGTTTAATCTATTTACCGAAGAGTCTAATCGCTCACCTTTATTTAGGTTATGGCGTAAATTCCGCTCAAACCACGTTGCGCTAGTGGGTTTATGGCTGTTTGTTGCTCTGACGGTGTTGGCTTTAACAGCGCCGCTGATCGCGCCCTATGGTGTTAACCAGCAGCATGCTGATGCCCTGTTGCTACCACCTTCTTGGCATGACGATGGCGATGTGCGCTTTATACTCGGTACAGATGATTTAGGGCGAGACATCTTATCGCGCTTAATGAATGGAGCAACCTACACGTTTGGTTTATCTATCATTGCAGCCTTGGTTACCACGGCGCTCGGCGTCGTACTTGGTACGCTTGCTGGCGCCAGTCGAGGCTTAAAATCCAGCTTTCTTAATCACTTATTGGATATTACGCTCGCCATTCCTTCGTTATTGCTGGCCATTATCATCATTGCTATATTGGGGCCAGGTTTGATGAATACAGTGTGGGCGATTATCTTCGCGCTATTGCCACAATACATCCACTCGATTAGAAACTTAGTGGTCACTGAGCTGAGTAAAGACTATATCATCGCCTTTAAGCTTGATGGTGCAACACGCTGGAAACTGCTCGTCCGTGGCATACTGCCTAACATTTACGAGCATATCGTGGTTATCTTCACCATGGCGCTGTCGACTGCTATTTTGGATATTGCGGCACTTGGTTTCTTAAAGCTCGGTGCGCAGCCTCCATCGACCGAATGGGGTGCTATCCTCCAAGAAAACTTAAGTTTAATTTATCTCGCGCCTTGGACTGTAGGCCTCCCAGGTGTATTGCTTTTTTTGGCAGTACTGTCTACCAACTTGGTTGGTGATGGACTGCGTGAAGCGCTGAAACAACGTAAGGCAGATTAATGCAATTACTAGACATTAAGAACCTCACCATTGAACTACGTACCGAAGACGGTGTTATTCGCGCGGTTGATAAGGTCAACCTTAGCCTTAAAGAAGGCGAAGTTCATGCACTTGTCGGTGAGTCTGGCTCTGGTAAAAGTCTGATCGCCAAAGCCATTGTAGGGGTACTCAATCAGCGCTGGACAGTAACCGCAGACCGCATGCACTGGCGTGGCGTTGACCTTATGCGTTTATCTTCAGAAAAGCGCAGAAAGCTCGTCAGCCAAGATATTGCGATGATTTACCAAGAGCCAAGTCGAAGCCTTGACCCAACCGCTACCATTTTCGACCAAGTCGCGGAATCTATTCCCGATAGCGTCTTAAAAGGTGGCTTTTTTGGTCGTAGAAAAGCACGAAAAGAAAAGGTCCGAGCGCTATTGCACAAAGCTGGGATCCGAGACGATAAAAAGATCTGTAGCAGTTACCCACATGAGCTTTCTGAGGGGATGTGCCAAAAAATCATGATTGCGATGGCCATCGCCAGAAGCCCTAAATTACTTATTGCCGATGAGCCAACCACCGCACTTGAGAGTACCGCCCGCGCGCAAGTATTTCGATTGCTCAAGGCATTAAACCAGCTTAAGAACATGTCGATATTAATGATTTCGCATGAGCTAGAAGAGATCTCCGACTGGTCCCACGCAATGCATGTGCTCTATTGCGGACAGATGGTTGAAGCAGGTCCTACTCAGGCTATTTTTAAACAGCCATTACATCCCTACACCCAAGCGCTAGTTAAGAGTTTACCTGACTTTGGTCAAGGGCTCGGCCATAAAGAAGCATTTTATGCCTTGAAAGGCACTATTCCCCCATTACAGCATTTACCCATCGGATGCCGCTTGGGGCCGAGATGCCCTCAAGCACAAAAAGAATGTGTCGTCACGCCAAGACAAAGTCGCTCGCATGGCCATAGTTATGCTTGCCACTTTCCGTTAATTAAGGTGAAGCAAAAATGCAACCCGTCTTAAAAGTACAGTCCTTAAACAAGTCCTACACTTCTCGTCAAGGGCTGCTCAGACGCCGCTCGATGCAGGTACTCAGAGATGTGTCGTTTGCGCTTGCTCCCGGACAAACCCTCGCAATCATAGGCGAGACTGGCTCTGGTAAAAGTACGCTCGCCAAAGTACTTGCCGGTGCCGACATGGCAGACTCAGGACAAATATTACTAAACGGCCAAATTGTAGAAGACGCTGGTATTCGCAATCATGACTGTCGTACTATTCGCCTTATCTTTCAAGACCCAACTCGCTCGCTCAACCCGGGTCTCACCATTGGGGATATGCTTGATGATTGTCTACAATACAATACTGAACTCACCGAAGAGCAGCGTTATAAGAAAATCCGCATCACACTCAGCCGCGTCGGGCTACTTGGCGAACACATAGACTATTATCCTCATATGTTTAGTGGCGGGCAGTTACAGCGGGTTGCCTTAGCGCGGGCCCTTATTTTAGACCCAAAAGTGCTGGTATTGGATGAAGCGTTGTCATCATTAGACCCATCCGTACGGGCGCAAACCGTAAATCTGCTGCTAGAGCTACAAGCAGCAACGGGACTTGCGTACGTGCTTATCACACATCATTTGAGTTTGGTTCGTCACATGAGTGATGAGATTTTGGTATTAAATCGCGGTAAAGTCGTCGAATATGGCGAAACCGAACGTGTGTTCAATACTCCAAAATCTAAAACCATGCAGAAGCTGCTATCTGCTTAATTTCGCGGGGAATAAGTAATGGATTTTAGTGCCCATCTGTTATTTTTCTTCTCACTTATCGGGGTGTTTAATGGCTTTATTCTCAGCGTCCTACTGCTAATAAAATTTCAGGAGGCAAAAGCACTGCGCTGGGTGTCGGTGCTTCTCATTTTACTTTGTATTCGAATTGGCAAATCAGTCCTTTTTTACTTTAACCCAGAGCTGGATAAAACGATTCTGCAAATAGGTTTGAGTGCCTACTTTTTGCTTGGCCCCTGCCTGCTTAATTTTGTACTTGCAAGCTACAGTGAAACCAAAAATCGTTATCTAACAATACACTTTTTGGCATTAAGCGGTTTTATTATTGGATTTGGTATACTTATGCCCTATCAGCTTCACCCTGAAATTTGGCAAATGTGGGGTTACAAAGGCACATCCTATTTTTGGCTAGGTTATTTACTGATAAGTTCTTATACTTTTTATCGTCTAGCTACAGACAAAAGCGCCAATGGCAACGCTGAGTTTCATCTAACTTTGGTTGTGATCTGCGGTTGCTGGCTCATTTGGGCCGCGTATTTCTTTTCGTCATTCACTTCTTACATCACAGGAGCACTCACGTTCAGCTTTGTGCTCTATTTAAGCATCCTTTTCGCACCCAAATTACTACGAAAACCAACTGCTAATGAAAAGAAATATGCCAATACGCACATAAGCGACGATGAATACAATCAGCTCATAGCCAAACTTGAGTCGTTAATGTCAGAAAGCAAGCTATTTACTGAGCCGGATTTAACGCTCCCCCGATTGGCCAAACGATTAGGCACGAGCCACAACAAATTATCGCAAATAGTAAATCGCCACTATCATTGTAACTTTAAACAATATCTCAATGGCTTGAGAGTTGAATATGCGAAACACTTGCTTTCGAGCACCAACATGCCGCTGGAACACCTTGCACTGGAGTGTGGTTTTAATTCTGCATCCACATTTTTTGCCGCATTTAAGAAGCTCACGGGGTACTCTCCAAATAGCTTTAAGCACTCCGAGAACATACTCTCAGACTCCTAAAATATACTCTAGGTGACTGCTTTAATTAAATAAGTTTATGTTTCTTCTGAGTCATTACAGGAGAAGCTTATGACCCTATCAAAACTAGTACCATTGTTATTTTTACTACTTATCCAAACCAGCATCGCCATCGCTTTTGAGGATGAGACCGCTAAAATTACCGCTACATTAAACCACTACATCGGTGGCACCGCGAATAACCAGCCTGAAATGATAAGAAAAGCGTTTCATCCCGATGCGATGCTTATTTTAGAAAAGTCAGACCAAGCGATGTGGCAAGTCCCGTTGAAAGAGTATTTGAGTTGGTATAAAGGCTCGAAAAAAGACACAGGCAGGCGCGCAAAAATTCTAAATATCAGCGTGAATGATCACCTTGCACAGGCCAAAATCCGCATTGATATATTGAAGTCAAACGTGCAGTACATCGATCACCTACTCCTAAAGAAAATAGCTGGCACATGGAAAATCATCAGTAAATCTGCGCAGCAAACCACGCTAACTTCCGAGCAAGTAACGAACTTAGGTCGCCGAGTGCTCATTGTCGCGTCAAGCAAGGCCTTTCACGGCGATAGTCAGCTGCCAGCTGGCACGAGCTTCGAAGAGCTACTCAGTGCCTATGACGTATTTACTCAAGCAGGACTAATTGTTGATTTTGTCAGCACACAAGGTGGCGCGCTAAACCTGAGCTATATAAATACTTCAAACGGTGAACATAAAAAGTACCTTTACCAACCTGACTATATGTATGCGCTCAGCAACACAATGCGTCCAGCTGAAATCGACCCTAGCCAATATGCGGCAATCTATTATGTTGGCGGCAGTAATGCCATGTATGAAGTAGCAGAAAACCTTACTCTACAGCGTATTGCTATGCATATATATGAACAAAACCAAGGTGTTGTTGCCGCTGTATGCCACGGCACAGCTGGTATCATTAATTTGCGCTTGAAAAATGGCGAGTATCTCATCAAAGGAAAACAAATCACTGGTTACCCTACCGCATTTGAAAATCCAGATAGAGCGTATTTCAAGCATTTTCCTTTTCAAATTCAGCCTAAAGTGGAAGAGCTTGGAGGGAATTTTGTATATGGAGAGCGGGATGCGTCTTTTATCAAGGTAGATAGCCGCATAGTGACGGGCCAGAATTATCAGTCTTCACAAGCGGTTGCAAGCACCGTACTTGAGCATATTCAATAATACCGATATCCCTGTCACAAGGCATAAAAAAGGCGCCGTGTTGGCGCCTTTCTGCTATCTAAAAACGATTATTGCTGCTCTGTGACCTGTAACTGTGGTCTTTTCACTTCAGACTTAGCTTCAAGTGCTGCTAGTAGCTCAAGATAGTTTTTGTTTGCATAAGAAGCCGTGATTGACTGCTTCTGCTGCGCATCAACTTTGCCATCAACTTCAGGCGTGGTTACAGACTTCAGCACCACAAATGCCGAGTCACCATTACCAAGCTCTACAAGTGCAGATTCTGTTTCTGCTACACCAGGCTGAGGCAATTTAAATGCTTCTGCTGCGATAGCTGGCGGTACGTCGTAGCTACGACGCTTAAGCTCAGTCACGCTTTTCACTTCGATATTTTGTGCTTTGGCAATCTCAGCTAAAGTAGAACCACCTTGTAGTTGCTCAAATAGTGACTGTGCTTTCTCTGCAATTAATGTCGACGCTTTTTCATTGCTCAACTGCGTTTTGATCTGCGCGCTGACTTCCTCAAGTGGCTTCGTCGCTGCCGCTTTATGCTCAGCAACACGAACCACCACGATATGCTCTGGTGCAACTTCTAACACTTCAGAGTTTACGCGGTCTTCTAGCAGCTCTGGCGTGAAGATAGTATTGCTTATCGCTGGTGAATTCAGTGGCTCAGGAAGCGCATTACGACTTACCAGCTCAGTTGATTTGATTTCAACGCCAGCGGCTTCAGCAGCGTCTTGTAGCGAGTCAGCCATTTCAAAAGCAAGTTCAGCTACACGGGTTTGCTTTTGATAGAACGCATCGATCTTAGCTGCTTTTTCAAGCTCTGCACGAAGGTTGTCTTTTACGTCTTCAAAAGATTGCGCTTGTTGGCGTTGAATGTCCGTTAGCTTGATAATGTGAAAACCAAACTCAGATTCAACCACTTCAGATACATCACCTACCGCGGCAAGAGCAAATGCTGCATCTTCAAACGCCGGATCCATCATGTCCCTTTCAATCCAATCTAGATCACCGCCAAGCTCAGCGCTCACCACGTCGTCAGATTTTTCTTCTGCAACAACGGCAAAGTCAGCACCGTTATTCAATTCAGCCAGAATTTCATCTGCTTTTTGTTTAGCGGCTTCAGCATCTTCGCTTGCATCAACAAGAATGTGTGACACGCGGCGTCTTTCAGGTTCAAGATATTGGTTTTTTTGCTCTTCGTAATACGTTTTTAACGCTTCCTCAGTAACTGGTTCTGCAGGCGCTAAATCTTCAGCTTTTAGCTCGATATAGTTAACCGCCACCAATTCTGGAGCTTGAAACTGAGTTTGATTCAAGTCGTAATAGTTCTGAACTTCTTCATCTGATACTGACACTTCATCTTTCACCAACTCTTTGCTTAATACCGCATAGTCGATAGCACGAGTTTGTTGCTGTAGCGCAATAGATTGCTGAAGTTCGTTTTTCAGTACAAAATCAGTGCCAGCAACTGCAGAGATTAACTGCGCACGAGTCATCTCGTCACGAAGATATTCACGGAAGCTATCTGGCTGGAAGTTCATTTGACGGATAACTTGTAAGTAACGGTCGTTACTGAATTCTCCACCAATTTGAAAATATGGCATTTCAACAATCGCTTTTTTAACCTGCTCATCGCTCACACGAAGACCAAGCTCTTTAGCTAATTGAGTTTGTAATTCTTGTTGTACTAATTGATCAACAACACCTTGGCGAATTTGCGCCATATAATTAGGATCGGCTGCAATCTGTGCAAAGTATTCGCCAAACTGTTGCTCTAGTCGTGCGCGTTCATTTGAGTAAGCACGAGAAAACTTGGTTTGTGAAATCTTTACTCCGTTCACTTCTGCGACAGGCTGCTCTGTGGTTTGACCTAGGTAACCACCGATCCCTGCTAACGCAAAAGATAAGATGACTAAACCTAATACGATTTTAGCCGCCGGGCCTTGCGAGCCTTCTCTGATCTTTTCAAGCATTTATTGTTTCTCTTATCTAAGTCAAAGCACTAAAGCACTTTGTGTTTGCTAGATTTGGGTTAAGCATTACACCAATCAGATTAGTGATGGTATAAAAAAAGCGTATCTTAGCAGATACGCCTTTTATCTTGAAGCAGTTCGCGATGACTCTGCACCGCCTAATTCAAATTGAATTAGTTTACTGCGTCTTTAAGCGCTTTACCCGCTTTGAAAGATGGGATGTTAGCTGCTGCGATTTGAATAGTCTCACCAGTTTGTGGGTTACGACCAGAACGTGCAGCACGCTCGCGCACTGAGAAAGTACCAAAACCTACAAGTGCAACAGAGTCACCGTCTTTTAGTGCACCCGTTACAGACTCAATGAATGAATCTAGCGCACGACCAGCAGCCGCTTTAGAAATGTCAGCATCAGCTGCGATTTGATCGATTAATTGAGATTTATTCACAATATCATCCTCTTCCATAGTTATTGTCAAAAGTTACTTCTTACTGGTAACTTTTGCTATTCATTTAGAGACATCACAGCGACTCTCTAATTCTCGAAATCTTTCTCAAGCCTAGTGATTACGGGGCTTCCGAACCAGTAGGCTTGAATACAGTGCCTAACTTAACACACCTTTTAGATTTGAAAAGCCTTTTCACTCAATTTTTTGGCTTTTTTCTTAGTTTTTTTGCGATTCCACACTAAAACTGTCTATTGGGTGCGCTAACGCCAGTGATAATACCTCATCAATCCATGACACCGCATGAATATCAAGCCCTTCAAGAACATTCTCAGGAATTTCCTTTAAGTCACGCTCGTTCTTTTTCGGTATTAAAACTCGTTTAATTCCACCACGGTGCGCTGCCAATAATTTCTCTTTCAGACCACCGATAGGCAGAACTTCACCACGCAAGGTTATTTCACCTGTCATCGCGACATCTGCACGTACTGGATTGCCAGTGAGGCTTGACACTAAGCCCGTTACCATCGCAATACCGGCGCTCGGACCGTCTTTCGGCGTTGCACCTTCAGGAACATGAACATGAATATCACGTTTCTCGTAGAAATCGTCATTAATGCGTAGTTTGTCAGCACGGTTGCGCACAACCGTCATTGCCGCCTGAATTGACTCTTGCATCACATCGCCCAGCGAGCCGGTGTAAGCAAGTTTGCCTTTACCTGGTACTGCCGCACATTCGATAGTGAGTAAGTCACCCCCTACTTCCGTCCATGCAAGCCCGGTAACTTGACCAACTCTATCGCCGTCTTCCGCCTTGCCGTAATCGTGACGTTGTACACCTAAGAAGTCTTCAAGATTTTCTTGGTTAATCGCAACTTGCTTAACATTTTTATCTAGCAAGATGTTCTTAACGGCTTTTCGGCACAACTTAGAAATTTCGCGCTCTAGATTACGTACACCCGCTTCACGCGTGTAGTAGCGGATAATGCCAATGATCGCACTGTCTTCTATATTGATTTCAGACTCTTTTAATCCATTGCGTTTCACTTGCTTTGGAATTAAGTGCTGCTTGGCAATATTTAGCTTTTCGTCCTCGGTGTAACCAGAAAGGCGAATGACTTCCATACGGTCTAATAATGGACCTGGAATGTTAAAGCTATTAGAAGTCGCAACAAACATAACATCAGACAGATCGTAGTCCACTTCTAAATAGTGGTCTGCAAAGTTGCTATTTTGCTCTGGATCTAACACTTCTAGTAGAGCCGATGCAGGATCGCCACGCATATCCGATGACATCTTATCGATTTCATCCAACAAGAAAAGCGGGTTCTTTACGCCAACTTTCGACATGCTTTGGATCAATTTACCCGGCATTGAGCCAATATAAGTTCGTCTGTGTCCGCGAATTTCAGCTTCGTCGCGCACGCCACCGAGCGCCATACGTACGTACTTACGGCCAGTCGAACGCGCGATAGATTGACCTAAACTGGTTTTACCAACGCCTGGAGGACCAACCAAGCATAATATAGGACCTTTAAGCTTATTGGTGCGCTGCTGTACCGCTAGATACTCGATAATGCGGTCTTTCACTTTCTCAAGACCATAATGATCGGCATCTAGTATCTTTTGTGCACCAGCTAGGTCTTTTTTCACCTTTGAGCGTTTTTTCCAAGGTACATTGATCATCGTCTCAATGTACGAGCGCACAACTGTCGCCTCTGCAGACATAGGTGACATCATTTTAAGTTTGTTAAGCTCTGAAAGCGCTTTTTCTTCCGCTTCTTGCGGCATATTCGCTTCGCTAATACGCTTTTTCAGGGCTTCAAATTCGTCAGGAACATCATCCAGCTCACCAAGCTCTTTCTGAATAGCTTTCATTTGCTCATTCAGATAGTACTCTCGTTGGGATTTCTCCATTTGCTTTTTAACGCGTGAGCGGATCTTCTTCTCTACTTGAAGTAAATCGATCTCGCCTTCCATCAACGCCATCAAATACTCGAGACGCTCAGTCACATCGTTAATTTCTAGCACCTTTTGTTTTTCAGGTACTTTAATTGGCATATGAGCAGCCATCGTATCCGCTAAGCGTGCAGCTTCATCGATACCCGATACCGAAGTTAGTACTTCTGGTGGGATCTTTTTATTTAGCTTCACATAGCCTTCGAACTGGCTAATTGCGCTGCGAACTAATATGTCTTGCTCTTGCTCATCCACATCCTGAGATGGAATGTACTGAGCTTGCGCCAAGAAATATTCGTCTGTAATTAGAAACTCATCTATTTTTGCGCGTTGAGTACCTTCAACTAGCACTTTCACTGTGCCATCAGGTAGTTTGAGTAACTGTAGTACCGTTGCAATGGTACCAGTCTGATAGACATCATCAGTGCTTGGGTCATCAACTGAGGCGTCTTTTTGCGCAACTAAAAAGATTTGCTTGTCATTGTCCATCGCAGCTTCTAGGCATTTTATTGATTTTTCTCGACCTACAAACAGCGGGATCACCATATGCGGATACACCACTACATCGCGTAGCGCTAGCACAGGAATTTCTACTCGATCCGTTCTTTCAAGCGTCATTATGTTCTCTTCGCACTTCAATTAATTTTGGGAATACTGAGCTATATGGGGATAACGCAGATAAAGTTCAATAGTTTATAGTAATCCGCATCAAGTAGAGATCAATTTAACGTATAAAAAGCTTAGTTTTGACACTCAATTTACCGTGGTGAAATGTATGAAATATTCACCCTAAAAACTTGTCTCGCTATTGCCCTTTATTGTTATAGCAATTTGACTATATTGGTTTCTATCTGATGTGGACTAAGAAATAAAAAGGAGCGCTAGGCTCCTTTTTTCAATCTCATACTGAGCTATTCAGACGCCGCCTTTTCTTTACCGTTATTTTCGT
The DNA here is from genome assembly GCF_002850255.1 of Pseudoalteromonas sp. NC201. Taxonomy (NCBI): domain Bacteria; kingdom Pseudomonadati; phylum Pseudomonadota; class Gammaproteobacteria; order Alteromonadales; family Pseudoalteromonadaceae; genus Pseudoalteromonas; species Pseudoalteromonas sp. NC201. The sequence goes on from NZ_CP022522.1 coordinate 2,708,334, forward strand.
AAATCATAATAGGGTCTGATTCGCCTTTGATCACCGTTTCATCAATGACGACTTTACTCACTTCTTCTAGTGAAGGAAGCTCATACATAGTATCAAGCAGTACGCCTTCGACAATCGAACGCAGACCACGGGCACCCGTTTTACGCTCCATCGCTTTATGAGCAATCGCTCGTAGCGCATCTTCACGGAATTCAAGGTCAACACCTTCCATCTTAAATAGCGCCGCGTATTGCTTAGTGAGTGCATTTTTCGGCTCATTTAGGATTTCAATTAGTGCTTCTTCGTCCAGTTCAGTCAAAGTTGCAACTACAGGCAAACGACCAATAAATTCAGGAATTAAGCCGTACTTAACTAAATCTTCAGGCTCTACGTCTTTAAACGTTTCGCTTAATGAGCGCTCAGAGTCTTTAGATTTAACTTCAGCACCAAACCCAATTCCGGTATTTTTTGTACTGCGCTGCTCGATGACTTTATCTAAGCCTGCAAACGCACCACCACAGATAAACAAGATCTTAGAAGTATCTACTTGTAAAAACTCTTGTTGCGGGTGCTTTCTACCACCTTGTGGCGGAACAGATGCAACCGTGCCTTCAATCAGTTTTAGTAGTGCTTGTTGTACACCTTCACCTGACACATCACGGGTAATTGATGGGTTGTCAGATTTTCTTGAAATTTTGTCGATTTCGTCAATGTAAACAATACCACGCTGTGCTTTCTCAACGTCGTAATCACATTTTTGCAGAAGCTTTTGAATGATGTTTTCAACATCTTCCCCCACATAACCGGCTTCGGTTAATGTCGTTGCATCTGCCATGGTGAACGGAACGTCAAGTAAACGTGCAAGCGTTTCCGCTAGAAGGGTTTTACCACTACCCGTTGGACCAATTAGTAGAATATTACTCTTGCCAAGTTCTACATCACCTTTACCACCTTGGTTACGCAGGCGCTTGTAGTGATTATAAACCGCAACAGACAAGACTTTTTTAGCGTGGTCTTGACCTATCACATAATCATCTAAGTGATTTCTGATCTCTTTTGGCACAGGTAATTTATCAGACGCGTCATGCTTAGGCGCAATATCTTTGATTTCTTCCCTAATGATGTCGTTACAAAGTTCAACGCACTCGTCACATATATAGACAGATGGACCGGCAATTAACTTACGAACTTCATGCTGGCTCTTACCGCAAAATGAGCAGTAGAGTAGCTTGCTATTCTTATCGCCGTCTGTTGGAGTGTCTGACATTCAGCTACCTCATTCAATTGCTGTTATCTCTAGATAACATCGTATTTCTTTTAACTATACCAAAGAAATTTGGCTTTGGCACAGTAGAAGCCAATGAATTCAATTCATCGGCTAATTCATAATCACTTAAGCTCTCGACGAGAGTGAACCGCATCAATCAGACCATATTCTAACGCTTGATCTGCAGTCATAAAGTTGTCTCGGTCTGTGTCATGCGCAACCACATCATAAGGTTGACCGGTGTGATCCGCCATTAAGCGATTCAATTTTTCTTTGATCGCCAAGATTTCACGAGCATGAATTTCAAAATCAGAAGCCTGACCTTGGAAACCACCTAAAGGTTGGTGGATCATCACACGCGAGTTCGGCAAGCAATAACGTTTACCTTTAGCACCGCCAGATAGCAAAAATGCTCCCATACTCGCAGCCTGACCAACACAAACCGTACTAACGTCAGGCTTGATAAAGTTCATCGTGTCGTAGATTGACATTCCAGCAGTCACAGAACCACCTGGCGAGTTGATATACAAGAATATATCTTTGTCAGGGCTTTCTGATTCCAAGAACAGCATCTGCGCCACAATTAGATTGGCCATATGGTCTTCGACTTGACCTGTTAAGAAAATAATACGGTCTTTTAACAGTCGTGAGTAAATATCATAAGAACGCTCGCCTTTAGCCGTTTGCTCCACGACCATAGGTACTAACGCATTGATTGGATCGATCATACCATCATTCATGTTTTTTATTCCTTATTAGCACAGAATCTATTGCCTATTCGCAGCAACTTTCATTGGACTTAGCGCGGTCCATAAAAACATTCTGTGATCGGTGTTTAGGCTAATACTTTTTTGAGCGAATTGAAACGAGTAGATATAACTGTATCAGTAATACTCAACGAAACCTGACTCGTAAAATAAGTATAGCTAATAAAATAAGCCATGCCTCAAGATATAAGTACTTAATGCTTCAATATCAAGGCTTAAAAACAAAAATGGCCCGAATTCTCTATTAGAGTAACTCGAGCCATTTAAACTTCAGCTTAGCTGTAAGTCAATGATTTCTTCAAAGACTTATTGAGCAGCCTGTGGATTCATGATGTCGTCGAATGACTTTTCAACATCAGAAACAGATGCAGCAGCAAGTACAGCTTCAACTGCTAGCTCTTCCATCGCAACGTTGCGCATTTGCTGCATTAGTTGATCGTTTGCTTTGTAGTATTCAACTACTTCACTTGGATCTTCGTATGCAGAAGCAACTGTATCGATTAGTTCAGCAACTTTATCTTCATCAACTTTGATGTCGTTCGCTTTGATCACTTCACCTAGTAGTAGGCCAGTTTTCACGCGAGTTACCGCTTGCTCGTGGAATAGCTCTGCAGGAAGCTCAGGCATGTTTTGAGCGTTGCCGCCAAAACGTTGTGCTGCTTGTTGACGAAGTGCGTCGATTTCTTGGTCGATTAGCGCTTTTGGCACTTCAACTTCGTTAGTTTCTAGAAGACCTTTGATCGCTTGATCTTTCACGTTAGCTTTAACCGCTTGGTTTAGCTCACGCTCCATGTTCTTCTTAACTTCTTCTTTAAGTGCGTCAACACCACCTTCAGCAACACCAAACTTAGTTGCGAACTCGTCAGTTAGTTCAGGAAGCTCTTGAACTTCAACTTTCTTCACAGTGATTGTGAATTGAGCCGCTTTACCTTTTAGGTTTTCAGCGTGGTATTCTTCAGGGAAAGTTACGTCAGAAACAACTTCTTCACCTGCTTTTTTACCAACGATACCGTCTTCGAAACCTGGGATCATACGACCTTGACCAAGCTCTAGAGGGAAATCTTCAGCTTTACCGCCTTCGAACTCTTCACCGTCGATTGTACCAACGAAATCAACCGTTACACGGTCTTTTTCGCCAGCTGCAGCATCACTCTCAGTCCAAGAAGCGTGTTGCTTACGAAGCGTTTCAAGCATGTTCGCTAGGTCTTCATCAGTGACAGAAACTGCAGGTTTCTCAACCGCGATTTTGTCTAGATCTTTAAGTTCAACTTCTGGGTATACTTCAAAAGTTGCATCGAATTCTAGATCTTTACCTGCTTCTAGTGACTTAGGAGCAAAAGATGGTGCGCCTGCAGGGTTGATTTTCTCAGCAATGATTGCTTCGATATAGTTACGCTGCATCAGATCGCCAGCAACTTCTTGACGTACAGCCGCGCCGTAACGCTTAGTGATGATTGACACTGGAACCTTACCAGGGCGGAAGCCATCGATACGCTGTGTTCTTGACAGTTTTTGTAGGCGTTTTTTAACTTCAGTCTCAACGTTCTCTGCAGGAACGGTGATGGTCAGACGGCGCTCAAGGCCTTGAGTCGTCTCAACAGAAACTTGCATGATTTACCTCAATCTTCATTTTTGGGCGACAAAGCGCCTTCCTTACTAACAAGACAACCATCATGCTTTTTATGGGCCTTCGGCTAAATTGCCAAACTCTCCGTTGCATGTGACGCTTGTTGCCTGCCCTACGGGCACTACGTTAATTAATAGACGCGGCATTATAACCTATTCAACGACGGAGTCGAGCAATCAGGTTAAATAATTAGGCATATTGGTGCTAATTGATTAAAAGTTAGTAAATTTGAAATAAAGGACTGAAATACTAGAGAGAAAGTGGTCGGCGATGCAGGATTTGAACCTGCGACCCCTTGGACCCAAACCAAGTGCGCTACCAAGCTGCGCTAATCGCCGAACATATATATTTTGTAGAAGTGGTCGGCGATGCAGGATTTGAACCTGCGACCCCTTGGACCCAAACCAAGTGCGCTACCAAGCTGCGCTAATCGCCGACTAATTTTGGTATGTAGATGGGGCGACTGATGGGACTTGAACCCACGACAACCGGAATCACAATCCAGGGCTCTACCAACTGAGCTACAGCCGCCACTACATGTGGATTAAAATAAGATGGCGCACCCTGAAGGATTCGAACCTTCGACCGACGCCTTAGAAGGGCGTTGCTCTATCCAGCTGAGCTAAGGGCGCAAACTCGTAAACATCTTCATGCTACATTCTTATTTTAAAAGTGGTCGGCGATGCAGGATTTGAACCTGCGACCCCTTGGACCCAAACCAAGTGCGCTACCAAGCTGCGCTAATCGCCGACTGTGACCTTGGAGAACTAAGAACCTTTTTATCGGTGAGTCCTCGTTGGCAACGGGGTGCATAATAGTGATTTGCCCGAAGTAGGTCAAATATTTTTTTTAGTTTTTGTTTCAACTGCCTAATTTTGCCACAAATTGTTGATAAAACAGCTGACTTAAACAATTTTTGAGCGGTTCTTGTAGAACCGATCATGAAAACCTTTGCTTTTACGCAATGCAAACTTGGCGGGCTGGCTGTTTTTTGAGAAAATAGCGGGCAAATGTCCTCCTTTGTTGTAACTAAAGGGACATATAAATAGAGCGACCCCATTTTCATCTTTATTAAGCAATCATTTCATCAATACATGAAAGTGCTTGTATAGAAGAATTTAAAGGCTCTATCATCGTTCAAGTTTTTTAACCCTTAATATAGGTCAATCATGACGGCAAACATCATTGATGGCAAAGCTATCGCGAAACAAGTTCGTTCTACTGTTGCACAACGAGTTCAAGACAGACTAGCGCAAGGTCTAAGAGCGCCAGGCTTGGCTGTGGTATTAGTAGGCCAGGATCCCGCGAGCCAAGTTTATGTTGGTTCAAAGCGTAAAGCCTGTGAAGAAGTCGGATTTGTTTCTAAATCTTTCGACTTACCAGGTGACACAAGCGAAGAGCAATTACTTGCGCTTGTTGATGAGCTTAATGCAGATCCTGAAGTTGATGGGATCTTAGTACAATTGCCGCTACCTGAAGGCCTAGACGCAGAAAAAGTGTTAGAGCGTATTGATCCTCATAAAGACGTCGACGGCTTTCACCCATATAACGTAGGTCGTCTTGCCCAAAGAATGCCAGCACTGAGACCTTGTACGCCAAAAGGGATCATCACCCTACTCGACTCTACCGGTGTGCGTTATAAAGGCATGCATGCTGTTGTGGTTGGTGCTTCAAACATCGTTGGTCGTCCTATGTCGCTAGAACTATTACTTGCCGGTTGTACTACAACCGTTTGCCATAAATTTACGCAAGACTTGGAAGCTCACGTTCGTCGCGCCGATCTATTAGTTGTGGCGGTTGGTAAACCTGAGTTTATTCCAGGCGACTGGGTTAAAGAAGGCGCGATTGTCATCGATGTAGGCATTAATCGCTTAGAATCTGGCAAACTGGTAGGTGACGTGCAATACGACATCGCAGAACAAAACGCGAGCTTCATTACCCCAGTGCCAGGTGGTGTGGGCCCAATGACCGTCGCGAGCTTAATCGAAAATACGCTAGAAGCGTGTGAAAAATATCACAGTTAGCATATGTTAAAATAGCACTTAGCCGCCATAACTGTGCGGCTTTTTATTATTCAATGAAAACTAGCCACTCTAAAAATAACACTGACAATACTCTTATTTTTCCGCTTCAAACAACTTAATCTGAGCTAAGTAAACAATATAATCCTGTGCCAAGTTTGTATCAATCACTTGTTCACAACCGCTGCATTGTAAATCTTGATCTTGTAAATACTGCTCTGGCACCCTCATTAAGTACTTCCCCTGCTTCAATCGGTCAATAATTATGAAGCCATCTTGTTCTGTAGATACTTTTCTAATCATCTTACCGTCATTGATATCAACGATTTCCATTGGTACGTATCCGCTATTTCTTTGCTTTATTCCATTCACTGAATATTTCAATACTTCACCTTCGGCTTCGTAGACTTGATAAAAAGGTAAAGCGACGTCAATAACTCCACCAGGGTGGGACTCTAGCTGCACACTTGGAAAAGCTGATACTAAAAAAGGATTATCTAGCGCTTCCGCATCCACTTGAAATAAGATTGGATCATAAGCATCAATGCCCACTAAGTATGATTTCTCTCCGTCAAAAAATTCTTTTGGTCGCTGATTTGCTGTTCTAAGCTTTACTCCGTTTAATAAAGGTTCTGATAACTCCTTATCCCATAAGCCGTTATAGTTTTCATCTAAAAATGCAAAGTTGTTAACCAGGCTACCTCGTCGTAGTGAAGAACTACTCAAAGTTGCGATCGGATCTTTCCCATGGAACGAAAATGAAAGGCTTAATGTTGCAACTGTGTCTCCTTGAGTACTATGGGATAACGCTAGACTCAACGCCGCAGTATTAAACGATTTTGCAACTCTAAATTTTGCAGTCGTATCATGTCGATTACTATCGTGACGGAGTGAGGCTGAAATATTATAACCTTGCATATAGCGATTATAGGACAAAGTAAGCTGATCATTGGCCTGATTTTGAAACTCTCTGCTAGCCGAAAGATTAATAGACCCCAAACGGCTACTTAATGAAGAAACGAATGACACTTTTTCTGCCTTAGAGCCGCCTATTTGATTATTCCAACTAAATAAGTGGCTCGATGTGTCTGTCGAGTAACCTAGTTTCATCTCCACAGTTCGTTCTACGGTGTCAAAATTATTGCTTTTTCCTTCATAGTAGGAACTGTCAAACTTAAATGTACCTTCAGTGTACGTGTAACTGTATGATTGGCTTTGAATCGTATCTTCGATAACTTCCTTGCGACTACGATGCATATATAACATATGTTTATCCAGCGCTAAATTTAGCTGAGTGTCGTAAACAAGCTGCTCGCCGTAGCCTAATTTACCAATAAACGCTGACCCCTCATTACTGCGCCATTCTATATCTGAAAACGGTAGTACTCTATTTTGACTTTCATCATGAGTCCATTCCGATCCGAAGCGCATCAAAGTAGACTGATTAGCAATGTAAGTTGCGTTTGCCATCGCAAACTTTTGCCCTGTGTTCGTTCTCTTTTCTCCTATCAAGCGTGTACCAGAATCAATCATGGTAAATTCAGAACTCCATTGCCCCGCTCGAAGACCCAGCCTACTGGGACGTTCAATATCCCTTCTTTCTTGCTGGCCATCAGGGTAGGTAAAGAAAAGTTGATAGCGCACCCGACTGTCTCTAAAATTAAGTTCTTTAAACTCGTAAAACCCATCATCGTTTGCCACCATAAAGTCTTGTAGATAATCATTTTGATATAAGGCCACCTCAGTACCTGGCATAACATACCCGCTGATATTTTCCCTAAGCTTTTGACTACTTCTTTCATCTTGTCCAAAATATACCCCTACACCTTTTGATACATTGGACGAAAATGTCGCTTGAGAAACTCGCATATCGCCGACCTTATATGTCATAGGCACAGCATTTATTTGTAACTTTCGGGATAAAAGCGCTTCACCTCTCAGGTCACTTTCAGCGCTGTGGCTTAACTGGATATCCGCCTGATGAAATAGGATGTCCTGAGAAAGTTGAGTATATACCTGATGGTTAACCGTGTTTTTATGTTTCAATGCAAGGTTTATATCTATGTTTGGCAAAGTGAAAAGTCGGTAATCATTATCTTTTATCAACCTAGACTGTCTGTGCTCTTTTATCGCCGCAATTAACTCTTTTCGTTGCTGAGCGATTAGCTCTTGCGTTTTGGGATGTTTACCATGTGTTGTAATGCGCAACCATTGCTTTGCTTGGTTAAATTTATATTCCAGCGACAAGATTCGTAATGTTTCGATCGATACGTAAACATCCCCATCTTCTATAGTAAATAGATTTGGTTCAAGTAACACATCTATTGTGTTCTGCCAAAATTCGCCGTGTAAGCGTCCCTCTTTAACATCAAGCTCTAACGTACACGCCAATTGCTGATTAAAGGTATCTAATAATATATAGTAATGTTGGTAATCTCGGGTAACTAGCTCTATTTCACCTTGCACTAGACGCTCATCTATTTTTAGATCAGCAAAAATATAATCTATCTGCTCCTGAGCAGGGCTCACTGATATATAAAGTATGCTAATTAGTAGCAGAAGAGAACGTAATGTATTGGATTTCAAACGCGCACTATTGAAGACAAAGAAGATATGCTAGCTACGACTGTAGCTAGCACTTATAGATTTACTGATATGCCGCGATAATGTCATAAGTGAAAGATTTTTCACCTGCACTTTGCATCGCTGCAGCGTGATCAATCAGTGTGATCTTGCCAAATTGGCCTAATGCCAAGTTACCATCTGCGCCCAACTTTTGATGTTCAGGGTGAGTTGAAGAGGTCAACTCGTCAACAGTAAAACGCAAACCGTCTAGCTCTTGAGATTGCGCTGGAACTGTCCATGTAACATCGGCATACGGTACACCGCCTAAATTAAAGTGAGCATATGTACCTCCACCACTACATAATCTATCTTCCGCAGAAACACGCCCAGGCTGACGAGGCTGTGAAGTACAAAATGCGCCTAAATTCGTTGCACGAGTTACAACAAGCTCTGGAAATGCCATTTGTTGAGTTTGTGTTATGGTTAGTGGCAGCTCTTCCTTTTTCAAAGTGACTTGCACTGTATATTGTTCAGCGCTCGCGGTTGCAGAAAGAGCAAGTGCTAAGGCAAGTGTCGATAGCTTTTTCATATATATTTCCTTTTTAAGTTATATAGTTAAGAGCAGTTCTTCATTATTGATATGCAACAGAGATATCAAAGATAAAATGATAGTCATTTGATTTCGCAGTACTTTTATCTACCAACGTAATTATGCTTTGCGCGACATAGCGTGCTTTGCCCGAAGCATTCAATTGCAGCGTTCTAATGATTGGCGCCGCCTGTTCATTTGTAGATAGTCGCAAGCCATTAATTGTATGATCAGCGCTATGCGTCAACACGACAGTAGCATTAGCAGCACCAATAATCTCATAAGTTCCTGGCTGTCCGATAAGGCCTGGACACAAAGACTGTACTGAGCTGCTAGGGTTAGGCATGCCTGAGGCTTTGCAGCTGGCTCCTTCTTTAGTACTGCCGTCGGATAATAATTCTGGGAACTCTAGTGCCTTGACTTCGACAATTTCCAAGGCTGACTTTAAAGATTCATAAGTTACCGACAAACCAAACTCTTTTGCATAAGCACTGATAACAGGAGTGATTAAAAATAACGCAAAAAAAATAGATTTTTTCATAAAAATTCCATTTAAAATTTATATTTTGGTTTGGTACTGCAAACCTACATCTTCCTCTAAACTTTCCATTAAAATAGATAAAGTACCACTTACCTGCTCTCGCTTTAGTTCCGTTCTAAAAACTCTTTGATTTAACTCAGGGTAAATACTGATTTGATTGGCACGATATAGCTCCTTCCCTTCCTCATCTTTTATTACTAAGTTCCCACTAAATGAGCCAAGTCCCTTTCGTAAGAAAGTTAATTTTAATTTGCCATCAGCATCATCAAAAAAATGATTTTTGAGCGCCACGCTCGCTCTCTCCTCGTCAGAATAATTGCGTATAAAAACAGGAATGATATATTTTATATTAGGCTGAACAAATACTCCAGACACTTGCTTAACCGTTTCTGATGTTAAAGATTCGACTAAAACATGTGAGCGAAACTCGCCTTTTTCTCTTACACTCTTTTTTATTAATCTAATTCGAGCAAAGCTTTTCGGAGGTATATCACGCGCGATTCTTGGTCCAATTCGCAAAAATTCTTTCGCAGATAGAGGATACTCATCTACCATTTCTAAATGGCCTGCTTCATGCATTTGCATTTCAGTCAAATTGACTCTGAAACTTTGTAACTTATCTGAGTCATTATAAATTCTAAATTCGGCTCTTCTATCATTTTTTTCAAAAACAACCCTCGTTTTATCTAGCTTAAAGCTCGCACTCTCAACTTGTAACGCAAAGAAAGAAAAAAAAACAAAAAAAGTACTTTTCAGTATTTTATTAAAACCACCCAAATCAGAACTCCAAATAGAAATTTACCGTATTTAAACCCAACAAAAAAACACAGTCAACACCAAAATAAAAAAACAAAAAATTAACACTTAAAACAAAATAAAAACAAACAAATCTGGATTATCAAATAAAAAACAGCAATAAAAATACGGAACACATAAAATATAAAGTAAAACACATAATAACTATAAAAGCCTTGGTTAAGGAAAAGCATAAAACCCAGAAATTTCAAAAATAAAAAATTGAAAAAAACACAATTATAAATAAGAAAACAAAGGCATCAACAGACTGTCTTTCATACACAAATCTCTCGATGAAAATCGGGGATTTTTTGAACTTAGCTGATTGTTCTCGATCTGATCTGTTTTGATATAACTACGAGGTTAGTTATGGTATTTTCAAAAAGTTCAGAGCAATGGGCATCAGAAACATTTTCTCAAGCAAAGTTAGGTGATATTCGCAGAGCAAAAAGATTGATTGTATTGGCCTCTAAACTTCTAACTAAGTTAGGGCAACCTCTCGTGCAATCACCTACTTCTCCAGCAGATATTGAAGCGGCTTACCGTTTTACTCGCAATAAAGCAATCAATGCCCAAGCCATAGCCGAGGCAGGCTTTCTAGCGATAGCAAATTGTGTTAACCACTGCGAGTGTCTGCTCGCTTTAGAGGACACCACTTCGCTTAAATTCAAGCATCAAGCAGTATGTGACGAAATGGGACACACGAGTTCGAACAAGCATTCGCATGATAAGCATGCTTACTCAGTATTGCTGTTTTCACCAGAGCAGAAACATGTCGTTAGTCTCATTGAGCACATGAGAAATCAATTTAAATGGCCAAAATAATCGTCATGCAAGCCGAGTAAATGAAAGCAAAGAAAGCTACAAGGGGGGCTGGCATCAGAAGCGATGTTGACTCGCCTTGGCTGTACTAACTCATTAGCGTGTCCTTGTTCGCTTTGTTTTCTTCCTGAGTTACCGCTTCTCTCATCGCTTCTTGTAAGGCAGCCATCCGCTCTTCTAATTCTTCAGGTGAAATCTTCCCCTCAGCCGCAAGCTTTTCAAGTTCTGCCATTTTCTCTTTTAATTCGTCTATTTTCTCTTTATTTGCCCCTAAGCGGCTAAACATTACCGCTTCTCTCATTTTTTCTAGAAATGACTGATTACGCTCCACCACTTCATATTTATATGGCTCGTCGGCTTTATTATCCAGTACAGGGGATGATTGGGTTGCGATGTTAGCAGCCGCGACATAGTCTTGCTCCTGCGCAGCGGTATTAGCTCGTTTAGTTTGGGCAAGGCTTTGCTGCTCCAAAACAGACTCAGTGGTACGAATTGCGGAGTGGGTTTGGTAAGTGATCATGATTGCTCTCCTTGATTTGTCCAAGAAAAGCAATCACTGTGCCAAAATTAGCTTACTCGCTACTGGCTAGATATGACCAGGAATTGGCTTATGCGGCAAATTGACGTCTTGGTTTTGACCACGGTGACGTAATAAGTGATCCATGAGCGTAATAGCCAACATGGCTTCTGCGATTGGAATGGCACGAATACCAACACAAGGGTCATGGCGACCCTTAGTCACAACTTCTTGTGGTTGGTTGTGGGTATCAATACTCTGCCCCGGTACCGAGATACTTGAAGTCGGTTTTAGCGCAATTGATGCGATAATATCTTGCCCTGTAGAAATACCCGCTAAAACGCCGCCTGCATGATTAGAAGTAAATCCCTGTGGCGTTAGCTCATCTCTATGCTCAGAGCCCTTTTGCTCAACCACATCAAAGCCATCACCAATCTCTACACCTTTTACGGCATTAATGCTCATCAAGGAGTGCGCTATCTCAGCATCCAGACGGTCAAACACTGGCTCACCTAAACCAACAGGCACATTTTTCGCCACGACTTTTACTTTCGCGCCGACTGAATCACCTTCTTTTTTCAGCGTACGCATATATTCATCTAGCGCTTCTAGCTTAGCTTCATCGGGAAAGAAAAATGGATTGGTCTCAACCGCTGACCAATCATAATGCTCGGCTTTAATCGGGCCTAATTGAGAAAGACAGGCATTGATTTCGATGCCGTGGACTTGCTTGAGATACTTTTTCGCAATTGCACCTGCTGCAACTCGAATGGCAGTTTCACGTGCCGACGACCTACCACCACCGCGATAATCTCTATGCCCGTATTTGTGCCAATAGGTATAGTCGCCATGACCCGGGCGAAACAAGTCTTTGATGTTTGAGTAATCTTTTGAACGTTGATCGGTATTTTCAATCAACAATCCAATGCTCGTACCTGTGGTCTTGCCTTCAAACACACCCGAGAGAATTTTTATCTCATCGCCCTCTCGGCGCTGCGTTGTGTAGCGGCTTTGGCCTGGTTTGCGTCTATCTAAATCGATTTGTAAATCAGCTTCAGTGATCTCAAGCCCTGGTGGTACACCATCCACCACGCCACCAAGCGCGGCGCCATGGCTTTCACCGAAGGTCGACACCTTAAATAATTGGCCAATGCTATTGCCTGCCATCGTTTTTCCTCATTCCTAAATAGACGATAGAGAGCATTGGCTCCCTATCAGTTTTTAAAGTATTCAAATAGTTGTTGTTTGGTTACGACAAAGACCCCTAAACCACCATGCTCAAAGTCTAACCAAGTAAATGGCGCTTCAGGAAATTGCTGCTCCATATGTACCATAGAATTGCCAACTTCGACAAATAACAAACCATCATCATTTAGATGATCGGCCGCTTCTGCAAGTAGTGTGCGGGTCACATCAAGGCCATCTTCTCCTGACGCCAAGCCAAGCTCTGGCTCATGATGGAACTCCTCTGGCAGATCTGACATATCTTCTGCATCAACATAAGGAGGGTTTGCTACGATTAAATCGTACTTTTGACCCGGTACACCACTAAATACATCAGACTGGATAGCAAAGACTCTGTCTTGCATCATATGCTGATTAATATTGTGATCAGCCACTTCTAAGGCTTCAAAAGAAATATCTACTGCGTCTACTTGTGCGCGCTCAAATGCTTTGGCCAATGCAATCGCAATACAACCAGAACCCGTACACATATCTAAAATACGCGTTACTTTATTCGGTGCAGCTACCCAGGGGGCAAAATGTTTTGCGATTAACTCTGCAAATGGTGAGCGTGGTACTAATACGCGCTCATCAACATAAAACGGCATACCAGCAAACCAAGCTTGATTGGTTAAGTAGGCGACGGGAATACGCTGCTCGATACGTGCTTTGATAAACTCCATCAGATGCGCTTTTTCACTTTGTGTCATACGCGCATGCATGATTTCTTTGGGGGCATCAATTGGCATATGCAACACCGGAAGCACTAAACTGACCGCTTCGTCCCAAGGATTATCCGTACCATGACCAAAAAACACCTCGTTACTCACAAACTGGCTCGCTGTCCAGCGTACCCAGTCCTGAATGGTATGTAAGTCTTGAAAGGCTTCAACGGCCATTTCTTCGGTAATAAGTGGTTGCGACATTTCCGTCATGATGACTCTCTAAAGATCAAACTATATGGCGCTATTGTAGCGGTTTTTAAGCTAGGTTTTTATGCTTTTTTTATTTAAAATGCCATCATGAACAGAGAATCTAAAACTAATGCTGACCTAAATGACGATTTCGCGATGTTTCGTGAGTCTTTGAATGGTGTAAAACCCCTCAAACAAGATCAGGTGCAGCTCAAACAAAAGAAAAAAATTCAGAGCGTTGAGCTGAAGCAACAAATCAAGCAGCAGCAATCTGAGTTTTACTTTTCTGACGAGTATATTCCTGATATTGATACCTCGGGAACCATCAATTTCGTAAAGCCCGGGGCTGATCGCTATTTAGCAAAGCAGCTAAGGCGTGGTGACTACGCGCCCGAACTCATCTTAGATTTACACGGGCTAAATAAAGAAACGGTAAAACAAGAACTGGCAGCATTAATTCATGCTTGTAAGAAGCAGCATATTGCTTGTGCGTGCGTGGTGCATGGAATTGGTGAGCGTGTGCTTAAACATAAAGTACCACAGTATCTTGTCCAGCATCCAGATATACTGGCGATGCACCAAGCACCTTTAGAATATGGTGGTAAAGGGGCGGTATTAATCTTGGTTGACCTACCTGATGACCCTAACTTTGGCCGTTAATTCGGCCCAAACATTGTTTTTCATCCTTTCTTACTTCGCTTAATCCAGCCTTAATAAATTTAACTAAATCTTAGCCATTTCACCCATTTTTCACTGGTCAAATTCACCATTTCACTAATTCCCCTGTGCAAAATAAAAATTAAAGCACATAAAAATCAATAAGATAAAATTTAAATTCATTTTGGCACAACCTTTGTAATAGTTATTGCGACTAACAAATTACAAGGAAACTTATTATGACTACTTTAGCGAAAATCACCATGACAACTTTATTGTTTACAGCAAGCATGACAACAACAGCTGCAGAAATTGATGCTTCATTACTTCAAGAAGTAAAAACCAAAGTAACGCAAGCTATCACTGAGTCAATCAAAGCGAATCTAGAAGAAATAAAAATTGAGACCAAACAGTCTTTAGAGAAAGCGTTTCAAACAACCAATAACAACGAGCAAGAAAAAAAGGAAGAGACTAATGATTAATGAACTCGAATTTCTGAGTCTGCTCGCAACTCCCGTGATCAGTTTATTTGCCGCTTACCTAAGCATTCAACTGATAAAATCACTGGGTCAGTTTATCAACTTTAACTAGCATGGCACTTGCTAAAGTAGGCAAGGTAGCCGAGTAGTCAAAGTATCATACCAATTGAATTAATTTTCTAATCAATTTGAAGGATGAAATAGCATATTAGCGTCGTTAAAAATTTCTCATTTAGAACAACTAAATAGCAAAATTTTTGCCTAGCTACTAAAGCTATTTCTCCGCTTCAAATAGCTTATTTGCTAAATACATTTGGTATTACCCTGAGAAAGCTATTGAGGTATCAGTAGCCATTAAAAAACCCGCCAATTGGCGGGTTTCTTTTTGATATCAGCGAGATATCACAAAGTCGACACTAAATTATAGTGCGCCTTCGTTTTCAGATAGGAACTTAGCAACACCTTCAGGGCTTGCATCCATACCTGCTTTACCTTCAGTCCAACCAGCTGGACATACTTCACCGTGCTCTTCGTGGAATGCTAGTGCATCAACCATGCGAAGCATTTCATCGATGTTACGGCCTAGTGGTAGGTCGTTAACTACTTGGTGACGTACATTACCTTCAGCATCAATTAGGAAAGAACCACGGAAAGCAACACCAGCTTCTGGGTGCTCAACGTCATATGCTTGACAGATTTCGTGCTTAACATCAGCGATTAGATCGTATTTAACTTGACCGATACCGCCTTCGTTTACTGGAGTGTTACGCCATGCGTTGTGTGAGAATTGAGAATCGATAGAAACACCGATCACTTCAACACCACGCTTTTGGAACTCTTCGTAACGCTTGTCGAACGCGATTAGCTCTGAAGGACAAACAAACGTGAAATCTAGTGGGTAAAAGAAAACAACCGCTTTTTTACCTTTAATACGCTCGTGCAGGTTGTAGCTATCTACGATCTCACCGTTACCTAGTACTGCTGCTGCTGTAAAGTCTGGTGCCTTGCGGCCTACTAATACACCCATTTTTATCTCCAATAGTTAGGTTTATTTCCAATCTTATTTGGTATCTCGTGTCGAGACCAAAATATCTTGTTCATAATATTGTGGCGTGCTTATGAAAAAACAACCCTAGCTAGATTCATAACCAAAGTCTCTTTGTCATTCTCATCGCCAAAAACTGCGCCTAGTGTATTTGGCAAGTGCCATAATTAACAATCGAATTTACCGATAGCACCAATCTATAAATTCGATGAGACGCAAATACCTCCGCTCAATATGCCATTCGGAGATCAAAAAAGGCTTCACGAAGAAGCCTTTTTAAGATGTCTATCACTCAATGGACATTAGTCCATGATATTTTCGGGCATATCACCGCGGATCTGCTGCCAAATTTCACCCGATTGATGACCATACTTACGCATTAATGAAATAGCACCATCGTGTTCTTGATTTTCTGCCAGTTTGGTTAAATCTGCATAGAACTGTCTCGCCAGTCCTCGTGTTCTTGAATCAGAAAAGTAATGGCAACCAATTTTTGAGTATAAACCTCTGAAGCCATTTAAAATCAGCACATAAATTTTGTTTTGCCCAGCCCCTGCCAGCTCATGGTGAACTTGGTAGTCATAATCGGCAAACGCTTCTGCGGTGTCTTCTAGCTCTTCATGCTTAGACAAAATATCGATAACACGCTGCGGATTGAATTTTATCGCCGCACGCGTATAGATAGCACTAATATTGGTACGCGCTGACAGCAGCTGATCGGTCAACTCAGGCATCTTATCTTCATCAAGACGCGCTAAGGTTTCTAATATATTAAGCCCTGACGTTTCCCAAAAGTTATTTACTCGGGTTGGCTTACCATGTTGGATAGTCAACCAGCCATCACGAGCTAGCCTTTGTAATACTTCGCGCAGTGTTGTTCTTGTTACACCAATGAGTTCAGAAAGCTCACGCTCAGCAGGTAGAATGGATCCCGGAGGGAATTCGCCGTTCCAAATTGACTCAACAATATATTCTTCAGCAAATCCAGCTGGGCTCTTGGCTTTGAAAATTCTCATCTCACACCACTTTATTATTACATCAATGCCTTGATTGGCAGGTTGTGCTTGTTAATCCACTGATTGTACCAGATGAAGCTCAACTAACAAGCTACAAATCACCCTAGCTGAAAATAGCCATGTTTAATGCAGATGAGATTGTTACGCGGTGTGAGGCTTCGAACTCACTTAAGGCGATATAGACTTGGCCATAACAGGCTCATCTTCGCTAAACACTGAGCTGTTAATGTAAACAAATTGCTCCCCATCAGACCATCCTGCCTCTGCTTTCATTTTGTATAACTCAAATGCTTCTCCTTAAAGTGCACACGAAACGACTGCGAAATAAACAGACAAAGCGGCATGTAATAATGTTATTGGACATCTTTTGCAATTTACTTTTGAGCGTTGCTTGCAAACAACAAAGCAGCTTAAGGAAACCAAAACTCACAGGCAACAAAATCAAACCCTTTTTTTAAAAGCCAATATCAAAGTCTGCCGAAACACAGAACCCCTATTCAAGGAATCACCAAAAAAATTCGCTCCCTATTTTTAAATCACATAGCGAACTTTATACCTGAGTAACCAAACGTATTAGAGCTCGTTTTGTCCGCTTTCAAGCTTATTCAGCCATGCTTGTTTAAATTCGTGGTCTGATGTCAAAGCGAGATATAGATCCGTAGCAAAAAAACTATCATTGTAGTCGGGTAACCAACCTGTGTTGAGCAGCTGCGTTAGCGCTTGTTTCGTTTCTGCTACGTCATTGTTAAGTGCAAACCAGTAAGGAGATAACGCTGCATCTAGCTGATTTCCTTGATTAAGGTATTGTGCCAACAACTGTGTTACTCGCTTGAGCTTGCTTTGTTCACCTGTACGTTTCAGCATCAGTGCATAAGTAAGGTATTGCCCTACATTGCCTGCCTCTGGCAATTTAAGCGCCGCGATATCAGCAAAATGCTGTTCAAAAAGTGTTAGCGCAGGTTGTATTCTCTGCAGTGCAAGTAAAGCAAGAATATAAGGCATCACATAATGATTACCCTTTGAGTCGAGCTCGTATCGCTGTTTTAAGAGTTCTTCGGCCTTTTCGAAATCGCCTTGTCGCCATGCGATCCCGGCTTCAACATAGAGTCTAAATGCTGTAGAAATTGAACCTAAATTTGCGGCTTGCTGATATTTTTCCTCAGCTTCTTCTGCTCGCCCTAAACTCAATAACACCAATATGTGGCTCAACTGCTGCGCGGGGTACAATTTACTATGACTGATGTGATTGTTGTGGTACCACAGCAAATATTGTCTTGCCCTATTCTGGTTAAGCGGATAAAAGTCTAGCGCATAGAGCGGATTGTTTTTGGTGTGAGGGGCTACGGCAACGCTACGATCAAAATATTTTCGAGCGAGTACTAACTCTCTAAAATTCAAATAGGCATAGGCTAACCCTCGGATAATAACCGCATCGTTTGGTGCTAACTGATACGCTTGTTTATGCGCAGCAATTGCATCGGGTATTTTGTGTTGGTCCCGAAGAAATCGACCATACCAATGCCATAGGCGAGCATGCTTGGTTGAGAGCTCAAATCCGCGCTTAAAATAATCCCGTGCTTGCTCAATTTCATTCTCCATCACCGCAAAGCGCGCAAGAGAGGTTATCACTTCAATATTTGTATCATCTAAGATCCGTGCTTTTTCTAACAATGGTCGACACAAAGCAAGCGATTCATACTCTGACACCGCGCCATATACGCTAAGCCCCATAAAGACATTGCATAAGCCACTGAGTGCCTCGACATTATCACTTTGTTTAGATAACACTTGTTGATAAATCGTTTTCGCTCGCGCTAACTCCTCCACCGCTGTACTTCGGGATAGGTGTGTGGCAAGAGTGATCTCATCAAAATACGGGTTGTTTTGTGTCTTGTGCTTTTGATCAGTTTGAATATAAAAAGCAAAAAAAGCGATGAGAGCGAGCAACGTAATAGTGACACCAAGCAGCCAAATTCGCTTTATGCTCACAGGCATCACAGCCACTTTATGCTCTCTAAGCGCAATGTTTGGATGAATGCGGTAGCCTTGAGCTGATATTCTTTCTATATATTCTTCGTATTGCGGATCTGTGTTTAAAATCTTTCTTAACTGCGCAACAGCTTGATAGACCGAATTGTCAGACACCACCTTCGGGTGCCAAACTAACTCGACGAGGTTATCAATACTCAGAGGCTCAGCTTTCGCTTCGACCAGCACCAACAGTAATTTCATCACTTTTGGGGTGACGGTATATTCACGGCCAGCCGGATACTCCACAATCTGGTTCAATCTAGGCACAACAAGCCAATTTCCCAAAAGCAAATTTTTCAACCCAAGAACACCTTATATTATTGATTATTATAGTTTTAATTAAATTAAGAAAAATTTCAGAGTTAATTTATATGAAAATTAAAACACAAAGTATCTCGCCAGTTATGCTCGAAGGCATCTAATACGACACTAACTGGTTTTCATTATGAAAAAACAAACATTAATATTTGCGGCCTGTTGCGCCCTGTCTTCTCATGCATTATTTGCAGCAGTGGACCTTCGTATCGACAATGCTACCATTTTAAATCCTATTGATAAGCACCAAGTCAATATCATTTCCAATCATTGGCTCGCCATCCAAGATGGCAAAATTATACAAGTCTCTGACTCAAGTCAAAAACCGGATGCAGCACAGGTCATTGATGCTCATGGTCAATACCTCATACCAGGGTTAACCGATAGCCATGTCCACCTAAAAACTATGCCGGGGTTGCTTAACACTTCTCCTAGAGCTCGCCAAATGCAGGCAGCATTTTTACAACGGCAAGGCGCTAATTATCTTTACTATGGCGTCACGCAAGTTATTGACCCGTCAAACACTGCAATCGGCATGACCGAATTTACAGCAAATGGCCCCGCACCCGACGCCTACTTTTGTGGCGCAATGCCGGTTTACCAAGGGTATAATGCTCAAGGCCTTAGTTACTCAAAGCTACATCAACATAAACCCTACTTTGCTGCACAACACAGCGATCCTGCTTATGAGCTGACGCCATCTCAAGCACACGCTCACCAAGGAGCTCAGCCCTTGACGCGAATGAAATCTGACGGTGCAACTTGTGCCAAACTGTACTTTGAAGATGGCTTTGGAGAAAACAGTGCAATACCGCTTATCAACCAAGAAACTGCCAAACAGCTAGTCGAGTCCGCAAACTCAATGAAGTTACCCGTAATGGCACATGCGAATGCCGTTGATATGCAACAACTTGCTGTAGATGCCAATATCAACGTTATGGCGCATGGACTTTGGAACTGGTTAGCGCCAAATACAGCCCCTAGCGAAAGCGAACTACCAACCAATGTAAAAGCTGTGCTGGATACCATCATCGAAAAAGACATCGCCTATCAAGCCACATTAAATGTGATGAATGCTCTGGCGAAAGTGACTGACAACACTTTCACCTTCTCATCTGAATATCGTACCGTATTACCTCCGTCTCAAATTGCTTGGTATCAAAGTGAACCTGGTCGCTGGTTTTCTCGAGAAATGGGTCAAGGCTGGGGTGAAATAAGTAATCAACAAAAGGTGGCTAAACTTGAGCAAGTTTTCTCACAAGGGCAACGAGCACTAAATTATCTATATAAAAATGGCGCAACCTTGCTGCTTGGCTCAGATACGCCACCCGCACCAACTTATGTCTCGCAACCTGGCTTATCGACTTATCAAGAATTAACGATGATGGATCAAGCCGGAGTAGGCCTCGTTAGCTTGCTATCTGCTGCTACCATTAATAATGCGAAAGCATTTGCGATAGACAACCAGTACGGCAGTATCGCAGCTGGGAAAGTGGCAAATCTATTACTTTTAAATAGTAACCCTTTGCAGTCAGTCGCGGCTTATAACGATATCGAATATGTTATCTTACATGGCTCCGCCATTGAACGTGCTACTTTTCATATCGATGCCCTCGAGAAAAGTGAGTGAGTAAATACGCCAGAATAGAAATGCTGATAATGTCGGTCTCACCTCAATTGACTTAATCAAGTGATCTATTCTGATATTTTCGAACTTCTGCTGGTAACAAGAGTCGAAAAATCGTCGCAAAGATAGCGCACACAGCCGAAGTAAGGTTGCTCTAACGCGGCCAGATAAAGCATAATAAAACAAAAAGGGTTTCTCTATAATGAAGATTTCATCTTTTCATCTCTCTAGGCAATCTTGGGGATTGCTAGCACTATCCGCTGCTATTTTTGAAGCCGTTGCACTGTATTTCCAATACGGTATGGGTTTAGAGCCCTGTATTATGTGCATCTATCAGCGTTTTGCTATGTTGGGGTTATTAGCAGCTGGTTTAATCGGTATGATTTCTCCTCGCTCTTTCGCACTGCGTAGTCTGGCATTTGTTTCGTGGGGTGTAGGCAGTATTTGGGGTTATTTTATCGCCCGTGAACATATCAATATGCAAACCACAACGGATCCATTTGCTTTTACCTGTGACTTTGTACCAAACTTTCCTGCGTTTATGCCGCTGCATGAATGGCTGCCAAGCTTTTTTGCTGCAACGGGTGACTGCGGCAACATAGATTGGTCTTTTGCAGGATTATCTATGCCTGGATGGATGGAAATTATCTTTGCATTTTATAGTGTTGCATTTATTCTTTTCTTATTTTTCCACGTTACCAAAAGAAGTTGAGATATCACATTCATGCATTTTAGGTTAAGCCAAATTGAGCAACTGAGAGCGTTTAAATTACGTGACAAGCAGATGATCTTACGTCTTGCACTTAGCCACCTTGATGCAAAAACAAAGGTCGTGTTAAGAATAGCCAAGTTGCTACTGCTCACACCGTTTTTTGCCTCATTGGTCGTATTTGAAGGCTGGCTGTTATTACCTGTCTTACTCGTGGCAGGATTAATTTATCCGCTACTGACCACACCACTGGAAATACAATTTGGCAAACCCAAGTTAGCTCAGGCAATCGCTGAGTTTAACGCCTCGAATAAGCCCTGATCTTCAATCTACCTGTGTGCGAGCAACTAAGCTCGCACACAATAACTACGACTAGACTCTAATTTTCCCCTCCAGTTTTGCCAATATTCCTTTCCCAATTCCTTTTACTTCCAGCAACTCCGTTGTTGTTTTAAAGCGCCCCATTTTCTTACGGTACTCTACGATGGCTTCAGCTTTACGAATACCAATCCCTGGTAAACTTGAAAGCGCCGAAGCGTCAGCGGAATTAATATCGAGTACAGCACTTTGCTGCTGTGTTTGATAGACAGATTTTGCTTGATCCGTAGGTTTTGCGAGCACACTTGAACAGCTTAAACCTAGCGCCAATAAAATAGAAAGTATGGTGGGTTTATTGAACATATATACACTCCTTGTGCGTAAAAAGTATCCAAAGCTTACTGCATTTACCTCGGTGAGTGATTGCAGAAGCTTTTTAAATAAAGATTGGAATATTGACTTTGTCAAAAAACATTCATTCTTTCAAAAATCAAAATAAACATTAAGCTTTTGTTTTTAATGAATTTAATTAATTCTACTTCACTCAACAGCACTTGAAAAATTTTCAAAATAACTTGCTTAATCACTCGATTCGATTTACTGTATAAAAAAACAGTGACTAGGGGAATAACCATGGCCGTTATCATCAAATATGTTGTTGAAAGAAATGGAGTCGAGCGTATGACTTTCACGTCTAAAAAAGAAGCTGATGCTTATGATAAGATGCTAGATGTAGCTGAAGCATTGGAAGACATGCTAACGAAAGTTGACGTGCCGCTAAGTGAACAACAAGTTGAATCCCTAGCGCTTGAAATTGCAAAACAAAAAGATGACTTTGTGTCTGTGTTAAAAGGTGGCAAAGTAGCACCAAAGGCCAATACCAAAAACAAATCTGAAAACGAAAAAGCGTCAGATCCAGATAAAGTGACCAAAATTAAGCAAGCCTAAATGATAATAACCACTTACTTCAGTGGGTGGTTTAGGCTGAAAATAAAAAACCGCATGTTCTGCGGTTTTTTATTTTGTGCTGTGTAGCGTGGTATTATTTAATCACGCTTGCCACTGCGTCAGCAAAGTAGTCAATATTGTCTTTGCTTACGCCAGCTACGTTAACGCGGCTAGAGCCTACCATATAGATAGCATATTCAGTGCGTAGTCTGTCAATTTGCTCTTTGTTAATACCCAAGAAAGAGAACATACCGTGCTGACGGTCAATGAACGAGAAGTCTTGCTCAACACCTTTTGCAGCTAGGCTTTCTTTGATCAACGTACGTAGACCATTGATACGACCGCGCATTTCGTCAAGTTCGTCGTACCACATTTGCGTAAGTTCAGTACTGCTTAGAATGGTATTTACAATATCAGCACCGTGTGCTGGCGGCATTGAATAGATACTACGAACCACACTAAGTAATACTGAGTTTGAAACATCAGCAGTTGCACTGTCTTTTGCAATGATTGAACACGCACCGATACGCTCGCGGTATAAACCAAAGTTTTTAGAGCAAGATGAACAGATGATCATTTCATCAACTGTATCCGCAACCGTTCTAAGGCCTTGTGCATCTTCTTCAAGGCTAGTACCAAAGCCTTGGTATGCAATATCAATTAATGGCGTAAAGCCTTGCTCTTTTGCAAGTTCAGCAACCACTTTCCATTGCGCTTGATTTAAGTCCATACCACTTGGGTTATGACAACATGCATGAAGTAGTACTACATCACCTTTAGGTACTTGCTTCAGCGCATTGATCATCTCATCAAACAACAACCCTTTGTTTTCGTAGTCGTAGTAAGGATACTCTTTAACTGTTAGACCAGCTGCTTCAAATAGGCTGATGTGGTTTGCCCAAGTTGGAGTCGTAACCCAAACAGTTGCATTGGTGTTGCAACGTTTAATAAATTCGGCAGCAACACGTAATGCGCCAGTACCACCAGGTGCTTGCGCCGTACGTACGCGATTTGCCAATAATGTACTATGCTCTCCAAGTAACAGTGTTTCCATCTTTTGACAGAAGTCTAAATTACCAGCCAAACCAATATAAGATTTTGTCGTTTCGTTTTCTAAACGAAACGCTTCCGCTTTTTTAACCGCTTTAAGTACCGGCGTGTTTCCCTGCTCGTCCTTATAAACACCTACACCAAGGTCAATTTTGTTTGGGTTAGTGTCCTGTTTATAAGCGGCCATCAGGCCTAAAATAGGATCTGTTGGAAGTGGTTTTAGCTCTGAGAACATGGCTTATCTCTTTTATTTTAATTAATGCAAACTCGAGCGGCTGACGCCCGATTCCAGTAGACTTGATGGTAACATAGAGACTTGCATCTCAGTTACCATATTTATCTAGAATTTTATTCATTTTTGTAAACTTGGCAGCACCACAAAGGCGTCAAGTTTACAGCCGGACATTCCGATAATTATTTGGGTAAATATTCAGGGATTCTCGTACATGCTGCTGCAAGCAATGCTAAAATTTCTTCGTTGAAAAATGACTCAGAAAACGCTTCTGCATCAATAATTCCAATACAATTTTGAGCATCATCGAATAATGGCATACAGGTTTCTGCTTTCACCTTTGGATCGCAAGTGTAGTACTCTCCACCACTGGCGACATATTGAGGGATGTCATTAATCACTCGAGCTTTAGCACTTAATACCGTTTGAATATTATTTGACGTAGCGGCAAAAGCCTCCGTTATTGGGAATAGCGGTCTACTCGGCGCGCCAGAGTACGCTAATTTGAGAAGTTGTTTCCCTTCATTTGTCGCTCTTGCTTGGTATATGCCAAACCAATCAACAGCTGTAAATTCAACTACCGCTGACACTATCGTTTGTAGCTTAGCAAGCGATTGCTCATTCACCGTGTTCTTTTCAACGTAGTCACTCAACAAAAAAGGCGCTTCCTGAAGGTGCCCAAACAAGCTACAAGCGCCTCCTTCCCCAAGCTCAGGGATCTGATATGACCACACAGAAAGGCTTGAGTTTTGCTCAATATAAGCATCTAGTTTTTCTAATTGCAGCAAAAGCAATTCGCGGGAGATAGATAATCCACTCAATGAAATATAATCTGACATTTTAGCCATCTAAACATCTAAAGTTAATACAACTTTACCACGCTCTTTATACCTTGCCAACACTAAAAAACAGGTACATAGAGTAATAGGAATAGATATTAAACTAAAGCAGAGGTGAAATGCGCTTGAGTGGAATTTAGACCGATTTGGAGGTGAGTGAATAAATCATTTCTACTTCATTTCCAGCACTGTTGTAGCTAACGCTTTGGGCAATCTCGTTAAGTAAGCTAACACCTCGACCGTGGCTATGCTCTTGCTGCGCTTTATTGCGCTCGCTTGATTCAAAACCATTACCTGAATCACAAATGTTGAAGTATAGCTTTAGCTCTTCAGGGCTATAGCGCACAGAAATAATAATTAGCGCTTCTTTTAGCTCCTTCAAAACACTCTCTCGCAGACTATAGAACTCAAAAAACCCATCTTCTTTGTTTTTAATCTCAGAATCTAACCCCAGCACACCGTGATCTAAAGAATTATTGTAGGCCTCTGAGAGTAATAAGAAGATGTTAGAGCGATGCGCCGAAATACCGTCAACCTCACTAAGCAAATCCACCAGCTCAAGTACCGGATCTGTCGTTTTCATCTGCTTGGCATCTAAAGATAACGAAATATTAAACGGCAAACTTGAATAATGGTTAGGCACAGAAACAATTGAATCGCTAGCAACGCAATTAACAATCGCGATACTTAAGTCATCTTGTTGCTCTGTATTGCCAGAAAACTCGCGAACTTCAGAGATAATTTGATCCGTGGAAATATGCTGCCGACTCGCCAGCAAGCGCTTTAACCGTCGTTCGCCATACATTTCCCCCCGCTCAGACTCAGACTCGATGATACCGTCTGTCGCCATTACGAGGCGTTGGTCGGGGCTAACTTCAAAATGCAGCAGATTACGTTCAAACTCATCGACTTCTAAAATGCCGAGTGCCATATGTTGGCTCTCAATGGTTTTAATAAGGCTACCATTTTGGTCAACCAGATATAAATCTGGCAAACCACCAAGCCAAGCAGAAACACTTTTCCCTGAGCTGCTCAATTCAATGATTGCTGCTGCACAAAACATATGACCGGGTAATAACTCATTAAGGGCGGTATTGAGCTCAACGGCTATATCACTAACCGCCATCCCCTTTTGCACCATAGTATAGAAAATGCGCGACGCAGGAAGCGCGCCGACCGCAGCTGCTAAACCATGGCCAGTAAAATCACCAAGTAAACAATAAAAGCCACCCATCGGGCTCTTGGCCATTAAAAACATATCGCCATTAAACATTGACGCGGGTGACAAGTGATATTCACAAATCTCAGGATATTCAGATTGTTGTGCAAGCGCATTACTAAAGATGTGCTCAACAATCTCGTGCTCTCGCTCTATTTGGTTATAGTGATATTCTAGTTGTCGGCGTTGTTCGTTGCTTTGTTGGCTGAGCCTACGAGTCCTCGCATGCGCTTTGATTTTGGCTGATAAAATGACTTTATCAAACGGCTTATGAATAAAGTCATCGCCTCCTACAGCGAGACACTTTTCAAAGCTGCTTTGATCTTCAAGTGCAGTGATAAAGATGATGGGGAGGTATACGTCGCCCGCATATTGCTTTATTTTGGGGGCAGTCTCAAAGCCATCCATTACGGGCATGACAACGTCTAGCAGCACGATGTCGATGTCCTGACTTTCGAGAATTTTTAATGCATCACGACCATTGTGCGCACAAAAAACGGTATAAAATTGTTGCTCAAGCATCGCCTTGAGCAGCTTACAGTTTAATACCTGATCGTCGACTACCAAGATATTCATGAGGGGCTAATCTATCGGCGTTCAGTCAATATCAAACTTCTTATCAAAACGAGAGATCTGGAGGATTTTCTTAAGTTGCGGACGACAATTACTAATTTGAATGCTAGAAACTGAGCTTCCTAGTGTTTTTTTCATATTTAACAGCATACCCAAAGCGGAGCTGTCCATATAGTCGGTTTCACGCAGGTCAACAACAACCTTTTCGGTTTGATCATTCACCTCCGCATACGCCTGACGAAACGATTGCACCAAATTAAAGTCGAACTTGCCTCTAATTTGAATGGTTAGTGTCTTACCGTCAGCAGAAGCGTTTTTACTCAAGCTCATCATTAAGCTCCTAAATTATTTTGATTTGTTTCCCCTCACCAATTTAAATATAACGCTTAAAAATCATTTAGCAAAAAATAAAAAACATCTAATCTGCTTTTTGCTATGATCTCTGCAAAGAACCCGTAAGAGGACCAAAATCAATGTCAGAATCAAGACTTGTGTACTCCACAGATGTAGGCCGTATTGACACCAAAGAGCCAAAGCAAGAAGTTCAAGGGAAAGTTTTTAAGGACGGCGCCGTTCGTATTGAAAGACAAACTAAAGGGCGCAAAGGTAAAGGTGTTATGCTTGTTGTTGGCATCGATAGTGAACAGCACGATCTCAAGAAATTGGCAAAAACGCTTAAATCTAAAATGGGTCAAGGTGGTGCAGTTAAAGAAGGCGTTATTGAAATTCAAGGCGATGACAGAGAAAAGCTTAAGCAATTATTAGAAGGCCAAGGCTTCAAAGTGAAAATCGCTGGTGGTTAAGCGCTTATTATTTTCAGCCCCAAGCTTTGGGGCTGAGTCGCTATACCGCTGGGGCAAACCGCAAAATCTCGGCTTCACTTAACGGCGGGCTGTAGTAATAACCTTGTACAATATAGCAGTTATTTTTCGCCAAGAACGTCATCTGAGCCTCAGTTTCCACCCCTTCAGCAATAACCTGCAAATTTAATTTTTGCGCCATCGCAATGATAGCTGCAGTGATTTCCATATCGTTCGGATCTTCAGGGATATCCTTTACAAAGGAGCGGTCTATTTTGAGTATATCAACTGGGAAACGCTTAATGTAACTCAAAGACGAATAGCCTGTACCAAAGTCGTCAATAGACAGTGAAACACCAAGCGCTTTGATATCTTTAAGTTGTATGATTGCCGCTTCCACGTCTCCCATCAGCATACTCTCGGTAAGCTCAAGGTGCAGTAGAGTCGGCTCCATCTCAGTTCTGTCTATAATATCTGACAGCGTGCTGATCAATTGTGCATCTTTAAACTGCCTCGCAGAAAGGTTGATGGATATGTTGGCAATCTTCCCCGCGGCTTTTAAACGACGAGAAAAATGGCACGCTTCTTCTAACACCCATGCACCAAGCTCTACGATTAGGCCTGTCGCTTCAGCAATTGGAATAAACTTACTTGGCGGAATAGTTCCCTCGCTCGGGTGGAACCAGCGAATAAGCGCTTCATAGCCTACAACTTCTCTACTTTCACTGTTCACTTGTGGCTGATAATGCAAGGTAAATTGTTGCGCTTTAATTGCTATACGCAGCTCGTTTTCTATATATAGGCGCTCGTTAGCAGCTTCGTCTAAATCTTGGCTATAGAAATGGTAAGTGTTCCGCCCTTTTGCTTTGGCCTGATACATTGCCAAATCTGCATGTTTAAGCAGCTGCTCTTCTTCTTTACTGTCAAACGGAGCCATGGTGATACCAATACTTGCACTGACGATCACTTCGTTATTCCCCAGTTTTATTGGTTCTGCCAGTGTCTTTTGAATGATATTGGCAACTTCCATGGCATTTTCTCGCTCATTGATGCCACTCAGTAACACCGCAAACTCATCCCCACCCAATCTGGCAATGGTATCTTCTGCACGGAGCCGCTTTTTCAATCTCGTCGCGACTTCAAGCAATAAGCGGTCACCCGCGTCATGTCCCAAGGTATCATTGATGCGTTTAAACTCATCTAAGTCAAAGTAAAATAGAGCAAAGGCGTAATGACCACGTTCGGCAAGCGCCATGGATTTACGTAACTGCATCCTGAAAAACGTTCGGTTGGCAAGGCCAGTTAAGGTATCAAAGTAAGCCAATTCTTCCATTTTACGCTGGCTTTCTTTTACAAACGAAATATCTTGGGCTGAGGCGACATAACTTGAAATTGCGCCGCCTTCTTCACGGATCGGCGACACGCTCAAACTGACCCAAATAGGCGCCTCTCTGTTACCCGCCAACATGGTATCCCCGCGCCAATGATTGCGACTGCGTAAGTCAATATCGATATCATCAATGAGAATTGCCATGTCTTTTGAAATAATACTCAAAAGCGGAGAGCCAATAAAATGCTGTTCATCATAGCCCGTCATTTCCTGCATTTTTGGATTGACGTACTCAATTTGAAAATGCTCATTGGTCAATACAACGCCTGTACCAGAGAAAGCCACAGCTTTTGACAAACGGTTTGCCGCCTTTTCAGCGATTTCCTTTTCTGTAATACGTTGATTTAGGCCATTTACAAGCTGTTTTATCTCAACACTCATGTCATTAAATGAGGCGTTCAATTGACCTATTTCGTCATCGGTATGCGGCAAGGTTGGCGTATCCCACTGCCCTCGGCCAAATCCCTTCACTGCTTTAACAAGCGCATTGATGCGTTTGAGTACTAATTGATATAGAACCTGATGCAGTAATATCGCAACAAAAATGGCATACAGAATAAACAAACCAAAGAACTTAACTTTAAGCTCTTCAATGGCCGAGATAGCCGACGCCCGCTTCTTGTAGATCCCAATGTACCAATCTAAATTGGCAATATGGGTCACGTGCATAATATGCCAGTTGTCTTTATACCTAAATTCATCTTGGATATTTGGTAGCTTAGTAATAAGTGCAGTTTGTACTATTTTACTCAAGTCTTCAGGTAGTTTGTTGTGGTCCAATAGCTGCCCGGTCGTAGCGGTGGTTTTAAACAGACTGGGAGCTGCCAATAATCGACCCTGTTTATCAAAAACGATGAAGCCTTGCTGATGGTCAGATTTAGGTAATTTTTCGAGTAAGGTGGTCAACTCTATATCGCTACCCGTTAACCCAAGGTATTTATCATGTAAGTATAAAGGCACCAAAATACTCACCACCCACTTGTTCCAAACCCTATCAAAATACACGCCCGACCAAACCGCTTCCCTCGTTGGGTTTTGTTCAGCGTGTAAAACAGGCAAGTTATGAAGCTGATTATTTACCAGCCTCGGGTCTTTCGCTAATAAGGCATTAGGAGGTGCAACACGAACAAAGCCATCTTTTGTAGATAAGTAAAAATTAAAGAAATCTTGTAACAGTGGAGGCGCAAGAATGTTCCAGAGCAATTCAGATTCAGAAAATAGCTTTTGCACTGACTGCAATTTTAAATTGCCAGTATACATAGCTGCAGAGAGGCCATTTTTAGCTGTACTCGCTAAGTTTTCGCCACGCACGTCAACGCTCGCTTGTGCGCCAGATAAATCTTGAACACCGTAAAGTAAGTGTTTGGAAACCACTGAGTTGGCTTGTTCGGCCAAGTTGGCTTTAAGATCGAGGTAATTTGAGAACTGATTGTTCACCTGCGCACTAAAACGCTTGAGCTCATCATACTCTTCATAGATTAACTGCTTTTCTTCAGATTTTAGCATCAATGCCGCAGCAAAAACCCCCGCGATCAAACACACGGCCGAAATCAACATCGACAGCTTTACACTTAAAGAGCTTGCACCATATCTTGATGGGGGACGACGATTGCCCACAAGTTAACCTATTCTTTTATTTACAGTGGTGGTGTTGCCTGAATATACCAGAATATTTTTCGACTCGCCAATAAGTTACGTTTGATTAACGTACTTAACTCACTGAGATTGGACACTTATCTACCAAATAACATAGGTTTTTGCGCATACGTCCAAAGTAGTACTTGTTTTCTCGTTTAGTTCTATGCTAATAATGTATTCAGTTTCAAAGTAAGGTTTGAATAAATGAATTTCATCACACGCAACAGCAACACATATTTCTTTTTTAGCTTCTTTAGGTGAAGAGGCTTGACTGTTCGCGAGTGAAAAAGAATAGCTAAGCCTCCCAACTTCGGGAGGCTTTTTTTTTGGCTAAATGGGAGTGAGGACCTATGACACAAAATACATTAGATGCCCTTAGGCATGACATCAATGAGATAGATTCAGAATTACTGATTTTACTGGCAAAGCGACGTCGCATTAGTCATGGCGTGCTGGAATATAAGATTACCAACAACAAACCTATCCGTGATGAAGCACGTGAGCAGGCATTGCTGGAGAAACTGATCCGATATGGTAAATCTCTGGGTCTTGATGCCTTTTATATAAACAGCGTTTTCCAAACTATCTTAGAAGACTCTGTATTAAACCAGCAAGCCATGCTGCAAAAGAACTTAAACCCCGATGCCGTAGGTGATACACACCGCGTTGCCTACTTGGGTGGACAAGGCTCTTATAGCCAGCTTGCTTGTCATAAATACTTCAGTCGTCGTCCCGGTAAGCTTGTGGAAATGGGTTGCCAAAGCTTTGAGCAAATCACCGAGCAGGTAGAGAAAGGCCAAGCTGACTTTGGTATCTTACCTATTGAAAATACCAGTTCAGGCAGTATCAACGAAGTATTCGATTTATTGCAACATGCGCAAGTATCTATTGTGGGCGAAGTAACGCATACCGTAGAGCATTGCCTCCTGGCTTTGCCAGACACAGAATTACAAGCGATCGACAAAATTTATGCGCACCCTCAACCTTTTGCCCAGTGCAGCCGTTTTATTCAAGGTCTTGGGGATATTCAGCATGAAACTTGCGACTCAACCTCTAGTGCATTAAAGCAAGCTGCAGAGCACCCAAATAGTGCCGCGATTGGCTCTGCACAAGCTGGTAAAAATATGGGTCTAGAAGTGGTGAAGTCTGGCCTTGCGAATCAGACCGAAAACCATAGCCGCTTTATTGTGGTAGCAAGAAAAGCACTTCAAGTGTCTACTCAAATTCCAACGAAAACCAGTTTAATTATGGCCACCAAACAGCAAGTAGGCTCACTTGCTGACGCGCTGATGGTATTTAAACAGCACAATATCAATATGGTTAAGTTAGAGTCACGCCCAGTACCTGGTAACCCTTGGGAAGAAGTCTTTTATGTAGATTTGCTTGCCAATATTGCAGACTCACAAGTCCAAGTAGCACTTGAAGAATTAAAAGACCATACCCAGTTTGTACGCTTGTTGGGCTGCTACCAAAGCGAGTCTTTGCAAGCAGTAGAGGTATTATAATCCCAATTTGACTCAATACTTGCTCAATTTGAGGGATTAAATCTGACGCTAGCTGCGTTAAAAATTTCTCATTTAGAGCAACTAAATAGCAAAATTTTTGCCTTGCCTACACGGAGGTAGGTACCTTGGCGATAGCAGGACGCGGTAGCGGGGCTATCGACAAGATTTTCTTGCCTCAAAATAGACCACTTAATTAAGTAAATTGGCATAATAAATCATACTAAGTCACTCTCATTGAGAAAAATAAAAAGCCAGAGCGCAAATCGCATTCTGGCTTTTTTGGTTGAGATTTATTTAACCTTAGGTTATTCAGGCTATTTGCCGCTAAGGCCTAGGAGCTCGATTTCTGAGATCTGTACTAAGCCATCGTTATTCGCATTTTTGCTAATATTTAGACGATAACTGCTATAGGCAAAAGCATTGGAGAAAGTAAACGCTCTTCGTTGTAAGCGCTCATCCCAGCTTTCTCCCACCCAAACCGCAACTTCTGTCCACGTCTCACCGCCATCATTAGAACCCAGTAACTGGAAGTTTTCGGGATCGCGTTCTGGTGCATCATTAGCACTGGTGATAGCCAAACCACTCACAATCTGTGGCGCAGTAAAATCGGCTTGGATCCAAGATGGTGATTCCTCTGTTGGCGGGCCTTGCCACTCATTGTGATCTAGCCATTTTGTCTCGGTATCATTATCAAACGCTTTTTGTTCACTTTCTGCATCTCCAATACGATTACGCGCGGTGAAGCTTGTTCCAGCCAAGTCAGACAAATCTTCAAGTGCATACTGAGGTCCAGCGAGTTCAATTTCGGCTATTTGCACTAATCCATCATTGTTCGCATTTTTACTGATAGACAAGCGATAATGTGAGTAAGCCAAGCCATTAGCAAACGCGAAGGCACGACGTTCAAAACGCGATTCAAACGATTCCCCTACCCAAGTATTTAATACTTGCCACACTTCCCCATCGTGAGATGCTAAAAGTTGGAAGTTTTCAGGGTCACGCTCCGGTGCATCATTGGCGCTAGTAATGTACAAAGTATTTACCGCTTGCGCTTGCGGCAAGCTAACTTGAACCCAAGCCGGATTTTCAACAGTGGGTGGCCCCTGCCAGTCGTTGTGATCGAGCCATTTAGTCTCAACATTTTTATCAAATGCTTGCGCTGCGCCCTCTGAATCACTAATGCTAAAACGCGCCGAGTAACTCGCACCTTGTACTTGTGCATGATCTAATCCAGAGATTTCTGGCCCGATTAATTCAATCTCAGCAAGCTGCATCAGGCCATCATTATTTTTGTTCTTGGTTATCTCAAGACGATAGCTTTGGTATGGCAATTGATTCGCTACCGCAAAGCTTTGGCGCTCCCCTCGCGCTTCAAAAGATTCACCAACCCAATTACTCAACTGCTGCCATGTAACCCCGTTATCGTTAGAGCCAAACAAAGCAAAGTTCTCAGGATCTCGCTCTGGTGCATCATTGGCGCTCGTTATCGCAAGCTGATTAACCGCCACCGCCTCATTAAAGTCTACTTGGATCCATGAAGGCGCTTCGACGGTAGGCGGGCCTTGCCAATCATTATGATCTAGCCACTTAGTAGTTGGATCGTTATCAAATGCCTTATCCTGGTTTTCCCCCTCACCGATACTATTGCTTGCCGTGACCGCAAACGTCTCAGTATCCGTATGGTCAACGCTCGGATAAACCGGCCCAACAAATTGAATTTCTCCAATTTGCAGTAAGCCATCGTTATTTTTGTTCTTTGTCACTGCAATTCGGTAGCTTGTATACTTTTGCGCATTGCCAAATACAAAGCCTTGACGTTCAAAGCGCGCTTCAAACGACGCCCCGACCACATTACCCAAATTAACCCAACTCGCGCCCTCATCGTTAGAAGCTAATAAAGAGAAGTTTTCAGGGTCTCGCTCTGGGGCATCATTAGCACTGGTAATGTAAACACCGCTAATTGCTTGTTGAGTGGGAAAATCCACCTGGATCCAAGACGGCGCTTCCTCAGTAGGTGGCCCCTGCCAGTCATTGTGGTCAAGCCATTTAGTTTGTGTATCGCCATCAAATGCTTTGTCTGCACTCTCAGCATCACCAATAGCATTTCTTGCTGTGATAGTGGCACCTGATGTCACGACTTGCTGCATCGGTCCCGTGGATACCGGTTCATCAAATAATGGTAACGCTAAGTCCATAATACTATCGGCACTAAGATCTAGCTGCGCAGTTAATGGGTGAGCTTGAAGCGCGTTGTAAATTGGCAATCGAAGCGCTTCAAGTGCAACTTCATCACCGCCAAGTGCGGCGCTAAGATTGCTAGCTGAGTCGCTTAAGACGCCTTGCAAAGAACCTTGCTCGTCAAACTGTGCAAACGCGGCATTGAATAGAGAAAGCTTTTGCACACTTTCGGAAACATATGTCATCTCGCAACTTTGCTCACCAGAGTCAGAGGTTGCGCAAGTTTCTCCTAATTCAAAATTCGTTAATTGATCAGCGCTAACCACAGGTAACTCAAAAACATTGATGTTCCCGGTTTGCCAGCCAAGGGCCCGAAGCAATAACGCAGACATCTCCACTTTTGCCAATGCCATTAATTCGGGAGTAGAGACATTACGCCCCTCAGCAATTTGCTGCTCTACCAGCATGGTTGCTAGTGTCGTCAAGGCGTTGATTTGTATGGTAGCATCAGCACTGCCATCGGCATTTGAACCAAACGGCACGGCGACATGACTCAAGGTAGCCAAAGTCACACCAGCAATGTAATCGCCACTTACCTGCTCCCCAATTCCTACTGAGCCACAGCGACTGGCGTCGCAGCGCATCTGCGAGCCTTCACTCGTTGTGGCGGTCACTTTAATGGTGGAATTAATGCCAAACCCGGCTTTACCCGTCAGTTCAATAAACAACTCCCCCGATTGACTGGTTGCCGAGTTC
Organism: Pseudoalteromonas sp. NC201; assembly: GCF_002850255.1. Lineage (NCBI taxonomy): Bacteria > Pseudomonadati > Pseudomonadota > Gammaproteobacteria > Alteromonadales > Pseudoalteromonadaceae > Pseudoalteromonas > Pseudoalteromonas sp. NC201. The sequence continues at coordinate 2,743,287 of NZ_CP022522.1, forward strand.
TCATCCATCATCATGCTAGAGCCATTGAGCGCCGTCACCGAAATGCGGGCTTGGCTCAACGCGCCTTTTATCACTGAACCTGATACTTCTGCCGTCGTCACAGCAGGGGTTACTGGCACTTCTTCAACTTTTGGGTCATCGCTCCCGCCGCCACATGCAGCCAATAAACTGCTAACGGCAATGAGCGGGATCGCATTTCTTATTTTATTTAACGTTTTCATATTTATCCCTTCTTACATATCAACCAACTCGTGTGACTAGGCTGATATAAACGCACCACAAGCAGGTGATAACCCGTGATATTGTTTCTCGTTGTGCTGACACGACTTCACCCTGTTTGCATTACTTTATGGTTATCGCCAAAGTTAAAATCGATAGGTGATCCCGGCATAGTAGCGCTGCCCGGTGTAGCTGCTGCTGCGCAATCTCGCTTTAGAATCTTCACCATAAAAGGTTCTCGGTTCTTCTTTGGTTAGGTTGATCACAGACGCGGTTAGGATCAGGTTTTCCATCAAGTTATATGAAGCGTTCACATCAACTTGTTGGTATGGTTCCTGATATACAGTGAGCCCGTCAGCAAGCCCCAAAGCGGTTTCTCCTCGGCGGTTATATGATGCTCTGACACTAAAGGTGTCATTCTCGTAATAGGCGGAGAAGTTAAATTGATTATCGGCACTGCCAACAAGCGCAGACTCACCGACCTTTTCACCGTCTACGCTAATGTCTGCCTGATTGGTATCGTTTAGGGTGTAGTTAACGTTGAGACCAAAGCCATTGTCGAAAGCATGTTGTGCAAACAGCTCTACTCCCCGAGAGGTTGCGTTTGTACCATTGGCGGTGGTGGTAAACGGCGTGACGGTAATATCACCCGGCGGTACAATTTCAACACCGGTAAAAGGGTTATCAAAGCCCTCAAACGGCCTTACTGAGGTAATAATCAAGGGCACGATAAAGTTATCTACGTCTTTGTTGAATACCGCAATGCCAACCGCAGATCCTTCGCCATAATAATACTCCGCAGATAAATCCATCTGTACCGATTCAAATGGTTTTAGCGCCTTGTTACCACCTGAGCCGCGCCATCCTGGCTCCACAGGGTTGCCTCTAAACTCGAGCCTGTCGTCTGCCCATTCTTGAGAGATAAAGGTCAGCTGCTCTGGTGCCCCCATGTCGTTGAACGGAGCTCGAGACATCGTTTTGGCGATAGCACCACGTATGACAAGATTGTCGCTGGCATCCCAAACAATATTGAAGCTAGGCAAAAATTGCGAGTCGGTTACGGTACGCACGGTGGTGGTTTCAACGTCAATAAGGCGCTCATCACCTAAAATATCCTCTTCGGTGACATCATCAATGTCATCTAAAAAGTAGTTAATTTTATCCGACGACATAATCTGCGTTTCGGTCTCGACATAGCGTACCCCGATGTTTCCTCTAAAATCTCCAAAAGAAAAATCGGCCTGTAGATAGGCGGCCATGATCTCTTCTTCTATGTCGAACACAAAATCAGGCTCACGGCGCGTGTGCTTAACATATTCACTGGTCACGATTTCGCGGTATCGATCCCAATTGATCGTGGGCATCGCATTCACTTCAAAACCGCCTGGGATATTTTGTTCAGACGTTGCATTCAAAATATCCTCCAGTTTTGGCATACCCCCAATCCACTGATAAGACACTTCATCAATGGCACCTTGACTAAATGGATCTAGCTCGCCACTGGCAATTCTGTCAGCCCCATCTTGAGTAATGAAGAAGGTGTTGTTGGTTTCGCGGTGTAGTGTTGCTTTACGATATTTAGCACCGACGCGCAGCGTATCAACGATGCCGTACCCGACGCGATAATCAAGGTCTAACTGAGCATAGTCCTCTTCTAAGTCACTGACGACAAAGCTTGAACCTGTCGAACCCGGATCGGGATCGCCGGCAATACCAGCCTGAAGGTTAGACAACAAAGCGGGATCAGCGTACAGCGACACTCTGTCACCTAATCGCCACCCTGCAAATGAAGCGGCGTTTTCAACCTGCCCGGAATCGCTGCGACTCGCAGGTTGGCCGCTTTTATACGCCGCACTCCAAGATTCTGAAGGGCCACCGCTGGCTTCAGTGTGACCAAATTTACCGCGTAAGTCATATAAGTCACCGGCATACTCAAAGGCGAAGTCGTAGGTATCCGAGGTATCTTTTTCTACCGTATAACTACCAATGATCCAAGGAAATTCAAGATTCCCTTCAGTGCCACCAGCGCCACTGGTAAAGTCCATGCCAGTCACAATCGTACCGGTTTCGTCTAGAGTAATACCGGTAAGATAATCTGGGTTGTACTTCCATTCTGGGATCCACATTTGTGACGTGGTGCGATTTTGCCCAAGCTCAAAATGAAAATGATTGAATGTTAAAGATAAATCGTCTATTGGACGCCATTGAATGGTGGCTTGTAGCCCCTGACGTTCACGTTTTTCTTTGGTTACCCCAATACCTGCAACTTGCGGTGCCCAAACACCATCATAAACGTTACCATAAGCATCTTCTAACGCTGCAAATCGACGTGTACTATCAGCAATCACATTGCCCGCCGTGTCCGTTGCTTGCAAGTCTGAACTCGTTGCCCAACGCCAACCGCCACCGCCCGACATATCACCGCCTAAAGAACGGTTGGTACGGTCTTGTTTAGTATAACCAATTAGCAAGCCAAAGGTTTCTTCTTCGTTCTTCCAAGAATAAACGCCGCTAAAATTAGGCTCGTACTCTTCAGTCACATCAGCGTAGGTATATTCAACATTCAACGCCCCAGAATTTGCCTCCATATCCAGCGGTTTCCGGCTGTGTAGAATAACCGTGCCGCCAACCCCACCTTCATCTAAACGCGCCTCAGAAGACTTAAACACCTCAACCGATTGCACCATGGTAGAAGGCAACAAAGAGTAACTAAAAGAGCGCGACGGCGAGCCCGGAGAAGACGCGATAAAGTTGCCGTTTAACTGCGTAAAAGTAAGATCAGAGGAAAGACCACGAATACTGACGTTTTCCCCTTCCCCGCCACTACGAGAAATCACCACACCGGGTACGCGTTGCAGTGAATCCGCCACATTTTTATCGGGAAACTTGCCAATGTCTTCTGCTGTAATGGCATCCACAATCGCGTTTGATAAACGCTTAATCGCCAAGTTTTCGGCCATAGATGCGCGGATCCCACGCACCTCAATCGTTTCGATTTCCTGCGCTTCCTCTTTTTCGGTTTCTTCAGCCATTGCCCAGTTAGTAGCTGATAACATAGCGAGGACCAGTGCAGACTTGCTAAATTGCCGTGACCTTCCTGTCACATGGCGTCTGTTATTATTATTGGCCATTCCTATCTCCAAGTTTTTTATAATTTGTAAAGCCACGACGTCCCTTGCTGCTCCATGACGCATGACTTTGTGACGACCCTTTTTTGTTTCCCTATAGGGGTTAATGGTTTGTGAAACACTCGTTCAGAATAGGAGCGCTCTACAAAAAGTGATAATAGAATTTCGGTTTGCACTAAGACAAAATCGGCGTTTAGGTCAAAAAAAGATCCAATTTCAATTTCCTTGGTTTATAGTCTGATTAACATAAAAACTCATTATTAGTTTCTATATTAGGCAATTTAAAAACGTTCCAAACACGTGTAACCAAATGTTTTTATTGAACTAATTAAATATTCAAAACCAAGCATTTTAAACTTTAAAATTATTCAACTTCAAGAGTGAAATATGAATTCGGCAAACTATTCAGGTAAAAACTTGGAAATATGCCTCAGCAGCGATAATCCTCATTTGTTGCAGCGAAATGCACAAATTGCTTTTGCATCAGGTGCAACAAGGATAGAGCTCTGTGGTGTTCTGAGTTGCGGTGGCTTGACCCCAAACCCGACGGCGATAGCGGCAGTTGCCCAGTATTTACCAAGCTTTGGCGAATGTATTGTGATGTTACGCCAAGCACCGCATTTTTTTATTGATGACACCATGCTCTATCAGTTACAAAAAGAGATAGATGGCATTGCTTGCGCGGGTGCAACCGGTATTGCGCTTGGTTTTATCGACGACAATCAGGAGATAGCGGCTGACCACTGTAGCGCACTCATTGCCACGGCAAAATCCTTAGGCCTTTCTGTCACCTTTCATCGCGCCTTTGATGCCGCTGCAAACTGGCAGCAGGCAGCCGAGACGCTGCTAGAGTTAGGCGTTGAGCGGGTCTTAAGCGCCGGCAATACATGGCAAAGTGGTAAAGGCGCAGCGTTTGGTACCAGTCAGCTCATTGCCTTACTGAAAAAACTCAATGCTGAAATCGAAGTGGTGATCGGTGGAGGGGTCAACACGAAAAACGCCGCGGATCTTTGGCTTTTAAGTGAATTTGGTCCACTCTCTCTACATACTCACTCTGGCGTGCATCATGGCGATGAAGTTTGCCCAAGGCTAGTTAATGCAATACTCACCGGATCAGAAAAGGCAATACAATGACAGCATCGAAGCTATTTTTAGGGATTGATGGTGGCGGTACGAAATGTAAAGTCCGCCTCGAGGATCAACATGGACAGCTCCTTGCCGAGGCCACCAGCGGCCCTGCAAACATAGCAACATCAATACATCAGGCCCAAGAGTCAATGTTGAGCGCAACAATGACAGCGCTGACAAACGCAAAAATCCCCCACCACGATATTGCCAACATCAGTGCTTTTGCAGGACTTGCCGGCGCGAATGTCACGACGGCTTGTGAGGCGATGCAGCAATGGCGTTCCCCTTTTGCACGTTTTCAATTTTCAACCGATGCACACATAGCTTGCCTTGGTGCGCATCAACACGAAGATGGCGGTGTAATCATTCTTGGCACCGGATTTTGCGCGGGTCTGGTGACGCATGGACAATTTAGGGAGTTCGGCGGCCACGGATTATTACTCAGTGATGGTGCAAGTGGCAGTTGGATCGGTTTGAGTTTAGTGAAGCATGCCATCGAGGTGCTTGATACACTGTCCCCTAGCAGTCTGATGATTGAGTCGTTTTTGGCTGCCATGAATTGCCACAGTACCGAACAGCTAGTCAAACTCACGCTAAACGCCACTCCCCAGTATTTTGCCCAGTTTGCTCAACATGTTTTTGCTACGCCAAACGATCCCTATGCTGAGCAAATCTTAAGTAGCGCGGCACGGTTTATTGAGCGTTATGTCCGTCATTTGCAGAGCTTAGGGGCACATAAAGTCGCGTTAGTTGGAGGCATTGCCACGCCCATTCGTCCATGGTTAGCTTCTGAGTACGCAGATACGCTGGTGACACCGGCATTACCACCAGAAGTCGCAGCGTTAACGCTCGCTCGACGTTAATTCCTTACGTAATTGCGACGGGATTTCACCAAATAAACGACGAAACTGCTTGCTAAAATAACTTGGCTCTGAAAAGCCACACTGATAAGCGACTTGTGATACTGGTAAACGTGTTTCGACCAATAATTTACGGGCATTTTCCAATCTCACTTCGTTGATAAATTGATTGGGAGTTTTGGCTAAATGCTTTTTAAATCTACGCTCCAGTGCGCTTACCGACAGGTGAGCAAGTTCCGCCAATTCTTCGATACAAATATGACGATGGTAATGTGCCCGAATAAATTCAACGGGCGCTTCAATGGCTCTTACGTGAGACAACGCCTTTGACGTTTTCGCTAGATGTCGTGTAACACCATAAGTGCCCATAATCGCATTCTCGCCATCAAGTAACACTTTTTTTGACGTGGAAAACCATGCCAATTCCCCATTTGCGGTTTGATTGAGTTCTAATCTATCCGTCACGATAAAGCCTTCCATCACTCGTTTATCATCGTTAACGTATTGGAATGCCAAGTGTTGCGGTGAAAAGTCAAAATCGGTTTTCAGTAAGATTTGATCTAGGGTTTTATAGCCCTGATGTTCAACAAAGTGTTGGTTCGCATACACTATTCTACTTTTTGTATCTTTGACCCAAAAGAGGATGTCTGGGATCAGATCAAATGCTGCAATCAATTGATTTACGCCAGCTTTATTCAATATTGTTTGCTCTTCCATTGCCCTACTTACCGCCTTTTTATAATTATAATAATTTATTTTAAACGCCGATTTTATTGCATTGTCAACCGAATTTTTATTATCACTTTGGCGCCTCTGTTACCTATTATCAATAACATCAGATTAACTTACCTCGATAACTCGACGGAGCTAAACGATGGACAATAACAAAATCCGCATGGCCATGATCGGTGGTGGAGAAGGCGCTTTCATAGGTGCAGTGCACCGCATAGCCGCGCGTTTAGATGGTCAAATTGAACTTGTTGCAGGCGCATTTAGCGCCGATCCAAACAAAAGCCTAGCAATGGGCCAGCAACTCGGGCTTAACCCAACACGTTGCTATGCCAGCTACCAAGCACTCTTACAACAAGAGGCGGAACTACCAGAGTCGGAGCGCATCCACTTTGTTGCCATCGTGACCCCAAACCATTTGCATTTTCCGATTGCCACAGCCGCGATCGAACACGGCTTTCACGTCTTGAGTGACAAGCCAGCAACGCTCAATTTATCTGAGGCCCAGCGTCTACAAACACAGCTTCAGAAGAGCAATTGCTTGTACGGATTAACACACACCTATACCGGCTACCCAATGGTGAAAGAAGCACGCCACCGCATCGCAAATGGCGAACTTGGCAAAATACGCAAAGTCGTCGTTGAATATAGTCAAGGATGGCTTGCAAGTGCTGATGACGAAAACAGCAAGCAAGCCAGCTGGCGACTAGATGCAAGTAAGTCTGGCGTGAGTTGTTGTATGGGCGATATCGGTGTACACGCAGCGAACCTCGCCGAATATGTGAGTGGCTTGGAGATAGAGGCGCTTTGTGCGGATTTAAACACGGTTGTGTCCGGCCGACAGCTCGACGATGACGGCACAGTGTTACTGCGCTTTGGCAACGGTGCAAAGGGCGTGTTGATGGCAAGCCAAATAGCACTTGGCGAAGAAAATAATCTCACCTTAAAAATCTATGGTGACAAAGCCAGTATCGAATGGTCGCAAATGGAGCCTAATAGTTTGTGGTTACGTGCGGCAAACGCCCCAGCTCAGTTGATCCGCACAGGAGTGGGTTCACTTAGCCAAGCAGCCATTAGCGCAACTCGTGTGCCAGCCGGTCACCCTGAGGGATATCTGGAAGCATTTGCAAATATCTACCTTAACTTCGCCAGCCTTATTCGTGCACACCAGCTGCAACCCGATGTGCAGCACGAAGAATTTGACGTGCCAAGTATTAACGCTGCAGTCCGTGGCATGGCATTTATTGAAAACGCGGTCGCAGCTAGTGCAAAAGACACTAAGTGGCACCCCTTTACCATTGGATAAAATAAGAATGAAGCAAATTAAAGGACCCGCTATTTTTCTCGCGCAGTTTGTCTCGGACGAGGTGCCATTTAACAATTTTAATAGTATTTGCCAGTGGGCAAGTAACCTAGGTTATAAAGGTATTCAGCTACCAAGTTGGGAACAGCGACTGTTCGATCTGCAAAAAGCCGCTGAAAGCCAAGATTATTGCGACGAGATCACTGGTATTGCTGCAGAGCATGGCCTTACTATTTCAGAGCTATCAACCCATTTGCAGGGTCAATTAGTGGCGGTGCACCCAGCTTATGACCAAATGTTTGACGGCTTTGCACCAGCAAAAGTGCATGGCTCGCCTCAGGCTCGTATGGAGTGGGCAACCGAGCAGCTAATGTTAGCGGCCAGTGCCAGTGCTAAGCTTGGGCTAACTAGTCACGCAAGCTTTTCTGGCGCCTTGCTCTGGCATACCTTTTACCCCTGGCCACAACGTCCAAATGGCTTGGTGGAACAAGGGTTTGAGGAGCTCGCAAAACGCTGGTTGCCTATTTTGAACCGCTTTGACGAGGTTGGTGTGGATGTCTGCTACGAGCTTCATCCAGGTGAAGATCTACACGATGGCGTGACTTTTGAGCGCTTTTTAGCGGCGACGAATAATCACCCGCGAGCCAATATTCTTTACGATCCAAGTCACTTTGTTTTACAGCAATTGGACTACTTAGCGTTTATCGACATCTATCATGAACGTATCAAAGCGTTCCATGTAAAAGATGCCGAATTTATCCCCAATGGCCGCTGCGGTGTTTACGGCGGATACCAAGGATGGCAACAACGGCCAGGACGGTTTCGTTCATTAGGTGACGGACAGGTCGACTTTAAGAAAATATTTAGTAAGTTAACACAGTACGGTTTTGATGGTTGGGCTGTATTGGAATGGGAGTGCTGTATTAAGCACCCTGAAGATGGGGCCAAAGAAGGTGCCGAATTTATCAAACAGCACTTGATAAGACCAACCGAAAAAGCCTTCGATGATTTTGCAGGAAGTAGCACCGATACCGAACGCAATAATCAAATCCTCGGCATAAAATAAACAGGACTACGACCATGAATAATAATAATCATAATCGGACCGTGTTTCAGCTCTGTTGCCTTGCACTGGTCGTCACATCAATGACGTTCGCTATTCGCGCAGGCATTTTGGGGCAATTAGGTGAGCAGTTTGGACTCTCAGATACAGAACTTGGTTGGGTTAACGCCATGGCATTTCTGGGCTTTCCCGTTGCAACCATGTTAGGTGGCGCAATCTACAACGCCATTGGCGCCAAAAAGCTAGTTGCCCTCGCCTTTATTTGCCACTTTGCAGGGTTGGTTTTAACCATTACCGCTGATGGTTTTTGGTTACTGCTGATCTCGACGTTTTTAATCGGTTTTGCGAATGGTTCAGTGGAAGCTGGCTGTAATCCACTGATTGCCGAAATGTATCCGAAAAACACCACGACCATGCTCAACCGATTCCATGTCTGGTTTCCAGGCGGCATTGTGATTGGTGCTCTAGCATCGAATGCCATGACTGCATCGGGCTTTAATTGGCAATGGCAAGTTGCTTTGATATTAATTCCAACGCTGATTTACGGAGCAATGATGGTCAAGTCACGGTTTCCTGAATTTGACCGCACAGATCATTCTACCACCAGCAATCTCAAGCACCTGTTTTCTCCGCTCTACCTATTTTTAATTTGCTGTATGACATTAACAGCAACAACTGAACTTGGTACACAACAGTGGATTGAACGCATACTGGGAGCGTCAGGCGCCTCTCCTATGATGATCCTCGCACTGATCACAGGCTTGATGGCATTAGGTCGCTTCTTTGCCGGCCCAATAGTCCACCGTTTTAATCCAACAGGCGTGTTACTCGGCTCTGCGGTATTGGCAACCGCGGGGATTTTCATGATGAGCCAAGCACAAGGGTCAGCAATCTACTTGGCTGCAATATTATTTGCCTTGGGTGTCACTTATTTTTGGCCAACCATGCTGGGCTGTGTTGCAGAATATACCCCAAAAACAGGCGCACTTGGTATGTCTTTAATGGGCGGTGCGGGGATGTTCGCTGTCAGCATGTGGAATCCAGTAATTGGTAGTTGGATTGATTCGGCGCGACTCGAAGCCCAAGCAGCAAACTTAACCGCGCAGCAATCAGAACTAGTTGCAGGTCAAGCGGTGCTTGAAAATATCCTGTTATTCCCAGCTATTCTCATAGCCGCTTTTATCGGCCTTTACCTTTATATCAATAAAAATAAACGCGTTGAGAAATACGCGTAATACCCTTTGTATTAAGTAGCAACAAGTAAAAAGTGAACAGACGAGGTTCCAATATGCTCAACTCTATAAAAATACTAACGCTGGCATTGGCTGTTAGTTGTGCGGCTTGCGCTAGTACAACTGACAACCAATTGAGCCCGCAAGAACAACAAGCCGGATGGCAACTGCTTTTCGATGGCAAAGATATGTCGCAATGGCGCAACTTTAAAAGTGACGGCCTAAATAGCCAATGGCAAGTTGAGGACGGCGCGATGACACTTACCCAAGGTGGTGGCGGCGATATTCTGACCAAAAAACAGTATCACAATTTTGAGCTCCAGCTCGATTGGAAGATTTCTAAAAAAGGCAACAGTGGGATCTTTGTATTGGCGGATGAAAAAGGTGGAGCTATATACTCCCACGCCCCAGAAATTCAAATTCTAGATAACAAAGAACACCCAGACAATAAAATAGACTCTCACCTTGCAGGTTCTATTTATGACCTGTTCGCAGCGCCAAGTACGGCACATAAACCTGCCGAAGCTTGGAACCAAGTTCGTATTAAGCTACAAGATAGCCACCTACAAGTTTGGCAAAATGGTGTAAGCACGACGAGTATCGTGATTGGCAGCACCACTTGGAATGCCTTGGTTAAGAATAGTAAATTTGCGACATGGCAAGGGTTTGCTGAAGGTAAAAAAGGCCACATCGGCCTGCAAGATCACGGCGACAAAGTCTGGTTCAAAAACATTAAGATCAAGGAGCTATAACTATGGCAACATTTGATCATAAAGTATTGGTCGTTGGCTCAGGTGCCGGTGGCGCAATGGCCGCTTATACACTCACTAAGCTAGGCCACAAAGTTTTATTGCTAGAAGCTGGCAGAAATTACGACCCAAAAACAGAAAGCCCGATGTTCCGCCGCAATAGCGAAGCCCCACTTATGGGCGCTGGTAATAAGGATAAGAACTTTGGTTTTTACGACGCGACGATTGATGGCGGTTGGCAAGTGCCAGATGAACCATACACACGCGCAGAAAACACCGATTTTTATTGGTGGCGTGCACGTATGCTCGGTGGCCGCACCAATCACTGGGGTCGCTACTCGCTACGTTTTAGTGAGCACGACTTTAAGGGCAAAAGCCGCGATGGACATGGCGCTGATTGGCCGTTTGAATATCAAGACATTGCGCCTTGGTATGACAAAACAGAAGAAATAGTCGGGATCTGCGGTACCAATACCGGCTTGGATGACATGCCCCCTTCTGCGCCTGGCGTGTTACAGCCACCACCAACACCAAGAGTACCCGAATTATTGGTTGCAGCTGCCGCGAAAAAAATGGGGATCCCAGCGGTTCCTATGCACAGAGCGGTGCTGACTCGTAATAAAGACGACCGCTTAGCATGTTTTTACGCCACACCTTGTGGCCACGGTTGCTCAATTGGTGCGGCATTCCAAACCACAACTTCGCTTATTCCGATGGCCAAAGCGACAGGAAACCTTGAAGTGATCACCGATGCCATGGTGAAGTCAGTGGCGGTGAATGAAGATGGCAAAGTAACTGGTGTGACTTATGTCGATAAAAAGTCTGCACAAGAACATGCAGTCAATGCTGATGTGGTAATTTTGGCGGCCAGCGCCTGTGAATCTGCACGTATTTTGCTTAATTCTAAACATGCAAAACATCCCAAGGGACTTGCAAACTCAAGTGGTCAGGTAGGTCGCAATCTAATGGACTCTACAGGTGCTTGGCTTGGTGCACAAATCCCTGCGTTAAAAGGCCGCCCGCGTTATAACGAAGACGGCCATACCGGTAACCACCTTTTTATTCCTTGGTGGGGACACAAAGCCCATGAGAAAGGTGAGCTTAATTTCCCGCGCGGCTATCACTTTGAAATTAGCAGCGGCTTTAATCAACCGGGCTCTGGCGTGTCTGGCAATAAACAAGGTTATGGCCCCAAATTAAAGCAGCAAGTGCGTGACGCTTATGGCTCCTATGTTGGATTTGCACTGCGTGGAGAAATGCTACCGAACAAAAATTCTTACATGGAAATTGACGAAAACGTCAAAGATAAATGGGGTATCCCGGTTGCTAAGTTCCATTTCAAATGGTCTGACAGAGAGCTCAAGCAAATCGAGCATGGTCTCAAAACCGCTAAGCAGATCCTTGAGAACATGGGTGCCAAAGTCGGCGAGCTACCGCCTGCGGAAAAAGCCATTTCAAAAGGCGGTGAGATCATTCATGAGGTCGGCACGACGAGAATGGGCAGCTCAGCAAAAGAATCGGTAACGAATCAGTGGGGCCAAACATGGGACTGTGACAATCTATTTGTGATGGATGCCGGCGTCTTTGCGTCTAACCCCCATAAAAATTGCACCTTAACCATTATGACCTTAGCGATGCGAAACTCCACCTGGTTGGCAGCACAAATTGATAAAGGAGCGCTGTGATGAATACACCTGTCCGCGTTGATTCTTATAAATATATTTCAGGCATGACACGTCGCGAGTCATTAAAGTGGTTAGGCTTGCTTGCTGCTGGATCTGCGGTGACACTCACCGCTGGTTGCAGTAAGGCCATTGAAGGTGAAACGGCTGCAGCTGGGCACTGGCCAGATATTGAAATAAAGCCAGTTAGCGCTCAAGGGTATGGCACCGATCCAAACATGATCATGCCGCCAGAATCACCTTGGCCGCTCACCCTCACCGAAGCGCAGCTCACGTTAGTTGCAGTACTAGCTGATTTTATTGTGCCAAAGGAAGGAAATCATCCATCGGCTTCTGAAGTACAAGTACCGAGTGTGATCGATGAATGGGTAAGCGCACCGTATCACGGACAACAAAAAGACAGAGTGACAATACTCCATGCGCTTGCTTGGATTGACGATGAGTCGACTTTGCGCTTTAAAAAGCCATTTATACAACTTAGCGCAACGCAGCAAAGTAAGATTATGGATGATATTGCTTATTTTAATGCACAAACACCAGAGCAATTTCAGCGTATAGGTAAAGCATTCTTGCGCTTTAAAGATCTCGTTCTCGGCGCTTACTTCTGCACACCTGAGGGCTGTCAAGACATAGGTTATCTGGGCAATATGCCAATTGCAGGTGATTATCCAGGGCCTACTGCCGAAGCCAAGGCGCATCTAGATGGCGTACTCGCAGAGCTTGGGCTAAGCCAGTATGCGTACCGCGACTAACCCTTGAGTCATTTTGTTATGACTAACCGAAGCAGAGTCTAGCTCTGCTTTTTCTTTAGGAGTAGATCATGTTTGTTGAAAACACCAACCGATTAAAGCAAGTAATGCTGTTCATTGCTTTAATTTTTATCTCGCCACTGTATGCACAGCCTTCCCTTCAACCTTTGCCCGTTAGCGTTCAACTGTGGTCGGTAAAAGATGAATTGGCAAGAGACTTCGACGGCACCTTGCAAGCACTCGCTAGTATGGGATTTGATGGCGTTGAGTTTGCTGGAAACTTTGGCAGCTATGCCAATAACCCAAGTAAATTAAAACAAAGGTTAGCCGAACTCGGCCTAGTTGCGAGCAGCGCCCACATCGGCTTTGACGCATTAGCTGAAGAAAAACGAGCAAGCACCCTACTCTTTTACAAAACCTTAGGCGTATCCACGCTCTTTATTCCTTGGGATGAAAGAGCATGGGATAAAAACCAAGTGCAAGCATTTGTAAAACAGCTTAACCAAGTGCACCAAATTGCCAAACGTTATGATATGAGGATCGGATTTCATAATCACGAGAAGGAATTTAACCCATACGCTAATAGCACGTTTTGGGATTATATCGCCACCAATACCCCTAGCGATTTCCCACTGCAGCTCGATGTCGGCTGGGTGATTTACGCAGGTAAATCACCCAGCGATTATGTTAAGCGATATGCAGGAAGAACCGTATCGACACATATTAAAATACGTACTCATCAAGGAGATGACAAAAGTCCAATCATTGGCGAAAACCACTACCCTTGGAAAACGCTCATCCAAACCATGCAGCAACACGGCGGTACACAGTGGCTGGTAATCGAACAAGAAGAATACCCAAGCGGCCTAACGCCGCTAGAAAGCGTCGCCCGCTCAAAAGCGAATTTAGATAAGATACTGAGTGAGTAACAAGCGGGAATATGTTTATCTGAAATAGCTAATAGTCACTGTCAGGTTTGATCGCGGGGTTCGATCGAACTTGACTGTTGAATGATGCGAGAGTGGGAAATGGTAAACGCCCTATTATGTGACGGGTTAAGCTTGACTACACTAGCGAAGAATGAGCGCTAGCCAAGCTTTAGACGTCCACTTCATAAACAGCTTGTTATTTACCGAATACAAAATATAAGCAAAGCAAAATAGAAACTGACAGCAATAGCGATATAGGCCTTTGAAATACTGTACCTGATAGTTTTTGAATACCATGTACCTTTGTTCGACTAAAAAAATTGAAAACATGTTCGGCACAAAACAATACAAATACGCCACCAAAACCTAATGCATAAAGTGGCTTTTCATATAATAAAAACCAACTAAAGCAAAACAAAAGTAGAACCCCAACAAACGGAATTAATACTCTCTCTAGTAGTTTGCTGATAATGAACTTCCTTAGGAAAATAACAGCCCATTAGCTTGAACGCTCGAGTATCTCACTTATTTTTAAGTAAAAAACCACAATTATCAAACTAGCTTTATTTAATAATTTTAGTAACTTATCAGTCAAAGGTTACAATTTCAACACACAAATCACTTGCTATATGCGAGGGGTGATCTATCCGGGTCTTCTGTTGGCTCGTTAAGTACACATAGTGTTTAGTTATCGCATTAAAACATGCTCAACTTCATATGTCGCAAGGTTATTTGTCGCCATAAATGGCGACCTACGTAAGATTACTGCGTAAAGTGTCAAAGCTAAACGGAAGGTTGGTTAGTCTTGATAATAAATGCTCAGACTCGGCTTGCAGCGCTGAGAACTTGCTTCGCTAGAGCAACAATGATTGCTATAACAAAGCAAACAAATATTAGTAACTTGCGTATAGGCAGATACATTAGCCATAGATGCAAACCAAGTAACGTTATCATCAATTTTGCAATGGCAGGTAAATATCGGTGATCAAGTCGCACTCATCCACTTGATGCACAAAATTATGATATTCAAAAAAGCAGCAATGCGCATTTGGCAATTCGCCACTGTCTGCTAGCCAGTTTTGATACAACCAGCGTATAGTTTGCTCCATATTGTCGTGACTCCCTAAATGCCTTACCTTGGCACAACGCATTTGTGGAATAACACCACTTTCGACGCCAAACCCGTTATCTGGTACTTCAGTGTTTACTGAGCCACACAATTTAAAACGAAATGCGTCTTCAGCCATGGCTTCAGGGTCGCCATTTGGCATGCCAAATGTTCGACTCGTATTAATTGGTGAAAGTCCGCTATTTTGTCGCCAAGCAATAAACTTGCCTGCACTTTCAAATATCAGTTTTGCTGACCCTTTGTGCTCTAAAAAAGCAATTTGAGTCTGTTCAAAGTTAATAATATCGACCTGCATTGTCTGCACTCCTAAATTTTGCGGTGAAAAATTAAAAACGTCATACCAACTAGGCCAATTTGCAGCTTGTCTAAACTGTGAAGGGCTTTGTTCAAAAGTACGTTTAAAAGCTCGAGAGAAGGCCTCAGCACTATCAAACTTTGCTTCGAGTGCAATATCAATAATTTTAATATCGCGCTCAAATGCTAGGCGAAAAGACGCCCGCTTTAATCGCGCCAGCAAAATATACTTACCCACATTCACGCCCATAAAAGCCACAAATACGCGATGAAAATGAAATTTAGATAAAGCAGCAACATCACTAAGCAAACTCACCGTTAATTCATCATCTAAATGTTGATTGATATAATCGCAAACGAGCGAAATACGCTGCTGTAAAAGATTGCTTTGCATAAAGCGCCTATGTGTTAGTAGAACTGCAGACAAGCTTAATCATATCAAAAGCAAGATACTTGATTGAAATTGCTCGATGTAAGAGAGAATGAGGAAATATCCATCCACAAAGATGGAAATAGCGAGGGGTGTCACTATTTTACCATTTAATCGCGCTATCGGGCCAGCTGGTGGTCGAACGCGCTAAACGCCCGACTACAGGCACAGAGGCCCCCCTCGCACTACTTATAAGCGCAGCGCGAGGGGTTAATATTCAGAGGGTTATCCTTGCGTCTTTCCAGCTGCGATTCAAACTTGCTGGCCAACTGGTGTCGCCAGTACGGTGCCATCATCTCTTTGTTCGGCGCTTTGGGGCCAAGCGTAACGTACTCAATTGGAGCCAGATGATCGTCTCTGTGCAGCTCCAGATATAAGCGCGGTGCTTTGCCATTTGCAAAGTCGGGATCTTCACTCTTTATTTCTTTTGCGCCATAGTCCAGATGCGTGACTATCACCCTGTGTTCCTGTTCGTCCTTATAGTTGGCATCTTTTAGCAGATAAGGCAGAGGGCCAAGTAGCCAGGCAAGCGTTTGTAATTTTTCAGGAGTGGGTTTCTTACCAACAAATTTATCAACTTCTTTTTTGAGCTTTTTAAAGTCAGCTTGCAGCTTAGTGGCACCCTGGCCCAGTATCTTAAAATTATCCTTTAGATACACAACCCGGTAAAAAGCAGCACTTTCCTGAGGAGACTGCCCGGTATTGGCAAATGAGGGCACTCGCAGCTCTTGCTCAGTGTGGTTGCCCTGATCTTTCATTAAACGATAGTCAAAAAAGCGCTCTGTATTATAGGTAATGGCGCAGCCGCAGGCATCGTCATTTAAGTGGTTTTTACTGTAAAAGCGCCACATATTTAGGCTGTCGCTGTCAGGTAAAAAACAACCAATAAACACGGGGTTACCCTCTTCCGGCTCGTAACCTAATTCCTGCCAGAGTAATTTTCCCTCATTAGGATCATTTACCGCGTTAATATGACCCAGCCTAAAAGGGCTTTTTTCTAACAAAATTGCTTGCCCAACATCGAAAGCGGTATAGTGAGTCATCGTACCATTGTTACTAACTTTCAAATGAGAGAGTATCTCCTCTCTTAAAGCGCTAATTGGCTTTGATTGTTCAAAACGCTCAGCTCTATCGTGAAGCTCATAGGCTTCAAAGCTGAGTAGAGGGTCTTTAAACACTTGTTCACACAGAGCTTTGGCCTCTGTAAAACTTTGAGTGACCCCTTTTCCCCGAAAGTAGCAATAGGCCAGAATGAATAGAGCCCGAGCGTTTTCTTGCTCAGTAGCTAACTGAAAATATTCAACCGCTTTCCCATCACTTTGCGCTACGCCTTTACCATTTATATACATAAGACCCAGGTTGCACTGACCGCGCGCATCTCCCTGCCCTGAGGCCAACTGGTAATACTTAACCGCTTTCTCATCACTTTGCGCTACGCCTTTTCCTCGCTCATACATAACACCCAAGTTGCACTGACCGAGCGCATTTCCCTGCTCTGCGGCCAAGTGGTAATATTCAACTGCTTTTCATTACTTTGCGCTATGCCTTGACCATATTCATACATGACGCCCAAGTAGCACTGACCGAGCGCATCTTCTCTGCTCTGCGGCCTGCAGGTAATACTCAACCGCTTTCATCACTTTGCGCTACGCCTTGACCATTTTCATACATGAGACCCAAGTAGCACTGACCGCGCGCATCTCCTGCTCTGCGGCCTGCTGGTAATACTCAACCGCTTTCATCACTTTGCGCTACCCTTTACCATTTATATACATAAGACCCAGGTTGCACTGACCGCGCGCATCTTCCCTGCCCTGCGGCCAACTGGTAATACTTAACCGCTTTCTCATCACTTTGCGCTACGCCTTTTCCTTTCTCATACATAACACCTAGGTTGCACTGAGCGCGCGCATTACCCTGCTCCGCCGCCAACTGGTAATACTCAACCGCTTTCATCACTTTGCGCTACGCCTTGACCATATTCATACATGAGACCCAAGTAGCACCGACCGCGCGCATCTCCCTGCTCTGCGGCCAGCTGGTAATACCTTCAACCGCTTTTCATCACTTTGCGCTACGCCTATTCCTTTGCCTCATACATAACACCTAGGTTGCACTGAGCGCGCGCATTTCCCTGCCCTGCGGCCAACTGGTAATACTCAACCGCTTTCATCACTTTGCGCTACGCCTTTTCCTCGTTCATACATAACACCCAAGTTGCACTGACCGAGCGCATTTCCTGCCCTGCGGCCAACTGGTAATACTTAACCGCTTTCATCACTTTGCGCTACGCCTTGACCATTTTCATACATGAGACCCGTTAAGTAGCACTGACCGCGCGCATCTCCCTGTTTCTGCGGCCTGCTGGTAATACTCAACCGCTTTCATCACTTGCGCTACCCTTACCATTTATATACACATAAGACCCAGGTTGCACTGACCGCGCGCATCTCCCTGCCCTGCGGCCAACTGGTAATACTTAACCGCTTTCATCACTTTGCGGCTACGCCTTTTCCTCGCTCATACATAACACCCAAGTTGCACTGACCGAGCGCATTTCCTGCTCTGCAGCCAAGTGGTAATACTCAACCGCTTTCATCACTTTGCGCTACGCCTTGACCATTTTCATACATGAGACCCAAGTAGCACTGACCGCGCGCATCTCCCTGCTCTGCGGCCTGCTGGTAATACTCAACCGCTTTCATCACTTTGCGCTACGCCTTTTCCTCGCTCATACATAACACCCAAGTTGCACTGACCGAGCGCATTTCCCTGCCCTGCGGCCAACTGGTAATACTTAACCGCTTTCTCATCACTTTGCGCTACGCCTTTTCCTCGCTTATACATAACACCCAAGTTGCACTGACCGAGCGCATTTCCCTGCTCTGCGGCCAAGTGGTAATATTCAACCGCTTTCTCATCACTTTGCGCTACGCCTTGACCATTTATATACATAAGACCCAGGTTGCACTGAGCATCTGCATCTCCTCTCTGAGCTTTTTCAATCAGTGCTTGAGTCTCTGGGGTTAATTCGGGGTTCTGTTCTAACATCAATATTCCTTTTAAACTGCTTAACCCCGTAAACATCATGATTGGGGCTGAATGCCCTTATTAAACGATATTTTGTGATGACTGACAATGGGATAGATTTTAATCAGTAAGTGTAGGTTGTCTGTACTAAGAGGGAATGCTTTCACGTAGTTTGGGCACAAGCGTGAAAATCGAAGAAGTCTCTGACCCCCACCTCAAATTTGGAAATCTTGTTATTGATACTTCGCTTCGTTAGGCTAGGGCTAAGAACAAATTTCTTTTGTATCAGCATCGAAGTTATTTGTCGCCATAAATGGCGACCTACATAAAATCGTGGCGTAAAGCCACTCCCACAATACTATTTGTGCGAAATCGCTGACACTCACCTGAAGCTTAGAGCTGCATTATCAGCATCGAAGTTATTTGTCGCCATAAACGGCGACCTCATAAGGTTGTGGCGTAAAGCAGCTTTCACAAACCGCTCCACATTGGCATCCACAAAAACAAAGATATATGGAAACATCAACTATGTGTCTCTCAATCTTGGATTGATTGAGCCGTAGTGCTCAAGCATGTAATCTATAAATAAGCGCAATCTGTACGGCATATTAACGCGGTCGTGATAGAGCATCATTAACCTTCTTGACTGACCCGCCCAATCACTAACCAATTGAATCATCAGGTTCTGGTCTATCTGATGTTGCGCTATAAAGCGGGGAATAAAACCGATACCCAGACCGTCCCTGACGGCTTGTGAAACCACGTTCAAGTCGTCCGCTTCCAGACGAATCATTGTACTGGGAGTATAGCTATACTGCTCTCCACTTTGCTGATTGTGTAACTTCCAGACTCGCACCGGATTACTAAGGATCACTGGCAAATCAAGTAACTGTTTGGGGTGCACTATGTCGCTATTGAATGCCATGTCCGGACTGGCACAAATTATGGATTCCACGGACCCCAGTGGCCTAGCTATCCAATCCTGGGGAAAATGCTCGCTAGCCCGAAATGCAATGTCGATATGCTCCCCCTCGATATCGATATTTCTGTTCGACAGTGATAACTCAATTTTAATTCCGGGATACGCATGTAAAAAGGCACTAAAGATATGGGCAAGCTGGTGTTGAGCGAGGTTGCTTGGAGCGGATATGCGAATGCAGCCGTGTGCTTCGTGCCTTTGCGCCGATAAGGCATCACTGATGTCTTGTAACTCACTTAGCAAAGGCCCACAGCGCTTGGCATACTGTGCCCCGCTACCAGTCAATGTTACACGATGAGCATCGCGGTTTAGCAGCCTCAGTCCGAGGGTATTTTCCAGCTGTTTGATTCGCCTACTCAGAGTTGAAACAGGCATGTTCAGGCTTTGCGCCGCCTGACTAAAGCTGCCGTGTTGTGTCACAACCCAGAACAAGCGCATATCATCTAGTGAATAGTTATTTTTCATTAATGGAATTTAAAGTCTCAAAAAACGGTATTTTTTACCTTAAATGGAAAATATAAACTAGCAGCTCAATAAGTCAATGAAAAGTAAGGATATATGAGTACACCAATTCGAACCACAGTGATGATGCTGATCTGCGTATTTTGTTGGGGCAGTGTTTTTCCCGTTGCCAAAGACATTTTGCTGCACATGTCCGGACTTTCGATGTCAATCTGGCGCTTTGCTATCGCGCTGATCAGCCTGTTTATTTTTATTCGTCTGGCCCGAATGCGCATGATACCTCTATCGTTAAGCAGGTATCTCATACTTGGCGTTATAGGTGTGATAGGCGTGGGCGGTCTGAATTTGGCGTTGTTCTCGGGACTGTCTCATACCTCGGCAACCAATGGCGCGTTAATCATGGCACTCAGTCCCATAGTAACGACCCTGATGGCTGCGTTACTGAACAAAACACTGATAGCCCGAGTTCAGCTTTTGCAGCTGATGGTCGCTTTTGGCGGTGTATTGCTGGTTGTGGTAAACGGTGACCTGAGGAGCCTTTTGAACTTACAGCTTAATCATGGAGATATCACTATTATGCTGGGCATGCTTGCTTGGTCAGGTTATACCGTGTGTGGTTCCAAGGTATCGAGCTGGCTGCCGCCGCTGGAATTTTCTTTGCTTACCATGGCTGCTGGTCTAATTGGGCTATCTGTTGCAAGTGGGTTTCAGGCAAAAGTACACCCAGTAAAAGAGCTGATTGCACTACCCTGGCCGTTATTGATGAGCATGCTGTACATAGGTGTGTTTGGCACTGTTGTTGGATATTTGTGTTGGAACAATGGAGTGAAGACACTTGGTTCTGCCAATGCCTCTTTGTACTTTAATTTAGTGCCAGTGTTCGCAGCTCTGGTTTCTTTGCTGATGGGGCAAAGTGTAACAGGGATTCAACTGGCAGGTATGTTGATTGTATTAACTGGCCTGACACTACCATTGATGATAAAGCAGGTGACAAGAAACCGAGCCGTAACTTTACCTTTTAAAAGTTGAGTGAATATATTAAACGCAAGTGAATAAGACACTTGCGTATTCATTCAGAATTATTTCATACCATATTTACAGCGCACCACTCAAATTTGAAGTTGCCTTATCAGCATTGATTCAGATAGTAACGGGTGTTATTTGATACTTCGCTTCGTCAGGCTAGGATTGGAACAAATTTCTTTTGTATCAGCATCAAAGTTATTAGTCGCCATAAATGGCGACCTACGTAAAATCGTGGCGTAAAGCCTCCCACAACGCTATTCGCACTGTGATGTAGGAGGCATAACTTGGCGCTAAATACTTTCCTCATAATCCAACACTTTCGCGTCATTGGCTTTGTTAAGCAGGCCTCGGCTTTGTGATAGGAAGTGTTTCGCGCTTTCTGAGAAATACTGTTTGGCTTGTGAGAAAGATTGCATTAGACCTTCTTTATCGCCTTGTTGTAGCTTGGTCAATGTCTGCTCAAAGGTATCTTGATAGCTTGCCAATAACCCTTCTACATCATTAAATTGCGCGAGCATAATATCTGAATAAAGTTCAGGGGATTGCGCAAATAGTCGCCCAACCATCATCAGCTCTAATTGGTAGATAGGCGATGAGCAGCTCCTTAGCTCTTTTAATGAATGGCACTGCTTAGATAAGAACTGACCGTATACAAACGTAGTTAAGTGGCGCATTACCTGAATGATCTGCATGGATTGGTCGTGTTTTTTAGCGTCCATCGGTACCAACTGGCTGCCCCAGATCTTTAGTTGCTTGATTAATCCTTCGCATTGCTTTGGCATACGTCCTTCGCACACCACGACAGTTTGCTTAACCCAGTGAGATATATCTGGACCAAACATAGGGTGTAGACCGACCACAGGGCCGTTGTGCTTGTTCATTAGTACTTTGAGCGGGGCTTGCTTCACAGAGGTAATATCTGCAAGAATACAATCATCAGGTAGCGCTGGTAACTCGTTAACGACTTGCTCTAGCGCGTTAATTGGTACGCTCACCAGCACCAATTTTGCATCACTCAGTAGCTCAGTAGCCTGTGATTGATTGTCTTTGTCTAAAATGCGTACTTCGTAGCCTGAGCGTCTAAACTGTTTCGCAAACAATTTACCCATGGCACCTTGGCCGCCGACAATAACGACCGGCGACATTTTTGGTGCAGCACAGGCGAGTTCACTTTGCTGGTTTTCGTAGGCTTCTCGCATCATGCGACGCAGAATATCTTCGACTAAATCAGGGTTTACCCCTTTGGCATCAGCTTCTGCGCGCCGGGCTTTGATCAGCTCAGCTTCGCGCTTCGGCACATGTAGCGGTGCGCCCTTTTGCTGTTTTATTTTTCCAACCTGTTCGGTCAATGCTTTGCGCTTTGCAAGTAGCGCGACAAGCTCGCTATCGCAATCATCTATTGCAACGCGTATTGCTTCTAAATCGTTAGCCCCATTCATGATGTAAACTTATATATACAGTAGTAAATTAAATAATACACCGAGTCTAACAAGAAGTACGCCGCTTTAAAAGTAAGCAACCATGAAAATATCGTGACAAGACGCCTGATATGTCAGTGAGTATTCACAGAATGGAAATAATGAGAGGGATAAAACCAAAACAGGCCGCATAAAGCGGCCTGTTTTATCTGCATTTGATAAATGCGACGTATTAGTTAAGTTTCTCTTTAATACGTGCAGATTTACCAGAACGCTCACGTAGGTAGTAAAGCTTAGCGCGACGAACCGCACCACGACGCTTAACTGCTACGCTGCTGATAAGAGGGCTGTGCGTTTGGAATACACGCTCAACACCTTCACCGCTTGAAATCTTACGAACAGTGAAAGATGAGTGTAGACCACGGTTACGCTTAGCGATTACAACACCTTCAAAGGCCTGTAGACGCTCTTTGTTACCTTCTTTTACGCGTACCTGTACAACTACTGTATCACCAGCGCCGAACGCAGGTACGTCTTGCTTAAGCTGTTCAGCTTCAAGCTCTTTAATAATATTTTGGTTTACTTTTGCCATTTTATTTCTCACATTCCTAGGTGTAACTGTCTTCTAGCCACAAGCTTGGCCATTCTCTTGCTGAAATTCAGCAAGTAATGCCGCCTGCTCCTCAGTCAGAGCTAGGTTACGCAACAAGTCAGGACGACGTTGCCAAGTTCTACCCAAAGACTGCTTTAAGCGCCATTTGGCTATTTCTTGGTGGTTTCCGCTGAGTAATACAGCAGGCACCTGTTTATCATCCAATGTTTCCGGCCGAGTATAATGAGGACAATCCAACAAGCCATCCGAAAATGAATCTTGTTCTGCTGATTGGTTATGACCTAACACACCTGGCACTAATCGTGCGACTGCATCGATTAATGTCATGGCTGGTAACTCACCACCGCTCAGTATAAAATCGCCGATGGACCACTCTTCGTCTATATAAGACTCGATGATCCGCTCATCAATACCTTCATAACGACCCGCTACTAAAATCAACTTTTCAGATTGCGCCAATTCAGTCGCACCTTGTTGATCTAGCTTTCGCCCTTGAGGGGACATATAAATTACTTTAGCGCCTGCTCCTGCTGCCGTTTTGGCATCAAGAATAGCTTTTTTAAGAGGCTCAACCATCATCAACATTCCCGGGCCACCACCATAAGGGCGGTCATCCACGGTTTTATGTTTATCAGTGGCGTAGTCTCTTGGGTTCCAACAATTAAACTCAATCAAGCCGTTTTTCACAGCTCGACCCGTTACGCCTTGCTGAGTTATCGCATCAAACATGTCGGGAAAAAGTGAAACCACTCCAACCCATAGCTTTTGCTGATCGCTCATTAAAACGCTGGATCCCAATCTACCGTAATTTTTCTCTCGTCATGATTAATATCCGAAATAACAGAATCTGTTAAAAATGGAATTAATCTTTCCGATTGGCCAAATGCATCTTTTTTGTTTGCTTTCACAACCAAAACGTCATTTGAACCAGTCTCCATCAAGTCATCAACTATGCCTAAGTCGTAGCCTTTATCGGTTACTACTGACATGCCGATGAGATCTCGCCAATAAAACTCCCCTTCAGGTAATTCAGGAAGCTGCTCAGCATAAACAGCGATTTCAGCATTGGTATAAGCCACTGCTTCGTCTCTGTCGTTTACCTGTGCAAATTTAGCGATATATCCCTTGTTGTGACGACGCCAGTCGCTCACTTCAAGGTTTTGCCATTTACCTTGTTGCCCTATCAACCATGGGCTGAAATCGAAGATCCCTTGGGGATCGTCAGTAAATGAATGCACCTTAAGCCAACCCTTGATGCCATAAGGAGCACCAAGCTTACCAACAACGATTGTCGAGGTTTTACTTTGACTCATGGTTACACTTACGCCTATTAAGCCGCTTTACGAGCGTCTTTAACCAGCTTCGCAACACGATCTGAAAGAGCTGCACCTTGACCTACCCAGTGATCAACACGAGATAAATCTAAACGTACTTTTTCTTCCTGACCTGCAGCGATAGGGTTAAAGAAACCTACCTTCTCGATGAAACGACCGTCACGCGAGAAACGGCTATCCGCAACCACGATTTGATAGAATGGACGCTTTTTAGCGCCGCCACGTTGCAAACGAATAGTTACCATACCGTCCTCTACATAGATTGACTGTTTTCATTAATAAGTTTGTACTTCCCATTACGGGAAGCTCGGGCATTTTACGCATTTTCACGCGCAATGCAAGTTAATTCCAAAGTTGATGCTTTATTAGACCCTGCTACAAAGTTACCGCTGAAGTTTCGCACGCCACATTCGTCCCAATAGTGGTACAAAAAATTGACTTTTTCAGCACTGCTGGAAAGTTGAGGGTCCCTGTTGTTTCATTTATAAGGAAAGCACACATATGAACCAAATGCGCAAAGCAAAACGTTCAATTAAACATCTACTTCTAGGTATACCACTCTTTTCTTTTGCGCTCGTTGCTACTTCAACACTTGCAGCAAGCAATGAAGAAATAACGGCTTGTAAACTGTTACGTTTTGGTGACTTCTCGCAGCTAGAGCAAGGTAATGCTGCAATGAGTATCACCAACGCAGAATATGTACCAAGCCAAACCCTAGATGCCGACACCGAACTCTGGACATATAAGTATAGTCGCCTATTGGGTGCACCTATACCAAAAGGAATAAACTCTTTACCTGAGCACTGTTTGGTTGAAGGCTATGCGGCACCGACGATACGTTTTCAGCTTAGGTTGCCAATGAATCAAGTTTGGAACCAACGTTTCTTACTCAATGCCTGTATGGGCTTTTGTGGCGAAGTATCCAACTACCCAACGATGGCTGGCGTTATGCGTAATTACGCGACCATGTCTCATGATGGCGGCCATACTGCTGCCGGATTCGATGGTTTGTGGGCTAAAAACAATGTGCCATTAAGGGAGGACTTTGCCTACCGAGCGAATCATGTGGTTGCTGTTGCAGCAAAGGTGGTTATTGAGCGCTTTTATAGTAAACAACTTACGTACTCATTTATATCGGGTTGTTCGAAGGGAGGTCATGCAGGGATAATGGCCGCAAAGCGTTACCCAAATGATTTTGATGGCGTGATTGCCAGAGGACCGACGATTAATTACACCAAAGTCAACCTAATTAACTGCATGGATAACGCAAAAGCTATTTTGGATGAAAACGATAACGCACTGTTCGATGCAAGCTACACTGACTTTATTTCACAGGCCGTCATGCAAGCTTGCGACCATAAAGATGGCTTAGTTGATGGATTAATAAGCGACCCAAGACGCTGCGATTTTGACCCGCAAACGCTCCTGTGCAGCAACAACACCACGGGTAAATGCCTGACACCTCGCCAAGTTAACGCAATTAAGGACATATATGCACCATCCTACGACCAACAAGGTAACGTCATTTATGGCGGCCTACCCTATGGCTCCGAGCCTGAATGGACAGGTTGGTTGTTTCCTGAAGCACCGTTTATCAAGCCTTATCACTATTATGCTGCAACCGAGTACTTAAAGTACTTGGCTTTTCCTCGAGAAAGATACAATCAAGGCAACTGGAGAGACTTTTCTTATAACAATGAGGTTGGCGAGCTTTCACTTATCTCAAGCTTTATGGACGCCGATCACCCTGATCTCACTGGATTTAAAAATAGCGGTGGCAAAATGATTGTATTACATGGATGGTCAGACGCTGCAATACCCGCATATGCAACTATTGATTGGTATAAGTCAGTTATCAACTATATGGGTAAAGACAACACCTACGACTTTGCTCGGCTATTCTTGCCACCAGGATTGGTGCATTGTGGTATCGAGGGACCTGGCGCTGAAACCTTTGATGCTATCACAGCGTTAGTGCATTGGCTTGATACAGGCATAGCACCGGATGCGCTTATGACACAAAAAGAAGATCCGCAGGGTAATATTCTTTTCACTCGCCCTGTTTACCCCTATCCACAAGAAGCCCAGTACATTGGTACAGGCGACCCTAAAAAAGCAGAAAACTTTAGGCCAATAGTGCCCAATTTTAAGAATAACTAAGTAACCTGAGGTTTGGATAAGGAATGTTCCAACTCATTGTTGCTAAAGCACAACTTAGTTTTTTCCTTGTCTAGCCAGCAAGTTTTAGGGAAAACAAGGCGAATTTACGCACCAATAGCTGGCTATTGGAAGTGAATTCAACGCAGTTAGCGCTAAAACTGGCTGCTAGAAAGGTATTAATTATCCGAAGCTCAGGTTAAGTAAACAAAAAGGCAAGCCCCATGGCTTGCCTTCACATTATACAAACTATAAAACGGTGTTAGAACTTAGGCCCACCGCCACCGAACATGCCCGGTGGCATCATGCCTTTCATGTTCTTCATCATTTTCATCATGCCGCCTTTGCCTTTCATCTTCTTCATCATCTTCTGCATTTGGGTAAATTGCTTCAGCAACTTATTAATGTCTTGCACTTGCGTACCAGAACCCGCAGCGATACGCTTTTTACGCGAGCCTTTGATGATTTCAGGACGTGCACGCTCTTTTGGCGTCATTGAGCTTATGATGGCTTCCATTTGGTTAAAGGTCTTATCGTTTACTTGACCTTTTACTGCATCTGGCAAGTTCGACATACCAGGCAGCTTTTCCATCATCGACATCATACCGCCCATGTTTTTCATCTGGCGCAGCTGCTCAGCAAAATCTTCCAGTGTAAAACCGTCGCCTTTAAAGACTTTCTCAGCCACTTTTTGGGCTTTGTCTTTATCGACTTTCATTTCGACTTCTTCAATAAGCGACAGTACATCGCCCATACCTAGAATTCGAGATGCAACACGGTCAGGGTGGAATGGCTCTAAGGCATCGGTTCTTTCACCCACACCGATAAACTTAATGGGTTTACCGGTAATATGACGAATAGACAGAGCCGCACCGCCGCGCGCATCACCATCCGTCTTAGTTAAGATAACACCGCTAAGTGGCAGCGCTTCATCAAACGCTTTTGCTGTATTTGCAGCATCCTGACCTGTCATTGAGTCAACGACAAATAAGGTTTCAATCGGATCAATCGCCGCGTGTAAATCTTTGATTTCGTCCATCATGTCTGCATCTACGTGCAAACGACCTGCGGTATCCACAAGTACCACATCAATGAACTTTTTCTTCGCGTGAGAAATAGCACCCGTTGCGATATCTACCGGCTTTTGTGAAATATCACTGGGGAAGAACTCGACGTCAACCTCTGCTGCTAGCGTTTCAAGCTGTTTGATAGCCGCTGGACGATAAACGTCAGCACTCACCACCAACACAGATTTCTTTTTGCGCTCTTTAAGGAATTTAGCCAGCTTACCAACACTGGTGGTTTTACCCGCACCTTGAAGACCTGCCATCATGACGACAGCTGGCGGCTGCGCGTTTAGGTTCAGCTCCTCGTTGGCCTCACCCATCGACTTTTCAAGTTCTTCGCGAACAATCTTGATGAAAACCTGGCCTGGGCTCAGACTCTTTGTGACTTCTACACCAACCGCGCGTTCTTTTACTTGTTTTACAAAGTCGCGCACAACCGGCAAGGCAACGTCAGCCTCAAGCAATGCCATGCGTACTTCACGGAGTGTTTCTTTAATATTGTCTTCAGTTAGTCGGCCACGGCCACTGATGTTTTTAAGCGTTTTTCCTAAACGCTCTTGGAGGTTTTCAAACATGTATCGGTTCCAAAATCTCGAAATTGTCGGGCATTATACTGATATGCGAGCCACTAATACAGTATTCAAGCCGATTGTTCTGCTTTTTACGCTTTCGTTGAACGAAAATAAGAATAAGTTAACGGATTGAAATAAAACCCTATGCAAGCGCAGAGGCTTTAAATACAATAGCTAAAAAAGGAAAGCAAAAATTAGGCACTTATTTTTATGTTGATTGTTAGCTTGTCATTAATCGCCTGTCTCTTTTACGTCATGGCCACTAGCCATGTTTTATCGCGCTTATTTGACAAACAAGGTCCAGATCAAAAGAAAACCTTAATATTAAGCACTGTCGCCATTTTGACTCATATGCTAGTGTTGGTGAATTCTGTGTTTACGCACCAAGGACAAGATCTCAGTACCGTCAACGTTGCCTTGTTAACCTGTTGGGTTATCGTTGTTTCCGTAACGACCGTATCTTTACGCTTCCCTGCAACACTATTGCTGCCTGTGGTGTATGGCTTTGCCGCCATTTTGTTATTGGCAAGCCTGTTTATTCCACACCACATTATTATGCATACAATAAACATAGATGTTGGTCTCGTTTTACATATTTCACTTTCTTTGTTGGCTTACTGCGTACTTATCATCGCCACCCTCTACGCCATTCAATTTATGTTTATTGATAAACGTCTAAAACAGCGGGATTTGGCGATTATGACCAGCCATCTACCGCCACTTATGCAAGTGGAAAGGCAGCTTTATCAACTGTTATTTGTAGGCACAGGTTTATTAACGCTGGCATTGGCATCCGGTTTTTACTTTTTAGACGGTATGTTCGCTAAAGAGACTATTCACAAAACCATTTTATCTATCGTTGCATGGCTTATCTATGTCGTCGTCGCCTTCGGGCATAGGCAGTTTGGCTGGCGCGGTAAGTCTGTGGTGATTTCAATCATAGCGGCTTCTGGCATCGTGACTTTAGGTTACTTTGGCAGTCGCTTTATACAAGAAGTGATTTTAGGCAGGTTTTAAACTTTAACTTGACTATCGTAACTCACTAACGCTTAATACTCTTTCGTAAGTAAAAAAGGGATCCACTGTTGGAAGACATATCGACCAGCGCCTTGTTTATCATACTCGGCGTGCTCATTTTGATGTCGGCTTATTTTTCTAGTTCAGAAACCGGTATCATGTCAATCAACCGTATTCGTCTACGCCATCTTGAAAAAGAAAATCACCGTGGTGCGAAGCGTGTAAGTAACCTCCTTAACCGTCCTGACAGGCTGATTGGTCTGATCCTGATTGGAAATAACCTCGTCAATATTGCCGCTGCGCAAGTGGCTACCATCATTGGATTACGCCTGTATGGCGATATGGGTATCGCAGTTGCTACTTTTGGTCTCACGCTTGTGGTTCTTATCTTCGCTGAAGTTACACCTAAGACTCTCGCGGCTTTATACCCTGAGAAAGTCGCGTTCCCAAGCTCTGTTATCCTCAAAGTATTGTTGAAGGTATTGTTCCCTTTAGTTGTGGCAACCAACTGGATCACCAATGGTATGTTGCGATTGGTCGGGATCACACCACAAGAGATTGAAGAGCACAGCCTAAGTAAAGAAGAATTAAAAACCGTGGTAAATGAGTCGAGCGCTATGTTGCCCTCAAACCACCAAAACATGCTCACTTCTATCTTAGACTTGGATCACGTGACCGTAGAAGACATTATGATCCCACGCAGTGAAATCAATGCGATAGATATCAATGACGAGTGGAAAGATATTGCTCGCCAGCTCACGAATGCGCAGCACACCCGAGTGCTACTTTACCGTGACCAAATTGATGATGCAGTTGGTTTTATTCACGCTCGTGATGCGCTACGCCTACTGACAAAAGAGCAGTTTGATAAGCCGTCACTACTACGTGCGGTAAGAGAGATTTACTATGTACCAGAGAATACCTCGCTCAATACACAGCTGATTAAATTCCAAGAAGCCAAAGAGCGTATTGGTCTTGTTGTTGATGAGTATGGTGACATTCAAGGTCTGGTTACACTCGAAGATATTCTTGAAGAAGTTGTAGGTGACTTTACCACCACGCAGACGCGTGCGCCGAGCGAAGACGTAAACATGCAGCGTGATGGCTCAGTTATGGTTGACGGCAGTGTAAACGTGCGTGACTTAAATAAGGAAATGAGTTGGGACTTACCTACCGAAGGTCCTAAAACCCTGAGTGGCCTGATTGTAGAGCACCTTGAAGATATTCCAGATGCGCCTCTTGGCTTAACGATTTCTGGTTATAAGATGGAAGTCATTGAGATAAAAGAAAACATGATCAAGATGGTGAAAATTTCTTCTAATACCAATTAGCTTAATTAAGTGGTCTATGTTGAGGCAAGAAAATCTTGTCGATAACACCGCTACCACGTCCTGCTATCGCCAAGGTACCTACATCCATATAGGCAAGGCAAAAATTTTACTATTTAACCTGAGGTTTGGATAAGGAATGTTCCAACTCATTGTTGCTAAAGCAGAACTTAGTTTTCTCCTTGTCTAGCCAGCAAGTTTTAGGGAAAACAAGGCGAATTTACGCACCAATAGCTGGCTATTGGAAGTGAATTCAACGCAGTTAGCGCTAAAACTGGCTGCTAGAAAGGCATTAATTATCCGCAGCTCAGGTTATTTAGTTGTTCTAAATGAGAAATTTTTAACGCAGTTAGCGTCAGATTTTATCCTTCAAATTGAGCAAGTATTAAGACTAATTGGTATAACTCTTAAGCAAGTAAACTCAATTGCGGTGTTGAAAGTAACACCGCAATTTCCTCAAGAAAAAATTCGCTCGAACCAGTTCTTATCTAAATCATCTTCACAGCGTTTAAGTTGAACGGCATAGCGCGCAGCTCGATGCTTTACCTTATTTGCGACTTGCATTAACCATTTCTTATTTTTATAAGTGCCACGACGATAACCGCCCCAGCCTTCATGATAATTGAGGTATTGTGCATAAGCGTCCCATTTTGACACGCCGTTTACTTTGTGAGTTTTGTATACGAACCAAGCCATAAAATCGATGGCGTCTTCAAAGTCATCGCGATCTGCACCTGAGTTTCCAGTTTCACGAATATAATCAGACCAGGTCGGAGTTTTGGCTTGAGAGTAGCCATAAGCAGAGCTCACTCTGCCAACAGGAATAAACCACAGGAAATATTCCATAGGAGGAGCCGCATCGTGACGAAAAGAGCTTTCTTGGTACATCATGCTCATCAGTACATGCTTTGGTGAGCCCCATTTTTCTTGAGCATCACGAGCATCATAATACCAATCTTCTTTTTCCTCAAAAATTTTACAAATATCATGAGGTTGTTTAGGTGGTGCAGTAGCACATCCGGATAAAACGGCGACGAGGCTAATTAAAATTAATTTTTTTTGCATTTTTTCGAAACCTAATGAACTTTTACAATTTGCATTGGTCTGAACTTATGAATGCAGCAGTTTAGCATTGTTTCATCCCTGAAATTTATTTGCGCAGCCTTATGGCTGCGCTTTTTTTTGCCTTGTGCATTATGCCCTTGAAAAATAATCGTCAAGGAAAGCCGTGAAGTCTACCGTATCCGCAGCTCTAACCGCAGCCTCATCCTCGAAAGACTGACGTGCAAATGACTTCAGCGTATCTTCATCGTAATAACCATATTTAATATCTTGATGAAGTTGCTTATATTTTTTCGCAAGTTCAATGCCCATTGAGCCTTGTTCTAAGGTACGACTCTTCAGTTGAGATAGCAACTGCCCAGAAAAAGTAAGTGCAGGCGTTTCAATTGACAACATTAATTTTTCCACCGTCGCCACATAGACTGATTGTTCAGTACTCGCATCTAACATTTTTGCGACTTTGAGTAAGTCTGTAAAAATCTCTGTGCCCCACTGTTTCACACTCACAGGCTCACCCGCTTTACTCAGTTCAAGTGCTGTGCAGCGACCTTGGTTAACCACCTGATGTAAATTCTTACCAGCGAGCTTCTGCGCTTCAAACGAAAGTTCAGGGCTTGGCTTTAACAAACAATAGGTTAAAAACACGTCTAGGAAGTGGATTTGCTCCAGACTCACACCGGTGTGCTCGAATGGGTTAACATCCAGCGCACGAATTTCGATATATTCGATACCACCACGTTCAAGTGCCTGAGTCGGCGTTTCACCAGACTTGGCATTGCGTTTTGGTCTAATTGGTGAGTAGAACTCATTTTCAATTTGTAAAATGTTGCGATTCAGCTGTTTTGGCTCTGCTGCTCGATAGTCTGGAATTTCATGATATAAGTCGGAGCGGCAACGAATGGCTTGTCGCAAGCCTTCAATATACTCATCCAGATCGTTATACATCACCTTAAGCGAGCTTTGTGCGCTATTGGTATAACCTAAATCACCCAGTCTAAGTGCGGTGCCATATTCAAGATATATGGAGCCATTTTCTAGCTTACTAAATGGCAAGTCGCTCTTTTTACCTTGCAAAAATGACGGACAAAGCGCAGGAGATGCGCCAAACAGGTAGCTTATCAGCCACATTTCACGCTTGAAGTTACGAATGAGGCCTAAATACTGCTGGGAGATAAATGATTGTTGAGGGTTATCATCTTCAGACATCACTTGCAGGCTTTGCCATACGGTCTCTGGAAACGAAATATTGAAGTGCACACCCGCAATGGCCTGCATCATACTGCCATAGCGATTTTTCAGCCCTTCACGATATAGGGTTTTCATTTTGCCGATATTAGAAGTGCCAAACTGTGCTAGGACAATATCTTCTTCATCCTCAATAAAGCACGGCATCGACAAAGGCCACAGTAACTCATCACCCATGTTAGCCAAAGTAAACTTCTGTAGATCAGAAAGTTGCGCTAATGTCTCTTGTGGGTCCTCACTCACTGGAGTGATAAATTCGAGTAGCGACTCTGAAAAATCAGTGGTGATATGACCATTGGTCAATGCATGGCCCGTCTTTTCTGGATGCGGTGTTTTCGCTATTTTTCCCGACCCTTGGATCCGCAATGCCTCACGTTCGATACCTCTTTTGATACCTTTGAAAACGCCGCGATGCGCGCCGTCAGACAATAAGTCCAGCTTAGTGTTTAAGTCTAATTGTTTCAAAAATTCTTCCTCGAACCTACAGGCCAATTTCAAGTTTATGGGGTCGAAACCAAATTATACCAAGTGTATTCATTAAATGAGTGATTTAAACCGAGCAATCAATTTAAATATGGTTACTTTTAGTATACTTAGGCCTTAATAATAACTTTGCCAACATGCTTACCACTTTCCATACAGTGATGAGCCAGCGCAATATCCGCCATCGCAAAGTAATGACTTACATTTATGCTGATTTTGCCAGCTTGGTACGCCTGATACAAATATTTAAGATCGTCTAAATTACTCGCAACCAACATCCCCTCAGCCCTTACACCCCTTGTCGTAGCTCGCTCACAGACCATTTCTTTGGTGACGCTGGGAATAGTCACTAGGTGCGAATCCGGCTTCATCGAGTCGACACACTGTAATGCAATATCGCCACCAATTAAGTCCAGTAAATCGCATTCAACTTGGTGCTGATAAAATTCGTCATAACTTATTGCCGTTACCTTAAGCTTTGACAACAATTCGTGCTCAGGCCGGGTCGAGACAGCAACTACCTTTCGACCTTCAAGCTGTGCTAGTTGAACTGCTAAATGCCCCACGCCACCGGTTGGTGCCAATACATATAGTGGACGATTATGATTCGAAAATTTATCTAGCGCTTGTTTTGCCGTAAGACCCGCAAGACAAAGACCTGCAATATCTGGATTTTCTTGCAAAGAAACCTTAATGAGCTCTGGCTCAAGCGCCACTACATAATCACTATAGGTTCCGGGGTTACTTGCAAACCCAATCATACCGATGACAAGGTCGCCTACTTTAAATTGGCTATCTGGGCCATAAACCTCAACCACCTCACCATACAGATCATATCCGAGCGGCAAAAAGGCATCTGCGCTTTTTTGCGCTGCAACATAACCAAGGCCTTGCCTGGTTTTCACTTCAATAGGATTAACGCTGGTACTGTTTACTTTTATGCGCACTTGGCCTGAACTAAGCGCTGGCAAAGAAATGGTGGTACTACACAGCTGATTGCTATCACCAAATTCGTAGATACCGTAAGTGGTTGACTTATTTATCATGTGCGGCTTTCTTAGAAGACAGTTTGTTATCTTTGTAGAATACGCGAAAGGGTAAAGAGTTTGAAGAAATTTACAGTATGGGAAAGAAAAACGCTCTTACAGTATGGCTGTAAGAGCGTTTAGCCATATTAGTGATTGAACACTATCTGGTCGTCGACAACCTCGATTTTAATGGTATCTCCAGTCACAAACTTACCTTGTAACAAGTCCTGCGCCAACGGGTTTTCAATATATTGTTGCACTGCTCGTTTTAGAGGACGAGCACCATATACCGGATCAAATCCGCTTGCAGCGATTTTATCAAGCGCGGCGTCACTGAGCTCAAGCACAAACCCTCTTTCAGTCAAGCGTTTACTTAATCTGTCTAACTGGATACTCGCAATTTCTTTAATATGTTCATTGATAAGCGGGTGAAACACCACAGTTTCATCAATGCGGTTAATAAATTCAGGTCTAAACTGACTTGCGAGCACGGCCATAACACGCTCCTTGAGTGTCGCGTAGTCGTTATTTCCTGCTTGCTCTTGAATGACATCCGACCCTAAGTTCGAGGTCATGATGATCACCGCATTTTTAAAATCAACCGTGCG
This sequence comes from Pseudoalteromonas sp. NC201, assembly GCF_002850255.1. Classification (NCBI taxonomy): domain Bacteria; kingdom Pseudomonadati; phylum Pseudomonadota; class Gammaproteobacteria; order Alteromonadales; family Pseudoalteromonadaceae; genus Pseudoalteromonas; species Pseudoalteromonas sp. NC201. Next base: position 2,778,340 of record NZ_CP022522.1, read on the forward strand.
ACCTTGACCATCAGTCAAGCGACCATCGTCCAAGACCTGCAATAAGATATTAAATACATCTGGATGCGCTTTTTCCACTTCATCAAGCAAAATCACAGAATAAGGACGACGCCTTACCGCTTCTGTCAAATAGCCGCCTTCCTCGTAGCCAACATAGCCAGGAGGTGCACCAACCAAGCGCGCAACTGAGTGTTTTTCCATAAACTCGGACATATCAATGCGCACCATGGCGTCTTCTGTATCAAACATAAAGTTGGCTAACGCTTTGGTCAGCTCCGTTTTACCGACCCCTGTTGGACCTAAGAACAAAAACGAACCAATTGGGCGATTTGGGTCTGCAAGCCCGGCTCGCGAGCGACGGATAGCGTTGGCAACCGCATTAACGGCTTCGTCTTGACCAATCACTTTTTTGTGAAGCTCGTCTTCCATTTGCAGTAACTTTTCACGCTCACCTTGAAGCATTTTTGCGACTGGGATCCCAGTCCAGCGCGATAAAATTTCTGCAATTTCATCTTCACCGACCTGATTTTTTAAAAGACTCATTTCCTGCATTTCAGCCTGAGAAGCAAGGTCTAGTTTTCGCTCAAGCTCAGGGATCCGACCATATTGTAGTTCGGACATACGTTGCAAGTCACTTGCTCGACGCGCGACTTCTAGATCTAAACGCGCTTGCTCAAGCTCAGCCTTAATCACTTGTGTGCCTTGTAGTGAGGCTTTTTCGGCATTCCACACTTCATCAAGCTCTCGATACTCAGCTTCTAATTCATTAATGAGCGTTTGCATCTCAGTGCGACGCTTTTGACTCGCTTCATCTTTCTCTTTTGCCAGCGCGTTATCTTCCAATTTTAGTTGGATAATACGGCGCTCTAGTCTGTCTAATTGCTCCGGCTTTGAGTCAATTTGCAGCCGAATTGAAGACCCTGCTTCGTCTATCAAATCGATAGCTTTATCTGGAAGCTGCCGATCTGAGATATAACGATGTGATAAATTAGCCGCAGCGACAATCGCGGGATCGGTAATATCCACTGAATGGTGCAACTCGTAACGCTCTTTTAAGCCACGTAGAATCGCGATGGTGTCCTCTACGGTTGGCTCTGCAACAAATACTTTTTGGAAACGACGCTCAAGTGCCGCATCCTTTTCAATATACTGACGATATTCATCGAGCGTGGTCGCCCCCACACAGTGAAGCTCACCACGAGCAAGTGCGGGTTTTAGCATGTTACCTGCATCCATTGCACCGTCGGTCTTGCCAGCCCCTACCATAGTATGGATTTCATCAATAAAGAGAATAACTTGACCTTCTTCTTTAGCCAGCTCGTTCAATACCGACTTTAGGCGCTCTTCAAATTCACCACGGTATTTGGCTCCTGCCACCAATGCTCCCATATCCAGCGATAGTACGCGCTTACTTTTCAAACCTTCAGGAACTTCACCGTTGATAATACGCTGCGCGAGCCCCTCAACGATGGCGGTTTTACCAACGCCCGGTTCACCGATAAGTACAGGGTTGTTTTTAGTACGGCGCTGTAGCACTTGAATAGTGCGGCGAATTTCGTCGTCACGGCCAATAACAGGATCAAGCTTACCTTGCTCAGCACGCTCAGTGAGATCGATGGTAAATTTCTCAAGAGCTTGGCGAGTGTCTTCAGCATTAGGGTCATCCACTTTTTGACCCCCTCGAATAGCCTTAATGGCTTGCTCGATCTTTGGCTGGGTGATGTTAAGCGCTTTGAAAATCTCGCCTAATGGGCCTTTATCTTCGCACGCAGCAAAAACAAATAACTCGCTGGAGATATATTTATCTTTACGCTTTTGTGCATATTTATCACACAGATTGATCAGTGAAATAAGGTTATTTGAAAGCTGTACATCACCACCTACACCTTCTACTTTAAATAGCTTTTCAATGGCTTGTGACAACTTAGTATTAAGCTCGTCGGCGCTCACACCTGCTTGTGCTAATAATGCGCGCACACTCGAGCCGCTCTGTTGGAGCAAAGCATACATTAAATGAACAGGTTCAATAAATTGGTGATCGCGCCCAAGCGCTAATGACTGCGCATCAGAAAGCGCAGCTTGGAACTTGCTTGTAAATCTATCTAAACGCATGATTTATTTACCCATATAAAATATCGAATTACCTTATTTATGGGTATTAACTGAACGAAGATCAAGCGTAAAAGTAATAATTTACCCTGATTATTTGCGCCAAATCAAAGTTGCCATACGGCCCGTTGTTTTGTCTCTACGATAGGAAAAATACTGCTCGGACATAGTTACTGTACAGTGTTTATCGCCGTAAAAATTTTTTACACCTTGCTCGCGTAGTAACGATTGTGCAAGCTCGAAAATATCCGCAAGATATTTACCGTCTTTTTTGGCAACAAATGCCGTATTTCGTTGCGCCTCAAAAGCCTCTACTACGTCTTCGCCCACCTCGAATGCTCTAGGCCCAATCGCAGGGCCAAACCATACACAGATCTCTTCAGGTGCACAGTTAAACTTAGCCAGTGTTTGCGAGATAATTCCAGCCGCAAGAGGCTTCCAACCACCATGGATAGCGGCCACCTCTTCACCATCTTTTGATGCAAGCAGAATGGGTAAGCAGTCTGCTGTCATGATAGCCAGTGGTGTTTGACGCAATCGAGTGTATAAGGCATCGGCTTGATGGACCTGTGCGATTTCAAACTGCTCGTCGACCACCACCACTTCTGCGCCATGTACTTGCTCAAGCCATACAATCGGGTTGGCCACATAACCATGTAAAATTCGACGGTTTTCGGCTACATGTTCAGCATTATCACCAACATGAAAGGCTAGATTGAAGCTATCATACGGCGGCGCTGAAACACCGCCCTTACGCGTTGTTGATAATGTCCCAACGAATTGGGTTAATGGCCACTGAGCAAGTTGCATCTTATAACGTTAAATCCGGGTTTTCTTTGGTATCTTCTCTGAGCGCTGCCACCAACTTAATCATATCTTCAGGCACAGGCGCTTCCCATGTCATCTTCTCGCCAGTAATAGGGTGAGCGATACTCAATTTTATAGCATGCAATGCCTGACGTTTAAACTCTCTTAATTGTTCGGTTAATCCTTGAGTCGCATTTCTTGGTGGACGAGGACGGCCGCCATAGAGCTGATCGCCAATTAGTGGGTGATTTAAATACGCCATGTGTACACGAATTTGGTGCGTTCTACCGGTTTCTAGGCGCAGGCGCAATCGCGTGTGTGCTCTGAACTTTTCAGCAACACGGTAATGAGTGATAGCTGGCTTACCCATCTCATGTACTGCCATATGTGTACGCTTGGTTGCGTGACGACCGATTGGCTTTTCAATCATGCCACCTGCGGTCATCGTGCCATTACAGACAGCTTCGTATTCACGTGTGAAGTTTTCACGCGCTTGCAGATTCTTCACCAAGTGCGTTTGTGCTTGAATAGTTTTCGCTACGACCATTAGACCAGTCGTGTCTTTGTCTAGACGGTGTACGATACCAGCACGAGGCACGTTAATGATTTCTGGGTGATGGTGCAGTAGAGCATTTAACACAGTGCCATCTGGGTTACCGGCACCGGGGTGAACCACCAGCCCCATCGGCTTGTTTATCACAAGAATATCATCATCTTCGTAAACAATGTCTAACTCTATATCTTGCGCTTCGTATTCACGTTGTGCTTCGATAACCGTCTCGATAGCGACACTTTCACCACCAAGTAACTTTTCACGAGGGGTGTTGAATACTTCACCATCTACGGTGACTTTATCTTCAAGGATCCAAGTTTTTATTCTTGAACGAGAAAAATCCGGGAACAATTGCGCCAATATTTGGTCTAGACGTTTACCACCGAGTTCGACTGGAACCTCCGCTTGGAGGGAAATTTGCTCTGACATCTGAAACTTTACCTAATTTACCAGTGCAAGCCGTGCTCGACTGGGTTAGAATCGTATTAATGCATAGTTTACTCGGTTTTGCCGAGTTGGCCTAGCCGAAGAAAACAAAGGTAGTAAAATAAAATGATTAAAAACTTAAGGACACACGCCTTTAGGCTGGCGTTAGCCGCGTCTGTTTTGGGTTTGGCAGCCTGTTCATCCGCACCAGAACAAGAAGATATTGAACGCGTACCAAACAAATCCGCCCAAGCGCTTTATGAAGATGCTAAACAAACATTAGATTCAGGTTTATATGCCCGTGCCATTGAATTATTGGGCGCGATTAATGCTCGTTACCCGTTTGGCCCTTATGCAAGACAAGTTCAAATGGACTTAGTCTATGCATATTATCAAACAGGTAACACTGACCAAGCTCTTGCCACTATTGATCGTTTTATTCGCTTAAATCCAAATCATAAAGATCTAGACTACATGTACTACATGCGAGGCCTGGTAAGTATTAAAGCTGACGAAAACGCATTCCAAGAATATTTTGGTGTCGACAGAGCCGACCGCGATGCCAATCGCACCCGCGTTGCTTTTCAGGATTTAACCACGTTAGTTAAAAACTATCCAAACAGTCCGTATGCACCAGAGGCTAAAAAACGCTTAGTATGGTTACTAAACAAAATGGCTCGTTACGAACTGAGAGTCGCTGAATATTACTTCGAGCGTGAAGCATATCTTGCCGCAGCAAACCGTGGTAAATATGTAGTAGAGCACTACTCTCAAAGTAGTTATCTGACCCAAGCTTTTGACATTATGGAAAAAAGCTACCGCAAACTCGGCCTGCCAGACCTTGCAGATAACGTGAAAAAAGCCAAATCGGTTAACGCACGTAACAAATAAATAGAGTGCTAAGTCACGATATCACCGATGTCGTGACTTCTCTCCCAGCAGTACTCGCCTTCAAGCATCCTACAGCAGTAAAAAATACTTGTTTTCTGTACATAGACATCAGCCGTCAGCGTGTTTTATTTGATTCTAGTTGAATAAGGAAGGAACTAGGCTGCCCATAATAGAAGGTAAGCAGCCTTAAAAGGTAAGCATTTGACTTAACAGCGTATTAAATCGCTTCTTCGTCCTCTTCACCTGTACGGATCCGAACCACACGCTCAACATCGGTCACAAAGATTTTACCGTCACCAATTTTGCCCGTTTGCGCAGTTTTTAGGATAACTTCAATGGCTCTGTCAACGTCTTCATCTGCGGTAACAATATCAAGCTTTACTTTAGGCAAGAAATCTACCATATATTCAGCACCGCGATATAACTCAGTATGACCTTTCTGACGACCAAAACCTTTTACTTCACATACCGTCATACCTGTGATCCCCACATCCGAAAGCGCTTCTCGGACATCATCAAGTTTAAACGGTTTAATTATTGCTTCTATTTTCTTCATGACTATCTCGATTCCTTTGGTATAGCGTCGATTTTAGACAATCCGCTTGCCCAAGGCAAACAAAGACATTGAAAGTTGAGGTGATTTCACGCAATAATATTAATCATAAATTATTACTTTTTGGTTGTGAGGCGGTAATGAAACAATCAGCAGGATTCAATCTACTAGAACTGATGATAACCATCGCTATATTGGCTATCGTATTGGCCATTTCATTTAGCTTTGATGGCAACCTGCTGCAACGCAACCGAGCAGAGTCCTTCTTACAAGAATTACAGCGCAATATCGCTTTTGCTCGTGTAAAAGCAACCGCCGCAGACGAAATTGTCATTCTCTGCCCGGCCCCACCAGCAAATATTCAAGCTAGAACCGCATTTACTTGCCAAGATAATTGGGCAACGAACAGAATTAGCGTGTTTGTTGACAGAGATAAAAATGGCACATTTAGTAATGGTGATACTATCCATCGTACGATGGAGGTCGTAGACGATAACGACAGTATGGTATTCTCTGGTGACAATCGTCTGAGGTTTGATTCAAGTGGACTCTTGAGTGGTTCAAGCGCTGGTAATTTTACCTATTGCCCAGGCAGTGACGACAACAATCAGCAATTGAGTGTTTCAACTGCCGGCACAGCATTATACCGAGGGAATACGACAGATACCTGTGAATAGCCACAAAAATACTAATATCTCGAAGTGCCAATCTTGCCTTTAATATATAAACGACTAGGCTTAAAGAAAATATAATACGAGGCAAAGGATATGCATCGTCACATGGGTTTTTCCCTATTGGAATCTTTAGTATGTTTGGCGATTATCACCATCGTCAGTTTATTTTCTCTTCCCAGTCTTACGGCTTTATTTCAGTTTGATAAACCAAAAATGAAACTTGAAGCATTACGGCGAGCCATCAATTTTGCTCGTATTCAGGCTGTTGCAAGCGGTGCAACCGTTACTTTATGCCCACTGAAAAACAATCGCTGCGACGACAAAGAGTGGCACACTCAGTTAACGGTTTTTATCGACTACCGCCCCCAAGGTGAGTTTTCAGGCGATGATTATAAATTAGCGGTTGTGGACTCAGTAGACTCAGGTGACAAACTCACCTACCCAAGAAACGCCATTATATTTCGCCGCTTTGGCCATCTCGCGGGACTCTATAACGGTACTTTTGTCTATTGTAACGCAAGTTCTACCGTGGGGTTGTCGTTGTCAGTTAGCTACACTGGGAGAAGCACTCTAAAAGATACTGATGAGTGTCAAAAGTAAATAACCTAAGCTTCGGATAATTAATGCCTTTCTAGCAGCCAGTTTTTGCGCTAACAGCGTTGAATTCACTTCCAATAGCCCGCTATTGGTACGTAAATTCGCCTTGCCTACAGGATGTAGGTACCTTAGCGAGAGCAGGACGCGGAAGCGGTGTTAATCCCAAAACTTTCTGGCTAGATAAGGAAATAATTTAATGTAATATTAAAAACAATGAATTAGCTCATTCCTTATCCAAACCTCAGGTTAAATAACCTAAGCTCGGGGATAGTTAGTATGAATACAAAGGGGAGTTAGCTACTCCCCCCGAAAATTAACGTTCCCAGCACCTATCTATAGCGTCTTGATCCGTTGTCCCAGTCACACCACGAACCCCAAGTTCATCAATAGTTAAAGCTGGGCACTGTTCATCGCCTCGAACCGGCCCTGCTGCGGCTGTTGCAACGATTCTAAAGGTATCTGCAGTAACGTTTTCAAGTGTTACATTGAAATAACCATTTTCTGTTGCCGTCGCTACACCGATTGCCGCTAGATTATCGCTGTAAACTCTATTATCAACAAAAAACTGCTCTTGCTTATTCGCGGCGTCAAGTAACAAAGTCATGGCATCAGCCCTTGCCCCTCTTCTCACATACTCAGTGTAATTAGGGTACGCAATCGCAGAGAGAATACCGATGATCACCACCACTATCATTACTTCAATTAAGGTAAACCCTCTTTCGACTAAACAACCTGCGGAGTTATTTCTATTCATCTTTCCCTTTCTCATCGCTATCTTCTCTCTTATAGATATAAAGCTGTTTAGTCTTTATCTTTGTACTTTTGGTTGTGAATATTTCGACCGGCTCTTTAGAAGGTACTGGTTCACTAGGAATACTCGGTGGTGCAAAAGGAGTACTTGCATCAGGTCCTGCTTCAATCCCAGGACCTGGAATATACACAATATTGTCTCTTACTATGATCGAGGGCTTATCTGGTAAGTCTTGTGATGTAATATAGGTTTTTCCTGTTCCATAGTGTAGGTGAAACATATAGAGCTGCCCCTTACCGCCTGTGAGCGTACATTGCTGAGTAGTCTGGTCTGCTGGGGTAAATGACGTAAAATAAGCGACCCCACCAATCACTGTTGATTCTGCTAGCGACTTTTCTCCACCAGACAATTGATACTTCCAACCTTTAAATTGAGCCAGCTTAGCCTCTTCTTTAACGAATTTTTCCAAGTCATTTACCGCATTACCAAAAGGATCATCTTTCATTTCCATTAAATCGCTGATTACTATCGGTTCCGGGATATCCTCAACAAAGGATTTTGTCTTGGTATTCATATCCCTAACCATAAAGAGATAATCCGTTACGCTTGAATCTATTGGCTTTGCGCGATTTCCGCTCCCTATTACAATGGCATCAAACGGCGTATCTTTTCTATCCATTCGATAATCATCTTTTCCTGTGCCAAAGATAGTTTTCGTTACTTGGCTATAGAAGGTTCTTGCTATCGTAGGTTTATAGAAAAAACGTCTATCCTGATCAGCGGCTGTACTACCCAGTTGTGCAAGCTCAAAGTGTGTCCACGGCTCCGTAGGATCATTAGGGTTTGGTCCAGGCATATCTATTCGCCATATACTGCCTGCGGTATCCGCTAAATATATTCGGTCGCTAAAGCCATCGTAGTCCGAATCCGTCAATGCAGGTTGCGCAACGATGCTATGCTCCCCCTTAAACGCATCTCCAGTAAGCGACCAAACGATATCAGCATTGTTTGACATGATATCGACCATGTAAATACCAACACCTTTGTTATTCTCATCGACTGAGCGCGATACATTATCCTTGTTGGTGTTATAACCTGCAGCAAAAATCAATACGGGTCTATTCTTTTGCTTTTCAATAAAGCTGACGACAGGCTTAGACCACGTTTGTCCCAAATCTTTAAACTTATTTGAATCACCAGAAATAGGCCCACCCCAAAGTAATGATGGCGAATCAGGGTTAGTGATATCGAAACCATAGTACTTGTTTCCACCACGGCGCATACCAACAAAGGCCCACACCTTGTCACCAGACTCTACTTTTCGGTTTTTATTGATATCATGAAAATAGACAGTAATTGGGCCATCCATGCCATATAACTTGGTTTCTGCTTTTTCCGTTTTCACTGGGTTTAAGATAGATAAAAGCGACTTCGGAATAAATGCCCAACTTTCGCTTACACTGTTACCATTGTCTTTGAACATGTGTAACACACCAGCATTGGTGCCTACTAAGATGCGAACGTCACCATTCCCATAGTCAATTGATGCTGGCTTTGAATGAAGCGGATCTGCAAATATATCGGCTCTTCTATCCGAAGAAAAACCATCTCCATCGTCATCATCTACATCTTTGCCAATTACCCAGTTGAAGACTTCTTGTAACTGGCTTTTACTGGCACCACTTAGGCCCATCGCATCCGCTAATTGTGTTCGGCCACCGTATGCACTCTCTGCATTATCATAAGTAAATTCAACTAACGAGCCGCCGTCAAAATCCGACAGCACTTTTCTCGTTAGTTGATTTTCCAAAGCGTAGTTAACACCACCCTTTTCAATATTATTGCCATCCTTCGAGCCTCCAGCTGACCAAAAGGTGGTAATACTGTTTGAGATTGCGCCTTTTTCATCTATCGCGGGGGTACCTTCTTGGCCCACCACTTTTTTATTTTCAAATTTTAATTTTTTAAGGTTACCGCGCCAGCGAGTATGAGTTTCCGGCTTAAACTGAGTGTAGTATAAAGCGTTTCCAGTTTGTGTCGGGTCTTGTGCGTTGGCAGACACGGTTGGTGAACTAAAGCTTGCACTCACATTTCTGATATTGGTAATCGTGGTTTTGAGCACGTCCGACAAGTCGTTTGCGGTATGCGCATGAAGATATTGCCCACCACCTTGCGTCGCGGTTTCTTTAAGCAGATCTATGCCTGTACCCGACATACCATTACCAAAACCAATCGTGAAGACCCGTGCAAAATCGTGTTCATCAGGTGTAGAAGGATATAAGTCAACTTTAACTTGAGACGTACCGCGCATTGTTTTAGCTAATGCGGGTAAATAATTTTTAGTGACACCAGAACCTTCATTTATATCAAAGTAATTGGGATAAGAGCCATAGACTGAAAAATATTCATTCACTATGCTATTGTTTGAGCTAGTGTCACTGGTTGGATCTCCATCTGTCATTAAAATTAAATTAATTGAGGTATCGCAGCGTTCATCCGCGCCACGGGCTGGAGTAAACGCGGAGATATAATTACCACGACGCTCTATACTCTTATCTCTATCGTTTCCACCGTTTTCGCCCCAGTAGACATCTCCACCTTTAAGGTAGTTATACAACTCCCATAAGGTTTCAGATAACGGCGTTGAGCCAGACGCTGGTAATGCATTTATTTTTTCTACAATGTCATCACTACTACTACCAATACCATTTAATATATAACCGCCACTTGAAGAATATAGGCGAGATAAACCAAATTGGATATCTGCGTTGTCTCTCACCAGTTTACGCATCGCGTTTTGCGCAACTTTGAGGCGGCTATCAGCACAGCCCTGTACAGCTTGATTGTACTGATTTGCTTGATAACAGTTACTACCGTTAAAGCACTCTGTTTCTCGGTATCCATAACGTGTTTCATAACGCCAGCCAGTCCACACGCGATATGAGTAACGCTCATAACACGCCTTACCATTTTGTGAGTCCCACGCCATACTGCCCGATGTATCAAATAACATTAATACTCTGGGCTGCTCACGGGTAGAGACATTATGTTTAACGTAAAGCTCGATATCTTCGGCCTGAGCGATTTGTGTCAACGCGGACCAAGTAATTAAAATACAAAATAACTTTTTCATAATTTATATCCGAAGAAGTCTATAATTAATTTGAAACACTGACTATTTCTTGCCCAATACCCATCACAATAGTTACATTGTGACGACCTCTATCGCCGTAATCCACCGTCGCCTGGACTTCCGTCATGTTACAGACGAATCCATCCGTGTAATCAAATTGCCGAGGACAAAATAACTCAAGCTCTCCATTGTTTAAGTTCGTTACGGTCGCTTGTAAGCCATTGGGTGTTTGTACTGTTGCCCCATCGTCTGCTAGCTGCTGCCGTGAGCGTAAAAACACATTATTGGGGGCTCGCTGCTCTTGTCGTATTAATCTCTGCATTTCACCAAACAGTAAGCTCTCGGCTTCTTCTCGTTCCATCACCGCATGCGTCATTTTAATATCCAAGGTACTTGTGCTCATTAAAGTCACTGCAACCGCCATAACAGCAACCACCATCACCATCGCCATGATCAGCACTACACCTCGTTGCTTTACATTTCCCATGCTGAGCCTCCCATGTTGTACATCGAAATCGTGGTTGAGAAAACCGTTCTGCGAACCGCATCTGTATAAGTTAGCTCTCGACGAGCAGGATCATTACCAAGATAATATGTTCGCTTTTGCACCCCGAAATCTGCATCAGGCTGTAATACTCTAACTAAAACAAACAGCTGCAAAGACAAAATGCCTCGTGTTCCGCTCCAATCAGCCTCAGACATATTCGCAGTATGCCTGTATCTGTCTACGCGGCCGTCATAGTCGGTATCTAAACCAAACACAAACCGTATCTGTTCAACACCTTCAATCACTAGCTCATCAACCATTCCACCGCTAATTAATAGCCTCTTCCGCCTCAACACTGGAACAGTAATCGTACGATTATTAATAACTTGCTCTTCTTCACTCACATAGTAAACATGATGGCTATAGGGCCATAATGTGGCATTTACACTTGGCATATCGACAATGCTATTACCAGCAATAAACTCTGCTTGCTCCTGCTGTGCAATAAAATAGTACCTAGTCTTCTGTACCTCCCCTGCATTCGGAACTAATCCCGTGATACCTACAGGGTTACCTTCAAGAAATTTCATTTGCAACACCTCAGACTGAGGCACAGCTCGAGAGATACACCCTAGTGCTGATGCACCATTTGTGACTGTTGCCCATATAGGCCTAAAATTTGTTGGGTCATTGTTAGGGAAACTTCCGTTGTTAGGTCCGCCAGAACAATCGTTCCCGGGGTTTGCCGGTGCACTTTGATTAGTAGCAGTGAAACCCTTGTCGTAAAAAGTTCCCCAGAAACCTACTTGCTCAATATCACGGCGCATTATTGATAGAGCCAAGCGACCCTTTTCTTGTAACTCTCCAATTTGCATCGTGTCATTGGTGGTCGCCTTCATACCTATGTATGTTGCTATAACACCTGCCAATAACATTACACCAATGAACATGGCGATCATTATTTCTAATAAAGTAAACCCTAACATCCTTTTCATGGCACACTCCTAATTAAGACAAATGTGTCCATAACTACTGCTCTGCGTCTATCATCAACCGTGCCACAATCTCCCGCGGGATTATTCGCAAGGGCAGTCATGGCTTGACGACCTCGCCAAGTGACAATGACCTGTACATTTACCCCTGATGTATCACCGGCAACGGAGGTGGGGTTAATACACACTACCGCGTTATCCAATGAGCCTGTATTTTCCCTTGCTCTTATCGCTTGACGCCAATTAGCAATATCTGTTTTCGCAAGCGTTTCTGCATTACAGCGCTGTGTATAACACGTGGTGTTTGCCTGTACGTCTTCGGTACTATTAAAGTCAACATCGTAAAGTGTGGTTATATTTGCCGCATCATTACTACGAATACGATGCATAATGTCACTGGCAAGCTCGACCGCTGCTGCTCGCTGCATAGAATCAAAACTTGCCTGCTTAGCTTTTGCTTGTAATGCCACAGCACCAAGCAGCCCAAAGCTTAAAATCATAAACGCAATAAGCACTTCTAACAGTGTGAAGCCATGTTGCTTTAGCGAAATATGCATATCTCAACCAGAATTCAATTGTCCTAGCTTCAGTGTAAGCAGTCGTCTTTGAAACTCAATTCGGGATAGTATGAAAGGTCTATTGAGGCGATAAACGGTTTATTCACCGCTTAGCTTAACACTCAAAATAATGTTTTTAGTTGGGTGTAAGCTCTACGGCTAACTTCATAGCGATTGGGCAGCGACTTGAGGCAAACATAGTGCTTTTGTTCATGTAGTTCTAAAGCTGAAATTTCTGTTCGCTTAACTAATGTACTGCGATGGATTTGAATAAAATGTGTTGGAAACTTATCTAACAGTGACTTGAGTGACATGTCAATTAATGCTTGTAGGCCGGAATTCAAGGTTACTCGCGTATATTTTTCATCCGCCTCGGCAACAATAACATCCGAAACCTGAACGTAACGCAACTCACTGCCAACGTAATAGCTTAGCGTCTCCATACTCGGAAAGATAGTAGTCAATAAAGCATCAAGCTTATCACTATCTAGTGGCTTCACTAGATAACCATTGGCGTGCAGTTCAAATGCTTCTAACGCATATTCCGGATGCGCCGTTAGAAACACGATTTTCATCCTCGGAAATTGCAGGCGTAATTGACTCGCAAGCTCAACACCTGACTGACCCGGCATCGAAATATCAAGAAAAATTAGCTGTACAGGCTCCTGATTTAGTAGCGCTTCCACACCGTCAGCGCAGTCAACTTCACCGATACAACGAAAGCTTGCGTGCTTTTGCATTAATCGTTTAACGCGAGCTCTTGCCAACGGCTCATCATCCACAATAAGGTAAGATATTACTGTTTTCATAGCGGTAGCGAAAAACTGACGGTATAGCTATCTTGACTGGCTTCGGTTTTAAAATCAATTGGCTGATTGTAGTGTAAAGCCAAGCGGCGTCTGATGTTACTTATCCCAATGCCATGCCCTTGGTGCGTCGGCTTTAATTTTGCGTCATAGCTGTTAAAAATTACCACCGTTAAGGTGCGTTTACTACAGTGAATATGAATACGAATATCCGCTCCATTTGGGTTTGGCTCTACCCCATGGCTAACCGCGTTCTCCACCAATGGCTGTAATATCAACGCAGGGATCAAAACATTTCCCAAGACATTGTCTAATTCCCACTCTACCCTCAAACGCTCTGCAAAGCGCCACTGCTCAAGTGCTAAATACGCTTTGCATAAAGATATTTCACTTTCCAGCGGAACAATATTTTGTGTGGACATCGCAGCGCGAGATAAATCGGCAAGGGCTAATGCTGACTTTTCTGCTGCACTTGGATCGATATGAGTCAATTCGGCCACGGTATTGAGTGAGTTATATAAAAAGTGCGGCCGAATTCTCGCATGTAACGCTTCAAGTTCCGCTTGAGATAGCGCTTTCACCTTACGAATATTATCGGTAAAGATAGCTAAGAAATGCGCGAAAAGCGTGATAATGCAAAGACATATTGCGATGTTACGCCATAAGCTCAATTCAATTTTTGCCTCATCAATCCAACCGAGCAGTGTAAAACCATAGGGAAAAGCCGTACTAGTAACAACAGTACAAAGCACGAAGACAGAAATGAGAATACCTGCTTCAACTAGATCTGAGCGCTTCTCAACAGCGTGGCGCACAATCGCTATCACGGCAAGTGATAAAAAGGCGGTGAAATGAATAAATAAGCTAGTTAACCCAAGGGATTGCCAAAACGCAGTCGCGGAAATCAACGTATATAAAAAGGCTAGGATTTGCGAGGCAACTAGCAATGCTAGCACACCTCGCTCACTCAATAGTGCAGACAACAACCTGATACGCGGTGTCATCGTGCTAACTCTCTTATCTGAGTTCTACAGGTACGGCAAACACGACATTTTCTTCTTGTCCTGGGTTCTCAACTACCGTTTTCCCACCAAGTTCTTTAAGTCGAGAGATAACCTGTTGAACCAACACTTCAGGTGCAGATGCGCCGGCAGTTACACCTACCTTTGCAACCCCATCGAACCAAGTTTCTTCGATGGAAGAGGCATCATCGATAAGAAATGCTTTAGTTCCCATTTTATCCGCAAGTTCTCTTAAACGGTTAGAGTTAGAACTATTTTTCGCACCCACCACAAGCAATAAATCAACTTTGTCCGCTAAGTCGCGAACCGCATCTTGGCGGTTTTGCGTAGCATAGCAGATATCATCTTTTCGAGGACCACTGATGTTCGGAAACTTGCTACGCAGTGCGTCAATTACATCCGCAGTATCATCTACCGATAATGTTGTTTGACTGCAATAGAACACATTGTCAGCATCTTTCACTTCGAGTGCTGCTACATCCTCTGGTTTTTCAACGAGATAAATACCACCATTCGGATTGTCATACTGACCCATAGTACCCTCAACTTCAGGGTGCCCATGGTGCCCAATCAAAATACACTCTGTACCTCTGCGGCTAGCACGCGTCACTTCCATATGCACCTTTGTCACTAACGGACAAGTTGCATCAAAGACTTTTAACTCTCGGCGCTTCGCTTCATTACGTACTTGCTGAGAAACACCATGCGCGCTGAAAATAACAATACTGTCGTCTGGCACTTCATTTAGCTCTTCAACGAATACCGCACCACGAGACTTCAGACCATCAACAACATATTTGTTATGAACAACTTCATGGCGAACGTAAATAGGCGCTTCGAAAATATCGAGTGCACGCTCAACAATGCTAATCGCTCTATCTACACCTGCACAGAATCCTCTCGGGTTTGCCAGCAAGATATCCATTAGTTATTTACCTCAAGAATTTCAACTTCAAACGTTACTTTTTGGCCTGCAAGCGGGTGATTGAAATCGACAGTTACCGAGTCGCCAGCTACTTCTCGGATCAATCCAGGTAAGTCAGTACCATCTGGTTGCGTAAATGCAATGATGCTACCTACTTGAGCGGGGGTTTCTGCGCCAAATTTGCTTCTATCAACATAGTAGATATTGTCAGGATTTGGTTGTCCAAACGCGTCTTCTGGCTCTAGCTCAAAAGATTTCTCATCGCCCGCTTTTAATCCAAGCAAACACTTTTCAAAATTTTCCGTCAGGCTGCCATCACCCATAAACAACTTAGCGGGTTTATTATGAACTTTGGTAGAATCTGCTGCTGAACCGTCTGATAACTTGATTGAAAAATGGAACAAGACTTCAGACTTTGCTCCAATTAGTTGCTCACTCACGCATTTTTCTCCTGTGGTTTATCGCCACTGGTAAAGGCATCGAAAATTAATAGGGCAGCACCGCCGACAATGGCCATGTCTGCGACATTAAACGCTGGATAGTGCCAATCCTGATAATAGAAATGTAGGAAGTCAATCACATAACCATGAATAATGCGGTCGTATAAATTTCCTACCGCACCACCTAATACCAGCGCATAAGCTAATCCCAACTTCCAATTTGATGCTGGCAATTTACGAAGCCAAAAAATCAATAAAGTGCTAATAGCAACGGCAATGCCACTTAAAAAGTAACGCTGCCAGCCACCAGCTTCACTTAAGAAGCTAAAAGCCGCACCATAGTTATGCATATAGGTGAGATTGAATATAGGCAAAATATCAATGGACTCATAGAGTTCCATTTCAGCCATAACCAGTGCTTTGGTGAAATAGTCTACTGCAAAAAGCAGTAGACTAAGCCACAACCACACCAGACCACTTTTCTGTGTAGTTTGTGTCACGTTTTACTCCTAGGCGAATTGACGCTGCTCGCCGTCACCTTCAACGTTACTAATACAACGGCCACAGATATCTGCATGTTGCTCATTCTTACCTACGTCGTCCGTATAGTGCCAACAACGATCACATTTTTTAGCCGATGTTGCCGCTACACTAATGTATAAACCATCAATTTCTGATGAAATTGCATTTTCTGGTTTGTTGTTGACTACTTCTACCGTTGCTTTCGAAGTTAGTAAAACGAAGCGCAATTCGTCGCCAATGGCATTGAGCTGCTCAGCTAAGTCACCGCCAGTATATAGCGTTACTTCAGCCTGTAGCGTCGCACCGATCACTTCTTCTTTACGTGCATTCTCGAGTACACGGTTTACTTCATCACGTACCGCAAGTAGGTTTTGCCAGTACTCGTTATCTAACGAGCCTTCTGTCGCCCCTTCAATTGCATCATACCAAGTATCCGTGAATACAAACTGGCCACGCTCACCTGGTAATACTTCCCAGATTTCTTGTGCAGTAAAGCTCATGATTGGCGCCATCCAACGTGTCATCGCTTCGGCGATATGATAAAGCGCTGATTGACAAGAACGACGGGCATGGCTATCACTTTTCGCCGTGTACTGACGGTCTTTAATCACGTCTAGATAGAACGAGCCCAATTCACCAGTACAGAAATTCATAAGCTTCTGTGTTACTTGAAGCATTTGATACTTGTCGTACGCTGTTTTGATCTCAGTTTGTAGCTGTGCAGCACGCGCAACAATCCAGCGATCTAGCTCAACCATATCTTCAATTGCTACTAAATTCGTTTTTGGATCAAAGCCGCTTAGGTTCGCAAGTAGATAACGACTTGTGTTACGAATACGACGATAACGGTCAGCTGAGCGCTTAAAGATTTCATCAGACACAGTCATTTCGGCCGTATAATCGGTAGAAGCTACCCATAAACGTAAAATATCTGCACCTAGTTTGTTCATGATGTCTTGCGGCGAGATCACGTTGCCTAATGACTTAGACATCTTGTGGCCTTTTTCATCGACCGTGAAGCCGTGCGTTAACACTTGCTTATAAGGTGCATGACCATTGATAGCAACTGAAGTCATCATTGATGACATAAACCAACCACGGTGCTGATCCGAGCCTTCAAGGTAAAGATCTGCAGGACCTGTTAAATCTTCGCGTGCATCAACAACACACGCATGCGTTACACCTGAGTCAAACCATACGTCTAGCGTATCTTGTACTTTTACGTACTGTTGAGCATCTGCTTCACTTAATAGCGCGCTAGGCTCTAAGTCGTACCACGCCTGAATACCCTTTTCTTCCACTAATTTAGCAACGGCTTCAATAAGGGCTTCCGTTTCAGGATGTAGGCTACCGGTGTCTTTATCGACAAATAATGCGATTGGTACACCCCAAGTACGCTGACGTGAAATACACCAGTCAGGGCGACCTTCAACCATGTTTGCGATGCGGCTTTCACCCCACTCTGGTAACCACTCTGTCTTTTTGATTTCATTCAGTGAATCAGCACGTAGGTTAGCCTGATCCATGCTGACGAACCATTGTGGCGTCGCACGGAAAATAATAGGAGTTTTGTGACGCCAGCAATGCGGATAACTATGCGTTAGCGCCTTATGACGGAACAATACGCCTTTCTCAGTTAATAACTCAATGATGCTGTCATTTGCTTTAAATACGTGCTGACCTGCAAAAATCGGTGTATCTGGTAGATAAACACCATTTGCACCAACAGGGTTTGCAACTTCTAGACCGTAAGCCTGACCCGCTGCAAAGTCTTCTTGACCGTGACCAGGTGCTGTGTGAACGATACCAGTACCTGAGTCTGTTGTTACATGCTCACCTAAAATAACAGGCACATCGAAATCTAAGAATGGGTGTGCAACGTGCAGATTCTCAAGCGCAGCGCCTTTCGTGTAACCTAGTACGTGGAAGTGCTTAAATCCAAAACGATCAACAGCGTCTTTTACTAATTCAGAACCAAGCACAATACGCTGCTCTTGACCTTCATCTTCGATTTGTACCAGCGCATACTCTAGCGCGCCGTGTACTGCCACAGCGCGGTTTGCTGGTAATGTCCAAGGCGTTGTAGTCCAAATTGCGGTACTTACTTCGCCCTTGCCTTCATGGCCTTCGGCCAAGCCAAACGCACCAATGATTGCCGCTTGATCAGCAAACACAAATTTTACGTCGATTGCTGGCGATTGTTTGTCTTGGTATTCAACTTCCGCTTCAGCAAGCGCTGAACCACAATCCGTACACCAGTGAACTGGCTTTGCACCTTTGTGCAGGTGACCATTTTTGATGATACGACCAAGCACACGAATAGCATTGGCTTCAAAATCAAAGTTCATGGTTAAGTATGGCTTATCCCAGTCACCTAACACACCAAGGCGTTTGAAATCTGTTTTTTGGCCATCAACTTGCTTTTTAGCATAGTCGCGGCACTTTTCACGGAATTCAGCAGCCGATACTTTCTTACCTGGTTTGCCTACTTTCTTTTCCACCTGTAGCTCAATTGGAAGACCATGACAGTCCCAACCAGGTACGTAAGGTGCATCAAAATCAGAAAGCGTTTTTGACTTAATAATAATATCTTTTAGGATTTTGTTTACTGAGTGACCTAGGTGAATATCACCATTTGCATACGGAGGACCGTCATGCAAAATAAATGGCTTTTTACCTTTTTTCGCAATGCGAATTTGACCGTATAGGTCTTCTTCATACCATTTTTTCAGCATCTTTGGTTCGCGTTGCGCCAAATTACCACGCATCGGAAACTCAGTTTCCGGTAGATTTAAAGTATGTTTGTAGTCGCTCATTTATCCTACTTTCCGTATCGGCTACGTTAAAGAAAAACACTGTTTTGCATTGCTAACATCACGACTGATTTGTTCTGTTAACTGCGACAATGTTTCGAATTTTTGCTCATCGCGAAGCTTTTCAATTAGCTCCACTTTCATAAACTGACCGTAGATGGTCTCATTAAAATTAAACAGATGCACCTCTAAAAGGGCTTTCATTCCGTTTAGGGTTGGCTTAGTGCCAACATTCGCTACACCATAATGTGTTTTGTGATTCACAGTCGCTTTGACCGCATACACACCGCGCACAGGGCTCACTTGGCGTTTTAAGGCAATATTTGCAGTATGGAAACCAAGCTCTCTGCCTTTCTTCCAACCGTGAATAACACGGCCTGAAATGGCATAGGTATGGCCCAACATATCATGTGCTTGACGTAAATCACCAGCCGCAAGTGCCGTGCGGATCAACGTGCTACTTACACGACAATCTTGCTTGCGAAAACTTGCCGTGTCTTTTACTTGCATACCTAGCGGTTCGCCTACTTGCTTTAACATTGCAAAATCACCAGCACGTTCACGGCCAAAACGAAAATCATCGCCGACCGTGAGCGCCTTGGTTCCAAGCTTTGTCACTAGGACTTCTTTGATAAACTGCTCTGCATCTTGCGAGGCAAATTTGCGATTAAAGTTGACGCAAATGACCCGCTCTATGCCAAGCTCTTGCAACAGGACTAGCTTATCACGTAATCGCGTCAGCCTAGCCGGTGCTTTATCTTTGGCAAAAAACTCCAAGGGCTGCGGCTCAAATAACATCACTGTGCTTGGAAGTTGATAGTGTTTTGCGTCGCTAATTAGCCCCTTCAAAACCTCTACATGTCCAAGATGAACCCCGTCAAAGTTTCCAATCGTCAACACACAACCAAAATGATGTGGTCGAATATTATGGATCCCTCGGATTAGTTGCATAGTGCCGTGCCTTTGTGCAGCAAATATCAAAGAGCCCGATTATACCCAAGTTGCTTAAAAATGCGAATCAAGCATCTCGGATTGTGCTCAATCTTACCCCTAGTATAAATAGTAAACTAAAATAGCTCACCATTGCGGTTACTAATAATCCGCAAAGTAATAGCACCTGCTCCATCAGTCCCCACTCTAGCCATTCAAAGCGGGCGCCGAGAAAGTATACGCATGCTGCCATCATGGCCGCTGAAATAAAGCATTTGGCAGTAAAACCAAGAGAAAATGCGCTTAGCTGATACACACCTTGATGTGACAGCTGACGATAAAGTAAAAACGCATTACAAGACGCCGACAATGAAGTTGCCAATGCTAGGCCTAGATAACCAATAAACGGCGCTAAGATAAGATTGAAAACCATATTGAGTGCCATGGTAATAATACCAATACGAACAGGCGTTTTGGTATCTTGTCTGGCGTAAAAGCCCGGCGCCAGTACTTTTATCAACATAAAGCTTAACAAGCCAACGGAATATGCGGCTACCCCTAAGCTTACCTTATTTATATTGTCTGCATTTTGAGAAACAAACTCACCGTGTCCAAACAATACTGAAATAATAAGTGGGCTTGTCACCATCAGCCCTAGCATCGCTGGTAATCCCAAGAAGATGACAAAACGTACACCCCAATCTAGAGTTTTCTGAAAGTCTTCACTTTTTTCTCCTGCGTGTAATTTAGAAAGTGCAGGCAGTATCACGGTCGCAATACCGATACCAAATAGGCCGAGTGGAAATTCAATTAATCTGTCTGAATAATAAAGCCAAGCAATCGATCCCGTCACGAGAAAAGAGGCAATGACGGTATCCAGTAGTAAGTTAATTTGGCTAACAGAAACACCAAATAATGCTGGGATCATCAGAGTTCTTACTTTGGTTATTTCAGGGCTCCGCCATGCAAATTGAGGGCGACTCAAGACTTTTAAGCGCAACAAGAATGGGATCTGGAATAATAGTTGAACAATACCACCAATAAATACACCGAGTGCTAGAGCGTACGCACCTTGTGCAAATTTATCATGGAGAAAAATAGCGCAGCCAATAATCGACACGTTGAGTAAAACTGGCGTAAAGGCCGCTGCGGCAAAGCGATTATAAACATTCAGTACCGCCCCACTAAGTGCAACTAATGAAACAAAAAGTAAGTAAGGAAAGGTGAGCTTTAATAGTGCGCTTGCAAGCACAAATTTTTCGGCATCTGCACCACCTTGCCACCAGTCGAGAAACCAGCTTGTGCCAAATAATGCAGCGATCACAGGCGAGCCTATCACCCCTAAAATAGTAACAATAAGCAATACGGTCCCGAGTGTCCCAGCGGCTTGTGCAACGAATAACCTTACTCTATCGTCTCCATGCTTTTCTTTAATTTCTGAAAGTACAGGAACAAACGCCTGAGCAAACGCGCCTTCTGCAAATAACCTACGTAAAAAATTAGGGATCCGGTTGGCGAATAAAAAGACATCGGCGGCCAATCCTGCGCCCAATAGGTTTGCCACGACGGCATCTCGAACGAGGCCCAGAACCCGCGAAATCATAGTCATGGCACTGACAATCATACCCGATTTAAATAACCCTTTTGCCACCTTAACTCCTAAATTCAGTGAATCGCGGCAGATTATGCCACAGTCGTTGTGCATTTAGCACTAGGCGTGCCCTGTCAGCTTTGATACAATACGCGCCATTAACCTTGGTAGGCCTGTTTCACCTTGTGAAATTTGACTGTTTACTTTGGTTCAGACCTGAGATTTTCAAGGCACTTTGTGAAGCTACGCTTTACAATTTATTAGTGCAACTTGGGATATTACGGGTTTACTTGCCTGCTATAAAAGTAAAAATGTCGCATAGCAACGTTTTGATTTGTACAGGTTAAGAATTGAGAATAGCCCAAGTCGAGTCTTGGGTGTTGAACATTAGGCCGCGCTTGTTAATTTATATTGACTTTTGCGATTAAAACAGGCATATTCCTCGGCCTTTAAATTAAGCTTATTTTAAGATTGTTAGGAGCAAACCTTGGCTAACATCAAGTCTGCAAAAAAACGCGCTATCACTAGCGAAAAGCGTCGTAAGCACAACGCAAGCCGTCGTTCAATGATGCGTACATACTTCAAAAAAGTAATCGCTGCAATTGAAGCTGGTGATAAAGAAGCTGCAACTCAAGCATTCGCTGTTGCTGCACCTATCCTAGACCGTTACGCAACTAAAGGTCTAATCCACAAAAACAAAGCTGCTCGTCATAAGAGCCGTTTAGTTGCTAAGATCAAAGCACTTTAATTTGTTGCTGGATTGAAAAAACCGACATTATGTCGGTTTTTTTATGTCTGTAATTTATATACTTTGGTATCAAAAGATAAAATCAATGCCGTTTTAAACCAATTCTAAATCTGGGTAAAACTTCTTCAGCATAGCCGCGATTTTCTTTGGCGAAAATGGCTTAACAACAAAACCTTTAGCACCTCGCTCAATAGCATCTTTAACATTGTCTACCGTTGAGTGTGCCGACACCATAACGACATTAATATTCGGGTTTATTTCATTTAGAGTTGCAATTAACTCTTTACCATCACCATCGGGCAGCTCAATATCTAAAAAGACAATATCAAAATGTTGCTCTTCACATGATTTTACACACTGCGTTGCAGTGGAGGCTTCTCTTACATGATCAATGCCTAAGTGCATTAAGGTTTGATGTAAAAAGCTGCGAACTGTCCCTACATCATCGACGATTAAAATAGAGATATTTTGATCCATAGTCCTTTCCCGTAGGCTGTAGTGTAAAAATAAGCTATTATACTTAGCATAGAAGCATTATAGAGACCTGCAACTAAAAGGCTACTTAAAGCATGGCAAAACCATCAAAAAAACAATCGCTTTTAGGTCAAGTACAGTCCAATCAAAAGAAACGCACTAGTACAACAAAAAACCGTCGACCATCGCCACAACAAATTGCAGCGATAAAGGCTCAACAAACCGCGCAAGCACGGCAAACAAATACACCTCAAACACAAGCAGCTACAGATAACGATAAACCCAAGGGTAAAGGTAAGTGGATAGTGTTTGCTGTGATTGGTGTTTTATTTATTATCCTGCCAAAACCACAACTGATTACTTATGAAAAATTAGGCCTTGTGGCTAGTAGTGTATATTGGTCTGGTCTTCCTGGTATAGATCCTGTGCTATTCGATTCAAACTTACATCCAAAGCCTGCGCTTGAGCGCAATACACTATATTTATGCCACGATTTGAAAAATCCTGACTCCTGTCAGAAGTACCAAATCGTTAAGCAAGAAGGGTTTATTGCAGCCATGATGAAGCTGCTCCAAGGCTAAAGCGAAAAAGCAACGAAAATGCCTCTCTATTGGGGCATTTAAACCTTATACGCATATGTGAAACGCATTTACGAAAGGCCGAGCACCTCACAAGCAATTAATGAAAAGCGCGAGCCTTAATTGTCATCGCTGCTAGTAATTCACTTCTATCGATTAACCTACCAGCAATAACATGTACCACTTCACCCTCTTTCTCTACTATACCCTTTATTTCTAATAGCTGTGCGCCCATATAGGCTTGCTTTTGTGCTCGAGCAGTACCAGACCACACAATTACATTGATGTTGCCTGTTTCATCTTCTAAAGTAAAAAAGGTCACGCCTTTTGCGGTACCCGGGGCTTGCTTTCCTGTCACCAGCCCTATCACTGTTACTAACGATTTATGCGGTCGATAAAGCAGTTCATTGGCCTTAACCGTTCGGTGTATAAGCTTTTCTTGCTCAAGTTGCTTGATTGGGTGAGTGCGTAAAGAAACCTTAGTGCTATTGTAATCTTCCTGTAAGTTTTCAAACTCTGTGGCGCTAAAGTGACTATATTGCGACTCTTTCTCTTCAATATCGCTGAATAGTGGCAAGGTTTTACTTTGATCTGCAAGTGACCACCTAGCCGCATAACGGCTATCTACAAAGTGATGTAAAGCATCCGCGGAAATCAGCTTTTCAATAGTGCTATTAGTAATACCAGCTTGCTGTAACTGCACGATATTCCCAAACCCCTCTTGAGGTCTGCATTGTAATAATTGCAGTGCTTCTTCTTCACTTAACCCTTTTATAAGCCGAAGTCCTAAGCGGATCGCAAACGTTGCTTGTCTTGGCTCTTGTACGACTTGATGTTCGTAATCGGACTGGTTAACACAGATAGGTAAAATGCTAACCTCATGCCTTGATGCATCTTGCAACAGCTGTGAAGCCGAATAAAACCCCATTGGAAAGCTATTGAGTAGAGCGGTATAAAACATTGCGGGGTAGTAGTATTTCAACCACGCAGAGGCATAAGCCAGCACTGCAAAAGAAGCTGAGTGACTTTCAGGAAAACCATATTCACCAAAGCCGCAGATCTGCTCAAAAATCCGCTCAGCAAATTGTGCTTCATAGCCCCGATCCAGCATGCCTCGAATAAGCTTTTCTCTAAACTGCATTAGCTCCCCGGTTTTTTTCCATGACGCCATGGCTCGGCGTAGGCTATCCGCTTCTCCTCCAGTGAACCCAGCAGCAACCATAGCCAGTTTTATCACTTGTTCCTGGAAAATAGGAACCCCCATTGTCCTCTCTAATACCGATTTAACCGCTTCGGATGGATAAGTCACTTGCTCTTCACCATCCCGTCGCTTTAAAAATGGATGCACCATATCCCCTTGAATAGGGCCGGGACGTACAATCGCTATTTGGATCACTAAGTCGTAGTAATTCGCGGGTTTCAGCCTTGGCAACATACTCATTTGTGCACGAGACTCTACTTGAAACACGCCAACACTATCCCCTTTTTGCAACATCTTATAGACCAAAGGGTCGTCTTGCATACGAGTCAATTGGGCAAGATCCAGATTTCGCTTCGTATGCGCTGCAATATAGCCAAAACACTTACGGATAGCGCTTAGCATACCCAAGGCCAAGATATCGACTTTGAGTAACTTAAGGGTTTCAAGGTCATCTTTATCCCATTGAATAATGGTGCGCTCTGGCATAGCTGCATTTTCTACGGGCACTAATTCATGTAATGGACTTTCTGAGATAACAAAACCACCAACATGCTGCGATAAATGCCTTGGAAACCCCATAATGTCATTAACCAACTGAATAAAATGCTGACCTTTTAATGAGTTTGGCTCTAACCCTAACTCCACTAATTGGGCCTGCCAGTTAAGCCCTTTATCACGGCGGTTGAGGTGCTTAATAAAGTACTCTATTTGCGCCATTTCAATGCCCAAGGCTTTGCCAACATCACGCATGGCACTTTTTAAACGATACGTGATCACCGTTGCTGCTAATGCTGCGCGTTTACGACCATATTTTTTGTAGATATATTGGATCACCTCTTCACGACGTTGGTGTTCAAAATCCACATCTATATCGGGTGGCTCATTACGCTCTTTACTAATAAAACGCTCGAACAATACACCCACTTGCCGAGGGTCAACCGCGGTTATCTCTAAGCAATAACAGACCACAGAGTTAGCGGCTGAGCCTCGCCCTTGGTATAAGATTTGATGCTGTTTGGCATACATCACAATGTCATGAATAGTGATAAAGAAAAACGGATAATCAAGCGCTTCGATAAGCGCTAGCTCTTTATCAATAATGGCTTCTATATCTGGCGGCACGCCATCAGGAAAGCGAACTTGTTTACCCTTTTCGACCAACGCGCGTAAATAAGTCATTGGAGTAAAACCTTTAGGCACTAACTCCTGAGGATATTGATAATGCAATGAGTCTAAATTAAATACACATCGCTTCGCGATATTGGCACTTTCTTCAAGAAAGGTAGGTGAAAACAACTTATTAAGCTTAGAGATAGATCTAAGTGCCGACTCGCTATTGCTAATCATTTTCTCAGGGATCTCGCTTATCACACGATTCTGTCGAATGGCTGTCAGTGTATGCTGTAGCGCAAGTCTAGACGAGCAGTGCATAAGCACCCCACCAACAGCGCAAATAGGTATTTGGTAAGCTTTTGACAGTTTTACACAATGGGTAAAATAATGTACATCTTTTGCACTCAAGTTACGTCGGTAGCCAATCCATATTCTATTATGGTGATATTTACACAGCCATTGCAATGATTGAACATCTTGACTGTTTCCCTTTGGCAACCATAACAATAAGACATGCTTAAGCGACATAATATCCCACTCACTAAGCTGATATTGTCCCTTCTCCGTTCGCTGGCGAGCATTACTGATCACTCGACATAACTCTGTATAAGCGAGCTGGCAAGGACAAAGAGCAACCAACTCAATATTGTTGTACTTCAGTAAACTCCCAACTATCAGTTTTATCTTGAGTTTATGATCACGAATATAAGCATGAGCACGGACAATACCAGCCAAAGAGCATTCGTCAGTAATAGCTATTGCGCTGTAACCTAAAAAATCTGCTTGTTTGACCAACTCTTCTGGTCGCGATGCGCCAGTCAAAAATGAAAAGTTGCTCTGGCAAAAAAGCTCGGCATAAGACATTAGCTAAATACTCCATGAATATACCAATGATTATTTTGCTCTCGAAATACCCATAACCGCTGCGCTTGTTCATTTTGTACAATAAAATAATCTCGCTGGACCGGCTCACCGTCCCACCACCCCGAAGCGATACGCTCTGGACCAGAAATAATATTGACTCTTTCACATAACGGCTGTGGCTTCGGAAATAGGATAGTAGGTCTTAATTTACTCTTGAGTGTCGTGAAACGTGGCTCGTGGCTATAAGTGCTGGCCTTTTCAGGACGAGGATCGCCTGTAAGTTGTAAACCTTGCACTGCCTGCTCACCGAGCTTAGCACATAGAATAGCCCGCAGTCCTTGCGCAGACATCGCACTTTGCTGCGTTGAGAAGAGATCTTTTATTGTGGCATGCTGCGCTTCTAGTGCATCAGCTTTGAGTGAAACACTTTGTACGGGTGCATCTAAGGTTATGGATTCTAGCTTGAGGTTTAACAAGCGCTGCCAATTTGCCGCCTTATATTCAGGCTCCGCGCTGTTTAATGTGATCTCTAAAGCCTCTTTATCTCGAAGTGCTAAGGTAAAATAAAGCGTTCGAGTTACTAAGTTACGTTGCTGTAGGAATAACGCTAAACGCGATAGCAAATGCTCGATTGGCTTTTCTAACCAAGCCATTACTTCGACTTCGTAAAGTAAAGGTGCAGTAAGCTCAAAGGTTTCCACAGGTTGGTAATAGTTAAGGGTTTCCTTTAGTTTTCCAAACAAGCAGCCTACATAATGTACGAGTTCAGTATCAAAACGTTTGGCCAGTTCACTGAGTGAAAACTGCTCTAACTGCGCCACGTTTTTAACTCCGGTGCGAGCAAGCAGCTCAACCACCCGACTGTCTAGACTTGTACGTGTTAATCCTATCTTCCCCAAGTAATGACGCTTTTGGCACTGCGTTAACATAAGCGCATTGCAATGCTCTCGCGCTAAGAGCTTAGCCATTATTGTGGACTCACCCATGCCGTAATAATAACTCTTGCCAAGTTGCGCTAATTGTCCAGATATTACTTGCCAGTAACTTGGCAAATCATGATAGAGCGACAGCATAGAATCGACTTTAAGCACAAGGCCATTAGGTTCATCGATTACAATATCTGCACTTACTTGATAAAGCGTATTGGCAATTTCTAATAGCTGCTGTCTTTCTAGAAGGTCGTCGTAGGGCAAAACATGAAGCTGTGTACACAATGCACAAGCAGTCCCAAGGCCCATTCCTATTTTTATACCTCGCTGCTGCGCTGCATCATTGAGCTGCACTATCTGGTTTTTGCGGCCATCAATAATAACAACGGGTGTAACAAAATCACCGGAAACCGTTTGCTTTGTCATTCCCTCTAGTTGCAGCATAGGAAAATAGAGATATAACCACATAACTAGCTCGTTAAACGCCGCTCATAGCCTGTAAATGCAACTATATTATCGCTAACATGAGGTAGATTTGGCTTTTCAAGCTCTGGCCAATAGTGGGGGTTTTCTAGTTTAAGACTACGATGTGCCAAGTGCCCCTTGTGCTTCTTCACTATCACATCCAAGCCGCTGTGCTGTGCTTGTAAAGCCACTGAAAGCGTAAATGGTAGAGTTTGAGCGTACTGTGCTTGATGTAAAACAAATAACCTACAACCTCCCGTCTGTGCACCTAGCTGCAAACGCTTTACAGCGGCAATAGAAAGCGCTTCGTGCCAAAGTACAAGCGCACTACACGCACCACTTTTTACACACTGCTCCGCAGCCCACAGTGCTTCTTTTTCACTTGGTGGCTGCAATATCATAAATTCACTCAGGTCTAACGATAAATAATGCAATGCCGCGGCATGTATTTGTCCTGGTGGATTAATTAATACCTTCAAACGGTTATCATCCGCAAAGTGGGGCAATATCAACCTTAACTCCCCTATTCCCATTGCAGCTTTTACACCAATCACACCTTGTTGCGGCCAACCACCACACAGCACATCATCAAGTGCAGCAAAGCGAGTACTGACGACATCATGCTGCACGGCCTTTCCACGCCCACGCCAAAGCAAGTTTTTACGCTCAAGAAGATCTATATAATTCGCCATATATCACCAAACACTGTTTATACATACAGTATATTTAAATAAAGACAGATCGCAAGTAGATCGCTAGAAAAGAGACGAGTTAAAAAGTAACCATGGTTTACGCTTTAAGTTAATCGTGTTTTGCTTAGAGGATATGAGAGTTGCAATGAGTACGGCGCGTAGATAATCGTCTTAGGCCTAGTTATCTAAGACAAGAGCTAACCAACTGAGCCTGCCACTTTGCCACAACAGGCAAAGTTATGTCGACATTATTATAAGCTTATGTTGAAAAGTGAGCTGTTTGATTACGATGACAAAGGAAGGGCTAAAGTAAATGAGATTTTTGGATTTTTGGATTTTTGGATTTTTGGATTTTTGGATTTTTGGATTTTTGGATTTTTGGATTTTTGGATTTTTGGATTTTTGGATTTTTGTAAAGGAAGCTCGCTTAGAAGAGAAAATGCAAACTGGCCCAGTGGTCGGGATTCGAATCGAAGCGTCGAACCGCCGTAACCCGAGCGTGACAGGCCGTGCCCACTTCATATTGTTAATCGAGCTTAATAGGTACAACCCATAACTCATTGGTTTTATTTAATTTAATGCGCCAACACCGAATAAAAACTTTTATTTGATCACGAGTTTTGTAAAGTTTTATTTATCAGAGTTTGGAAGGCATAATATTACAGTTATCAATTATTATCTGAATTCGGGTATACTTACTGCAAAATTAAATTATCACTTATAATATTTGGCAAGTTTTTGACTAATATTTTTTCAATCGTTTAAATATTTTACGACTAGCTTTTACCAATTTTCCAACTTTTTTCTTTCTCGGTGAATATACTGGCAACGGTTTTGAATAGTCCAACACCACAGCTTGCGCCATTAAATCTAAATCATTGTTTTGCATATACCATTTCTTCTCAAAACGATAAAAACCCAAAACACCATTATTAACCAAATAGCAGTCAGTTAACTGTCTAAGTTCCCTGATTACTTGTGAGCCACCAGTACCTCCCTTATTCGCACTATTATGCATTAATTGTGTATTAGTATTAAGTAATTGAGCAGCAATAATACTATCTTTTTCACCATACAAACCAATTCTTTGTAAATCCAACATATGGGCCGCTGCCATTATATCACCCATCACATGAGGCTCAGCAAGATAATCACAAGCAGCAGTCAAAGCGTTGGCAAAATCATCTATTTGTAGTTGATCATCAAATAAACTTGAATATCGTGCAGCCTGACGAAAAAAGCCAACATCAGCACGGGCATAAGCTTGATAGTTTTCAGCAACATTCCCCTCACTTTCGCGTCCCGAGCGCTGAAATGCCCCCGTAAATTGCATTTGGCGGATAAACTTACACAGGTCTGTTTGAGCCGCAACCAATTGAACAATATCTTGTCGGAACTCATCAGGGTACTTACCCACCAAGCGAATAATATCTCCAGACAAACGACCTTGGCGAATACCATGATCTAATGGATGATTAGGCCTAAAAACTTCTACACCATACGCTTTTATTTTGTCATTAGGTTTTAGCAAATAAGGCCGACCAAAATGAAACTTAATCAAATCCAGTAACGTTCGAACAAACTCCCATTCAGTCTTAGCTCTGCCCGTTTGTTCAGCGTAGAGTTTCATCTTCTGCAATTGTTCAGGGCTATAACGACTGGTAACGGTCACTGCATTGCGATCAGGCTCTATTGAATGGAACTCATACAAATAGCCAGAGCCGAATGTACGACGGAAAAACAGCTCAAAATCAGTCTTATTAATATTACCAATTTGTTCTGTCAATTGCGGATGAGCCTGCTCAATTAAATGCAACTCAAGTCGCGACCAATTCAATTGAGTACCTAAACGCTGTGTAAGCTGTTTAAGTAATCGACTCTGTTTGACTTGGACAACAGGGCCTCTCAGCCTATACCACCAGCTAAAAATAAATAGCGATACCAGCACAATAACCAATAACACAATGGATTGATTCTCGTTCATTACAATAATATCCATAGCAAATAAAACTTAAGTGGGCCGCCTTTTACCAGAATGACCATACCACCCAACTTGCCGAATTGGTTTTTTCAACCAATATCTTACAGTGATCTCGGCTAGAAACAGCCCATATAAACCATATAAGCAACGTTTTACCAAACGAGTTTTAGCAGTGCTATGATGGGATTTATCCATCAATTCTTTAAAAATAATCTGATTAAATGCGTATTTTGCAGAGCTTTCATCCACTCTAGATAACACAATAAAATTGCTCAGAACCAAACGACGCAAGCGTTTTAGATTAGACAAGGGTGTCGCCCCCGATTGAAACTCCCCCACAGCCTGCTCAACAATAGCAATTTTATTCATAGGTTCGGCATCAATAAAAATATTAGCGAATGTAAGATAGGTATCATCACTAATAACCCCTGAATCGAATTGGTGATCAATTTTATCTAATTTAAACGCTAAATATGCTTGCGGATATTTATTAACCTTATTATGTGAATTTCGGATGCTACTCCATAGGGTTTGGCCTTTTTGCTCAATCAACACCTTACGGCAGCCTGCAAGATGGCAATCATCCGACTTAATTTTGTCCACCAACATACCCAAGCTTCCAGAAGACACTTTAATATCATCGTCACACCAACAGAAAAACAATGAGCCAGCTTGACGTGCCAATTCCACAGCAGTATTTATCGCATCAATTTTATTTGGATAATCCATACTAATGAGTAATGTAGTTAGGCCTACAATCGACTTCGATGCCAATAACCCTTGCAACAATTCAATGTAAATATCACTTTCATGCTGATGAGCAGGATGATATTGTGCAGCCACGACCAGCTGCACATCTGAGCAAATTTTCTTTTCTAGCACCAACTCGACTTCTGCAAACAAACTTTCAAGCGTTTTATACAAATCAATAAGACTATCGCTAGTAAGTAAACAAGGCACTAAAACAGTTAACTGTGCAGACTCAGCAACTCCTCCCCACTCTATTTGATAACCATTTTTCGGCGCATCATATTGATAAACTTCACCAATGACACGTCTAATTGTGTTTAACATGGCGATAACTCACCGAATAATTGTTGTTTAATAGCCTCAAGATGATGAACTTGCAAATAAGCCCATTCCATCTTAAACCAAGGAGTCACTTGCTGTTCATTAGCAGCAATAAAATCGGCGACACCATCAATATCAATATACTGATATGCAGCCACTTCATCGGTATTTGGTTTTGGCAAATCATCGCAAATAGCCCAAAACACGTGACACAACTCATGCTCATGACCAACATCCAAATATTTAGCGCGATACAAGAACTTATACAAGTATTCCACTGATGCCTCTAAGCCTAGCTCCATTTGAACACGGCACTGAGCAGAATCTTTAATAGCAACACCCACTGACGGATGAGAACAACAAGAATTAGACCAACTTCCCGGCCAAAGTGGTTTTGGCGCAGCCCTTTGTTGCAATAACAACTGCCCTTGACGATTAAAAATAAACACCGAGTAAGCTCGATGTAATTGACCTTCACCCAAATGGGCCGCCAATTTACTCTGATGACCAATAACTTGATCATTTTCATCTACTAAAAGTAACTGAGGATTAATATCACTCATATTGATATTCTCCATAATCCTGAGTATAGAGGTTCTTGATAAACACACTCACACGCTCCTCAAGCTCAACTTGAGTATTTACTTTCGATTGATTGTGTATCACTCCGACATCAACACCAAGCGGCGTCAACTCCTTGGACAATTGTTCACTATCTTCCATCTTTACCACACGATAATTGTTATCATTCAAAGCCTCTCGAATTTCTTCAGGCAAAATCGCATATTGTGGAGTTAAGTGTTTAGTATGAGGATACAAATGAGGTAACATTTTTAAAGCAAAAACATCAAAACGCACCGCCCGCAATCCAGCCAAAATATCGGCTACTGTGGTTTCTAAACTAAGTTCCATTTGCATCATGGCCAACAACATATATTGGCAATTTTGAATTTGAATTTTGCCATTATCATTACGTCTACCAGCATCGATAATTTTATCTTTATAAAAAGAAACGACCCTATCCACCGGATTTCTAACCAGTTGCAATATAGGCCAACCTTCATCGAACAGCGCCTTAAATTGGGCCAAGTCAATCTCTTCAAGAGTTTGCGCGCACGTTAAGCTGGTATACATCACCTTTTTATTGGTCACCAACAATTGCCGTTGCTTTATACTTTTAAAAAAAGCCATCACATCATCCCTTAATTTTCAATGGTATTGATCACCTGTTCAACGCCCATAGACAGCACCGACTCTTTCACTGCCACCACACCACCAAGAGCATCAATCACCAAATGATACAAGGCATCAATGTTTTCCATTCTCAGCTCTTGAGGATTAGGTGCCATAGCAGATTCAAATTGCTGGTGCACTTTAGGATCTATCGCTTTGAGTTGTCTTGTTGATTCGCGAAAGCCCTGTAGCCCCCAATGACAATGCAGACGAATAAAAGCATCAGCCAAATTAAGCAATAGTTTTGAACAAGCAAATTCAAAAAATCCGGGATGATCTTTAACCTGATGGATTTTGCGATGCAGGCTTTCAATCACCAGCGCTTTTTCCCGTCTGGCATCATGAGGAAAGGTCTCATCAATAGACTTGGCAGTAATATCTATAGCGTATTGCTTTAGTTTTTCAGCTATGCCGTTTGGATCTGACACAATAGTGGCTTCCAACATATGTTTGATGGTAGGACCATGCCTTCGGCTAAGCAGTTCAAGTAAGAAATCTTCAGTCACATAACGAAATTCAAATTCCAACCCTTCATTAAACACTTTCTTTTTATATGAAATATCTTCGCCATCGCGTATCAAAATCAAATCAATATCGCTGCCAGATTTAAATCTGCCTTTAAAATATGAGCCGTAGCCCATCACAGCAAGCACTTCATCGTCTTGTTTAAGTTTTTCGATTTCTGCATCGAATTTTTGATTCACTAATTCTAAACCCATCTTCATTTTCCCTAAAGTTGGTTACTCGATGTTATTGCTTCTATAGTTACCACTTCGACCAATGAGTCGAGTATGGGCCTGCCGAACATGGCAATATTCTCTACCACCTTCGAATTATTTTGTTGTTTAGCCTTAGGATCGATTTTTGCCAGAATAGTAGATGTAGCCGGATAGATAATGCCATCAAAACCAGCCTGTTTAGCCAACACCGCAATTCTGCGAGTCAGAGGATAAGAAAAACGACTAAACATAAATACCATATGCAAAGCTTTTTGCAGCGGTTCGGCTGCAATACAAGTCAAATCCAGCAATTTTAAATGTGACGTCGGGCGCAATGTCGCAACAAAAAGGCTATCATTTGCCGCCGCCCGGCACTCATGAATACATATCTGAAGATTTTGCGATGCATACATGACAGGCATGTTATCCGAATCAAGTCGTCCCGAACCCAACAATTCATCTGGAGGGCTATCATATTCTGCTGAATTTTGTGGCTGCTCTGGCGATACTCTTATACGGTAAAATTGATCTGATGGGGTTAAAACCCGAACCGGATAACTCTCTAACGCTCGCAGTAGTATCTGGGAATCAGTATTTTCCAAATAGGCATCATTAATGGCATTTTCAATGCACAATATATCCTGTTTCAGGGTTTTCCCCAGACTGCTTGACAACTTTTGCTGTTTATTGCGCTCTATATTCTTATCATTGTAATAAGCAGCCTTAGCTATTTCCCCGTGCAAAAAGCACTTATCAGCCAATTCAATAACCATAGCGCCACTTAAACAATGGCCTTCAGTCGAATCGCAATGAGGGCACCCAGCTAAATCAGCGACAAACAATTCCTCAACATATCTTTTCAAACCCGGATTGTTAAAACAATCAGAACACAATACAACAGCAGACATCCGCTATACCTTATAGCCTTGGCTCAACTGCCAATATCGATTCAACATCATCAGCACCTGAGCACTACAAAAGACGTCTTCATTTTTCTTGATTTTGACATTCGGATGAGGAAATACCCCACCATGCCAGCAACCGTTTTCACTTTGTTGGCTAAGCAACCATTTAAGGGCTTTTTGAACGTTAGGATCATCTAATTGAATGCCCGTCGCCAATAAAGTTTTTAGCCCCAATACCGTATGCAAAGACTCACTGATCTGATTTTCACCATCAGTTTGGCCACTAACCAGACGTCCATCACTTTGTTGCTCAGATAAAACAAAACGTTGCGCTTTAGCAAGATAACTATCAAAACGGCCATTATCATTTAAGCGCTGCAACAACTCGCAAATTGGAGCCATCAGATAAAACGGCGTTTCATAATATTGCCAATGTTGACCCCAAGTACCATTAGCCAACTGTCCTTCAGTTAAAAATGTCAGTGCTTGTAAAAAATATTTAGGCTCAGTATCAACCCTAAGCAAAGCCAACATGGCAAAAGCGGTGACACTAGGCAAGTGCTGTACATCTTCGCTTACCGCCGGATTTTCGATTCTCCAACGACCATCATTAAGTTGTTTCTCACAGATATATTGCGCTTGATTTATCACATCGGTGCGCTGAGGAAATTGTCGTTCTAGCAAGGTCTTTAATAATTGTAGATATTCACTGGAAGTCTCAATGCAATATAAATCCGTGCGTTTTGCTGAGTCTGGCACCATACCATCATCAGTTTCGCTACTGGCCAAAAACGCCATAGCGGCACTTAGCACAGCATCATTTTGCAAACTTTCCTGCTCAGCCCACAAAGTGATAGCCATAGCCGCTTCAATAGTTTCCCAAACATCAAAAGTGCCGTAATTAGCAGCTGTAATTGCTCCATTGGCTTTTTGTTGCTGACGCAAATAAGCCAACCCTTGTTCGCAGGCATCTTTGAGTTGTGTTGTAGAAATTCCTGTTGTCATATGTATCCCTTTTAAAATTCCTTCAAACTAAAATCTTCATCATTAGGCGTATTGCGATAAAACTCTTGGCTTAAGCCAGTTTTAATTTTCTTACGCAAATCGGCCATTTTCTGTTTATAAGCTGCACGTATAGGCGATTGATAGCCAGTCGTCTCATCGGTAGTCAACGACTTAGCTTGTTCTATTTTTACATAGAGAGGCTCACTTAAATTACGCACCTTTTTGCAATGTACAGCACGTAAGGTAAACTCATCGTCCGCACCAATTCGAGTAGAACCATCAAATCCACCTAAAGTGTCAAAACAGCTAAAGCGCACTAATTGAGAGGGTTGATAACTGATGTATTTAATCCCCACTTTATGGGCAAGATAAGGCATCTTATAAAACCGTTTAATGTAATAACTATCGCCTTTATCTAAATCCGACATGACTTCCATATAAGCAGAGCCAAGTATATCGATATTGCTGTCTCTCATCCCATCATATAAACGGTCTAAACGCATAGCCACACTGAAGTCATCAGCATCGTGAAAGGCCAAATATTCAGTATCCAACTGCTGGATAATGGCATTTTTCATCCGATAAGTACCAACATTTTTACTGGCACGAAACAAACGAATAGGATGTTTGCTTAGTTGTTTAGTTTTATCTAACTGCTGTTGCAACTGAGCAAAGACATCATCTGATGAGGCATCGTCCATTACCAATAATTGAATATCTTTAAGACACGTCAAAGACAATGACTCAATAGCCCTACTAATCAAATGAGGTTGATTATAATGAGGAATAGCAATACTGATACGGCTCATTCGTCACCACCAGATGAAGCAGACCACACAATTCGTTTTAACGGTTTGTCTATCAGCACTCTTAAAAGCAATTCAAAGGTCACTAACAAATAACCAAAATAGAGTAAAGACTTTACAACCAGTTGACGATTAAACTTCAAAGGCCGTGCAAACAATGGTGCAAACATAATATTGTGATAAATATATTTAGCTTTAGTCTTATCGAACTTATGCAATAAGATCATATGACTAAGACTGATACGGCGAAAACGAATTAACTTTTGTTTAAGATTCAAATCGGTCAAATAATAAATTTTGGCCGCTTCAATAACCTGTATTCCATTCATAGGTTGACCATCCAAACACAGATTGGCAAATGTTAGATAGCCATCATCACTGATATCTCTTTCATCAAAGTCATGCTCAACAGCATTGAGCTTAAACAGCACACAGCCTTGGGGGTATTTATTTGGTTTAGTCCTTGGAAGTTTTAAGTAACGCTGCTCAATAAAATCTTGCGGATTTTTAACTTGAACATGCACTGGACCTACGATGCAATTGTGTCGCACATAAATACTACCAATTAATGTTTCCATAATATTGTCAGACAACAGCAAATCACCATCACACCAACCAAATAATTCACTTTGTTTTTCTTTAGCACATTTAATTGCTCTTTTGATCATAGCGATTTTATTGGCTTTATTTTGCTTTATCAGTGTCACATGTACATTAGATTTAGCCAATTTAGCGCATAAATCAGCAATAATTTGCTGGTATACACTTTGTTGCCAATTTCCCTGAATGCCTAAAATCAACTGAGCACTAGAGATCAACCCACTTTCAAGCTGTGAATTCAATTGTTCACACACTTGACAAACACAACGATAAAACGCGGCAATATTATCATTTGGCAATACCAAAGGTAGTAAAAAACTCAATTGGGCAGTATCACCTTCGCGGATGAATTCAACTTGAGCATCAAAACGGCCAAAATCAGCTTGCCAAGTTTTCCCAATGAGCTTACGCATTTGATTAAATAAAAAAGACATTGATTAGCTACTTCCACAGGCGGCCAGCAACATCCCCCACTGGCGGCAAATTTTCATTTGATAACGGATAGAGTGTGCAGGGTGCCAACACAGCAGCGCCAATCTAACTAAATTAACCAAAAATCTGGCGAAAATTTTTAAGCCAAAAATGAAGCCACTGCGATTTTGATGAAAAATTTTGACATTAGTTTGGCCGACTCTAAAGCTACGCTTACGCACCCAACTTTTAGTTGCTCTTAGTTGATCATAATCTTCATAAGCCAAAGCCTTACCCTCATAGGCAAACTTAGCACCTAAAGCTTTAGCCCGGTGGAAAAAGTCGGTATCCTCACCACCTGAAATGCCAAATTGCAGATCGAACAATTGCCCGTGCATCTTTTGATAAATAGCCTTAGTTATCAAAATATTGCAAGAACTCAACGCCATTGAATCATGACTGCTCATCAATTGATGGCGATAGAAAAAAGGCACTTGACTCATCCAAGGTTCAACCTTAACTAAAAAGTTAGGAAGTGTATTACCCTGGACAATATCCGCTTCGCTTTGCAATTGACAATTAACCAACTGGTTAAGCCAATCACAATCTACTATTTCATCATCATCTACCATAGCAATGACACTAAAGTCATGTTCTTCAAATACCATCTGCAACAACATATTGCGAGCTACAGAAATATTGGCAGGCGCAACGGCACGAGTATGCAAAGTAAAACGATAATCGGCTAACCTGCTAGCCAACAAATTAACTGCTGATTGACTGTGATTATCATTGTCCACTACAAAAACACAAAATTGTGCAGAAAATTTCAGTTGATTAATTGAATCAAGCAAACGTAACAACGACTTTGGCCGTTGATAAGTTGGAATTCCTATGGCTACCTTATGCATCACAATACAACTAGCTATAAACTACCTTGGGACAAAGCAGCAGGCGCGTTGCCACTAATTAAACCAATACCATGCAGCAACAAATTATCACTGTGTTGATAGCTTTGATGTTTAGTCCATAAATAAACTCGGCTACCATGCTGTTGCGCTCTGGCAGCAAACTGTTCAGGCCACCCCCACAAGTATTCAGCAAATTCAGGTGACACAATAATGATGCGGTTTTTACACGAATTAGGATAAGACTCACTCCAACCAACCAGCGCGTAATCAATCAGACAAGTCTTTAAATCCCGTTGGGTAATACTGTTCACTTGCGGATTGAGGCTATGAATATAATCCACAACCTGAGCATTGCCGATATGTACAATTTGTTGCTGCATTTGAGGCTCTAAAGTATCGATAAACTCCAACAAAATACGCGATGCACGTTTAGCGGTGGTTTTTAGATTCAACCAGTAAGTAACATCTGGATCTGTAACTAAAGTCTCTAACAAAGCTATTCTTAATCCTTGATTGCGATAAGGAAAAGTTTTGCCGCCATCTAGGGTATAACCGTAGCCAGCATCTAAATCTTTTATTTGCTCCCAAGTCAATTGGTGAACTTTACCTTCACCATCAGTAGCACAGCTCAAGTCATTATCATGAAACGCCACCAAACGGTTATCACGAGTTAACTGCACATTCAAATGAATATTACGTACACCGTTTTTGATTTGTTGCTCAACCGCCGCCAGCGTGTTTTCGATTAAACCACTTTCACTTGCCGTAATACTTTGAGCCATACAACCAGTTTGCTTGAGTTTAAGATAGTCCACCACCAAACCACCGCCACGATAAGCAACAACATCACCTTGGTGGCGCAATTGAAACTCAGGGCTTTTAAAAAAACCAACAATGACTGTACCAACCAATGCCAATATCAGCAGTATGTTAGCAAGCTTCTTCATCTTTGATCCTCGGAATATTTTTCATTAAAGCGCTGTTGCAACCAATTAAAGTTGTTAATGAAGCTAGCGTGATCTTCTCCTGTTGCACTACATTGACGATAAAACTCTATACCTTCAACACAACCCCGTGCAACCCATTGCGCATATTCAACATCCTCTTTAACATTGGACCACTGTCCTAAGCGTTGTTGACGTATAAATTCTTCCCGCACTCGCTTTCGCGGCACACTCAATTTAACCGACTCGCGAAACGCTGCACGCCACGCATGAAAGGCGCTAGCATTAATAATAGTGGTAGAAGCAACCACATCCACTGGCTTGTATCGCTTACTTAGCGACATTGTCATATCGCCCCAAAACTCATCGACCGTAGCAAAAACTCGTTTATTAAACAGTTTTACCCCACCATTGCCATAACACAACCCATTGACCGAATTGATACAACGCCAAACATAAGTGGTGTCGTCACACAACTGTGATTCAGGTAAGGCAAAATCAAACTCAGAATGAATTTTATTATCACCATCAACAACAAAAAACCACTCACCACTAACCGCTTGAGCTGCTAATTTATGCGCATTGAGAATACCATCAACACCATGAACCCGCTTAACTTTTGGAAAACGTCTGCGTAAATTTAGCCAGTTATCCTCAGCACACAGCTCATCATATGAAATAAAAACAATATCGTACTGCATCATAATTCTCGCAATAAACTAGCCAAGGCATGAGATTGCTTGCCTTGGTTAAATAATTGACTAACTTTAGCTACAGCCTGTTGCCCAATATGAAGACGCATATCAGATGTAAAATTAGCTATTAGTTCAATCTTCAACGAAAGCCCTTCAATATCACCTTCTGCAACCAAAAAACCATTCTCACCATCATCGACCAACTCACCAATCCCCGAATGAAAACTCGACAACACAACTTTTTTCATGGCCATAGCTTCCATCAACACTACTGGCACCCCTTCCATATCACCGTTATCCGCAGTCTTAGAAGGCAACAACAAAACATCAGTTTGCGCCATAAGCTGCAAAGTTTTGTGATGGGCCAAAGCACCGTGTAATGTCACTCGATCCTCAAGTTCTAGTTCTCTAACCGAATTTTCACAAATTAGGTTTAACTCGCCATCACCGACAATATCAAAATGAAAATTGACTCGATTAGAAACTCTGGCCAAAGCTTCAAGAGCATCCAGTATCCCCTTCTTTTGAGTCAGGCGACCAACAAACAGGACACGCAATAACCCCGCATCCATTTTATGGTACTCAGCCAATTGAGCTAGTTGTTCAATATTCACTCCCATATGCATAACATCAACTTTCTCTCGCGCACAGCCCAAAGACGTGATCTTATCTTGCATAAAACGGCAGACCGATAACACCTTATCCGCTTGAGTAAATAACTTATGATAATGTGGTGTTAAATCTTTAAACGCTGGAAGCTTAGTAAGTTCATAGGCATGTAAAACACTAACTAACGGCCCTTGTATATAGCCAAACTGCTTTAACTGTGCCGCCATAACGCCTGCTCCCCCAAAATGAGTGATGACAATCTCATCAGCCGCAATACGCTTAGGACCTGAAACAATTTTATACAGTAACTTAGTGCGGTAATGTTTAGCATTTAAATTATCCCAGCGCTGTTTAAACTTACCTTGAGAATAAGGATGTAATAACCAACGAAGCATACGCCCTTTTGAATAAACTAAATCTTGCTCACCAATAACATCGACTTCACACCGAGCCAACAGCGGATGCTCGTTAGCCAAATCCACATGATTACTCTGTTCTGAACAAGCTACTGTGACCACTCGAACGCTAATCCCCTGCTGCAACAAACCCAATATTTCTTGGCGAATAAAGGTTTCACTCAGCTCCGGAAATCTTTCGAGAAAATAGACTATTTTCATCCGTTTAAACCAAATTTATCCAGCCTTTAACCGACGCTCTGGTAAATCTGTCGCAACACCGTGTAAAACTGGACACATGATCGAATCGGCTATATCAACATAAAAATTCGGTTGTGGCGGCTCGTTTGTAACATGAATAGGATCGCTAAACAGCAACTTGTTATGCTCAAAACGCAAATGCAATACAAAAGTTTTACGGGTACGACCTGAGAGTAAATTATCAGTGGCATGGATCAAACGACTATCATGAAAAGTCACATCACCACGCTTAGATAGATATTCCACCACATTCCACTTAATACCTGTCTTTTGGGCAAACTGCTGTCCCAATTCATCCAACGGTTTACGGAAACTGAATCCAGACACTTCGCGCTTATTCAGCGGCTCAAGTCGGTGAGAATTTTCAACATAAAGAATTGGCGCATCATCACTGTTAACATCTTCAAGAGCGATATGAGCTGTAATCCAGTGACCACTAAACAAATGTTTACCGTATTGACCGTCTTGATGCCAACTTATGTTGTACTCTAAACCTTCACCGGGCACCTTGTTAACCAAGTGAATAAAAAATGCCTGAGCAAAATCACTATTCATCAAGCGACTAGACAATACCCCAATCCCAGCTTCCATCAATAAACCAACCAAAGCAGGATCTGCCACAGTAGGATAAGAAACACGAGTAAGGTATTTTTCTGAATCTTTCGGAGGGTGAGTACGACGAGGTGGCGGATTACCACTAACATATTCTCCAGCCATAATACGGTCATAACAAGCCTCTAGCTTATCTAGCATTTGCTCGTTAAGTAGCCCTTCAAATTTTACCAAGCCAGTATCATTCAATTGCTTTTGATGAGCAGACATATCATAGTATTTATCAAACACAGTTTAGTTCCTCAAATGTTTGTTTAGGCGCAGCAAAACCGACCAAATCAGTAGCAACACCATGAATTACCGGACACATCAATTGATCGGCAAAGTCCAAGTAATAACTAGTTTGTGGCGGATTATTCCGAATTAAAAACGGTTCGTTGATCACCAACGGGTTATGACTAGTACGCATATGAATACTAAAGGTCTTACGGGTTTTACCACTGCGTAGATTGTCCGAAGCGTGAATTAAACGACTGTGATGAAAATTAACATCACCGCGCTTAGAAGTATGATACTTAACCTTCCAAGGTACATTTAAACGCTCAGCTAATACCAAGCCATGCTCATACAAATCAGCCTTAAAGGCCTGCCCAGTAATTTGTCCTTTATGTAAACCTTGTTTGAAAGTCGGTAAATGATGTGAATCTTCAATATACAATACTGGCGCATCATCTTCATTAACATCAGATAAAGTAATGTGAGCGGTGATCCAATCTCCTTCAAATAACCAAGGAGAATATTGTCCATCTTGATGCCAGCCGATATTAAACTCAGGCCCCTCGCCGGGCACCTTATTAATCAATTGAATACCCCAAGCCTGAACAAAATCACTCTCGCTTAATGCATTGGCCACAACCCCAATTCCAGCTTCCATTAATAAGCTGACCATTTGCGGATCTGCAATTGCCGGACAAGAAATTCTGGTCAAATTATCGTATGAGTCATTTGGCATATGAGTGCGATTAGTCGGTGGCACACCTGTTAAATAATTACCTTCAATAATACGGTCAAAACAAGCTTCAAGTCTTTCAAGCAAATCTTCACCTATTAATTTTTCGAAACCAACAACACCATTATCTAGATAATGTTGCCGCTTTTGATTAAAATCATATTGGCACTCAAACAAAATGCCCCCTCCTTGCAATCAAATCACCAAATACATAAACATCAACATCTCTGTCGGCAAAATCATTGATTACATCTTCTGGTGTCAAACAAATTGGCTTGCCACGACCATTAAGAGAAGTATTAATCAACGCCCCAACACCACTAAACTTTTCATATGCTAGTAATAACTCATGAACTTTAGCATTATCTGTTGAGCTAACGATTTGCAAACGCGACGTGCCGTCAACATGAGTAGCCTCTGGGATTAAGTCCGAGTCAATATCATAATTAAACAACATATATTTTGACGGAAATATATCATTGGTGATTTTAGCCAAAGACTCTTCAGCAACTATCGCCGCTAAAGGGCGATACCATTCACGAGACTTAACCATATGATTGAGTCTATCTTTCATTCCATGAGCCTGACAACTTGCAAATAATGAACGATTACCCAAAGCTCTTGGTCCCATCTCAGATTTACCCTGATACCAAGCAACAACCTCATGATTGTGTAGATATTTTGCTAATTTTTGCGCTGTATAGTCCTCGACAATAAAACCTTGCTTTTCAAGCCAGTCACGCTCAACTGTATAGCTTTCACCACAGCTATATACAGACACAGGCTCAAGTAAATGACCTTTCAATTGTAACTGGGCAAATATCGCCGCTCCCAAACTTTGACCTGAGTCATTGCAAACAGGAGGTACAGAATAACGTTCACCATAGCGCTGCCACAGCAGAGTATTCACCATAAGATTCAATGCGCAACCACCAGACATGGAAACTGAGAGGTCCTCATCAGTAACAATGTGACTAACATGCTCAACCACTGTCTGAGCGAACAATTGTTGTAAAGTCGCCGCCAAATTAGCCTTAACTTTAAACGTCGGTTGCCCTATATATTGTTTAAACAACTTAGCTAAAAACTTAGGTCTTTCAACTACTGAATAATCATAAAGATTATGTGGTGCAGCCAAAATCATCTCAGCATATCTCGGTTCATATTCACCATATGCCGCCATACCCATCACTTTGCCTGCAGCTGAAGGAGATTTTTCTATGCCCATCATAACCGCAAGAGAAGTCCAACCCATACCAGAGCCAAACCAAGGCAATTCATTGCAATGAGTAATAGTTAATTGTTTGCCATCACGACGAACCACACAATTACGTGAAAAATGCCCCCGCCCTTCATTAACAAAACACAGCTGTTTTTCCGCAGGTTTAGCATATTGAAAGCCAACCATTGCATGGCACATTTCATGGGCAACAACAAAACATTTAACTGACTTTCCTGTAATCAGAGTTTTAGACTCAAAATAGAAGTTATGCTGGTCAATACCTTGATTCAACGTTTCAAAATCATCGATTTTTGCGACCTTATTGCTAACGTGAGTACTAAAAGAAACCACATCGACCCTTTGCAACAAATCGGCCTTATGCTCTTTTAGATAATCCAGGGTAGTTTGAATTTTTCCATCGTGTTTGACCCGAGATAATCGCTCGGTTTCAATCGACCAAATCAATTCTCCATTTTCAACAAAGCTAACAGCCGAGTCATGACCTATTGAGTGAACCCCCATAATCAACATGATGCTGCTTCCTGCGCTTGTTTGGCCGCAACCCATTGTTCATGCATCATTGCT
The DNA here is from genome assembly GCF_002850255.1 of Pseudoalteromonas sp. NC201. Taxonomy (NCBI): domain Bacteria; kingdom Pseudomonadati; phylum Pseudomonadota; class Gammaproteobacteria; order Alteromonadales; family Pseudoalteromonadaceae; genus Pseudoalteromonas; species Pseudoalteromonas sp. NC201. The sequence continues at coordinate 2,822,897 of NZ_CP022522.1, forward strand.
AATAAACGCACAGTCCGATTAGTGGTCAGGCGCAAAGCTCCAAACTCCTCAATATACATTTGACTAATCTGTTCGATATTGAGCTTTTGCAACAGCAACACCAAATCCTCTGGTGAAGTAACAACTTTGTCAGTCAACTGAGCATCAACAAACATATTCATCATTGCCTTAGCGCTATCTGTCATCTCAACTTGATGCTCAGACATTTTAGCTTCAAGACCAGCAATCAGTTGAACCTTGCACTGACCTATTTGCCCGAGAACTTTTTGCTCTTCGGTAGGTGGTTGTAACCACGCTAAGTTAGGCCTTAAATTAATCGAATCACCAGCCAAATACTTCAATACATTGGTTCTTAGTTCACAATAAGCCTGTGGCGAGTCAACCAACTCAGCAATCTTGTTGTAAATATCTTTCCAATCATCTCTGATACAACCAAGTTGATGCTGCTCAAGGTACTGTGCTCCCCACTCTTCCATTGGCAATCCAGAACGCAAACCCAACACAGGTTGCTTACCAAGTACAGCTTCGATCAATGTATTAATACTACCTTTACCAACATACACAGTGCCTTTTTTACCAAGTTCGGCCACTAAAGCTAAAAAATCCTTTTGTTGCAGACCATCAAGGACTTTTGCACGGCCCGGATAATCACGGGCGCTTTGTTCAGCTACCGCCAGCTCTTCAGCATCATTGATCACAATATAATGAAGGTTTAAATTGGTGTTTTTCAACAACTCTTGATACAACAATGTATATTTACGCCCACCGCGATTACTTACCAAAATCACATCTGTCAATTCACTAACTTGCTGCGTATCAGCTAAATTTTCCATTTGCACCGAAGAGATATAACCAAAATCATGAATTTGTGTTGCAGGCACTTTCACTATATCGCGCAGATATTCAGTTGCAGCAGGTAAACGAGTCAGATATTTCATACCGCTATCAATTGCACTACGGTGAACATCCATACTAAAGTGACCGTGATTAGTCACATAGTTATATAATTGTTCCGGCATTTTCTTAATTTTCTGGGCTGCTAACATACGAGCCACCACACCTTTAGTGCAGATAACGGTCGTAGGTTTACGCTGTTCAATCGCCTCAAGCAAAGGCAAATATTCAGAAAAATCTTGCTCTTCGGTTTGCTTAGCCACCCTATGATCTAAACGGGTAACAATATTCAAATAATTATCAAATACTTCATCAGTATTAGCGGCACTCTTTACCGCCATCTTAATGTCTTGACCCACTTGAACAAAATTGTCAATATAATCATCACCAGCAATCAAATCCACAAGCTGACCCGAGGTCTTAGTCAAAAACGCCTGCAACTGTTTAGCAGCCAGAAAATTCCCAAATTCTCCCCAGGACTTCATACATACAATTAAAATCATCCTCAAGTCCTCTTATTGTGCATTCATAGTAGTAGTAATGTAATCAACTATATCCAAACGAATTTGAGCAAATTGCTGCTGACAATCTTGACTCCATATGCTTTCAAGCAGTTTGCTCAAAGTACTGTATTCCCTATCAAGAACTTGCAAAGCAGCATTAATGCGGATTTGAACGTCAGATTTAGATTGCTCAAAAGTCGCCTTATCCATAACTTCAAAAATAATATTCTCACCTTGGATTTCGACATCTTTAGTAAAATCAATGGCATCATCAATCAAACAACAAATACGACCGAAATAACGGGTCGCTTCAATGAGGTTATGGTCATTTTGTTGTGGTAAAGCATCAACAAAATCTCTGGCAATCATCGCGAAGAAACTACCGATGCGGTCAGTAGAAACATATTCGTCACCATTTTCCCCCTTTGCTTGGGCTATTTTACTTTGAATAATGGAGTCGTAGAGTCCTTTACAAGTCTGCTTAATATTATCTAAACGACTTTTCTCACCGCAGCTTCTTTCAGCAATTGCTAACATCATGATGTAAAAGACATACATATCTTTATCGCCGACCCTTTCGTCGCCATCAATAAAGTCGTCGGCGATACTAGTAGACAAGCTAAACAGTAAACTTTGCATCACACTTTCAATGCGCTCAGGCCATTGCTCTTGAGGAATATCGCAAACACGAAATAAAAACCAAATTGATGGGTATCCCATGCACTTTGACGAAAAGTATTGAGCCGACTGACCCAATACAGAACTAATAAGAGGGCCGTATTCTTGCAAATGCTCACAAACCTGTTGAGATACTTGATTGCGGACAGGTGTCGCATCCAAGATGCGCTCAAGCGCATCAGAAACATATTTATCCATGGACTATTCCTTATTATCAATGACAAATTAAACGATATACGGGAAGAAAATCCCAAACACATACTCATAGAGTTTTACCCCTTCAAGGGTAATAAAGGCTTGAGTTGAATTACCATGAACTAACTTAAAGTCTTTCATATCCACAATATCAATAATCACTTCAGCACGACCATCCTTTACTCCCATAATGGTTTTAACCTTTCCTTTAATAGAACCATACTTAAGATAATTATATGCGCTGAGTTTAACTTCAACCTCTTTACCCAAGGCGATATCGAGAATGTGCTTTTCATCGACATAACCTTTGGTAACAAAGTGCTGTCCTTCAGGGTAGATGGTGTAAACCAATTCGCCTTTTCTATATTGGGTTTTGCGAATGCCATTGAGACTTTCAAACTCAACTCGGCCATCAACTTCAGCCTTGCCCTGCAAGCGGTTATGATTTTTTTCCAATTGCGCTAACTCTAATTCTTTAAGTTTTAGGCTATCGGCAAACACTTTAGCTTCGTTTTCCAATACAGATAAAGTCACCGCCATATCGCGCTGACGGGTTAAACCTATCTGTTGTTGGCTTTGTTGATTTTTTAATTGCGCCAATTTCAGCTGTTGTTGATGAATATCTTGCTCCATCTCAATGATTTCCGCTCGCTTATGGAATAAATCCTGTTGATAGCGGATTTTGCGGTCTTTAGAGATATGACTTAAATTAGTCACTCCTTCGACAAAGGTCGATTGCTTAAGATAATCCTTATTAAGTAAAGTCAATTCTTGCTTCAACCTAACCAGCAGGTCTTCGATCATGATAATCTCAGCCTTTATACTTTTGACTTCAACCTCTTCAAACTGACTGAGCATAGCCACCGAACTTCGAGTTTGCTCTATTTTCTGCTTTAAAGCCTGCGCTTGCACTTGATCGCGGATCTCTTCTTGCCGAAGCAAAACCAACTGATCCTTAAGCTGAATATTTTCCGCTTGGTACATAGACATATCGGACACCACTTTACTCCCATCAGGCACCTGATATTGATCAATAATAATATCTCGCTCAGCGTAATGAAGGACAGGTTCGGGAACGATATAAATAAACGCTTCTTCCAGCACCACTCGCAATTGAATCGTTACCGCCAATGACGCCACTAATGCAATAGAAAATAACCAAAAAGTCACTTTTAACAACTTAGAGCGAGCTTTTCTCAATTCACCGTGAATATTGTCATTGACCTCATGCATATGCCACATCCTTGCGTTTATCAGTCTGTTTACTATCCGACAGACGTTTAGTTAACGTCAGAAGTTCACTGCGTTCACTATCAATAGTAAAATCATGGGCAACATAAAGAATGATACAGTTTGTTTTCTGATTAATAAGCTCACCAACAATCTTACTAGTGTGCTTATCTAAACCACGAAACACCTCATCAAACACCAATATAGGCTTATTCGACAAATACACTCTCAAAAACAAGATAATCTGTCTTTGTCCCTCAGAAAAAGGATTCACCCTATCACTAATTTGCGTATGCAATTGCTCCGGCAAAGCTGCAATTACAGACCATAGACCTATTTTCTTAAGTAAATCAACGACCGTTTCTTGTTCGATTGCTTGGCCTAAAGTAATGTTTTCCCACAGCGTAGTAGTAAACAGAATGTCATGGGGAAAGTACGCCGCACAATGGTTAATACGACGGTTTGAGTTAACCAAACGCTCGCCAATTTTAAAAGAAAATTCGCCATCAATGGGGTCAAACAAACCGACCAACGACTTACAAAAAGTCGTTTTACCTGCACCATTAGCACCAACCAATTTATAAATTCGATTAAGTTTAAAGGTAGTATCAGGTACATCACAAACAGCCTTACCATTAACCCCAACCTTAAGACCACAAACACTTACTTGCTCAATTGGCTGACATTCAACAGGTTTATCATTCAACTCCTTTTCATTGATACTGACACTATCCAAAAACTCCCGATAACGCTTTAGAGTTATACTAGTGCGCTTCAATTGCATAAAAGACATCAATATTTGCATTGTGGTTTTCATCGAAATTTCAGAAAATGCCATTAAAGTCAACATTTCACCTAAAGTGAACTTATTTAAAGACAAAATACTTATCACCACAATTGCTCGGATAGCAATACTGCTAACAGTACGGACGACAGAAGTACTAGTTTGAATTTTTTGCTGTAAAAACGACACATCCCGCTCACGATTGAGAAAATCCTCCATACGAGCAGTACATCGTTTAAAGACTTGACTTTTATAATTATTAGCGCGGATAGTTTCCCGCCCATCAACAATATCATCGACTACAGACAAAAAATCTGATTTAATTTGAAAACGCTGGGTTTCATACTCAACAGTTTTAGGAACGGCTTTAAGGTAGATCACCACCAACAACCCCAAACTGATAGCCATCACCAAACCTATCAGAGGGCTCATATACAAAATAATCGAACTAAGAACAAAGATGGTCAAAAAGCTAACGGCGATATCAACTTGCAAAGTTAAATAATACTTTTTGATATTCTGAGCATCATAAATCCTCTGAATCAAACTGCCCTTCTTATAACTGTTTAATTCAGGGATTTTGGCCGTAAGTAAGGCCACCAAATACTTATCTAAATGATGGTAATCGAGAAATTTTTCTAACACCACTCGATAACTTCTAGACAAATACCCGATAGTCAAATTTAGAGTTTCGTAGCAAGCATAAAACATTAAGAAGATTAGCAAAAATCGCATATCCCCCGACGGAATAACGCTATCGATAAGATACTGGGTAAAAAACGCCGTAAACGAGCCAATTAAACTAATTAGCAAAGCGAAAACAAACAATACCCGAATATGTTTGGAGTAAGAAAAACTAAGTTTTAAACGTTTAAAAAGCATAGACAAAACCAGATATAATACTCACAAACTAAATCGTATACTTAGTCAACATATGCCAAACGTAAGCATCTAAGTCACTCAGCGCTTGAGTATTTGGAGTATCGATTCGAGCAAGAAGAGCATGTGCCGCCTCTCGATGTTCAGCAAGAGTCACTTGAATCGCCTTTTTCACTTGTGTTCTGGTCATTGATTTTAAGTCATCTTTGTTACTGACCAAATCCACAATAGTCTTTTTACCATTTAACCGATCAAGCCCCGGCGTTTTACTTGTTTTCTCATCACCAATAAAGGCATCATAAAAATCATCTAGAATCTGCAAAATACGAGCAACTTCTCGGGCGTAATCAAACAAATGCTGACTAAGCTGTTCATTTTCATTAATCACACCAAGAATTTTCATCGGAAGAGAGATAATCGAGGAAGTTTTACCATCAATGAGTTTATAATAACTATCGAGATCTTCGGTATCAAAAGCATTAATATCCAATAGCTGACCATCAACTAATTCCATGCAAATATCACACAAATACAAACTGCAACCTGCAGCATATTTTGCCTTAACAGAATTAGCCAATTTAAATGCCAGACTAATAAGAAAGTTACCAGCCAAAATGGCAGTATCGGTACCATATTTTTTGTAAATTGTTGGCTCATTACGACGATAATCAGAATTATCCATAATATCATCATGTACTAACGCTGCCGCGTGTAACATTTCAATAGCAACAGCAACTTTCATTGCATCAGAAGCAGATTCTTGAGGTTTGTCATATACTTGGTTGGCCATGAGAACCAAAATCGCTCGAATACGTTTACCACCTTGAAGAGCATCACAAATCGGTTGATAGATATTTAAAAAACGAACCTTGTCCATTTCTTTTAAGATTTCATCATCAATTCTTTTTCTAAAAGATAACCAAGATTTCCCTTCCAAAACATCATTTGGTTGCTTAACTACGTCCATATCATCCATCATGCTTGCATATCCTTTTAATTTTCGAGACGCGGAATTATACCCAACTTTCTAAGTTTTACTACTAAAAAATCACATTTTACTTTCAGTTCACCCCTCATGCTTAACATAAAAACAACAACCAACCAAACTAAATAAACAGTCAAACAATCAAGAGTTCAAGGTAAAACAAAATTGAGCTTACTGCGCCCCTTCGCCATGTAGTGGGCTTTCCCCACCTCGCACTACTACGAGCGCTCCGGCCAATATATTTATCGATTTCAGACAGGTTCGTGGTTCAATTTAAAACATCCTTGTTAGCCCTGAACTCCGGGCACACGGTAAGTTATATCCCATGACTAAACTTCATTCGGTGTAGCAGCTGTAAAACTCGTGGGTTTAGCCACTTTTCTCAGTGCTTTGCTGCGACCACGATGATGTAATTGGTTTTCAGCCTTAAGCACACGATAGAAGCTTGACACTGAGCCAAGATAGATATTGTTATCTAACAACCTAGGCACTATCTGTGAAGGCGGTAAGCTAGCAAATTCAGGCTCATTACAAACATCAACAATGGCTTGTTGCTCATGCACGGTTAGTTTATTACTTGGCACTGGACGCTCTGCCTCTGGGCGTTTGTCTGTTTGTACTATGCCTTGCTGATACCATCGTCTATACGTTCTCAAGCTGATATCCATTTCTCTGCAAGCTTTCTCTACAGCGCAACCCGATTGTTTTGCTTCTTGAATTAAATCAATGTATTGCTGCCTATGGTCAAGCTCTGTTAATCGCCCTCTGAGTCCTCCCCGAATAAGGGCACAGACGTTATCGTAAAGGTTGCCGAAGCAAACGTGTCATCATCCTAAATCGGGTTGGCATTGAGCATAAACCTGCGATTGTTGACATTAAAACACGGTTTGGTGATTGGGAAGTGGATACTGTACTTGGCAAGCATGGCACGGGTGCAATCGTTAGTCTGGTCGAACGTACAAGTAAGTTTTACCTGATACGCAACGTTCCAGCAAAAAGTGCAGCGCAAGTGAGCAGAGCGATGAGAGGCATGCTGTGGCGCTATCGACGTCATGTTCATACGATAACTGCAGATAATGGGAGTGAGTTTTGCGAGCATGAATATGTCTCAGATAAGCTAAAAACCGATATCTATTTTGCTAACCCCTACTCCTCATGGGAGAGAGGGTTGAATGAAAACTTTAATGGTCTGCTGCGTCAATATATTCGCAAAGGAACAGATTTACGAACGGTGACAGACAAGCAAATTGCGCATATAGAGCGGGCGCTCAATGCGAGGCCGAGAAAATGTATAGGGTTTAGGCAACCTGTGGTGATATTCAATGAATTACGCAAAGCAGCCTAATTTAGCGAGTGGTGCACTTCGGACTTGAATTCGCGAGTAACAATGAAGAGAAATAAAACAAAGATAAAAGATAGATATGCTAAGAAAAAACAAAGTTGATCATGAAAACCAAACCGCATTCTCGTGACCAATGAATACCATTTTTAAACGCCCACGGTCACCAAATGGTGATCATCTGATCACAGGATCAAATAACAATACAATAGAAAAAGAAAATTAGGAGGTAAGTAATTGAAATATGAGAAGAGAAATTGCAAACTGGCGGAGTGGACGGGACTCGAACCCGCGACCCCCGGCGTGACAGGCCGGTATTCTAACCAACTGAACTACCACTCCGCAGTGATAGATTTGCAAGATATCTTAAATGGCGGAGTGGACGGGACTCGAACCCGCGACCCCCGGCGTGACAGGCCGGTATTCTAACCAACTGAACTACCACTCCGCAGAGATATCTTAATGACATTATTTTACTCGTTTTAGTGTTGGCGGAGTGGACGGGACTCGAACCCGCGACCCCCGGCGTGACAGGCCGGTATTCTAACCAACTGAACTACCACTCCAGCGAGTAAACAAGCTGTCATAAAGCTTGAATATAGTTATGCGATACATTGGCGGAGTGGACGGGACTCGAACCCGCGACCCCCGGCGTGACAGGCCGGTATTCTAACCAACTGAACTACCACTCCACTGAGTATTCGCATTTTTTGCTTCGAAGTGTTGGCGGAGTGGACGGGACTCGAACCCGCGACCCCCGGCGTGACAGGCCGGTATTCTAACCAACTGAACTACCACTCCATAAGAAGCAAATGCACGTTTGTAATAAGTATTGGCGGAGTGGACGGGACTCGAACCCGCGACCCCCGGCGTGACAGGCCGGTATTCTAACCAACTGAACTACCACTCCAGCGCGACTTATTGATACCACGAAGAAATTTGGCGGAGTGGACGGGACTCGAACCCGCGACCCCCGGCGTGACAGGCCGGTATTCTAACCAACTGAACTACCACTCCGCGTCATATTCTTGCAGTGTTTGCTGTAAGGTGTGCTCCCTGACAGCGGCGTGAATAATACGAATGACCCCCTCATGAGTCAACCGTTTTTTGAAAAAAAACCGTGTTTTTTAGTTATCTTTCATTGAAAGGTTCAAAATATCACCTGATTTATCATTTTTTGAACCATTCCCTGCTGCGTTATTTTCAGATGGTCCTAAATCATCAAGATCAATGACTTCTTCGGTTTTCTTAAATGGATTCTTTGGCATTGGTACTTTTAGTCTAATTGGCTTTTTTTGCACCAGAACACGAATGGCTAACCAACCGAGCAATAATACAACTAAGTTACCAGCAACAATAATACTGACTAATAGCGCTGTACTTATAGTCGGCTCTGGTTCTGGCTCGGGTTGTATCACTGCCGGTAACGCAGCGGCTTCCAATTCAGGCACTTTTTCAATGGGTCTTTCAATTTCAAAATTGTAGTTTGGCAACGTTGCCATAAACTCACGGCCATTGATATTTTCACCAAATACGGAGATTTCTACACTATAACGCCCCCAATCATAATTCTTGATTGGCAGCTGACGATAAAGCCGTTCTTCTGCATCTAAGGTAAACATCTGCTCTTCACCATTAGGGTAAAAGATTTTACCCTGTAGCAATATGGTCTCAGGTTTCACAACCGTGTCGTCTATCGTAATAGTAAGGCCATGTTCAAGCTCGTTTTCACCCGCTAGCATCAATTCAAAGTTGAATGGCGGCTCAGCGATAACAATAGGTGATTTGATCACTCTTCTTTTTAGAATGGGCGTTTCTATGAAAAATTCAGGCTGCCACTCTCCCGCAGGAAAGTTTAATTTAAACTCACCAGTAAAAATTCCATCCAAGGGTCTTTCATCAAACTCTCGGCCATCATCTTTAAAGTCGGTCACGCTTTGCGTACCTGCACCAAAGTTGGCATATTCATCGTTATTGGTACTAGAGAACTCCACATACAAAGTCACGACATCCCGGAAGTAACCCACATCTATCTGTTTGCCATCATTAGTCACGCGCCCTGTTACCTTCAGCACTTCACCACGGAATAATAGCGGGGGCAAAGCTTCAACTTCGAGTTCAATGTCACCAAGCACCATTATGCGGCTGTTTTTTTGGATCTGTCCGATGACTTGCCAAGGGCCTGGCGTTGGGTTCTTTAGAATGATCAAGTCATAACTGACTTCGTCATACCATCGTAGTGCATCATTATCCAGTGAACTGGTCGCATAATATTTACTACCATCAGGCTTCACAAGTACCACGGCGGGAGCGCCTGGGGCGCGAAAAAACAGTAAAGTGATCTCTTCAATATTATAATCAATACGAAAACGGTTATCTAAAAGAGGGATTTCATTTACCTTACCGTCCCGCTGCAACATCGTTATCTGTGGTGTTTGAGCGCCAACAACCGTACTTACTAGCAGTACAAACCCCAAGATAAGCTGTTTTAGATTCATGTATTAACCCTACATTGCGTTGATGGCCTGAGTGATCTTTTTTTGGGACAAAGCCCCTAGTTAAGCGTCTACTCCACCCCAACGATACCGATTATATTCATAATTGTTGCCACAGACTTTGTCCACAAGCTTTGTTTACAAGCTCTAAACGTTCTGTATGTGCTTGTTCTTCATCGGCAGAAGCACGTAAAACTTTAAGTGCAGGACGATTGCTGTCTAAACGAATAATGCCACCGGCTGAGTTAGCCTGATCACCTTTATTTTGATTTGCCAAATTCAGCTTTTTTTGGCCTCCCGTCATCGACAGGTAAACATCAGCAAGGATCTCGGAATCCAGCAAAGCGCCGTGCAGCGTACGCTTTGAGTTATCGATATCGTAGCGACGGCAAAGCGCATCTAGGCTGTTCTTCTGGCCCGGATGAAGATCCCTTGCCATCACCAAAGTATCTAGCACTTGACAATAGTCATGGGTTGCCGGAAAGCCTTGATTTAACTTAGCAAACTCGTGATCCATAAAGCCGACGTCGAACGGCGCGTTATGAATGACAAGCTCAGCTCCTTTAATATAGTCAAAAAACTCTTGCGCAATTTGATGGAAAAAAGGTTTATCACGTAAAAATTCGTTGGTGATACCGTGAACATCAATGGCTTCTTCTTCAATGTCGCGCTGAGGGTTGATATATACGTGGAAGTTATTCCCCGTTAGTCTGCGATTGACTAGCTCAACACAACCAATTTCAATGATCCTGTGCCCTGCTTTAGGATCAATACCTGTGGTTTCTGTATCCAGTACTATTTGCCGTGTGTGCATATCGTTGCTCGCTTAACTTTGCTATTATTTTGCCCTATTCGCACATTTTACATAAAAATAGGCAATTCAGTGCAAAAAACCGTAGAGATTTATACCGATGGCTCGTGTTTAGGCAATCCAGGTCCAGGTGGTTATGGTGTTTACCTTTCCTATCAAGGACATGAAAAAGAAATGAGTGCAGGGTATAAACTCACAACCAATAATAGAATGGAAATGCTTGCGGCTATTGTTGCACTCGAAACATTAAAGCGCCCCTGCGATATCATTCTGTATACCGACAGCCAATATGTTAAGCAAGGCATTGAGTCTTGGCTTGAAAACTGGAAAAAGCGCAATTGGAAAACCGCAGCCAAACAACCAGTAAAAAATGTCGATTTATGGCAAAGACTGGACGCTGCCACCAGCCGACACACGATCCAATGGCGCTGGGTAAAAGGCCACGCTGGAAATAAATATAATGAGCTTGTTGATGACTTAGCGCGTGAAGCGGCTTCAGGTCCAAACCTACTTGTAGATGAAGGCTACGAAGCCAGCGTCTAACTAAGGGATCATTCAATAACAAATAACAGCTCCCTTAAGATTTATATTAAGTAATAATACTCGTTATTCTTTATCTTGGCAGGTTTGTCTGAGTCCAGCCCCTTTCACAGCGGGTGTCCACTTAGGCTTTACATGCCACTTAGGTTTGATTGGAGTGAGCGGCATCACCCGCTTTCTTGCCACCAACATATACACGCTTCCCATCGGCTTTAAGTAATGACGGCAAAAACGACGCCATGGCGCAAAACGAGAAAGCCTCGAGCCTCGCGCTAAAGACGCATAAATAAAGCGCTCGTCACCAACAATCTCAAACCCGAGTAAATCTAGCCAATCCTTCACCCGCGATGGAGTAAAGAAGCGCCCTGACCAAGGTAGTTTTTCTTTACTAAAGGGAAGCATTTGCGCCACACCACATAAACTAAACGGATTAAAACCTGAGATCACAATATAACCTCCAGGAATAAGCGTTCGGTGGGCTTCGCGTAGAATATGATGCGGATCAGAATGATATTCTAAGCACTGACTTAAAATACAAGCATCGACTGAGTTTTCGTAAAAAGGTAGCTCGTCAATTTCAGCAAATACTCCGACACGTTTGCCTTGTGGGGCAACACAAACTTGATGCTTAATCGGGCTGGCAGAGGTATTCATTTGACCGCTCAAACAGCCGAGTTTTAGCATGTGGTAACCAAACATTCTTGGTAGCCATTCATCCAGTCGTTTTTGGATCCCCACCTTTAAATATTCACCGTGAGGAAAGTCTTGCCACTCATCGGGTTTGGGTCCTTGTAAAAAACTTAACGCTGGTTTCATTTACTAAGCTCGTTATACTGGTGTTATTAATCACTTTATAGAGCATTGCGTTATGGTGCAAGTCGATGCAATCAAAGCATTTGATGACAATTATATCTGGGTGATAAAAGACCCTCTACGTTCAAACTGTTGGGTGGTTGACCCAGGTGACGAACAACCTGTTTTAGATTACCTCGCCAAGTTTGATTTAACACTCCAAGGCATATTAGTCACCCATCACCATTGGGATCATACTGATGGCATTGCCCCGCTTTTATCACATTTTCCCAGCTTAACAGTCTACGGGCCTAAAAATGGTAAATATAAAGGCATTACTCATGGCCTTAGTGAACACGATAAGATCACACTTTTTGATACCACGCTGAACATTATTGCCACCCCAGGTCACACGTTAGACCATATCTGTTATGTAAATGATGAACTGGCTTTTACGGGTGATACATTATTCAATGCTGGCTGCGGCAGACTTTTTGAGGGAACACCTAGCCAAATGTGGCACTCCTTTGAAAAGCTACTCACACTACCTGACACATGTAAAGTGTATTGCACGCACGAGTACACACTCGCGAACCTTGCTTTTGCTGAGGCCGTTGAGCCCACTAACCAAGCACTGATCCAGTATCACCAACAAGCAAAGTCATTACGTGCCAGTAACGAGCGCACGGTACCTACGACAATTGAACAACAAAAAGCAATCAATCCTTTTGTACGTGCCGCAAATGATGCCATTCTCACCCATGTTCCAACGCAATTTATCGCGTCAGAAAATACACCTGAAGCTCGCTTTAGTGCACTGAGAAAATGGAAGGATAACTTCTAAAATATTCAATAGTGACCTAATGTAACGCCAAAATGACGCTTTTTTGGCGTACTTACATAGGAAGTATTGAATAAATTATCCATTTTCTTTGCAATACCGCCAAAGATAAGCATTTCTAACGATTTTTAGGAAGTCGAAATAAAATAATAAAGAAGCTTTAAATGCTGATACAAACTCGGTAATATTGCCGAGTTTTTGTCCGAACCCCCAAGCAAAAGAACGCATTTATGAAAAAGCTCGCCTTTATTGTTGCTTCATTAGCAATGTTAAGTGGTTGTGAAATCACGCAAGAAACCCCGTTGGAAACTGCAACTGAACAAGTGAAGCAGGCCAACTTAGATCACGCGAGCCCTTATGATATCTCCCAAACACTCAGTACCTCATGGCAAGACGAAGATGAAGAGGCTGTGCCTGTATTTGACGACGTATGGGAGCGGATCCGTTATCAGTTATCTATCGAAGTGCCACAAAATAGACCTGTGGTCGCCGAACGTAATTACTATCAACGTCACCAAGCCTATTTAGACCGTATCGCAAAACGTGCAGAACCTTACCTCTACTACATTGTTGAAGAAGTAGAAAAGCGCAATATGCCGGTAGAAATCGCGTTGTTACCTATTGTGGAAAGCGCATTCGATCCATTTGGCTATTCACACCGCACCGCTTCCGGTATTTGGCAATTTATGCCTCAAACCGGTGAACGCTTTAACCTCAAACAAAATTGGTGGTATGACGGCCGTCGCGATATTATTGCATCAACGCAGGCTGCATTAGATTACCTCACCTATCTCCATAAAACACTGGAAGGCGATTGGTTAAACGCAATTGCCGCTTACAATTCAGGTGAAGGTCGATTGCTCAGAGCAATCCGAAAAAATCGTAAAAAGCATTTGCCTACCGATTTTTGGTCTCTCGATTTACCTCGCGAAACCACCGCGTATGTGCCTAAATTACTTGCCTTATCCGACCTCTTAAAACGTTCAGATGAGTTTAAGGTCGCGTGGCAACCTATAATCAATGCCCAAGTTGTTGATACCGTTGAGGTAGGGTCACAAATTGATTTAGCGCTTGCCGCTGAAATGGCCGATATTTCTTTAACTGAACTCTATCGCTTAAATCCAGGTTTTAATCGTTGGGCCACCGATCCAGATGGCCCACACCAGTTATTATTACCCATGGAAAAAGTTGACGCTTTTCAAGAGAAATTAGCTAAAACTGAAGTAAAAGATCGACTTCGTTGGCAATATTATACAGTGCAAAAAGGAGATAGCCTGTCGGTCGTTGCGACTAAGTTTAATACTAGTATCGGCGCCATTCGCTCACTCAATAGCATCGATGGCAATATGATCCGTGTTGGCCAGAAGTTATTGGTGCCACTCAGTGATGGCGAATTGCAAAGTGAGCATTTACCACCAGAAGTGCGCCTTGCCGCCAACAAAGTAACTAAGAAAAAACTCAGCCACACAGTAAAATCAGGTGATACATTGTGGGATATCAGCCGCGAATATGATGTTACCGTTAAGCAATTAGCTAGCTGGAATAAGTTAAAAACCAATGCCGTTTTGCGCCTTGGACAAAAGCTTACTGTCTTTAAAGATGAAAAAGCAGCAAATCAAACCGTCCTCGTCAACACCGAGCGCACAATCACTTACAAAGTGCGTAAAGGCGACTCATTGGCACGTATCGCCACTAAGTTTAACGTCAGCGTGAATGAAATCGTCAAATGGAACAACCTGACTGGACAGAAGTATCTTCAGCCTGGTCAAAAGTTAAAGCTGAAAGTTCAGACGAAACGTGTTTAGCGCTAAGAACCAGGGTTTAAAAATAAAAATCCAATATCAGTAATGATATTGGATTTTTACATATTAAAGCAGCACTTTTGACTCACTTTTCCTTAAAGATTACGACAGTTCTATCGTTTAAATACACAGTTTTTCAACGTCGCTTACAGCTGATTTAAACCCAAAAATTTGGTTAGGCTTCAATGCTGATTAATATTATCTAAAGGAAGTTTCATAAAGAACTGATATCGTTAGTACATTATTGGCGTACCACCAATCCTCCTGCAAATTCTCGATGCGTTATCCGCATCTCGATAATCAGAAAAAGAGTCAGCCCATAACAACTCACCATTTTTGTAACATTCAAGGTAAATTTCTTCGAATGCGGTAGTATTAGACGACATTGCGGTGGCGAAAATAGCAGATACAGCAAATAGAATCGGTTTAATCATTGTCTTTTCCTTTTCATTATTTTGAACTTTATAATATCGGTCACTTTTCATACAACCAAGACCAATGTCACACAACGTAACCAAAATGTAAATATTTATATTTTTCCGTTACTATAACTATGCTGATGAGTTTGCTATTTGAGCTGGCAACGCGGCCTATTAAGCCGCGTAAATTGAAAGGTAATGCTTGAACAGAAGATAAAACCTAAAGGTTTTTTGCCAATGATTGAAGCCAAGCCTCTGCCGGCTCCCAAGGCTCAAAATATTCACAGGCATCGATGTCTAGACGCGGTTGTGCTCGAGTGGCGTTCAACTCTTCAATCAGGGCATCAATTTGCTTTCCAGCACCACAATAAGTATCGCCATAACTAGAATCCCCCAATGCGATGACCGCTACTTTCTTGCCCGTTAGCATCGGAAATTCGCTTTGCATTTGCAAAAATAAAGGCAGCAAGTTATCGGGAATATCACCAGATCCGGTAGTAGAAGAAATAAATAAAATGTTTTCAGCTTGCGTTACATCAACGATGGAAGCAGGCTCAATAACACTTGCCTCATGACCCGATTTATTCAAAAACTCAGCACTGTCGTTTGCCAAGTTTTCAGCATTGCCGTACATACTTCCCACAAAAATGGAAACTTTTGCCATTATTTATAATCCTTCTCGTTGTCTGACCAGCCGAGCTGAGCGAAGACAGCCAATGCTTCTTCTCCCAAATCCGCGGTAATTGAAATCGTCGTGTTGGTATAAGGATGTACAAATTCCAATTTAGTTGCAAATAACATCAACCGACGTAAGCCAAAATGATCGACAAAAAAGTGGTTGTGTTTATTATCACCGTGATTGACATCACCAATAATCGGATGTGCTAAATAGTTAAGGTGGCGCCTGATTTGGTGTTTTCTACCCGTTTTAGGAAAACACTCCACCAATGAGTAGCGAATACTTGGATACTTACCAAAAGGAATTGGCAAGCTACCCTGCAATAAACAATTTATCTGTGTTTGCGCCTCCTGCGGAGCTTTATCCTGACAGGCAAACTTATCAGCAATTTTATCAAGTTCTTCTTTGAGTGGTCTGTCGATGAATCTAGATTCCGGAGCAAATCCGCGAACAAGCGCTAAATAGCGTTTTTGAATATTACCGCTAATAAAGATTTCATTCATGTCTCGCGCGGCCTCAGAGCTTAGTGCAAACAGTAGCACGCCTGACGTTGGCCTATCTAAACGGTGAACGGGGAAAACATGTTGACCAAGTTGATCACGTAGCATTTGCATCGCAAATTGTGTTTCTCGCTTATCCAAAAATGAGCGATGAACCAATAACCCTGACGGCTTATTTATCGCAACATAATGTGCATCTTGATATAAAATCTCAAGCATTACGCGCTCTTTGCAATTGTATTATCGAGGTTTTTTAAACACTGATGCACCGCATTAAAATAAAGATGTTCACTCAGCACCATTTCAGCCATTGGCGCAATCGCCATATTTTCCGGTAATGCTTCACCACTTTCTACCATTGTTCGCATTTTGCCCAAGAATACAAATTGCAACCACTGCGCGAAGGTCATCGTATCGCAGCAAAATGGCTCCGTAGAGGTAAGTGCCTTAGCCGAAATTGGCTCGTCTTGCCAAAGACCCGTCGCCTTTAAACAAGTCTCAAGTTCGTCTAACTGAATCAATAATTCCGAGTTCATCGGTCCTGTCTCTTTCTCAATTTTTTACATTATAGCAATTTGCATTATTTAGGAGCTAGCCAATTCTCTCAAGTGCACCTTTTTCATAGGCTTATCAGCGCTCCCAAAAGTAGCTATAATTGCCGCTATTGAAAATATAAGTAACATATAGAGCATTCATGACAGCGCAAATTTCAACTTTAGGTGAATTACTAACAAACGCCGGAACGCAGTGGCGGGCCTATGATCTGGGTCGACGTATCACAAAAATAGATAAGAAGCAGTTTGCGCAAATCGAGAGTACTCAAGTCCCTTATCCTTACCCGCTTGGCGGCCATGCCATCATGGCGATTCAATTTTGGGATAATGAGGCGACCGCTGATCCTTATGTGTGGTTTTTAAAGTTTCCACTGGATGAGCAAAGCAAGCTCATTATCGCCAGCCGTGACCACTTTGCCTCCATGGTACTCGAAGCATTAGGTACTCAACTCACGGGCGAAGCCGCTCAAGGGAAACTTGATAACAACCCTTATGTCTTCACGCCAAACGCGAACAAACTCGCGGCATTCAATGCGCTATTAAAGCGTGAGCTTAATCGCCCGGCTTCTCAATATTACGAGCACGCCGAACTCTACTTCTCTGGCAAGCTTGGATTCGAACGCTGGCAAGAAATAGCGCTACAAGGTATTGCTGACTTTGCCCTACGTCTAGACCACGGTCATAACGCGAGCAACCTGCAACAGGCGTGGTCTGTTTTGCCAGCAGAAGTTAAGACACCATTAGCCGCAATGCTTGAACACGTTACCATCTCAACATCTCAAACCGAAGACTTTTTAGCCGCTTTAACCCATGCATGCCAACAGCAAGATAAGGACGCCACGGTCACCAATTTGCGTGCGATGTCGGGAAGTCACGCGCTTGGTCTCATCGCACATGCTGTAGACGCCATTTTAGCATCCGAGTTGGGATCAGATGCAGATTGCTTACTCACGATTGCTGGGCGTGCTTGGGAGACACTAACCGACCAGCAAAGGCTCTTTACCTATATGGAAAAAGCCGCTGAGAATAATCAAATCGATGGACTTTTCAGCAGTATTTTCGCAGACTTAGTTGCAATACCTATGTTACGCCCACATGTTTTAGGTATTATTAGAGCAGAAAATCGCAGTGAAACTCTGTCTCGTGCAATTGGAAGGTTATTTTCTTAAATGACAACGCTTTGGCTTTTTATCATCGTTTCCTCTGTTATCGCGCTATTTTGGTATAGTCGCCAGATCGCAGAAGCGGCAAATAGGCATGCACAACATCAAACTGAAAGTTTGCAAGTGCAACTGTTAAGTGTTGCCTGTATTAAGCGCCGTTTCGGGGTATTAAAGGACGGTAAGCTTGGAATAAAAAGCCAATTTATGTTTGAGTTTAGTTCAGATGGCGAGTCAGCCTATCAAGGTAAGCTTTACTTAGAAAATGAACGATTAGTCAAAAAAGAATTGCCCGCTTATAAAATCGCAAGTTAATCCGATGGGTGCGAAAGTAGGCACTTAAATTCATATAAATACAAGTGCCTGCTCTGAATTTATAATAGTACAACTATTTTAAACATACCCTTTGACGCTTGGCCCGTAGTCGTTTTCACCAACCTCACTATCCATGGTGGTGAAATATATAATCACTAATAAACCGACGATAGGCACAAAGCTCACTAAAAGCCACCAGCCCGAGCGTCCAGTGTCGTGAAGACGACGAATAGATACTGCAACTATCGGTACTAGAACCACCAAATAATAGATACCTGTCAAAAACAGAGTGCCAAAAAGCCCGTCGACAATACCAATTGCAAAGCCTATCAACGCATTTATTAAGATAAACATCCAGTATTCTTTGCGTCTTGAACGTCCACTAAAATCGGAATATCTTTTTAATACTGTTAGATACCATTCCATTTCTTTTTCCTTAACTATTGCGCCAACATCGCGCACTAAAAAACAATACCAATTCGCTTAATTAAGTGATCTATTTTGAGGCGGGAGAATCTTAGCGATAACACCACTACCGCGTCCTGCTATCGCCAAGGTACCTACATCCATGCAGGCAAGGCAAGGCAAGGCAAGGCAAGGCAAAAATTTTGCTATTTAGTTGTTCTAAATGAGAAATTTTTAACGCGGTTAGCGTCAGATTTGCTCCTTAAAATTGAGCAAGTATTAAGACTAATCAGTATAAGACTAAAATGAGAGTGGAATAATCTAGCAAGGAGATCGAAAGATAAGAATGAAACTGCAAGCGGAGAGTTTTGAGAACTTCAACTAAGTTACTAGGAAAATATACATCAAATTTACAACCGTCACAAAAAACTAAGGCGCTAGCCTATCTGCTGCGCCTCAATCCTGACGATTATCCCAAGAGGTATCCAATTCCTCTGCTTTACAACCCAAAAGCCATCCGCCAATTCTTCTTCCCCTGAACGGGTATGTACTCCGACCTACCCGAATCCCATCCTTGTGTCATCCATTAGCACTTCCAATGCATCTCCATTTTAGCCACCTTGGCCTCCTCTTCGCTTCCCGCGCTCCAACGCCACCTTGGCTCCGCTTCACATAATCCCTATGTGCTCCCTATACATTGTTACGTCCAGTGTAACCCATCCACTTCGCAATCATCCAGATTGCGCTCCCTCATCCTAGAGCCTTGCTCGTCCTTATCTGCTCTTCCTTGCTCCACTACGCTTCCCGCGCTCCTTGACACTCCATGTGTCTCCTTATCCCTAGTGAAGCTCCGCTTCACACTCGCTTCCTCGAGTTCCTGATCTTCCTTGCCCTATGCAATACATCCTTCTCTTGTTGTCAAATTCCTTATCCTTTGACGCTGAGCTCCTGCTCTTGTGTTTCCTTACATTGTTAAGTTTACGGGGATTGAGCACTTTTGTTAGATAGCTCCGAACAATCTTTTTGCTGTCATTTAAAAGAAAAACAAAGTAACTTCTTTAAAAACAGAAGGGTAACTAAAAATCACACTACAAATTCGGTACTACAAAGCGCCTTAACCCACATTCTCGTACGAGATCTCTTACATGGTAATTTCCATTGTTGCTATTTGCTCTTAAATAGTAATGTGCCCTCTACTGAGCTAAACGCCATCTTTTGCAGAACTTGATAACCGTGACCCGCAAAAAACTGCGCTTGTTCTGGCTTAGTAATAAATACTGCCATCCCTTTCGTTTCTTCACTTTGTGCAATTAAATCATCCAACGCAGTGAGTAAATAGTGGCCATAGCCAAGCCCTTGAACATGTGGGTCAACGGCAATTAGAGATAAAAAGTGACACGGCTCTTGCGTTTGCAACGCTTGTCTAATCGACTTTTCTTTATCGATAAGCTGCTGCGTTTGCAAATATCCCGCACTCATCATGAGTCGTAATCGCCAATGCCACTGCCGATTTGCGTCCAATTCATCGCCATTTGCAATAACGCATGCTACCGCGACCAATCTATCTTGATGGTATAACCCCACCATCGGCTGCCCCGTTTGACCAAATGCCGACAGCTCTTCTCGTATTAAGGCTCTGAGTTTTTTTTCAAAAATTGCTTCTTGTTTTGCCTCCAATACCTGCTTGAGTAACGGATCATCATGGTAAGCCTGATACAACACACTCGCGGCTACGTTGATATCTTCTGGATTCAAATATCTAACGATTAATTCATGTTGAGAAGTTTCTACTGACATCATGGTTCCTTATTGTTATTGCCCCAAGCTTCTGATAATCATGCCGAAATACTACTTAATATCAAAACCTCAGAATTTTTTCTGTGTACTTTAATAATGTACGGCTACTCGCTAGTGATAGATATTGATACAAGTCACAATTTATTCAGTCGTGGACAGGTATATTTATCCTCGCATTAGTCATTATGGTTTTTATCGATGATGACTTGCTAAAGGTTTTACAACCACCTTTACTATAGTTAGTGAGTAAAATTCAAGCAAACGAGGGAGAACGAAATGGATACTAGTCGCCACACTATGAGTACTTTATTTGCCCAACTTGGGCTCGACAACAATCCCAAGGCGATCGAAGGGTTTGTCAAACAACACCGCCTTCCTGACGATATGCTGTTAAGCCAAGCACCATTTTGGAATGAAGGGCAACGTCACTTTATTGAAGAATCGCTAAAAGAAGACGCCGATTGGAGTGAAATCATTGACGAACTAGATGCGATGTTAAGATAGCTAAAGCAATCGCTCCTTACGTAACTTGGTGCTATGATCCACTCCTATGATTAAGGCGTTTAGGAACCTCTATGCATCCTGCCGTTGCCAGAGCTATCAAAAAATTAGTCGATAGTGGGAAGACTCCAACTGTCGCGCTAACAAAAAGCAAATTAACTCAAAGCGTCGCAATGCCAGACGTTATCTCAGGCATTGCTGCGTACAAACAAGACCCTACCTGTATTGAGCACTATCAAGAGGTTGAAGAGGTCGTCAAAACAAGTTCACAAAGCCAATTAGATAGAATTGAAGCTAAGCTTGATAAGCTCATTGCCTTATTGGAGAAGTCGTAGTGTTTGTTGTCGACTTAACTTTTGATTGCTATGAGGAAACCACCTTAGATGCTGCCGAGCAGGCCATTAACCGGGTGGTCAATGCGCTTCGCTTTAATGGTCAAATCATTGGTGACGAATTTCCAACTGTACTTAAAGATGGCTATTTCGTCACTCGTGTGATGTGTCCAGAAGAAGACGCTTTGCATCCATTAAACCATAGTCCTTTTGTGAAGTTTGCGATTGACCAGCTACAGCAATCAGGCTTGCTTGCACCTAAGGTTAAAGTTTTTGGGCAAGATATACATGCCAACAGCGCTGATGCCTGTCATGAGCCGTCAAGCTACATTCTCTACACCACATACGTACACACTTGTAGTCCACTGTATTGTGGCGACGACTTTTTACCAGTGCCTTTATATAAAATCCCTGCTATTGCCAATGGTGATTACAAAACACTGATCAAATGGAAAGAAGATTGGCAAGCCTGCGATCAAATACAGATCAATGGTGCGACTCGCTGCGAATTTGCTGCACTGGAGGAAATTTCCAGTACGGGTAGTGATTTGTTTAGACGTGGCATGGATTTGAGCAAACGTATTCGCTATCTCACGAAAAAACCGGTTTACTATTATCTGTATCGTGTTGGCGGCGAAAACCTCGCCGCAGAAAAAGCAAGAAAATGCCCAAGCTGTCAGGGAGACTGGTTACTCGAGGAGCCTTGGTTCGGCCTTTTCGACTTTCGCTGCGAAACTTGCCAATTGGTCTCGAATATTTCGTGGGACTTTCAATAAGGAGCGCAAGCTCCTTGATACCAACTAGCTATATTGGATAGTTGACTGTCAGTTTTTCTACAAACTCCGCGATAGAATCAGCCAAAACATGATGCTGTTTCTTACCGACAAACTCTAACCCAACTTGACCCGTAGCGACATCGACCGACACCAATAAGTCGTCTGCTTCTGTTAAGCCAATAAATACGGTTTCAGGTTGTTTGAGCCTGCGCTTCATTAAAATATGGCCGGTGATATTTTGCTGCAAGCGCTCGAAGTCATCTTCGTTCCATGCTTGCAGTAGCTCAATTTGCTTACCCTCAATAAATGCCACGATATTGCCAGCAAAGAAATCACCATACAGTCCGTTCAATCCCTCAGGAAATTGCGTTTCCAACGCTCTGGCTAAATCATTTAGATGTCCCGCTGGCGAGCGCGCTACCGCTAGCCATTTTATCTCGTTAAGCTTGTTCGGTTCACCCTGCTCACATGGGCTAGGCCAACTTTCATCATGCTCGGTACTCGGTAAATCTTTGAAGGTCTGTTGATGATAGTCTACATAGGCTTGATGCAAGCGCGCCATATTTACGGGCTGAGTCATATATAAAGCTCTCTTTATTTTTCTCACCTCGGGCTGAATACTTGTTTCGTGTAATTAAGCAAATTGCTATTAATCCCGAGGTGAACATTCGTTATAATGACCGCATTGTAACGAGATTTGAATTAACATGACAGACTACAGTAATTCGCCAGAGCTGCAATCTTCTGTGCTTGGTAAAACCACAGAATATGCCAGTGTTTATACTCCAAGCCTGCTACACCCCATTGCACGTAAACTCAATCGTGACCAAATCAATGTTGATGAGTCCGCTTTACCATTCAAAGGTGAAGATACTTGGACAGGCTACGAATTGTCTTGGCTCAATAACAAAGGTAAGCCTCAAGTTGCGGTTGCCACTTTTGTGTTTCCTTGCCAAAGCTCGCATATCATTGAGTCAAAATCGTTCAAACTTTACTTGAATAGCTTTAACCAAAGTCGCTTTGATACGATGGAAACCGTGCGCCAAACGCTAGCTGCGGATCTTTCCACGGCATCAAATAGCCAAGTTAGCGTGACTTTATTTGGCGCAGACGAATTCGATTGTATTCCTTTCTCGCGTCTCCCTGGTGAGTGTATCGACGAGCTGGATATTGAAGTTGATAGCTACACACCAAATAGTAACTTACTACAACTTGCCTCTGAGGATGTGGTCGACGAGACGCTTCACAGCCACTTACTCAAGTCAAATTGCTTGATCACCTCACAGCCAGACTGGGCAAGCGTGGTGATAAGTTACCGTGGTAAGCAAATCGACCGAGAAGCGCTGCTTAAGTACCTAATCTCATTCCGTGACCACAACGAGTTCCATGAGCAATGTGTGGAGCGCATTTACTGCGAGCTTTGGCGCACCTTTAACCCTGAAAAATTATCGGTTTATGCACGCTATACTCGCCGTGGCGGGTTAGATATCAATCCATATCGTTCGAGTGAACAAGATCAGACTCCGTATACGGTAAGAACTAACCGACAGTAAAACGTAAAAAAGCCATGTTCTCACATGGCTTGGCTTTTTATCACATCTAAGTATTGCTATTTAACCTGAGGTTTGGATAAGGAATGTTCCAACTCATTGTTGCTAAAGCAAAACTTAGTTTTTTCCTTGTCTAGCTAGAGAGTTTTAGGGAAAACACCGCTTCCGCGTCCTGCTCTCGCTAAGGTACCTACATCCTGTAGGCAAGGCGAATTTACGCACCAATAGCTGGCTATTGGAAGTGAATTCAACGCAGTTAGCGCTAAAACTAGCTGCTAGAAAGGCATTAATTATCCGCAGCTCAGGTTATTTATTCCCCTG
Organism: Pseudoalteromonas sp. NC201; assembly: GCF_002850255.1. Classification (NCBI taxonomy): domain Bacteria; kingdom Pseudomonadati; phylum Pseudomonadota; class Gammaproteobacteria; order Alteromonadales; family Pseudoalteromonadaceae; genus Pseudoalteromonas; species Pseudoalteromonas sp. NC201. The sequence goes on from NZ_CP022522.1 coordinate 2,846,974, forward strand.
TCGTGTCTTCCATTTCAACAGGGACGGGGACCGAACATATATCGGTGTGATTTGGCGTATCAACAAACCAATCTCCCGCTCTATTTTTACGTGCAGCAATTAGCGACTCAAAAATCGGCGTATTTGTCTTTAGCCTTTTAAAAGAAGGTGCACCTTTTACATCAGCAAGTACCGTAACGCCTTTGATAATATTATACGCTTGTCCAGCAACTGGTTTACGATCTAGATGCTGAACATGTTCCATTCCCGATAACAACTGCCCAAACACGGTGGTGTTTTTGTCTAGGTACCGCTGCGGCGTCAACGTGATGTAAAACTCGGTACCACCACTATTAACATCATTGGTTCTGGCCATGGCAAACGAACCAACGCAGTGTGTCATCCAGGTTTTAGTTCCAGCTTCATTTTGTCCTACGGCAAAACCATTTAAAAACCCGGTACGCGGCGCGTAGCCGTCTACAGCAGCAAGAGGTGTGATCTTCAAGGTTGATTCTGTGCTATGAAAAAACTCAGCGGCAATCGCTTTTTTTCCTTTTTGCGGCATTTTATTGTCCGACATATCGCCGCCTTGGGCCACAAAGTTTTCCACGAACCGATACATACTCAAGTTTGTGTAAAACCCCTCTCGTGCTAACGCTTTAATATTTGCCACATGATTGGGCGCAAGTTCAGGGTTAAGCGCGATATAGACCGATCCTGTTTGTAATTCTATTTTAAGAATATTTTCAGGGTCCAGCTGCTGCCAGTCGCTGCTTTTGGCCTCAGCAACGACTTCCGATGGTGACTTTGTATAAGGTTTTGCAAAGACAAGAGATGAACTTATGCCAAGCGCAATAAGTAGTAAGGTTTTTTTCATTATTATTTTCCTTGTTTATACCAATAAAATGGCACCTCCAACGGCGCACTGGGTGGCAGGTTTGGGTTGTCTAATTCTATGACTGTTTTGTTTTTAAGATCTAGCTTTTCAAGACGAGTGGAAAAGTGTTTTAAAAATAACGCCTCGAATCGGCCATCTTGCAGTGCGCTTTTAAGGCCTTTCTCAATTTGGCTATGGAGCAACGGGTTGTCGTGAGAAACAAAAAAATATACCGCCGAAGGATAGTAAAACACCACATGCTGATCTGCCACCAAATCCGTGTCACTCAGGGCAGCTTCAATACTCACTAAATCGCTTGGTAGCACATCAAAACGTTTTTTCAACAGCATGTCGTAACCACTGTCTTCTTGTGAGAAAGAAGTCACACTGAGGCCATTACGCTCAAAAATCTGATGGTCTGGCCAATCTCTGCGTAAACCAAAAGTAACTCGGCGCAAGTCGCCAATGTAGCGTACTCCGCTCAGTAAGGCTTGATTATGTTTGTGCACTAAAGGAATGCGATAACCCAAAATCCCTTTCACTAGGGGAATGCGAATTGCACTCGCGGCCTTTTCGCGCTGTGAGTTAGTCACTAACCAACTGACATCCAGCCCCCCTTTTTCTCCAAGTAGGCGCACCGCTCTGTCTTGAGAAGGAATACTTCTCACTGATACGAGCCTCGCTGACTCTACCTGGTAGGATAAACTCAAAGTAAGCAGCTCTATAATGTACGGATCGGCACCAGCGCTGATTCTAATTTCCGTTGTTTCTTGTGCTTTGAGAGGAAATATCACAAAACCTAGAACGAGCCAAAGCAGTTTCATTTATCATCCCAATCAAATTTGTATAAGAAGTCTATACTGTTGTACAAACCGCTCGTGGCTTCAACATAAAACTTCGAAAAAACACGATAACGCAGCGCAATTTCGTTAATAGACTCAAATACCCCAACACGATAACTGACCTGAACATTGGGAGTGATATAGCCTGACACCTCGACCTGTGTATCGTCACCACTGCCTTTTGCTGATAGGTTAACATCCGAAAGTCCAAGCGATTCCCCCGCCTTACTAAAGAATCCTTCACTGCGGTCAATTCCCTGTGAGAGTAAAAACTGCGTGAGTAGCGCATTATTAGAGGTTTCAGACTCCCCTAAAGGCTGACCGTTAAGTAGGTATGACAGTGCCTTGGCTTGGTCCATTGCTGGCTCTGAAAATACAGTCAAACGCGGCTTAGCAATATTGCCCGTGAGCTCAACACCGGCTATCACATCATTGGCGGTTGTCGCTGGATTTCGAATAGCTCGAATGTTCAAATATGGCTTATCTAATGCGCCATTGAAGCCAATTTGTCCTGTACGGATCAACAAGTCTTGGCCAAATGCACGATATTTCCCCTCTCGCAATTGCAACTCTCCCGTTGCTAACATTGGCGACTCAACTTGCTTGTCAATTTCGATTGCACCGGTAACAAAGCTATCTAGCCCAAGCGCCTTCACCCTAAAGTTATCTTTAACGGTCAGTTTTAAATCTATTTCGTGTTGAACTGGCACCGACATCTGCTTTTTCACTTTGGCATCAACAATGACCTCATCATCGCTTGGAGATGTGACTCCCTCAGGCAGAGATTCAATGTTTACTCGGCCAAACGGCACCACAATTTCTCCAAGTACTCGCGCAATCTTATCTTTATAGGCAAGTGTTAGATCCGGGCTTGCGGTTAGTTCAATCTGTGAGTCTGGTTGCACATAAATATTTTCGCCCTTTATTTTTACTTCAGCAGAGAGCTCGGGCGACCAATAGGCTTCGCCAGTTAGTGCTACCTTGCCGCCTTTTGCTGCTGTTAACTCAGCCTCAAGTTGAGCGGAAGTGGCATTAAAATCAAGATTGATGTGACCTTTATCAATTTCAACAGGCAAAGAGTCAGAAGACATAAATAAGCGCTGAGCAGTTAGTTTACCGTTCACTTCAGGGGCCGCGAGGCTACCTGAAATATTTATATCCCCTAACACTTCCCCTTGCAGGTCAAAACTTTGTTCCGTTACTCGGTTTAGTAGCGCTGACAACTTAGCCAGCTCAATTGACTCTATTTTTACGTTACCAGCTAATTGGGGGGATTGTTTATCTAGCGGCACACGCGTATCACCACTGAACTTACCTAAGGTTTCGGAGGTCATGCGCCAATCAGCGTGGATTTGTTTGTTATTGGTTTTTAGTAACGCTTTAAATTCAGAAATTGAAAATGTTTGCCCATGAGTCGTAACGCCGGCATCAACAATGTTCAGCTCGCCATCGGCTCGCGTTACTTGGCCATTTTGCCATGCAAGTTTAGCCACGGCCTGAGTTTCACCAGTTACTTTGAGCTCTGCTGGCAACCAAGTTTGTAGTTTAGCAAGTGCCAATTTCTCCAGTTTAACATCGGCTTGCCCTTGTGTGCCTTGTTGCTCGGCTGCAAAACACAAATCAGTATCATCCATCCGCCAACACTGCTTTGCAATGCGTTGACTGACTTCACTGATCACGATTGCGGCAGGACTTTGCAATGCTATCGTTTGCCCTTGAGAAGTTACCTCTCCAGACGATAATTCTCCCTGCCAAGTGGACTGTTGCAACTTGCCATTGACTTCAAAGCTTGCAACCACTCGCTTATCACGAATATCCAATGTCGCGTTATGTTGCTGCTGATTGCCTTTCACAGCTAAACGAATGTCTTCAACCATTTCAGAGTCAACAATCAAACGGTCTAATGCCAGTTTAATTTGCCCAGTCACTTCATTGGCAATATCAACCGTGCCTTTCGTCGTTAAGCCATGTAGTGCTATATTCTGGTAACGCACAGAGTCAAACTTAATATCGGTCTGAATCCTTGGCTTGAGGTGGTCGCCCTGAACAAAGATTTCACCACTGCCCTTTAAGTCAGCTGGAATAAGCGTATTTGCCGCCTGCTCAAACTGAAAGTCAATATCGAGATCTAACTGCTGACCAAGCTCACCGCTTACCGTCAGGCTATTTTTGCCATAATTCAGGCGTGCATGGCTAAACTCACCTAGCAGGCTTTCATCCACAACGACCTTAACGTCCGCATTAAGTGGTGTACCCGCTACTTTACCATCGAGCTTAAAGCGCTCAACATTAACCTGCCACTGTTCACCTTGACTCATAAAATCAAACGCGAATTGCCCTGCCAGCATATCGTTTTTCGTCAGGCCTGCATCGTATTGCACTAGCCCTAGTAATCTATCGACTGGTAGCTGAGAAAAGTCCCCGTTCACTTTACCCTTCACCCCTTGCGACCAGTTCACTTGTCCCGCGATTTGCGCTTGCGCTTTTTCAAGCTGAAGCTTTGCTTTAGCTAATGTAAACGCTTGTAGTCCACCTTGCCCTTCAAGTGTCGCGGTAACATCACCAAACTGCACAGTATTAACAGCGATTGAGCCTGACAAATTGTATTTTGAGGCATCCCCGCTCAAGCCGAGTGTCGCACCTTTTAAAGTCGTGGGCTCTGAAGGAATAACTAATTTATCTATTTGACCCTGTAAATCAAAAGGCCAGTTTGTCGCTGTCAAATCCGCATGGGCTTGCAGTTTTGCAAACGCCATTCCCTCGCTATTCAAAGTAAGCGTGAGATCGTGAGGGCGACCCGCCAGTGTTAAACTGGCTAACCCCTGTGGCGCACTCAAGGTTGACCTCAGATCAATAGTCCAGTCATTAAGCAAGATTTTTGCCGCTGCTGATATAAACCATTCTTGATAGTTAAGCTGAACCTGCTCCACGTCCACATTTTCATCCACTACAACTTGAGAAAGCTTGATATTCTCAAGTGTTTGCTCATCTACCGCGAGATTGTTAATCTTTAACTCGCCGAGCTCAGCGGTTAGCGGCAGATCTATCTTAGGCAGTTGGAGTGGCGCTATTGCATTAAGTGGTGCTGGCGATTTTGCAGGCACAGGCTGTTCAGTTGCCTTTGTGGTCAACTTCACACTGTCTAACAGCAAAAAAGGGACATTAAAATGTGAGCCAGAACCTGAAAACTGCGTGTCTAAGCCTTGCAATCGCACAGTAATTTCCGGCGTGTCCAACGAGAATTGCTGAACTTGAGCACGTTTTATTGCAATTGGCAGTGGTAACTCAACTTGGCTACTTTCAGTAGTTTCCTCTTCGCTGACACTTTTCTGCTTTTGTACGATCGCTATCGTTTTTGCGTCTAGCGCAATGCAAACGCTGGCACAGGTCAACCACTCAACAGTGACTTTGGTGTCTCTAAGACGAATATCTATATTGTCATTGTGATAACGCAACGTAAGATTGGCGCCAGATAACAAGCGCTTATCTAAGCCATCGATTTCTAACCCTGAAACCGTTTTATTCGCTGTCCAAACCAGTAACTTTTGCCCAGGCAAGGTAAAGCATAAACAAACCAAAAGTAAAAATAAGCTAATAATGGCAGTAATGATTTTGATTCTTAAGCTTCTGAACTGCATTAGATTTCAGGTCCTATAACAATACTGAGACGGGTGCTTTTACTTTCTTTGGTCAGCCCCCAAGCATGATCGAGCCGGATTGGACCAACGGGGGTTAAATAACGAAAACCAAACCCAGCTCCAACTTCCCAAGCGTCCGAGAAATCGTTCGTTGCAGTACCCGCATCAACAAACAAAGCAGCTCGCCAACTTGGATGGAATTGATAGTTATATTCCACTGTACCAGTGGCTAAATATCTGCCGCCAAGTATGCGCCCTTCGTCATCGCGAGGGCCGATAGATTCATAGGCAAAACCACGGATACTCTGATCCCCCCCAGCAAGAAAACGATGGGTAAACGGAATTTGGTCAATATCCTTTGTCACAATCGCCCCTAAGTCTAAACGACCAAAAAACAAGTGCTTGGTTTCAAAGCTTCTTAACCATTCATTGTTCCATCTCACTTTCAACATATTTGCAGACGATAGTACAGAATCTGCTGCAGCTTCAATGGAGATCAGGCGCTCGTTCCCCCAATAAGGTAGCGCGCCACCTTTACTTTCTTTCTTTAAGTAGCTAATACCTGGGATCAACATTTCCGTCCGTTGTTTTTCGCCTAGCTGTTCCGTAGTTTCGTGTTCACGTTTCAAAAACGCCGTCCTCACCCACTCGTCATCCGTTAGCCATTGTCGCTGTACTTGTACGTTCCAAATCCGGCTGTTGATCCCTTCAGTTACTTCATCCTGCACCTTATAACCGCCTAACACACGCCATAAATCGTCGTTAGGATTGTCTACTGGAATGGTATAACTGGCAGTGATATCTTGTTGCTTTTGCGACAGCCTCAGATTGGATTCAAAGGAATGCCCATCCTCGGTGATCCAAGGTTTAGTCCACTTAAAACGGGTTTTTGCACCCACATCATCACTGTAGCCAGCACCCACTTCAAAGCTATTTGCGGGTTTGTCTTCAACACTCACTCGAACGGGGATCTGATCGCTCGTCCGGTCCTTTAACAGCGGATAAACCTTTATCGCACTAAAATAAGGTGTGGCATTTAAAGACAGATTAAAATCAGACAAGAGGCTAGCTTCAAACGGCTGCCCTTTCGAAAATGGGCTTAGCGAACGTATATAGTTAGCCGCTTTGGTGTTTCCCTCAATAGCAAGGTCGCCAAATTGATAACGTTTACCTGTGTTGAGAAGTAGTCGCACGCCAGCATAGCGATTCGCTTTGTGAACAAGCAACTTGGACTCCTGCCATTGATAATCAAAATATCCAAGTTCTAGTAGCTCGCTTTCAAAGCGGCTTTTCGTTGCCTGATAATCACTATGATTAACTTGCTTGCCAACTTGGATTGGTACATCTTTGATAAGCGAAACTAAATCCGCATTGTCCTTCCCCGTGCCCACAAGCTCAATATTAATATCTTTCCATTTCAGTGGTGCTTCAAGTTTGACTTCGGCTATGACGTTTTGCCCTGCTCCACTGAGTTGAATATCAAAATGATAATAACCTAAAGCATGCAAAGCGCGACGTATGTCCGCACGTACCTCTTTCATCACCCGAGGGACTTTTGGCTTACCTTTGTAAGATTTTAAAAAACCAGTGATGTTGTCTTCTACGTCGCCGTTTTCGACTTTGACTTCAATGTTGGAGATTTTTACTGATGCAGGGCGAGACTCCGCACCTGCGTTAAACGAGGAAAAGCAGCACAAAAAAAGCGCTAGTGTTAAACAAGAGAAATACGGCTTCATTAAAATAAAACGACCTAAATATCGCGACTTATGGGCATCGATAACGCCATTGTGCTTGTGAAAATGGATACTGTAAAACGACTTTTCAGAGAAAGTGCAATTTTACTGAGCTTAAGCTGAACATAGGGTGTATTTTGATGTAACGCAGTGGCTTTATCGCACATTTATTTACATTCATCCTTTTTATTTTCTTGCAGATGACGGACAATAGCAGCAATTGAACCTGCAGAGTGAAATTATGCAATTCCCAAATGATGATAACGGTGAACTTTTAGCTGAGATTGCCGCTGCTGGCGTTGATCTGACGCAAATGCAGAATATCGATTTTTATATTCTTTTCGAGCAAGCCGATGATGCTAAGCGCTTCAGTAGCGCGATTGAGAAAGATGAATTAGCACCTAAAACCCAGTTACAACAATGTCCTGATACTGGCGTTTGGGAAGTGATCACCACAGTGACTATGGTCCCTGTGCACGAGCTGCTGAGTCAGACAGAGCAATACCTAGAAAGCATAGCCAATGGCTATGAAGGATATGGTGATGGCTGGGGCTTAATGGCCTCGGAAGAATAAACTTGCTACAGAAAAGCTAACTTTTGTCGGCCTTTCTGTAGCTTCCTTGATAATCAAACAGCTTTTCAGAAACCTGCCAACCAAACTTCTTGTGTAATTTAGCAATCACAAAATCCGGTGCAATTAAGTCAGTATCTATCACTTCTTCAGCTGACTGCCATTGCGCAGGTGCCGATGTTGACTTTCTCCGCTTTGCAAATTGCTGGTGGAATATAAATAGGCTCTTTTGATTAGAAAAGTCATAGACTTCACTGCAACTTGCCCCATCCTCATCAAAGTAAGTAATTTTTAATTTATTGCCACCGAGTACTTCGCTACATAGCCCGCTACAGCGTAATACTATTGCATGTTTTAAATTCAGTGCCGCGCGCAGCTTATCATCTGGGTCTGCCATTACTGCGCCGCACTGATGACATTGCCTTGCAGCAATATCATTTTCTGCACCGCACTGCTCACATTCTTTAAACTTAAAACGATAATCACATTGCTGTGAGTGACCTTCATCGTCTTCAAGCAACCCCTGACAGCGCCTACCAAAATGCTCAATAAGCTTGCCTTGCTCGTCTACCTTGCCCCAGAAAATATTGGCAAAGCCACAACCAGGACACAGCACCTGTACGGGCTCATTGTCTGAATTAGGCTTTTTACTTCCCACTTCAGGTGCAAATAAGTCAAAGTCATTGCCAGCATAATCAATGACAAAGCAATCTTCTTTATTTTCGTCTAACCTAAGTCCTCTGCCTACAATCTGCTGATAGAGGCTCACGGACTCCGTGGGTCTCAAGATAGCGATAACATCAACATGGGGCGCGTCAAACCCGGTAGTCAGCACAGAAACATTCACTAAATACTTAATTTCTCTATTTTTGAACTGGACGATAAGTGCATCTCTCACGGCAGATTTGGTTTCACCCGTTATTAGCGCACTATATTGCTCAGGTAAATAGCCGAGAATTTCTTTTGCATGCATAACCGTCGCGGCAAAAATCATTACGCCGACCCTATTCTCACTTAGCGCTAGTAAGTGCGAGATAATGCTTTTTGTTGCACGGGTTTGAGCCTGTAATAATGTATTCATATCAGATTCTGAATAACGCCCAAACGAATCTGTACTTAAACTAGAAAAGTCATAATTTTCAACCGCTGGATCAATTTTTTTAGGTGGCGTTAGGTACGAGTTTTTTATCATATATCTGAGCGGCAGCTCATAAATACACCGCTTAAATGGTGATTCTGCTTTCCCCCTCACAAAACCGTGATAATGCTTATGATATATCCATCCCATACCCAAGCGATAAGGTGTTGCTGTTAAGCCCAGTAACTTTAATTCAGGATTAAATTCAGTCAGCTGGTTTAAAATTTGCTGATACTGACTATTATCATCACCACTTACTCGATGACATTCATCAATGATAACTAATGAATAGAATTGATTAAGTTGTGACAAATTTCGAGACAACGACTGCACACTGGCAAAAGTCACCTGATGCTGTAACGACTTTTCTTTTAATCCAGCAGAAAAAATGCTCGCTTGTAATCCATAGCTTTTATATTTTTGTGCATTTTGTTCTACAAGCTCTTTAACATGAGTCAACACTAATATTTTGTGCCTAGCAAGCCGTGCAAGCTCCGCAATAACTAAACTCTTTCCGGCGCCAGTAGGCAAAACAATTACTGCAGACTCGCTAGATTTACGAAAGTGGAGCAGTGTATTTTGTACCGCTTCCTGCTGATAAGGTCTTAAAACGTAAATAAGCGCCTCAGGGGATATATAATTAAGTCAAAAAAGGCGTACCTACTAAGGTACGCCTTTTATTTAAGCAATTTAAACAAAGGTTGTTCAATACCGAACCACCTTCATAATAAAGCCTTATTAGATTAGATAATCATCTAGGTTAACACCTTGGAATACTTTAGGTGTTTTACCACGGCCAGTCCACTCGATTACCTCACCGTCTTTTTCAATACGGTATTTTGCTTTTACTTTAGAACGACGGTCAGCTGACGTAGTGCCTACTAAATCATCAAGCGTAAGTCCTTTTTCTTTCAGCATAGCCAATACCTCTTCTTTAGCTTGCTGTTGTTCCTTTTGCTCGTCCAGTGCTTTTTGGATAAGCTCTAACGCTTTTTCTAAATCACCGTAGCTTGCATTTTTAATAAAAGACTTGATCTCACGCATTGATACTCTCTCAATTAAGCTTAGTTTTAATATTTATATTGAATACTATATTAAAATTAATAAAAAACAAATTGTATTCTGTGAATTTTAATTTTGTTACGAAAAAAGCGCCATAATAGCGCTTTCTAGTTAGGATTAAGAAGATTTAATTACATTTTGTTTAAATCTCATTCAACTTTCCAGTCAATAGTTGTACCCGCTTTAATCGGAACAACAGATCCTTCACCTAATTTGTATGCATCAGGCACTTGCCAAGGAGACTTAGTCAGCGTAATGGTATCTGTATTGCGTGGTAAGTCATAAAAGTCCGGACCAAAGTGACTCGCAAAGCCTTCTAATTTATCAAGCTCTCCCGCGTCTTCAAATGCTTCGGCGTATAGCTCTATTGCGGCATGTGCAGTGTATGCACCGGCACAGCCACATGCGGCTTCTTTTTTATCTTTCGCATGAGGGGCTGAATCAGTGCCCAAAAAGAATTTCTTACTTCCGCTTGTCGCCGCTTCAATTAGCGCTTGTTGATGTGTATTACGCTTTAAGATAGGTAAGCAATAATAGTGAGGGCGAATACCACCAGCCAACATATGATTGCGGTTATAAAGCAAGTGATGAGCAGTGATAGTTGCTGCAACGTTGTCAGGTGCTTGATTGACAAAATCAACGGCATCTTTTGTTGTGATATGTTCGAGTACGATTTTTAGCGCTGGAAAGTTATCAACGACTTTAGATAGCTTCGTCTCAAGGAATACTCTTTCTCTATCAAAAATATCAATAGATGAGTCCGTCACTTCACCGTGCACAAGCAGCAACATGCCAACTTCTTGCATCGCTTCAAGTGCTGGATACACGTTTTCAATATCCGTTACCCCCGACGCTGAGTTTGTCGTCGCACCGGCTGGATACAACTTAGCAGCAACGATATGACCGGTTGCTTTCGCTTTTTTTATTTCTTCAGGAGTAGTGTTATCCGTAAGGTACAACACCATTAGAGGCTGAAAGTTACCTTGAGGATTAGCGGCCATTATGCGGTCACGATAAGCCAAAGCAGTCTCTGTGCAAGTTGCTGGTGGGACCAGATTTGGCATGATAATCGCGCGGCCCATATAGCGACTAATATCTCTTACCGTATCGACCAATACATCACCATCACGTAGGTGCACATGCCAATCATCTGGTCGTGTAATCGTTAGCGTTTGTTTGCTCGTCATTGCTCTCTTCCACTGCTGAATTTGCCCGATCATAGGCTGCACATGGGTGTTAGTAAAGTTTTTCAGGCCAACCGCAGATTATTTCACTTTGTGAGTTTACTTTAGCGCGTTTTCATTTTTCACAATATTGGTAAATATGTACAATTTAAGTTAACTTAGTAGCATCTTTTCATGAGAAATATGTATGCTATCTGAGAACCAAAAATTAGAATCAAAAACTGAGCAGCTTAGCATCATTAACCAGTTTTCTTCGTCGCTGCTGCATCTAACCAAACTTGACGAATTATTTGAATACGTTACGACACAGGTTGTCAACCGACTGGGGTTTGTCGATTGTGTTATCTATCTCGCTGATCCTTACCAAGAATACCTAGAAGTCGCTGCAAGTATGGGCGTTTCCCATACTAATGGTGATTATCGTGTTGAACAAACCAAGATAAAGATTGGTTTAGGTATTACTGGTCAAGTAGCAACGACTAGAGCGCCCTTTATTTCTGGAAACGTCGCCGCTCACCCTATGTACATTGCTGATTTACGACCCGCCATGTCAGAGCTTTGTGTACCACTTGAGTATGACGGTCATTTAATCGGTGTGATTGACTGTGAGCATCCAGAGGCCGATTATTTTACCTCCGCGCATTTACAGATATTATCGACGGTCGCACATCTGCTCAGTGCCAAAATCCATCAGTTACGTACCTTAGAAAACCTCCAAACCACGATTGCCCAGTTACACCAAGCACAGAATTTAGAAAAGTCCCTGCTTAAAATTGCAAACATCACTTACCGCTTTGAGAACCTTGAAGCTTTTTATGATGACTTATATAAAATCATTGCCTCTCAGCTTTGCGCCGAGAACTTCTTTATCGGCCTTTATGATACTCAACAGGATATTTTAGAAATCGATTATTTGATTGAGGGAAGCGAAAAATGTAATGCACATCAAAAAGTATCAAAAGATCAGATTAAGCATACTGCATCCTACTATATTCTGAAGAACCAACGACCACTGCTGTGTGATAACAATCAATTTAGAATGCACATTACGCGGGGTGATTTTAAAATGGTGGGCCGCTCGCCGCGCTCTTGGTTAGGCGTACCATTTTTGGTTAATGATCAATATCAGGGCGTGATTGTACTGCAAAGCTACAATAACGACCAAGCTTTCGTGAATCATGATTTATCTATTTTGACTTATATAAGTCGCCAAGTCAGCATGGCCATAGACCGGCAGCTTTCACGGCAAGCGTTAGAGCATAGAGCCTTACATGACGATTTAACGGGTCTTGCCAATCGCTATTTATTGTTAGAGCGGATCAAGCATGCCATTTTGAGGCTTGCACGAATCGAGTCCTCTAATTTGCACTGCCTAATTTATCTGGATTTAGACAGATTTAAGAGCATTAATGACTCACTTGGCCACGATGTTGGTGACCATTTCTTGATTGCTATTGTCGAGATGATAAATGGCTGTATTCGCAAAACCGATACATTCGCGCGGCTCGGGGGTGATGAGTTTGCAATTTTTATGGAAAATGTCCAAGACAGGCAACAAGTCACTCTGCTACTTGATAGGATCACCACAGCAATAACCAAGCCCCTTCATATAGATGGTCATGTTCTGCAAGCTTCTGGCAGTATTGGCGTTGCGTTCACTGATAACGAGTCCGATAGCGCAATTAATTTACTGCAGCAAGCAGATGCCGCCATGTACGAAGCAAAATCTTCGGGTCGGGGTCAGGTCTGCTATTTTAATAATGCCATGCGCAAGCGCCTAAAACAGCAAGCCGATATTGAAAATGATCTGCAACATGGCATAAAAAACAATGAATTTGCGCTGTACTATCAGCCGATATTTTCTCTCACGACTGGCGCTATTGTGAGCTTTGAAGCCCTTGTCCGTTGGTTTCACCCCAAAAATGGTCTCGTCTCTCCAGATGCTTTTATTCCAATTGCAGAGCAAACCGGACAGATCATTGAACTTGACTTACATTTGTTGGAATTAGCAGCCAAACAACTCAAACGTTGGAAAGCGCAAAAGCTGCCGAAAACTCGCGTTACGGTAAATGTTTCATCGCGACATTTCGCAAGCTTAGAGTTCGTAGATACAATTCAGCAACTTTATCATCATTATGAGCTTACACCTGGCTCTTTATGTTTGGAAATCACAGAATCTGGATTAATAGCAAACTTAGCCCTCGCAACCAAAATTATTCAAGGATTAGAATCCCTTGGAGTGAAGCTTTATCTTGACGACTTTGGCACTGGTTACTCTGCTTTAGGTTATTTGCACCAGCTCCCCATTCATGTGCTTAAAATTGATAAGAGCTTTATTGACCAACTAACTGAAAGAGAAAACCCCCTAGTTGATGCGATTTTGAAGCTTGCACAATCACTTAACCTGACCGTTGTCGCTGAAGGTATCGAGCTCGAAACCCAGTGGCAGCTATTAAAGCAAAAAGGTTGTCAGTTTGGCCAAGGTTATATTGTTTCTAAACCACTCGCCGCAGATCAAGCGATGGCATTTTTACTGAGTAGAAACTAGCAAATACCTCATTGTTTATAAACAATGAGGTGTTTGAACCGGTTTAGTTTAACTTCTACCTAATTCGCTTCTAAGCTCCTTGGTTGCTGCCACCATATTCTCAAGTGCAGCCCGGGTTTCTGTCCATCCTCGGGTTTTAAGCCCACAATCAGGATTCACCCATAATCTTTCTACTGGGATTTTCTTCGCTGCTTTGTGAATTAAATCTTTTATCCATACCACCTCAGGTACGTTTGGCGTGTGAATATCATAAACGCCAGGCCCGATGTCATTGGGGTAGTCAAAATCTTCAAAGGCGTCGAGTAAGGTCATATTTGAACGTGACGTTTCAATTGTGATCACGTCCGCATCCATATCCGCTATGGCGGCGATAATATCGTTAAACTCCGAATAACACATATGCGTATGGATCTGTGTTTCGTCATTCACACCACTTGCAGATACCCTAAACGCATATGCCGCCCACGCTAAGTAAGTTTTCCACTGACTGGCTTTGAGTGGCATCCCCTCTCTAAATGCAGGCTCATCGATTTGGATCACCTTAATCCCTGCATTTTGCAAATCCACTACTTCATCTCTCAGTGCTAAAGCTATTTGATTCGCGATGCTCGGCTTGTCTAAGTCATCTCTGACAAACGACCAAAATAAAATAGTCACCGGCCCTGTTAGCATGCCCTTCATCGGTTTTTTGGTTAAGCTCTGTGCATAACTCGTCCACTTCACTGTCATTGGTGCTGCACGCGAGACATCTCCCCAGATCACAGGGGGTTTAACACAGCGCGACCCATAACTTTGCACCCAACCAAACTGCGTAAAGGCAAAACCTTCGAGTAATTCACCAAAATACTCAACCATATCATTGCGCTCTGCTTCGCCATGTACAAGCACATCTAAGTTAAGCGCTTCTTGTTCTTCAACGGCATAACGGATCTCAGCTTCCATCTGGCTTTGATAAGCATCAGTACTCAACGTACCCGCTTTATAATCACGTCGCGCCTTACGAATAGCTTGGGTTTGTGGGAAAGAGCCTATCGTTGTGGTTGGCAATAAGGGTAAATTTAGCGATTGTGCTTGTTTTTTAATTCTGGTTGCGAATTCACTCGTGCGTTGACCGTCTTTTGCTGTAAGCGCTGAAACACGCTGCTGCACCTCATTATTATTCACTCGAGTAGAAGTCAAACGCGCTTTTACAGGCTTAGAATATTCGACCAACTGGGTAATATCACGCTGCTCCAATGCATTTTTCAATAATGCCAGCTCTTGCCCTTTTTGTTTGGCAAATGCGAGCCAAGACTTTAACTCACTATCAAGCTTTTGCTCTTGCTCTAAGTCGACTGGCGTATGTAATAATGAGCACGAAGGAGCGAGCCAGAGATTATCACCGCGACGTTCATGAACCAGAGCAAGTTGCTGATATACACCTTCGAGATCCGAGCGCCAAATGTTACGACCATTCACAATCCCGAGAGACAGTACGCTATCTTGCCCAACTACTTCCTCTAACGCAGCCAAGTCGTAGTTTGCCGTTACGCAGTCAAAATGCACGCCTTCTACGGGGTAAGATTGAATATCTTCAACATGCGCTTGTACGGAGTCAAAATAACTGGCCAACAACACTTTTACTCCTTGGCCACTCAACGCATCAAAACTCCGGCGCAGCGCGTTACGATAAGCATCGTCGATTTCCAGTGCTAAAATAGGTTCATCAATTTGTACCCACTCAACACCTTGAGCTGCAAGCTTGGCAAGTACCTGCTGATATACAGCCAATAACTTATCTAATAAAACTAATTTATCAAACTCTTGGCCAACACATTTAGCTAAGTAGAGATAGGTTACCGGGCCGACCAAGACGGGTTTTGCTCGGTAGCCAAGTAATTGTGCTTCCTCTACTTGAATGAATAACTCAGTCCAAGTCAGAGCAAACTCCTGTGTTTGAGTTAGCTCAGGGACGATGTAATGATAATTGGTGTTGAACCATTTTGTCATTTCACTTGCAGCACACGCACAGCCGCTTGGTGCTCGCCCTCTGCCAATCCGAAACAAAGTATCGAGATTTACAGACTCATCATTTTTGTGACGACTAGGAATAGCGCCGACAAGTAATGAAATATTCAACACGTGATCATACCAAGCAAAATCGCCGACAGGGAGAAGGTCAACACCAGCATCGGCTTGCAATGCCCAATTTTCTGCACGAATGCGCTTTCCTTCCGCGATTAAGTCGTCTTGCGTTAAGTCCCCTGACCAATAGCGCTCTACTGCAAATTTAAGTTCACGTTTTTTGCCTACGCGTGGAAAACCCAAATTATGTGTTAATGCCATGATTTTAATTCCGTCTAGATGTATGGATGTCTAAATTTAATTATCATAATCAAAAACAACAATTGATGCTTTTTCAGATTTCATATGAATAAAATTAATTTGTAATTTTTTGCAAAATTTTTACAGAAGTAGTGACAACGCTGTCATTTTTAGTGTTATAGTGGATTTGTGAATTTTTGAACAATTCACCGTAGGTATTTAGACGTCTAGACATTGATAATAACTAAATAGAATCGTAATATTGAGTAATGCTGAGATTTGCTCACTTCAAATATGAGAATTGTTGATAATGATTGATATAAAGCACCTAAAGACTATCTCCACCTTGAAAGAAACTGGTTCTCTTGTGAATACAGCACGAGAGCTATTCCTGACTCAATCCGCTTTATCTCATCAGATCAAAGATCTAGAGAACAAACTCGACTGCCAACTATTCGAGCGCAAGACCCAACCGGTACGCTTTACCCCTCAAGGCATGTTGCTATTAGAGCTCGCCAATGATGTATTGCCTAAAGTTGAAGCAACAAAGTGTCGTTTGAAGGAAAGCCTTAACCAGCCCATCTCACAACTCAGATTAAGCGTGGAATGTCATGCTTGTTTTCACTGGTTGCTGCCAACGATTAAAGAATTCAATACCTTTTGGCCTGACATTAAAGTCGATTACGAACGAGGCTTTAGCTATGATGCGATTCCTGACCTTATTGAAGATGAGCTGGACTTAGTGCTTACTTCGGACATTCGAGAACCAGAACAGCTCGAATACGCGCATCTTTTTGACTTTAAATTAAAGTTAATCGTTGCACCAGATCACGAATTGGCCAAGAAGGCCTATGTCACAGCACTCGACCTAAAAGATGAAACCATCATTTCTTACCCTATTCCTCGCGAGCGTCAGGACATATTTAAGCACTTTATTCAAAATGCACGCTTTGATGGTACGCTAAAAACCGTCGATCAAGGTTTATTAATCTTCCAACTTGTGAGTGCAGGTATGGGGGTTGCGGCATTACCAGACTGGTTGGTCACACCGTATGAAAGCCAAGGGCTGATTAAATCGATTCCTCTAGGCGCTCTTGGGCTAAATCGTCCAATGTATTTAGCAATGAAGAAAAGCATGAAAGATAACCCTGTTTATCGCCATTTCCTCAATACTTGCCGTAAAACCACGGCAAGATAGTTGACTGGGCTCTTTTTGAGCCCTAATTGTTATACATTTCTACAGCTCCCATCTCATGCTAGCATTGCGTCAGGCTTATCTAAATCTAAGGCATGTTTAAATGTTTGAAGTCAAAAAGGTTATCGGTCAACTTCTGATGCCGTTACCGTTATCTTTGGTTGCACTTATGGGGCTCATGTTTTTTATCGCCAAAACACGCAAAGGGTCGTATATCGCAGTCTGGTTGGTCCTACTAACTACTTGGAGCATATCCACTCCTTATGTCGCGCAACACATTATCGAGTGGGATAAGGGCACGCTCACCGCATTCAATCCAAGCAGGCACAAAAACATAGACAGAATTGTTGTGCTTGGTTGTAATTTATACCCCGATGATTCCCTCCCCAGTAATGCTCAATTAGGTAGTTGCGGTTTAGCTCGACTAGTTGAAGGCATTAGACTTGCTAATATTTACCCAAAAGCCCAGCTGTATGTTTCTGGTTATGGCTATGGCAACGCAACAAGCGCAGGACTCATGGCTAAAACTGCACAGAGCTTAGGTATTTCCGCTACCCGTATCAAGCAAAACCACAATGCCAAAGACACCGCAGACGAAGCGAAAATGCTCGCGCCCGTTTTGGTAGATTATGATGTTGCACTTGTCACGTCAGCTTCGCACATGAAACGCGCAAAAAACCTATTTGAAGCACAAGGCGTTGAAGTATTCCCTGCCCCGACAGAGTTTTATAATTTTAAGTCACTCCCATTAAGTCGGCAGTTTATCGCAAATGATAAGGCGCTAGATATAGTCACTCGAATTTGGCATGAACAAGTTGGTAGTATGTGGATCACGATACGTCGCATTATCGACCCTGAAGCACTTTAAGCGTCGAAAAAGGCATCAAAACCAGGCTAAAGTTCGATAAATTGGCGCTGAAAAACGTAAAAAATTGAAAATTTGCGCAAATATGGGT